>CAZMKE010000037.1:0-61224 GCA_964566945.1 uncultured Verrucomicrobiota bacterium | reverse complement strand
GAACCCCACTACCGAGTCGTCGCTCTCTCTAAATGAATTTCTTAACGGCATTGGGATTAGACCGATCGAAGCGACTCGACGAAGGATGACTTAGGCGGCACGAAAGATCGAAAAAGGGGTCAAAAAAGGCTCAGAGCAGTGACACATAAGCCCGGCATTCGGTTTTGACTTGTCGTGTCCAGAGCTGGAGAAGAAGGACCAAGGCCTGGGCGAGCGTCACTTGGATGAATTGAGGCGAGAGAGTGCCGATGCAAAAGCAGATAATCATCAACGAAGAATTGTCGCGCCTCGCCTGGACTTCAGGAGATTTGGCCTTGCGCCGTAAATCTGATTCAGCAAAGTTGGCAATCGCAACTCGACTCAGACGACAAACGTCCTACCATGACCGCGATCGCCGGAAACTTTCACCTTGGCAGCCCGAAAAGCGCCAGAGCGCTGCTTGGGCGAGCACAAAGCGCAGGTTCGAGTCAAGGTGCGAGCTCGCACACGCTGAATGTTCCGTCGGGCACGATCACCAATATGGCATTGCTCTAACCCCGCGCAAGGGGTGGCGGAGTGGAAGGACAGAGGCTTAATTCCGCGGCGAAGGTGTTTTGGGATCCGGAGTGGTGAAATGAATGCGATTACAAGTCTGTCATGCGCATTAAGTCTTGCGCTCAGAAACCTTGGATTTGTCAATAATCAAGAATTGACATTCACCCGAGTAATTTCGGCGGATATCGTCCAAATCTTGTCATTTGCTCCGGTTGAGAAATCGCCGGGCGTTTTTAAATTCGGGTGCGGTATTGGAGTGAGAATCCCCCGTGCGGAATGTCTTTTGGATCCCGAGAAGGAGTTCCCCTTACGTGTGACCGTCGGAGTGCCGATACACTTTCTGCAACCGGGGAAGAAATACTCCGAATGGGAGTTTCTTGAGACAGATGACCCAAACGTCGTTGTATCAGACGTGGTCAAGCACGTTAGGCATTACGCCGAACCCTACTTGAGCGAGATGAGCTCTTTAGCTGCAGTTCGCTCGAAGCTGGAGCGCGAGGACTTCGGGGAATGGTGTGCTCTTTCCGACGAGGGAAGAATCTCAACGTTAGGGGTGTTAATCGCCATCATGGACTGCAAAGATGCGGCACTTCATTTCTTGGCCCAGGAGATTGCGAGGCGGAGGCAGAGGCCGGCAAAATACTGGTCTCGGCTTGTTGCGTTGATGGATCGGGTGAGGCTTAGTGAGATAAAGGGGGCGGAAAAAGCGCCAAAAAACGGGTCAGACGAGAGCAGTGACACATAAGCCCGGCATCCCGTTTTGACCTGTCGTGTCCAGAGCTGGAGAAGACGGACCAAGGCCTGGGCGAGCGGCACTCGGATGAATTGAGGCGAGAGAGTGCCGATGCAAAAGGAGATAATCATCAGCGAAGAGTTGCCGCGCCTTGGCTCGACCTCAGGAGATTTCGCCTTGCGCCGCAAACCCGATCCAGCAAAGTTGCCGATCCCAAATTGACTCAGACGAGAAACCGTCCTAATGATGCCTTTGATCGTCGTCAAACTTCACCTTGGCAGCCCGAAAAGCACCAGAGCCCGCTCCCGCGAGCACAAAGCGCAGGTTCGAGTCAAGGTGCGAGCTCGCACACGCTGTATGTTCCGCCGGGCACGATTACCAATATGGCATTGCTTTGGTCTGGCTCCTCGTACATGCCAAGGATTTTCTTCATTGGGACACTGTTGGGAAATCCCGATCACGAACGGATCATTTGGACTGTTCTACGTGGTGAAACTCCGCGAGAAGGCGTCGTTGGCCTCGTCGTTACCGTTCAGTAGAAACTATGCCACTTGTTGACCAACCGCTGGATATTTGGACGGCCGCAGAGCGCGGTCTTCTTGATGAAGTTAAGAACTTTGTGGCGGCCGGCGTGCCTATAGACGCGAAGTCGCTCCAGGATTTTACCGCGCTTCACTCATCGGCGCAGGCGGGCCATGTAGAACTGGTGAGATGGTTGCTGGATAACGACGCGACGATTGATGGAAGAACAAAACCTCAGCGCGGATATCCGGGCGCGGAAACGGCACTGTTTCTCGCGGTCACAGCGCGGAGGATTCCGGTCGTTAAACTTTTGCTTGAGCGAGGTGCAAATCCGAACTTAAAATCGAGCGATACGATTTCAGCGCTGGGTGAAGCCACGAAGCACGGTAACAAGGCTCTTATGAGTTTGCTGATCGACCATGGAGCGAATTTGAATCCGGGCGGAGACTTTAGTCCCTTGTCCACGGCGGTTTCAATGAGAGATTTGGATGCTGCAAAGCTTTTGATCGAGCGTGGCGCGCGAATTGACGAAAAGGTTCTGCCTTACTCGGGCTCATTACTATCCGCCGCAGCTAGCGCCAAATGGTTGCCAGGCGTTGAATTGTTTTTGAGCCTTGGTCTTGCGGTGAATGAAGTAGATCAAGAGGGCCAGACAGCATTACACTACGGGGTTTTGGGCTTTGCGGACCGAAAGCTCGCGTGGGTAAAAAGCGCACATGGGGAGAAATGCCTCCGAGAAGAGCCCGAAGAAGCCATTCCTGTGGTGCAACGGCTTTTGGAGGAGGGAGCAGATCCGAGCATTCGGGACAAGCATGGGTTTACTCCCCTCGACTACGCCCAGAAGATGAAAGCGGAAGCGATTGTAGAATTATTGAAATCTGAAAGGAGGTCAGGCTAGAGCAATGACACATAAGCTCGGCATCCGGTTTTGACTTGTCGTGTCCAGAGCTGGAGAAGACGGACCAAGGCCTGGGCGAGCGCCACTCGGATGAACTGAGGCGAGAGAGTGCCGATGCAAAAGCAGATAATCATCAACGAAGAATTGTCGCTCCTTGGCTGGACTTCAGGAGATTCGCCTTGCGCCGCAAATGCGATCCGGCAAAGTTGACGATCGCAAATCGACTTAGACGAGAAACCGTCCTAACGATGCCCGCGATCGTCGTCAAACTTCACCCTGGCAGCCGGAAAAGCACCAGAGCCCCCTCCCGCGAGCAAAAGGCGAAGGGGCGAGCTGAGGTGCGCAGATCTCAAAGGCTGAATCTTCCGGTAGACACGATAAGAGAGGTGGCATCGCTCGAGTCGGACCCCATTTCCGACGCGGCGGAAGAGATTTTTATCCGGGCGCTCGCCGCAGAACGGACAGGCACGAATCCAAGGGGACTTAACGCAAGATTTCAGCGGAGTCGGGGGTGGTATCAGAACTATTTCAATCAGCACAATTTCCACCACTCAAAGATCCGCTGAGTCATTGAAGCGCCTATGAATCGCGAAGAAGTTTGGGGAATAATCCGAGAAGCAAAGAATGATGCCGGAGATCTGCGTCGCCTTCCGGACAGGTTGGTGGAACAACTGCAATGCCGAAGCATTCCTGACATTATTCAGTTTGGCAGGATCTTCGATGAACTTCTTGCCGAGTCTTATGATCTTCGCTTGTGGGCTGCAGCAACGGCGATTTTAGGCTACGCAAGCGATGACGTCTTCGATTACTTTCGTGGCTGGCTGATCGCATAAGGTCGCGAGGTATTCGAGAGTGCTTTGGCGAATCCGGACGCTTTGGCCGATGTCCAGGATTTTGGGGGAGACGGTGGGAAGGCGCGCCTTGAGCGCATGCTATCAGTTCCCTTTCGCGCGTATGAAAAAAAGACCTCGCGGAGTGATTACTGGGACCTAGTCCCGGCGGCTTCATTGCATCTGCGAAATCAGGACACTTGGGACGGGAAGCCCGAAACAATAGAAACCATGTTGCCGAGGCTAACTTCAAAATTGGCGATCCACCGGGAAACGGGGTCAGAAACGGAAAAGGTACCAGACCAGAGCAGTGACGCATAAGCCCGGCATCCCGTTTTGACCTGTCGTGTCCAGAGCTGGAGAAGACGGACCAAGGCCTGGGCGAGCGGCACTCGGATGAATTGAGGCGAGAGAGTGCCGATGCAAAAGGAGATAATCATCAACGAAGAATTGTCGCGCCTTGGCTGGACTTCAGGAGATTTCGCCTTGCGCCGCAAATGCGATCCGGCAAAGTTGGCAATCGCAACTCGACTCAGACGACAAACGTCCTACCATGACCGCGATCGCCGGAAACTTTCACCTTGGCAGCCCGAAAAGCGCCAGAGCCCGCTCCCGCGAGCACAAAGCGCAGGTTCGAGTCAAGGGGCGAGCTCGCACACGCGGAATGTTCCGGCGGGCACGATTACCAATGTGGCATTGCTCAAGTCTGGTACCTCGCACGGTATCAAGATGTCAGAAGCTGGTCACTCGTTCTCGATTCAACCGGAACGATTTTGAATCCACCACCATTCTGAATCTTTGAGAATGCAGGTGCTGCAGATCGGGTCGTCTCAGGAGCTTGTTAATTTCACCCTTCATTTCAAACGAAGCTCTTTGGCCGACGGTGATCGAGCGGATCCACTCAGGTTCTATTTCTAGGAGGTAAATTGGATTTCCGTTGCCTGTCAGCACTTTCGTTGTTTGGTCCAAAGGTACAACCAAACGATACTCAGCTTCATTCTCCCAAACGCGGCTCTTTCGACGAGCCAAGTTTACGGCTTGGCAGATTCCATCTGTGGCTTGCGGCTCGGAGACGACGCGGTCGTCGTCGTATTCTACTTTGAAAAACGCGGGAGCGCCAAACAGTGGTGCGGCTGGATCAAATTCCAGCATGATCCCGTGGCTGTATGCAGCGTAGTGGGCCCACATTAGCATGTCGTCCTGGACCGCACTGAAGCAAACGACGCCGTATTGCTGGCCGATTATCGAAGGAACACTCTGCTGGGTAACGTAGTTCAAGTCTGACTGGCTAGGTTTCAGTCTGAGAAGGACCTCAACAAGGTCATTGCCGAGCGCGATTGGTAAGCCTCGCTCTCGACAGTCGCCTCCAATCGCTGCTCTGAGGCTTGCCCGCGCCTCATCTTTCGTAACTGGCCTCTCAATCACCGGAGAAAGCTCAAACAAGTCATTGAATCGGTCGGGTGGTGTGACCTTCAAGCTCAAGTACTCAAGAACTTTGAGCCCCGAATTTTCTAAAGGCCTCTCCTCAGGCAGCAGTGTATGGCCGTAATAGCGAAAAAGGCCTGTTGGAAGTGCGTCCATAGCTACGGCATAATCCATCGCGCTATCGCAATATCGAAAATCATGGAGGGAACAAGATGCGGAGGACGCTGCCTTTGCCAATGTCGCTCTTCAGTTCCGTGCGTACAGGGGTCTCGCGCCCTTAAAGGCGATTCTCGGCGTTTATCCAAGTCAAGCGTGTCTTGTAAAAGTTCCCTCAGTCGGCTCGAATTGGCGTTCCACAGCTGACGCGCTTCAGCTGGCGATTTGGGATTGGCGCCAGCCAAAACAAAGAATGTCAGTGGGAAATGAATCTTTCCCACAAACAGAAGAGTTAGGACAGCTAGGGTTAAGCGGGATAACACAATTTCCCGTCAATCACGGTCGTTTCTATTTGCCTACCGCTTGAATGTCAATCGTCGATTCGAAAAAGGCGAAAAATGGGTCAGAGTAGAACAGTGACAAATAAGCCGGGCATCCGGTGTCGTTCAAGCGGCGGGTAAACCCTTCAACCTGGCCCGTATTGTCCAAGTTGGACAAAAGAAGGATTTTCCGTCGAAACTGGCGATGGCATTGGCTTTGACAGGTATTCGTCCGCCTGGCGGAAAGGCGGTTTACGAGATCCAACTGGGCAGGCATCCATCCGCGATCACGTTTGCGCCGGGTGGTTTTTGGAATCCGCAAACATTGATCGCGGGCGAGATCGCGACAATCCATGAGACGTCAGCCTCGACGGAGCTTTACACGCTATTTCAGAAAGAACTGTTTCGCGGATTTACTTCGGTTCAGTCCTTTGAAGTTGGACCGGAAGTATTGGCCGTTTTAAAATCAGGTGGTTGCCTGACAATTGATGCGCAAGCTGCGCCAATGCTTGACTTAGTGCTGTCGTGATTGGAAGTGAGGCAGAACGTCGTTTTAAAATTGCCCGATAATTAAATTGTGCAGGCAATAAACGGAACGAAACTTTTTGACGGGCGGATCACGCCGGGACCAGAACGCGGATGCCCGGTGCGTGGGCGCGCTTTTTCTTGGTCTGGCGGATGACGATCTAGACTTCCTGATCGAGCGCGTTGAGGAACCGGAACAGGCGGTCGGAGGAGAACCCTTCGAGCTTGCCGTGGAGTAGGAATCTTGGAGCGAATTCAGACCGAGTGCAGTTGGTTAATGGCGTTGAGGGACTATTTCAATGGGCCAAACTCCACTTCGGATTTGAAAGGAAATATGCAAAGCAAACTTGCGAGTGCTTTACGACAGAAGTTCAGAGCTTCGCTCAAACGGCTGTTCCCGGCCTTTCACGAGGACTGTAAAGTTCAGCTTCTCGGTCAGCTCAGAGAGCCTTGATCGTTGGCTGACTCGTATTCCCGGAGCCGACGTGTTTGGCGATCGCAACCTTGCCCTCTTTCACCGGGGCATCCTTTCTGTTTCCGACCTGGTTCGGCAATCGAATCATCCGTTGACAGTGGCCGATCTGTAAATGCTTGAGGTCAAATTGGGATTCAGCTTGGATGCCGGTGGCACCAATGAACAAGAAGTACCAGGTTTTTGTGAGCTCTACTTACGAGGATCTCCGGGAGGAACGGCAGCACGTAATGCAAGCACTTCTTTCCCTGGACTGCATCCCATCGGCGATGGAGCTGTTTCCTGCTTCTGATGGCACCGCTTGGGAGCTCATTCAGAAGGTGATCGACGAATGCGACTATTACGTCGTGATTGTTGCCGGCAAATATGGCTCTCTTGGCCCCGACGGCAAGAGCTTTACGCAAATGGAGTACGAATATGCTGCAAAGCGTGGCAAGCCGCGCCTTGCCTTTCTTCACGGCGACCCTGGCAAGCTTGTTCGCGACAAAACTGAAACAGACCCGGAGAAGGACGCTAAGCTGAAATCTTTTCGGGATTTGTTGAGAGGCAATCTCTGCAAAATGTATTCGAAATCGGAGGAGGTAGCCGGGCTTGTCGCTTTGAGTATGGCTTATCTGACCCGAACGAAGCCTGCGATCGGTTGGGTTCGAGCCGACCGACTCGTAAGTGAGAACGCTGCCGGGGAGATTTTGGAGCTGCGAAACGAGGTCGATCGGCTCCGAAAGCAGCTGTCAATTCATGACACAACCAGCCTTTTTGCTTCCGGCGAGGATCAGACTACATTCGTGTTCCACCCTACGAGGGGTGTAGCTCCGGTGACGGTGACGATGACTTGGGACGAGGCGTTCTCTGCTCTGGCGGACGCGCTTTTCTGGCGTTGGCCGAGGCACCATTTCCAGGGTCATCTTGCTAATTATTTGAGGGCTTCTAAATCAGTCGAAGTTGTTCCGAATCAGATGGCTGGCGACGCTGTGAACAGAATACTAATTCAGCTTGCTGCTCTTGGTTTGGTGGATCTTTTTGATGACTCCTGGGGGCTAACGCCGCGTGGCCGAGAAAAGTTTATTCAAATGCGCGCAGTCCAGCGAGATGTGGCTGCAGTCGGGTCGGGCGGAGGCCCTCCCTCACCTTAGGCCACGACCTGGGAAAAGCGGAGACCTCCTAAAGCGTGGCGGCCTGCAGTTGATAAACTGCGGGCGCAATGAATCAATGAATCGTGCCGCTGTTTTCCGGAGCGACGAACGACGGCAGTTGACGTTGAACGCGCCAGGACCCTCAATGCCAACAATGACTTTGCTCCCTGCTCCCCGCTCTCAGCTCTCAGTTCCCCGCTTCCTCCCCCTTGGTATTTGGCATTTGGTTTTTGGTCATTTTCCCCTTCTTGACAACCAAAAGCACTGATGCTCTACTGGAAATGTGACATGGATCAACAAATCCCATGTCACCCGGTCCTTTCAGGCCGTCCGAACAGCGCGCCCACGCGCCCTGTTCAGACTTCCTCCCAGCCCGGGTGACCCGTTTGCAGATCCCCGAAATCCGGGGGCAGGGCTCCCTTGCGCCCACGGCTTCGGCTGCGCCTCTCCCGGCCAATCCCAAACACCCAAGCATCAACTCCCCGAAAAGGGTCAGGCTCAGCCCTGCCCGCTCTCGAACCCTTAAACCCTCAAACCTATGAAACAACCGCGCCCCCTCAAAGCCCTTGCCGGTCTCACCGACGCTCAACTCGCACAGCTCACGGAGTGGGTCGATCTCCACTCCTATCGCAAGGCAGTCGAACTCGCCCAGGAAAAGTTTGGCCGGACCATTCCCAAAACCAGCCTCCAGCGCTACATCGCTCACGCCCGCGCTCGGGAAGTCCTGGACGACTCGCCCCAGGCTCTCGAAGCCGCCCGCGAGATCAACCGCTTCGCCGCCGATGCCCGGGCCGATTTCTCCACCGCCACCCTTCACCTCCTCGAACGCCGCGCCTTCGATCTCGCTCTGGCAGGCAGTGACGACAAAGATGATTTCCAGCGGCTCAAAGGCCTTCTCTTTCTCGTCCAGCGCCATCGCTCCAACGATCTCCAGGAACGCAAAGTGCAAATCCAGGAGGAAAAACTCCGCCGCTCCGCGCCACCGGCCGAGCCCGGTCTGGAAGAGGAACGAGACCGCTTTTCCGCCATTGTCGATCACGTCCTCGGCCATCACCCGGTCTTCGTCGCCGCCCGCGAAAAGGCGGCTCATGAGGGTTTTCCACCGGACCCCTTGCCCAGCCCCGAGGTGCCCCAACAGCCCCAGCCGTCCGAACCAACCCAGTCGTCCGAAGCGCTCGCCCGCCCGTCACCTGCGGCCTCGGCCGAAAAACCGTCTCGGAAAACCCAGCGTCGCCCCGATTCCGCGCCGCCCCCTCCCTCATCCGGTTCCCGGGAATCCGCCGGAAGCCGCCCATCGTCCAACCGCCGCTCATCCACTCCCACCCATCACCACCAGCCCATCCCGGAGGCCGCATGAAAGACATCCCCGCGCTTCTCCCGTATCAAAACAAGTTCATGCCCCATCCGGCCCGTTTCCAAATCGGTCCTCCACCAGCGCATCCGTTCTCGGCGCCATCCGCGATCAACACGCAATTGTCCCTGCCGCCCGACCATCCTCTGCGGACTCAGTTCTCTGCGCGAGAAAACTCGCCTCGCCTCCGTTTCCTCCGTGACCTCCTGTTCAAGCCCTTTACCCCCCAAAATGCCAAACGATCCGAATGCGCAGATGAATGACCCCGCCGTTCTCTGCTCTCCGCTCCAGGCTCGTTTTCCTCTGCGGACTCAGCGGTCTCTGCGCGAGAAGACTCCCTTTTCCTCTCCCTTTAGAACTCCATATTCCGCCGCGCCAGCGCGGGTCCTAACACCCGCTCCTAAAAACCCACTGTCCCAAACTGTACCTCCAGTTTCTCAAAAAAAGTGGGCCAGCGGCAAATCATGAACTACGCCCTTATCCAGACTCACGCCCTGCCGTTCGCCAAAGAGCGGTCCGCCAAACCTATCCGCGTCCTGCCAGCAATCCGCGCTCAAAGTTTTCCGGCCTTCGAACCGAGAACCGGCCAAGGCCAGCGCTCGACAAAGAAAGGATCACTGCGTCGGACGGGCTCCTCTCGGTTTGGCCTCAGTCGGCGGGGTCGGCCAGGTCTAGCGCGCGTGGTACTCGAACCGCACCAGCTGCGCGTCCTTGTTGTTGTACCAGGCGCTGCCCCACTCGATCAAATAGAGCGCACCGTCCGGTCCGCTCTCCATCGAGATGGGACGCTTGATCTTGATTTCCGGGGCGAACGCCCGGATTTCCTTCACTTTGCCACCGGCGTCCAGTCGGACGGTTTTAATCCAACTGCGCTCCCACTCGAAAATGAAGAGACTGCCATCGAGTTCGGCGGGAAGTTTTCGGTCCGATTGGAGCGCGGGATCGAAATGATAAACCGGTCCTGCCATCGCGGAGCGGGCGCCGGAGCCCAGTTCAGGAAACCGGGCCGAAGGCCCCGGCGTGTACCAGATAAAGGCCGGCTGCGCCGGTGGCAGCTCTCGCAGCCCTGTGTTGTTCGGCGAGTTGTTCACCGGATGCACCGGGTCGAATCGCACCCCGGAAGTTTTGGTGGCGAAGTTGTATTGCACGTACGGCTTGTTGTCCCCGGCGAAGTAAGGCCAGCCAAAATTCCCGGCCTGGCTCGCGGCATTGAATTCATCCACGCCCGCCGGGCCGCGCAGCGGATCGGCCTGGGGAGCATCCGGTCCGACATCGCCCCAGAACAGTTGATCCGTCAGCGGATCGATGCTGAACCGGAACGGATTGCGGCACCCCATGATGTAAATCTCGGGCAAAGTTTTCGGAGTGCCCGCTGGGAACAGGTTGCCTGCTGGGATGGTGTACGATCCGTCCGGCTCGGGATGAATCCGCAGGATTTTTCCGCGCGGATCGTTGGAATTGGCCGCCGTGCGTTGCGAGTCGTGGACTTCCCGCCCCGGCCGCTCATCAAGCGGGCTGTAGCCGTCCGAATCGGTGATGAAGGTGTAATCCCCGGTGGAAGCGTAAAGATTTCCGTGCGCATCAAAACCGAGGCCTCCCCCCGAATGGTTCGGCTTCTTCGGCAGCGTGGGGATGTGCAGCAGAACCTTTTGCGAATCGAGCGCCAGTCCCTCGGGGCCCACCGTGAAGCGGGACACCCGGTTTTCCAGAATCCCGACCGTGGAGTGGAAGAGGTAAACCCAGTGGTTGGTATGAAAACCAGGATCCAGCGCCAGCCCGAGCAGTCCGTCTTCCGGTCCGCTGAAAACGTTCAGTTGACCAAGGCTGCGAGTTTGCCCTGTGGCCTGCTCCCAGACTTTCACCGCCCCGTGCCGCTCCCCGAAATAAACGGAGCCGTCCCGGGCGATGGACAGTTGGATCGGTTCGTAAAGATTCGTAGCCAGGACCACTTTCTCGAAATGGCCGCCCGGGGCAGCGCCGGGATCGGTGGAAAGGGTGGCGGCGAGACCGGCGAGGATGGGCAGCAACGGAGGCATCACGGTTTTGAAGTCAGAACAGAATTGGCATTGAGCGCAAAAGGAATGGCACGAACGAATCGTCGCCGATTCGCGCCCCGGGGCCAACCGAAAATCGGCGGAGCGCAAGCCCTGCTTCCTAGGGGGGACTGGAACCTTGGAAGGACGCGCGGAGGGAGCACCGTGGTTTTTGCAGCTCCCCAATTTCCTCTTTGTTTGGGTGGCGCGGTGCACTAATTTTTCGCCGATGCACCGTGTTTTACTGCTCGTCTTGGTTCTGGGTTTTCGTTCTTTCGGGGCCGAAAGCTCTCTCCCGGCGGCGACAAACGCCGCGCCGTCCGAGCTCGAACTGGCCGTGAAAAAGCTGCGGCTGAATCCCGGATTTAAAGCGGAGATCTTCGCTGCAGAACCGCTGATCCAGAATCCGGTCAGTTTTGCGTTTGATGAGCAGGGGCGGGCTTATGTGGTGGAGACTCACCGGCGGAGAACCTCGGTGTTCGACATTCGCAATCATCCCGATTGGTTGAATGACGACTTTTCGTTCCGCTCGGTGGCTGATCGCTCGAACTTCTTCCGCAAGGTGCTCGTGCCGGGTAATACGAATCTTCCGCCCAAGCTCATTCAGGACCGGAACAAGGACGGGAAATTCGACTTTCGTGATTTGGAGGTCGAGTCCGAGCGCCTGCGCCTGGTGGTGGATACGAATGGAGATGGCGTGGCGGACAAGGCCACGACTTTTGCGGAAAACTTCAACACGTTGGTGTCGGGCGTGGCCGCAGGGGTGCTCCCCCGGAAAGGGAGCGTTTACTTCGCCTGCATTCCCGATCTCTGGCTGCTCAAGGACAGCAATCACGATGGCGTGGCCGATTCCCGCAAACTGCTGGCGACCGGCTTTGGGGTGCACATCTCCTTTGGCGGACATGACCTGCATGGGTTGCGGTTCGGCCCGGACGGCAAGCTCTACTTCAGCATCGCCGACCGAGGGTTGAATGTGGAGTCCGGCGGGCGCCATTTGTTCAATCCGGACTCGGGCGCGGTGCTGCGCTGCAATCCGGACGGGAGCGATCTGGAGCTTTTTGCCACCGGACTGAGAAATCCGCAGGAGCTGGCGTTCGATCAGTATGGCAACCTCTGGACCGGGGATAATAACGGTGATGGCGGGGACAAGGCGCGCTGGCTCTACGTGGTGGAGGGCGGCGAGTATGGCTGGCATATCGGCTGGCAGCATCTGCCCAAGATGGGGGCGTGGAATCTGGAGGGGCTTTGGGAATTGCCCCCGAACAATACGGGCGCTTATCTGCTCCCGCCGATCGCCCATATCGGCCACGGGCCGGCGGGGCTGGCCTTTTACCCGGGCGTCGGTCTGCCGGCCTCCTATCGAAATCATTTTTTCCTGTGCGATTTTCCCGGGGGCGTCCACAGCTTCGCGGTGCAGCCGCGCGGGGCCGGCTTCGACGTGATCGACCTGAGGCAGTTCGCCTGGGAGCTTTATCCCACCGATGTGGATTTTGGGCCGGATGGAGGCGTGTACGTGCTGGATTGGGTCGAGGGCTGGGAAAAAACCGGCAAGGGCCGGCTCTTTCGCGTGTTCGACGAGAAGACGGCGAAGGATCCGCTCATCGCGCAGACGCGGCAGTTGATCGCCCAGGGGATGGAAAAGCGCGGGCTGGACGAGTTGGCGGGCCTGCTGGCGCATCCGGACATGCGGGTGCGGCTCGACGCGCAGTTCGAACTGGCCGGGCGGGGATTGGCGGCGACGAACGTGCTGCTGGCCACCTTGCATAATTCGCTGAACGACCTGGCCCGATTCCATTCCATCTGGGCTCTCGGCCAGCTCGCCCGCGGCGAGCCGCTGGTCTACTCCACCCTCTTTCCGCTTCTGGACAACGCCACCAACGCGGAGCTTCGCGCCCAGGCGGCCAAAGTGCTGGCCGACTCGCGCCTGCCCGCTGCCGAGCCGTCCCTGGTTCGCGCAGCGACGGATTCCAGTCCCCGCGTCCGGTATTTCGGGTTGATGGGGCTGGGCAAGCTCGGCTCAGCGGACGCCGCGGAGGCAGTAATCCAGGCGCTACGGGACAACAACGACAGCGATCCGTTCCTCCGCCACGCCGGAGCCATGGCCCTGGCCGGCTTCAATGACGTGAACGCTTTCGACACGGCGGCCCGTGACCCTTCGCCCGCGGTCCGGCTGGGAGCGCTCCTGGCCATGCGCCGGCTGCAAAAGCCGGAGGTGGCGATGTTCCTTTATGAAGCCAAGCCGCAACTGGTGCTGGAGGCGGCCCGCGCGATTTACGATCTCCCAATCAACGCGGGAATGAGCCAGCTGGCCGCGTTGATCAGCAAGTCGACCATTCCGAAGGGGGCGATGCGCCGCGCTCTGCACGCGAACTATCGCCTGGGCAAACTTGAGAACGCCATGGCCCTCACCGAGTTTGCCTCCAACACGAATTTCGTGGCGGAGCTGCGCGCGGACGCGATCGAGCTGCTCGGCCGCTGGTCCGAAGCGCCGAAACGGGATTTGTTTCTCGGCCTCTGGCGGCCTTTGCCGGAACGCGAAGCGCGCGCGGCCGCGATCACGTTTCGCTCGGAAGTGCCGAACTTGCTGAAGCCCGGCCCGAACGAAGTTCGCCTCGCCGGGATGCAAGCGGCCGTCCGGCTCGGGGTGGATGGCATCGCGCCGGAGCTGGTGAAGATTGTTTCGGACAAGGAGGAGCCGCAACCGGTGCGACTCGAGGCGCTGCGCACGCTCACTGCGTTGAAAGCGCCCCAGCTCCGCGGCGCTCTCCAGGCCGCTTCGGCGGATGAGAATCCTGAGATTCGAAAGGAGGCTCGCACGTTGCAGATGAAAAGCCAGCCGGCCGATGCGGTCAGCGTGGCTTTGCGCATGCTGGAGGAGGGCATTCCCGCGGAAAAGCAGGCGGCGTTGGAAGTGCTCGGCAACGCGCAGAACCCGGTGGTCGATCCGGTGCTTTCGATGTGGCTGGATCGCGCCATTTCGGGAAAGGCGCCGCGGGAAATCTCCCTGGAAATCTTCGAGGCGGCCGCCAAGCGCAAAGATCCGCTTATTCATTCGCAATGGACCCGGTTCGCGGAGGCTCGGGCCAAAGATCCGCTGGCCAGTCATTCAGAATGCCTCGTGGGCGGCGACGCCAACGCAGGCCGGAAAATATTTTTCGAGCGTGAGGATGTCGCGTGCCTGCGCTGTCACAAGCTGAATGGAACCGGCGGAGAGGTCGGGCCGAACCTCGCGGGAGTCGGCGCCCGGCTGAAGCGGGAGGAGATCATGGAATCAATCCTCCTCCCAAACAGCCGCATCACGCCGGGATATGAGAACCTGATCATTCGAATGAAATCCGGCGAAACGCACGTCGGCCTGTTGAAAGGCGACGATGCGGAGAACGTGACGATCGAGTCGGGGGAAGACGGCCGGCTCAAGCTGCCCAAAGCGGGCATCCAGGAGTTGAACCTCGGGCTATCGGCGATGCCCGCCGAGATTGCGTCAATGCTGTCCAAGCGGGATTTGCGGAACCTGATCGAGTTTCTCGCCAGCCAGAAGTAAGCCCTTACTTCAGGACGGCTTTGGCGTCCGGGCGCGGGGCGGGGGGCAGCGCGGGCTCTTCGCTGCCGGCGCCGCGCAGTCTCAACCAAAATGTGCTTCCCTGGCCGGGTTCGGATTCGACTCCGACCGTCCCGCCCAGCAGGTGGACTCCCTTTTCCACCATGGCCAGGCCGACGCCGGTGCCGGGATAATCCGAATCCCGATGCAGCCGCTGGAAGAGGCCGAAGATCGATCGATGATGTTCCGGGGCGATCCCGATGCCGTTATCCCGGATCTGGAGCTTGCACCAGGGCCCGTCTGGCTGGCACGAAATGCTGATATTCGGCTTTCGGTCCGGCGGGACGAATTTGGCCGCGTTTGTGAGCAGATTCACGATCACCTGGCGCAGTACGGAGCGATTGCCCAGGACGGCGGGCATGGCGCCGACGCTGACGGATGCGCCCCTCTGGGCGAAGTCACCGCTCAGATCGCTCAAGCAGTCGTCAATCAGGCCAGCCAGTGGCACCTTCTCGATAACGAACGCCTGATGGGTGAGGGCTCCGTACTGCAGCAGATCGTCGATGAGTGCCGCCATCTTCAGGCTGGCGCCGCGCATCGCCCGGATGTATTGGCGCGCTTCCGGGCTGAGTTCGGCGGCGTGATCGAGTTCCAGCAGCTCGCCAAACCCGCTCACGGTGCGGAGGGGAGCTTTCAAGTCATGAGCCAGGCTGTAGCAGAACGTATCGAGATCCCGCAGTTTCTCCTCAAGTTCCGCCTGGCGCTGCGACAGGCGTTCCGCCATGGCATCCAGGCTTTGGGCAAGGCTGCCCAGTTCGTCCGGCCGCTGCAGCTTTAGCCGGTAGCCAAGTTCGCCCGTTCCAAGCCGCTGCGCGCCAAGCGCCATCTCCCGGAGCGGACCCACCAGCCTGCGATTGACGCGGTAAAAGGCCAGTCCCGCGCTCGCCGCCACCCCGATCAGGGCGAGCACATTCACCACCAGGGTCCAAACCCGCAGGCGTTGCGCATTTCGGTCGGCCCGCAAGTAGAGCGCTTCGGCAGCGCTGACCATGGCGGTGGAGTCGAGCACGATCTGGCCGCGCAGGATGGTCCCGCGCTCCGTGGACGTGACGGTGTTCATTTCCAGCTCAGGCCGCTGCAAGAGCTGGTCAATGCGCTGTTTGCGGGAACGAATCTCCTGAACCGCGCTTTGGGAACGCAACGCCACCGGAGGGGCGGCCAAGAGACGGCCGAGGTTCGCGCTGCTGACTTTGTACTGTTCCTCGCTCCGGGGATTTTGCTGGGTCACTTGCTCGGTTCCCAGCACGTGGCACTGAAAGACCGCTTTCAAGACCTCGTGCGCCCAACTGCGCGCCGCGGCCATCTGCAGCCAGCCGAGATACATGAGGACAAAAAGGCTGCCCGCCAGGGCGAGCGCCCAGGCGATGCTGCGGAACGTTTGCTTGAGCTGGTCGCGGATCAGCATCTACTCGAGGATTGTGACCGCGTCCGGCGAAATCGCCTTGAGCGGTCCAGTTTCGATATAACGCAACAAATTGGGCAAGGGCTTCTCCTGGCGCCGCATCAACCAGCGGTATTGTGCTTCCATCTGGAGGATCAATTCCTGCCTTAGTTGCGGTTTGAACTCATAGTCCGCCAGCAGCGTGGCGATGCGCTCCCAGGGGATGTTGACCTTTTTCTCGATCAGCCGGGACGCCTGAGCGGGGTCCGCTTCGATCTCCCGCCCCGTGCGCTGGATGGCGCGCAACAATTTTTGCGTTTCAACGCTTTTGAGGTTGGAGTTTGCTCGTGCCACCAAGTTCCAGCTCCAGCGATACAATCCATCGCCGTCAAAAGAATAGCCATTGGCGCCCAGCTTCTCCTTGACCCGGCTCAAGGCTGGATCCCAGGTGATGATGGCGTCGCAGCGACCGCTCAGGATGCTCTCTTCCAGCTGGTCCGGTTCGATGTTGCTCACTTCGACCGCGCCGGGTTCGATCCCGCTCAAGACGCGAAAGGTGTCGAAAAAGAATTCGGCATTCGTGCCGCGCGTGATGCCCACCTTTTTCCCGCGCACCCGGCTGAAGCCATCCACGCCGCGATCCCGGCGTCCGACCAGGGCGAGCGCCTTGCTGCACTGCCCGAGGGTGGCCATGATCCGGAACTGCTCGCCGTTGAGCGCGGCGAAGACGAGCGGCGTTTCCGCGGCGACCGCGAAATCGAGTTCCCCCGCGAAAAGTTTGACAAGCGCATCCTTGCCGGTCACGAAATCGACCAGCTCCACCGCGAGGCCTTCTTGGGAGAAATAGCCCTGTTCCTTGGCCAGCAGCACGCTGGCGGAGATCAATTGCGGAGGAAGTCCAATGCGCACTTTTTCCGCCGCGCAGGCGGCCGCGCAGAGAAAACAGAGTAGAATGGCCCTCCCGGAGGTTGCGAACGGCGCTCGCATTCGGAGCAACTTACCATGCCGGGCCATCGCCTCAACCGGTTTCAGTCCGGCTGCCTGGCAAACTGCGGGAAGCCGAGGGAGGTGGCGCTCGTTCCGAGCCCGTTAGGCCGCCGCTTTCGCGAGAGCTTGAGGTTCTTTTGCCTCCGCCAACATCGCGCGGACCATCTCAGCCGCATCCGCCACGTTGTAGGGCTTCCTGAGGGTGCCGGCTTGGAATTCGTTGATCAGGCGGCGTTCGATATGTTCTTCGAGGTAGCCGGAGGCCAGGATGCATTTGACTTCGGGCCAGCGGTTGCGGACCTGGGCGATCAATTCCAGCCCGCTGATCCCGGGCATGTTGTAGTCGGACAGGATGAGATCGATTTTCTCCTGGGCCAGGATGCGCAGCGCTTCGTCCGCGCTCCGGGCCGGGAAAGTTTTGAAGCCGACCGCGCTAAGGAAATCGCACGTGCACTCGAGCACCAGATCGATGTCATCCACCACCAGGAGGCGGCCGGTGCAGTTCACCGGGTTGACCGGGGCTTCCGGAGTGGCGGTGAGTTCGCTGTCCACGGTCGGGAGGAACACCCGGATTTCGGTTCCCTTGCCCAGCGTGCTGTTCACTTCCACGAATCCGCCCGCCTGGCTCACGATCCCGTGAACGATGGAAAGCCCGAGGCCTGTCCCGCGGCCCGGATCTTTGGTGGTGAAAAATGGATCGAAAATGCGCGGGAGAACATCCGGCGGTATGCCAGTGCCGGAATCGCGGACGGTGCAGCGCAGGAACGGGGTGCCCGCCGGATACTCGGTCTTGGCGGCCTGATGCGGCGTGAGAGTCACGAGTTCGTTCGTCAGTTCCAGCACGCCGCCGCCCGGCATGGCGTCCTGGGCGTTCACGCACAAGTTCAGAATCACCTGATGCGCCCGCGAAGGGTCCATGCGCACTTTGCACACGGCCGCCGACGGCGCCAGGCGCATTTCGATATTGGACTTGAGAGAGCGTCCGGCGAGCTGTGCGACTTCCTCGATGATGCTGTTGAAATCGAAGACGGCGATCTTGTCCTTGGAAGCGCGGCTGAAGGCGAGCAGTTGCTGGGTGATGTCCGCCGCGCGCGCGGAGGCTTGCTCGATGTTTTGCAGATATTTTTTGGACGATTCGACCATCTCATCACCGAGGAGCAGCAGCGTGGTGTTGCCGCGGATGACGAGCAGAAGATTGTTGAAATCGTGAGCGATTCCGGCCGCCAGCGAGCCAATGGTTTTGAGCTTCTGGGCCTGATACAGGGCGTTCTGCAGCTCGTTGATCTTCGTCTGGTCGCTGACCTGGTAAAGCAGGCCGGCCATCTGGCTGCCGTGCCTCCAGGGCGAAATGCGGACGAGCCAATGCTTGCCGCCGCCGCTCGCGTACATGTCCAGGACTTCGCCCGTTTCCATCACGGATTCGAACGCGATCCGCAGTTCGGCCCGCTTGGCCGGATTGTCCACATAGTCGAGGAGCAGCGCCCCTTCTTCGGGCGGGCGGGAAAGTTTGAGCCACCCGTGCTCTTCCGGCAGCTGTTTCCAGGTGCTGTTGAGCTGGGTGAGGCGGAAATTCCTGTCGATGGCGTAAACCGCCGAGTCGATCGAGTGGAGAATGCTCTGGCTGAAGTCGCGTTGCGAGACGAGGTCTTCCTGGAGCCTCTTCTTCGCGCTGATGTCGCGTTCGCACGAGACATAGCCGATGCGCGCCCCGTTCCGATCGTAAATCGGCGACACCGTGGCCTCCACCGGGTAGGTGGTGCCATCCCGGCGAACATTCGTCAGCTCTCCAATCCAGTCGCCGCCCTGCTCAATGGCTTCGATGTAACCCTGGACCTTGCCGCGATCCCGGGGGGCCCGAAGGAATTCCGCGCTTTGGCCCAGCGTATCCTCGATGGTGTGCCCGGTGACGTTCTGAAAAGCGGCGTTGACGTAGGTGATGCGGTAATCGGCATCGGTCAGGAAAAATACATCCGCGGTTGCATCCAGCGCCGTCATCAGCCGGTGCACGTGCGATTCCATTCGCCAGCGGCGGCTGGCGTCCTTGATCGTGACGAGGGAATGCTCGCCATCCAGGCGGGCGACCATCAGGTCCACGACCATCCGCAAAGGCCCGGTTGGCAGAAAATCGATCGAGGATAACTGATCCGGGAACCGGCCATCCCTTTCGAGGGCGGCTTTGAGTTTCGCGGCGGCCGGGCCGGTCACCGCTTCGAAAATCCTCGCTTTTGGGTCCCAGTTGGCCGATTCGAAGAGCTTGCGGGCGCGGGGGTTCTGTTCGCAAATCTCGCCGCCGCGCGTACATACCAACAGAGCGTCTTCCGACGCGTCAAAAATTGCCTGCCACCACGAGGCGCGAGGTTCCGTTATGGCTTGCGTTGGTAAATCCGAAAGCATCCCATTGCTTGCTTAGCAGTAGACGACCAATGACTGGTTTATCGGATTAATTCGGTTGTGGTTAAGGAGTTTATCGATGAAGGTCGCGTTTAGCTGCTGTCCTTCGGAGATCAATAACAGGCCGTTGGCGGTGTAGATTCCTTTGGCTACCACCATTCCTGGAGTCAGCTCGGAGAGAAGAACCTCCTTTTCCCGGCGAGGCACCGCCGCTTCTGGAATCGCCCGGATCAAAGCCCGCACCGCTTCCGGGTCGAAGGCGGTTCCGGCGCCCAGGCGAACGGCTTGAAGGGCGTCCTCATGTTCGAAAGGGCTTTCGGCAAATGCCACCGCGACTGCCAAAAGGCGGGCCAGCCACGGGATGCTCTCGCGCGACAAACGATCGGGGTATCCCAGTCCGTCAAAGCGCTCATGATGCCACCGGATCAGGTCGCCCACCCCTTCGAGATGATGGACAAAAGGCGCCAGCTCCTGGCCCAGCACCGGGTGATGCTCGATCAAAGCGCGTTCGGCTTCGTCGAGCTCGGACGGTTCCGTTTGCCACTTGCGAATCAAATGCCGGGGAACGCCGATCAGGCCGATGTCGTGGAGCCAGGCGCTCATCTCCAGTTGCTGCCGCTCTTCCGCGGTGAGATTCAGCACCGTCCCCATGGAGCGGCAGACTTCGTGGGCGCGGCGCGCCTGGTTTCCGAGCGTCGGGTAGAAAGTCTGCATCGTGCGGATGCAGAGATCGATCGATTGGGCGAGGTTTTTGGACATTGCCTCGCTCAGGCGGCTGAGTTGGGCGTTCTGTTCCGCGACCCGGGCCAGTTGCTGCTCGAGCTCCCGGTTGAGATGGGTCAGCCGGTCGTTCATCGCCTTGGTGGCCTCTTGCAGCAGGGCATTCTTGGCGAGGAGGTCGTAGCGGTGAACGGCGTTCTGCACCGTCACGAGCAGTTCCTCGCGCAGCCACGGCTTGATGATGAAGCGGTAAATCTCGCCGCGGTTGATCGCCTCGATGACCGTGTCGAGGCTTAGGACCGCCGTAATGAGCATGCGCGACGCCTCGGGCTGCATTTGCTTGGCGCGCGAGAGGAAATCGAGCCCGAGCATCGAGGGCATTTGCTGGTCGGAAATGATGGCGGCGAACTGCTGCGTTTGCAGCATCTCGAGCGCGAGCAGAGGATCGTTGGCGGTGCTGACCTGGTACCCGGCGCGCACCAGGGTTTCTCGCAGGGCGATCAGGACGATTTCTTCATCGTCCACAATCAGGACCCGGTAGGGCCCCCCGCTGGATACCTCGGCGGAAGTCATTGCACCGAAAGTCGGGAGAGAGTTTCGCGGAGTTTGGTGGCGATTTCGCCGGCCGGGACGTCGGATCCGATCACCAGATCGGCCCGGTCCAGAAGGGCGGCATCGTGTTCGTCCTGGTTCGATCCGTAAATCTGCACAATCTTTTTTATCGGCAGTTTCAATCGTCCAATTTCGTTAAAAAGGCGAGGAGAAAGCCGGTGGTGGCCATTGACCAGGGCCATGACTGCATCAAATTGATAATCAGGCGAATGCAGCAGCTCTACCGCGCTCCGCTCGCTGTGGGCCGTAGCCACGTAAAACCCATTCTCCCGCAGGCATTGTGCCGTCGGGTCCAGATTTTTGCCATGGGCTTCCACCAGGAGGACGGTCTTGCGGCCCAACACCAGTTCCGCCTGGAAGCGTTCGGATTCCGTAAAATTCGCTTTCGCCAGCCAGATGCGGAAGATCGTTCCCTGGTTTTCCACCGAGTCGACCGAAATCGCGCCGCCATGCTTCTCGACGAACAATTTGGCGTTGTATAGGCCCAGGCCAGAGCCTTTGTTCAGCGGCTTCGTGGTGAAGAATGGATCGAAAACCTGCGAAAGGTGATCCCGGGCAATCCCGCACCCCGTATCCCGCACTTCGACGCAGACGGCCGGAAGCTTCGGCAACGCTCCCTGCATGAAGTTCGGCGCGGAAACTTCCTGGCAGAGGAAGGTTTTGAAATGGAGTTCCCCGCCGTCCGGCATGGCGTCGGCGGCGTTCAACGTCAAATTGACGAGGACCTGCCGGAATTCAATTGGGTCGACGAAGAGGGGCAGGGGATCTGCAGCAAATTCGGTATGGACGTTGATGCGGCGGATCGTCTTGCGGGCCACTTCGATGGTATCCGTCACCAGCTCGCTCGCATTGTAATAGTTGCGCTGGCCGACCTTCCCCTGGTGCAGGCTCAGGATGCGCTGCACCAATTGGGTCGCCTGCATGGCGTTGCGCTTGATCAGGGAAAAGGCCTGGTCGAGTTCGGTGCCGGACGGGATGCTGGCCTGGTACGTTTCGCTCAGGGAATAAATCCCGGCCATGATGTTGCTGAAATCGTGCGCCAGCCCCATCGTCAGAACCGCCAGCGTTTCTTTCCACACCGCGGAGGCCAGTCGTTTCTCGGCGATGGTTTGCCGGGTCACATCGACCCAGGCGCCATCGTAGCCCAGCACCAGTCCGTTGCCGCTTCGCAGAGCCTCGCGCCGCTCCAGGATGTAGGTGACCCGTCCGGTGTGCGCATGCCGCACGCGAAAAGTGGTCGTGACCGGTTCGCCCATTTTGCAGCGCGACAACTGGCTTTGCAGCTCTCCGGCATCTCCTTCATGGATCACATCCCAGAACCGCTGCGGGCGCCGGCCCCAATCGTGCACGGAAATGCCGGTCCACTCTTCGATCTTCGACGAAACAAAACTGAAGGTAAAATCCGCGCGTTGATTGAAGAGCACTCCGGGCCACTTTCCGCTCAGCAGCTTGAGCTGCCCTTCCGCGCGCAACGCTCGCGCATACAGCTCCCGGCTGCGATTCTCATCCTTGGAAAATTCCTCCCAGGTCCCTTCCGCCAGTTCGGAGAGCGGAGGCAGGCAGCGGCTGATCCGGAAAACCCGGGCTCCGGAGTGCCGGGCCAATTCCAGGGAGTACCAGGCGGCATGGCCGCGGTCGTTGAGGAGTTTGGAGGCAAAGGTGGGGCTGCTGGCCAGAAGGTCATTTACTTCACCCCGCCAATCCGGGCATTTGCGGCAAAGAACGTCGATCAGCAATGATGGTTCTAATTCCGAGATTCCAGCCCAGAACGCAAACTCATCGTTGCTCTCAACGATCCGGCCATGACCATCCAGCAAGGCTGTCCCAGCATTCAGCCATGTGCCATTTACAGACATCGCATCGCGAATAAGGCCACTTTCGTCGAGAGAAAGGCTTCGACGGCAGCGAACTCTTCATTTCGCTCGGCCGAAGTGGGTTATTCGGGTTTTCTCCGACCAGTGGTAGGGCGACTATAGCGAGGGGGGCTCCCTTGGCAACGGTAATCTGCGCAAGGATTCGGCGAAAACCGGGAAACAATTTCGTGACGAAAAAGGGAGCCGGGCCGGCGGGATCCCGGTGGAAGTAGTTTAATGCCGAATCTGTTTTGCGGGAGCGCAAAGTCCGCTCCCGGGCGCCCTCACGAGCGGTTTTCCCAATTGGACTCCCGCGCCGGGACGTAGCGGCTGTGCACAAGCCGCAACCGGTTGGAAGTGGCGTCAAGGTTTCGCCTCTCCCGCTCCGCTGTTTCGATGCACGCCTGGATTTTGACGTTGTTTTGCGTCTCCAGCAGAATCAGCTCGTTGACGAGCTGGCGGAGGCGCTGATCGAAAGTGGATTGCGCGGACGGCGAGTCGAACTCGGCTTTGGCCTTGTCGGTCAGCCGGACAATTTCGGATTGGAGCGCGCGCTTGCGCTGTTGGGCCTGCTGCACTTGGGGCCACTGGAGGCTTTGAATGGCTGCGCCCTCCGCTTGCGTCAGGCTTTTCCAGTCCTGGTAGGCCTGCCAAAGTTGTTCGACGGCTTGCATGGCTACTCCGCCAGCGCCGCGGTCCGAGGCAGGGCAGCAGCGCCTCCGGATTGCAGCATTTCCGCCCAGGCTTCCCGCAAGGTGCAAAGGTGCTTGCGCGACTCCTTCACCCCGTCGGACTGCTTGCGGACATTGCTCTCCATCAACCGGCGGTCCATGTAGACGTAGAGCGCGCGCAAAGTGTTCGCGAGTTCCCCGCCCTTTTTCATATCCAGCGCCATGTTCAATTCGTGAAGAATATCCTGGGTGCGTTGAATATTGTTGTTGATCGCCTGGTTGGCTTCCGCTGGATCGTCGATGCCGAATCCGTGTTCGGCTTTATCAAGGAATCCGATCGCTCCGTCCATCAGCATCAGCACCAGTTGGCCCGGCGCCGCCGTTTGCATTGCTACCTGGCGGTAGGAATTCCATGGGGACCGTCCCGCTCTCATGATTCGGAATCACTCTCCTTGCTTTTGAGGGCCAGGAGCGCGGCGATTTTTTGAATCGTTTCGCGGGGGGGGTATGCGGGATCCCCGATCAGCCTTCTTCCATGATGAACAATATCTTGCCGAACATTCGGCAACTCCTTGAGTCGTGCCTCCAAAGCACGCGAGTTTTCGAAACCGGACACTTCAGAGTCTGAGTCGATCTGTCGCGAAGCTTTTGGCTGGGCCGTCGAGACCCGGGCAACGGAATCAATGTTTGTATGTAATTTGATTTCCATTGTAGCTTCCTTTCTCAGGCAGACGAGCTAACTGCTTAACTGTTTTTCTATCGGATCAATTTTGAGAAACTTTACTCCCGCTCACCGGATCGGGATAGTTTTGAATATCTCCGAGAGCGTGTACTGCCCAAAACTGCTCGGCGAGAGCAAAATGCTCCGCGAATCCTCCAGGACCGGGTTGTTCCGGGAGTGTCCCCGGTCAAAGCGCCGGGCGGAATTGGAAACGGCCTGTTCGGCGGCATCGAAAAGCTCGTCCACGGCCCAGACCGATCCTGCATCGTTGGTCACCAGGCGCATGCGCCAGCCGATGACCATCGGGGGATAAGCTTTAAAGTGGGAGACCCGGGCGAAAAGGATCCCGTCACAGCCGGTTTGTTCCGCCACAGTTTTGAGAAAAGCATGAGGCAGATCCTCAAAGTCATCCCAGGTTTCCCGGCCGCTCCAGAGCACGACTTGAGAACGTTTCACGAAGAACAGCTCAAAACGGCCGACTTTATTCAATTCGGACTGAAAAATGGGTTCCAAAGTCTCCCGCGCCGCCGCTCCATTCTCACTAATGTCATTATAGCTCAGCGGGAGGACCGCGATCCGCCGCAGCGAACCGGGCAGCGTCCCTTCCTTGAGGTAAACATTCTTGAGGCCGTGATCCGGGCCGATGATCGGATCGGTGAGCGGTTTGGTGCTGCAGCCGGAGAAGCCGGCCGCCAGCAGCAAAAGCCAGAGCGCGCCCGCTCGCGAACACAGCGAGCGGAACGGGCCTCGGGCAAACTCGGAGAAAATCAACGCAAACACCTGTTCTCGCTGGGATATCGGATTGTTTCCCGGCTGACTTTAGCGCAAATCGGGCTGCAGGGAAATTGACGTTGCACGGCTGCTTCGGCTAGAAGCGTGGGCTGTGATTACCTTTCTCCAGGGAAAGCTCGAAGAGGTGCTCCCGACGCAAATCGTGGTGAATGTCGCCGGCGTCGGTTACGAGTTGCTCATCCCGCTTTCGTCCTTTAACAAGCTGCCGCAGCCGGGCCAGGAGATGCGCGTTCTGACCCACCTGGCCATCCGGGAGGACGCCCACGTGTTGTATGGTTTCATGACCGCCCAGGAACGGGATCTTTTCCGGCTGCTCATCCATACGGTCAGCGGGATTGGACCCAAGATCGCCCTGAACATTCTCAGCGGCATGAACGTGGTCGCTTTCCGGGGCGCCGTGGCGAACGGGGATGTGAAAGCCCTGTCGCAGATCAATGGAGTGGGCAAGAAGACGGCCGAACGGATCGTGGTCGAGTTGCGGGACAAGGTCGGGGCGGCGGGCGCCTGGGAAGCCAGCAGCGCCCAGCGAGCCTTGTCGCCTGCGGATCAGAAGATTAATGACGCCGTGCTCGCGTTAATTGCCCTTGGGTTCAAACAGGCGGAGGCGCACGACGCGGTGCGCGCCGCGGTCGAGAAGCTCGGGCCCGAGGCCGGTCCGGATGATCTCGTGCGCGCCAGCTTGCGCCGATAGCGGAGGTTCCATGGCGACGTCGAAACAGGGCGAATTTCAAATCAGCGAGGATCGGGCGCGGATCGATTGGCCGCGGGTTCAGCAATGGCTCAGTTCCTCCTACTGGAGCCCCGGCATTTCGTTGGAACGCGTCCGGCGCGGGGCCGAGAACTCCGCCCTGGTGCTGGGGGCCTACAAAGAGGGGCGGCAGATCGGCTTTCTGCGGGTGGTGTCGGACAAATCCCGCTTCGCTTACATCTGCGATGTGTGGGTGGACGAGCCGGAGCGGGGCCGGGGAGTGGCTCGGGAGATGGTGGCCTGGGCGCTCCGGCATCCGGATTTCCAGACGGTGAACTGGCTGCTGGCCACCGTGAACGCCCACGGCGTTTATGAGAAGCTCGGCTTCGGCCGCCTCCCAAACCCGGAACGGTGGATGAGCAAGGGGCGGTTCTGCGCGCCGAATTAACTCCCGGTTCCGGCCGCGCCCGCCTCAGAGAAGGTCCAAGGCCTGCCGCAGTTCCGCGTCCGTGTTGTAGAAATGGGGGGAAAGCCGGAGGTACGATTGATTCTGGCGGTCGCCCCGCAGGGACGCGACAATGTTGTTTTGCTCCAGCCGGGCCTGGAGTCCTCCCATATTCGCCCCCGGCTTGAAAAAGGTGATCATCGCTCCGGCGGTTTCGTTCGGGCCGTGGGCGTTCAACACGGTGTAGCCCTTCTCCTCGAGCGCCGGCACAACCCAGGCTCGCTTGCGCAGCAGCTCGCGGCCGATGGCGTCGACCCCGATTTCCCCGAGCAGTTCCAGCGCCGCCCGCAAGCCGACCAACCCGAGGAGATTATGGGAACCCGCTTCGTAGCGTCGGGCGTCCGGTTTGTAGGTCAATTCATCCTGAGCGACAAAGTTGGGGTTGCGCAGGTTGTGCCAGCCATGGGCCGTGGGGCGCAGCTGCTCCTGCGCTTCGCGCCGCACGTAGAGAATCCCCGCGGCGCACGGTCCCAGCAGCCATTTATGGGCATCAGCCGCCGCGAAGTCGACCTGGGCCAGGCTGGTCGGGAAGGCGCCCAGCGTTTGAATGGCGTCGACGCAAAACAGGATGCCCCGGCTCCGGAGGTGCTGGCCGATCGCGTCCAGGTCGATGCGATAGCTTCCCAGGAAATGGCAGGAGGAGAGCGCCACCAGGCGCGTGTTCTCATCCAACTGGCCGAGCACGTCGCGCGTGCGCACGCACCCGTACTCTCGGATGTTCAGGAAGCGCACTTCCACACCCCGATCGGCCAGCGCCATCCAGGGATAGACGTTCGAGGGGTAATCGTCGTGATAGATCAGAACGTTCTGGTTGCGCTTAAAGCGCAGCCCCTCCGCCACGAAGCTGAGCGCCAGCGAGGTCGGGCCAACAAAAGCCACCTCCTCGGCGGTGACTCCCAGGAAACGGGCCGTGAGCTGGCGGGTCTCGCGCAGCCAGCCGTGGGGCAGGACGAATTCCTGGTCGGCCCGGGTGCAACCGGCCGCATAGTCGCTGATCGCGTCCTGCACCCGCCGGGGAAAAGCGCACACCCCGGCGTGCGCCAGATAGATCCGTTCTCTCGCGACCGGGAATTCCGTGCGCCGCCGCTCTTCGTTTTGCAGGAGTTCATCGAGAGTCATGCGGCGACATTACTACCTCGGCGGCGGGATGGAATACCCTTTCTGACGGAGTCCGCAGCCAAATCCTCTGGCAACAAGCCGCATCACATCTCGCCGTCGGAGCCTTCATGCCGTCATGGAAGGAGGCTTGTGGCAAAAGGCGCGACCTGCCTAAATCTCCGGCCGATGACAGGCTATTTGCTGACGGCCATTGTCGCCTATTTCGTTGGCTCGATACCGACCGGCTATTTATTTGGCCGCGCGCGGGGCCTGGATATTCGCCAGGCCGGGAGCGGGAATATTGGCGCGACGAATGTTTTCCGCACGCTCGGGAAGACCGCGGGGATCGCCGTGCTGCTGATCGATGCGATCAAGGGTTTCACCCCGGCAGCTTTCCTCCTGTTCGGCGCGACGCCCGAAACGCGGGAGCTGCATGCCATGGCAGCCGGCCTGTTCGCCATTCTCGGGCACAACTACACCTGCTGGCTCGGATTCAAGGGAGGCAAGGGGATCGCGACCAGCGCCGGCGCGCTCATCGCCCTCGCGCCTCTTGGGCTGCTCGTCATCCTGGTCACCTGGATCATTGTTTTCGCGCTCAGCCGCTACGTTTCACTCGCCTCGATCGTTGCTGCCGCCGTTCTCCCCTTCGCGGTTTGGGCGCTCGGGCAGAGCGGCCGGATGATCGCGCTCTGCACGGTGTTAAGCTTGCTCGCCCTTTACAAACACAAGGCCAACATGCAGAGGCTGCTCGCGGGCACGGAACACCGGTTCGGCGCGAAAAAGGAGGGGCGATGAACATCGCCATTTTTGGCGCCGGCGCGTGGGGGACAGCCCTCGGGATGGTGCTTTCGGGGAACAAGCATGCGGTGACCTTTTGGGGCCATGATCCCGCGCATCTCGAGGAAATGCGGCGGACCCGCGCCACCCGTTACCTGCCCGGGGTAACCCTGCCCGACCACTGGAGTTACGTGGCGGATGCCCAGGCCGCTCTCGCTCAGGCCGGCCTGGCCGTGATGGCCGTCCCGTCGAAGGCTTTTCGCCAGGTTGCCACTCATTTCGAGCAGTTTGACCGGCCCATCGTCAGCGTGACCAAAGGGATCGAGTACGAGACCGGCATGACGATGACCCGCGTGCTGGCCAGTTGCGCCCCCAAGGCCCCGCTGGCCGCCCTGTCCGGCCCCACCTTCGCCGCGGAAGTGGCGCGGGGATTTCCCTGCGCCATCGTCGCCGCCAGCGAGGACGCGAACCTCGGCCGCCGGGTGCAGGAGTTGTTTCATCGGAGCACCTTCCGCGTTTACACCAGCCCCGATCTGGCCGGCGTGGAACTCGGTGGCGCTGTGAAAAATGTGATCGCGATCGCGGCCGGGCTGGGAGATGGCCTCGGGTTTGGCGATAGCAGCAAGGCGGCGCTCGTCACCCGCGCCCTCGCCGAAATCCGCCGGCTCGGCGTCGCTTGTGGCGCTCAACCGGAGACTTTTGCCGGCTTGAGCGGCCTGGGCGATCTCACGGTCACTTGCTTCTCCCAGTTGAGCCGGAATCGCCGGTTTGGCGAACGGCTCGCCCGGGGCGAATCGGTCCAGCAGATCCTGGCCAGCTCCGCCAGCGTCGAGGGGTATCCGACCGCCCGCTCCGCCTATCAGCTTTCGCAGAAGCTGGGCGTCGACACTCCCATCATTGATGAGGTCTACGCGGTGCTCTACCAAGGCAAGAATTTCGCGGATTCCCTGCGGGATCTCACCACGCGCAGTTCGAAAGCCGAGGATTAAAGCGCCTCCAGCCTGGAGCCGTGCCTTGAGCTTTGAGCCGATCGCAATTTCGCATCGCGCCTAGCCCTCCTAAAATTTAAGTTACTCCCGGACAGTATCTTGCGATTTTTCTGAATGCCGGATTATCGTGTTATTGTGTTAAACAACGTGTGAATCGTGTCAAAATAACGTGTTATTGTGCGAATCATCGTGTGGGGATTGTGCATGAACCGTATCTGAGCACGTTTGGAGGCATGGGACGGCGCCCGTTTCTCAATTCTCATTCTCACCGCTTGAGAGAAAGCCGGTCGGCGTCTGCGAAATTCGCCGGTGAGAAAACGAAGCATTGCGCGACGCAAATCAAGCTGCCCCGGAAAAAAGCTGGCCGTAGGGCATCCAACGGTTGTCATCTTCAGAGCATACGTGTGTTTCCGCCGCGATCCTGCCAGCGCGGTGAAGTTCGTCGAGTTCCTCGCGGCTGAACGGGCCTTGGACGCCCGTGCCAAAGTAAAAGTACTTGCGGTCGCTCACGGCTGAACGTCTTTCCACAATGGCGTGATTCGGCTCTGGTTTTGGATTGATTGAAGGCGTTGCCACAGCGTCTGACATTACCGGCGGCGGCGTGACCGGAATTTCTTCGGGGTGCGGCGTGGCAGATTGTGTCCGGCGCAGGATCAGGGCGAGCTGTTGGATTGCGGCGATGAAGGAAGCGGACGCGCCGATACGGGAGAACTGGAGCTTTTCGTTCAAACCAGAGGCGGAGCGGATCAACAACTCTTCGTAGAGGGCGATGGGGAGTTCGGGATTGTCGCGAAAGCGACGATCCGGGCCGCCGCTTTTGTTCACATAGCGCCATGTCCTATCCACGACGCGCGCATCAGCGGGCACGCGGTCGCTTTCCACGAAACGGCTTTGACTGGCGTTCAACTCCAATTGGTCGTAAGCAACCGCGCCGATTCCGGTCGAATCATAAACTAGCAACCGGTCCGGCAGGAAAAACAACCGCTGTCGTCCGGCGGGGACGGAAAGAATTGGCACGTTGGTCTTGAAATACGGCGGCGGACCAACGGTGAGCCGGACGGTGTTGCGGCGAACGGTCGTGTCCGCGCCTGCGGTGTATTTCGAATCAGCCGAACGGCCCTCCGCCTCGATGAGCCAGGTCCGCGCGCAGGCACGGAGCCCGTCGAAGGCCGTGTGAAGACTCTCCACAGCGGGCAGCACGGGCGCTTCCAGATCATAAAATAGGACGAGAGTTTTTCTGCGAGCATCCCAAAACGCCGCGGGAATTGTAAGAAAGCCAATCAGCACCCCAGTCATAACAAACGCGGTCAATGAAACCGCGATGCCGACGCCGAGCACAATCAAGCCGAGCGTCAGAACCGTTGGCCAACTCCGAACCGCCTTATGCTTCTCGTTCAGTTCTGCCAGCAATCCCGCCGAATTTGCTTCGGCCATCGCCAAGGCATCTCCGCTTTCAATTTCGGCAAGCGCCTCACGGGTCGGCGAAGGTGTGGGTGTTGGAGCAGGCAAGGGAGAAACGGGGCCACTGCGCGATTTGCTTCCAGGAGGCGTGGCGCGGTAATAAAGACCGCCGCGACCGGCGTGGACGTAGTTGCCTCGCGGGCCGGTGCCGACGCGAAATCCTTTTACGCCCGCTGAGACGCCGATACCCGATTTTGAAAGGTTGAAGCGCAGCGGTCCAAAACTCAGACTTTTGCGGATGTAGAACGGCATCTAGCTCGAAGTGTTGATTTCAATTTCTGGACAGACTCAATCGCGGTTTCGATTTTGTCTCCGAGCGATCGAACACGATCTCCTTTGTGTGCAAAGGCGCACCGTTCCATTCGGTCATGCCAGTCCGTGAATTGATAGGGGAGTGATTTTTCTCCAACCCATCAAGCTTGGAACTGATGTCCTCCGACAATTCAATTACCCGTTGTGCCGCTTCTTCAGTCATAAAGAATTGCCCTCCCAAGAATCTCATCTCACGCAGCAGATTGCGATGCCAGGGCAATCGCTCGCTTGTGCCGATCTGGATCGGAATAGAGTGCCGGCGACCAAATGCGGTGAAACTTCCAGCCCTGGTTTTCAAGCACGCTCGTTCGGAACAGGTCCCATTCGACTGGATCGGCGGCATGAGAGAAGCGTGTCATGTCGCATAGCACGCCAACGGTCACGTCTTCGGCCCGTTCGGGATGCCGCAGGGCGATGTCCACACAGAAGCCTTCGTTGCCCCACGGCACGTCAGAACTCAACGCATGATCCTTCATCAGGGAATTCGCAAGTCCCACGGCAAGAAGCGAGGCGCCGCCATGCCCGTTGAGGCGAACCATCGGCTTGGCGCCTGCCTGCGCCTGTTGGAGCTGTTGCGCTTCCTCTTCGAACAGGCGTCCCTGCGTTTCGGCATAATGGATGTAGGCGTAAAGCAACCACCTTCCACCGGGTGTCTGGCCGGATTCGAGCTGCGGCAGCGCGGAGTATTCGGCACGAGGAATCGAGGTGACGAGATGAATCATCTCCCGGGCGCGAGTCACCAGCACGTTCAAGCGCCGCCCACCCCCGACTCGACCGACCGGCCCGAAGTTCCGCCGGAATTTCCCGTTCGGGTCGGGCCCAAAGGTTGTGCTGATAATCATGTGGTCGCGCTCGTCGCCCTGGACGTTCTCAAGATTCTTGACGAACAGGCCTTCAAATGAGCCGTGACCTCGACGGGCGCGCGCTTGTGCGAGACGCTGGGCGAATTGCGGGTCGCTCTCGCATCGGTCGTCCAGCGCGTGAAGAATCACGTCGCGTTGTGTCAGGTTGAAGCACGCGATACCGACGGACGGCGGATTCGGTCGCGCGAGCAGTTCGGCGACAAGGTCGCAAACCGTCTGCGCCTCCTTGAAGTTGCCGCGCTTCTCATAAACACCTTCGGCGCGAATCAGGCGAATCGGGGACGTTTTGGCTCGTTTGGAGGGGTGTCCGGGGATTGGTTGGAGCCGGTCCTGGTAAAAGCTCTTGTTGCTGAAACCGATCAGCGCCTCGTTGCGGGAGCGATAATGCACGTCGAGATAGCATTGCTGCACTTCGATGTTAAGTGCCGCCGCAAGCAAATCTTCCGTTTCGCCCTGCTGTTGCTCGAACAAATCCTGCTCGGTTTCGGCATCCTCGGTTTCACTTTCCACGAACGCGCTTTCAAAAAAACGCGTTGGCGGCAGTTGCTTCGGATCGCCCGCAATGACGATGCGGCGGCCACGTGTGAGCACCGGCAAGGCTTCTTCCAAGCGGCATTGCGACGCTTCGTCGAAGATGATGGCGTCGAAAACGGGCTGGCGCGGGAAGATTTGCGCAACAGTGCCGGGACTCGCCATCCACACCGGACACATGTCGAACAGAGAATCTGGCTTTGCGCCTTGAGCGCCGGACAGAATCATCTGCCGGAGTTTCATCGCCCGTTCGCCGCGTGTGAGCAATCGTCGCTTGAGCGCGGCGCCGTCGCCGTTCAATTGCGTTCCAGTGGCGGAAAGCAGACGGGATTTCTGGCGGCTGATCCATTGATGGATGACCGCGTCCCGGACGAGCGTCCGCTTGGCGGTTTGAAGTTCCCGATAGCGCTGGAAGCAGCGATCCATGCGCTCCTGATCAATCTGCTGGAGGAATGGATTGCCGAGGATGCGGGCGGAAATTTCCTTCGCGATCAACGCTTTCTTCAGAACCGGCAGGCCTGCATTGGGTTCAGCCGATTCATAGATAAGGCTCGCAACCACATTGCGCAAACCGGTCGGAACTCTTTCATAGGCAAGCCGCAGGCGCAGGATGGTTTCGACGGTGTCGAAGCGCTTCCCCAAGTCGACGAACAGAGGCGCAACCGCCTTGCCTTCCCGCCATCCAGCCTCTGTCTCCATCAGCCACGTGCCGGAGAAAATGCCGGCACTCTCTACGTCAGCCAGAAAACTTGCCAAGGCGTTGGCGCGAACAGCCGATGCCTTCAAGCGGTCTGCCAGCGGTTTGGTTGAAGTGGAGAGCGCGTCCGTGACCGCCGGCAGCAGGTCGGAGGTCGCTTTCACGTGCAACTCGGCCAACGCAGCGAGCAATGAGCGGTATCGGTTCAAGCCGGAGAGCAGATCGGCGTCGGGCATCAAGTTCGATGTCTTTCCTTCGCCTGAAAAAGTTCCCCGGCAGAAATCCTGACAAACCACACGGGCTTTCAGCCCGTTCAAGAAATTTCGAATCCGTTCACTTGTGTCCGGTGAAATGGTCAGTCCGTAAGTCGCGGCGACTTTTTGGGCAGCGGACTTCTTGCCGGAGCAGAGAAAGCCATACCATTTGCGGGCAATCTGATTGTACTGGTCAAGGGCATGATTGGCCTGATTGATCTCGGCGACTGTCGGCGGCCTGGCGGCAACAACGCTTCGCAATTCAGCATCCAAGGGGGCCGCCGAAACTGCCGAGAGCGACGAATTCAACGACTCCATCTCAGCCAGCGTTTGCCGCAACACGTCCGATCCCTTGCTGAACCATGACTTCTGAACGAACGGCAAACCGAGAGCGTCAATTTCAGTCAAAAGTTTTGCAACAACTTCGCGCGTTGCGGCCTGCTCTTTCAAGGGGCCAGCAACCAACGGTGGTTGTTCTGGCGCCCAGGTCGCATCCACGACGGGGGCTTTGGATTCCAGCATGGTCAACCGGCTGCGAAGTTCGGCGAGCGGACGTGAGAGATACACTCCCAGGTCGAGGCCCGCCGCTTCGGCCCAAGGATTGCGTGGATACTCGACCTGACGCGCGCGTTCCAACACTTCACGAATGGCTGGTTGCGCCGCGTCAAAGTCTGCGAGTCTGGCTTCGGCAAGATAACCCTCACAAACCGGGAGGTCTGCCAGAGTTTCAATGCGGTACCATTCGCCAACGAGATCGTGGAAGGAACCCTGTCCGGGAGTTGGCGATTCAGACAGAGCGGAGAAATAACCGCTCAACTCGAGATGAATCCGCTGCAACTCCTCGTCCGTTTGCTGGAGGCGAAGTTCCGCGCCCGCGTCAGACTTTCGTTCGGAGAGCGTCTCAAGCTGATCGCGAATCTTCATGTAGAGCGAGCGCTGGTCGCGTTGTGGGTCGTGGACGATGGCGCACAGATCGCCCAGGCCCAGATGTTCGAGGCGGTCCTGAACGACATCAAGCGCCGTGCGCTTGTCGCACACAAGCAGCACACGTTCACCACGCGCAAGATGGTCACCGATGATGTTGGTGATCGTCTGGCTCTTGCCCGTGCCGGGAGGTCCATGGATGACCAGGGTGGAGGCTTCCTTCGCCAAACGCACCGCCCGGGCCTGGCACGGATCGGCGTCGCTGATCAGTCGTTCCTCGCTGAAACGGCGACTCTGTTTCGGCGCGCGCAAATCTCGCGGGGATGCCTTCGGGCTGACCGAGTCCGCTTTTGGTGAAAGGAAGCTTTCGACCGGGCCGCCCAGGCTTTCACCTTTAGACATGGCTTTCATGTCACGCAACAGCCCTTGGTTTGAAACGGGAAATAATCCCAACACGGCGGCATTGATGAAGGCTGGCTCTTTGGCCAGCTGGTCAAATCGAGGAACCGATTCAAGCGGACCAACGGAAGAGATGTCCGGCACGTTGCTGATTTGCAGCCCTTGAGCCAGCAGCTTGAGGATTTCGCTAATCTCCTTCCACGGCTGCGAACCCTCCTCGTCCATAAACAGATTGCTGGTGTCGCGGCCCGTTTGTTGTTCAAGCCAGGCAAGCAATGGGAAATTGGCAACCACCAAATCCACTCCTGAGCCTTTGGCACTGAATATCACCGATTGCGTTGCCCCGCGCTTTACGGCCATGTCAATCGGAATGAGTGCCACGGGAGCAAACACACGAGCTGACGATTCGCCGAGCGCGGCCGAGCCGGGCGGCACGCTGATCAGCGGATAGCCGATGTAAAGCGCGTTCTCGCCGGTTTCCTGCTCGTAATCCCGGGCATCCTCCGCGATGTCTCTCAGCTTTCCCAGCAGCCGTGACTGCGCTTCAAAAGCACGCTTTGCCGCGCGATCCGCGTCGCGGAGTTGTTGATCCTCCAGTGGCGACTCGAAGGCGGGAACTTTTGCCTGCACTTCCGCTTTGCCGGCTCCTGTCAGCAGCTTTGGAGTGATTTCACCTGGGTTGAGATGCTTGAATGCCTGAAGCGCATTGAGGTCCACGCGCTGGCGGCTCGAATGGGGACGGCAGTTCAAGCACGGGCCTTGAACCAGGGATGCGTAAAGCCGATCCAGCATCTTGTCCAGAACTGCGTTCACCGCTTCGGCCATAGGTGAAACAGATTGTGACAACTCAGCCCGCTTCTGTCGAGGTCGTGCCGCAATGAACGAATCCCGCCTCCCGCCCCACAATCATTCCGACTCGTTGCCTTTGCGTGAATCACGAATAGAACCAACCCAATGGTGGAAGCCTTGATTTGCGGCTTCATCCGCATCGCGCCGTGTGCGAAGCTTTTTGATGGGAGCAGACCCCTGCCAAAGCGTGTCCCTTCCAAATGCTATCGCGCGGAGCGCGGGCTCAATACGGGTCGAATTCTCTCGGTGCGGAGGTTCGCAACTCGAAAACGGAGATGGCGGGTGCTGCGCGGAATACGCTATAGTTGAAGCTGCATGACTAACGCAGCCGCTGTGTTTTTTGCCTTTGCGGTCGCTCTCACCTTCACCCCCCGTTCCGTCCGCGCTCAGACGAATACCCTCGTCGTTCCGCGTGAAGCGGCCGCAAGTTTCGGAGATAGAAGAGGCGACCTCTTTTTCAGCGCCAAAGCCGAGCAGATTTACGGTCCATCAGAGTTCGAGGCTCTGAACTCTGACATGATGTTGATCACCGGCGTGGCATTTCGAACGAGCAGATTCGAAAGCAGCGGCTTTAACAGCACATTTGGGGATCTGACAATCCTTCTCGGCACGTTTCCAGGCTCAGTTCAGGAGGCGGTCGACCTGGGGCCCGGTAACCAGAATATTCCGTTTACTAAGGTTCTCGAGAAGGCTACGATTACCATAAAGGGAGGTTTAGGGGAAACCGCTTTTGATGTCAGGTTTCCCTTCGATACCCCTTATCTATTCGACCGCCGCCGAGGTGCGCTGGCGCTCTACGTAGCACGCGGTAACATCGACTCGAACTTTAGTGAGTTGGATACCCAACTCATATACAGTTTTCCCGGGAGTCCTTCAAGCGGGGTGGAAAGACCCTACCGCCGTGGCGCATATATGACGGTTATTGAGGGTGGCGAGGTTCATACTTTCCCCGCGCTCGTAGTAACTGAGTTTTCTGTAAATGAGATTTTCGCGAGGATTGATTCGATTACAAACCGCTCGTCGACGGTAGAAATTGATTACACGGCCCACTTAGCGAAGTCAGGACTAGCTGCGAACCTGGAAAGCTCGACAGCGGTTGCCGGACCGTTTTCACCGGCAACCGACGCAACGATCTCAGTACTGGACACCGAACGCATGCGTGCAATTATCGTAGAGACCAACCGTGTGAGATTTTTCCGCGTAAAAGTTCAGTGACCGAGAGGAGACGATGGGCCTTAAAACGCCTATGCGACGCCCTCTGCAAGAAGTTTGAGGGGGCAGTGGTGGAGTGAAGAGGATTTCTCGCGCAGAGGCCGCGGAGGGCGCAGAGAGGAAATGGGGTGCGGGAGAGCAAGCGCCGATCGGCTGCCGGGGCTCAGTCCATGGCCTGACCGGGGCTCTCATCGGCGCATGGACATGGGGCATTCAGCCTTGGGTTTGAGGGCTCAGGGGCACTGCGCGACGAAGCGGGCGATTCGTTCTTGCACGCGCTCTTTGCCGAGAACCTCCATCAGGTGATAGAGGCTGGGGCCGACCGTCCGGCCGGTGCAGGCGAGGCGGGTGGGGTGAACGACGATCCCCGGCTTCACTCCGAGCGCGGCCGCGACTGCTTTGACCGCTTCGCCGATGGGATCGGCCCGGAAATCGTGAAGATGCGAGAGGGCCTCGTGGACCGCCTGCATGACCTTTTTGTTGTCCGCGTTCAGGTCGGCGCGGGAGGCGGCTTCGATCTCGACCTGGTCGAGGAAATAGAAATCGGAAAAGACAGGAGCGGTGGCGATGTGCTTCTTCTCGTTTTTGGTGCGCAAGACATCCGCGTCCACGAACTGCTTCACCTTTTCTTTGCAGGTCTCGAAGGCGGCGTTGACGTAATGGCGGAAGAAGCCATCGACGCTGATGCCTTGCCGGGCGAGCGCCCGGGTGCAGTAGTCGTTGAAGCGCTCCTGCGACATCAGGCGGATATACTCGCTATTGATCCAGTGGAGCTTGTCGACGTCGAACCGGGCGTTGTGGCGCAGGATCTGGGGCAGGTCGAACATCTGAATGACTTCCTCCAGGGGAACGAGCTCCCGGTTGCTTTTGGGCGACCAGCCGAGCAGGAACAAATTGTTCACGACGGCTTCCGGCACGCATAACGCGTCCATGTACTCGTGCAGGACCGCGCCTTTATCGCTCTTGCTCATTTTGCTCCCATCCGGATTGAGGATGAGCGGGATGTGGGCGTATTTGGGCGGCTCGACTCCGAACGCGCGGAACAGGGCGAGGTGTTTGGCGGTGTTGGTGAGGTGGTCTTCGCCCCGGATCACATGGGTGATCTTCATTTCGAGATCGTCCACCACATTGACGAAATGGAACACGGGCTGGCCATCCGAGCGGACAATGACAAAGTCCGGATCGAGCCGCTCGCGGTCGGTCAGTTCGCGGCGCACATCGCCCACGACCAGGTCCGGGATGGTGATGGGCTCCCGTTCCATGCGGAATTTGACGGCGCCTTCGTGGTCGTAGGCGAATCCTTTGTCCCGGAGTTCATTGACGCGCCGGCGGTAAAGGTCGGTCCGCTGCGACTGGAAGTAAGGCCCGAAATCGCCTTTGCTTCCGCCCTGGGGGTCGGCGGAGACCGGGCCCTCATCCCAATCCATGCCGAGCCATTTCAGGCCGGTGAGGATGACTTCGACGGCGGCGGCGGTGTTCCGGGCGGTATCGGTGTCTTCAATCCGGAGGATGAATTTTCCCCCGGTATGCTTGGCGTAAAGCCAGTTGAACAACGCCGTCCGGGCTCCCCCGATGTGGAGGTAGCCGGTCGGACTCGGAGCAAATCGCACGCGCACGCTCATGAATCAATCCCTTAAAGAGCGGCAACGATAAGGTCCCGGTCGGACCGGTGCAACTGGCTTGTGCGAAAAGCAAAGCGGCAGGGGGCGAACCTGCCGCTGAGCTATCTGGAAGATGAGGAACGGGTTGCCGAAGGGTTAGGGGCGCGCGCGATGGGTCTCGACGTAGCCGCGCACGAAGCCGATGCATTGCCCGACCTCGCCCACGTTGTTATTGAGATTGCTCTCATACTCGACGGAAATATTTCCCTTGAAACCCTGGCGCGTGAGTTCGTTCAGCACCGAGACAACGTCCGACTCGCCCAGGCCGTAGGGGACGTCCTCACCGCGGGGGCCCGCCGGACGGATGTCCTTCAGATGGCTGCTGATGACCCGCCCCTCAAGTTTCTTCAGGGCGTCCACCGGCTTCACACCCGAGCGGGCGAAATGGCCGAGGTCCGCGCACGAGCCGAGCCGTTTGTCGCGGTTTTGCACGAGGGAAAGAATGTAGTCCGGGTCCCAGAATTTATAGTTGGGATTGTTCGGCTGTTTGGGGTGGTTGTGGATCGCCATGGCGATGTCGTACTCTTTGACGAGCTTCTCGATCAGGTCCATGGCCTCGGTGGCCGGTTCGGACGTGACCGCGTACAAGCCGAGCTTTTTGGCAAACTCGAACACCTTCCGGCATTCCTGTTCGTTGTTCGGCAGGCCGACCACGCCGTAATTCACGGCCACGATTTTGTGCTTCTCCAGCTTGGCCTTGATCTCGTTGATCACTTCGTCCGAGGCGTTGTGATCGACCTTGGCGTCGGAGGCAGGGCTCAACTTCTGGCCCGGGAACAGTTCGATGACCCGGCCGCCGGCCGCCGCGGTCTTTTCCACCGCTTCAAAAAAAGTGAACCGATGAAAGGTGTAAGCCTGGCAGCCGATGGCGAAAGGACCGATGCGGCAGCTGTCCGGAATCTCGTTCAGGGCAAGGAGGCGGGCGCCCGAAATGAAGGCGAGCGCGCAAATGAGGCTGAGTGATTTCATAATCGTGCTGTTTGGACGAGTGTAAGGGCCGGGATCATCACGGGAAACGAAATTCCGGCGCTGTGAGCCGGCGGACCGATTGCCCCAAGGCGCCTTGAAGCACTTTTTGGCCTCCCCTCAATCCCAGAGCCGTTCAACCCGCTCCCGTTTCCCGCTTGCGAAAAAACGGGCGTGGCTAAGAATCACGGCAGTGCCCGTCCAGGACCTGACACCGCAGTTGCGCACCCGCCTCAGCCGGGTGGAACGGGCTGTCGGCGTTTTCGTGAGCGTGGCCACGCTGCTGCTGCTGGCCGGTTTCGCCTATTACGTTTACCACGCCGGGGAGCGCAAGGGGTGGTGGAAGTTCAAGGCGCGCTACCACACCTTTGTGGATAGCGGGGCCGGACTCACCACGGGCGGAGATGTGAAGCTGCTCGGCTTCAGCGTCGGGAAGATTACCGAAGTCACCGCGATGGAGCCTTTCAGCAGCTACGGGGCGGTCTACGTGCAGTTTTACGTGCTCGACCCGTTTCAAGGATATGTGTGGAGCGATTCCCGCGTGCGGGTGGTGGCGGGGGACTTTTTCGGGGGCCGAGTGTTGGAGGTGATACCGGGCGGCGGTTCGTTGAAGACCAACGCGAGCGCTGTTTTGAAACCGTCCTACAAACAATTCGGCCGGGAGTGGAAGGTTTACAACGACAAGACCGATGACTACGAGCCGTACGCGCAGCGGCCCAAAGGCTACACCCTGATCTCCATGGAATCGCCGGCGGTGACGGAGCGGCTGGAAGCCCTCGCGAACCAGGCCGAGAGCGCGCTCCCGGGCATTCTGGACCTGACCAACCGCCTCAATCTGGTGCTGTCGAACGCGGCGAACATGACGGCGGAAGCGCAGAGCCTCCTCCTGCAGGCGCGTCCGACCCTGACCAATATCGCGCTGATCACGGGCAATTTGAAGGAGCCGAAAGGTTCGCTCGGCGAATGGATCCTGCCGACGAATCTGCACGGCCAGATTTTGGATACGCTGGCGTCCGCGAACGGAACGCTCACCAACGCGAGCCGAATGATGGCCAGCACGGATACCAACGTCACGAAGCTGGCCACCAACCTGGATTCCACCCTGCTCAATCTGGCGAACATCACCAGCAACCTGAACCAGCAGGTGCAGAGCAACACCAACCTGGTGAAAGGGGTGTCGGACCTGATCACCAACAGCGACTCTTTCATTCAGGGGCTCAAGCGCCACTGGCTTTTGCGCTCGGCTTTCAAGGGGAAGGATTCTCCTTCGCCCGATCCGGGCGAAGCGAAACAGCCCGCGCGTCCGCCGGCGGCGCCGAAAGCCGGGAAATGGCGTGATTAACGGAGCGGCCCATCGAGTTCGCAGCGCCGGCGCGCGGCCGGCCGGTTTGATTCCCATTTGGCCAGGTGATACGCTGTTCGAGAATTAGAACCCCGTGAATTTCCTCGCGCCATTGTTTCTGGCTGGAGCTGCTGCGGTGGCGCTGCCGTTCTTCTTCCATCTGATCCGCCGGAGTTCGCGGGACAAGATCCTTTTCAGCTCGCTGATGTTTCTCGAGCCGTCCCCGCCGCGCGTTACGAAACGGAGCCGGCTCGAACATATCCTCCTGTTGCTGATGCGCAGTGCCGTGATCTGCCTGCTGGCCCTGGCCTTTGCCCGTCCCTTTTGGCGGATGGCGCTGCCCGCCCCGGCTGGTGCGGATAAAAATATTCGCGTGGCGGTGCTGGTGGACGCGAGCGCCAGCATGCGGCGGGAAGATCTCTGGGCGCAGGCGCGGACGCGCGCGGTGGAAGCGATCCGCCAGCTCAAGCCGGCCGATTCGTGCGCGCTTTATACTTTCGACCAGCAGTTGAACTCCGTCCTGAGCTTTACGGACGCCGCCCGTTTGAGCCCGACCGAGCGCGCCAGCGCCGCGGAGGCAAGGCTGAGTGCGGCCAGCCCCTCCTGGGCCGGGACTCATCTCGGGCACGCGATGCTCGGCGCCACCGAGAGCCTCGTGGAACTGCTCAACCGGGATGCGCACGAGCAGGGGAACACCCAACTGCGGCTCATCGTCATTTCCGACTTCCAAGCGGGCGCGCGCCTGGAGGGCCTGCAAGGGTTTGAATGGCCCAAGAAGCTGGAAGTGCGATTGGAGCCGATCGTCGCGCGGGAGACCTCCAATGCCAGCCTGCAGGTGCTCGAGGAGGATCAGCAGATTTTTTCCGCCGTGACCAATGCCCCGGTCCGCCTGCGGCTGAACAATTCCGCGCAGTCGAAGATGGAACAATTCGTGGTGCAGTGGCGGCGGGGCGCTGATCTGGCGGGTGATCCGGTCAAAGCGTACGTCCCGGCCGGCCAGAGCCGGATCGTGCCTTTGACCTCCGTGCCGGAAGGAGCGCAATCCATCGTTCTGACCGGGGACAAGGTGGAATTCGATAACACCGCGTTCGTGGCCCGGGCGCGGCTGAATCCGGTGACGATCGCGTATTTCGGCAATGACCGCGCGGACGATCCGAACTCGACCCGGTACTACGTCCATCGGGCGTTTGAGCAGACGAACCTTTCCACGCGCGTTCTGGCGTTCAGCAACGCCATTCCGCCGGAAGCGAGCCGGAGCGGTTTGCTGATCATGGCCGCCACGCCGACGGAAGAAGTTTTGCAGCTGGCGCGAACCCTGTTGCGCGAGGGGCGGACGGTGCTGCTGCCGTTGCGGGATTCGGCGGATGCGAATGCGGTGTCCGCGCTCACGGGCGGCCGCCTGGTGGCCGCCCCGGAAGCGACCGTGGCGAATTACGCGCTCTTCGGCCAGATCTCGTTCCAGAATCCACTCTTCGCCCCGTTTTCCGACGCGCGCTTCAACGATTTCACCAAGATTCATATCTGGAAATATCGCGCGCTGAATCTCGCGAATCTGACCAATGCCACTGTTCTGGCGTCCTTCGACTCCGGCGCGCCCCTGCTGGCGGAAGCGCCGCTGGAAAAAGGGCGGCTGCTCCTGCTCGCCACGACCTGGGCGCCAGCGGATAGCCAGCTGGCCCTTTCCACAAAATTTGTGCCTTTGCTGTTCGGCATTCTCGAGCAAAGCGCCGGGCTGCGCACCAGCGCGCGGCAATTTATCGTGGGCGATCGTGTTCCGCTGCCTGCGGGCGCGTCCACAGAGGTCCGGCTGCCGGACGGGACGATGAAGCCATTCCAAAATCCGTTTCCGGAGACGGCGCAACCGGGGATTTACACGGCGGGGGAATTTCAATTTGCCGTGAATGTCGAACCGTCGGAATCGAAAGTGGCGCCCCTGTCGCGGGATGAGTTTCTTGCTTTGGGCGTGCCGCTCAATGCGCAGGCGGACAACCGCGAGCAGGCGGCCGCCGAACAGCGCCAGCGCCATCTCCTGGCGACGGAGACGGAGTCCCGGCAGAAGCTGTGGAGAAACTTTTTGCTCGCCGCGCTCGCGCTGGTGCTGGCGGAAACCTGGCTGTCGGCCCGCATCTCACGCCGGGCGACGATTCCGGCGTGACGCGGCGGAGATCGGCCGCGCCTTTTAGCCGAGAATGCGCCGGCCTTCGTCGAGGAAGATCCCCTTGAAGTTCATTTCCAGCGCCTGGGCATTGGTGGCTTTCGCCAGCGCTTCCTTCTCGGACACCTTGCGGTCCTTCACCAATTGGAAGAGCGCCTGATTGAAGTTCTGCATGCCGTCTTCGCCGCCGGTTTCGATGGCGGCCCCCAGCTTGTCCAGCCGGTTCTCCTCGATCAATTTCTTCACCGTGCCGGTGTTGATCAGGATTTCGATGGCCGGGGTGACGCTGCCGGCCACCGTGTTGACCATGCGCTGGCAGACCACCGCCTGGAGCGTGCCGGCCAGCTGGCGCCGCACTTGTTCCCGTTCATCCGCCCGGAAGAAGTCGAGAATGCGCGTGACCGATTGAGCGGCGTTCGTGGTGTGGAGGGTGGAGAGCACCAGGTGCCCGGTGTCCGCCGCGCTCATCGCCGCCTGGAAGCTGATCGAGTCGCGCATTTCACCGATCATGATGATGTCCGGGTCCTGCCGGAGGATGTGCTTCAGGCCGTCCTGGAAGGACATGGTGTCGAGGCCGATTTCCCGCTGCTCGATCGTGCACTGGTTGTCGTCGAACACGAATTCGATCGGATCTTCCAGGGTGATCACATGCTTCTTCTGCGTGGCGTTGATGTGCTGGATCATCGCCGCGAGCGTGGTCGATTTGCCGGAGCCGGTCGATCCGGCGACCAAAACGATGCCGCGTGGGCTGAGGGCCAGATCCCGCAAAACGGGGAGGAGCCCCAGTTCCTCGAAGCTGGGGATGTTCGTTTTCACGTAGCGCATCGCCAGGCACCACTGGCCGCGCTGCTGGAAGACGTTCGTCCGGAACCGGCCCACGCCGGGGGCGTAATAGGAAAAGTCCACTTCCCGATCCTCTTCCAGCCGCTTGCGGGCGTGCTTGGGCACGGCATGCTCGACCAGGTTGTTCATCCACTCCTCGGTGGGGATGGGGGCCTCGATCGGAATGAGCTGGCGGTTGATGCGGAAGATGACCGGCGTGCCCACCTTGACATGAACGTCCGAGGCGCCGCCCTGCACGGCAATGGTCAGGATCTTGTGAAAAATGTCCATGGGCTAGCTATTTACCTTGGACCCTGCCGTTGCGCCAGAGGTTTCCCGAGGGAAAAGAATTTGATTTGGCGGCACATTAGGCGGGCTGAAGGAGGGGTCGTTTGGTTCGGGTAAATCGGAGGCGGCCCCGGTGAATCCCTGCGGATCGAAAAAAGGCTTTCCCTGATGGCGTGGGCGGCGGGAACTTCGGTAAAAGAAGAACGTCTAAACGACATCATTCTTCTTATTGCCTTTAGCGAATGATTAGCGGCGTGTGCAATGCACGCCAAAAAACCGGCCCGATCAACGGGCCGGTTTTGCTAGGGAGAAACGGGTTCTGCGGAAGGCCAGAAGGCGAGAAGGCCGGTTACTTTTTCTTCCGGCTTTTCAGCCGGCCGCGGAAGGTCAGTTCCGCCACGCCCGATTTATCGAGTTCGCCAATGCCTTCGGCCACCATCCGGTCGAATTGCTTTTTCGTGGCCGCGGCCAGGGGCAGCTTGAGCTTTTCGCGCTTCGCCAGATCCAGGGCAATGCCGGAATCCTTGGCGGCATGAGCGCCGGAGAAGAAGCAGGAATGCTCGCGGTTCTGCATGTCTTCGCCGTCGGTTTGCAGGACGCGGGAGTTTGCGCCGGTCTGGGAGAAAACTTCCCGCAGGGTGGCCAGATCGACTCCGAGCGCGTCGCCCAAGGCGAGCCCTTCGGCGAGGCCGGCGGTGTTGATGTTCATGACCATGTTGACCAGGGCCTTCACGTTGGCCGCCTGGCCGGCTTTGCCAATATAGCGCATGGAGCTGCTCAGTTTTTGCAAAAGCGCCTTCACTTTTTGGAAGCTCGCTTCTTCTCCGCCAATCATCAGGTAAAGAGTCCCTTCCCGGGCCTGGGTGATGCTCGAAGCCATGCAAGCCTCGAGACTTTCGGCTCCCGCCGCTTTGGCGCGCTTCTCGACTTCGATATGGATATCCGGCGAGACCGTCGCGCAGTTGATGAACACCTTGCCTTTGGCGTTTTTCAGCAGGCTTGAGCCTTTGGCCGCGAAAATCTTGTCCATGGCGGCATCGTCGCTGACCACGGTGACGATCACATCCGAGAGCTCGGTCACGCGGGCCAGGCTTTTGCAGGCTTCGGCGTTCAGTTCGGTGGCCACTTCCCGGGCGGTTTTGCCGCGCGCATCGTAAACGGCGCTGATCTGGTAGCCGCAGTCCTTGAGGCGTCGAGCCATGTTCGAGCCCATGCGGCCAACGCCGACGAATCCAATCTTCTCAGGCATAAAAGTAAAAAGTTATCAGGTTTAAAAGGCTGAGCGGCTGATTAAAGGCGATTCCCCGGCATTGACAAACCCTTTTTGAACGGGGTGGGGCGCTCAAGAGCGCGGCTCCGAGCCGAAACGGCGGGGGCGGGGGAAGGGTTACACGTAGAGGGCGGCCTGCAGGTCCCGCACCAGCACGCTCGTGAACGGGTAGCGCCTGTCCGGCGATTGCTCCAGGCACTTCAGGATGATCTTTTCCAGAGCGACCGGAATGTCCGGGTTCAGTTCGCGCGGGTTTTTGAACGAGGAGCGGTCCATTTGCAGGCGGACGATTTCCTCCGCGTTCTCGCCCGGGAAGGGCTTCTGGCCGGTCAACAACTCGAAAGCCATTACGCCATAGGCAAAGATGTCGACGCGATGATCAATCGGCTGGCGCAGGAGCTGCTCGGGCGACATGTAAGCGGGGGTGCCCGGATTGTTCTTGGTCTTGATCGGTTCTTCCGGTTTCGGGATGGACAGGTCGAAATCGATCAGCCGCAGGGCGGCATTCCGGCTGAGCATGACATTCTCGGGCTTGAAATCGAGGTGGATGAACCCGCTGTCATGCACATGCTCCAGCGCCTGGGCGCTTTCGATCAGGACATTCCCGATGTTTTCGGCCAGCACCGGGTCGCCGTCCGCCGAGAGGAGCTTCAAGTTGTTCCCTTCCACGTACTCCATCGCCAGGAAATAGGAGCCGTTGATCTTGCCGTGGGTGATGTAGCCGATCACGAACGGGTGCTCGTGGATCCGGCTTAAAATCTCGCACCCGCCGACAAAACGGCGCTTGGAGGTGAAGTCGAACGTGCCGTTCTTGTGCAGGCGGCGGATGGCCACCGTTTGCTTCTGGTCGTTCGTGGCCAGAAAGAGATCCGCCATGCCACCGGTGTTCACCAGTTCATGCAACTCGAAGGGGCCGAATTGTTCGGGCAGATCCATCGTGAAAGTCAGTTTCTCTTAAGCTCGGGGCGCCGATATTGCAAGTCCGGCCGCGGCTTCCGCCGCCCGCCCGGGGGTGGGCTCTGGTTAGGTCCCTTTCTTGTTCTCGGCCGCCTTGAACGCCACGGCTCCCTCGATCCTCGGCGCCGCCACGATATGGAAAGGCGCGGTGAGGGATTGGAGATTCAGCCCGCCGGGTTTGGGCTCTCTGGTTGCCACCACCACTTCGGTCTTCCCCTCCCCGCACTTAATCGCGGTAACCTGGATCGCATATCCCCCGGTATTCTTCCGGCCGAGCCCCACGAAAATTACCGTCTCTTTGGAAAAGTCGATTTCGGGAAGGGGCGGCGGCGGCAGCTTCTGGGCGCTGTGCTTCTGCCACAATTCCGCCCACTGGGTTTGGTTGGTGACGATCACCTGCAGCGGTTCCTGAATCGCGCTGAATGCTCCTTTTCCGATCGTCCGAAACTGATTTGTTTCCATTCCGAACGAAGCCACGCCCAGGAATAGCAGGCCGGCCAGCAGCTTCCACATCATGCTCAAATATACAACCGGGCGGGGCGGGTGTCAGATGGGATTGCACTCGCCGTTGAAGGGCATCCCTTTTCAGTTTGCACCCTAAGTTCTTCGTCAAAAAAGGGCGCAAATCTCTCCCGCACAATCTCTTATTAGCCCTCCGAAACGACCCGGCCTTCCGCGACCGGCTTTGGCGACAATCCGGGAAAGCGCCCCGCCCCCGCACCCGCTTGACAGTTTCCGGCGGGGCCGTCACTGTCGCCTCAATCCAGAGGAGAGTTATGCAAAAGCTTCATCATTTCTTGGTTGGCGTCCTGGTCACGTTGTTCTCAAGCGCTCTTTTCGCCGCGGACAGCACCCCCAAGGACGAGGTTGTGAAAGCCAGCAAAGCGCTGGGCGAGGCCGCGAACTACAGTTGGAAGACGGTGGTGACCGTCCCGCCGGACGCCCAGTTCCGGCCCGGGCCTTCCGAAGGGAAAGCGGAAAAGAACGGGCCGGTCAGCCTGACCATGAGCTTCAACGGAAACACCACCGAAGCGATCGTGAAAGGCAATGCCGTCGCGATCAAGCGCGAGGACAGCGGCTGGCAATCGGCCGTGGAATTGGAGAATGAGGAAGGACCGGCGCGCTTCATGGCGGCGCGCCTGAAGAATTTCAAAGCGCCCGCGGAACAAGCCCAGGAAATCCTGAACGGCGTGAAAGAGCTCAAGAAGGAAGGCGACGTCATCTCCGGCGATTTGACCGAGGAAGGCGCGAAAACCCTGATTCGCTTCCGTCGAGGCGGTGACGGACCGCAAGTCAGCAATGCCAAAGGGAGCGTGAAATTCTGGATCAAAGACGGGGCGCTGGCGAAGTTCGAATACAAGGTCAAGGGGAGCATGAGCTTTAACGGGAATGACATGGAGGTGGATCGCACCACGACGACCGAGATCAAGGATGTCGGCAGCACGAAAGTGACGATTCCCGAAGCGGCGCAAAAGAAGCTTTTGTAAGCATTTCCCGACGGGCGTCAAAAATCATTGACGAGTCCGCGCCGATCCAAATGATCGGGGCATGCTTAACCGTTTTTCCTTCACCGTTCTTGCGGCGTCGCTTTGTTCCTTTTGGCCGGTTCAGGCGGACGTCAAACTCCCCGCGGTTTTTTCGGACCACATGGTTCTCCAGCGGGAGAAGCCGATCGCGGTGTGGGGCTGGGCGGACGATGGCGAGAAGGTGACTGTCCGCCTGGGCGGCGCGGAAGCGACCGCCGAAGCCAAAGGCGGAAAGTGGAGCCTGCTTCTCCCGCGGCAGAAAGCAGGCGGGCCGCTCAAGCTGGAAGTGCGCGGCAAAAACCAGCTGGAGTTCAACGATGTGCTCGTGGGCGAAGTGTGGGTTTGCAGCGGCCAGTCGAACATGGAGTGGCCCCTGCGCCTTTCGTTTGAGTCGCAACAGGCCATCGCCAATTCCGGCAACAGCCAGATCCGGCTGCTCACCGTGCCGAAGCTGAAAGCGAATGAGCCGGTCCAGGACCTCAAAGCGCAATGGATGGAGTGCGGCCCGGGCACCGTGACCAATTTTTCCGCGGTGGCTTACTTCTTCGGACGCGATTTGCAGAAATCCCTCGGGGTGCCGATCGGCCTGATCCACACCTCCTGGGGCGGCTCGCCGGCGGAAGGCTGGACCCGCGAAGAGATCCTCGCCGAGAACCAGGTTTACAAAGCCGAGATTCTCGACAGCTACCAGGATCAGGTGAAATCCGCCCAGGCCGAGATCGAGAAATGGGAGGCGGAAAAAGCGGCCGCGGAAAAGGAAGGGAAGAAGATCACGCGCAACCGGCCGGGACTCCCTTTTTGGAAACCGGCGGAACTCTACAACGGGATGATCGCTCCTCTCCTGCCTTTCTCCATCCAGGGAGCGATCTGGTATCAAGGCGAATCCAACGCCGGCCGCGCTTACCAATATCGTTCACTCTTTGCCGATATGATCGCCAATTGGCGGCATGACTTCGGCCAGGGCGATTTTCCGTTCCTGTTTGTTCAATTGGCCCCCTGGGACAAGAGCAAGAAACGGGATGTGGCGGAGATCACGAAAGCGCCGGTGGAGAGCGACTGGGCGGAACTGCGCGAAGCCCAGGTTTGGGCGGCCAAAGTGCTTCCGAACGTCGGCATGGCGGTCATTACCGACGTGGGCGACAAGGACGACATCCACCCGACGAAAAAAGAGCCGGTCGGCGGGCGGCTGGCTCTGGCGGCCCGCACCATTGCCTACGGGGAGAAGATTGTTTCCTCGGGGCCTTCCTATCGCAGCCTCGCCATTGAAGGCAACCAAGCGATCCTGAGTTTTGACGATGTGGGACGCGGGCTCGAAGCGCGCGGCGGTTCGCTCCAGGGCTTTGCCATCGCCGGGGCTGACCGAAAATTCGTCTGGGCCACCGCGGAGATTCAAGGGGACAAAGTGGTCGTCAGCAGCCCGGACGTGCCGCATCCGGTGGCCGTTCGCTATGGCTGGGCCGATTTCCCGGTGGTGAACCTTTTTAACAAAGAGGGCCTCCCGGCCAGCCCATTCCGCACGGATAGTTTCCCCATGGTCACCGGCCCAAAACTGGCGGTGAAGAAATGAAACAATAGTTTCGCGTTTGCGCGGGTTGCCGTAGAATGAACTCTCGGTAGAAATGAAGAGAGTAACCAACATCATTGGCGCAATCCTGGCGGCGGGAGCCTTGGTCCGCGGCCACGCCCAAACCAGCGGGATTGCCAGCCAGCCTGGCTATGTGAAAGCGGAGTTCATCGCGGATGCCCCCCCCACCGCGACCAGCCATTCCTCCACGATCGTGGAGAGCAAGGATGTGCTGATGGCGGCCTGGGTGGGCGGTTCCAAGGACCGCGCCCGCGACGTCGTGATCTGGTTCTCGCGGAACGAAGGCAAAGGCTGGAGCGCCCCGGCCGAACTCGCCAACGGCATTCACGACGACGAACGGATTCAATATCCGTGCTGGAACCCGATTCTCTACCGGCCGCGCAACGGTCCGCTCTTGCTGTTCTACAAGGAGGGATCCACCCCGAGCGAATGGTGGGGCATGGTGAAGTCTTCCGACGACAACGGCCGGAGCTGGTCGCGCGGGCGCAAGCTGCCGGGCAGCTACCTCGGGCCGGTGCGGAACAAGCCGATCGAATTGGAGGATGGCACGCTGCTCTGCGGGGCCAGCACGGAAAACGAAGGGTGGCGCGTCTACATCGAGCGCACGCGCAAGCCGCTCGCGAGCGAACAGTTCTGGGCGCGCACAGAGTGGTTGAACCGTTCGATCGACTTTGCTGCCATCCAGCCGACCCTTCTGAACTGGCCGGACGGTCCGCTGCAGATCCTTTGCCGCACGAAACAGGAAGTGATCACGGATTGCTGGTCCGGCGACAACGGCTGGACCTGGACGCGCATGCGCCCGACCGAGCTTCCGAATCCCAACAGCGCGATTGACGCGGTCATGCTCAAGGACCGCGCGCTGCTTGTCTACAATCACAGCAGTTTCGATCGCGGGGTGCTGAACGTGGCGGTCAGCTCCGACGGCCGCAAATGGCAGGCCGCGCTCACCCTCGAGAACACTCCGGGCGCGGAATTCTCCTACCCGGCGGTCATTCAGACTGCGGACCGGATGGTGCATGTCACCTACAGTTGGAATCGCCAGAAGATCAAACACGTGATCATCGACCCGAGCAAACTCAGCCCGAAGGACATCATCGGCGGGCAATGGCCGTGGTGACGACGCGTGGGGCGGCTCGCGCAATTGGATCACCGCCACGTCTGGCATCCCTTTACCCAGATGCAGGATTGGCTCCGTCGTGAGCCGATCGTCATCACCCGCGGCCGTGGGGCCTCTCTTTGGGATGCGGAAGGGCGCAAATATCTCGATGCCAATTCGTCGATCTGGACGAATCTCCACGGGCACGCGCATCCTGCGATAAATCGGGCGATCTCCCGCCAATTGGGGAAGATCGCTCACTCCTCGGCGCTCGGCCTGGCCAACGAACCGGCTTCCCTCCTTGCCGCGCGTCTTGTTCGGGCGGCGCGCTCCCCGAAGCGTCAGCCTGCGCTCGAGAAGGTGTTTTTCTCCGATGACGGATCCACCGCCATGGAGGTGGCTCTCAAGCTCTCCCACGAGTACTGGCGGCGGCAGGGCGTGGCTCAACCGCGGTTTCTCTCGCTCCAGGGCGCGTATCACGGGGATACGATCGGCGCGGTCAGCCTGGGGCATATCGATCTCTTCCACAAAACCTACGGCCAGCTGCTCTTTGAGACGGAAGAGGTGATGGCTCCTTATTGCTATCGCTGTCCGTTCAATCGGGCCGCTCCGCAGCGGGCGGATGCGCGGACTTACCGTCAGTGCCATTGGGAATGCGTCGGCCAGGTAGAGCAAAAATTCGCCGATGCCAATCGAGCCGGGCGCAGGATCACCGGCTTTGTCTTTGAGCCGCTCCTTCAAGGGGCCGCGGGATTGATCCCGCAGCCCGAGGGTTGGCTGGCCCGAGTGGCGCACGTGGCCCGGGACTACCGGGCGCATTTAATTGCGGACGAAGTCATGACCGCTTTCGGCCGCACCGTGGCGCCCGGCCGCGGGCGTCCGGCACTCTTGGCCAGCCAGGCGGAAGGAGTCACCCCTGATTTCGCGGCTCTTGCCAAAGGCCTGACCGGCGGCTACCTGCCGCTCGCGGCCACTCTCACCACGCCGGACGTCTTCGACGCGTTCCTGGGCGAGTACGAAGAGTTCAAAACATTCTTCCACGGCCACAGCTACACCGGGAACCAGCTGGGATCTGCGGCCGCGCTGGCGAACCTGGATCTCCTCCGGGCCCCGGCCTCGATCGCGGCCCGCCGGAATCTTTCCCTGCTGCTGGCGGCGGAGCTCGAGGCTTTGTGGGATTTGCCGCCGGTGGGCGATATCCGCCAGGTGGGCCTCGTGGCGGGCATTGAACTGGTGCAGGATTGGAAAACCCGGGCGCCGTTTGCCCTGCGCGAACGGGCCGGCATTCGGGTCTGCGAGGCGATGGCGGCCAAAGGAGTGCTCACCCGGCCGATCGGCAATGTGATCGTCCTGATGCCCCCGTTTTGCACCACCGAGCGCGAGCTTCGCAAAATGGTTCGGACTTTGCGCCACGCGATTCGCACGGCGCTTTGATCCCGGGCCGGGCTCGACTCGATCCGGCCGCCCCGCCCCACCGCTCACCGCAATGGTTGCTCTTTTTCGGCGGTTCCGTTTTGATCGCTCCGTGAAAGCCGCTCTTCTTCTCGCATTGGGTTTGTGCTCGGGGCTCGCTGCTCTGGCGGAACCTCGCCTCGGCTCCGATCAAACTCCCGACGATTGGCGGGCCGAAAAACGGCTGATCGACCTGCATCAACACCTCGACTACACGCCGGAACACCTCGCCCGGGCCATCAAGATCATGGACCTGGCCGGCATCGGCGTGGGAGTGAACCTGAGCGGCGGCACGGTCACTCATAAAGAGGGCGAAACCTCCGAGTTCGAACGGAACAAGAAAATGGCCGATGGCTTGTATCCCGGGCGTTTCGTTCACTATATGAATCTGGACTATGCGGATTGGGACGCGCCCGACTTTCCCGAGCGCGCGGCCAAACAGGTGGAGGAAGGCTACCGCCTGGGCGCGGCCGGCCTGAAGGAGTTCAAACGCCTCGGCCTTTATCTCCGGGACAAGAACAAGCAGCTCATCCGGGTCGACGACCCGAAGCTCGATCCGGTGTGGGAAAAGTGCGGCGAGCTGGGCCTGCCGATTTCCATTCACGTGGCTGATCCGAAAGCGTTTTGGGAGCCGTACAGCCCGGAGAACGAACGCTGGACCGAACTGAAGGATCACAAAAGCTGGTGGTTCGGCGATCCCAAGGTGTACCCGCCGCGCATGGAGATCGTCGAGGCGCTCAGCCGCGTGGTCGAGCGCCATCCGAAGACCACGTTCGTCTGCGTGCACTTCGCCAATAACGCGGAGGATCTCGATTGGGTGGAGCGCGCGCTCGACACGCACCCGAACATGATGGCGGACATCGCCGCCCGGGTTCCGGAGATCGGCCGGCACGCCCCGGACAAGGTGCGCCGCCTTTTTTTGAAGCATCAGGATCGCATCCTTTTCGCCACTGATTTTCAGGTTTATGAGCGCCTCACGCTCGGCTCCGGCGGCAGCGGCGAAGGACCGAGCGATGACGATGCCCGCACGTTTTATGAGAAGCATTGGCGCTGGTTCGAAACGAACGATCGGAACTTCGATCACATGACCCCGATCCAGGGGGATTGGAAGATCAGCGGGATCGGCCTGCCCGCTTCCGCCCTGCGCAAGATCTATTTCGACAATGCGCATCGCCTGCTCGCCCGATCGTTGCCCCTCCCGCGGATCGTGGCCGCCCGCATACCGGAGAGCCTGGCCGCGTCCGACCTCGCCAGCAGCCGTTGGGATTCGGCCCCGGGCTTTCGCGTTGAGTATGGCACCCGGGATGGTTCGGCTTTGCCCGGCAGCGCCACTCTTCTGCGCGTCTTGTATTCGCCCGAGTATCTCTATTTGCGCTACGACGGCGTTTACTTGGAACTCACTCAGTTTGAGCCGGCCCGCCTGGATTCAGAGCGCATCGGCTTGTGGGATCGCGACGTGGTCGAGGCCTTTATCGGGACCGATCCGGCGCACGAAAAGGTCTACTACGAATTCGAAGTCGCTCCCACGAATGAAAAGCTCGATCTCGTGATTTCGCCGGACATTCCCCAGACCGAGAAACGGCTGGAATGGAACAGCGGCTGGGATTCGTTCGTCCGCGTGGACCCGGCGAAGAAAGTCTGGACGACCGTGATGCGCATTCCGCTGAAAGCGCTGAGCGCGCAACCGGTCGCGGCCGGGACGCGCTGGCGCGCCAATTTCTACCGGATCGAGCGGGCGCAACGCGCGCTCCTCGCCGCGAGCCCCACGCTGAGCGCCACTTTTCATGCGCCCGCCCGCTTCGGGCAGCTGGAGTTCCTGCCCTGATAGTACCCGGGCGGTCCGGTCGCTCAGGCCAGCAGCGCGGGGACCGGCCGCGCGTCCGTGATGATCGCGTCCGTCAGGCTGTCCTCCCGCCCTTCGTGCGGGTAGGTCAGCTTGCGGTGATCCAGGCCCAGCGCGTGGAGCAGCGTGGCGTGCAGGTCGTAAACGCTCACCACATTTTCCACCGATTTGTAGCCGAAGTCATCGGTGGCGCCATGCACATAGCCCTTCTTGAAACCGCCCCCGGCCAGCCAGAGGGAGAAGCCGTGCCGGTTGTGGTCCCGGCCATCCTTGCCCTGCGAGACCGGCAGCCGCCCGAATTCGCCCGTCCAGAGCACGATCGTGTCGTCCAACAAGCCGCGCTGCTTCAGGTCGAGCACCAGCGCCGCGCTCGGCTGGTCAGTCATGTCGCACAAGCCTTTCAGCCGTTCCGCGTTTTTGTCATGCGTGTCCCACGGCTGGCCGCTGAGAAAGATCTGCACGAACCGCACTCCTTTTTCCACCAGGCGGCGCGCCATCAGGCAGCGCTTGGCGTAGTTCGCGGTCGCCTTGTTCGCATGGTCCAGCCCGTAGAGGTTGCGGACATGGGCCGGCTCCCCGGACACATCCAGCACATCCGTCACCGCCGTCTGCATTTTCGCGGCGATCTCAAAATTCCGGATGCGGGCGCTCAGTTCGGAGTTGCCGGGATGGCTTTCCAGATGGGCGCGGTTCAACGCGTCGAGAAACTGCCGTTGATTGCTGCGGGCCGCCGCCGACATTCCGGGGAGCGGTTCGAGATTGAAAATCGGCGTTCCCTCGCTCCGGATCTGCGTTCCCTGGTAGACCGCCGGCAGCCAGCCTGACGTCCAGTTGCGGATGCCATCCACCGGCAGGCCGCCCGGATCACTCAGCACCACGTAGGCGGGCAGATCCTGCCGTTCCGTGCCGAGGCCATAGATCACCCAGGCGCCCCAGGCCGGGCGCCCCGCCTGGAACTTGCCGCTATGAATGATCCGGAGCGCTGATTCGTGATCGACCGAATCGGTGGTCATCGAGCGGACGAGCGTGATCTCATCCGCGATCCTCCCGGTGTGCGGCAGCAGTTCCGAGAGGACCATGCCCGACTGGCCCACGGCCCGAAATTCGTAAGGGGACTTGAGCAGCTTGCCCGCCTGTTTGTCGAAATGGATCTCGAGCTGGCCCGGGTGGTCCTGCCCATCCCGCTTGTTCAGTTCCGGCTTCGGATCGAAAAGGTCCATCTGGCTCGGGCCGCCATGCTGGAAAAGGCAGATGACCGATTTGGCGCGCGGCGGATGATGCGGCTGTTTCGGCGCGAGCGGGGATTCACTCTCGGCGGCGTGCGCCTGGGCGCCGAGCAGCTGAGTGAGCGCGAGCGAACCGAGGCAACCCGCAGTGGAGCGGAGGAACGCCCGGCGATTGCTGGAGAAATCAGGATCAATCCACATAGAGAAATGCGTTGCTCGCCAGCAGCATCTGGCAGAAATCCGTCCAAACCCGCACCGGCGCGTCCGGCGCCTGGGCATAAATCGCGCTTTGCTCCCGCAGGAATTCCGCGGCTGCCCGCGCCTCGGGTGGCGTCGGCTCGCGTCCGTAAGCCAGTTCGAACGCCAGCTCGACCCGCCCTTCATCGGAGCGCTGGCGGTCGCGGCGAGGGCCGGGCGACAGGAGCCTTTGGGCAAAGGCCCGCGCCCGCCGCTGGACAAACTCGGAATTTAATAACGCCAGCGATTGCAGCGCCACGGTGGAACTGACCCGCTGCACGCACACCGGATTGTGCGCCGGGCCGTCGAACGTGGAAAGAAACGCCACCGGCATGGTCCGCCGCTGCTGCAGGTAGAGCGACCGCCGCGTCGCCCCTTCCTGGCTCTCGTCAATCACCACCTGGCCTTGCTTGTCCGTGGTCGTGCCGGTGCAGCGGCCGCCCATCCGGAGATCCAGTTCGCCGCTCACCGCAAGCATCGCGTCCCGCAACGATTCGGCGTCCAGCCGTTCGGATTGTCCCCGCACCAGCGCCGGGTCCGATCCGGCGGACTGCATCCCCGGGCTGAGCGCCTGCTTCCAGGCAGCGGAATTCAGGATCAGCCGGTGCAGATGCTTCAAGTCCCAGCCCGATTCGACCAGTTCGCATGCCAGCCAGTCGAGCAGCTCCGGAGCGGCCGGACGCGAGCCGCTGCGGCCGAGATTATCCGCGGTGGCGGCCAGGCCCCGGCCAAAATGATAATGCCAGATGCGGTTGGCCAGCACCCGCGGGACGATCGGGTTCTCGCGCGACGTCACCCACTGGGCCAGGGCCAGCCGCCTTCCGGACGATCCCGGCCGGACCGCCGCTGGTTCTCCCGCAGGGGTCGAGCGGAACACCGCCGGAATCGCCGGCCCCACCTCTTTCCCTTCGGCCGCGTGGTTGCCCCGCACCAGCAGATGGTGCGGCGGCGGGGTGTTCGTTGTTTCGAACGTCGCCGCGATTTTGTCCAGTGGCGCCGGCCGTTCCGCCTCCCGCCGGGCCAGCGCTTCCTCGATCGGCCGGACCGCCGCCGCGAACGCCGGGAACTTCATCCGCAGCGCCTCGGGGCTGGCCTCCAGCAGAGTGCTGTTCGTTTTTAGGAGGGCCTTCATCCCGTCGGTCCGGTCCTTTTCCTTGGTCTCCCACGCCTTTTGCACCGCTTTGCGGGTCGATTCCTCCAGCCCGGCCAGGTTCTCCTCGATCGCTTGCTTGCGGAACGGCGCGGTCAGGCCCTCCAGGCTTTCCTTCAACGTTTTGATGTCGCGGTCCGCCTCCGCCGTTTGGCGTTGATGCGCTTCCCGTTCCGCCCGCCGGCCGGCCTCCACCGCCCGTTCGTTCGGCTTCAGCCAGTGATCCACCTCAAACGCCGGCCGCAGGATCGCCTCCAGCGCGTAATAATCCTCCTGCGTCACCGGCTCGAACTTGTGATCATGGCAGCGCGCGCATTGCAGCGTCAGCCCGAGAAAAGCGGCTCCGAAAATCTGCACGTTCCCTTCCAGCACCGAGTATTTGTCCACCTTCACCTCGAGCGGGTTGCCGTCGCTCTCCCCGGTCCCGTCCGGAGCGTTCCGCCAGAAATGCGTGGCGGTGAGCGGCTCGATCATTTCCGGCGTCACATCCCCTCCGGCCACATACCCCGCCAGCTCATCCCCGGCGATCTGCTCCTGGATAAACCGGTCGAGCGGTTTATTCTGATTCAAGGACCGCACCACATAATCGCGATATTTCCAGGCCAGCGGCCGGTCCGAGTCCGCGTTGAAATAGCCGTTTGAATCCGCGTACCCCACCATGTCCAGCCAGTGCCGCCCCCACCGTTCGCCATACTGCGGCGAATCGAGAAACCGTTCCACCAGCCGTTCGTAGGCGTCGGGCTGCCCATCCGCCAGAAACGCCCCGATCTCCTCCGGGGACGGCGGCACCCCGCGCAGGTCAAAGCTCAACCGCCGAATCAACACTCGACGCCCGGCTTCCGGGGCGGGAGCTTCGTTCTGCCCGGCCAGCGCCGCCGAGACAAACCGATCGATCACCGATACGCCTGATGCGTTGGTGACCGCGGGCCGGGCCAGTTTGCGGAACGCCCAATGATCCGCCGCCGCGGCCGGCTCGGCCGCCCACCCGCTTCTCACTCCAGCGGTCCACGCCAGGGCGAACAGCCCCACCCGGATTAAAATGTGCAGCAACCTTGTGATGTCTCAAATGCTACCTCCCGGGCGCGGGCCTGAAAAGGTGGAACCCTGCACCTCCTCGCCCCTCGCGGGCGCGCCATTCCCGGTCGCGGAGCGCCGCCGATTCGAATCGGATGGTTTTTGGCAATTCAGTCAAGCGTCGCGCCGCGACGCGGAGCCGGGGGGGCCATGTTGTCCGTGGGTTGAAAACCCACGGCTACGATCCCGGTGTCGCTCCGCGACCGAACGCAGGTCCATTCGAAACCATGGAGCGAAGTCGTCGTGGTCGAGCACGTCACTGAAGTACGCTTCGTAAGCCAGAGGCGCACCTCCGCCTCGCGGAGCGAGGCCTGCCCATAGCCGTGGGTTTCAACCCACGGTTCGCAATCAACCCGAATCTCCCGCGTCGCGGAGCGATGCTTGAGCCGCCACCCGTCTTGCAAACGCCAACCGGTTTGGGGGCCTGAGCACGCCGGTATTTAGCGTCCACCAGTGCCCTCGGTACTTGCCGAACCCCAAGCCTTCGAAGCCGCGTGTGGACCTTTCCTTCCCCCCCCGGCCCCGTGGCGGACGCGCCAGTCGCCATCGGGGAGCCGGGGGAGCAGAGGAACAACTAAGTTCGCTGCTTGTCGCGCTGACGTTCGAGGTCGCGAATGATGCGAGAGTAGAACTGGGCTATCCGGTCCGCCTCGTATTCATCGTTGCATGGTTCAATCACGAAATCGTCTTCCGGATTGAAGCTGGAACGGAAATAGTCCGCCGTCTTGCGCCAGGATTCTTCCCGAACCTTCAAGCCATCAAGAATCTGGCCGAGGTCGTTTTCTGCCAAATGGATCAGGTAGGTCTTGCTCATGACTCGGCAGATACACCTGGCCAGGCTCGGCTACGAGCGCAAGCTCTTTCCTGCTCGCGCTGCGGCCTGAACCGGGCACTCTGTTCGCATGCCAGTCGGAAGACGATGGACACGCGATGAATTGCACGTCGCGCTGAACCTCTATCACAAGCTCACCTTCGGTCAGCTTCACGCGCGGCAACCTGTGGTTGTTGCGCTTGCAGAAAGGTTCAACCGCAGCTCAAACAGCGTGGCGATGAAGCTGTGCAACTTTGCCTCCCTCGACCCTGCTCTCAAACTGCGTGGCATCAAAGGCCTGGAGGGCGCGAGTGCGCTCGATCAGACGGTGTGGAATGAATTTCACGCGGACCTGAACGAGGCCGTGCCCGCGAGCGAAGAGGCGCTCCGGAAGTTGTTTCACGTGGATGAAAGTGGTGAACTTGAAGTTTTGCCGGGAAAAGGCGTCCGAACGCGGAAGCGACCGCCAATCGGCCCGACGGAAACCATGGCCAACGTCAAGCAACGCCGAGGGCAGGAATATTTCCGCGATGCGGTCTTAAACAACTTTGGCGGTCGTTGCGGTGTCACTCAGCTGCAAGTCCGTGAGTTGCTGATTGCGTCTCACATTCTTCCTTGGGGTAACCATGCTGCCGAGCGTCTGAACGTTCGCAATGGCCTTTCGCTTTCGCGCCTTCACGATGCGGCGTTCGACCAAGGACTGATTACTTTCGACGACAACTTGCGTTTGGTGCTGTCGCAACGGTTGAAGGCAGAGTTGCCGCAGCGGGCTGTCGCTGACAACTTCGGCGCCTACGCAGGCCTGACGTTGAATTTGCCGGAAGACGCAGCGTTTCCAGAGTTGGCGTTCCTGGCTGAACACCGCGCCAAGAAGTTCCGGAAGGCGTGAGGAGACGCGGAGTTCCACCGGTGGCTGGCGGCGTCAAATCGTTGGCTTGTCCGGGAACTGGGGTCACGGATCACATCCCGCCTTTCGCATTTTTGTTCAGCAAGAGTGTTTGTGATTCATCGCGCAAAGGCTTTTCCGATTTCCAGGCTGGAGGGCAATTGCTGGGTGAGAATGATGTTGGTCTTGGGCGGAAGTTTGAACAAGTAAGGTCCCACTCGGACGAGGCTCTGATCAGCATGCCAGAACCGGACTCGCCATGGTTTGGACGGAACAACGCAGTCTGCCTGGTACCCGCTTATGCCCACACCGCCGCTGAGACCTTCCTGACTTTCCCCGTCTTTGGTCTCAATCGTGACACAGATCGACGTTCCGACCGTGGCAATCAGCGGAGGTCTCCAACGATGTGGAATCGCGATTTTCGCAGAGAGTTGTCCCGTTTGATTCGTGTAGTAATTCGGTTCCACCGAAATCTCGATTTCGGACGGGGGCTTAAAGAGTGCCAGGGCAGCCAGGCCCAAGACGACCGATCCGAGGAACAGGCCTGCGATCCAAAGCCGCTTCAGCTTGTGGCCGAACATCAAACGGGGCAGTCCCATTCCGAATGCTAAAAAGAAGCTTCGCTTTCTGCAAAGCTCATTTCTGCAACGACGGGGCCGGCTTTCGCGCCAAATTCCGCCGGTGGCTGTCGGCGTCCAATCGTTGTCCTTTCCGGGAACAGTCGCCACGGATTACCAGCAACGATCCGCCTCGGGTCATTTCGCTCTCGGCGGTTTCGGCGCGCTCTGCGCGGACGATCCCTATTATTTCATCCTTCGTCTTTCGCCCTTCGAATTTTGGTTCAGCCTCTCCGTTTGCTCCTGTTCAACCCCCGCTTCTTTTTGGCGCTCTCAGCTCGGCGCTCCTTGCTCTTGGCTGTTCTGGCAGGACCGGGGGAAAGAAGAAAGGCCAGCTGCGTTTGCAGGCTTGTTGCGTCGGTTACAGTGAAGTATCGTCGTTTCGTGAAAACCGCCAGCGTCCAACAGGTGCCGCAACAGTGGCCTGAAATCCTGCGCTGGATCGCCGCTGGCGAGGAAGTTCAAGTGACTCAGCAAGATCAGGTGGTGGCGCGAATGGTGCCCGTCAAGCCCGTGGCCACGCCTGATTTCCTCGCGCGGGCCAGGGCCGTTTGGGGCGACACACCGCCAGGCAAGCCCCTCAGCGCCGTGGTGTCGGAGGCGCGCGGAGGCGAGTCGTGACCTATCTGGACACGGGCTGTTTCGTCAAACTTTACTACCCGGAACCCGACAGCGCGAAACTCGCCGCGCTCGTTCAGGGCAAGTCGCTTTATTATACCCCGCTTCACGAGCTGGAGTTTGTGAATGCTCTCCAATTGAAGGCTTTCTTTAAAAACGCAACGTCTGCTCAAGTAAAGGCGGCTCGATCATTGGTCGAGGCGGACTTGCTGGCTGGCATCTTGGTTGCGCCCGCAGCAGGGTGGGAAGACGTGCTCGCGGAAGCGGTGAAACTGGCCGAATCGCACACAGGCCTGCTGGGTTGCCGGTCCTTGGATATTTTGCATTGCGCCGCGGCAAAGATTTCGGCGGCCAGCGAATTCCTGTCCACCGATGCACGGCAACGGAAGCTCGCAACCGCGATGGGCTTGAACCTGGTGAGCTTCTGACGTTTTCGCCTTCACGGCGGGTGAGTGTCCGGAGGTCAGGTCTCCGAGGTCAACGCTCGGTGGCCGAGGGAAGACCCGAGTCAAATGCGGCGGTTGAAATGCGAAGTGCCAACATTCTCAACGGACTGAGGAACGCGAGTGCCACCGGCGGCCGGCGGCGTCCAATCGTTGTCCTTTCCGGGAACAGTCGCCACGGATTACCAGCAACGATCCGCCTCGGGTCATTTTTTCTCTCTCGGCGGTCTCAGCGCGCTCTGCGCGAACAATCCCTGTTATTTCATCCTCCGTCTGTCTCACCCGGCGAGCCTCTCGTGATCTGCATCGCCGAACTCTTCCTTAATTTTGGCCGAAGTGTATTCGAGGTTTTGGCTCTTGTGCCAAACATACGCGCCTTCCTGCCAGGCGTTGCTGCTCGCGGTGACCGAGGGCTTTTTACGGAGTGATCAGGTCAAAGACGCCGAACACCGCAAAATCAGATGGATTCGAGGTTAGCAGGCGGGTGACGCCTTGCGCATGCAACACGGCGGCGAGGTGGGTGTCGAGGATGCGTTTTCGCCCGAGGTTGCATTGCCGTAACCAGCGAACGCTTTGATCAATGCAACTGCTGGGCGGCTCCAAATATTTCACGGCAGGATGGCAAGAAATTGTTCAACCCACTCAATAGCCTCGGCCATCGCCAATGGCGGCAAGAACCGGCGTGGGTCAGTCGAAACGTGGAGGAACTCCGTGATAACCAGAGAAACAACGGCCAGCTTCTCGCCGCTGTTGGTTTCTTGTTCGACGGCGGCTAGCGTCTGGGGTGCGACGGGGGATCGGCAAAGGCAAGTTGAACCAGAATGTTGCAGTCCAGGCCGATCATCAGCGGCGGAAAATATCGTCAGCGATGTCGCTTTGGGAAATGGCGGGGGTGAGCACGCGATGGCCTTTGAGCGCGCGGAACCGAACGGAGTTGTTCTCTGGCTTGTAAATGATTTTTTCATAAAGATTATCCACGGAT
>CAZMKE010000036.1:0-67383 GCA_964566945.1 uncultured Verrucomicrobiota bacterium | reverse complement strand
ACCTGCTCCATCCCCTCAATTCGCCCGGTAAGGTTTTCCCATGAGTCAACGCGCGGTTCCGGAGTGCAACGCGCCCGCGGACATGCTTGCTCCGGCTGCGTTTGGAGCGGGCTTTCCTGGGCGCAGTTTTGCCGGTTGCTTGATATTTCAGGCCGGGAATGTGGTGAAATGCCAGGGAGCCTCGGCGGTTGAATCGAAGCTTGCAACTGGGGCGCTGCACCCAACGCTCAACAGCCTGAAAAGCGCGAAAAAAGCCTGCCCAAGCGGTAAATTGTGCCTGCCTGCGGGCGATTTCCGCGTCGTCTGGGGAGACATCTCCAATCTTCTGTTCGTGGTCAAGTCGTTCGTCTAAGCGATTGCCGGCTTTGGGCTTTTTTATCAGCCCATGCCTGGACAAAGGTGCTCGCATCAAACCCGAGTGAATGCTGCTGAAGTGAATCCGGTCCAACCTGTTCATGTTCACCGGAAGCTTTTTACTCGCCTCTCTGGTGTGGAGTTCAGTCGGGTTCGGCTACTTCATTTACGGAAAGAAGCAGGGCTCGTGGGTGCCGATGACCGGCGGCATCGTCATGATGGCCGCCTCTTATCTCGCCGGAACCGCGCTTGTCATGTCCCTGATCAGTGTCGCCGTGATGGTGGGCGTCTACGTTCTTCTGAAGGAAGGGTATTGAAGCTGAACGATCCATGTCCGGACAAAAAAATTGCCCGCTTCGCAGCGGGCAATGATCACGGAGTTGGACGGGGTCGCCGGTCCTCCACCGACTGAGGCGGAGGGAGGCGAATTAATCGCGTTCGACGCCGCTCGTCCAGTATTTGCTCAGCTCTTCAGGAGGCGGAACTTTGAGCGGGCGGATAATCCGGAAGCCGAGGAACTGGGCGTCGGTGTGGTACCAGATGCTCTTCGGAAGCTGCGGATCCTGCATTTTCCAGGCTGGGCTGGAGGCGCGGCGGGCCGCGCTGCGCAGAGCAGCGGGATCATCGTCCCAGGACCCACCGCGGGCCACGTGCGGATACGGTTTGGTGGCCCGGATCCAAGGATTGTCGGCGGTGGCGTCGGTGAATTTCTTGTAGGCTTCGGGTTCGTACTGGTCGAGGCACCATTCGAGCACGTTGCCATGCATGTCGTACAGGCCCCAAGGATTGGGCTTCTTCATGCCGACCTTTTGGTATTTCATGCCGCTGTTTTCGGCGTACCAGGCGTACTCGCCGAGTTTGTCCGCGTCATCGCCGAAGCTGTAGGTCGTGGTGGTGCCGGCCCGGCAGGCATATTCCCACTCCGCCTCAGTCGGGAGGCGGAAGTATTGGCCTAGTTTGGCGCTCAGCCATTTGCAGTAGGTGTTGGCGGCGTGTTGGGTCATGCTGATCGCCGGATAGCCGTTTTTGCCCATGCCGAAGCTCATTTCCACGTAAGGAGTGGTGGGGCGGGATACCGCGTCTGCCAGAGCGTGAATCTCCGGATCGCTCTTGCGGAGAACGCGCTTCTTCTTTTCCTCCTCGGGGAACATGAAAAGCTCGTATTCGTTCCAAGTAATCTCACACTTGCCCATCCAGAACGGTTCGATCTTGACCTTGTGTTGCGGACCTTCGTCAGACTTGCGGCCCGTTTCGCTCTCCGCGCTGCCCATTACGAATTCACCGGGCGGAATGGGCACCATTTCGAAGCTCACGTCGCTGCCGGGAATGGTCGTCTTGTATTTCTTCATCTCCTCGGCGCTCTTGGCTTCGAGGCCGGCCACGATCTTGTCGTAAATGGAGCGGACCAATTGAGTGTCGTCTTTGGCGGCTTCGATCACTTTCTTCGGCTCCAGGGTGACTGCGGCGGGCCAGTAGGCGCCTTGGTCGATCCAGATCTTCAGGGTTTCGATCAGTTCCTTTTTCATCGGGCCCCCTTTGTTGGAGGGCGGCATCAGATCGTCATGGTCCGCTGGAAGGGCAGTGCTGGTGTAAAGCGGGCTTTTGGCGCTGTCGAAAGGCACGATCGCCGCACCCTTCTCGCCCCCCTTAAGCGCGAGTGCCCTGGTCTCGAGGCGGAGCTTTCCCTTGTCATGGCCCTCGCGATGGCAGGCGACGCAGTTGAACTCAAGGATGGGCTGCACGTCCTTGACAAAATCGATACGGCGCACCTGCTTCAGCGCTTCGGATTCCGGCCAGACCGCCCCCTGCTCAATCCACAGACGGAGCTTCTCAGTCTGCTCCTTCGCCATGCGTTCACCCTTGGGCGGCATGGTTTTATCGTTGTCCCCGGGCAGGAGGGTGGAGGTGTAGAGGGGGCTGTCTTGCGGCTTGCCGGGCGCCAGCGAAGTTCCGTCATCGCCACCTTTGATGGCGTTCGCCCGGGTGTCCAGGCGCAAAGCTCCCTTCGGTTTTTCCGGGCCGTGGCAGCTCAGGCACTGGACCTCAAGGATAGGCTTGATGTCTTTGGTGAAGTCGAGCGGGTCAGCAGCCCACGGTGACGCGACAGAGGCTAGCGCCCCCGCGAGAATGGCAAAACTACGTTTCATCCGATTTGTTCGACTACTTTTTCCGTTTCGAAATTTAAAGTCAATTTCTTGACATCCTTTCATAAATTCCAAAACTCCTCAGCCCAATGTCCAAAGTTCAGGAACAATTTGTCGGTGTCACGGCGGTGGCCAAAGCAAACGTCTACTTCAACGGCAGCGTGGTCAGCCACACGATTTTGCTGCCCGACGGAAGCAAAAAGACCCTGGGTTTGATCTACCCGGGCAAGTATCACTTCAATACCGACGCGGCAGAACGCATGGAAATTGTGGCCGGGAACTGCAAAGTGGCCCTCGATGGCCAGGCCGCAACGCACGCTTATGGCGGCGGGACTTTTTTTGACGTGCCGGCCAAATCCGGGTTCGGCATTGAGGTGGAATCGGGCATTTGCGAGTACATTTGCTCTTTTTTGAAATAAAACGCGCTGCGGGATTGTAAAAATGCGGCGAACATCGGATGATGACCTTGAACCTCGGGTAGAAACACGCTGTTGATTGGTCATTGGCGGAGTCCGGAGTTCACAGAATTTGGTGGTTGAGTTGGTCCAGAAGTGCAAGGCGTTGGCGAATCCGCAAGAATTCCGGTTTTTGTGTTTGACCGCCCTTCCGATTTTCAGTAACCAACCCGCCGATTCTCAAACGACGGATGCGTCCCCGCGGCCGATTGCAACGTTAGAACGTTTTCTGCTCGCTGGGTGTCGAAAGTAGTATGTTAAACACGAAACCATTTCTCTGCTTTGATTTCGGAGCGGGCAGTGTCAAGGTTGGCGAGTTCATCGCCAACGAACAAGGCACGCTCACTCTGACGCAGTTTGGGATCAAGCCGCTCGGCCAGGAGGGGACGCAGGAGAGCAAGCGGGAAGCTGCCGTGCTGAAAGCAATCCAGGAATTGCTCAGCCAGAAGCCCTACCGGGGCAAGAACATCAACGTGAGCGCCCCGGGCTTTCACGTTTTTTCGAAGTTCGTCAAGCTGCCGGCGGTTGACACCTCGAAGGTCACCCAGATCATTCAGTATGAGGCGCAGCAGAATGTGCCATTCCCGTTGCAAGAAGTGGTCTGGGACTACCAGATCATGGGTAACAGCGCGAGTGGCGAATTGGAGGTGCTGCTGGTCGCCATCAAATCCGAGGTGGTCGAAGGGCTCTTTCGCACCGCCGACTCCGCCGGGTTGCGCCTGCAATTGGTCGATGTTTCTCCGGCTGCTCTTTGCAACGCGTTCCGCTTCAACTACGGCGACCAGGAAGGTTGCACGATGTTGCTCGATATCGGCGCCAAAACGAGCAATTTGCTGTTTTTCGAAAAGGGCAAGGTCTTCGCGCGCGGCATCACGATCGGCGCGAACTCGATCACGACTGATTTCGTGGCTGAGGCCAAAATGCCCTTCGCCAAAGCCGAAGAGCTGAAGATCAACGAAGGCTTCGTCAGCCTTGGCGGCGCGTACGAGGAGCCGGACAATCCTCATCAGGCGGCGATTTCGAAGATTGCCCGACAGGTGATGACCCGCCTGCATATGCAGGTGAATCAAACGATTCAGTTCTACCGCACGCAGCAGGGCGGTTCGGCTCCGCAGCGGCTTTTCTTGGCGGGCGGTGGGTCGATCATGGCTTACACTCGCGAGTTTTTTGCGGAAAAGTTGAATGTCCCGGTCGAATATTTCAACCCGTTCCGCAATGTCCAGATCGCCCAGACCGTGACGATCGAAGACCTCGAAAAGGTGGCCCATGGTTTCGGCGAAGTGGTTGGCCTCGGCCTGCGGAACCTGGCGCAGTGCCCGGTCGAATTGAATCTGGTGCCGAAGAGCATTCGCAGTCGGCAGCAGTTTGACCAGAAGAAGCCTTATTTCATCGCCGCCATTTTCAGCCTCGTGCTGGTGGTTTTCGCTTACGGGATGTTCTACGGGAAGATTGCCGGCGTGAAACAGGCTGCATTGGAAAAGCTTTCCCAGCAACTCACTCCGCACGAGAACAACGTCAATAAGCTGCAGGAGCAGGAGAATACTCTCAAAGCCACCACGAATCAGATTGCCAAGCTCGTGGCCTACCTTCAGGACCGCTTTTATTGGCCGGAAGCGCTGACCGAAACGCGGGCGGTGCTGATTCAGGTGGAGGAAGGGCAGACTCAGCCGGGGCGTCCGGTCGGAGTTTGGATTGAGAAATTCGGAACCATAACCGGCGGCGCTTCGGAGCAAGAACAGACGAAGGAGGAAGAGAATCAAGGGTACGATCCCTTGGCTTTTTATCGCCGCAATCCGGAACTAATGAAGCGCTACTTCCCGAACCTTTACAAAGCGCAGCAGGGCGGTGCGGAAACTCCTGCGGCCGACGCTGCGGACACTTCGAAGAAGCCGGCAGCTGCCGCTGCTTCGACCAACTCTGTGACGGTCGATATCAAACTGCGCGCACTGAACTTGGATAAAGGGGGAGCGAACGGCCTGAACAGCAAGCTGGTGTTCGCGGTGCAGGATGCTTTTCAAAAGAACCCCTTGTTCGATTCTACTGGTACAAAACTTGCAGGTGGAATTGACCCTGTGGATACGGCGACCGATACCTTCACCTTTGGCTTGAAGCTCGCGCTGAAGAAACCAATGCAGTCTCTGTAAGTATGGCGTGGGTAAAGCGAAATCTAGGACTGGTGATCGGCGGCGTAATTGCCCTTGCTCTACTGATTGTGGCTGGCTTCTACCTTTGGAGTAACTACCAACAGGATCAGGAGGTTAGAGCCAAGTTGGACGAGACCACCGACAAATTTAAATCCCTCTTGAATCGTCCGCTGCAGCCCGGCGGCGAGGGTGCCAAAGTGAACAACATCCAGCTGCTCAAAGACGAGAACGCGCGGATGGACCGTTTCCTCCAGGACGTGAGGGCGCGGTTTGGGAAGCGTGAAATTCCCACCAACATCTCTAATCGCGACTTTCGGGCGATGTTGGACAACACGATTCACGACCTGCAACGCTCGGCCGACAGCCTCGGAATTACCGTGCCGGGAAAAAAGGATTACTGGTTCACCTTTTCTCCGCAAAAGACCGCCGTTGAATTCAAGAACGTCGAGATGCTGACGCACGAGTTGATGGATGTTAAGGACCTCTGCGATATTCTTTTCAGCGCCAAGGTCAGCGATATCGTCGGGATCAAGCGGGTTCCGGCCTCGTCCGAGGATAACAATCAAACGGACTTCATGCCTTCGGATAAGAAAGCGACCACAAACGAATTTGCCATCATCACTCCATATGAACTCCGCTTTCAAGGGTTCTCCTCGGAGTTGGCTCGTGTGCTCGATCGATTCACGGCGGCCAAGCGTTGCTTTGTGGTTCGGTCAGTGGCGGTGGACAAGGCTCCTACCGGTGAAGCAGGCGAAACGCCACAGCCGATGATGAATCCGATGATGAGCCGTTACGGGGGCCGCTACGGCATGCCGACGCCTCCGCCCACCGCCGCCCCGCGGCCCCAGCGCCCGGCGAACGTGTTGCTTGACGAAAACAAGCTTCTGATGGTGTTGCAGGTGGACGCGGTGCGCCTCAAGGAAGCCGGGGCTCCCAAAGCGGCTCCGAAAGCTCCGGCTAAACAACAGGTCGCCCAAGCTGCCCAGTAACCCCATGCAATTTCTCAAATCTCATTACGAAAAGATCATTCTGAGCATCGTTTTGCTCGGTCTGGCCGCAGCCGCCGCGCTCATGCCCGTGCAGGTTCAGCAGGAGCGGGAACGTCAGGATGCGCGTGAAACGGAAATTAGAAAAACGCCGGTTAAGGAGTATCAGCCGCTCGATCTTTCTACCAACACGGCGGTCTTGAATCGGTTGGAACAGCCGCCGCGGATTCGGCTCGCGGGAGAGCACAACCTCTTCAATCCGGTTCGCTGGCAAAAGCGCTCGGATGGCGGAGTGATCAAGATGACCGAGACGGGACCGAGCGCGATGGAAGTTTTGGAGATCCGCCCGTTGAAGTTGAGTCTGGCCTTTGACGATGTGGCCGGGACTCCTCAGGAAATTCAGTATCAGCTTTCTTACCTGAACGAAGCCCAGCATTCCAGCCGCCCCACTCCCCGCATTGCTGGTTTGAAGCAGAAAAACAACATGTTCACCATCGAAGAGGTGGTGGGTGAGCCGTCGAAACCGAGCGCGTTGAAAGTTCTGATTGCGGGCGACAAAGAACCGGTCACAATTGCTTCCGGAAAGCCCTACGAACGCGTGGTTGGCTACACCGCGGATCTGCGTTATCCGCCGGAGAAGATGTTTAAGAACCAGAGAGTTAAAGATGAGCTGACGATTGAAGGAGAAATGTACAATATCGTTGCCATCACCCAAAACGAAGTTGTATTGTCTTCCAAGTCCAACAAGAAGCCGACGGTGCTGGAGTACAAACCACAGTCAAAATGATTTAGCCCTTCCCCAGTTCGAAATAACCAAGCCCATGATAAAAGTAGTATCTACTAGCCTGATCCTTATTGCTCTTTTTGGAACCTCGCCGCGCACTTTTTCTCAGGACACCAGCGCCGCGGCACAACGAGCGGCTAGCGAGGAGGCCGCCCGGAGGACAGCCCGAAAGATCGACCTTCGAAAATCCCTCGCGGAAGCTCAGGCGCTCCAGGCCAAAGGGGACGTCGTGGGCGCATCGAAGGAGTACCAGAAATCGTGGGACTTGGTGCAAAACATCGGGGTTACGATTGATCAGGAGCGGGCGGAAACGGTGAAGGGCCTTTCGGAAACCTGCTTGGAACTGGCCAAGAGGGCTCAGAATAAGGGAAATCTGGAGGAAGCCTCCAAGCAGGTCGATCGAGTATTGCGTGTCGATCCCAAGAGCGAGGCTGCCCGCAAGTTTAAGGAATCCAACGATAAGATGATCGCGGACCGGGTGGGTCGTGAGCCCAGCAAGGAAACCGTGCAGCGCGTGCCCGAAATTCAGAAAGAGCGGGTGAACACTTCCATTCTGGTTCAGGACGCTCGCCTCCTCATGGAAATGGGCAAACTCGATGAGGCGGAAGCAAAGCTGAAGCAGGCCGTGAAGGAAGATCCCGAGCATCGGGCCGCTTTTTACTATCTGAAAATCATCAAGGAGCGGAAGTTCAACCAGGAAGCTCGCAAGCGCGAAGTAATGGCCAACGACAAGATCGTGGAAGTAGAGAGTGCTTGGAATACTCCTTTGACCCGTGACACTTTACCCGTGGCAAATCCTTACGCCCGCACCAATCGGATTTACACGAGCGCGGGCCGTGCGGCCATCGCCCGCAAGCTCGATGGAATCGTCCTTGAAAAGTATGAAGTTCCGGGTGATTTGGAACTGAGCGAAGTAATCAAGGATCTGCATCGCATCGCCCGGGAACGTGACGTGGACAAGGCTGGCGTTAACTTCATTATCAGTTCTTTCTTTGACAAGCCAGGTCCTCGGGTTGTCCAACCGGGGTTCGGCGGCGGGTTCGGCGGTGGGTTTCCCCAGCAGATCGATCCTCTGACCGGTCAGCCGATCGCCCAAGGTGGTGCTGAGCAGACTCCTCTGAAGGTGGAGGATTACAAGGTCACCATTGATCCGCCGTTGATCAACGTCCGATTGATGGATGTGCTCGACGCCATCGTCAAGGTGGCCAAGCCGCCCGAAGGAGCGAACCAGAACATCGGCATTAAATACACTATCGAAGATTACGCCGTGGTTTTCAGTCAGCGGCATGAGCAGGCAGAAGTCCTTTACACCCGCACTTACCGGGTTAACCCGAATACCTTCGTCTCCGGTTTGGATGGCATCTATCTCACCCAGAACCCGTTTCTTCAATATGCATCATCAATCGGCAACGTAGGTGGAGCCGGTGGTGCGGCGGGCGGAGGGGCTGCTGCTGGCGGCGCTACCGCAGGTCAAACTTCGGGGAATACTGCTGGCGGCGTTGGTCCCGGTGGGTATTTTCAATTTCAAGGGAGCTTTGGGGGTGGTCAGACTGCTGGCGGTGGCGGTGGCGGCGGCGGCGGTGGTGGTCAAACAGCCGGCGGTGGCGGCATTCTGGGTGTCACGATTACAAACAGCACCTCCACAGTGATGGATTCCGTGCGCAATTTCTTCGTAGCGGCCGGTTTGAATTTTCAAACCAACCAACAGGCCTTCCAACAGCAGGGACAGTTTGGCGGCCAGCAGGCTTTGCCCCCGCAGAAAGCGATCTTCTTTAATGACCGCACCGGCGTATTGATGGTTCGAGCCACTTTATCCGACCTGGATATTGTGGAGAACGCGCTGCAGGCGCTGAATATTGCTCCGCCTCAGGTCACGATTGAAACGCGAATCGCGGAAGTCAGTCAGCGTGACAATAAGGCGGTCGGGTTTGACTGGTATTTAGGCAATATCCTCATGGGGAACGGAAACGTTGGCCTACAGGGCGGAACAGCCCCTTCTTTCTCTGGTACCCCGACTGCTGCGAACCCTTCGGGCCTATTTCCGGCAGCCGGGACTCCGGCTGCGACCACGGATGGCCAGATTTCAAACGGCCTCTCGCACAACGGCGGAATTCCGGCCGTGGCGACTCTCTCAGGCATCTTGACGGACCCGCAGTTCCGCTTGGTGATTCGGGCGCTGGAGCAACGCGAAGGAGTGGACCTCCTCTCCGCTCCAAAGATCACCACGCTTAGTGGACGCCAGGCTCGAATTGCGATTGAAGACACGCAGACGATTATCCTTGGGTTGAGCGTATCGGGAATCGGCGGTGGCGGTGTCACGGGAACGACGGCAGGAGGTGTTGGCGGTGCTGGCGGTGTCGGCGGGACTGGCGTCGGCGGCGGAGTCGCAAACGCTGGCTTCCAATAACTTAGAACAGGAACTCTTTCGATGAAAAACAAACTCATTTTACTGGTTGCTATCGCTGCGCTAACCGCGCTTAAGTCCTTTGGGCAAGTCGTCCAGCAAGCGCAGGCGCTTGCTGCGGTGACCCCGATTCCTGCCCCGATTCCTTTCGGTCAGACTCTGGACGTGATTCCTTACGTGTCTGCGGATGGTTACACCATCCAGCTGCACGTGGTGCCGACTTTTACGGAATTCCTAGGCTACGATACGGACAATGCTCGCCAATTTCAGACGGTTGTCCAAGGGTTGCCGGTTCAGGCCACCCCGCTTCCGCGCTTCCGTGTCCGCCAGGTGGCCACGAGCGCAATCGTTTGGGATGGTCAGACGGTGGTTCTCGGCGGTTTGATCGCTGAAACGGTGCAGAAGACCCGGGATAAAGTGCCTGTTCTGGGCGATATTCCCCTCTTGGGGCGGCTCTTTCGCAGTGAAACCTCGGACAGCACCAAGAAGAATCTGATTATTTTCGTCACGCCCACAATCATTGACCCGGCAGGCAACCGCGTTCACTCACCGGATAATCTGCCTTACGATCCGAATCGCGTGCCGGACCAGAAGCCGGCTAACCAATAACCTGTGACCGAACAAAACGTCTGCGCTCCCACGCCGTCTCGGAAAGTATGTATTTGCTGGTAAAACCTAAATCTCTGGTTGCTGCGTTGCTCTTTGGTGGGGCGATTGTCGGGACTGAGGCGGCCGCGGGATTGAGCAAGAGCGGAACCGAATACCGGATTCTTCCGTCACTCCCCGGGGACCAGACCATGGTGCAGCTCGCGTTCGGCGAGTCTGGTGGATTCTTGGTCACGCAGGACAATTCCATCGACGGCAATGGTTTGGGGATTCGCGCTCGCAAATTCAATGTCGACCTGTCGGCGGCGCAGAATTCCTTTCAGGTGAATCTGAATAGCTCCGGGGATCAGCAGAATCCGAGAGTGGCGCTTCTGAAGGGCGGGGGAGCAGTATTTACTTGGGAGAGTAGCACAACGAGCGGCCATCGGATTCTAGCCCGGTTCATTAACGGCCAGGATCTGCTGAGCGGCGAGGATCTTCCAGTAAGCCGGGATGCAGTGGGATCTCAAGGCGATGCCTCCGTCGCCGTGCTCTCCAATGGCAACGTGATTGTTGTCTGGGCGGAATGGGATCGCGATGGCAGCATGGACGGCATCTTCGGCCAAATTCTGACTCCGGCCGGCGTTCGTGTTGGGAATGTTTTTCAGATCAATCAGAAATCGTCTTTGAGCCAACGGACTCCGACCGTCGCCGCCTTGGATAACGGTGGATTTGTTGTCGGCTGGGTGTCCGATGAGAACCGGTCCCCCGATAGCATTGACATTTTCGCCCGGGTTTTCGGCGCGGATGGCACGGCGGCCGCGAATGAGTTTCCTGTGAACAGTTGGAATTACCAGCTTGTGGACGGAAAGAACGTGGAGATTCGTGAAGTTTGCGCGAATCCGTTTTTCGCTCCGGTAGCGGGCGGCTTTCGGGCGGCTTGGTCGGCCCGGCTTTGGGATATCACCGGCTCGGGCTGGGATGTGAAAACCCGAACGTTCGATTCGACGGGTGCGGCGACCAGTGCGGCGTCCGTGGTGAACACCACGACGCAGGGCGATCAATTTTCCCCGCGCATTGCCAGTTCGGGCGGCACTCAGTTGATTGTCTGGACCAGTTTTGGCCAGGACGGGTCGGATGAGGGGGTTTACGCCCGGGCGCTCAATAGTGCCGGGGCTTTTGATGGCGAGGAATTCCTCGTCAACACGCGGACGATCAGCAAGCAGATTTTCCCGGCGGTGAGTGGCGTGGGCGGACAACAGTATGTGGTGGCCTGGTCCAGTTTCGTGGGCGGTGCGGCCAGCTACGACCTGTTCGCTCAAAACTATGCTTTGGCGGGTTCCACCATGGCGGCTCCTGAAGCTCCGTTTGTGTCGAGCCTGAGCCAGACCAGCATTTGCGTAACGTGGGCGGTGTTGCCTGCGGAACCAGGCAGTTCCTATTTGGTTTATGTCGATAATGAGGCGACGCCGACCGAGACCACCCAGGGCATGCTCACGATTACCCGATCAGCTTGGCAGCCTGCCAGCAGCCACGTGGTGCGGCTCGCCTACAAGACTGGCTCGGGAAGAATCTCCCCTCAATCGGACCCCGTGACTGTTAAGACTTGGGGCGCGGACTTGAACGGAGATGGTTTGCCGGATGATTGGCAGGCCCTTTATTTTGGGAAACTGCACGTGGATCCGAACGCCGATACCGATGGCGATGGGGCCAGCAACTACGAAGAGTTTCTCGCTGGCACGGATCCCACCGATCCCTCGAGTGTTTTGCGGACCCAGATCTCCGCGCGCGAGCAGGGGCTCTATATCGAGTGGAATACCATTGCAGGAAATTACTACCAGCTTCAGGTAACCTCTGACTTTACCGGATGGACGAATGTCGGCACGCCCAGGTTTGCCTACTCCATCTCGGATTCCCTGCCCTGCAGTGGTCCGGGCCAGGTTCGCTACTATCGTGTGATTCGGATGCGCTAAAGATATGCCGCGGATATTACAGATTATTGCAGTTTTGATGTGCTTGCTGGCCAGCCGGCCGCTCCAGGCATTTTCTTTGCTCGGGCCCCTCGAGTCGTGGCAGACCCAGGCCTTTGGCTATAATGTTTTCAACAACGACATTGGCGGGCCGAAAAACCTCGGCGAGGAATACCGATGGAATGCGTCCGTCATCACCTACGGATTCGATAATTCGTTCCTGAATTATTTCGGTAACGAGGGAGTCGCCGCGGTAGACGCCGCGTTTGCGGTTCTGAACTCGCTGCCCGACCTGACGTCGTTGAGCTCCAATTTATCGGAGTTTCCGTTGGTCGATCCCGCCACCGGCGCCAGCACCTCCTACCGTGATGCCCGGCGGATCAACCTGCGTGCGGAAGCGGACAGCTTGATTGACCTGAAATCCACCACCCTGGGCATGGTGATTGAGCAGTTGGGCCTTGCCAGTCCTGAACGGTGGACCTGGGCGATCGCGGATCGCAAGATCACCGCCAACAACACGGCAACGCAATATCTGACCATCCAGCGCAATTTCGATCCTACGAGTTACGCGCCATCCAAATATGTGAACGGGAATCGGTATACCTACGAAGTCGATGAGTTTGCGGCGCCAGTTCAGTATGTCGACGCGATCGAGGCCACCGTTGACCCCGAACAGCGGATCCACTCCTATTCCTCAGTGGCGAATATCACGGGCGGCGACACCCTGACCTTGTTGCCGGGCGTCTTTTACACCTATCTGACCCGCGACGATATCGGTGGGCTGCGCTACCTCTATAACGCCAATAACCTAAATTGGGAGGGCTTTCCGGCGAACACACAGGTGTTCACTGTGGACCGATCCAACGGCTTTATTTCACTGACCAATCAGGACCTGACGCTCCTGTCCCTCCGCTCGCTCACCAGCACTCCGGAGTTGATGGAGAATTTTTACCCTGGATTGATCATCACTCAGGCCACCCCGAACCTCTCCACGATCCAATCAAATATTCCAGTGGTCGTAACCCAGACGGTCTCATTGTTGTTTACAACGAATTATCAAAGTCCGGTGGTGGTCTCGAATATCGATCTGGCTACATTCAGCAGCATCACCCTTACCAGTGCGCCGGCGAATCTCACCGCGAATCTGCAGGCGGCTTTTCCAGGGGCCGTCGGTCTCGACCAGTTGGTGATCCTAAGCACGAATTACAGCGCTACGACCTTGATCACTCCGCAGACCGTTTATCTGACAAATTTGAGCCAGCCTTGGCTGCCGGCCTTTGTGACTAACTTTGTCTTTCGGACCAACTACTCCACCAACATTCAGATCCTTTATCATTACGCCTTCCAAAATGTTCGGACCAACGCTTACAGCCCGTTAAAGACGGTGCGAGAGGTGGTGGTTGGCCTGGATTTGGAGCCTTGGAGCACCCCGCTTAGCCCAGTCTACAAAACGCGGATAAAGGATATCGTCGAAGACGGTCCAAGCGGCTCAATTCTGATTATTCCGACAAACCTCGTGGATTACGTCTTTACTGGATTTAACATCACGAATGTCGTTGGCATCACCAATTTCACCTTTACGACGAATTTTACGGATCTGAATTCGGGTTTGCTCCGCACGGTTTCTCGCTCCGACTATATCCTGTTCACCAACGTTCAATACTTCGCCTATCCGATTCAGTTTCTCGCTAATCCCCTCGTGACCAATGTTTTTGTCACAAATGCCTTCGTCACGACGAACATTATCACCTACAGCTACGCTTACGGGAACATTTTGACCAACTATGCCGGTCCGAGCACTCCGGGCACGCGCAGCCGGTATCAGGTCACCGTGGACCCGGCCAACCCTCTTGCGACGATCACAAACGTCCTGTCTCTTGAGGCGACCACGCTGCCGGTGCCGTCGGGTGGGTTTATCCTCGATACAAATCAAACTGGCTTTCAATTCAGCGGGTTCTCCAACGTGGTGGCCCAAGCGGTGACGAACATTGTGTTCGACATCACGGATGTTACTGGCGTGCGAACGGTCGAACAGTTCGTTTACGTGTTCACGAACACCACGTATCTGGTGTTCCCTTATACGCTTGTCCCTGCGCCGACTTCGGTTTTGCGTCCCGGGGTTAGCAAGCTGAAGTTTCAGCGGATTGGAGGAACGGTATTCAACGGAAACAGCTTCGCCTATACCAATCGCTACACAGCGAGTTATTACACCAATGGCGTTTTGACGAACGCCGTCTTTGTCCAGGTGCAAACCCAGCCCGACATCCTGATCCGGGCTCGTGACCTGGGTCGGACCGCCGTCAGTGTTGTTCCGTTGGAATACACTCGCAACGGAAACTTTCAGAACAACGCCGCGCTGAACTCGAGCGATCCCGCCCAAGCCGGTCCGGGAACGATTGGGGGGGTGATCACTCTCGATTTCAACAAGATTGGACCGAGTCTGATCAACCAGTTCCCGGGTTTCATTACGGAAGCGTCATCCCTGAACTTTGGGTTCCAGCCATTTTTCTGGGGCTCCTTTGACGGTTCAACCAACCCGCCAACAGTATTTCCGAAAGACATCACCCTCGAGAGCATTGAAGTGCTGAAGACTGGGGGCGCCGTACCGTGAGTATTGCATATATGTTTCGTGGCTTCTTAATTACATTCGTGCTTGCGGGCTTGGCTCGCCCGATGGCCTTGGGGCAAACCCCTGCACAGTTCTATGTGAACAAGGGAAATGTCACGAATGTTCAGGTGAACGCGGTAAACTTTGTGAATGAAGGGCGGTTCACGATTTCGAGTGAGATTCCCTGGGATGCTCAGAATACGCTCAATTTCACCAATCGCGGATCGATGGTTGGTTCTGTCGGCTTTAACTTTGAGACGGTCGGGGGCGGTTTTGGGCTTCGCAAGCAAGCCAGCAGCTTCTACAACGCGCCCAATGCAAGCATCGAGGCTCAGGATGGAAGCCTGATCATCAGTATTGGCGGGGGTTCCACTGGAGGCTTCACCAGTGGTTTTTTCTCCCCGAACGCGTCTTTGCTTAACATCAATGCGGCGGGGGTAACAAATCGGGGCGCTCTGGCCGTGGGCCCGAATGGCGTCATGAAATTGTTCGGCGGGGATGTCGACCTCAGCAATAGCTCGCTGATGGTGCAAGACTCCAGCTCGGCGTCAATCCTCTTGGGGTTCGGCGGATCTTTCTTTGGAGCGAACGTGTCAGAGACGAACTTCATTCCTTCGACCGGGATCTACGATTTGGGATACGGGGTCGATATCAATACGAACATGCCGGTGGGCGGCATCGTCCTAGGGACGAACCCAAACACTCTTCTTTCTCCCGTTTTTCGGATCACGAATTCCGCCAGTGCGAATGGCTTTGCTCTTTTCTGCCAGACCCGGCTTGGACTGACTAACGCTCAGGTCTGGATTCGTGATGAGTTCACCACTATTTCCAACGAAGTCGTGCAAGTGGTGGCCGTTTCGTCGGGTGATACCAATATCAACCTTTTCAGCAGCTTCTACGATGTGGTCCTTCCTCAGGGAAATACCCAAGGCGGTTACCTGAGTCCGATTGTTGAGTTTCGAGTGACCTCGACAAATTTCGCCACACTCGGCCTCCAAACGAACAGTCTCTACGTTTTTGACCAGCTTGGCAGCAGCACGAACTACGTTCTGACCACCAACTTGGTTGACAACACTCTGCGTCCTGCGCCGATCATTCTTTTCCGCGATTCGCCTGGTTTGGGTGAGGGGGGTAATCCCGCGAACTCCCAGCAATTGCCGCCCGATATTTTCAACAGTCCGATTTATTCCAACCGCTTTGTCACCAATCAATATGCCGTGTATTCATCGGAGATCCAAAGTGTGGCAAGCAAGTTGCCGGGTCTGCCCGATGTTGGGATTTCGAATCTCGCGGGCCGGGTCGAGATCAATGCGAATAATCTGAAGCTTAATAATACCCGGATTCGTGGAGAGGGCCTGATTTCGATTAATGCCACCAACCTGACGGGCGGGTTGGAGAGTGTGCTGGACTCCGCACGCCTTTCGTTGAACGTCAACAGCACCGGGGTTCTTGATTTGAAGGACATGACTCCGGATTCGGTGGAGCGGTTTGGCGGCTTTCTCCAGGTTTACAGCGGGATCTGGACAAACCTTTACGGCGTAATCACCGGTGCCGGCACGACCAATGCGGCCACGAACAACATCGAAATCCGCTTCGAATTGCTGGCCATCGACGCGAGCAGTTTACACACGCGGGAGGACGTGGTGGCGCATCAGTTGAAGCTGCGTTCCTCGGGTGCTTTGGTCTACGAGGACAATTTGACGGTCACTAATGTTCTGGAGATGAGCGCTCCGAGCGTGACTCTGGCTGAGGGCAGCCGCCTATTCTTGGCGAAGGGAATTGGATTCTCCTATACCAATGTTCTGAACGTTTCAAGCTTCACAAACCTCGGCACTCTCCAATTGAACGAGTTGGCTGAATTGCGAAAGAATGAGACTGATCCATTTGACTCGTTTGTCAATCGCGGATCGATCATTGCGTTCGGCACGGAGATCTCGGCGAAATATTTCGAGAATACCGGTGACATTGTTTCCAGTAATAATTACACCATTTCCGGCCTTTCTTCCGGGCTTTTTGCGACCACCGACTGCTTCGGCCGGCCCTTCACCTCTTCGGTGGCGGAGTCAACGGAAGGTGCTATTACGATCAACGCCGAGACGGCCAAGATCGATGGCGGTGCGTTCTCGACCGATGGAGACGTGCAATTTATTGGCAGCGTCTTCAAGATCAACAATCACAGCGCGGTGGCTGGAGGAAGATTGGTCCTCGATGTATCCGACGTGGTGACCGACAGCGGCGGCGATTCCCATAATCTTTGGCAGGTCAGCAACGGCATCTTCATGGGAGCTTCTCACCCGGGTGGCGACCTGCTGGCGACCGAGATCCAAACGACGGCGGCCAACCTGACATTCATCGAGAACTCATGGTCATCTGAAGATCGCGGAGCGACTGTGGATGGCTTCACCGACAATGCGGCGATCGGTCGGTTGGTCATCCGGGGTGGAGCGGGGTCGAAGTTCGAGTTTTTGCCCGGCGCCCCGAACAGCGCGTTGTATGTCGATGTTCTCCAGTTGGATGGAGCCCAGGCGGCGAGCATTCGTGATTTCACCAACCGCGTTCAAATCGGGATGAACGTCTACTACGGCAATATCGAGTCGACGAACGCCAGCCTGACTGCGGAACGGCTGAATATGATTCTCGGAACGAACGCTCCTTACAACTTTATTTGGGTGTCTTCATGGGCGGGTCCGAACAGCGGCGTCGATGTCCCGTTGACTCCGGACGGACCGGTGCAACGCTTTAACCGTGCCCTGCGCGAGAGTCCGAACATTGATTCGGATGGCGACGGGTTGCCGAACCTCTTCGATCCCTTCCCGTTCCCGCCGCAGGCTTTCGGAATCACCGGGATCACGCTCAACAATCAGGCGAACGTGGTTTCGTTCGGATTCTCTGCCCAATCGGCCGGGACCTACGTGATCGAATACACCACAAACCTCGCGGCCCCCAAGTGGCTGCCCTTGACTCAGCTTTTGCAGAACAATGCCGGCGGCGGTGTCATGTCCTTTACGGATCAGTTAAATGCCGGAGATCCTCAGCGATACTATCGGGTGCGGAAGGCGCCGTAAGAGCCCTGTTAACAGGTTATTGTTCTGATCACTATGTTGAAAAAGCGAATAACGGTTCTTCTCGCAGGCGCGCTGCTCGCCTCAGCTTCTTCCTTCGGCCTGGATATTATTACCTTCAATGGGGCGGAAGTCAGCAGTGATTCGGTGATCGTCCGGTTGAAGAATCACGAGGCTGGCCAAGTGCAGGCGCTCGCGGTGGGCAGCGCTCAGATTCGCTATCGATCGACGTTGGTGCCGGGTTTGTTGTCCCTGAAAAGGCCTGAAACGACGGGAGGCTTGCAAGCTCTCTCCGTGGAGGACAAGGCTGTGGCTCTGCAGCATTGGATCGATGATTTGAAGGCCAGTGGGCAGTTCGAATACGTTGAGCCGGACTTCATTCGCCGCATTCAGCGTGTTCCGAAGGATCTCCGTTTCGCCGATGGCACTCTGTGGGGGCTGGAGAATCATGGCCAAAATGGCGGTCTCGCGGGCAATGACATTTCCGCGACCAACGCATGGGATCTGACGGTGGGATCGACCAACGTAATCGTGGCGGTGGTCGATACTGGAGTTCGCTACACTCATAAGGATCTCGCGGCTCAGATGTGGCACAACCCGGGCGAAATCCCCGGAAACGGCGCTGATGATGATAATGACGGGTTGGCGGACGACGTGTTCGGGGCCGATTTCGTGGACAATGATGGCGACCCTAACGACACCGATGGACACGGCACTCATGTGGCTGGCACAATTGCCGCCGCGGCGAATGATGGAAACCCGCATGTTGGCGTTGCTTGGAAAGCTCAGATCATGGCGGTCCGCGTTCTGACCGAGCAAGGGGGAACCGATACCGATCTCGCTCGCGGTCTCCAATATGCGGCCGATCACGGGGCTCGGATTGTCAATATGAGCCTCGGGGGGCCCGGATTTGGCCAAGCGCTGTTCGACGCAATGAACGCCCTTCGTGCGAAAGGGGTCCTCGCAGTTTGTGCGGCCGGAAACGATGGAACCGATAATGATGTTTCGCCGAACTATCCCGCTTCCTTCAATCTGGACAATATCATCGCCGTTGCTGCGATGGACCGCCGGGGCCTTCTGGCCACTTTCTCTAATTTTGGCAAAAAATCGGTTCATGTCGCGGCGCCAGGTGTCGAGATCTACTCGACTTTCAATGGCTCGGATACGGACTATCAGGTTTTGCAGGGGACCAGCATGGCTACTCCCCACGTTACGGGAGTCGCTGCCTTGGTCGCGGCTTACGTTCCCGGCGCAAGCTATCAGGAGATTCGGAGCCGGATCTTTGACGGAGTTGTTCAGGTTCCCACCTTCACTTCGAAGCTTTCCACCGGGGGGCGTGTGAATGCCTACCGGGCGTTGACTCGAGGGGTGGACGGCGTGCTTGAATACTCGATTGTCCCCCCGAGCAACTCCTCTCTGACCATCGGCAGTTCGACGGTCTTCTCCTTGAACTTGTCAGACGGGCCGGTTGTGACAAACGCGGCGGTTAACCTCTCGGGAGGCGGGACGAATCTTGTCCTGCGTTATGACGCGGCGACTAATTCAGCGGTTTCCTCGACTGCAGGGACCTACACCAACACTTACGTGGTTCCAGACAGCGAAGGCGCCCTGAGCTTCACGCTGACAGCGGCCGCTCCTGGGAAGACCAACTTGTCGGTGCAGTTGACCTACCAGGCGGTGGCCCGTCCGGCGAACGATAACTTCGCCAATGCCATCAAGGTGCCTTTTCAGCCGTCATGGAGCCAAACGACCTCGAATCGGAATGCGACGATTGAGGGTGCAGTCGAGCAGGGTTTGGCGCATGGGGGGAGGGGCGACGCGACGGCATCGATTTGGTATGCGTGGTCGCTACCCCAGCGGACGCCGGTGATCGTCGATACGGCGGGCAGCACATTCGATACGGTAATTGGAGTTTACCGAGGCACTGCCTTGACCAATCTCGAATTAGTCGCGCAAGCGGACAATATTGGCAGCCGGAAGGAGGCTTGGGTCAAGTTCGTTGCTGAGCCGAACGTCAGTTACAAAATCGCTGTGGCCGGAGTCCCTCCGAGCGATCAGGGTCTGGTCCAGGTGCGCTTTGAACAGAATGGCGAGCCCGATACTACCTCTCCGGTCGTGCAAATCACGAGTCCTGTCAGCGGGCTGACTTTCAATACGAACAAGGTTGAGGTTCGAGGCACGGCCTTTGATCCGTTGCCGAACGCTTCCGGGCTCTTGGAGGCTGGAGTGCAGTTCGCTGTTAGCACCAACCAGCAGGTAAATCCGAGCACCCTTCCTCGATCGGCCAAAGGATCGACAAACTGGGTGGCTCCAGTTGACCTCCAAGAAGGGGTTAACTTCGTTACGGTTTGGGCGTTTGACAGCGCCGAGAATCGCTCGGTCAACCAGCAGATTTCCATTATCTACCGGCCGTCCTTGATCAGTTCGAATGATCTGTTTTACTACGCACGGGCGCTTACGCTCGATCAGGTCGGCGTTTCTGACAGCAACGTGAGTGCGACCAAGGAATTTGGCGAACCGGCCCATGGGGGCAATGCTGGCGGCAAGTCAATCTGGTATTCCTTTACTCCCACGCAAAGCGGGGTCTTTCTGGTGAATACTCGTGGCTCGACCAACACCGCCACCAGCCAACCGCTGGATACGGTGATGTCCGTGTACGTGAGCACAAACACGACCGCGCCGAAGGTGACCACGCTGGATCAACTGGCGAGCAATGACGATGTGGCGGGAGCCGGTGTTTTCAGCGAAATCACGCTGACTGTGGAAGCTGGCAAGACCTATTACATCGGGGTCGATGGCTATGACGGTGCGGCCGGCACGATCCAATTGAATTACGCTTTCAGCCCTTCAAAGATCTACCAAGTGACAGTCCTGCCTTCTCAAGGCGATGGAACGGTCAGTCCGCGGAGCGGGCCGTTCCCGGCTAATGCGACTTTGAGCATCGTGGCGCGTCCCTCGGCTGCTGCCGCTTTCCAGTATTTCGATGTGGCCGGAACGCAAATCCGCCAGAACCCGTATACCTTTGTCGTCTCAAGCAACGTGACGATCAAAGGAGTGTTTGCTGCTCGGACGTTTGCGGAGGATTTTGAAGGAGGAGCATTCAAAATCCCCTTCGTGACGACCAACTGGGCCATTTCCCTGGATCCCACAAACCGCTTGAATCATGTGCTGCAGTCTCCGGGCAATGGCCTGAACCGGATCACCAACATCGCCTCGCTGCTTATTCGCGGCGTGGCTGGGAGTGGAGCGTTTGATTACGGGACAAGCACAGAGACCAATTATGATCGGCTCGAGTTCTACATCACTCCGATGGAAGCCGGGAAGCCGACCAATACCGTGTTCCTCGGTGGCTGGTCCGGTGAAAGCCGCGGGCGTTATCAATTCGTTCTGCCGGATGGCTTGGTGCGGCTCGAATGGCGTTATGTGAAGGATCGGGCGATTTCCGGGGGAAGCGATTTGGTCTTTATCGACAATATTGACCTGCCGCAGGCGGGCGTCGTCTCTGCTCTGAGCCTGGCGAATCAAACCACGACATTGAACGTGAAAGGGGGGGCTGGCCAGACGTTCCTGCTGGAGACTTCGACCGATCTGGTGCAATGGAGTGAGGTTGGGATGTTCCAGGCGAACGATTCGGGCGATTTGACCTTTACCGAGCCGGCCAAGGGCGCGCGGCGATTCTATCGCACGACCCCGATTCAATCGGGAACCCCTTAGTTCTTCAATGATCCTGATTGGCCTCACAGGCGGCATCGGGATGGGCAAGAGCACCGTCGCGGATTATCTCGAGCGAGTGGGCGAGGCTCTGATCGACTCGGACGTTCTGGCCCGGCAGTTGGTAGAGCCCGGCCAGGCAGCCTTGGGGGAGATTCGAGAAGCTTTTGGAGAGGCGGTGGTCACGACTCGGGGTGAGCTCGACCGGAAAGCGCTGGCGGGCGTGATTTTTCGCGATCCGGAGGCGCGCCGACGCTTGGAATCGATTCTGCACCCCAAAATCCGGTCCGCTTGGAAGTCAAAAGCGGAGGACTGGAGGATGGCAGGGCTGCGCCGGGCCTTCGTGGTGATTCCGTTGCTTTATGAAACGGGGGCGGAAGATGAGTTCGGACAGGTTTTCTGCGTGGCCTGTTCTCCGGCGGTACAAAACCTGCGGCTAAAGCAGCGCGGGTGGACGGCGGAGGAGATCAGGGACCGGTGTGAAGCGCAGTGGGCCGTGGAGAAGAAGATGGACCGGGCTGACGGAGTGATTTGGAACGAATCGACTCTGAAGATTTGTGAAGAGCAGTGCGCGAGGTTGTTGGACGCCAAGTAACGGAACATCCGCCCGCGTGTCAAATAGATCGGTAGCAACGAACAAAGAAAGATTCGACAAAGAAACCGGCGGTGTACAAACTTGCCGCCCTAATCGTCTGAGTAAAAACACGAGCGTTTTCGCCGTTTCCGGAGTGTGCCCGGCGGGCTTGCGTGCTTATTTAGCCGACCCTTTAACCTGTATATGCGAAGTGTGCGATTGTTCCTGGCGGGCCGTACGGGCTCGTTTTTTTTCCGATCCGGGATGAACAGCTTTTGGTTATTGGCCTTACTTTTTGTCTGCGGCGCAACCTCCCAGGCGCAGACCGGCCGGGGCACCAACGCGGGCGCTTTCTCCTTCTCCACCAACCGGTTCGAGGTGAGTGAAAAAGACGGGAACGCCTTCATTACCATTACGCGCACTTCCGACGTCGGCAAGATGGTGGTCGACGTGATCGCGGCGGACGGCACTGCCACCAACAATATCGATTACAAGTTCTCCCCCGCCACCAACTCCGTGATTTTCAGCAACCTGCAATCATCCGTCACTCTGCAGGTCCCGGTCGTCGACAACACAAAGACCAACGCCACCGGTTCGGCGAATGCGAACTTTACGCTGGCCAATCCTCGTCCGGCTCCGGGTGAGGATCCGGCCATGACCGGCACGATCGGCAAGACGGCGAGTGCGCAATTGGTCATTTTGGATGATGATCGCGAACTCGAGTTCAATATTGAAAGGTCGTGGTATCGCGTTTCGGAACCTACGCCGACGAATACCTCCACGATTACGGTGAACGTAGTTCTTTCAAAAGCGCCGACGGATAAAGCGTCGGGAGTCTCCGTGGATTACACTGTGACTGTGGATCGTCCGAGCTTGACGAAGGCAGGGTCAGATTTTGCGACCCCAGACGCGGACTTCGTGACACAATCGGGCACGCTTACTTTCGGGCCGAACGATGTTTTGATGCCGATCATCATCACGATCAACAGTGATAACCAGTTGGAGTTCAATGAAGACTTCCACGTCATCCTGAGCAACCCTCAGGGCAAACTGACGGTGGATTCCACCGATAGTGGCTCGACCTCGGGTTCCACCTCCGGATCCACCTCTGGCAGCACATCGGGTTCAACCTCGGGTTCCACTTCAGGCAGCACTTCCGGCTCGACCAGCGGCAGCACCTCGGGAGGCACCGATAGCGGCGGCACCGGGAGCACCTCCACCGATTACCCTTACAAACTCGGCAAAATTTCGAAAGCCACGGTTACAATTCTTTTTAACGGCGACCGCACTCAGGATCAGGTGGCCGGGGCGATTGACCTGCGTTTCAACCCGGACAATGACGCCACGACGACTCCGCCGTTCAACCCAAATCCTGGCGCGAACCTTCCTGTCTCCTCTATTACCCGGGATTCCGATGGCAACTTCATCATCGGCGGCATTTTCACGGCGGTGAACGCCGTCAATCGCAATCGGATTGCCCGGCTTACTCCCACGGGGCAGCTGGATACCAAGTTCGCGCCGATCGGGGGGGCGAATGATTTCGTCACCTGCGTTGAAGCTTACACCAACGGCGTTCGTTCTGGACAGGTGCTCGTGGCTGGCGGTTTTACCTCAATCAACGGCGTCCAGCGCAACGGCATCGCCCGCTTGAACAAGGATGGATCGATTGATGGGAACTTTAATCCGGGCACGGGTGTCGACGGAACCGTTTACGCGGTCGCGATCGAGAAGAGTGGAGCAATCTTGATTGGCGGTGATTTTACCCAGATCAATGGGTTCCCGCGGAATGGCATCGCCCGGTTGCTCGATGACGGCAGCGTCGATGAGTCATTCAATCCCGGCACCGGCGCGGATGCTCCCGTTTACGCGATTGCCGCAGTGGCCGGTTCGACCATCGTGGTGACAAACAAGGCTCCCGCGGGTGATCCGGCGTTGTTCTCACAGACTATACCGGTTGGAGCCGCGAGCGGTTTCCTGACCTTGAGCTATAACTTCTTTGCCGCGTCGAACAATATCTTCGTTCTCGCCGGCACGAATATTCTCTACAACTCCGGGCTGACAAATAACGAAATCGTCGGCACGAACGTCGACGGATCCCTGTTCACGAACGACCCGCCCATTGTCGTTTCGCTGCCCTTTACCGGATCGTCCATCCAGATCGTGATCAATACGATGACCAACGCGAGTTCCAATTGGGTTTTCTCCGCTACCATCCAGCCGGACACTGCTCTGGGCTCGGTGATCGGCGGCGATTTCCTGACCTTCAACGGGGTGGAGCACGGACGAATCGCGAAGCTCGGAACCAACGGTTTGCCAGATTTGCAATTTAACCAGGCGACTGGGCTGGGAGCGGATTCCACGGTTCGTGCGCTTACGGTGCAGAAGGGCAGGGTGATTCTCGGCGGATCATTCCAATCTTTCAATAGTTTCGACGCTCACGGCATTGCTGCCTTGGACGCCACAGGCGCTTTTGATCGGACGTTTGCCGCGGGAACCGGAGCTGAGGATGGCGATGTGTTGGTGCTGCGCACGCTCGGGGATAACAAGATCATGGTCGGCGGTAATTTCACGTTCTTCAATGCGACTCGCCGCATTTTCCTGACCCGGTTGCTCGCGGATGGCCCTGTTGACACCTCTTTCCTGGATACGGCTTACAACGAATACGCCGGTTTCCCGGATGCGAGCGGCAACTGGCCGGTCGGCGCGGTGAACAGCCTCGTAGTGGATCCGACCAACAACGTCATTGTGGCGGGATCCTTCTCGCTTGTGGGCGGCGGCTCCAAGAGCCGTGTTGAGGTTCATCCCCGGAACAATCTCGCCCGGTTGAACGGCGGATCGAACAATGGCCCGGGCAATCTCGACTTGGTGCAGTCCAGTTTCGGAGCTGACGAAGGCTCTGGCATCTTGCCGGTTACTCTTCGGCGTCTTAACGGCTCCATGGGTTCGGCCCAAGTGCTGTTGTCGACCCTCGACGGCGCGGCTATCAGCACGAACGATTACGCGGGGCTGACCAACGTTGCAATTCCCTTCCCGGTTCGCGGGCCGCAGCAGGCGGATGGACTGACGAACAATCAGCTCAAATCAATTTCGATCGTGAACGACACCCTGGTGGAGGGCGATGAGGACTTCAATCTCATCCTGAGCCGTCCTCAGAGCACCATGCTTCTGGGCGGCGAGTTCATCCCGGTAGGCGTGGCCTTGGGTTCCCAGGCGAAGGGCAAGGCGATTATCATTGACGATGATGTGGCTCCGAGCGTGATCTCGTTCAGTGCTTCCGACTACGAAGTGGGCGAAGGCGACGGCCAGGCCACCATCACGGTCGTTCGCACGGGCGGAACCGGGGCCGCTGTTTCCGTCCGCTACTCGACTGTGGCCGGCACAGCGACGGAAAACGCCGACTATACGCCGCGCAACGGAACGCTGAGCTTTGCCAGCGGCCAGACTTCGAAGACATTCACGGTGCCGATTCGCGATGATCAAATTGTCGAGCAGGATGAAACCATCAAGCTGGTTCTGGCGGCTCCTTCTGTTGGCGCCCAATTGGGCACCAATGCCAATGCCACCCTGACCATCATCGACAACGACTATGCTCCCGGCCGAGTCAGTTTCAGCACCACGAACTACAACGTGACTGAGGGCCAGACCGCTCAACTGGCCGTGCGGCGAACGGGCGGCAACGTTGGCGTTCTGCTCGTGAATTACTCGACGAGCGACGGCACGGCCAATGCCCCGAAGGACTACACTGAGACGATTGGCACGTTGCAGTGGAACGATGGAGATTCCGCGCCAAAGACGATCAGCGTGCCGACGCCGGACGATCTCATTGTGGAAGGGCCGCGGCAGTTTACCGTCTCCCTCTTCGGGGCTAACCCGCCCGATGCGCTTGGAATCAAAACGAACGTCACGGTCAATATCATTGATAACGACGCGTTTGGAACCTTCTCTTTTAATGCCGCGGAGTATCTGGCCGATGAAAACGGCACAAACGCGGTTATCAACGTGATTCGCCGCGGCGGCAGCGCCCAGACCGCCACGGTCTCGTTCTCAACCGTCTCGCTGACTAACTTCGTGGCGAAAGCAGGAGTAGACTATCAGCCAACGAATGGAGTTTTGACCTTCCTCCCCGGTGAGACGAGCAAATCGTTCTCGGTCGCCATGATCGACAATAAAACCATCGATCCCGAGCGGCATATCGGCCTTGTCCTCTCGAATGCCCAGCCGGCCGGCGCCTTGATTGGCGTGCTCTCGAATGCCTTTATCACGATTATTGATGACGAGTCGCTTAATATTCCGGCCGGTTCGGTCGAGACGGACTTTGGCACCGGAGCAGGCGCCAACGACGCTGTGCAGGCACTGGCCCTCCAGAGTGATGGACGCATCTTGATCGGCGGCGATTTCACGCTTGTCAATCGCCAGGTGCGAACGCATTTGGCACGTTTAAACGCAGACAGCACCCTCGATACCAGCTTTGGCGTCGACTACAACATCAGCGACTCCGTCCGGGATATTGCGGTGTTGAGCGACGGACGCATCCTGATCGCGGGCGCGTTTACGAACGTCAATTCATTCCCGCTCCATTACCTGGCCCGTTTGAGCGTGGGCGGCACCTTGGATAATACCTTTGATATTGGTTCCGGCGCGGACAGCTCGATCTTCTCGATCAAAGAAACCCTGGTTGGGGCCGATCGCAAGATCCTGATTGGGGGCCAGTTTTCCGTATTTAACGGTGTGGCCCGCCGCGGCATTGCCCGGGTGAACGTGGATGGACGGACGGACACCACTTTTGACCCCGGTTCGGGCGTTAACGGCACGGTCTATTCGCTTGTGGTCCAGCGTGACGGGAAGATTCTGGTCGGCGGTGAGTTCTCCAGCGTGAACGGCGTTTCCCGGATTAACGTGGCGCGTCTGAATCAAGATGGCTCGCTCGACACTTCGTTCGATGCCGGACTCGGGGCGGACGGTTCGGTCCGCACGATTGCGGTGCAATTCGACGACAGCATTTTGATCGGCGGCTTGTTCTCGAACGTGAGCGGCGTCAGTTACCGCCACATTGCCCGCTTGAATACCGATGGCTCGCTCGACTCCACTTTCAACGTTGGCTCCGGAGCGGACGGCGGCGTTTACTCGATTGCCATTCAGCTGGACGGCAACATTCTGGTGGGTGGTGATTTCACCTCCTTTAACAATATTCCGGAAAACCGGATTGTGCGCCTGAACCCGGATGGGTCGGTCGATCCGAGCATCAATTTCGGCACTGGCGCCAACGCGTTTATCGGCGCGCTGTTGATTCAGCCGGATCGCCGGATCGTAGCGGGCGGCGGTTTTACCACCTTTGATGGATTGCCTCGAAATCGCTTTGCCCGGGTGTATGGCGGCTCGCTCAAGGGATCGGGTGCGATCGAGTTTACTCAGCCCACCTTTACTGTCATCGAGAACGCCACGAACGCTCTCGTGACGGTGCACCGGACGGGCGGGTTGCTAGGCGCCGTCACCGCGGATTACGCCAGTGCGGCAGTCACGGCCACATCCGGGGCGGATTACACCGACGTCTCAGGCACGCTCGTCTTTGCTCAAGGCGAAAACAGCAAAAGCTTCGTCGTTCCGATTATCAATGACAATCTGGCGGAGCCGGACGAATTCGTGAGCTTGACGCTGACGAATGTGACCGGCGGGGCCAAGCTGGGCAACCAGCCGGTGGCGACCCTCACAATTATCAGCGACGACAGCGTCATCAGTTTCAGTGACCTGAACTATACGGTGAACGAGAGCGCGCCGGGTGGCCGGGCGGTGATTTCCATCATTCGCGAGGGCAGCACCATTTCGCCGGTCTCAGTGGTCTTCACCGCCAGCAGCGGGACAGCCACGGCCGGTCTGGACTTTACGGCGGTTTCCACGAACGTGGTGATCGCCGCCGGTCAGAGCAACGCGATCGTCACTGTGCCGATTATTGACGACAAGATCGTCGAAGATAATGAGACGATTATCCTGCGCTTGAGCTCGCCGAGTTCCAACGGCTTGCTCGGACGGCCGAGCGCTACCCTCACCATTCTCGATAACGACTTTGCGCCGGGCATTCTCTCGGTGTTGCCGCCGAATCCCACGGTTGAAAGCGCTGCTGGGGTTGGCATCACGGTCGTTCGCAACAGCGGCAAGACCGGGGCGATCTCGGTTGATTACTCGCTGTCTGACGGCACCGCGACCGCTGGCCAGGATTACGTGGCAGTCTCGGGAACGTTGTCCTTCCTCGAAGGTGAGACGAGCAAGTCGTTTTTCGTGAAGTTTATCGACGACACCAAGGTCGAAGGAAACGAGACGTTCTATGTGAATCTCTCAAACGCTCGCGGCGGCGCAACGATCAGCACCAATTCGATCTCCACTCCAGTCCTGATCCTGGACGATGATTTCGGTCCGGGCAGCCTTGATACTGGATTCAATACCGGTTCCGGCTTCGGCGGGACGGTGAACGACATCGAGATCCAACCGGACGGCAAGATCATCGCGGTCGGCTCGTTCAGTTCGTTCAATTCGACCTTTGCCAACAATGTGGTCCGACTCAATGCCGACGGCTCGATCGACAGCGCCTTTGCGGCTGGCAACGGCACGGACGGCCCGATCTTTGCGGTGGCTCGCCAGGTGGATGGCAAAATCGCCATTGGTGGCGCTTTCACGAATTTCGGTGGAATCTCCCGCTTGTTTGCCGGCAAGTTGCTGACGAACGGCGCGGCCGATGTGAACTTCGTTACCTCAGCGGGTGAGAATGCCCGTGTTTTGGCCGTGGCCGCTCAAAGCGATGGCAAGGTGGTCATTGGCGGAGATTTTACCACACCCGCCCAACACATTCTCCGTATTAATAGTGACGGTTCACTCGATGTCAGCTTTAACCCTGACAACGGCACCGACGGCGCGGTCAATGACGTGCTCATCCAGGCGGACGGACGCATCTTGATCGGTGGAAGTTTCACTGCGGTCGGCCCCACTAAGGTGCGGGGCCTGGCTCGTTTGCAGAGCAACGGCCAGATCGACAGCTCATTCCAGATTGGTTCGGGCGTGGCCGGAACCGTCAATACCATCAGTTTCACGCCAGAAGGCAAGATCCTGATCGCGGGCGATTTCACCGGGGTGAACAACGCCGGTCGGACTCGCGTGGCGCGCTTGAATGCGGATGGCAGCGTCGATCAATCGTTCACGCCAGCCGGTCCGAATGGAGTCGTTTACGATGTGTTGACCTCGCAAGGCAAGATTTACGTTGCGGGCAGCTTTACAGCGGTGGGTAGCGGAAGCCGCAAGAATGTTGCGCGTCTGAACAGCGATGGGTCGCTCGACACTGGATTCGATCCCGGGATCGGGCCGGACGCGGCGGTGCGCTCCTTGGCCGCCCAAAGCAGCGGAGCGATCCTGATTGCAGGCGATTTTACCACGGTGAACGGCTTTAGCACCCCGGGCCTGGCCCGGTTGAACGCGGAGAAGATCGTGAACACGCCGATCGCGATCAGTTCCGCGCACGCGGCCAATGGATTCCTGCTCTTCAGCTTCAGTTCACTGATCGGTGTCAGTTACAGCATTGAAGGCACTTCCGATCTGAAAACGTGGCAAACGGTCGATACGAAAGTGGCGACCGGAACCAGCACCGACTTTAACACTCAGACCTCCGGTTCGTTCCGGTTCTTCCGCGTGCGAGCCAACCTGTAAATGATTCTGGCGAATAGATAATTCCTATCTCTGTTATGTGTGCGTTTAGTTTCCTGAAACGTTTCTTCGCCGCAGCGCTTCTTGCCGTCGGCATTTACAGTTTGGCCCCGGCCGCTCGAGCCCAGATTATCATTCCGGGCGGAGGGCCCACCGTGACTTACACGGCCACAAATTACCTGCATTTCCTTTCGACGAACTACTTCGTGGCTGAGAATGGGCTGCAAGCGCTGATCACCGTGGTTCGCGATGGCCCGAACACGAACGATTTCGTGACGGTCGACTATACCATGACCGATGGCACCGCGATCAGCGGCATCCATTACTACCGGCAAAGCGGCACTTTGAGCTTCTTCGCTGGCCAAAATCGGCTCCAGTTCGCGGTTCCGATTATTGATAACTATAACGCGGGCGGTGATGTCTACTTAAACCTGAGTCTCCGCAATCCCGGAAGTGGAGCCACTACCTTGGCCCTCTTGGGCACTCCGGCCGCCGCTACCTTAACCATTAAGGATGATGAGTCGATTGCGTCCACCACGCCCGCGGGCTCGGTGGAAATCGCCCCGGGCAATGGAGGGTCAGTCTGGAAGTTTAGCACTGGGACCGGGGACTATTTGGCAAACATCGAAGAATGGAACACTGATGTCGCCCCCTCTGCTGAAGCCAATTTCACACCCTATGGCCCTGCGGGTCCCGAGATCACCATCGTGCGCAAGGGCGGGAGCAAGGGCCGGATCTTGGTGGATTGGCGGACCACGACCAATGTCGTTCCTGAGTTCTCGTCATTCTTCTTCTTTGATCCAAACACTGGATTTCCCTTTGGCGGGGGCGGCGGACTGGCGGTACCTGGCGAGGATTTTCTGCAGACTAACGGCACGGTAACGTTGGACGATTATCAGATGGCGGTGAGGGTGTTGCTGCCTCTGCCGGCCACAAAGAACCCAGAATTCTGGTCTATTTTTAATCGGAATTTCACCAACTTTTTCTTCGATTTCCCAAAAACTTTCGGTGTGGAGTTGACCGCGGTGCGAGCCGCTCCCGAAGAGGCAGGCATAGGCCTGACTCCCACTTTGGGGGCTATTGTTCAACGGAATGTTTTGATCGGATCGGCGGCCAACGGGTTCGCCTTTACTCGTCAGCGCTATGTGGTTCGTGAAGGACAGCGTTTTGTTCGCGTCCGCGTCCGTCGTTCGATCAACCCGAGTGACGCGAATAACCCTCTGGCGGCTGTGCACGTGCATTACACTGTGAACCCACGGACCATTGTCGCCGATGCGAAGGGTGGAGACCATCAGGGTAATAATTTCCCACTGATGCCAGGGTCGGAGTATTCCACGCCGTTTGTGGACTACGAGCCACCGGGCAGTGATATGTGGGCGGCCACCGTCGCGACCAACAATCTCGGACCCAATGCCGCGCATTGGGTCGATTTGGATGCCGAGGCGACGATCAATTGGGGAGATGGAGAAGTTACGGACAAATTCATTCTGATTCCCCTGATCGACGATAACGAGGCGGAATTCAACGAAGATTTGGAAGTAGTGCTTTGGAAGCATGGCGCAGAAACGGACGGTTTCGTCAGCAGCTATGCCGGCGATTGCACCATTACCGTAGTCGATAATGACCAACCCGCCGGCGCGAGCGACGTGAAATTCAATCCAGATTCCGACCCGCTGACCGATCCTCCGTACATGACCAGCCCGGGTGCGAACAACACGGTGCAGGCGGTTGTGACCCAGCCGGACGGGAAGATCGTTTTGGGCGGTGATTTCACCGCCGTCAACACTTTGCCGCGAAACAAGATAGCCCGTTTGAACTTCGATGGTTCGAGTGATCGGACCTTCAATCCTGGAACGGGTGTTTCCGGCTTCGTTCGGGCTCTGGCCTTGCAGCCGGACGGAAGCATTATTGTTGCGGGCGGCTTCGACGCCTACAACGGCATTAGCCGGGTCAATATTGCCAGGATTCTCACTTCCGGGGCGCTGGACACAACATTCAATCCTGGAATTGGAACGGACGGTCCCATTCGCGCCATCGCGATTCAGCCAGACGGCCAAATCCTTATCGGCGGTGATTTTAACACCTACAACGGGACAAACGTCAATTACCTTGCCCGGTTGAACCCGGACGGCTCTCTGGACACCACTTTCAACACAGGGAGCGGACCCGATGGCCCGGTGAACAGCATTGCGGTCACTGGCGGGCCGATTGATGTCGACCGCACTGAATCCGGGGGGCCAGCCGAAGATCGCTTCTTGGTGGATACCGGCAGCAGCCGCGGGACGCTGACGATTAATTATGATTTCTTCAATATTCCGGACAGTCTGCGGGTTTACTATGGTGGGGTCGACGGCGGGGTAGCTATTTACGACACCGGATTGGTGAGCAGCAATGGAACGATCACCATCAACTATCCGCCAGTCGGCGTGCCTGCCACTTCGACCCTCTTGGAGATCGTAATGAATCAGGGGAGCGGAATCGACGGCACCATTTGGTTCTACTCGCTGCACATTGACCCAGCGGAAGATCCGCGGCCGGTGATTGGCGGTGAGTTCGCCAACATTAACGGCGTGCCAATTAACAACATCGCCCGTCTCAATACCGATGGCTCCCTTGACCGGACGTTTGATCCAGGCTCCGGCGCGGATGATCGCGTTTACGCAGTCGCCAAGCAGGGCAATAAGGTCATCATGGCTGGCGATTTCCGGACGGTGAACCTTCAGGAGCGTCGAGGTGTCGCCCGTTTGAATGAAGATGGCTCGCTTGATCAGGGCTTTGACCCAGGCTCGGGTTTCGACAATAGCGTTTTTACCATTGCGATTCAGCCGACGGGCAAGCCGGTGCTCGGCGGACCGTTCCGCTCGTTCAACCAGACCCGTCGCGTCGGGTTGGCCCGCTTGAACCTCGACGGTTCTCTGGACACTTCCTTCATGGATACTGCCAAGAATCAATTTGCCGGTGTGCCGACACGATTGAGTCCAGAAAATCCCGAGAGCCAGGAGAATTTTATCCGATCGCTGGCCAATTATCGGATCACGAACTTCATCATCTCCACGAATTTCGTGGTGGATACCAACAACGTGACCAACGCCGTTTTCACAACGAACATCACTACGGCGGATCATCTCTTCATCGCGGGCCACTTCACCAACCCGGGTGGCGGGTTCAATCGCGATCAGGCTCGTCCGCGCTTGAATATTGCCCGTGTCATCGGCGGCGCTACTCCTGGTCCGGGGAACATCGCTTTCCTGCGTGATTCTTATTCGGTGGACGAGAATGCTGGCACGACTTACATCACCCTGATTCGCACCAATGGCAGCCTGGCCCCGATTTCGGCTCGGTTCGATGCCAAGGACTTTCCGAACCTGGGGCCGGGTATTGCGACCGGCGGAGCTGACTACCAGGTAACGAATTACTTCCCGATCTGGGTGCGCAGCCACGACACGGACCGGCAGTACAGTGACGCGTTCATGGGGCCGAACTTTAACGCCTTTTCCACCAACCGGCAGCGCACGGATCTGAACGTCTATCCGTTCCCGACGCGTCCGCCATTGCGCTACTCGAATTACGCGGAAGACGACATCTTTGTCTCCATTTTTGATGATAACATCGTCGAAGGCGATGAGGTGGTGAATCTGACGCTCACGGCGCCGGACGAGGGGCGCTTGTTGCTCGGCGGTCAGCCGATACCGGTTGGTACCGCGCTCGGGAAGGCGCACGCCAGCCTCACAATTGTCGATAACGACTTCGACTTCGGCACCCTTGGGTTTTCGGCTCCGGAGTACTTTGTGAACGAGAACGAACTGCGCGCCACCATTTACGTGACGCGCACCGGCGGCACTTCCGGCAGCGTGACCGTGGACGTTTATACGCTGGACGGCACTGCAGGCCCGAGCGACTACGTGGGCATCCCGAAGAATGCGCCGACGACCCTTTATTTTGATCCCGGCCAACGGACCAACAAGTTCACCATCGCCATCAAGAACGACACAATTGCCGAGTTGGAGGAGACCGTGAAGCTGTTCCTCACCAACGCTACGGGATTCCCGGCGAACATACCCATCGCTCAGCGCCTTGATCCGGCCCGGTCGACCGCAGTGCTGAACATTATCGATGACGACTATGCTCCGGGCCGCTTGAGTTTCACCTCGTCAACCTACTCGGTTCTCGAGGGTGCTGGCTCCGTGACGGTGACGGTGCGGCGAAATGGCGGCAACGTGGGCGATGTGACTGTGAACTTCCAGACGCAGGATGGCAGTGCGCGTGCGGGAATTGATTATGTCTCGACCAATGGTTTCCTGAACTGGCCGGATGGCGATTCTTCGGCCAAGTCGTTCACCATTCCAGTGATCGACAACAGCATTGTTGAGCCGGACAAGACGTTCAATGTGGTGATCTCCAACCCGCAGCCCTTCCCGGCGATGCAGTATTCGCTGGGGGCCACTCCTAAGGCGGTTGTCACGATCAAGAACGACGATGCGCCGGGCTCCTTCTCATTCAGCCAGCCCATTTACAATGCGGACGAGAATGGGCCTTACGCGGACATCACTGTCTTGCGCCAAGGGGGCATCTCGGGCGCGGTGGCCGTGCATTACGCGGCGACCGATGGCACAGCCATCGGCACGACCAATGTCAGCCTGACATTCAGCCAGAGCGGCGTGCCAAACTATGTCTTTCCTCAGTATGTGGCGGCCAACGGTTTTACGAATGTGCTGCGCTTCGCGCCAGGCCAGACGGCGGCCTCCTTCCGCGTCCCGTTGATCGACAATCCCATCTTTGACGGTCAGAAGGTCGTCAACCTTGGGCTCTTCGACGCCAGTGGCGGTGCCTCACTTGGCACGACCAATGCCGTTCTCGTGATCATCGATGACGAGCAGAATCGGATTCCAGCCGGTTCGCTCGACACGGAGTTCACGGCGAAAGGGGCTGACGATTACGTTTACTCGATCGCCTTGCAGAATGATGGGAAGATCCTGGTGGGCGGCGACTTCAAGGCGGTGAACGCGGTGTCACGAAATCGCCTGGCGCGCCTTGATCCGGCCGGCGTGCTCGACCCGAGTTTTGTCGCTACCGCGGGGCCGAATGATTCGGTTCGCTCGATTCAGATCCAGAGTTCTGACAACCGCATTTTCATTGGCGGCTTGTTCAGCAGCCTCGGTGCGACGAATCGAAACCACGTCGCCCGGCTGAACAGTGACGGGCAGGCAGACACGACTTTTGATCCCGGTTCGGGCACCGACAATCCAATTTTCTCTTTGGCGGAACAATCCGATGGCAAAGTGATTATCGTCGGGAATTTCACGACCTATCGCCTGATCGCCCGCAAGGGAATTGCCCGGGTTTTGGCCGATGGAACGCTGGACACGAGCTTCGATCCTGGCACGAGCGCCAATGGCGCCATCTGGGCGGTGGCGGTGCAGCAGGATGGGAAAATCCTGATCGGCGGTGATTTCACCACCTACAACGAGATCCCGCGCAACCGCATCGCTCGGTTGAACTCGGATGGCACCTTGGATCGGACATTCGGGGAAGGGCTCGCAGGAGCGGGTGGATCGGTGCGAACGATTGTGATCCAGACCGACGCTAACATTCTTGTGGGCGGGCTGTTTACTAATTTCAACGGGCGGCCGTTCAATCGAATCGTTCGGGTGCAGGCGACGGGCGCGTCGATGGGGGCCATCGACGATACGTTCACGCTCGGCGCCTCGAACGACGCGGGGCGGGCTTTGGCCGGCGCGAATGGCGCGGTTAACTCCATCGCTGTTCAGCTCGACGGGAAGATTCTGATCGGTGGCGATTTTACCCAGTTCAACGGTCGGACCCGCAACCGCTTAACCCGGTTGGATTCCGACGGTTCGTTGGACCCATCGATCAACTTCGGCGCGGGCGCAAACGGTCCTGTTTCTGCGATCGTAGTGCAGCCGGATCGGAAAATCCTGATCGGTGGTGGATTTACGGAATATGACGGGACGCCGGTGCTTCACCTGGCTCGCATCCAAGGCGGTGCCATGTCCGGGTCCGGCCAGCTTCAGTTTACTTCTCCGTTCTTCGCGGCGAGCGAAACGGACGCGAACGCCATCGTGAATGTCCGCCGCAGCGGTGGGACGCGAGGCACGCTGAGCGTGGACTTCATTACTTTGACCAATGACACTGCGGTTGCGGGACAGGACTTCCGTCCCGTCACCAATTCTCTCGTGTTTCCGGAAGCTGAAACCTTCCAGAGCGTGCTAGTGCCGTTGTTGAGAAACACGAACGCCCTGGAAGATCGCTACATCCAGGTGGTTCTGGCAAATCTGGTTGGGGACGGGACCCTGGGCGCTCAGCCTCGCGCTCGCATTACCGTGGTGAACGCCGACTCGATCGTGCAATTCAGCCGGCCGGATTACAGCGTGGCGGAAAACTTCGCTGCGGGGGCCGCGACAATTACCGTGCGCCGCGTTGGCTCGACTCTGGCTCCGTTGTCGGTCGACTTCCTGACTCAGGATGACACTGCAACCGCAGGTGCTGATTATGGGGCAGTTAGCTCGACTCTGACCTTTGCGCCAGGCGAAGCGAGCCGGACGGTGGCTATCCCGATCTTCGATGATACTTTGGTGGAAGGGGATGAACGGGTGACGCTGATCCTCACCAACCTGGTTGGCTTCGGGATTATCGGCACTCCGACCGCGACGCTGACCATCGTGGACAACGACTTTGCGCCGGGCCAGATCGAATTCACCTCGACGACTTATACGGGCTTGGAGGGTTCCAAGCAGGTGGTCATCCGTCTGCATCGCGTGGGTGGCACGACCGGGGTAATCTCGGTGGAGTATCAAACCCAGCAGGGGGGCGATAATCCGGCTTCGACGCCAAGTGATTATATTGAATCGCACGGCATCGTTTCCTTCAGCGATGGCGTGGTGGATCAGAGCTTCATCATCCCGGTGGTGGATGACACCTTGGTGGAAGGGAACGAAACCTTCCTAGTGAACATCTTGAATGCGAAGGGTGGCGCGAGCATCCTTGGGCCGACCCAGGCGACTGCGATCATCATCGACGATGACCTGCCGTCCGGCAGCTTGGATCGCAGTTTCGATCCGGGTTCAGGCGCGAACGGCGAGATCCGCACTCTGAAGCTGGATGGCTCTGGCCACATTCTGATCGGTGGGGCCTTCACGGTGTTCAACGGCGCAAATCGTTCGCACATCGCCCGGTTGAACACGGATGCGGGCGTGGACGCCGGGTTTGACCCGGGCGTAGGCCCGGATTCGACCGTGGCCGATATCGAGGTGGACCCGGATGGCCGCCTGACCATTGGCGGACAATTTAACACGGTCCGCGGCCTGTTCCTGAATCGCGTGGCTCGCCTGAATGCGGACGGCAGCACGGATACATCGTTTGCTCTGCCGTTGGGCCTGAATGCCGAAGTTTCGGATGTTCTGCGCCAACCGGATGGGAAAGTTCTAATTGGCGGCACTTTCAACGTGGTGGATGCGGCGATTTTGAATCATATCGCCCGCTTAAACGCGGATGGCACGGTGGATGTGTCCTTCAACCCAGGGGGTGGCGCGGATGCGAACGTCAATGCCATTGCGCTGCAGCCTGACGGCAAAGTCCTGGTCGGCGGCGCTTTCTCGCGCATCGACGGGGTGACTCGAAGCGGCATCCTCCGCCTGAACACGAATGGGTCGGTGGACACCGGGTTCAACGCCGCGGGCTCGGGAACCGCAGGCGGGGCCGTGCAGGATATCCTGGTTCTGACCAACGGCCAAATCCTGATCGCAGGTGACTTCACCAGCTACAACGGCAGCGGTCGAGCCCGCGTGGCGCGTTTGCTGCCTGACGGCTCGCTCGACGCCCAGTTCGATCCGGGCGCCGGTCCGAACAAAGTGGTCTATGCCATCGCCCAACAAGGCGACGGCAAAGTGATTATCGCGGGCGACTTCACCAGCGTGGCTTCGACCAATCGCAACCGCCTCGCGCGTTTGAACACGGACGGCAGCCACGACACCGACTTCAAACCGGGCAGCGGGGCGAATGATTCGGTGCTCGCCGTGGCGGTCCAGCCGGATGACGGCCGGATCCTGATCGCAGGCCGGTTCACCCAAGTGGACAATGAGTCGCGGCCTCGCATCGCCCGGTTGAACAACGACAAGCAGTTCATCACTCTCAAGGATGTGGTTTTCTCGCCGGTGGTCCGGTCGGGCGACAAGCTGGAACTGACGGCGGCGACCCAGGTCGGTTTCACTTACACTCTGGAGAGCAATTCAACGCTGAGCGGTTCATGGAAGACCGAGCAAAGCGTGGTGGCTCAAGGCAGCACAACCACCTTCGAGATTACGCCTTCGCTCTCGCACCAGTTCTTCCGCATTCGGCGAGAATAGTGGAATAGCTGCGGCGCTGATCGTTTTGCAGCGGCAGGCGAGCTTTGAGCGAGCCTGCCGTTTTGCTTTTGGCCGGGGAGAATGGGGCGGATAAGCGGGGAGCGCCGCCGGAGAGGCGGAAGCACCAGTTGACTCTGGGTAAAACCCCGGGCGGGGCGGCCAGTGGGGTAGGGGAACAGGCTGATTCTAGCCCGAAGCCGGAATGCCGGTCGGCGTGGAAGCGCTGGTGCCGAAGCGTTGCGAGAGGAATTGCAATTGCTGGTTGATCTGGGCCTGCGTGGTTTCCATCTGCACGAAGCTGTTGATCAGGGTTTGCCGATTGGATTGAATGAGTCTTTCCATGTCGGCCACCTGCGTGTCGATGGACGCGATATCCTTGGCCAATTTTGTATCCTTGGCGGCGAGGGTGCCGTCATCCCCGGCCGTTGACGTGAGGTAGCTGCTAAGGCGGGTGGCGATGCCGTTGGTGGAGTCGGTAAAGAGTTTGCTGACCCCTGCCAGGTTGTTCGTCAGCGCGTTATCGAGAGCGCTGGAGTCACTGAGGGTGATCGTGTTGTCGTTGCCGTTCGTGGAAATTCCAAGATCGGCCAGTTGGTTCATCGTGGACGAAAAGCCGCTGATCACTCCATAGGAGGTGGCGCGCAGCTGTGCGGAGATGTCATCCGCGTCCCTTTCGTCTGAAAGCGTCCCGGCCGTAACTTTGCCGGCGGCGTCGGTGGAACTGGCGGTGTTGGTTTCGATGAGGCTTTGGGCTTTGTTGTACTCGGTGATGAAATCGTTGATCGCCGTTTTGATCTTGGCGGTGTCGTTGCCGACGGTGATGGAGACGGTGCTTTCAGCCGTTGCAGTCACGCTTAATCCGGCCACGCCGGAACTGTCCTGAGTAATCGTATTCGAACTGCTGACCAGCGTTCCTCCTCCGTTGACAGTGTAGAGGAGGTTCTTTCCGTGAGTCAGCGTCCCGGAGGTGAGGCCGGTGGCCGCCGCGAAATTGCCCGTGACATCCTGCACCGAGATCCCGACATCGCCGGTCTGTTTGTTCGTCAGGACAATTCGGTCGTTCAGATTGTCGTAGGTGGCAATCACGCCGGCGGTCGAGCTGTTGATGCGGGTGAGAACGTTGTCCAGGCTGTCGGCGCTGGCACTGTAGGAAATATCGACCCCGTTAATTCTCAGCAAACCCGCCCCCGCGCCGCCGTCATTGACCGGGGTCGCAAAATTCCCCGCGACGAGGCTGGCCGAGCTTTTGATGGCCCCGAGCGAAGTGGAACTGGTAGTCGACGACGTCCCGTTGTTGTAAAGCTTGAAAGCCGAAAGAAAGTTGCTGGTATCAGTCGCGCTTCCGAGCACCAATTCGCCACTCGCGGAGGTTAGGGTTACTTTGTCGGAACTTGGGTCGTAAGAGGCGGTGACGTCCCCGCCCGTGGCACTGCCGATGGCATTGAACACGTCCTGGAGGCTGGTGGCCGGATCAACCGTGATCTGCGTGCCGTTGACCGTGAACGTGCCCGCCGTGATGGATTGACTGAGGCCTGCGCCGCTCAGGATCACACCCGAGACATCGCCTGATGTGGAGAGGGGGCTGCCAGCGTCCGTTGCGCCATTGAAAGAGGCGGCTGACGCCAGTTGCGTAATGTTAAAATCGAATTGGCCGACGGGAGTGGAGGCGGTGGCGGTGGCGGTGGCAACGGTGGTGTTGGAGCTCTGCACGGTCCGGCTGTCGAAGAGGGCAGGGTCTTTGAGAGCGTCGACCCGATTTTGGAGGATGGCCAGTTGCGTTTTGATCGCGCCGTAGGCGACCTTTTTCTGCCCGATCTTGTTCTGTTCGGCGTAAAGATTTTGTTCGGGCGCTTGCTGAACCTGAACCATCTTGTCGACGAAGGTTCGCCAGTCAAAGCCCGAGGCCAGTCCTGATACTCCAAGATCCATATCAGCTCTCTATTCCGTTTCTTTTCCGTTTGTCTGGCAGGCTTCGCAAAAGCCGAAACTCGGACGGCGAAACCGCGCCGTCCGAGTGCTCTACCTAAGTCCGGAGGGTGCGGGCTTCTTATTGGAGAAGCCGAAGTGCGGACTGAGGTGTCGCGTTTGCCTGCGCCAACATCGCTGTGCCTGCCTGTACCAGGATATTGTAGCGGGCAAATTGTGTGCTTTCCTGCGCCACGTCGACATCTTTGATGCGGCTGTTCGCGGCGGTCAGGTTGTCTTTCAAAACTCCCAATTGGTCGCTCGTCTTCGACAAACGCGCGATGTTCGCGCCGATTGTAGCGCGGTCTGTTGCCAGCTGATCGAGAGCGGCTTTCACGTTCGTGAGGGCCGTCGCGGCGTTCGCGGCAGTGTCGACGGTCGAGCCCGTGGCGGTGGTGTAGCCACCGGCGCCGAGGTTCACTCCAGTCATGCTAAAGGTGCCGCCGTCTTCGTCGGTCGTCACGTTCAGGGCGGTGCCGTCGAACAGGTTCACCCCGTTAAACTTCTTGGTCGCCACGTCGTTTACGTAGGCGCCGAGAGTGGTGAATTCCTTGTTATACAGGGCGCGATCCGAGTCCGTCTTGGTGACGTCCTGGGAGAGAACGGAGAGTTCCGACATGCGATCCAGGGCTTTGGTTACCTTTTGGAGGAAACCGTCCTGGGTTTGGGCGAACGAAACTGCGTTCCCCACGTTGTTGTTGGCCGCGCTGACGCGGTTGATCTGCGCGTCGAAGCGGAATGACACTGCCAAACCGGCGGCGTCGTCTTCGGGCGAGGTGATTTTCGAGCCAGACGAGAGGCGCGAAAGCGATTTAGACAACATGGCGCTGGATTCAGAAAGTAAACGAGCGCTTGTCTGTGCCGAGATGTTAGTATTAATGACCATAAGACTCCTTCCATTGAGTCGCTCCGGTTTTTCCGGAGCTTTATTTTGCGCGGCGTCCTTGCCGCAAGGCGAACTTCCAGGGCATCACCTCTTCTCCCTGCTGGCACTTACCGGCAGCCAACCTCCGATCTTTCGACAGTTAGACCATCGGTGGACTCTGGAGAAACTTAATGGCGAATCCGGCAGATTCTGACCACCTTGGATGGCGGTTTTGCTTGCGCCCGGACGCCACCTGCGTGATTTTTCGCGCCACGGCCGCCAGCAGGCCGGTTTATGCTCGAATTCGAAAAGAAGATCGTTCCTTATCAGGAACTTGCGGCGTGGCGGGACAAGAACCGGAAGATCGGGAAACTGGTGGTGACCAACGGTTGTTTCGATCTCCTCCATTTGGGGCATGTCACTTACCTCCAAACGGCCCGGAACCTCGGGGACGCCCTCTTGGTGGGGGTAAACAGTGATGCGGCAGTGCGTGGCCTGAAAGGGGATGGCCGACCGCTAAACGGAGAATTTGACCGGGCCGCGGTGATCGCCGCGCTTCAAGCGGTGGACTTCGTCTGCATCTTCCCGGATGTCCGGGCCACGGAGTTTTTGTCCCGGGCAAAGCCTGACATTTATGTAAAGGGAGGGGACTACACGCTTGAGACGCTGGATCAGAACGAACGGCGAACGGTCGAAGGCCACGGCGGCGTGATCCATCTCATTCCTTTCGTGCCTGGCCGGAGTACGACCTCGTTGATCGGGAAAATGGCGAAGTAACACCGATCGTCAGGGCGTACGCATCTGGCGGGCGCGGCGGAAGACCGCTTCATATTCATGGGTGGTGTGTTCCCACGAGTAATCCACGTGCATGCCGTTGCGTCGGTAGTGATCCAGCAATTCCCGGTTCTCAAAGAGCACCAACGCCTTACGTATTGCCTTGGTCAGCGCCCGGGAGGAGTATTCGTAAAACTTGATCCCGTCCGCGTGCTCCGGATTCTCCGTAATGTCCGTGACGGAGTCGTCGAGCCCTCCGGTGACGCGGACGATCGGGATGGTTCCATAGCGCAGGCTGTACATCTGGTTTAGCCCGCACGGCTCGAAGCGCGACGGCATCAGGAAAAAATCGCAACCGGCTTCGATCCGGTGCGATAAACCGTGATCGTAGCCAATCTTCACCGCCACTTTATCCGGATAGCGTTGCTGCAGTTGCTTGAAGCTGCGCTCGAAGGTGGGGTCGCCACTGCCCAAGAGGATGAATTGCATCGGGGCGGCGAGCATTTCCTCCAGTGAGGCGATCGCGATATCGACCCCTTTTTGGTCAGCCAGGCGGCTCACCGTGCCGAAGAGCGGCGTGTCCCCGTCCACCGGCAGTCCCATCTCACGCTGCAACGCGAGTTTTTGCTGCGCTTTGCCTGAGAAGTCGTCCGCGCTGTACTGGAAGTTCAGGAGTGGATTCTTGTCCGTGTTCCATTCCGAATAGTCGACTCCATTCAGGATGCCTGCCAGGCGCTCCTGGCGGGACCGCAGGACGCCATCCAGGCCGCACCCGTATTGTTCCGTCATGATCTCCCGGGCATAGCGCGGGCTGACCGTGGTGATCATATCCGAGAAGACGATTCCGGCCTTCAGGCAGTTCATCTGATTGTAAAACTCCAGGCCTTGTGGGGAGTAATAATCCCAGGGCAGGTTGGTCAGGCCGTAATCCCAGGGCGGAAAAACGCCCTGGTAGGCGAGGTTATGAATCGTGATGACGCTCGCCGGCAGTTCGTCCCATGTGCCGTTGCGTTCGCCGTAGCGGATAAAGAGCGGCACGAGCCCCACCTGCCAGTCATGCACATGAACAATCTCGGGTGGCGTCTTCGCCACGCGAGCAAGGTGAGCCACGGCCTTCGAGAAGAAGACGAAGCGTGCGGCGTTGTCGGGATAATCCTTGCCGCCTTCGCCGTAGAGAGCGGGGCGGTCAAAGAAATCGGGCTGATCAACAAAAAGAAGAGTGAGCCCGGGCGCGGGCTCGGCCTTCCAGACGCTGGCGGAAACGCTGAGCGCCCCCAGGGGCAGGGTAATGGCGAGATCAGTCTGGCGGAGTCCTTTGTGCTTCTCGCGAATCCCGCGATACAGCGGAGTCACCGCGGTGACGCTATGGCCGTCGGCCGCCAGAGCCTTGCTCAAGGCTCCGACCATGTCGGCCAATCCCCCGGTTTTCGAGTAGGGAAAGACTTCGCTGCTGGCGAGCAGAATATTCACGCGTTTTCCGGGCTCCCGTTTTATCGGATGATGTCCGTTTTCAGGTAAGGCTGCAGCGCCGCCGGGATGCGAATTGACCCGTCCGCCTGCTGGTGCGTTTCGATTAGCGAGACGAACAACCGCGCCAGGGCGGTGCCGCTGCCGTTGAGGATGTGCGGGAACCGATTCTCGCCGGAGGCCGTTTTGTAACGCATGTTCATGCGGCGGGCCTGGAAATCCTCGCAGTTCGAGCAGCTGGAGACTTCGAGATACTGATTTTGACCGGGCGCCCAGACTTCGATGTCGTAGGTCTTGGCGCTGGCAAAACCCATGTCTCCCGTGCAGAGCATGATCACCCGGTAATGCAGGCCGAGCTGCTGCAGGACGGTTTCGGCATTCCCGACCATTTTTTCCAGCTCGGCGTAGCCATCTTCCGGCTTCACGATTTTGATCAGCTCCACCTTGTCGAACTGGTGCACTCGAATCATGCCGCGCGTTCCGACCCCGGCCGCTCCGGCCTCCGCCCGGAAACAGGGGCTGTAGGCGCAGTAAAAGATGGGCAGTTGATCTTCGCGCAGAATCTCTTCGCGATGGATATTGGCCACCGGCGCCTCGGCCGTGGGCAGCAGATAAAGCTGGCCGGCGGTGCTCGTGTCGAGCCCCTCCTGCACGGCGTACGCTTGATCGACGAATTTCGGGAATTGCCCGACTCCGACCATGCAATGGCGCCCGATGATGTAGGGTGGGGCCACCTCTGTGTAGCCGTGGTGGGTGCTGTGCAGATCCAGCAGGTACTGAATGAGGGCGCGTTCCAGCTTCGCTCCCCAATGGGTATACAGGAGGAAACCGCTGCCGGACAGCTTCGCGCCCCGGGCGAAATCAACCAGCTTCAGTGATTCGCACAGCTCGATATGATTCTTGGGTTTGAAATCAAACGCGGCTGGCTGGCCCCAGCGCCGAATTTCCGGATTATCCTCCGCGCTCCGTCCCACCGCCACCGAGGTGTGGGGGAGATTGGGAATGCGCAGGAGGATTTCGTCCCGGCCTTGTTCGGTTTCGGCCACGGCGCGGTCCAATGCGCTGATTTTCTCGCCGATCTCCCGGGTCTCGGTCTTCTTGGCTTCCGCTTCCTGCAGCTTCTTTTGGCCCATGAGGGCGCCGATCTCCTTGGAAACGCGGTTGCGTTGAGATTTCAACGCCTCCACCTCGGTCAGCAGCGCGCGCCGCTTATCGTCGAGCGCCAGCAATTCATCGATTTTGACCTCATCGCCGCCGCCGCGCGCCGCCAAACGTTCCCGAACCTGTGTCTTCTGTTCCCGGACCAGCCGAATATCGAGCATCGGCGTAGTATGGAAAATGACCTGCCTCTGGGCAAGCGGGAGGATTGGGGGCGCCGTCGGATGGTTTTTGAGCGGTCGGCGGCAAAAAAAATGCAACATCCGGAGCGTTCGCCGGCTCTTGACAAGAGGCGGACGGGATATGGCCCGAGCGCTTCGAATTCCTCAGGCTTTCGTTGCGTCTAGCCTGCTGTTCCTTATAGTTCAGCAATCCAGTTATGAAACGATTAATCAAGCTGCTGCCAGCTCTGGCGTTATGTGCTTTGGCATCAAGACTTCTGGCGGCCGAGACCGAAGAGTTTAAATCCATTTTCAACGGCAAAGACCTCACCGGCTGGGATGGAAATCCCAAATACTGGCGGGTTGAGGACGGGGCGATCACCGGCCAGACCACCAAGGACAGCCAGACTCCGCACAATACGTTCCTGATCTGGCGTGATGGAAAAGTGGACGATTTTGAACTCCATCTGAAGTTCAAGATCATCGGCGGCAATTCCGGCATTCAATACCGCAGCAAAGAGTTTCCGGATTGGGTGATCGGCGGTTACCAGGCGGATTTCGAAGCGGGCGAGACCTACTCCGGCATCCTCTATGAGGAACGGTTCCGCGGCATTCTTGCGCAACGGGGGCAAAAAACGGTCGTGCACGACAACGGCAAGCCCGAGGTCGTTGGTTCGGTTGGGGATTCCAAGGCCATTCAGGCGGCGATCAAGAAGGAAGATTGGAACGACTACGCAGTGATCGCTCGCGGCAATCATCTGGTGCATCAGATCAATGGCCTGACCACCGTGGATGTGACCGATGAGGACAAGGAGCATCGCGCCGCTTCCGGTTTGCTCGCCCTGCAACTCCACGCGGGCTACGTGATGAAAGTCCAATTCAAGGAAATCAAACTCAAACGCCTGAAACTCGCCGACAACCGCAAGAAGGTTGTGCTGGTGGCGGGCAAGCCGAGTCATGGGCCGGGCGACCACGAATTCAACGCCGGAGTCCAATTGCTGGATAAATGTTTCCAGACCGACAAAGACGTCGTCTCGACATTTTACCTCAATGGCTGGCCGCAAGACCCTTCGGCGTTTGATAACGCGGACGCGATCCTCTTTTACATGGATGGCGGCGCCGGCCACCCGGCGATTCAGGAGAATCACATCGAGATCCTGGATGCGCTCGCGAAGAGGGGCGTTGGCCTGGGTTTCGCGCACTACGGAGTGGAAGTTCCGGCCGGTCCCGGCGGTCAGGCTTTTCAGCGCTGGATTGGCGGCTACTATGAGCACAAGTTTTCCGTCAACCCGATGTGGACGCCGGATTATCAAAGTTTTCCGACCCATCCGGTCACTCGCGGCGTAAAACCATTTTCGGTGCTGGACGAGTGGTACTTCAACATGCGGTGGGATGAAAAAGCCCAGGGGATCACGCAGATCCTGGTGGACAAGCCGTCCGACAAAGTTCGGAACGGGCCTTACGTCTATCCCGCGGGCCCCTACGAGCATATTCAGGCGGCCAAAGGGCGTGCGGAGACGATGATGTGGACCTTCGAGCGTCCGGATGGCGGTCGCGGGTTTGGCTTCACCGGGGGGCATCGGCACGCGAACTGGGGGAACGACAACTTTCGGAAAGTCGTCTTGAACGCCCTGGTTTGGATTGCCAAGGGGGAAGTGCCGGCGAACGGCATCGAATCGACGGTCAGCCAGGAGGATCTGCAGCGTAATCTGGACCCGAAGGGCAAGAAAGCCTAGTTCTGGCGTCGCTGCAAGCGATCGCGCATGAACCGGAAGGTCAGCAGAGCCGCCGTGACCGCGTTTGTAGTTGGGTGCATGGGGATTCTACTCTCGCAAGCTCGGTTGCTGCCTTTGCGGGCTCTCGCAGTCCCTCTGGGGCCTCTCGCATTTTTGCTCGCCGTTATCGCGCTCTGGATCATTCGGCGGAGGAAAGGCGACCTTCGCGGGCGTGGCTTGGCCGTTTGGGGCGGGATTCTGGGCATCGCCGGAACGTTTTATGGGATCGCCGGCCTTTCACGGCCATTCGCCCAGCAGATGGATGCGGAGCGCTGGCGGCAGGAGCAGTCCGAACATCTTCAGAGAGTGGTGCGCCGCCGGTCGGTTCCCCGCGAGTCAGCCGCTCAATTCACTTCGAACCTGCCGATCATCGTCCTGCATGGCGACCCCCAGTTCGCCTCGAAACAGAATGACATTATTGCCCGGGCGGAGTTCTTTGACCTGGGCGCCGACCAGCGAGCCGCTCTGGCTAGCAAGCCGGTTCAGCAATGTTTCGTCCGGATGCACCCGCGGGGGACCAGTTCCCTCCAGCTTCCCAAGCACTCCTATACTTTCCACACCCTGGATGGGCAGACCAACCAGGTGAAGCTCGGCCTTTTGGGGCTGGCCAAGGATGATGATTGGATTCTCTATGCGCCTTTCGAGGACAAGACCTTGATCCGGGATGTCCTGGCCTACCAGCTTTCAAACAAAATGGGCCAGTACGCTCCGCGCACCCGTTACGTGGAACTTTTTATCCAGAACTCGGACGGCCCGGTTTCCATGCGGGATTACGAGGGCGTTTACGTGCTGGTGGAAAAGATCAAACGGAGCCGCGAACGCGTGAACATCGAGAAACTCACGCCCGAACAGAACTCGGAGCCGGACATTAGCGGGGGCTACATCGTCAAGCGGGACCATGGCGATGGCGGCGGAAAGCGATTCCATACTGAACACGGCGGGCCTTACTTCTTCGTCTACCCGTCCGAGAGAGCCGTCACCCGCGAGCAGCGGGCCTGGTTGAATCGCTATTTTCAACGCTTTGAAAATGCTCTTTACAGCGAGAATTTTGCCGATCCCAAGGCCGGCTATGCCGCGTACCTGGATACGGGGGCCTTTATCGACCTTTTCTGGCTGATCGAGATGAGCAAGAACGTGGATGGATTTCGCTACAGCTCCTTTCTGACGAAAGACCGTGGTGGCAAGATCAAGGCGGGACCGGCCTGGGACTGGAATCGGTCCTTCGGCAACGCGAACTATTACGGCGGCTGGCAATCCCAGGGCTGGTACTGGCACAACCTGCGGCCGAACGAGATTTCCTGGTATGGCCGCCTCCGAGAAGACCCCGCTTTTGAGGCAAAGTGTCGCGCGCGTTGGAAGGAGTTGCGCAAAGACATCTTCGACCCGGTGAAGATCAACTCCACCATCGACGCACTGGCGGCCCAATTGCAGGAAGCGCAACAACGCAATTTTCAACGCTGGCCCGTGTTGGGCCAGCAGGTCACTTGCAATCATTACGTGGGCGCCACCTACGAGGATGAAGTTGCCTGGTTGAAGAAGTGGATCACCCGGCGGATCGCCTGGATTGATCAGCAGGTGATGCCGGGTGCCGGCGGCGGCCCGGTCGCAAGGCAGGACGACGAGTCCCGCTAATTGGCCAGCAGCTTCTGCTGGTCGGCGCTCAGAGCGGTCAGGGATACTGATTTTGCTTCGATCGCCGCCCGCAAGGCCGCCCGCCGCTCCGGCGTTCGCAGCAAACCAGCGATCGCCAGGGTCTGGTTCTTTTGGGTGAAGCTCTTCAGGCCCGCCAGCAACACCTTTGCGGATTCAGGCGCATCAATGTCGCTCAGTGCGCTGACCGCCCCCATCTGTAGTTCCGCATTCGAATTCTGCAAATGCTTTGTCAGTAGCGCGCCCGCGGCAGTCCAATGGCTGGCCCCAAGAATGCGCAAGGCGTCGTACCGGGGTCCAGCCGGGACGCGCTCGTTGTCAGCCATCAGGGCCGCGGATTGGACGCAGAGGGTCCACCGTGCCTCGAGCGACGCGTCATTCAGGAGTTCAGCCAGGCGTGTGCGAGGCCAAACTCCGCGCTGGCTCCAGCCATTGATCAACCCGCCGCCGATGATGACGGCTTCCCAATCCCGGAGCGGTTCCCCGGGACGGGGCAGAGCGAGGTCGAGAATGCGCTTGAGCTGCTGGCTGTCATTGCGTTTTCCGGCGGCGATCGCGACCCGCCAGAGCCACGGTATGCGCGCGTACTCCTCCGGATCGCCAGCGGGCAAATCGCGCGTCATCTCCCGGATCAGGTCGGCTGCGAATTGCGGGTTCGATTGAATGGCGGTCTGGCGGAGTTCGTCCGGCTGCGAACCATCCAGAATCAGCCGGGCTACCGACGCAGGGTCCCGCAAGACCAGCTCCGGAGCTCCGCGCGAGGCCGGTGATGACGGACGAGAAGCGTCCCCCGCGCGGAGAAAGGCGATAAGGTCGGCCATTCGCGCGGGCGGGAGAGCGGATTCGAGTCCTTCCGGCATGAGTGAGAGCCGGGCGGGGCGGATCGATTTGATCGCGTTGCGCGCCAGCGTCTCTATGGCCCCGCCCCCTTGCGCCACGACCACGTTGTTTGGAGTCTCCGCCTGGATGATTCCAGTGAGTGAGCGTTCGTCGGCCAGCTCGATGTCGTAGGCGACAAATCGCGGCTCCACCACCGCGTTCGGGTCCAGGATGTTCTTTACCCAATAATCAGCATCCTTGTTGCCGAGAGCCGCCAGATTTGGCCCGACCGCTGCCCCCACGGAACCGATGCGATGGCAGGAGGCGCAGGTCTCCGCGAATAGCTCCGCGCCGCGCCCGCTTGATCCGGTCAGCGAGCTGACGCCGCTGTATTGGGCCAGAACCGATTCCCGCGACGCCCGCTCTTCGTGTTTGAAGGCGCGGCCGGCCATTTCCCGAACGCGCGGGCTCGGATGGCGCAACGCCTGTTCCTGATCGGCCAGGCCGATCTCGCGCGGGCTGATGCGGCCCGAATTCAGCGCCTCTAGAAATTGAGCGGCCCAAGCTTCGCGCGAAAGCAAAAGAGAGACGATGGGCGGCCGGGCGGGCAGGGGAGTTTGCGGCCAGAGCTGGAGCAGTTCCGCGGCCACCGCCTCAGTGCTCTGCCGCCGCAGTGCGGCCAGGGCCGCGGAACGCACGCCCTCTTCGGCATCTTTGCTGGCTAAAGCAGCGAGGAAGGATATGTCCGCTGCGGAATCGAGCTTGCGCTCGAACAAAGCCAGCGCGGCCTCCCGCCTCGGCCCGGGCAGACTGCCGTCCGCCGCCTCATTTCGGGCGGATTGGATCAAGGCTTCGATTTCCGCTTTCTGAGCCGAAAGGGATGGGTTCTGTTGCAGAAAACCTGATAGCGTCGCGCCTTGCCGGTCGAGAGCTTGCAACAGCCGTCCGTAGGCGGCGAAATCTCCCGAGTTCGCCACAAGGGCAAAGGCGCGAGCCAGCATCCCTTCTTCGGGTGACGCGGCGGCGGTGGCGACGAGGGGGGCGATCCAGGCGGAACGGCCGCGGGCGTTTTCCGGCAACTCCGCAACGGCCTTGAGCAAAGCCGGGCAGTGCGCATGCGCGGAGGTCAGCACCGCCTGGCGGATGTCGGATTGCTCCACGCTCTCTGTCGTGAGGCGGGCCAACGCCTCGCCAGCTCGTGGATCGTTCCATTCGCCCAGCGTGAGAGCCAGTTGCTCCCGGACGGGACGGGCACGATCCGCCGTGAGCGCAAGAACGGCTCCCGCCAGGCCTCCCTCTGGCCCTTTCCGGAGGAGCGGTTCGGAGATGCGAATGGCCTGGGCGCGGACTCGCGGATCGGAATCATGCAGGGCGACGGTGAGCGTTTCGGAAGCAATCTGCCGAATGCCATCCAGGGCGCATAAAGCCTGGGCGCGAACCTGCGGCAGGGTGGCGGATTGGACGAGGCGCTTCAGTTCAGGCGCGGCTTCCGGGCTCTGCCGATGGAGCAGTTCGCTCTGGACGCGATCGCGTTCCGTGCCGTTCGGAGAATCCATCGCGGCCGCCAGTTGAGCCGCGTCGAGGCTGCCGAGGTTGCGAATGGGGCGGAGCGGCCGACCCTCCGGGCGGACGCGATAGATGCGCCCCATATCGCTGCCCGAGCGGACGTCGATCCGCGCCAGCCGGGCGGCGGGAATCCAGCGCGGATGCTCAATCAGGAAGCGGTACATGTCCACGACGTAGAGGGCGCCGTCGGGCCCAGTGCGCGCCTGCGCGGGCCGAAACCAATTATCGGTCGAGCTGAGAAACTCCGAGTTGGATTCATCCGGGGCCCGCGTACTCGAAATCACTCCGCCATCGGAATGAAGAATTTCCCGGTGAACGAGGTTGTGCACCACTTCGCAGGTGAATGCGTTGCCCTCATACTCCCCGCCGAGCAGGGTGTCGCGATAAATGGCCAATCCGCAAGCGGAGGTCGTTCGATTGGCCTGATCCAGGTCGTTGAAGCGCTCCAGCAGCCGGCTGCTCGGGTAGAGGCGATTCCCGTCCGGGCGGCTGGCCAGATTGCGGATCGGTGACGCAAAGGCCACGTGCGGATTGCGGCGCAGATAATGGTCGGGCAGGCCGAAGAGAAAGAGGAGATTGCTGTTGTCGCAACCGAACCAGTTCCCCCAATCATCGCGGACGCGGCCTTGCTGGCTTAAGCCGGTGGCGGTTTCGAATGCGGCGGTGAATGGGCTGAAGCGGACATCGTGATTGCGGATGTTTACTTCCACCGAAGGAGCCTCCGGTTCGCGGCCGACTCGCGGAAATCGGCCGGGATGCGTGAGGATCGTTCCTCCCAGCAGGCCGTTGGCGCCGTAAAACCAATTGTCCAGGCCGAGTTGCAGGCTGTTGATGCGGGCCTGGAAATTGTCAGTGAAAAAGCCGGAGAAAACTTTCTCCACGCGATCGGCCTTGCCATCGCCGTCCGTATCTTCGGCGTAAAGAATGTCGGGAGCCGCGCAAATCAGGACGCCTTTGCCCCAGCAGGTGACGCCCGTCGGGAAAGGGACGTTCTCGAGGAACAGCGTCGCCTTGTCGTAGCGTCCGTCACCGTCCGTATCTTCGAGGATTTTGATGCGTCCGCCCGGCTGCCAATTGCCATCCAGCCCGGCTGGATAATCGTTCATTTCGCAGACCCAGAGACGCCCATCCGCAGCCCAATCGATCGCAACCGGGTCAACGACCAGCGGTTCCGCGGCCACCAGCTCGACCGCGAGGCCGGGTCGCGTGCGGATCGAACCCAGCGATTCAGCGGGGGTTTTCGGAGGCACCCCTTCGGTGCGTGTCGCGGTTGAAAACGACTTGGGGAGCTGTTGCGTCAGGACATTAAAGATCCGTTGTTCCACTCCAGGGGCGAAGCGCTGGGGGCGGTCATAATAGATCATCGCGTCCCCGCCCTCGTATCCGCCTTCCCGCAAGATCCGTTCGCTCGGGATGTAACAGCGGCCATCATTCGAGTAGCCATTGATCCAGAGCCGGGAGCGATCATACTCGCGCTTCAGGCGGAGCGAATAGTCGACCACGGTCTCGCCCGGGAGGAAGAGCATCGCCAGTTGATCGCCGAACAGCCAGGTTTGAATCGGGTAATTCAAAGTCGTGGGCAGGGTTTCGCCGCGGGCCAGGCGCTCGAGGTTCAGCCGCGCGTGGTAGACGACGGCGTACGGTTCGCTTTGAGTGCGCTTTTCCCATTCCTCCCGGGTGCGCGGCGTGTCGAGGGGCAGATCGACCCGGTCGTAGCGAATCAGGGGCGGCGCGCTGACTGGACGGAGTTCAGTCCCGGCTAGGCGCTTGATCTCATCCGCCACTTCCTGGCCCTGCTGAATCGCCGGCACGAGATTGGTGGCCGATCCGCGGGCGTTCGGGTTGCTGTCCGCTCCGCACCCGACCGACGCCAGGGCGACCGCGCCGGGAAACATTTTCTGCACGGCCGCCTGAGCGTAGCCTGACCAATCGCCGCTGATCAGGTTGTGGCCCAGGGTCACGCAATGGCACGCGTAGCTGAAATAAACGGCGCGGATCTCACCGGACGGGCTGCGGACAAACAACGCGGAGAGATCGTGATCGACCGGGCCGCCCGGAGTGCGGCGATTGATGGCGAACTTCACTTCTCCGATTCCGCGGGACAATTGGGCCGGACGCACATTCTGGAAGGCCTGTTCTGCCACCTGCACCAGCTTGTCTTTGAACTCCCGGGTGTACTGCTCGATATGAGCGAGGTGTTCGGGCGGAATGTTGGTTCCAAAAATGGTGGGTGCAACCCCTGCCAGCATTGGAGCGGTGTGGGTGTGGGTCGCTGTGACCGTCAACCGTTCTAGTTTTAACCCAATTTTCGGGCGCAGGCGCTCGGCGACCTCTTTCGTAATCTCGTCGGAAACGCACAGGTTGTCGGTGGTGATGAGAACCGCTGGTCCTTCCTTTTCGTCCGCAATGACAAGCGCTTTGGCCCAGATGCGGGCGGTGACCCCTTCCGACTCGGCCCGCCGATAGCCGAAGCCATTCAGGCGCACCGGATAGTCAGGCGTAATATCGACCGCGGCCACACCGACGGGCAGCAGCGAATCGGCGGCGCGGAGTCCGGGGAGAACAAAAGCGAGGGCGAGAATCAGCGCGGAGCACCGGGCCGGGAGATGCTTGATCTTTGGCATAGAGCTTGGTGTGTTCCCGTTTATGACGAAACGGTGGCCGGTTCGTCAATCACGCGCGCACTCTGAATGCTCTTCCTTCCGTGGCGCCACGGCAGGGAGCTGGCGGCCTGGCCTACTGGCCGAGGCTGCTGCGCAGTCGGCCGACGTCCAACCCGCCGCTGATTCGCCATTGCTCACTGCCCGCGGCGTCGAGAAAAATGAATGTCGGCGTGGCCTCAATCTGATACTGCTCAATCAATTTCTGGCCTTCAGCGGTCTGAATGTTGACTCGCCGGACGTTCAAGCGATCGCTGAATTCCCGCGCGACGCGGTCGACTGTCGGCTTTTGGGAGACGCAGGCAAAACAGTAGGGAGACTGCAGTTCCAGCAGCGTGGGATGTGATCCGTTCGACGCAGACTGTTCTTCGAGCGGGCGAAAAAACCACCACGCCAGTGCTGCCGCTCCGACCGTTCCCGCCAGGATCAGCCACTGATGCGGCTTCCGGCCGCGCCGGAGAACGATGGATGTGCCGAGGATCAGCAAGAGAACCCAGGCGATCGGCACGGAGTAATGATTGATGAACGGCATCGTCGGGGTGTTTTACTTCGGGGCATTTTCGGATGACAGGCTTTTCTCGTTCAATCCACCGGCGGCCCGCCCTGCCACGAACGGCGCGATATCCGTAAGACGCTCGATGTCATGCGGTGCACTCCGGCCGATTCGCCGGATGCGCAGTGCGTGCAGACCGGCCCGGCGCGCGCCTTCGATATCTTCGGCCTCGCTGTCGCCAACATGCAGGACCTCGCCCGGTTCGAGGCCCAGCGCGTGGAGCGCCTTTTGGAAGATCTGCTGATCGGGCTTGTGCGCGCCGATAGCGGACGAGACGATAATCGGATCGAAATGGCGGCTCAGTTCCAGGGTGTCGAGGAGCGGCCGCAGGCGGTCATCCCAGTTGGAGAGGACCGCAGTTCGGATGCCGCGTTGCGCGAGCTGTTCGAGGGCCGGCAAAACATCGTCGAAGATTCTCCAAGCCGCGCGTTCGGTGAATCGATTGTAGATGGCGTCAAAGAGACTCGGCGAAACGTCACCGAATCCGGCGAAGCTCTGCTGGACGATCTCGAACCACTCGTGACGCTCGTAGGCGAACTTCGTCCGCCCTTTCCAGGCACGTGCGAATCCGGCATTCAATCCCTCCGCCGGGCAGGTCAGGCCAAACCGTTGAGCCATCTCCGAGTAAACTGCGCCGACCGAAGGCCAGGGCTCGATCAGGGTGCCGCCAGCGTCGAAAGTGACCGCGCGGATGGTCATGGAGCGGGCGAGGTTTCCTGCATGCCGAGTTCCTTCATCAGGAATCCATATCGATCGGCTGCTTCTTCAATCACTTTCGCGGTTGGTTTCCCCGCGCCGTGGCCGGCCTTGGTCTCGATCCGGATCAAAACGGGCCGGTCGCCCGCCTGCGCCTCCTGCAGGGTGGCTGCGAATTTGAAGCTATGGGCAGGGACCACCCGATCGTCGTGGTCCGCCGTGGTGATGAGCGTGGCCGGGTAGGCGGTCCCTTTGCGGATATTGTGCAACGGCGAGTAGCGGTAGAGAGCCTGGAATTGCTCGGGGTTGTCGGAGGAGCCGTAATCGGAGGTCCACGCCCAGCCGATCGTGAACTTGTGGAAGCGCAACATATCCATCACGCCCACCGCTGGCAGGGCGGCGCCGAAAAGGTCCGGCCGCTGAGTCAGGCATGCTCCCACCAACAGTCCGCCATTGCTCCCGCCGGAAATCGCCAGCTGGTTCGTGGAAGTGATCTTGTGCTCGATCAGCCACTCGGCGGCAGCGGTGAAATCGTCGAACACGTTCTGCTTTTTGAGTTTGGTTCCGGCCAAATGCCACTCTTCACCGTACTCGCCGCCGCCTCGGAGATTGGGCTGGGCATACACGCCGCCCATCTCCAGCCAGCCCATGATGCTCGGGCTGAACGTGGGCGTAAGGGAAATGTTAAACCCGCCGTAGGCGTAAAGCAGCGTGGGATTGCGGCCGTTCGCATTCAGTCCCTTCCGATGCACCACGAAGATCGGAACGGGCGTTCCATCCTTGCTCGGGTAGAACATCTGGCGCGTTTCATATTGCTTCGGATCAAATCTGAGGGCGGGCTGGCGAAATACGACGTTCTCGCCGGTCCGGAGATCATAACGATAGATCACTGCCGGAGAGGTGAAGCTGGCGAAGGAGTAGAACGCTTCACCATCCGCCGGCCGGCCGCTGAACCCAGCCGCGGTGCCGATCCCGGGCAGCGGAAGGTCGCGGAGCGATTGCCCGCTTGCGTCGAAAAGACGCACCGCGCTCCGGGCATCCTGCATGTACAGGCAGATGAACTGATGATTGACGAGATGCACCGATTGCAGAGTGTCCCGCGCCTCCGGAATGAGTTTGCGCCAGTTGGCCCGGGCCGGCTTTTCCGTGTCGATCGCCAGGACCTCCCCACGGGGAGCGCCGAGGTTGCTGAAAAACCAGAAGGTCGATCCGTCATTGCCGACGAAATTGTAGGAGGCGTCGAAATCGTTCAGCAATTCCACCACCGGGGATCCCTGCTCATAGGCCAGGTCAGCCCGGGCAGGCTTGGCTGGGAGCGCCTTGTAGTAGACGCGGTTCTTGACGTCGGTCCCCTGCGTGATCGAGATCACCAGATACTTGCCATCCTCCGTGACTTCGCCATGGAATCCCCATTCCTTCTGGTCAGGCCGATGGTAAACAAGAATGTCTTCGCTCTGCGGCGTTCCCAGTTTGTGGAAGTAGAGTTTCTGGTAATAGTTGACCGATTTCAGCTTCTCCGCGTCCTTGGGTTCATCATACCGGCTGTAAAAGAAGCCCGAGCCGTCCTTCAGCCAGGAAGCACCCGAGAACTTCACCCATTTCAAAACGTCCGCCGTATCCTCTCCGGTCGCCACATTCCGCACATGCCATTCCTCCCAGTCGGAGCCGGCGGTGGAGAGTCCGTAGGCCAGATGCGCGCCGTCCTCGCTGACGGCATAGGATTTGAGCGCGACGGTTCCGTCCGTGGAAAGGGTGTTCGGATCGAGCAGAAGGCGCGGAGCGGCCTCGAGTGAATCCATGGTGTAGAGGACATTCTGGTTCTGCAGCCCGTTGTTGCGCGTGATGAAGTAGCGCCTCCCCTGCTTGAACGGCACTCCGAACCGTTCGTAGTTCCAGAGTTCGGTCAGCCGTTGCTTGATGCGGGCGCGCTGCGGGATTTGCGCCAGGTAATCGAAAGTGACTTTGTTCTCGGCTTCGATCCACGCGCGTGATTCGGGGGAATCCGGATTCTCCAGCCAGCGGTAGGGATCGGCGACCTTGGTTCCATGATAATCATCCACCTGATCGGACAGGCGGGCTTTCGGATAATTGAAGGCGGCTCCGTGCATGGAGAGGGGCAGGCCAAAGGTGAGAACGAGGCAAACAATGAACACGCACCGCAACATGCCGCCGACTATAAGCACGTCTGCGTGCGCCAGCAAACGAGCGCTCGGGCTCTGCTGGACCGGCATCAGTACGGCTCTTGGGAGGGGAGATCCAGTTCGGGCGGGTTGAAGGGCAGGGAATGCGCGTCGGCCACCGCGCGGCAGGTCAGCCGGCCAGTTTGGACGTTGATGCCACCGGCGAGGCCAGGGTTGCGCTGGCAGGCTTCGGCCAGCCCATGGTCGGCGAGTTGCTCGATGTAGCGATAGGTGACGTTCGTCAAAGCCTGGGTGGCGGTGCGGGCGTAGGCTGCTGGCATGTTCGCGACGCAGTAATGGGTGACGCCCTCTTCCACAAATGTCGGATCGTGGTGCGTGGTGGGCCGGCTGGTTTCCGCGCAGCCGCCCTGATCGATGGCAATGTCGACCAGCACGCTGCCGGGGCGCATTCGCCGGAGCATCTCCCGGCGGATCAGCTTGGGAGCCTTGGCCCCGGGGACGAGGACCGCGCCGATCAGCAGGTCGACCTGGGGTAGCAGGTCGATCAGATGGGCTTCACTGGAGTAGAGCGTGTGAGCGGTGTGCAGCGTGATGTCCAGGAAGCGCATCCGCTCCAGGTCCACCTCCAGAATGGTCACGTCCGCTCCGAGGCCGGTGGCCATGCGGGCGGCGTTGACTCCGGACACGCCGCCTCCGAGCACCACAACTTTGCCTGGCAGCACCCCTGGAACACCGCCCAGAAGCACGCCGCTGCCGCCGCAATGCTTGGCCAGGAAATAGCCGCCCACCAGGACCGACATGCGTCCGGCGATTTCGCTCATGGGCTCGAGCAGCGGCAGCCGGCCCTTGACCTCAATCGTCTCGTAGGCGAGCGCGGTCACGCCGGAGCGCAGCAGTGCTTCGGTGAGAGGCTTGCTGGCGGCAAGATGGAGATAGGTGAAGAGGATCTGGCCGCGGCGGAGCAGCGGATATTCGTGAGGCTGGGGTTCCTTGACTTTGACGATCAGGTCGGCCTGGCCGTAGACCGCTTCGTTCTCTTCCAGGACGGTGGCGCCCGCGTTCACGTAGTCGCTGTCCGGATAACCCGATCCGGCTCCGGCGTGGCGCCCGACCAGAACGCGATGCCCGCGCCGGATTAGTTGATAAGCCGCTGAAGGAAGGAGCGCGACGCGAAATTCCTGTTCTTTGATCTCTTTTGGAACTCCGATAACCATGGCAGGGCAAGATACCTCAGTTCCCGCCGGAAATCACTCGGTCAGGCGGCGTGCAGGCCGCGAATGACATATTCGAGGAACTCCCGGGCGCGGCGCGCCAGCGCGTCGACCTCCGCCGGATCGCCCGGGCGGGGGAGCAGCGGGGCGAAGATATTCTCGCAGCAGAGGGGCAGGGCGGCGTCGGTGAACGCCACGGTTCGCAGGAGCTTGTAATGGTCGATCTCGCCAAAGCCGGGGCCGCAATCCTCGTCCTTGGGCGTGTTCCGATGGTCCTTGATGCAAAAGCTGCGAATCTCGGGGATGCATTTTTGAATATCCGCCAGCGGGTCGAGGTTCAGATAATCCATCACGTTCCCGGCATCGTAATTCACCTGGATCGATGTGTGATTCACCTCGCGCACGATTTCCGCGCAGGCGGCGCCGGTGCCGGTCTCCCCACCGTGCTGCTTGATCACGATCATCACGCCGTGGTCGTGCGCCACCGGCCCGAGTTCCTTGAAGCGCTGGATCCAGAGGCTGCGATTGGCGCCCTGGGTATGGCCGAAGGTCAGGACCTGGGGAATGCCAGCCGCGGACGCCTGTTTGATGCGGGAGGTAAAGACCTCCATCGCCCGACTATCCTCCGGATAGATCCCGGAGAACATCAGCAGGGGAATCAGGCCGAGGTCCCGGCAGCGTTCGCCCAGCGCGTGGGCTCTTTCCGGGGGCGCGTCGGCGGCCATGACCGGCTTTTCGACTGCTCCATCCCGATGCGTGGTGCCCCAGGCGACATATCGATAGCCCGCGGCCCGGATGCCGCTCAGAGCCCGCTCCAAGGGGAACTGGGCGTAGGGGAGCGTCATGCACGCGATCTGGAAGCGTGTTTTGGGCTTTTTCACCGGTTCCGCGCCGCCCAGGAGCGGCCAGGCGGCCAGCGAAGCTGCGGCGGAAAGAAAAGCGCGACGGTTCATGGACGATTCTCCGGCCGTTCTCAGACCAGCTTGGTGGTGCCCGGAATGGCGATCTCCGACGGCGGCGGAGTGGCATTCCAATCATATCCGGACGGCGCGAGGTTCTCCTGCGAATTCATGGCTTCCTCCCACGTGACCTTTTGGCCGGTGTAGGTGGCCATGCGGCCGAGAATCGCCATGAGCGTGCTCTTGGACATGTACTCGCCATTATTGATCAGGTCGTTCTTGCGAATGCCGGCAAAGAATTCGTTGTGCTCGATCTGATAAATCTCCTCGCTTTCGCCCGCCAGCCGTTCGCGTTTGGTGGTCTCGATGTACGAGCCCCGGCCGCTGAAATAAGCCGTGCCTTTGGACCCCACAATGGTGGCCGAAATGTCGCCCGCGCAGCCCGCTTGCTGGCGGCAGGTGGCGAAAAGCTTTACGCCGTTCGCGTATTCATAAATCACCGAGTGATGGTCGTAGATGTTCCCGTAATCCGGCCCGGTGCGAACCTGCCGTCCGCCCGTGCCGAGGGCGCTCACCGGATATTCTCCGCCGTTGGCCCAACTGCACAGGTCGAGCATGTGGACGTGCTGCTCGACGTTGAAGTCGCCGGACAGCCAGGTGAAGTAGTACCAGTTGTGCATCTGATATTCCATGTCGGTCCAGCCCGGTTGCCGCGGTTTCACCCAGATCGGGCCGCGAAAATCATTGGCCTGCATCGAGCGAATCTCGCCAATCTCGCCGGCTCGGATTCGCTTCACGATCTCGCGGTAGGGCGGCGAGTAGCGCAGGCAGAGGCCCGAGAGCACGGAAAGATTCTTCTTTTTTGCCTCTTCACAGGAGGCCAGCACCGAGCGCACTCCGGTGGCGTCCACCGCCACCGGCTTTTCGGCGAAGACATGCTTGCCCGCTTCAACCGCCGCTTTCAGGTGAATCGGGCGAAAGTGGGGCGGGGTGGTGAGCAGGACCACTTCGACCCGTTTGATCACTTCCTTGTACGCGTCGAAGCCGATGAACCGGTTCTCGGGGGCAACATCGAGCTTGGCAGTGTTATCGCTGTTCTCGACCTGCTTTTGCAGCGTCTTCAAGCTGCTTTCGAGCCGCGGGGAGAAAGCGTCGGCCATGGCCACCAACTTCACATTTTTGTCCGCGTTGAGCGCTTGCGCGGCCGCCCCGGTGCCGCGCCCGCCACAGCCAATCAGCCCGATCCGCAAAGTGCCGCCCGCGTCCGCAGCCCAGGCGGAAGGCGACTGGCTGAGGGCCGCGACGCCGGCGGTGGCGAGCGCGGAGGATTTGAGGAATTCGCGGCGGGAGACTTCGGGGGGAGAGCTCGGCGTTTTCATGGATTTCAGAGTTCGCCATGTTTGGCCGGGGAGGTCAAGCGCGTGGAGCATGGGAACCGCCAAGGCCAAAACACTTTACAAGGGCGCGCAGGGTAATAGGCTTCGCCAAAATGAATTTAAGGAAGAGCCTTTGGATGCTGCTGGCAGCGGTTTGCCTGACGGGGTGCAGCACGACCATTACGAACCTGACGCCCAGCCACGCACCGCGCAACGCCAACAATCTTTATCCTTTCGAAGTGGCGCTGGCCACGGACCAGACCTCGATTCGCGGAGACACTCTCAAAGCTTACGTGCTCGTCGGGCAGGACATTTTTCCCATGCAGCCGGTGCAATTGCTCAAGAATCGGTGGGAAGCGCTGGTGCCTGTGCCCGCGAGCACGAACTACCTCTATTACCGCTACAAATTCGACTACACATACGACAGCATCCCAAAACCGGCCAACAGCAGCCGGCTCTCGACCACCTATCAATTGGAAATCGTCGACAAATAGCGGATATTGCCGACCTCGGGCCGGGCTTCAACCTGAAAAATCCGGCCCTTTGAATTGATGGGAACGATTGAGACAAAAGATGATCCCTCCCGGCTGAAAATCTATTTTCTGCCGAATCTGATGACCGCCGGAAACTTATTCTGCGGTTTCGTGGCCCTGACGAAAATTGTTGAAGCCTCGGCGGCCGATCCCAATTTCAATTCCATCATTCGCAATGCCCTCTTTTTCATTCTGCTCGCCTGCATCTTCGATCTGCTCGACGGGCGCGTGGCCCGCATGGGCGGCTCGGAGAGCCCTTTTGGCCGGGAATTCGATTCACTCGCGGACCTGATCTCCTTCGGCGCGGCCCCCGCCTTCCTGGTGCATCGAATTGTGCTTCGGGACGTCTTTTCGGAGCGGCCGGAGATCGGCTGGTTCATCGCCTCGATTTACCTGATCTGCGGAGCGCTCCGCCTGGCGCGTTTTAATTGCCTGGCGGCCATGTCCAGCGGCGGAGGGAGCAAGGAATTCCTCGGCTTTCCGATTCCGGCGGCCGCGGGCCTGGTGGCGTCGCTGACCTTGTTTTTGATGTGGCTGGATGACCGGAATTTCTCGACCGGCAACTGGCGGTTTGCCCTCCCGCTGTTGCTGATCTTCTTGTCGGTCATGATGGTGAGCGAAGTCCGCTACCCCTCGTTCAAAAAGCTCGATTTGCGGGCGACCCGGCCGTTCATGAAGGTGGTGCTGGTCAGCATCTTTGTCGGTCTGCTCCTGGTTCTGCGCAACTTGATCCTGCCTCTGGCCCTGCCGCTGATTTTCACCGCTTACCTCACTTACGGATTCATCCGGCCGCGCATTTCGAAGGAAATGCGCAAGGAAATTGAAGACGAGGACGATGATGAAGACGACGCGGGAGAGCCGCCTGTCATGCGCGATCTGCGCAACTCCTGACACCCGCCCCAAGCGCTAACATGGAAAACTTCGGAAGCTTTCTTACCGCCTTCATCGCCGGCCTGATCAGCGGTTTCGTCGTATCGATCCCGGTCGGTCCAATCAATATCACCATCATCAATGAAGGCACGCGCCGCGGATTCTTCTGGGCCTGCATGATCGGCCTCGGAGCAATGGCCATGGATCTCATCTACTGCGGGATCGCCTTCGCCGGTTTTTCCGGGCTGTTCAGCTCTCATTTCATGAAAGCCACGATGGAGTTGCTGAGCTTTGTGTTCCTCATTTATTTGGGCATGAAGTATCTGCTCACCCCGACTCTGCCGGCCACCACGCCCACCGTGGAAGCAGTCGAGCATAAGCTGCATCCCCACGCAGCCTTCTGGATTGGCTTTGTTCGGGTGCTGGGCAACCCGGCAGTGCTGCTGTTCTGGATCACGGTTTCGGCCACGTTCATGTCGCATGAATGGATCAATGACACGCTGGCCAGCAAAGCTTTTTGCGTTCTCGGCACTTTTATCGGGGGCCTCCTCTGGTTCGTGCTGCTGAGCTTTCTTGTCGCCCAGGGGCACGGCAAGTTTTCCACCACCGCCCTGGTGCGGATGGCCCACGCCTCGGGCGCGGTGCTCCTCATCGCCGGCCTGGTGATCGGCTTCCGGCTGGTGAACCTGCTCTCGAAGGAACATCAGCTCCCCTGGAAGGACAAAGCGCCATTGACATTGCAACAGAAGCCGCCAACGTGGCCGCGAGCGGTCCAATTCTTCGGAGCGCTCCAATAACCGGCGGGCGGTCCTCTGATCCAGGGCCTCCCGCTTTTCGATTTTTTTTTCATGGCCGAACAGGCGATCCAGGTAGCGGCGGGGCTGGTGTTCCACCGCGGGAAGTTGCTGATTACGCAGCGCCGCCAGGGAGATCATCTGGGCGGCTTGTGGGAATTCCCGGGCGGGAAGCTGGAGCCTGGAGAAACCTTCCCGGAATGCCTTAAACGCGAACTGCAGGAGGAATTAGGCATCGACGTCGAAGTGGGGGCCGAGGTGGAAGACCTCACCCATGCCTACCCGGGCAAAACGGTGCGCCTCAAATTTTTCAAATGCCGGCTGACCCGTGGCGAACCCGCGCCCCTGCATTGTCATGCGCTCGCCTGGGTGGTTCGCGGTGAGTTGGGCCGGTTCGAATTCCCGGCGGCGGATGCCCGTCTGTTGGAGGCGCTGGAATCAGCGGAAGCGCTGTGGAGCTAGCTGAGCCCGCCAAAGTTTTCGTGGTCAGCCCCCAAACACCACTGTAAATTCGCGCCGAAAATGCTCTCGGAAAAGCCTTGGAAACCCGAGTCCGTCGTGCGACTGCTCGCCGCGCTGTTCGCCGGGTTGCTTTTGGGCTCTCTGGTGGTGCAGGGATATCGATCGCAATTGGGAGATCAGAACGCTTCGGACCGCCTGCTCCTTTTCACCTTGGGCGTATTGAGTTTTCACGGCGTCGGGCTGGCTCTGGTGCACGTTTTCGTCCGGCAGCATGGAACCACCTGGCGCGACGCGTTTGGGTTTGCCGAACCCCGGCTCGGCCGCGCCGTCTTTCTGGCCGTGCTGGTCGCGATCATGGTGATGCCGATCGCCCTTTCCCTGCGGGAACTGTCCGCCCGCTTCCTGGCTAAATTCGAGGTCAGCGCCGACCCGCAGGAAGCGGTGCGGGTCATGCAGGAGGCAACATCCTCTAGCGAACTGGCGGTCTACGGCCTCTTCGCCATTATCGTGGCGCCGATCGTGGAAGAACTCATCTTCCGCGGAGTGCTTTATCCCGCCATCAAACAAAACGGCTATCGCCAGCTCGCGCTCTGGGGCACTTCCATCTTTTTCGCGCTCACGCACGCGAACCTCGCCGCGCTGCTGCCGCTCACGGTGCTGGCTGTGATTCTGACTTTCCTTTACGAAACCACGAACAACCTGCTCGCCCCCATCATTACCCACAGCCTGTTCAACGGCGCAAACTACGCCTTCATGATTTGGCAGAAACTGCACTCGCCGGGCCTATGAACGAATTTGAGCTGCTCGCGCGGATTATTCCCGGCCTCCCGTCCAACTCGAACGTCGTCCGGGGCGCGGGTGACGATTGCGCAATTCTGGACCTCGGAATTCCGGACCGACTCCTGCTGTTCAAGTCCGATGCTGTGGTCGAAGAGGTGCATTTCACCTCGGCCACCCCGCCCGAAAAAGTGGGGCGCAAAGCCCTGGCGCGCGCGCTAAGCGACATCGCCGCGGCCGGCGGTGCGCCCATCGCATGCCTGGTCACGCTTGGTCTGCGGAGAGATTTCGATCCCGATTTCGTCTTCAAGTTGTACGAGGGGCTGAACGCGCTCGCTCGCGCCTATTCCGTTGCGGTCGCCGGCGGCGAAACCACGCGCGCTCCCGGCGGAACGTTCATCTCGATCGCCGTGGTCGGCGCCGTGCCTCGCGAGCGCGTCGTTTCCCGGTCCGCGGCCAAGGCCGGGGACGCTATTTTTGTCACGGGCGAGCTGGGGGGATCGCTGAGCGGAAAGCATCTGGATTTCGAGCCGCGGCTCACCGAAGGCCAGTGGCTGACGGAGCACTTCAAGGTTCACTGCATGATGGACCTGAGCGACGGCCTCGCGGGCGACCTGCGCCACATCCTGCAGGCCAGCCATGTGGGCGCGGAACTTCTCTCGAGCGCCATCCCGATCAGCCGGGCGGCCAGGATCAAGTCCCGCAGCGAATCGTCGGCCAAACCGCCATTGTTGGCGGCGCTGACCGACGGCGAGGACTTTGAACTGCTGTTCACCGCCAGCGCGAAGCAAGCGGTGCCTTTGCTGGATGGCTGGAAAGCGCGTTTCCCGGACGTAAAACTGAGCTGCATCGGCAAAATCACAGCCCAGACCGGCCTGCGCCTCCGGGACAAGGATGGCGTGCGCGATTTGGCTGCCCATGGTTATACACACTTCCAGAAGTCCTGAAGAAACCTTCGCTCTGGCCGGGCAACTCGCTGCCCGGGCTCGTCCCGGCATGGTCGTCGGCCTGGTGGGCGACCTGGGGGCCGGAAAGACTCAATTCGTGCGCGGGTTTGCCCAGGGCCTCGGGATCACCGAGCGGATCCATTCCCCCACCTTTACGCTGGTGAATGAATACCGGACCGGCCGGCTCCCCTGTTACCATTTGGACCTGTACCGCCTGGATTCGCCCGAGCAGATTTTGAGCGCCGGGCTCGAACCTTACTTCCTCCCGGAGAATGGAGTAAGCCTGATCGAATGGTTTGATAAGGCCCGAGGTCAGTTCCCGATGAGCAAAGACCGGCTCGAAGTGACTCTGGCGGTGAAGAACGACACGGAGCGGCTGATCACTTATGAAGATCCTGGCTCTTGAATTCTCCAGCAAGCTGCGCTCCGCCGCCGTGGCCGACGCCCGCAACGGGGAATTTCACGCGCTTTCGAACGTCTCCGACGAAAGGGGGGGCAGCGCTCACACGGCAATGGAACTGACCGACTCGGCGCTCCGGCAGGCCGGCGTCACCCCGAGCCAGATTCAGCTTCTGGCTGTTGGCTTGGGGCCTGGCTCCTACGCCGGCATTCGATCGGCGATTGCGCTCTGCCAGGGCTGGCAATTGGCCCGCGAGACGCCCCGGGTGGGCATCCCATCCACCGAGGTGATCGCAGCCGAAGCTCTGCGCGCGGGCATCCGCGGGACGGTGCAGATCCTGGTGGATGCGCAACGCGGGGAGTTCTACCGCACCGTGTGCTTCATTGAGGCCAACTCCATCTCTCCGCTGGCGCCACTCGAGATCGTCAGCGCCGCCCGGGTGACGAACCAAGGCGTCACGATTGGTCCGGATGTCAGCCAAGCGGTTTCCGGAGCGTTGCCCGTCTTTCCCACGGCGATCGAACTGGCTCGCCTGGCCGCCGGACGATCCAAATCCCACCAGGGGGAGCAACTGGAACCGATCTACCTCCGGCCCACGACCTTTCTCAAAGCAGCTCCACCTCGGTTTATAGAACGCTAAATATCTATCCTTCTGCTACTTAAGAAATAAGTAATAGCGTTCAATCTCAAGAGAACCACGCCCACTTCCGATGTACCTAACGAGGGCCGCATCTCCACGAGCCGAAGGGCTCTGAGATGCGGAATCACGACGCGGGCAATTTAATTGCCTTCAAAAGGAAAATGTGACACAAGAATGCCCGGTTTCCCGGAAAACCGGAAGCCAAGGCAAGGAAGCAATAACGCCGTTGAACCAAGGAACATCCTGAAGGATTAGAATTGGCCTTTTTACCCGTCATCATCTGCTTTATCGCCGGGTTGAGCGTTTCCCTGGCCTGCGTCCCATTTATCTACCGGTTCGCGGCGGCGCTTCACCCGCCCAGCAGCTTTCATCAGACGCATAAGGCGCCCGTTCCCCGAATTGGGGGCCTGGCTTTCGCGGCGGCCTTCCTGGTGGTTTCCATTTGCGCCGCGCTCATCTCATCTCACCCGCCCGGCTGGATTCGCCCCTCGGCGGTGATCTTCGTGACGTCCCTGGCGATTTTCGCGCTCGGGTTTTGGGATGACCTGCGGGCGCTGGGGGCCAAAAAGAAATTCCTCGCGCAGATTCTCATCTCGCTGGCGGCGTGGGCGGGGGGAATTCAAATCCAGCGCTTTCACGTTCCATTGACCAGCGTGGAACTGCAACTGGACTGGCTGAGCGCTCCGGTCACGATCGCCTGGCTGGTGGCCTTGACCAACTTGATCAACCTGATTGACGGAATCGACGGGCTCGCCGCCGGGGTGGGGCTGATGCTGATGAGCCTCCTGGTGGTGGTCGGGATTCATTCCGGCCTGCCGTTTTCCGTGCTGCTCGCCACCGGCCTGGCCGGGGCGCAGCTTGGGTTTCTGCGCTATAATTTTCCTCCCGCGCGAATTTACATGGGGGATGGAGGCGCCTACTTCATCGGTTTCGTCATTGGGCTGCTCACCATCGTCAACGCTCAGAAGGGAACGATCATTGCGGCGTTGATTGCCCCCATGTTCGCCCTCGCGCTGCCGATCATCGATGTGAGCACCGCCATCCTGCGGCGCGGCTTGCGCGGGCTGCCCGTTTTCCGGGCCGATCGAAAGCATATCCATCACAAGCTGCTGGCGCGCGGTTTCTCCCGGCGCAGAGCCGTGACCCTGCTCTACGTGGTCTCGCTGATGTGCCTCGGTTTCGCCTTCGCCGTCTTCACCCTCAAAGGGGCGTGGATCCCATTTATCTTTGGCTCCTTCGCTCTCTGCCTGCTGCTGGTCGCCCGCTCGGTGGATTTCTCCCGGGACTGGCTGGCTTTTGGGCGCGTGATCGGCAACTCGATCGATTTGCGCAAGGACACCCGCTACGCCCTGCCTCTCGTCCGGTGGTTGGAACTGGAGGCGGAACGGACCTCATCGATCGACGAGCTTTGGAACGGGTTTGAGTTTATCTGCCGGAAATTTCGCTTCAACTCGGTGGAACTCGGAGGCTCTCTCCGCCGTCGCGCGCAATTCTTCAATTCGCCCGCGCCCGCGGACGACTATCGGATTTCCTTTGAACTGAGCCTCGGCGTGCCCACCACTCTGGAGTTCCATGGGGACCAGAGCGGTTCGCGAGCCTCATTCGAATTGCTAAGCGAATTGGCCGCGGAAGCTTGGTTCCGGGCGGTCCAACGATGGCAAAAGGTCCACGCGCTGCCCCTCGCGTTTCAAGCGGCGCAACCGGCGGCCGCTTATCCCAAGCCGATGGTCGCCACCGCCTCGTCGCCCGCCTAATACCCGAGTCCCATTATTTTCCCGCGAGCGCGCTTTCCAACAGTTGCCGCTCCTCGCGGCGCAGGCTGTCCGGCGGAATTTCACCCGCCCGGGCCGCCGCCTCTTTGGCCCTGCCCGCCGCCGCGAGCGCTGCGGCATGGATCGCGCGATGGCCCGGCAGCGCTTTGGTCCAATCCCAATCCCGCCCCGCGAATGCCTCCAGGGCTGTGGAAGGATTTTTGCTCCGCAACCGGCCCAGAGCCAGGGCCGCACGGAACGGCAGGTTGCCCGGATGCGCTTCCACTAAATCCTCGGCCACCTTGGTGGCGGACTCGACATTGCGATTCAGCAGCAAATCGAGGTATGCCAGATCGTTGCGGAACGAGATCTCGTCCGGCCAGCGTTCCGCCATGACCTTTAGCAAATCTCGGAGTTCCTCGGTGGTCCCCTGCGCCTCCAGCAAACGCAGCCAGCGGAGATAAATGGACCGGGAATCGGCTTGAACCCCTGCCAAAGCCCGGTAAAAGCGCACCGCTTCGTCATATTCCCCTCCCTTTTCGGCGTATTGCGCCAGGAAGGCCAATTGCTCCAGGTTCCCGCTCGCCGCCTGAGAGCTCGTCTGAAAACTCCATTATACCGCGGAATCAGGCCAAACGGCGCA
>CAZMKE010000035.1:0-72480 GCA_964566945.1 uncultured Verrucomicrobiota bacterium | reverse complement strand
GCGAAGTGCGAAGTGCGATGGGCGATGGGCGAAGTGCGATGGGCGATGGGCGATGGGCGATGGGCGATGGGCGATGGGCGAATGGGGGCCTTATTTGGCAATGGGAGCCCAGGGAGGCGGCGGGGCGGTGAAGGTGACGCGCTGACGGGTGAGCGGATGGGTGAATTCCAAGCGGGCGGATTGGAGACAAAGGGGGGCGTCTTCGGGGCTTAAGGTCTGGGTGACGGGGCGAGCGCCCTGGTAGATGGGATCGCCGGAGACCGGAAAGCCGAGGGTGGAAAGATGGAGGCGGATCTGGTTGGTGCGGCCGGTGAGGGGGAGAGCTTCGAGCAAAGTGGTCCCGTCGGGCAGGCGCTGGAGGACTCGAAACTCAGTGCGGGCGGGCAAGCCGGCCGCGGGATCGATGTCGCGACGGCCGACTTCGCCGGGCTCAGCGGAGATCGGGGCAGCGCAGTGGAATTGATCGGCTGGCGGATGGCCAACGACGCGGACGAGGTAAGCCTTGTGCACTTCACCCCGGGCGAACTGCGGCTGGAGCAAGGAGGCGAAATGGCGGGTGCGGGTGATGAGGACCAGGCCGGTGGTATTAGCGTCAAGGCGATGGGCGGGACGCGGTTTTTGCGGGTGGTAGGCGAGGTTCAGAATGTGCTGGAGGGTATTGCGCTCGTAACGGCCGCCGGGGTGCATGGGGAGCGGCGCGGGCTTGTGGAGAACAATGAGGGCTTCGTCCTCGTGCAGGATCTGAATGTCGGCGTTGACGTCGGGCTCGGTGAGATTGGGAGTTTTTTGGTAGTAGCGTTCGCCCGCGGCCACCCGGCGATCGAGCGGGGCCGGGCGATAATCGGGGCCGACGAGAAGGCCCTGGGCGGCGAGGCGCTCCCATTTTTCGCGCGGGAGATGGCGGAGAGTGGCGATGAGAAAATCAATCAGGGCAAAGCCCGCGCAAGCGGGGGGCACGGTGACGGGGCGGAAACTATCGCAAGGGCGGCTGCCCGGGAGGGGATGAGCGGCCTCGCGAATTTTTTCCTGGCGACGGGCGATGTTGAGGGCCATCTGCTCGAGCGAGGTGCGAAAGCAGTAGGGACAGGATTGGCCGGGGACGTAGCGCGGGTCCCGCTGCTCTTCGCCGGTGAGCGGCGTGAGGCAGTGGAAGCATTGCGTGCTCTCGGTCTCGTGCAAGGTGGGATCGACGCCGACGCGCTGATCGAAAACGAAGCATTCTCCATCGTAGTGAGCGCCGCCGCATTCCTCGAAATATTTCAGGATGCCGCCATCGAGCTGGAAGATGTTCTTGAAGCCCTGGGATTCCATGAACGGGCCGGCTTTTTCGCAGCGAATGCCGCCGGTGCAGAACATGACGATGGGCTGATCCTTCAGGGAGTCGGGGAGCTGGCGAACGGCGTCGGGGAAATCGCGGAAATGGCTGATGCCGATCGGCAGGGCGTTCTTGAAAGTGCCGAGCTTGACCTCGTAATCGTTCCGGGTGTCGAGAAGGGTGAGCGGGCGCTTTTCATCGAGCCACTGCTTGAGAGTGGCAGCGGGGAGCTTGGGCGAGGTGCGGCGGGCGGGATCAATGCCGGGGACGCCGAACGCGATGATCTCCTTTTTAATGCGGACGAGCATGCGATTGAACGGCTGATGATCGGTCTCGCTGATTTTGGGCTGGAGTGATTCGAGGCCGGGCACAGCGCGGAGTTCCTGCAAGAGACGGTCGATGCCGTCGGCGCTGCCGGCGACGAAAAGGTTGATCCCTTCGCTGCTGAGAAGAATCGTGCCTTTGAGGGCGAGAGATCGGGCGAGGTCAAGCAAGCGGGCGCGCAACTCCTTGAGGTTGGTCAAGGAGGCGAACTTGTAAGCGGCAATATTGCGAACAGCGGTCATCGGGTCAAAAAAGGGAAGATAATGGGTCGGCGGCGGGTTTCGAGGGGGAAAATGCGATAAGGCGGCCCGGGAGGCGGGAGGAGAAGGAACGGGCCGCCATCGATGGAAGTCCCTCGGCCGCAAAGACCGAGCAACTTTGACCGGATGAGGAACCTGACCTTATAGTACGCACTCGAATGAAAACCATCCGTCTTCTCTTTGGGGGTCTTTTGTCTGCATTCACCTGTTTTGCTCAACTCGGGATAGCCCCGGGCATATTGCCCAGCGGATTCGCACCGAACGGAGCATTTCAGCTGCATGTGAACAGCGGCCCGTTACAAATCGAATATTCGAGCGACCTGAACAACTGGACCACGCTGACGAGCGGGAGCGATCGGATCGCTGACGAGGGAAGCACGAATGCGCCCTGGCGTTTTTATCGAGCAAAGAAGGGGACGGCATTCACGTCCAACGTGGTGGGATACGTCCATATCATGATCGAACCGGGCAAAATGGCGGTGCTGGCCTCGCCCTTCAAAGCGACGCTGCACCTGGACCGGCCTTCGGTGCGAAAGATCATTTTGGGGAGCGAGAATCCCTCGGTGCAGATCTCACTCTCGAGCGAAGGGAAGATGACGGCTTATACCTTTGATGAATTGGACAACAAATTCACCCCTGAGATCCCGCCGATCGCGTGGGGCACAGGGTTCATGGTGCGCAACACGGGCAAAGCGCCGCTGCACGTGACGCTGGGAGGAGAGTTGCCGCTGGGCGAGTTGAAGCGGCAAGGGCCGAAAGCCGAGGGATTGGTCGGGCCCCTGGTGCCGAAACCTGGCCCGGTGCACGAAGCGTTCGGGGTGACGGGGGTGGAGGGGTCACAGATCCTGGTGTGGAACGAAGCGAAGCAGAGCTACCAGACGAACAGTTTCAACGCGCAAACGGGGCGATGGATTCCGCCACTGGATTACAAGCCAGGCCGGGGGGTGATCCTGAAGGGGTCCCATCCGACGCTGCAGGCGCATTTCTCGCCGATCCACTAAGAGCCGCACCGGAGAGTTCCAAGAGCGCGCACATCGGGGGAGCTGAACGGCAGCTCCCCTGCCCTGATCGTCAGCCCGGCTTTTGGTCCGGGCTGACGGTCGAGATCACGCAACGGGCCGGATCAAGATAGCGGCGGACGACGGCCAGAACATCGGCGAGCGTGACGGCTTCGTACCTGGCATCCTCCTGATCGGAGTGGTTGTAGCCGAGCCCGTAGAGTTCATCCAAAGCGGCAGCGACCGCGTAGCCGCCGAGATCCTGGCGGGCAATTTTCTTCTGGCCGAGCAGCTTGGCCTTGGCGCGCTTGAGTTCCTCTGCGGTCAAGCCCTCGGCGCGAAGCAGGCGAACTTCCTTGAGCATCTCCTCCTCCACGAGAGCGAGCTTGTCGGGCATGGTGCCGGCGTAAAGAGCGAAGTAGCCGGGCTGCAGGCCGAGGAAATGCTGGGCTCCGACATAGTAAGCGAGGCCGAGATTCTCGCGAATGCGGACGAAGAGGCGGGAGCCAAGGTCGCTGAGGGCTTCCTGGAGCAGTTCCAGAGCATGGCGGGCGGGATCTTGCAGGGCAACGCCCGGGAAGGCGATGACAATGACGCCCTGCTTCTTATCCCGTTCCTCGGAGACGCGCACAATTTCGCGCGGCTGGATCGGCTCGCCGGCTTCCACCTTGATCGGAGCGGAACGAGCCCACTGGCCAAACTTCGCCTCGATCGCGGCTTTGACGCGATCCGAGGAGATATCCCCAAAAATCGAGAGGACACAGTTATTGGGCACCACGAGGCGGCGGTAGAAATCCAGGAGATGAGAGCGCTGGGCGGAGCGAACGCTGGCCTCGGACCCGGCGACTTCGAGACCGTAGCCGCGATCGCCAAAGAGCTTTCGGCGCATCCCTTTGCTGGCGCTTTGAAGCAGGTGATCACGCTGGGCGCGAATGCCGGCGAGTTGAACCTCCTTTTCCCGTTCGAGAGCAGACTCCGGGACGATGGGATGCAGGAGGACATCCGCGAGGAGATCGAGGCCCTGGTCGAAATCGGGCGAGAGGACCTCAGCGTTCAGGCCAAAACTATTGTTGCCGCCGTAGCTATCGAGGCTGCCGCCGAGAGATTCGATCTCAATGGCAATCTGTTCAGCGGTGCGGGTGGGGGTGCCCTTCAGAAGGCACTTGGAAAGCAAAAGAGTGAGGCCGTTGTTCTCCTCGGTCTCGGCGAGGACGCCGCCCTGAAAGACCATGCGGAATTCGACGAACGGGAGTCGATGATCCTCCTTGAGCAGGAGGCGGAGGCCATTCGGAAATTCGATTTTTTGAATCGCGGCATCGACGATGGCCTCGTGAGATTCGACGCGCTGCAGCATGGTGCCCGCAGGCAAAAGGGCGTAAAGAGTGCGGTTCTCAGGATGGAGATAACGGCGGGCGACGCGCTGAAGATCCTCGCGGGTGACGCGCCGGACGGCGGCGAGATAACGCTCGGAGAAATTAAGGTCATTGGCCGCGATCCAGTTGCCGCCAAAATCCTGGGCCTGGCCCTGCATGGTTTTGCGAGTGGCGAGAGTGGCAGCGGTGAATTGTTTGACGGCCTTGGTGATCTCCTGCTCGGAGACGAAGCCGTCCTGGAGCTGCTCGATCTCCGCGCGCACCGCGGCGCGGGCGGGCTCAAATTGCGGGCCATCGACCACGCCACTGACGCCGAACAGGCCGGGGTTGCCCGGGTTGTACGTCCAGGCATCGATGGAATGAGCAAGGCCCTGGCGCTCGCGCAATTCCTGGTAAAGGCGGGAGCTATGGCCGCTGCCGAGGAGAGTGGCGAGGACATCAAGGACTGGAATATCCGCATGGCGGACATCCGGGATATGCCAGGCGAAATGGAAATGGCCGAGCTCAATGGGCGCCTCCTCGAAGATTTCGCGCGGAGCGGTCTGAGGGGGCTCGGGCGGCATGACGAGCGGCGGGAGGGGCCGGGAGCGAATGCCCTGGTAAGCCTGGCGGATCTGAGCTTCGACCTCGGCGGCTTTGATATCGCCGACGACTACGAAGAAGGTGTTATTCGGGGCGTACTTCTCATGATAGTAAGCCAGCACATCTTCGCGCTTGATCTCGTTAAAGATATCGGGATAGCCGATGACGGTGTAGCGGTAGGGGCTGCGGGCGTAAGCGGTCTCGAAAAGGCGGCGGCTGGCGCGGCGGGACGGATCATCCTGGTTCATGTCCATTTCGCGGAGGATGACCTGCTTCTCCTTTTCAACTTCCTCGGGAGGCAGGGCGGCGTGCTGCATGATATCGCAAAGGATATCGATGGCGACGCGGGCTCCGGTGCTGGGGACATTGATGTAGTAAACGGTGCGATCGAAGGAGGTGTAGGCGTTCATGTAGCCGCCGACATCCTGGACCTCGCGATCGATCTGGCCCGGGCCGCGGCGGGCGGTGCCCTTGAAGAGCATGTGCTCGAGCATGTGGGAAAGGCCCGCGCCGAGCCACTTGCCCTCGTCGATGCTGCCGGCCTTGCACCAGGCCTGGGCGGAAACAACCGGAGCGCTGGGATCCTCGCGAATGATGATGACCAGGCCGTTCTCGAGCGTGATGAGGCGGGCGCCGGGAGGGAGCGCCGGGATTTCAGGAGACGGAGCGCCGTGGAGAGATTCGCCGGGCTGGCTTTGGCGATTGAATTGCGGGTGTTTGGAATCTGCGCTCAATTCTTCCCCACTTCCGAAGGCTCGACCGCCACCTGGAGCTTTTGTTTGTTCGATGGCAGGAACGGCTGGCGGAATGCATCGTCGAAGGCATAACCGTTCTTGAAATCCTGGGGGCTGTCCTGGTCCTGTTTGCGGAGCAAATTATTCTCCACCATAAGGAAGACCATGTTGCCAAAATCTTCGCAGGAACGAATGCCCCATTCCTCAAACACCGTAATGGTCATCGGACCATAGGTGAGGAGGGCGTATTCGCGAATGCCGCTGAGGAGTTCCCGGCCGGAGATGTGACGGACCTGGTTCTTGTTGGCTTTGCTGACGACCTTTTGGGTGAATTCGAGAGCGTCCCGGAGGAAAGCGTAGGCGTCACGGTGGTAACGCGGGTCGCTTTCCACGATCTTGCTCAGCACATCATCAAAATTCAGTGGCTGCATGTTTGAAACTCCGGCGGCCGCCCGCAAGAAATGTCACGTTCGTGCGGCGAGACACTACCGCAGAAGCTAGGCAACAGCAATATTGACCACCTTTTTGGGCACCACGATGAGTTTCTTGATGGTTTTGCCTTCGACGAAGGGCTTCACCTTGTCGCTGGCCAGGGCGACCTTTTCGATCTCGGCCACGGAGGCGTCCGCCGGGACCGTAATGACGTCGCGCAGCTTGCCATTGACCTGCACCGGGATCTGAACCGTGCTCTCGATGAGCAGCGCGGGATCGAAGGCGGGCCAGGGTTGGTAAGCCAGCGTCAGAGCGGCGGGATCGAGGCGGCGGTTCAACTCCTCGGCGAGATGAGGCGCAAGGGGCTGGAGCAGGCGGAGGAAATCGATCAGGACGGCCTTGGGCAGAACTTCCCAGGTCATGGCTTCGTTGATGAAGACCATGAGAGCGGAGATGGCCGTGTTAAACCGGAGGCCATCGAGATCGTCCGTGACTTTCTTGATGGCGGTATGGAGCGCTTTGAGCTGAGCCGGAGAGGCAGCGACATTCTGGATCTTCGAGCTGAGCTGGATCGCGGCGAGAAGTTCCGGACCGGGACTGGCCGTGGTGGAGAGCTGCTGCTCGAACTCCGTCTCGCTCTTCTCGTCGACAAAAAGGCGCCAGACGCGCCCGAGGAACCGGTAAACGCCCTCGACTCCCTTGGTGTTCCAGGGCTTCACCATTTCGAGCGGGCCCATGAACATTTCGTAGAGGCGGAAGGCGTCCGCGCCGTACTCGCGGAGGATATCGTCAGGGTTGACGACGTTGCCGCGGGACTTGGACATCTTCTGGCCATCCTCGCCGAGAATGAGGCCCTGATTGACGAGGCGGTAGAACGGTTCGGCAGTGGAAACGCAGCCGAGGTCGAACAGGACCTTGTGCCAGAAACGGGCGTAGAGCAGGTGGAGCACGGCGTGCTCGGTGCCGCCGACGTAGAGATCAACGCCCGGCTTGACCGGGGCTCCGGACTTGTTTTCCGTGCCCATCCAATAACGCTCCCGAGCGGGGTCGCAGAAGGCGGTTTTGTTCGCGGGGTCGATGTAGCGAAGGTAGTACCAGCAACTGCCGGCCCACTGAGGCATGGTGTTCGTTTCGCGAACGGCTCCATCCGGGAGATTAACCCAATCGCGGGCGCGGGCGAGTGGAGGCTCGCCGGTGGCAGTGGGCTTGAAGTCGGTGAGGGACGGCGGGATGACGGGGAGAGCGCTCTCAGGCAACGCTTCGTGATGGCCGTTGCGCCAGACGATCGGGAACGGTTCGCCCCAATATCGCTGGCGGCTGAAAAGCCAATCGCGGATTTTGTAGTTAACCGTCTTGCGGCCGAGCTGATGATCCTCGAGCCACTGCGTGATCTTCCTTTTCGCTTCCGGCGTGGAGAGGCCGGTGATGGAGCCGGAATTGATGCTCGTGCCGATGCCCACGAAGCCGATGGATTCCTGGCCTTCGGGCGCTTGAACGACGATGCGGATCGGGAGATTGAACTTGCGGGCAAAGTCGAGGTCCCGTTCGTCGTGGGCAGGCACGGCCATGATCGCGCCGGTGCCGTAAGTGGCGAGAACGTAATCAGCAATCCAAATGGGGATGCGCTCGCCATTAACCGGGTTCAAGGCGTAAGCGCCGGTGAAAACGCCGGTCTTATCCTTGGCCAGTTCGGTCCGTTCGAGATCGCTCTTGGAAGCGGCGAAGTTCTTGTATTCCTGAATGGCGGCTTTTTGAGCGGGGGTGGCAAGGGAATCGACCAGCTTGTGCTCGGGAGAGAGCACCATGTAGGTGGCTCCGTAAAGGGTGTCCGGCCGGGTGGTGAAAACGGTGATGCGAGCGGAGGAATCTGCGACCTGGAAATGAACCTCGGCGCCTTCAGACCGGCCGATCCAGTTGCGCTGCATTTCCTTCAGCGATTCAGGCCAATCGATCTGATCGAGATCGGTCAGGAGCCGCTCGGCGTAGGCGGTGATGCGAAGCATCCATTGGCGCATCGGCTTGCGGACCACCGGGTGGCCACCGACCTCGCTCTTGCCGTCGATGACCTCTTCGTTGGCCAGAACGGTGCCGAGCTCGGGACACCAGTTGACGGGGGTTTCGGCGACGAAAGCGAGGCGGCGGGAATCGCGAAACTCGCGCTTTTGCTCGTCGGTTTGGGCATCCGGCGGATAAGGGAGCGTTTCGATGGGCTCAGCTTTGTTGGAAGCCGGGTTAAACCAGGAGTTATAAAGCTTGAGGAAGATCCACTGGGACCACTTGAAGTATCCGGGGTCGGTGGTGTCGACCTCGCGGGACCAATCGTAGCTGAAGCCGAGCGATTTGATCTGGCGTTTGAAGGTGGCGATGTTTTCCTCGGTGGTTTTGCGCGGGTGCTGGCCGGTGCGGATGGCGTATTGCTCGGCGGGGAGGCCGAAAGCGTCCCAGCCCATAGGGTGGAGGACATTGAAACCGCGGGCGCGCTTGTAACGGGCAAGGATATCGGTGGCGGTGTAGCCTTCCGGGTGGCCCACGTGCAGGCCGGCGCCGGATGGATACGGGAACATGTCCAAAATGTAGAACTTCGGAGGGAGCTGGCCCTGGTGGCGCTGGGCAAAGGGATGGGCGGCCGGGACGGCTTCGCCGATGTCCCAGGCCCGAAAGGTCTGTTGCTCATCCCAAATCTGCTGCCACTTCGATTCAACCAGATCGAAGGGATATTGCTTCCGCGCGCTCGACATAAAGCTCGGGATATTCGTCGAACAAGGGGCGTGGGGCAACTCCGAGTTGGAAGAGAGTTGGAGGCTCCGGCGGGAAAATATGGAGTTGTTTTCTCCCCGGCGACCATTGAAGTTTTCCGGAGTGAGAAGTTCACCCGGGCTGGAAATGCCGAAAAGCGAGAAAGAAACGACCGCCAAGCCGGCGACGGATGGCGCCGCGGGCGATTGGCGCCGCAGCCCCCGCCTGGGAATCATTGGCGGCGGCCAACTGGCCAAAATGACTGCCCTGGCGGCGTTTGAACTCGGGTGTGAAATCTCCATCCTGGAAAGAAGCGGAATCTCCCCTGCCCTGAAGCTGGCCAGCCGGCAGACGCTGGGCGATTGGGATGATCCGGCGGTCCTGACCGCGTTCGCGCAGAATGTGGATGTCCTGACTTTGGAGAACGAATTCGTCAATGCGGAAGCGCTGGCGGCGGTCGAGGCGGCCGGCGGCCTGGTCTTCCCGAGCGCGCAAACCATGCGGCTGGTGCAGGACAAATACGTGCAAAAGGGGACGTTCCGAGCTGCGGGACTGCCGGTGCCGGCGTTCGAAGCGGTGGACACGCCGGAAGAGGTCAAAGAGCTCGGCGCCCGGCTGGGGTGGCCGCTGCTGCTGAAGGCGCGGCGGAATGCTTACGACGGGAAAGGGAATTTCACTCTCCGCTCGGAGGGCGACCTGGCCAAAGGCTGGGCGAACTTGAAAGGCGGGCCGGGGGTGTTGTTCGTGGAGCAGTTCTGCCCGTTCGTGGCGGAGCTGGCGGTGATCATTACACGAAGCCGGAGTGGAAAGATTGCGCGCTATCCGCTGGTGATCTCAATCCAGGAGAATCATGTATGCCGGGAGGTGCAGGTGCCGGCAGCGGTAGCGCCGGCGATCGCCCGGCGGGCGTTGGAAATTGCTGAAGCCGCGGTGGAATCCATCAACGGCGTGGGCAGCTTCGGCATTGAGCTCTTCCTGTGCGCGGATGGATCGATCTTCGTCAACGAAATCGCGCCACGGGTGCATAACACCGGGCATTACACGATCGAAGCGTGCGAATGTTCGCAATTCGAGAACCACGTGCGGGCAGTGCTGGACTGGCCGCTCGGATCGACCGCGATGGTGCGTCCGGCGGCCGTGATGCTCAATCTCCTGGGGGACCAGCGAGCGCAGGGCTGGCCGCGGGGAGTGGCCCAGGCGCTGGCCGCGCCCGGAGCGCACCTGCACCTCTACGGCAAGGCCACGGCCGGGCCGGGCCGGAAGATGGGGCACATCACCGCGCTGGGGAACAGCGTGGCGGAAGCGCAAACCCTGGCCAAAAACGCCGCCGACCAGATCCTTTTTGACGTCGCATGAAAGAGGCAACTCCCGTAATTGGCATTGTCATGGGCAGCGATTCCGACTGGCCCACGCTCGAACCGGCCTGGCAGGCCTGCCAGGAATTCAACGTGCCGTGCGAAGTGCATGTGCTCTCGGCCCATCGAACACCGCAGGACATGTCGCGTTACGCCCAGCGGGCGCACACGCGCGGGTTGCAGGTGATCATTGCGGGCGCGGGTGGCGCAGCGCACCTGCCCGGGATGGTGGCCAGCCAGACGCCGCTGCCGGTCATCGGCGTGCCAGTGCAAAGCAAGGCGCTGAGCGGACTGGACTCACTGCTCTCGATCGTGCAAATGCCGAGCGGCGTGCCCGTGGCCACAGTGGCCATCGGGGGCGGGCGCAACGCAGGATTGCTGGCCATCCAGATCCTGGCCGCCAGCCAGCCCGATCTGCAAAAGAAGGTGATCGCGTACAAAAAGCGCATTGCCGAAGAATCCCGCGCCCGTGGACGGAAGCTGCGGGCTTCGTTGACGCCGAAAATCGCGCCCGGCGGGAAGTAGAAATCGAGCCGTTCGGGGGGGAACGTCGAACGCCGTTGGCATTTCTCACGGCGGCTGGTTAAATCCAGCCGCATGATTTCATTCGGGCGGGAGAAGCGAGGTTGGCGAGTTTGGCCAGTTGGCGGGTCTGCGGCGCCGGTCGCTTTGGGCCTTCTTCTCGGCACTGCGGCAACGGCCCTGGCCCAGGACTCCTACGAAATCCAGGTCTATCCCTCCGAAACGGTCGAGCAAGGAAAGACCATGGTGGAATTGCACAGCAATTACACCTTGGACGGGCAACGGAACGTCGTGAACGGGGTGCAGCCCTCGAATCACGCGATCCACGAAACCCTGGAAATCACCCACGGCTTTACCTCCTGGTTCGAGACGGGCTTCTACGTCTTCACCAGCATTCAACCGCATCGCGGCTGGGAATGGGTGGGAGATCATATCCGGCCGCGCATCGCCGTGCCCAAAGAATGGGACTGGCCGGTGGGGCTGAGCCTGTCGACGGAAATTGGCTTCCAGAGCCGGTCGTACTCCGAGGACACGTGGTCCTGGGAAATCCGGCCGATCATCGACAAGCAGGTTGGACGCTGGTACTTCTCGATCAATCCTGCGTTTGAGAAGTCGATTTCCGGGTTGAACTCCGGGGAAGGGTTCGCGTTCGCCCCGAGCGCCAAGATCAGCTACGACCTGGTGAAAGAAGTATCGATCGGCGTGGAGTACTATGCCGGGCTCGGTCCCGTAAGTCGTTTCAATCCGCGGGATGAACAAGAGCACCAGATTTTTCCGGTGATCGATCTGAACGTATCGCCGGATTGGGAAATCAATTTTGGCGTAGGGGTGGGCCTGACGCGCAGCACGGATGATCTCATCCTCAAGTTAATCCTCGGACGCCGCTTCTAAAAGTTCCCCAGAGCCCTTTCGCTTCATTTTCGCAGGCCAGATGGACGGCTTCAGACGGCCAGGACGCACCTTCTATGGCCATTTCCGGCAAAACAACCGCAAGAAAAGGTAAGCACCCAAAAGCAGGGCAGATGAAACTGACGCAGGTCAAAAATGGTTGTTTGATCATTTAAGCGAGTCCGCAAGGAAATCGCGCCGTTGGAGTGTTGCCCGAGGCAGCGCCCAAGCCGGCAAAATGGCAGCAGCCAGAGAATGCATGAGCGCGATTCTATTCCTCATCCCGTTGAGCGTGGTGCTCGCCGCGGCTTTCCTCACCGCCTTTATCTGGGCGGTGCGGTCAGGCCAGTTCGAGGATACGAGCACCCCCTCGATGCGCCTGCTGACCGAAGACCGCAACTCTCCAGCGCAAAATCAAGCATCGAACAAAGACAATGAACGTTGAAACATTCAAATACGATAACCGCATCGTCCGCGCGTTTTCGATCGCGACGGTGATCTGGGCCATTGTGGGGATGTCCGCGGGACTTCTCGCGGCCGTCCAGCTCTTCTGGCCGGAGGCAAACCTCAACCTGCAATTCACGACGTTCGGCCGGCTCCGGCCGCTGCACACGAACGCGGTGATCTTCGCGTTTGTCGGGAACGGGATGTTCATGGGGATTTACTATTCGCTGCAGCGGCTCTGCAAAGCGCGCATGTTCTCGGACACGTTGAGCTGGATCAACTTCTGGGGCTGGAACGCGATCATTGTCTCGGCGGCGATCACGCTGCCGCTGGGCCTGACGACGAGCAAAGAATATGCGGAACTGGAATGGCCGATCGACATCGCGATCGCGCTGATCTGGGTGGTGTTCACGGTCAACCTGATCGGCACGATCATCAAGCGGCGCGAGAAGCACATCTACGTGGCGATCTGGTTCTACATTGCCACGGCGATCACGGTGGCGGTGCTGCACATCGTTAACTCGATGGAAATCCCCGTGACGGCGTTCAAGAGTTACTCGATGTACGCCGGGGTGCAGGACGCGCTGGTGCAGTGGTGGTACGGGCACAACGCGGTGGCCTTCTTCCTGACCACGCCATATCTGGGCCTGATGTATTACTTCCTGCCGAAAGCGGCGGATCGGCCGGTGTTCTCCTACCGTTTGTCGATCATCCATTTCTGGGCGTTGATCTTCATCTACATCTGGGCGGGGCCGCACCATCTGCTCTACACCGCGCTGCCGGATTGGGCGCAGTCGCTGGGGATGGTGTTCTCGGTGATGCTGGTGGCCCCGAGTTGGGGCGGGATGTTGAACGGGTTGCTGACGCTGCGCGGAGCCTGGGACAAAGTCCGCCAGGATCCGATGCTCAAGTTCATGGTGGTGGCGGTGACAGCCTACGGCATGGCGACGCTCGAAGGGCCGACCCTGGCGATCAAAAGCGTGAATTCGCTCTCGCACTATACCGACTGGACGATCGCCCACGTGCACACGGGCGCGCTGGGCTGGAACGGGTTTCTGACCTTCAGCATGCTCTACTGGCTTTTCCCGCGGCTCTACAACACCAAGCTCTATTCGATCAAGCTGGCGAACTGGCACTTCTGGGTCGCGCTGCTGGGCATGATGTTCTACGTGGTGCCGATGTATTGGAGCGGGATCACGCAGGGGCTGATGTGGAAGCAGTTCAATAATGAAGGCTTCATGCAGTACCCGAACTTTCTGGAAACCGTGCTGCAACTGGTTCCGATGTACCGGCTGCGAGCGATTGGCGGCTCCCTTTACATTCTCGGAGCGCTGATGATGGCGTTCAACCTCTGGAAAACAGCGCGTTCCGGCGTGTTTGTGCCGGAAGTTGAAGCGCAGGCCGCGCCGATCGCCAAGGATGAGCATCTGGCGGGAAGCCAGGATCCGTGGGGGCATCGCTGGCTGGAATCCAAGCCGATGATCTTCACCGCGCTGGCCACCGTGGCCGTTCTGATCGGCGGCATCGTGGAAATCGTGCCGATGGCGTTGATCAAGAGCAACGTGCCGACCATCGCTTCGGTGAAGCCTTACACGCCGCTCGAAGTGATGGGCCGCGATCTTTACATCCGCGAAGGCTGCGTGGGCTGCCACTCGCAAATGGTGCGGCCCTTCCGGTCGGAAACCGAACGCTACGGAGAATACTCGAAGTCCGGGGAATTCGTTTACGACCATCCGTTCCTGTGGGGTTCGAAACGGACCGGGCCGGATTTGCACCGCGTCGGCGGGAAGTATCCGGACGCGTGGCATTACAACCATATGGAAGATCCGCGCAGCACCTCCCCCGGATCGATCATGCCGTCCTATTCGTGGCTGCTGACTCAAACGTTGGACACCAATTCCCTGCCAGCCCGGATCTCGGCGCTGCGCAAGATTGGCGTCCCCTACCCCGCCGGGTATGAGCAGATCGCCTTGAAGGAGCTGAACACCCAAGCCGCCAAGGTGGTGGACAACCTGAAGACCGGCTCGATCAAAGCCGATTCGAGCAAGGAAATCGTGGCCCTGATCGCCTACCTGCAACGGCTCGGGACGGACATCAAAGCCCCCGCCGCCCAGCCGAAGGCTGCGGCGCCAACGACGGAAGCGGCTCCGGCCGCGGAAAAGAAGACGGCGCAACTGACTCCGTAATAAGGAACCTTATGATCAAGCACTTCGTTCAAGACCTCGGCGGCGTGGGATTGTATGGAATGATCTCCCTCTGCCTTTTCTTCACCGTATTCTCCGGGGCGTTTGTGTGGGCATTCCTGCACAAGCGCAGTTTTTGCCAAACGATGAGCGCACTGCCGCTCCAGGACGAAACATCGAGCCAGGGAGAGATTTCTCATGAGTAACGATCCAAACAAAGACGCAAAAATATTCGAACACGAGGCTGACGGCATCAAAGAGCTGGACAATCTCCTGCCCAGCTGGTGGGTGTGGCTTTTCTGGCTCTGCAATATCTTCGGCCTCGCCTACATGCTCTACTTCCACGTGTTCAAACTGGGCGATCTCCAGGCGGCAGCCTACGCCAAGGAAGCGAAAGCGGGAGAAGAGTTAAAAGCGGCGGCCCTGGCGAGATTCGAAGGGACCCTGGCATCACTCCAACCTTCCAAGGACCCTGCGGTTCTGAGCGAAGGGCAGCGGGTTTTCGGGACGTACTGCGCGCCGTGCCATCGCCCGGACGGCGGCGGCCTGGTGGGACCGAACCTGTGCGATGATTACTGGATCCACGGATCGACCTATCTGGACAACCTGAAGACCATCATCAATGGGGTGCCGGAGAAGGGAATGTTAACCTGGAGAGGCGTGCTCAAGCCGAACGAAATTCAATCAGTGGCGAGTTTTATTTACACGCTGCGCGGGACGCATCCCCCCAATCCGAAGCCGCCCGAGAACCAAACGCCGGCCCCAAGCAACAAGCCGAGCGAATTTGAATAAACCCAGACTCTGACTGGCGCCGACCCATGGCCAAAGCTCTCGACAAATCCGACCAAGGCCCGCCGTCCGCGGACCATTCCGCGGCGCAGGAGATTCATTGGGAGGATTTTCGGGATCACCTGGCCACAGCGGAAAAGGACGGAACGCGCCGGTGGGTTTATCCGAAGAAAGTCACCGGCAAATGGTTTCAGCGGCGGACCTGGCTGAGCTGGCTGCTGCTCTGCATCATGTTTGCCGGGCCGTTCATCAAGATCGGAGGAAATCCGCTCCTGATGATCAACATCGTGCAACGAAAGTTTTCGATCCTGGGGCAGATATTCTGGCCCCAGGATACGGTAATTTTCGCGGTGGCGATGCTGTTGTTCCTGACGAGCATCATTGTCTTCACGACGGCGTTCGGCCGGCTTTGGTGCGGCTGGGCGTGCCCGCAAACGGTGCTGATGGAAATGGTGTTCCGGAAGCTCGAATACCTGATCGAGGGAGACGCCTCGGCCCAGCGGGCCTTGAACAACGGACCGTGGAACCGGGCGAAGATCCTCAAGAAGAGCGTGAAGCACGCGCTATTTTTCAGTCTCTCCTTCCTGATCGGGAACTGGCTGCTGAGTTACATCATCGGCATTGAGAGCTTGCGGCAAATCGTCACGGAAGACCCGCGCCAACACCTCACCGGGCTGATGTTCATGATGCTGTTTACCGGGGTGTTCTATCTCATTTTCGCCCGCTTTCGCGAGCAGGCCTGCACGTTCATCTGCCCGTACGGCCGGTTCCAATCCGCGATGCTGGATGAAAACTCGATGGTGGTGGCCTACGACCATCGGCGGGGAGAAAAGCGGGCGCCCCTGCACCGGAATCAGCCGTTGGCGAACCGGCACGCGGAAGGGTTCGGCGACTGCGTGAACTGCCGGCAGTGCGTGGCTGTCTGCCCGACCGGGATCGACATCCGCAACGGCACGCAAATGGAATGCGTGAACTGCACCGCCTGCATCGATGCTTGCGACACCGTGATGGAAAAGATCGGGCGTCCGCCCGGCCTGATCCGTTACGCCAGCCATGACAGCATTGAAAAGGGGACGGCGTTCCGCTTCACCGCGCGCATGGGGCTTTACACGACGGTGTTGGGCGCGCTGGTGCTGCTCTTTTTTGCCCTGCTGTTCACCCGGTCGGAAGTGGAAAGCATGTTCCTCCGGGCCCCCGGCGCCCTTTTCCAGCAAACAGCCGACGGAAAGATCTCCAATCTCTACACGTTCAAAATCGTCAACAAAACCAGCCGCAACCTGCCGATTCAGCTCCGGTTGGAAAACATCCCGGGCGAGTTGAAGCTGATGGGCAGTGATCAGTTCATTCTCCCGAAAGAGAACCTGGCCCAGACCTCCGTCCTGATTTCTCTCGACCCTAAACAATTGCCCGCACCCAAGATCGCCCTGCGGATAGGGGTCTATTCGGGGAACAAGCGGCTGGAAACCTTGAAAACCGTATTTGTCGGACCCCGCAACTAATATGAAACGAAACTTCTGGCCTTACGCCATTGTGGCTTACTTCGCGGTGTTCATCACCGGGATTGTCACCTGGGTGGTCTTCGCGGTGCATCACGAGGATCAACTCGTGCGGCCGGACTACTACGAGCACGAAATTCGCTTCCAGCAGCAGATCGACCGCGTGGCGCGCACGTCGGCTCTGACGAGCCCGGTCCAGATTCTTTACCACCAAAAGGAGCAGACGATCAGCCTGGCGTTGCCCGCCAATCACACAGCCGACAGCAGCCAGGGGGTGATCCGGCTTTACCGGCCGTCGGACGCCCGGCTGGATCGCGAGGTCAAGCTCGCGCTCGACGAACACGGTTCGCAAACGATCGACGTGTCAAACCTGCCCTCCGGATTATGGAAGGTTCACCTCTCCTGGACCACGGAGGGAAGCGAGTATTACTTCGATCAACCGCTGGTTGTGGCGAGAAAGTAAATCGTGCTCTTCACCGCGTTCATCCTAGGTCTGGCGGGCAGCCTGCACTGCGCGGGCATGTGCGGCCCGCTCACGCTGGCGCTGCCGGTGGCCGAAGGCCTGAAGAACAAGCGGCTTTCCTTTTTGTTGAGCCGCCTGGCTTATAACGCCGGCCGGGTGGCGGTCTACATGCTGCTCGGAGTGGTGGCGGGCCTGCTGGGGGAAGCGATCGCCTTCGCGGGCTTTCAACGCTGGCTGTCGCTGCTCGCAGGAAGCCTAATCCTGGCCGGGCTGATCTTCACCAAGTTTTCCGGGCGAGAACTCGCGGTAAACGCCGTGGTTTCGATCAAAGCCGTTTTCCGCACGCTCCTGCGGCGGCGCTCCTACCTCTCCCTGCTGGCGTTGGGAGCGACCAACGGGCTCCTCCCGTGCGGGCTGGTGTATGTGGGCGCGACCGCGGCGGCAGCAACCGGCAGCGCCCTGAGCGGCGCGGAATACATGCTGGCTTTCGGCCTCGGAACGCTGCCGATGATGCTCGCGGTCCCGCTGCTGGGCCGGACGCTGCAAGTTCGCTTTAACTTCGCCCGCCTGGCCCCGGTTTCGGTGGCTCTGCTCGCCAGCCTGCTGATCCTGCGCGGACTCGCGTTGGGCATCCCCTACCTCAGCCCCCAAGTGGTGGCCGGAGTTCCTCACTGCCCGGCCTGCAAGTAGCCCCGCCGGACGAGATGCCCTGCCATCGACCGAGGGGACGAATAACGCAAATTGATTCGCCTTCGGAAGCTGTCTACAATCGCCCCGTGAAGAAGATCTTAGCCATCGTCATTATTGGCGTGCTCGCCCTGGTCATTCTGGCGGCTGCCGCGTTGTTCTATCTTGGCCCGATCGTCAAAGCGGGGGTGGAAAAGGTGGGACCGCAAGTCACGCAAGTGCCGGTAACGCTGGACAGCGCCAGCATCTCGATCTTCAACGGAAACGGAGAACTCAAGGGTTTCGTGCTGGGCAATCCAACGGGCTTCAAAACGCCCGCAGCGGTCAAGGTGGGAACCGTGGCGGTCAGCCTCGTCCCAAAATCGGTGATGGATAAGAAAGTTGTCATTCGCTCGATCCGGATTGAAGGGCCGGAAATCACGTACGAGGCCGGGATGGGCGGAAGCAACATTGGCAAACTGCTCGACAACATGAAGTCGGTCGCTTCGCAGGAAAAGACGGCCAACACCAACAGCGCGAGCAAAGTACTGCAGGTGGACGAATTTGTGATCACCGGCGGGAAAATCAACGTGAGCGCGACCATGCTCGGCGGAAGCTCCGCCGCCCTGCCCCTGCCGGAGATTCGCCTGACCGGCCTGGGCCAGGGTCCAGAAGGAATCACCCCGGCGGAACTCTGCTCGAAAGCTTTCGGAGCAATTGTCGAGGGCACAGGCAAGGCGGTGGCGTCCAGCGCGCTGAACATCGGAAAGTCAGCCACGGACGCGGCTCAAAACGCCGCGGGCGGCGCAGCCGACACCGTGAAAAAGATCGGCTCCGGAGTTTCGGACTTGTTCAAATCCAAAAAGTAACCGCGCCCGGGCTCTCACCAATCCACGACCGAGCCGTCCTTCTCAAAGTAGGCCTCGGCGTTGCGCCAATCGTGGCCGATCTTGTCGGCCATCTGCGCGTCATCCAGTTCAATGCCCAGTCCGGGCTTGGTCGGAATGCGGACATAGCCTTTTTCGATCTGGAACGGCTCCTTGACGTAGCCATCCCCGAGGCTCACCTGTTCCTGGCAGAGAAAGTTGGGAACTGACGCCGCCAACTGCAACCCGGCGGCGAGCGAAATTGGCCCCAGAGGATTATGCGGCGCGACCGAGGCGTAGTAGGCCTCCGCCATGCCCGCGATCAACCGCGCTTCCAGGATGCCTCCGGCGTGGCAGAGATCCGGCTGCAGAATCGTCGCGGCGCCCTTCTCCAGGATTTCCCGGAAACCCCACTTGGTGAAGATGCGCTCACCCGTGGCGATGGGAAGATGCGTGCCGCGGGCAATTTCAACCATCGCTTCCACATTCTGGCATTGCACCGGCTCTTCCACGAAAAAGGGTTGAAGCGGCTCGAGCGCTTTGACGAGCAGTTTGGCGTTCTGGGGTGAGATGGCCCCGTGGAAATCAATCGCGATATCGGCATCCTTGCCGCCCGCCTCCCGCAGAGCAGCGAAAGCCGCGACCGCCTCTTCCACAAAGGCCTGACTGGCGATAATGCCGGATTGGGTGGCATTCTTGACGGTGGTTTTGAACGCGGTGAACCCCTGCTCTTTGCGTTCCTTGAGGCGGGCTGGATTGTTGCCCACGTGGGCGTAAACCCGCACCCGGTCGCGAGTCGGGCCACCCAGCAACTCGTAAACGGGGACGCCCAGCAATTTGCCCTTGATGTCCCAAAGCGCCTGCTCGATCCCGCTCAGGGCGCTCGTGAGGATCGGCCCGCCCCGATAGAACGCATGCCGATAGATCGCCTGCCAATGGTGGACGATGAAGCGCGGATCCTTGCCGACCAAGTACGGCTCGATCTCGGCCACGGCCGCGGCGCAGGTTTTGGCCCGGCCTTCGGTGATGGGCTCTCCCAGCCCGATCACCCCTTCGTCCGTATGCACTTTGAGGAAAAGCCAACGCGGTTTCACCAGCATCGTTTCGAGCTTGGTGATGCGCAGCTTGGTCTTGAACTCGGGCGGTTTTCCTTCGATCCGGAGCGGTTGCGCGTATTCGGCCGCGCCGCGCTCCGCGGCCAGGGAAGTTCCGAGGCCGGTCGCGCTCAACACGCCAAATACGCCTTTAAGAAAATCGCGGCGAAAAACCGGCCGCGGGGTCATAGCGGACTTCATCATGGGAATGGCCGCACTGTCGCAAATCAGAGGCCGGAAGCCAAGGCTTTCAAGACCGGCCCGACGATCGCTCGGTCAAAAGGTCGAACCGGCCGCGCCGGTAGGCCCGGCGGTACCCGGCGAAAACCAGGACCGAAAATAACAGCAACGCCACGTAGCTGGCGAGGACAGCGCCGACGCTGGGGCTTAAGAAAACCGCCAACGCAGCCCCAACCACCAGGATCAAAGCGGGGACCAGGAGGAAGATTTTCACCCAAAGGGGGGCCTGGGCGGTGTCATTGGAAGTGCTGGAGATCGGGATCACGACAAACAGAGGTTGCAGGCAGACCAGGACGGCGAGCAACTTCGCGGCGACGACCACCCCAGAGAGCGGGGGCTGACCGAGACGGTAAGCGGCGAGGGCGCCGAAAGTGACAATCAGCGGCAGGGCCGTGGAAATGCGGACCAGATTGACCTTGAGGAAAATGCGGGCAATGGCGTTGAACGAGATGGGATAGACCGAAAATGCGGGCAGGAACATCCCGCCACTGGCACTTTGCCGCATGCCGCGCCAGTCGCCGCCGAACAGCGGCAGGCTGGTCGTGGCCAGCACATAAGCCGCGAAAAAAACCACCGTGCCGCTGAACTGCCCGAGAGTCAGCACCACCATGCAGGAGACCGCCCAGATCCAAAAGCTGACCTTGAGCGAGCTGGTCCAGCCAGGATTGCCCGCAACCAGAAATTCCGTGATGACCCGCTCCCGATCGCTCAGGCAGCGGGCCATGAACTTCTCGAGCGCACCGGTCAACTCCCAGTTTAGGCCCGCGAGGAAATGGCGGGCCAGCACGCGGTCTTCAATTTCCGTGGGACCGGGCCGCCTTCCAACGTTTTCGGCGGTCAACTCCTCCTCCTGCGCCGCGGAGGACCGCGCCGGGACAATCTCCACTCCTGCCAGGGAATAGAACGAACGGAGCCGAGAAAAAGAGTATCGCGCGAGATAGATCAACGCCCCGATGGGCAGCAGCAGAGCAAAGACAAACGGATCGCCCGCGCCCCGGAAGAGGACATAATTGATCCAGCCCGTGGGCAGAAACCACTCGGTGGCCTGGGTGACGTAGGCGGTGGACTCCACGCCGCGAGCGCCAAAGATGAGCAAGGCGATAGCGGTGAACCTCAGGAAGGCGCCGATCGTGCCGAGGGGGACCATGTGCACCCAGCTCGCCAGGTGGATCGCCAGGGCCATCACGAGCAGGGCCTGCAGAATGCCCGCGGCCAACAGGAGGAGAAAGCCGGGCGCGTTGGCGCCCTCCACCAAGCCAAAAACGAGATAGGCGAGGCTCAGCTCCCAAAAGAGCCAGCCCGCGGAAAGCAGGTAGCGGCGGAGCTGAAATCCGAAGATCTGCTGGTCATGCAGGGGGAGAAAATTCAGGACGACGAGATCTTCCGAGGCATAGAACTGCTGAAACCACTGGTGCCCCCAGCGAAAAGCCGACCCGGCCGCCCATAACGCGACGGCGGCAGCCGGAAGCCTCAGGTCCGTATCTTTGCTGGCGATGCTCAAGAAAATGCTGCACCAAAAAAGAGGCAGAAGAAGTTCGCGGATCAGCTGCGGCGCGATGCGACCATCACTCTTCCGGCGGCGTTTGACCTCCTGGCGCAACTCCGCGCTGCGCTTCAACTCTTCGCGATAGAGAGCGCGGCATTTTTTTTCAAACTCGCGCCAGACCAGGTTCAAGTCCCCTCCTCGCGCAATTGCTGGAAGATCTCTTCGAGTCCGCCGCCCTGGCGGGCGTTTTCCAGGAGGCTGACGGAATCAAAAGCGCGCACTTCGCCATGGTGCAGGATGGAGACGCGATCCGAGAATTTCTCGACCACCTCCAGGATCTGCGTGGAATAGATCACGGTGTTGCCACGAGCGACCGCATCACGGGCGTAGCGCTTCAGGGTATTGATCCCGTGGGGATCCATGCCCGACGCAAAAGGCTCATCCAAAAGCCAGACCGGAGGATCGACCGCGATCAAGGCGGCCAGGGCCGCCTTGTAAACCTGCCCGCGCGAGAGGGAATTCAACGGATTCTCCGCCACGGCAAAAAGGTCGAACTCCTTCAGCAACTGGAGGACTTTGGCTTCGATGCCGGGCTGCTCGCGCTCGTAAACGCGCAAGACCATGCCAATATGGCGAACGACCGACATGTCGTAAAAGACGACCGGGCTGTCCGGCAGAAAAAACAACTTCCGGCGCAGCTCCATCTTGTCCCGCTCGAATGGCTCATCGTTATAGACGATTTCGCCCGAGTCCGGCGCGGCGATGCCGGCGAGGCAGCGCAAGAGAGTGGTCTTGCCGGCGCCGTTCGCGCCGAGAATCGCAACCAACTGTCCCCCGCCGATCTCGAGAGAGGCTCGGTCCAAAGCCCGGGACCGCCCGTAGGACTTGGTCACGGATCGCAGTTCGATCTTCATCCGGCTTTAAGCGGCCTTTAGGCCAGGGGCAATTCGTTCTGGGCGCTGGGTTTGGGCGAACGCGAGCGCCGAACCGCTTCCCGGGTCGCAGCCTCGGCGGCCTCGCTGGGCGGTTCAGGAAACGGCTCCACCGCGCGCCCGGTCGAGTCAATGATCGCTGGCGGTTCGCTCTCCGCCTGTATTTCGGGCTCAGGCTCAGGCGCAAGTTCACTTTTGGGGGCACCCGGTTCAGCGTCGGCCGGAGCGGACTCGTCCCCCAGAGGCTCCTCAGCCATCGCGGCCTCCGCGCCGGGAGCAACCGGCTCGGGCTCCGCCAGCAGCACCAGGGAACGGCGCAAGAGCTGCCCCTGATAAGTAAAACCGGTCGCGAGAACTTCCGAAATCACGGCATTTTCGTCCACCACCGCCGGGGGATTTGGCAGTTGGTGGCCGCGGGCATCGAATTTCTCACCGGCAGCCGGCACGAAAGGCGCAAGCCCCATTCTCCGCGCGACTTCACGGCAGGCGTTCTGAAATTGCCCGAGCTGAGCCACCAGGTTGGCCTGGCCGGACTGCTCCGCGGCCTTGAACAAAGCAAAAACGTGATCGAGCATCTGGACCGCGACCTTGATCCAATCCCCCTCCATTTTCCGAAGTTTGTCGACCTCCAGCCGCAACCCGGCGCGCTCCTGGCTGTGCGCATTCTCGATGAATTTCATGAACTCCTCGGTCTCGACCTTCATCTTGTCCGCGATCTCCCGCGCGGCGGTCACGGTGCGCCCGGAGGCATCCTGCACCCCCTGCCATTGCGAATTGGACTGGCGGATCAGGTCGGCCACCTTTTCGAGGCTCTGAATCTGTTCGAGGGTGCTTTTTAAGTCCTTGTTTTCCGCCAGAGTCGAGAGAGTACGGTATTCCACCAGCCAGGGCGTGATCGAGAGCCACGCACCCCACCCCGCGGCAGCCAGGCAGGCCAAGGTGACGACCATGCCGGTCGTCCCCTGCGGCGCCGCGAATTGCGTGAGCACATAAGCGGCGATCGCGCTCAAAATAATATCCGCCAGGTAGAACGGCCACTTTTGCAACCGGGGTCCTGCTTGCACTTCTGACATGCGCTGATTAAAGGAGAGAGGCCGTCTGCCCGTCAAAGAAGATCGTTGCCGCCTCATGGCTTAAATGCGGCTTAAATATTGCGCTGGCCCGCTGCCCGTACCTACTCTGGGCCCCGATTTGACATCGATGGAACCGAACGATCCCGCCTTGCTGCCGTTGGACGCGCCGGAGCGGCGCCGCCTCCCGCCGCTCCTGCGCCGGGCCTGGTACGGCCTGAACCAGGCGTTCCGCCGCCGCATCCTGCATCTCCGGCTGACGCCCGACCAATTCACCGTCTTGCGCACCTTGATCGAAGTTGAGCCGGACGGGTTTACCCAAAAGGAGCTCGCGCACGCCATTTCCAGCGATCCCAATACCATCGCCTCCCTGCTCGAACGGATGGAGGCCAACAAGCTGGTCGAGCGAGCCAAAGACAGCACCGATCGCCGGGCCCGGAGAATCCGGCTCCTGCCTCAGGGGCGCAAAGTTTACCGAATGGCGCGCTCAATCGCGCTCGAGTTGCAAACGGAAGTGCTGGGCGCCCTGCCGGAAAATGGGCGCGCCGCATTTCTCGAGAATCTCCGGGTGATCGCGGACGCCTGCAACCGCGCGGCGGAGCGTTCCCCGCGCCGCCCCGCGGCTGAAACGTCCGACACCAAGGAATAATCCGGGACGGGCCTGGATTGGCCAGGTCAGGCAGCGGCCGGACCGCCCGGCTGCGGCTCGGCGCCTCGCGGCTCCGGCAGCGACGCCGTTTTCACCACGATATTCTGCAGCGTCACCGACCCGGCCGCGTGCATTTCCGCCAGCACCACCCGCTCGTACTCCTCCCGCAAAACCGCGCGAGCCGGATCTTCGGCAGTGGCCAGTTCGCTGCCGAGCCCCGCCCGAAGCGCATGCAGAACATCCTCGATCGTGATCTTCTCGATCGGACGCGCCGGCGAGTAGCCCGCTTCCTCCCGGCCGGTCACTTCCACGAGCAGCTTCGCTGAGGTCAAGGCGCTCAGAATCTGGCTGGCCAGTTGCGACGGAACGGCCAGGGACTGGCACATCTGCAGGCGAGTGGGCGGCCGCTCCCCGCGAAAAAACGACTGGGCGACGCGCGTCATCAGGCGCATCGCCACGAATTCCCGGCCGCGCTGGTTGATCGACTCCGCCTGCTTTTCCTGAACGTAAGCCTTCCGATTTTGAAACGCGTAGCCAACCTGCGCTCCGAACAGGATGATCAACCAGGAAAAATAAAGCCCGAGGAGAAAAATCGGGACCGCCCCGAGACTGCCGTAAATCTTGCTGTAGCTGACGACCTTGGAAAGATAGACGACGTTAAAGAGATTGTTCAACTGCAGCAGGCAGCCCCCCACCAATCCGCCCGCCCCGGCGGCATCCCATCGGACCGAGGTGGCCGGCATCAATCGATAAAAGAGGGTCAAAAAGAGCGAGAGCACCACGAACGGAATGATCGTCCCGATCGATCGGGCCAGCAGCCGGACCGGCCAGCGCGGATCATTCTTCGCGTTCACCATAAAATTGATCAGCCGCTTGAAAAATCCCGGCTTGTCCGCCGCCGCGGACCCAACTCCAGTTCCCGCACTGATCTGCGAAGGCTTATTCGTGGCCGATCCCGTGGCGGGAGGGGCTGCGGCTGATTGAGTCGCATCCGCTTTCCCCGATCCGTCCGCACTCGAAATGCTCGCAATCTGGGCGGTGCTCGTCAGACCGACCGCCGTCACGATGAAAATCGGCGCCAAAGTGATTGCCGCCCAATACTGCACAATCCGCGCGGACCACGGCCGGCCTCGCGTCACGCCCCAAATATCGTTGAAGGTATTCTCCACGCTGCTCAAAACGGAGATCGCAATAAACACCAGCGCCAGCCCGGCTGTCAGCCCGAGCGTCCCGCTGTTCAGGTTATTGATGAAATCCTTGATCTTTTGCACCACCGCCTGCCGGCTTTCCGCTCCGCCTCCTGCCTCCTTGCTTTGAATCAGGTCGAGCTGCGGGGCGACCGTGTTCACGAAATAGTCCATCAGGAAATCGACCGCATTCGTCTGGTTATGCTGCAGGAAGCCCGTGGAAATGCTCACCACCACCGCCAACACCGGCACGAGCGATAAAATGGTGGTGTAGGCAAGCGAAGATGCTCGGACGGGACCGCGATTCTTTTGGAAACTCTTGAAGACCAGTAGCCAGAAATGCAACACCCGCCGCCAGCGCGGCAACTGAGCCTCCTCGGACACAAAACTCTTCTCATCCAGCATCTGCTGGATCGTTCGAATGCGTTCCATCGTCGGCTTCAAGCGCTTTCCCGGTTCCGAAAACCGTACCTTAACCCCGGACCCATCGTCAATGAAACCAGCGGGGCGGCACCGCCGACCCCGCGAGGGGCGGGCTCGCAGAGGCGCGCGCGTGGGGAAGCATTTGGACATTCCGAGCCGCGCTGTGGCGTCGTTATCCCAAACCCCTCACTCATGGTCGGGGCTCTGTTGCACTCCCGAACGCCAACACATACGCGCGCGTGGGCAAGCGGTTGGGCAGTCCGGGCCGCATGGTGGCGTCGCTATCACCAACCCCTCCCTTACGGTCGGGGCTCTGTTGGAAGGACGGAACGCCACGCTGGTGGTGCCAAATTTAATCTCGTCGACCACGCCCGCCTCGCTACAGTCAAAAGTTAATGGCTGACCCGCGCCGCCCCAACCCCAATCAGGAATCCCGCGCGCCCGGGCCTACCTTATAACCTTCAGCACTTACGGTGCGCGTTTGCACGGCGCCCCTTCCGGATCGGTGGACGCCTCCCATCGGATTTACGGAACGCCACTCTGCCCGCCGGACGATTCCCGCGCCTCTTTCGAAGAAAAGCTCATGCCTCAACCTCCCTACGTTATGGATGCGACCCGCCGCCAAACGGTCCTCGCGGCCTGTCTGGACGTTTGCCGATTCCGCTCGTGGCATCTGTTCGCCGCCCACATCCGGACAAATCACGCTCATCTGGTCCTGCAGGCTTCTCAACCTCCGGAACGCGTTCTGAATGACCTCAAGGGCTATGCGTCCCGTTCGTTGACCAAAGCGTGTCTTGACACAAACCAGCGGAAACGGTGGTCCAGACACGGCAGCACCCGCTACCTTTGGGACGAACAACAGCTTCGGGCAGCCATCAACTACGTCTTCGCCGAACAAGGAGACCCCATGGCTGTTTACATTGCACCGGACTCATGGCATCCAGCCGTAGGCCAACCGTAACCAGATTTCTTGGGAATCCCGAAACCAGAGCGCGCGTCCGCAAGCGGTTGGACAGTCCGAGCCGCATCGTGTCGTCGTTATCCCAAACCCCTCCCTGACGGTCGGGGCTCTGTTTGGACGTTCGATTCCTCGCAGCTCCCGGAAATGAAGGGTGATTTCGTCAAAACGACGGCTCCCGAAAGCCTCCGGAAAATGCCCCAAACAAATTCTTGCAAACCTGAAACCTTACGCTAACTTCACCGAACCTTCTTCGGAAGCGAGCGTAGCTCAGTCTGGTAGAGCGTCACCTTGCCAAGGTGAATGTCGAGGGTTCGAATCCCTTCGCTCGCTCCAATCCACTCCCCACGACAGTCAGCGACAAAGTGCGACTGGAGCCCGCATTTACTGGGCTTTTCGCGTGTTCTCCGTTCAACTTCGATGCGACCCATTTTTACCGTTCGCGCCTAAAATTTGTGCGCGCCCGTGTGCGCGTGTAAACAAGTCAGGGAGTGTCTGCACTTTCTCGAAACTTGGCAATTGGGACTCATCAGCATAAACCTGCAAGGTCAGCTTTGAATCGCTGGGGCTCATCAACTGCATTGCTACGCGCAAAGAGACGCTTTTCGAGATCGGCGATGTAGCCATCCAAATGCGACGGCAGGGGCTTTCGAGCGGCGGCGTTGCTGCTTGCCTTAACTGTGTGGACGAGCTTTAAAGATTTCCAACCCAGTGACAGCCGAGGAAAAGAAAAATAGAGGTAGAAAACTGATTCGGGCCTCCAGAATAGGTGCGAGACCAAGATGGCTGGCCCCCTCGCTCTTCGCCTTTCTCATCTTAACTGCATCGGAAGCGACTCTGATCAGTTTCAAGTTCTCGAAACCGATTGTTATCGGCGACCTCGTAGTTTGTGTTGAGACTGTCAGTAGCCGCGCAGTCTGCGTCTCAACGAACGGAAAAACGATGTGGAGAAAACACGCGCGTAATCTTTTCGCGTGGAAAGACAAACCTTTCTTTTTGAGCGAGGGACCAGGGGGAATCCTTCTCTTTCAAAGGATCGAGGACAACAAAGTGTTTAGCGTGGGCGCTCGTTCCGGGCGGCTCACTCCGAGATTCTCCCTCGGCAGCACGAATGACGTAGTTGGCTTTGATCGCGCTACCGACACACTTCTCGCAGGAGATTTGCAGGGAGGGCGAACAACCAAAGTGCTCGACTCCCAGACTGGGCGCGTCCTGTGGGAGACGCCCGAGCTGATGACATTCATCGGAACGCACGCGTCGGAATTGTTCATTTTCTCCGGTCCTTCTATCGGCGAGGGATTCGAGCGAAAGCGTGTCAGCAATGAGATTCAGTCAATTTCCAGGACTACCGGCAAGATCACTTGGAAGCGTCCGATGCCAGCAACCTGTTACGAAGCCGTCTTGAGTTGGCCCTACCTGGTTCTCGAAGACCAGCCAAAGTTAACCGTTCTGGCGGCAGATACCGGCACGCTTCTTCAGGAACTCGATGTGCACGATTGGGTCATCCAAATCAAGCCGTTTGAATCCCAGCTCGTTTACACAACGAGAATATCAAGATCGGATTTTGAGCAGGACATGGTAGCTCACTTTTGTTCTCTGCCCGAATTGAAAGAACAAAACAAAATTACTTTGAAGGAGACGGAACCGGGTGCCGTGACTATATGGCGTAATTTTATTATTACCGAAGGTGGGCGTCGGACTGTCTGCTTTCGACTGACGGGAGAAAAGGTTTGGGAAAAAGGTCACATGGATCGAACCGATGTGATCGACGGAAAGATCTACTTCACGGACAACCTCGACGACATCGCACGCATCGGAATGATAGATGTCCTCACCGGAGTCGAAAACATTCTATACACCGATCGGTGGTGAACTGACAAGATTGTGACCTTTGTTTGGATTAGTACGCACTGACTCTTCAAGCAACCCACCCGGCCCGGCGCGCTGCGCGCGCTCGGGCCAGTTCGGGTCCCCTTCTGATTTCACAGCGCGTGCCGATATCCGAAGACCGCCATTTCTGACGAACTACCGCCGCTCATCGCTCCGCAACGTTGTCACGGAGAACTTCCGGATTCCATTACCTCACGGAAAACCGCGAGCTTTTGCTGTTTCGCTTCTGAGCGTCTTTGTCGCTGTGTCAGGAATACTGTCTAAGCTCACTCACTCGCGATCCGCCTACCGCGCGGAACCGCGCAGGCCCATACTTGAAGTTCTCCGAAGCAAAAAGTGGGTGACAAGCCGTTCCCGGCTCTCTTAAACTCTTTGAGACTTGAAGCTCGGCTACGATTACTACCGTTCCGCTTTGATCAAACTCCTGATCCTGAGCGTTGGTTTTCCGTTCATCGTGTACGATTACTTCAGCGGCAAAGACGCGCAGAGCGAGCCCGCCGCAATTTATTTGATTATCTGGATTTGGTTTCTTGCCGTAGGATTTCTCGTCGTCCAAATACGACGAACGCGCCCCCGCAAAGCTGAACCTCCAGCTGCCCACAAAATTTCCGCCCTAATTAGAAGGCACTGAAAGTCTTCCGCTCGTTCGCGAACGGGCACTCCGAGACCCAAGGGACGTCTCCGTGCTGTCGTGTGCGACCGAGCGGAAAATTTTGAAGCTTCCCAGACCGGGCCAGAAATTTCGCGGCAGCTTCCGGCGCGCATGCTAAGCCCCTCCCTTTGACCATCGCTTAATACGATTGAATAGATGCACCAACGGCTGCCTTCAACGGCACACCTTCCCTGGCTGTGATGACGGTCAAGGGGTCCTTGTGCCTTGTCGAAATCCAGCCTTTCGCAATTTGCGGGACCTTTGCGAAGCGCTCTTGCTGGCCCGACCGGGCGTCGGCATTATTCTCTTCAATGAAATTCCGCGCTGTCGTTGAATTTGATCCAGCCGCTGGACGTTGGTCGGCAGTGTTTCCCGAATTGCCCGGCTGCGCGTCCGCCGGTGATTCTGAGGGGGAAGCGATCGCGAATGCCCTGAAGGCGTTGGAACTTTGGTTCGCACCCTCTCCGGTCAAACTCTCCAAAAGGGCCAAACTGGTTGAGCTTTCCCTGCTGTGAGCAAACGCAATTAAAAAGGAAGTCTCCATGGAAATCACACGCAATGGTTCGCGGTTATCAACGAAAGGTCCGGCCGATTGGTTTACTGGGTCGGTGCGGATTGACCCGCTCTTCCAGCGGGCGGCACCGGCGCGAGCTGCGGCCGCCAGTGTCACCTTCGAACCGGGCGCACGCACGGCGTGGCACACTCATCCGCTCGGCCAGACGTTGATCGTTACTTCGGGCGTGGGCTGGGTTCAGCGGGAAGGGGGGCCCGTGGAAGAGATTCAGCCTGGGGATGTGGTTTGGTTCCCGCCCGGAGAAAAGCACTGGCACGGCGCGAGTCCGACGGCGGCGATGACGCACATCGCCATCCAAGAAGCGTTGGACGGGAAAGTGGTGGAGTGGATGGAGAAGGTGACTGAGGAACAGTATCGCCGGTGAGGAAACAACGCCCAGCAAACCAGGGTGAAGCTTTTGATCCGTTTGACCAGCGTCATCTGGCGCGGCAATGGCCGTGGGTGGCGGCCGCGGGATTTCAACCAATTGGCCAATTTCAAAGTGTGCTGAAGGATGGCTGTTGATTCAGATTTCGGTGGCCTCCCGACGATTTCAGCGCGAGATAGGGCGACCTAAGCTTCCCCAAAGCAGGTCGTAGGATAATCTTACGAGTGTGACGACGACGATTACAGTGACCATGAAGCGCCAGGTGGTGTTGCCGAAGGCCATTTGCGAGCGCAAGCGCATCCGGGCCGGAACCTCTTTGCGGATCACTGACTTTGTTACTTGGCGCACCAACGCTTGATCGGCATCGTTCCCGCAGTGAATCCTCACAAGCAACTAATTGGCACGTGGAAGTCAGACAAGCGAATGACTCTCCAAACGTGCCATCGATACCATCAGCTCGCCGGAGTGAAAAAGCGCAAGTTCGCATCCCTCTTTGGAAGGCTCGCTCTTCGATATTCTCGCGGACGAGTCTACATCACTCTCGGCAACGTGAAGTGGGTGGCAAAGTACGAGATCGTTGCACAGGATTCTGACAGCATCGTATTGCGAATTCATTCGGACGACATCTGGAAGCGCGCCGATCCGGCCATGACGGATATCTTGAAACAAGCGTCAGAGCCACGCCTCCAACACATTCAGTTCCGAACTCTGAGCGGACATAAGTATTATTGGGTCGGCTTCGGCGCGTTCTGTGAGTGGTTTAAGCGGGTTGATGTGTAAGCCATCCGCCCTGGGGCTGAGCGGCATCGATTTTGTGACCTTTGATCTTTGTGGTTAATCCAAACTCTTGCCGGGACCACACCTTTGTTGACAGCCGGACAGATCGCAGGCGTAGGTGGCGTTCGGCTCTGAAAACGGTGTCACGGTCATGGATGAAGACGCTGAAACCGACCGACCACATCGAGACGCGACCAGGATCGGATGGCTTGGGCGGTCGTCATGCCGGGAAAACTCGACGCCTGCCCGGGAGGACATTGGGAAGGGTCCTGGCGCGGGATGATCACGGTGACCTTTCGTTCGATTGCCCGGAGAGCAGACGAAAAAACGAGGCTCAGCCCCCTTTTGCCGACCCCGTGTTCCCTGCCCTGGCTCGCAAATCGAAGGCCCACACCCACCCTCCAGGTCGTTACGCGTTCTCACTCTCACCTTTACACGAACGATCCGATGGACCAACCATTCGTTTGTCGGGCCTGGTCTGCGGAATGCGGGCCTCCCTCTTGACCGTGAAAAGTTTGAGACGTGGCTTTACGCTGATCGAGCTGCTCGTGGTGATCGCGATCATCGCGGTGCTGGCGTCGATGCTGTTGCCGGCTTTGAGCAAAGCGAAAGCCAAGGCGCAAGGGATTCAATGCCTGAACAACAACCGGCAACTCGGGCTGGGATGGCAGCTCTACGCCAGTGAAAACTCCGAGAAACTCCCGCGCAATCTCGGCCCAGATCCACACTCCTGGGTCCCGGGATGGTTGAGCTTCGATGCGAACAACTGGGACAACACCAATACGCTCTTCCTGCTGAAGGGGCTGCTCGGGCCCTACGTGCAAAGTGCGGGCTCCTACAAATGCCCGGGAGATCTCAGCACGGCGAAGATGGGCCAGCGGCTCTACCCGCGGGTGCGCACCGTATCGATGAACGGGTGGGTGGGCACGGATTTCATGCCCTGGCCGGAGAGTTCGGATGTGGGCTATCGAAACTTCCAGAAGTTGAGCGATTTCAGCTCGCCCACCGGCATTTGGGTGCTGGTGGATGAACGCGAGGACAGCATTGATGACAGTTTTTGCGGCGCGGTTTCCATGGTGCGTGACGAACTGGCGAATACCCCGGCCGCCTATCACAATGGCGCCTGCAGCTTTATGTTCGCCGATGGGCACGCCGAAGTTCACAAATGGCTGGACCCAAGAACGAAGCCGCCGATCGTGAAAAATCGAGTCATGCTCGGCAGCGTGGGAGGCGGCCGGAAAGCCCAACCGGGCAATCCCGACATCCTCTGGATCCGCCAGCGCACCTCCGAGAAGAAATAGTCCCGCGCCCCCCATCTCTGACCGGCGCTTCTCTGACCGCAGGATTCAAAGAGAAAACAAGCGGGAGATGGAGCAAGCTCCGGCCGAGTTTAAGATCAGGGAGCGTGGGTTGGTTCGGCCAGCTGCAACGTCAGATGGACGCGCTGGGTGTCCACAAAGCCCACTCGCCGGTAGACCGCCAGCGCTCGCGGATTATCGTCGCCCGTCTCGACATGCAGAGCGCGGACGCCCCGCGCCGCGCAAATACGGGATGCCTCCGCCAAGGCAGCTTTTCCCAGACCCGCATTCCGAAAGGCCGAGCGGATGAAGAAGTCGTCCACCACCGCGGTTGGCCCGCCGTACTCCATGCTGTAGGAGAGCGTGACCACGACATAACCAACCTCGGTGGATTCGCGCTGAATAAACCAGACGAATCCCAGGCGGTCGTCAGCCAGCAGCGGGGCGAAACCCTCCGCGGCTCGGCGGAGATTCAAGACGAAGGGCGATTCCGAGTAAAACTCAGCCATCATGGTGACCAGCCGTTGGAGGTCATCCGGTCCGGCCTGACGCAAGATTGGAGCCATGGTGTTCATCGGGAGAACAGATTCTACCCCACGAGCGCTCTTCCGGCGACCTGAAGTGCCTCCCCTCATACGAGCACGTTTCAAAGAGCCGAAAGAGCTGGACCGCAAGGGCTTGAGATTTCTTCGCCACCACCCCAGCATTTATTCCCGCTCGGGAATATTTCAGTGTTTTTCAACCATCTCCCGCAAATAGTTCCCGCTCGGGAATTTTCTATTGACCTCAACCTACAGTTCAAACGAAAATTCCCGATCGGTAACATATCATGGTATCAAAGATTCAATGAAGCTGACGCCGCAACAATTGGGCGAGTTTGTAAAAGCCGCGCGAAAAGAACTGGGAGTGACTCAGCGGTCGCTGGCGCTCACGTCGGGCACCGGCCTTCGATTCATCATCGAGTTGGAAAGGGGAAAGCCGACATGCCAATTGGGCAAAGCCCTGACGGTGCTGAATACCCTGGGCGCTGACATTGCGCTCAAGCTTCCGGGCACGCGAAAGCCCTGCGAGCGCGGCCCCACCGGAGAAGAATAAACCATGCCGAGAAAACTCGACGTCTACATCCACGGACATTTGGCGGGGAAGCTGGCGCAGGATGATCACGGCGAATTGTCGTTCGATTATGCGGAGAGCTGGCGGAGCAACCCGGATGCGATCCCTCTATCCCATTCGCTGCCGCTCGCGCAGCGCCATTTCAACCGCAGGGCCTGCCGGGGTTTTTTTGCAGGGCTATTGCCGGACGAAAGCAAACGCGAGGTGATCGGCAGGAATCTCGGAGTCAGCGCCAAAAACGACTTTGCCTTGCTGGAACAGATCGGCGGCGAGTGCGCCGGCGCGGTGACCTTTATTCCCGAAGGACAGGCCCTTCCCGAGGCCGATGCCCAGTACCGGCCGCTCACACCGCACGAATTGGCGGAAAAGCTCCAAGCCCTGCCGCGCCGACCGTTGCTGGCGGGCGAGGACGGCATCCGGCTTTCGCTTGCTGGAGCACAAGACAAGATCGCGGTGCATGTCGCGGGCGACAAGATTTCGCTGCCGCTGAAAGGGGCGCCGAGCACCCATATTCTCAAACCCGCGATCAACCGCTTTGAGGGACTGGTCTTCAATGAAGCGCTCTGCATGAATCTAGCCCGGGCCATAGGCCTATCCGCAGCGAGCGTCCGCATCGGCAAGGTCGAGGGCATCGACTACCTGCTTGTGGAAAGGTACGACCGAGCACAAGACGGTTCGCAACTGCGGCGGGAGCATCAGGAGGACTTCTGCCAAGCCCTGAGCGTAGCGCCTGAAAACAAATACCAGGCCGAAGGCGGCCCCTCGATCAAGCAGTGTTTCGAGCTCGTCCGGGTGGCATCGTCCTCCCCGGTCATTGATCTGCAGTGGCTGCTGGACGCAGTGATTTTTAACTGGTTGATCGGCAACAACGACGCCCATGGGAAGAATTTCTCGCTGGTGTATCGCGGAGAGGCCAACTCGGAGCGCCAGACCCAATTATCGCCTCTCTACGATTTGGTGAGCACGATTTTTTACAAGGAGCTCTCGCTCAAAATGGCCATGAAAATCGGCGGAGAGTACGATTCTGAGCGCATTTTCCCGGAGCACTTTGAACGACTGGCCGAGGAGGCCGGCCTGGCTAAACCGATGACGGTGCGGCGAGTCGCGGAACTCGGGGATTCCATCCTGGCCGCTCTGCCCCGCGTGACGAATGGGCAGGAGGCCGCAACCGCTGTCGGGGACACGATCCAAGCACGCTGCCACACTTTATTAAAGCCCTTCAAAAAATGAGTTGGTTGAGAACCTGCATGGCTGGCGCAAGGGTCTCCCGGTGTTCCAGACAGACAAGAAATCCGAGGAGCATTCGGAAGCGGTAAAAGGCGCGGCGACTCCCAGGCGATCAATTTTAGCGGCTGGCGGAACATGTCGATAGGATTTTCGATGGAAGAGCTTCTGGTCACAGGGGTCGTGTTAATATTTCCTTTCGCATCCGCCGGCTTTATCGCCTGGAGCCACGCGAACTGGAAAGGGGCGCTGATTGGCGCATTGACTCTTTGGCTCTTTCTTTTCCTGGGGCTGGTGCTGCTGGCCGGACGCTACTCGGAGGGCGGCCCGGGCGGAGCAATGGTTGTGCTCTGGATGGTTTCGGGCTGGTTGTTCTCCGGATTTTTCTGCGTCTCCGTGGCCGGCCTGAGGAAAAGGATGCTCCGAACGTCGCAGAGCTGAGGCCTCGAAGGGGTGAATTGACGCCCGAGGCCCCCCTTGTTTTACTGCGGGCATGACCCGCACTTTCTCTGGTTTCCGCTGCATTTGGGCTCCTCTGGCGGCGTGGCTTGCTTCGGCGAGCGCGCCCGCAATTGATCTGCCCGGCATGGACCGATCCGTGGCCCCAGGGGAAAACTTTGACGCCTATGCGAATGGGGGCTGGCTGAAGATCACGGAGATCCCGCCGGATAAAGCAGCCTACGGAGCCGGAGCCATTGTGGCGGATCGCACGCGCAAGCAGTTGGAATCACTGATTCAAGAATGCGCCCGAGCCGGGGCGCACCGGGACCGGGAAACGCAGCAGATCGGGGATTTCTACATGGCTTTCATGGATGAAGCGGCTATCGAAGCCCGAGGGACCGGGCCGATCCAGAAAGATCTGGCGGAGATCGCAGCCATCGCGGACCGCAAACAACTTTCCCGCGCGATCGGGTCCACGCTCCGGGCGGATGTGGATGCCCTGAACAACACCAGTTTCCACACCGAAAACCTCTTTGGGATTTGGGTGGTGCAGGGGCTGACCGACCCCAATCATTCCTATCCGTATCTTTTGCAGGGCGGCCTGGGCATGCCCGATCGCGACTATTACCTCTCGACTTCGCCCAAGATGGCGGACCTCCGCGCCCGCTATCGGGCGCATGTCCAAACCTTGCTGCAATTGGCCGGGATGAGCGAACCGGAGGCGCGCGCCGCGCGGATCGTGGCGCTGGAAATGAAGATCGCCGGGGCGCATGCGACCCGCACGGAGTCCGAAAACGCGACCGCGGCCGTGTCGTGGACGCGTGCCGAACTGGAAAGCAAAGCCCCGGGCCTGGACTGGCGGGAAGTTCTCGAAGCGGCCCGCTTGAAGGACGCGCGCACGTTCTATGTCTGGCACGCCAAGGCCATTCCCGAGTTGTCCCGGCTGGCGGCGACGGAGCCGCTCGAGGCCTGGAAGGACTGGCTCGCATTCCATACGATCTCGCAAGCGGCCAACTTTTTGCCCAAGGCGTTCGTCGAAGAGAATTTCGACTTTCACGGGAAAGCCCTGACGGGCACGCCCGCGCAACGCGAGCGCTGGCAGCGGGGCGTCGATTACACCAGCTACTTCCTCGGCGATGCGGTGGGGAAACTGTATGTGAAGAAGTACTTCCCGCCGGAAGCGAAAAGCAAAGTGCAGGCGATCGTGCGGGATTTGGAGAAGGCTTTCAGCGCCCGCATCGACAAGCTGGACTGGATGTCGCCGGAGACCAAGGCAAAGGCGAAGGAAAAGCTGAAAACCTTGCGCGTGGGAGTCGCCTACCCGGATCACTGGGAGCAAGATCGCAACCTCATGATTTCCAAAGATGATCCACTGGGCAACGTGCGGCGGGCCCACCTGGCCCACTATCAACACCAGTTGGACAAACTCCGCAAACGGCCGGACCCGAATGAATGGTGGATGACGCCGCAAACGGTGAACGCAGTGAACCTGCCGTTGCAGAACGCCCTCAACTTTCCGGCCGCCATTTTACAGCCGCCCTATTTTGATGCCAAAGCGGACGACGCGGAAAACTACGGGGCGATGGGCGCGATCATTGGCCACGAGATCAGCCACAGCTTCGACGATCAGGGCAGCCTTTTTGACGCGAAAGGGCGAATGGCGAATTGGTGGACCCAAGAGGATCTGGCCCATTTTACCGCGGCTGGGGAAGCCCTGGCGGTTCAGTACGACCATTACAGGCCATTCCCCGACCTCGCTCTGAACGGCCATCAAACGCTGAGCGAAAACATCGCCGATCTGGCCGGGCTGGCGACCGCCTACGATGCCTACCAACTCCGCCAGGGGCCAAACGTGAACAAGGTCATCGATGGATTCACCGGCAAGCAACGGTTCTTCCTGAGCTTTGCCCAGTCCTGGCGGGACAAGATCCGTGAAGCTCAAATCCGGAAAGCCGTGGCCACGGACGGCCATGCTCCCCCGCCCTACCGCATCCTCACCGTGCGGAACCTCGACGGCTGGTACGAAGCCTTCCCGATCGCCCCGAACCAAAAACTTTATCTCGCTCCAGACTCCCGCGTGCGCGTCTGGTGATGACCCAATGCGGCCGGGAGCAAAATCAACGAGAGCCCTCGGGCGCCACCGCTTCCGAACCCACCGCTTTCAAGGCCGCGGCGGCGGCATCCCGCACAAAGGTTTCAGCATCGGTTTCCGCCAAGCGCCGGAGGGAGGGCTTGGCCGACCGGGCGGCCGGGCCGATCACAGCGAGCGCCGAAGCGGCGCGCGACCGCACCACGTCGGCGGGCGGGCTGGCCAGAGGGAGGATGCGCCGGAGGATCACTGGCAGGCTTGATCGAAATTCGCGATAAGAAAGCCCGGGCCGTGAATCGTCCGTTTTACCCAGGGCCCGGATCAAGAACGGGACCGCGTCGGCACCCAGGCTTTGCCAGGCTTCACGAAACTCGCGTTCGGCGTTGGGCGGACGGTAATCGTAGTTCAACCAATACTCCGCCGGCCTGCCCTGATAAACGGGGCCACCGTGCAGAAAGACCAGCGAAGAGAGGCACCCGAGCAAGAGGACCCAAACGCCGACGAGTGCGACGCGACGCCATTTCGGCTTGCCGGCAAAGTCACGCACGCGATTCACGGTCACTTCCCCACTTCCCACGGCATTTTTCTATTATTTTCGGCACTCGAGGGCAAGCGAGCCGGGGATTCTCTTGCCGGGCGGATCCCGCTTTCGCTGCGGCTTTCGATGCAGCCTTGACCTCCCGGCGGCGGGAGCCCACGCTGGCGCGCAACACCATGAAATTCCGCGATCTTCTTGCCCTTTGCGCAGCCGCAATCGTCCTCGCCGGGGCCGCCCGGGCCGCCGATAGCCCGGGCAAGCGCCAGTATTATGAATTGCGCGTTTACACCACGCAGAACGAACAACAGCAGCAACTGATCAATGACTACTGGCAGAAGGCCGCAATTCCCGCCTGCCAACGCGCGGGCATCGGGCCAGTGGGAGTTTTTACTGAAACGCAGGCGAGCCCCACCAACAAGGTTTATGTGTTGATTCCATTCGACTCGCTGGCAGCCGTTGAAGACTTTCCCGTGCGCCTGGCCTCAGACGCCGCCTGCCAGCGGGAATCGGCCGACTTCATGAACCGCGGGAAAACCAATGCCCCATACGGGCGGATGGACACCTCGATCCTGGTGGCCATGGCCGGCATGCCGAAGCTCGCGGTTCCTCCCTCCGCCGCGGAAAAGAAGCCGTGGATCTTTGAATTGCGCACTTACTTCAGTCCGACGGAGGCCAAAGGCGCGAACAAAATCGAGATGTTCAACGCCGGGGAGATCCAGATCATGAAGGAGGTTGGGTTAAGCCCGGTGTTCTTCGCCGGCACGCTGGCGGGACCGCAAATGCCGAGCCTGGTTTACATGGTCTCAGGCGAGGATATGGAAGCGCATAAACAGCACTGGAAAGGATTTGGCCCCAATCCCATCTGGAAAAAGCTGAGCACCGATCCGCAATACAAAGACAACGTGTCGGGCATCCAGAACGTCTTTCTCAAGCGCACCTCCGCGTCGCAAATCTAGCCACATTGCGCATGTGCCGACTCACAGTTCTCTACGGCCAGCCGAAAGATCCGGCTGAGTTTGACCGCTACTACCACGCGGTCCACATCCCGATTGCCCGGCGGATGAAAGGGCTGAAAGGCTGGACGATCGGGAAGTGCGCGGCGCTGAACCCGACGGAACCCGCGCCCTACTACATGATCGTCGGCCTGTACGCCGACACGCGAGCAGACCTCGAAGCGATCATCGCTTCCCCGGAAGGCCAGGCGACCGTGGCGGATCTGGCGAACTTCGCCACCGGCGGCGCGACGTTTCTGTTCGACGACGAAACGGTGCTCGTCCCGCTGGCGTTACCGGCGTAGAGGGGCGTAGAGGCCTGGCAGAGCCAGTTTCCCGAGCCGGTCAACGGCTTGATCGGCTTAGGCCAGAATCTTCTTCACCACCTCGCCATGCACGTCGGTGAGCCGGAAATCGCGGCCCTGGAACCTGTAGGTAAGGCGGGTATGGTCGATGCCGAAAAGGTGCAGGATCGTCGCATGGAGGTCATGGACGTGCACTTTATTCTCGATGGCGTAGAAGCCGAATTCGTCGGTCTTGCCGTAGACGACGCCGGGCTTGATGCCGCCGCCGGCCATCCAGATGGTGTAACCGTGCGGATGATGATCGCGGCCGATCTGATCGGGCTTGAGCGCGCCTTGCATCATGGGCGTGCGGCCAAATTCACCGCCCCATAAGACCAGCGTTTCATCGAGCAGGCCGCGTTCCTTGAGATCCTTGATGAGGGCGACCGCGGGTTGATCGGTTTCAGCGCAACGCTTTTTGAGATCGAAAACCAGGTTGCCGTCCGGGCCGCCATGATGATCCCAACCGCGATGGTAAAGCTGGACGAACCGCACTCCCCGCTCGACAAGCCGACGGGCGAGAAGGCAATTATTCGCGAACGAAGCCCGGCCCGGGGTGGTGCCATAGGCTTCGTGCATTTTTGCCGGTTCCCTGGAGATATCCATCACCTCCGGCACGCTGGTTTGCATGCGATAGGCCATCTCGTAGGAAGCGATCCGGGTCTGGATTTCGGGATCCAGCAATAGATCATAGCGGGCCTGATTCAAATCCTTGAGCGCGTCGAGGGATTGACGGCGGCGCTGGCTGCCCATGCCCGGCGGGTTGCCGACGAACAACACCGGATCCCCCAAAGAACGGAGAGTGACGCCCTGGTGCAGGGTCGGGAGAAAACCGCTGCCCCAGGAGGCATTGGTGAGGGGCTGGCCGACGCCGGTCATGAGAACGACGAAAGCCGGCAAATCCTTATTCTCGCTGCCCAGCCCATAACTGAACCACGAGCCCATGGCGGGACGGCCGGCAAGCTGGGCGCCGGTGTTCATGAAAAGCGTGGCGGGATCATGATTGAATGCCTCGGAGTAAAAACCCTGCACGAAGCAGACATCCTCGACGACGGATTGCAGATGGGGCAGCAATTCGCTGAGCCAGACCCCGGACTGGCCGTATTGCCGGAACTTGTACGGGGACGCCAGAAGCTTGGCGTTTTTGCCGATCTGCGCGAGGCGAATGTTCTTCACCAGGTCCTCGGGGACCTGCTGACCGTCACGCCGGGTCAGCTCGGGCTTGGGATCGAAGAGATCCAGGTGCGACGGGCCGCCCGATTGAAAAAGGTAAATGATGTTCTTGGCCTTGGGCGCAAAATGCGGCTTGCCCAGCACCGGGGTGGATGCATCGGCCGCCAGGAGCTTTTCATTAAAGAGCGAGGCCAGAGCAATCGCGCCCATGCCGGAGCCGCATTGCTGAAGGAAGCGGCGTCGGGTGGTGATCTTGAGTTGATCGAGAGAGGTGGAAGTCATGGGATCAGCCTTTCGTCAGAGTCTCGTCCAGATTGAAAAGGACATTCGCGACCATCATCCAGGCCGCGAGCTTGCGGGCATCGAGTGTCGCAGGCAGGTCCGCCTGGCCGACACGGACCAGCATTTCCGCGGAGCGCGAATCGCGGCGGAAGCCTTTCCATTGTTGTTCGTAAAAAGCCAGCAACCGGGCGCGCTCGGCCTTCGCGGGCGGTCGGCCGAGACAAGAGCGGAAAGCGAAATCGATCTGCTGCTCCGCGGACGCGCCCCCTTCCAGGAGAATGCGCTGGGCGAACACCCGGGCCGCCTCAAGCAAGGTCGGCTCATTCAGAGCGGCAAGCGCTTGCAGCGGCGTATTGGTGCGGGGACGGCGAGACACGCAAACTTCACGGCTGGGCGCGTCGAAGGTCGCGAAGGTCGGATAGGTGCAAACCCGGCGCCAAAAGGTGTAAACGGCACGGCGATAAAGATCCGGACCTTCGCTGACCGGCCATTCATCCATCCCGATTTCGGGCCGCAAAAAGCCGATCTCCTTCCAGAGGTTCGGCACCTGCGCGGGATAAACGCTGGGGCCGCCCAGTTTCGGATTCAGCAGCCCGCTGACAGCGAGAGCCTGATCCCGAATGGCTTCAGCGTCCAAACGGAAGCGCGGTCCGCGGGAAAGGAGCCGATTGTAGAAATCTTTCTCCAGCCGCGTGGCGTCCGCTGCCGCGTCCTGCCGATAGGCAGCGGAGGTCACGATGAGCTTCATCATCGCTTTCATATCCCAGCCGGAACGGATGAACTCGGTGGCGAGCCAGTCAAGCAACTCCGGATGGGAGGGCGGCTCGCCCTGACGGCCGAAATCTTCACTCGTTTTCACCAAGCCGACGCCAAAGCAGCGTTCCCAGAAGCGGTTCACGGTGACCCGCGCGGTCAGCGGGTTCGCGGGATCGACTAACCAGCGGGCCAAAGCCAGGCGGTTGGCCGGTTCGCCGGCCGGCAGCGGCTGGAAGGCGGCCGGCACCCCGGCTGAGACCTCCTTGCCGCGCGTCAGAAAATCACCGCGCACTTGAACATAAGTCTGCCGGCGATCGGCGTCCCGTTCCTTTATGACCAGCGTGCTGGACTTGGGCGCGGCCAATTCCCGGGCGCGCTGTTCCAAGCGATATTTCTCGCGCTCCAGATTTCGCACAACGGGCGAAGCGCTGTGATAAAAGGCGGCGAGAGCCGCGGCCCGCTCTGGCGAGCGGCGAGCGGCGGGCGTCTCGACCACATCCCGAATATCGCGCGGCACAGGCCAGAGGGCTTCCGGATCTTTTTCGGTCGTCACCGAAATCCGGAATCGTCCCAGGCAATGGCTGTTCCCGTGATAATGATCGAACCGGAAGGAGAGGCGGCTGCCGCCTTTGTACCCGGCCGGGTTTTTCAGCTCCGCAATCAGGAAATGGCGCTCGCCAAAACGCGGGCCGATCGCCCAGCCGGTTTTGGGGTTGCGATCGATCGCGTGCTCGGCCCGATAGTAGAGCTGCTCCCAATCCGCGGTTGCCTTGGCGAAAAAGAGATTGGTCTCGGCAGGCACGGGGCCGAACTTCGGCGTCGCTGCGAAGGAGAATTCATCGAGAATGAAATTGCCGCTCCCGCCCCAGCGTCCTGGCCCGTTTTTCGGCAGGCTCGGGTCAGGCAGCACCTCGAGCAACACGGCGGTGATACCGGTCAAGTCGGTGTCCGCATCCACGGTGATCGTATCGTAGATGGGGTTTACTCCGGCGCCCAGCACCGACCCGTCCGGCAGGTTCGTGTAGCTGGAGCCGCCGTTGGAAAAAACATTCGTCAGGTTCAACACCCGCCAGATTTCGCCCTTTTTCGACGCCATCTTTTCCCAGCGCTTCTGCTCCTCCGGCAGTCGATTCGTGGCGGTGACCAGGTCCAGTTCGACGCGCGCCAGGCGATCGTTTACGTAGCTCACCGACTCGCTGAGATCTGGCTTCGGCACGTCGATGGTGGGCGCGGTGCTGTAGTTCCCGCCATCCGTGGTGTTATTGAAGAAGGCGTAGAACTGATAATACTCGTCGTTCGAGATCGGGTCATACTTGTGGGAGTGGCACTCGGCACAATTCAAGGTCAGGCCAAGCCAGGCCGTCCCGACGGTCGTAACGCGGTCTTTCACCGCCTTCACCCGGTACTCTTCGGCGTCGCCGCCGCCCTCGTCATTGATCTTGGTGTTCCGATTAAATCCGGTGGCAATCAACTGCTCCTGGGTCGGGTTCGGCAGCAAATCTCCGGCGATTTGTTCGATCGTAAATTGATCAAACCGTTCGTTGCGGTTGAAAGCATTGATCACCCAGTCCCGATATGGCCAGATGGTTCGCGCGAGGTCGACCTGATACCCGTTCGAGTCCGCGTAGCGGGCCAGGTCCAGCCAGCCCCGGGCCATGTGTTCGCCGTAGTGATTGGAAGCCAGGAGACGGTCGACGAGCTTCTCGTAAGCGTTCGGAGAGGCGTCCCGAACGAAAGCCTCGACGTCGGCCCAGGCCGGCGGCAGCCCGGTTAAATCCAGATACACTCGACGCGCCAGCGTATAACGGTCCGCCTCCTTTTGCGGGGAGAGCCCTTCCTTGTCGAGGCGGGCCAGAACGAACCGATCGATCTCGTTTTTCACCCAGGCCTCGCGCGAAACCGGCGGCAGGGGCGGCCTTTCGGGCCGGACAAACGCCCAGTGCTTCTGCCCCTCGGGCCAGACCGCTCCATCCTGAATCCATTGGCGCAGCCCTGTCACTTCCCGTGGGGTGAGGCGGGCCCCTTTCGGCGGCATGACTTCGTCCGGATCAGCTGACAGCACCCGCTTGATCAATTCGCTTTGTTCGGGATGGCCGGGCGCCACTGCAGGGTGGCCGGATTCGCCTCCCTGAAGCGCGGCGGAGCGCGAATCGAGCCGCAGCTTCCCCTTCTGCTTGTCCGGGCCGTGGCATTCCGAACAACGCTTGATGAGGATGGGAGCGATCTCGCCATTAAAATCAACGCCCGCCGCCTGCGCGCCGACTCCGACCGCAATCGCAGCGGAGCAGACAACGCCGCGAAGCCAGGACCACCCGCTCCACATTGGAACGCTCTGTTTCATCTGTTCGGTCATCGTGCCAGAGCAGTGGCGGCGTGGAAAGGCGGGATCGCGGCGCCTTTGCGCCACCGTCACAAAGACCGACCGTTTAGAACTTGCGATACCCCGTCCGTGGCCGATTCTCTACGGAAGAAACTCAGCTTGAGGACGCCCGTGCGAAACATTGTGATCACCCTGTCCGCCTCGCTCGTTTTATGCGCGGCATTCCTACCGCCTGGCTGCGCGGAGCCCTTGCCCGGACTGGCGGCGAAATATCCGGAAGATCGCGGGATCGAGCGTGATCCAGCGGTGCTATTCACGGACAATTTCGAATCCGGCGACCTGGGCAAATGGGACCAGAAGCGCGGGCCGATCACCGCAACCCGGGAGCAGCCGCACGCTGGGGGCTGGTGCGCGCACTTGCCGATGGAGCGCGGCAAAAACCACGGGAGCGACGCCATCAAATGGTTCATGCCGGGCGGAGACCGGATTTATGCCCGCGTGTATGTGAAATTCTCCGCGGATTACCAGTATTGCCATCATTTCCTGTGGCTGGGCGCCAACCAGCGAACGAATAAATGGTCGGCCTTCGGCAAGGCGGGGCAGAAGCCGGACGGGACGTATTACTCCACCGGGATGGAGCCGTGGTTTGCCTGGGGAAAGAATCCGCCGCCGGGCGAACTGAACCTCTATGCCTATTTCCTCGACATGAAGCCGGACCCGAAAATGGCGAAATACTGGGGTAACGAATTCTTTCCGCCCGGCCCAAACGCGGGCTCGGCGGCCAGTCCGGCGCGATTCGTGCCTGCGTTAAACGAATGGCACTGCTGGGAATTCATGATCCAAGCCAACTCCGCCCCAGAGCGCGCGGATGGGAAGCAAGCCATGTGGTATGACGGCAAACTGGCCGGAGAATTCACCGGCATCCGCTGGCGGCAGGATCTCGACCTGAAAGTGAACTGTTTCTGGCTGCAACACTACGGCTACGACGAATCCGATCCGACGCGCGCGTTCTGGAAGGAGAGCCAGTCCGCCTGGTTCGACGACCTGGTGATCGCCCGGGAGTATATCGGGCCGCAACAGCGGATTCCGAACACGCCTTAATACATCGCCTGGTCCGGCTTTTGCAGCCTTCCACCCGCGGGGGGCGCTGCGCTCACGGCCTGATCGTAATCGACAATGTAGCGCCACCAATTGTTGTAGAAACCATCGGTCATTCCCGCGTTCCGAGGGAGATGAGACAGCCACCATTTCTGGTAATTGAGATGGTAGGGCTGGCCCCAAGTGTCGCGATTCACCGGCTTCTTTTCTCCCGTGAGCTGCGGATACCGGAGCCAGTTTTCGGCCCCGGACAGGACGGTGTTGGTCTGGCCATAATCGTAGCCACTGAGCGCGTTCGGACCGCCATGCACGTTGCCCACCTGCGCATCGTTGGGATGCTTGTCCGCCTGGCGGGTGAAGCGGCTCCAGGCGTTGGTCTCACCCGCGGCGTCGCTCCAAACCCCGCGGCCAACCGTCAGCGACAGGATCCCTTCGCAGCGATGGCCAAAACTGTGGAGGGCGTTGTCTTCGCCGACCTCATAGTTGAAGCCCATCACCCAAACGGCGCGCCCGCAATCCGGAATATCGTAAGGGCGGTAAAACCAGGGATTGTCGGGCTGATAAAAGACCCGGTCACCCGGGAACTTCATGGCGTATTCGTCCGTGCCAAAGTAGGGCGCGCCCCAGATCCAGATTTCGCTCACGTCCTCCCGTCGAATGCGCTCGACCAGGTTCAGCTCTGCGAAAATAGCCGAGTAACTGACGCTGTCTGGCTGATGCGCCCTGGTCTTGTCCTTCCACATCTCAAGAAAGGTTTGCTCGGTGTAGCGAAAGCCATCGCGCTTGCGGGGGAACGAATCGACGTCGATAAAGTCGACGACCTGGAACCGGGCATATCCGCCGCTCGCCTCGCGAATATCCCGGACGAGGTTCGTAGTGATGCGCCGGGGATCATTCCAACGAAAGTACTCCTGCAGGCGAACGCCGCCATGATCGCGCAGAACCGGGTTGAAATTGACGACGATCACTCTATTGGTCTTGGGGACCGCATCGGGACCGCCCGTCGCGGCCGATCCCGCACCAACGATGGAGGCGTGAGATGCCGAGTTGATCTCGGTCTGCCGGGCGGCTTCAGCCAAGGATTGAACGGGCGGAGGAGGCGCGGGCGGAGGATTGATCGGGTGCAGGTAGAGGCGGAACCAGCGTTCGGCGTAATCCCGAACGACATCGGCGGGCAGGTTGTGGGTGAAGCCCTCGTAGTTTACCAGGCGGAGGCGCTCGGGATCAGTCGCAAAGGCCGGGCGGGCAGCGGCCACAAAGGCGCGCGCGGAGCGAATATCGACCACCTTGTCGTCGCCGCCGTTCACAAGGAGCGTCGCAGTCGGCCAGAGGTTGGTGGCGTGCAAGATCGGGTCGACCGTCTCGAGCAACCGCTCCGTTTCGGGCCAGAAACCGCTGGCGTCGCCCCGCCATAGGCCGTTCGGCTGCCAGGTGTTGAGCCACGCGCGATAGGCTCCGGTGCTGACAAACGCCAGCACCGCCGCCAGCCGGGGACCCTGCGTCGCCACGGCCAGGCCCGGAATGCCGGTGGAGGAACTGCCGAACCAGCCGAGCTTGTCCGGATTGACCTCTGGCCGGGTCCGCAAATACGCAACGACCCGCTGGCTGTCCCCAATCGCACGTTCGGCGGCCAGGGGATAGGAATGGGCGAACCGCTCATCGAAAACCAGCCATTGCGGGCGCCGCGCCGGGTCCGGATCGGGCGGATGGGCGACCGAGAACGCGCACAACATCCACCCCTCCCCAACCAGATTGGTGCCCCAGGCAGGAGGCGCATTGGAATCCAGGGAGCCGAGCATCAGAATCACCGGATACCGCGCGGCCGCGCCCGGCTGCCAGAGCAGGTCGACCTTCGCGGCCGGGCCGCCTTCGCTCAGTGTGACCGACTCAAACCGGTGCGCACTCGCCGGCGAGCCGAGGCACCCGAAAAAGCAACCCAGGCAAACCAAAAGGCGCTTGAGAATCTCGAGGGAAGACATGGGGCCAAGGCTCTCTGGATGGGGGTTCGTGTCAAGCTTCCCGACAAGATGCCAGCGGTGAAGGCGGTCAAGACAAGCGGAAGAAAATCAAAAGGCCCCGACGAGGAATCCCGCCGGGGCCTGCGTGTGTTCTACAATCGCTTATTGCTTAATGCGGAAGAAGCGAGCCTTGCCAGTGGCTTGCACGGTCTGCGGAGCAGCACCAACGTCCGTCCAAACCGCGCCAGTGCCGAGGGCGCCAATCGCTTGGACGGTTCCGCCACCCGTAGAGGTGATCGTGATCGAGGTCCCGTTCACGGCGATCGTGGCCGTGGGTTGAGACGTCACAGGGCCGCCGCCGTCAGCAGGAGCGCTGGTCAGCTGCAGGGCCGAGGCTGTCTGGATCGTCGTGCCAGCCGCGCCTTTGGCGAGGAACGGCAGGTCACCGGTCACGATCGGGTCCGCGGGCAACAACGCGCCATGTGCCGCCAGGAAGGAACCACCGCCCCGTTCGAATTGGCCGAACTCAACCGGGTAGGTGCCCTTCTTCAACGTGATCGTCGCGGTCGTGCCGCTATCACCCGTCAAGCACTCGCAGGTGACGGTGTCACCGTTGAGTACGCTGCTCCCGGTGTTATTCTGCTGAATCGCCGTGAAGGTCTGGCCCGGCACCTTCATGTAACCACCGTCGTCCGTGTCGAATCCAAGGAGGTATGTGCCGTCCTGCGGAACAACAAGGTTTGCGGTTGCCTTGAGCACATAGTCGTCGTCGTCCTTGCCCGGAGTGTCTTTCGGGAAAGGTAACACGCCCGCGTTAGTGTCGGGGTCACCGACATCAAGGTAATCGTAGGTCTTCGCACCACCGCCCGTTGCGGCCAAAGCGGCATTAGCGAGATCCCAGGTCGTGATCTGCGTCGCGCCACCCGGATCGGAAGAAATCACCGTCCAGCCTGCCGAGTCGACCCCCAGAAGGGTGACAGTCTGACTCGGCTTGGGATCGCCAATGAGCTTCCAAGTCGTGGTGTCGCCGTCGTTCTTGAAGGCGCCCTTGGCGGCGTAGATTTCGCCGTTGTTCCCGCCGCCATTTTCCCACCAGAAGAACTCGATGCGATAGACGCCCTTGCGGAGGTGATAAACCACGCGGGTGCTGCTGTCGCCGGTGTCAGCCGGATGAACAATGGATTCAGGATCCACAGGGTCCAGCTGACCGTTGCCACTGATCGACACGGTTCGACCGCCGCGAATGCGCAGAGCCATGCCGTCATCGGAGTGAATGCCGAAGGTGTAATCCGCTTCCTCGCCAATCACGAGATTGCCGATGTTCAGGTTGATGAAAGAATGCCCCGTCCAGTTGGCATCGCTCGTGGCGACGTCTGGGTAACCGTTGTCGTTCCCAAAAAGACCGCCGCCATTCCAGTTGATGACATTAGTCACCACGTCGGCAACGGTGCCGGTGAATTTCGGATTGTTGTTGCCTGTGACGAAGTCAGGGGAACCCTGAGCGGCGAGAATAGCGAAGGTCTGTTGGAGACCCGAGGTTCCGCCCTGAACCTGGACCGTGTTACCCGCGGCATCCTTGACGCCGAAGATGAAACGGCTCGCCCAAAGCTTGTCGACAACAGCTGGGCCCTTGAGGTCGCCAACTGGCCACCATTGAAAGCCAATGCTGAAGGCCGAGCTTTTGGTGATGGACTGGCCACTCGTGTCCTTGGCCTGAATCGTGTAGACATGAGCGGATCCCTGGGCAAACGCCGCCGCGTATGTCGCGGTGAATGGAGTGGAGCCGTTAGAGTCCTTTGTGCCAGCCACAACCGGAACGGACGAACCGTCGACAAGCAGCGTCACGCTGGAGTTATCCAAAACCGAAGGAGCCGAATCACTGATGGAGAAGGACATGCCGGTAGGCGTTGCGGTGTTGACGGCGCCAACCGAGATGATCTTGGGAATATCAACCGCGACGACGGCGCCGGTGAGGCGAGGAGCGGTGCCGTCCGCCGTGAGGCTTTCGTCCTCAGTCGCAAGCCGATAGGTAACAGCGAGGTTGTCACCACCCCCACCTTCGTGGTGGATCGCTTCGAAATAGTATTTCGAGCCCTGGGTCAGGTGAATTGTATTGCCGCCGGGCCATTGGGTGACCGTCGATTGGTCAGAACGCTTATCGGCAATGTTCGAACCGCCGCCAACCGCGTTGTAAACACGGACACCGCTCCATCCCGATTCCTGAGCGATCAGTTTCTTGTTCGCAGGAGTCGAGTCCGTGCTGAGGAAGAGATCTCCATCATCATCGCATGCGATGTAAAAGACGTAGTCAGCGGTCGAGGGCGCCACGAAATAACCGCTGATGCGGTTCGCGTAGTTGTCGGCAAAATTTGTGCCGGACTCGGCGATGCTGATGTAGCCATTGCCGTCGCTACCGGCAGGCCCAGTACCACCAGAAACAGCGGTCCCTGCTTCAACATCGGTGCGAGCAAAGCCCGGGAAGTACTCGTACTTCACCTGGCCAGTAACCGTCGCAACGGTTGGAGTGCTGATCGTGACAGTGGCAGCGGAGCTGGTCACAGTCACCGGGTTGCCATCCGGACCTGGAGCAGAAATCTGCACGTCGTACTTGCCCGCGTCTCCAGCCGCTGGCGAACTAACGGTATAGGTCTGAGCGTTCGCGTTCGCGATCGCTTTGCCATCCTTGCGCCATTGAAACTGGACAGGGTAAGGGCTGTCACTGGTAAAGCCCACAACCAGCGCCATGGGCGACACCGTGTAGAACGCGCCGCCAACAGGCTGAGCGGTAATCGTGAGGTGCGGCACAGGAGGAGCGCTGGCGACGTCAGTCGCAATCACCTTTCCGGTCAGGGCAGGAGCGTCACCGTTCTTCGGATCCGGATCGGAAGCGAGCTTATAGGTCACGGCGAGGTTATCGCCGCCGCCGCCCTCGTGGTGCACGCATTCAATATAGTACTTCTGATTGGCCGTCAGGGTAATCTTCGCTCCGGTGCCGGTAGCACCGGGCCACTGGCTGGTGGTGCACTGGTCAGATCGCTTGTCGGCAACCGTGGAAGTGCCTCCGATCGTATTGTAAGAGCGGACGCCACTCCACCCGGCTTCCTGCGCGATCAACTTCTTGTTCGCAGAAGTCGCGTCGGTGCTCAGGAACAGATCGCTATCGTCATCGCAAGCGATGAAGAAAACGTAGTCGCCCGTCGTCGGGGGAATGAAGTAGCCGTAAACGCGATTGGAGTAGTTGTCGGCGAAGTTGGTGCCGCTTTCAAAGCTCGGAATAACGCCGCTCTGATCGGAGCCAACCACCGCACCGGATGTGGACGGAGCGCCGGCATTGCCGCTTTCGATGTCGTCCCGAGTTTTGCCCGGGTAGTACTCGTAGGTGAGATAACCAGGAACCGTGACCGCGGCAGAGAGAGACACTGCAGCGAGGCCAAAGCCTGCGATCCACTTGGAGAGGTTCTTGAAGACGCTGCCTTTTCTGCTGGACCGCGTGATTGGGACGCACGCGGGCAAAACAGACAGCCTGTTTTGATTGGTCGTTTGAGGTTGTTGTCGCATAAGTTACTTGTTTTTGAGGAAACGCTCCGCCGCCGAAAGATTTTCAGGTCTTGAGTCGCTCGCTCACACTCCCTGTCAAATGACGCAACGACCCACCGGAAACACACCGGCACGGCCATTTTGGACCGTCATTTTTAAAGGAACAGAAAAGCCATAACGAAAAATAGTAAGGGACGCAACCAAAAACCCGCCAAACTTTTTCCATGAAGCCCTGTGCCCTTGAATGCACATGGCGTCTCTAACAGATTAGATGAGCACTTTCTACCAGCTACCCTGATAATGCTCCACTCCTCGGCCCCGATTGCAGCGCCCCCCGTTCGGTGGCAAAAAGCGTGTTGAAAAAACTTGGCGGACTCTGCAGTTGATTTGCGCATGTAACAGTTTTTGGAATCAAACCCCCGAAAGAATTGCGGCGTGAATTTAAATTTTTGGCGGATTCCCCCTGCAAATTACGCATGCAGTGTCGAAGGGGAGATTTTACTCGTTTTCAGCTGGCGGAAAGCCAAACCAGTGGTAAGCTCCCTTACCTTACGAGCAGGAAAGCAGATTTTCGGGTTCGACCCGGGAAAGCCTGTTTCGCGTCTGGACAACGCGTCATAGGTCGTATGTTGGCCGCTTGCGGACCTCTAATCCGCAAGCGGCTTTCTCCGTTAAATTAAGCCAAGTCAAACAATTCTAGCGCGGCTGGGGAAAACGAATCCCTGGCTTATTATGGTCCCGCCTTAGAGAAGGAGCCCGTTTTAGAGGCCAAGGCTTCCACGCGCCCCCCCTTACATTCCCGCTGCCGGCGCTCGAAGAAATCGCAGCACTGCTTCCGGCCCCCGCCCCAGGGAGGCGGCCAGATTCGATCCGTCCGGGGAAAACAACAGATCGCCAACGGAACCTGGCTGGAGGACCAGCAATTGCTGTTGTGTAGCAACATTCCAAACCCGCAGGGTCCCGTCTATGCTGCACGAAGCGAGCGTCCGCCCGTCCGGGGAAAAAACGAAGCGCCCCACGCCTTGGGTATGGCCGGAGCACACGCCGATCAGCCTGCCCGTAGCGGTGTCGATCAGGTTGATGGCGTTTTCCACATCCAACGGATCCGAGCCAGCGGCCAGAATCCGGCCGTCTGGAGAAAGGGCCAGCCCGAAGTTTAGGGGAACACTGGAGGCTAGATTGGTGCGGAGGGTGGCTTGGCGCGCGTCCCAGATCTCAAACCGGCCACCAGCCGTAGTGAACAAGCGCTTGCCGTCCGCGGTGAAAAGGACACGCTCGGCGCGCAACGGGGTGGGCTCGCGCCCGGGCTCGTTCAGCCGCCACCAATTCGCGCCGTCCCGGCGGCTGCCGGCGACGACGGAATCACCTGCTGGCGAGAAGGCCAGGAAATCGAGCCGCCTCTGCGGCAGGGGCAATTCAATCGTCTCCGATCCCGCAATCGACTGCACCAGAATCTTCTCGCCGGATGCATAGGCAACCCGCTGCAGGCCGGCGCTAACTTGCGGCTCCAGCAGGGCGGGACCGCGTCCGGGACGCGGCGGGCCAATGTTCAGACTGAGCTCGCGTTTGATCTCAAGCGTTTGGGGATCAATGATCGCAAGCGTGGCAAAGGGACGAAAGGCCGCCAGCATGCGGCCATCCGAAGAGAAGGCGAGCGGGCGCCAATCCCCGGGCACCCCATCGACCGGGCGCGCGGCGAGCGGCCAAATGGCCACCGTCCCATCTTTTGCCCCGCTCACCAGCCGTTCCCCATCGGGCAGAAGAGCCAAAGACCAAACTTCAGACAGGTTCCCCTGAAAGGCACGGATCGCGCTCTTCTCTCGCAGGTCCCAGAGGCGCAAGGAATGGTCCCAACTCGCGGTGGCCAGCAACCGCCCGTCGGTGGCGAAGGCGATTTCTGAAATAAGGCCGGCATGCTCCGGAGCATCGCGCGTCTCAGGAAGAGAGCCGGCGCGCTGCCCGGTCGCAGCATCCCAGATTTGCAGGCCAATCCCGCCAGATCCCAGCCCGTTCTTTACGCCGACAATCCAGCGTTCGTCGGGTGAGAAGCCGATGATCGGCTTCTCCTGAAACCACCCAAAACGGAAGCTGCGGGAATTCTCGAGCGGGATCGCCGCATCCGACCCGGCACGAAACAACTTGAACCCTTCCCGACTGTTCGCCACCAACTGCCGCCCTGATCCTGAAAGAGCCAGCGGCGGAAAAGTGTCCGGGTGCTCCTCGACGGACTCCCCGCTCGAACTGCGGATGACGCGAACCCCCGAACGCGAACTCAAAGCCAGGAGACTGCCGTCCGACGAAAATGAAACTGGCCCGGAGAGCCCTTCGTAGGAAGAAATCTCGGTCCAGGCGTCGGTGCGCCAAAGATGGACATGCCGCAGGCCGGATGCCGCCAGCAAGCCAGAAGAGGAAAACGCCAACGAGTCTCCGCCCACGGCAAAGGTTCGAATGCGCTCGGACGTTTTGAGATCGTAAATGTTGACCGCGTCCCGCAGCCCCACGCCAAGAAGGCGGCCGTCCGGAGACACGGCCAAGGCGTGGACGCTGGCCGGTTCCTTGCAAAAGATGGTGCGGTCGTCCCCTTGGGCGAGACGCCAGAGGTACCTCCATTCGAACCCACGCAGATCCTGGCGGGCGTTATCGCCATGCTTGCGGAGCAGGGCAATCGCGCGAGAAAGATTGCCCGATTGGACTGCCTGATCCGCGAGATTGATGTCGGCAATATATTCGTTAATCTCGGCCCGGCGCTGATTTTCCAAAGCGCGCTCCCGCTCCTTCTCAGCTTTTTGCCGGAGCACAATTTCGCGCCCCCGGCCGCGCTCGGCAGCATGCTCGGCCTGCGTGGCGCGAACCGCCTGCCAAATGCTCAGCGTGGCTCCGAGAACGAGCGCGAGCAGGACCGCCGCCACGGCAGCCACCGTGCGGCGATGGCGCTGGAAGGATTTGCGGAGGACGTAGACCCGGCTCGGCGGGCGGGCGGCCACGGGCTCATGATGCCGGTAGTGCTGGAGGTCCGCGGCCAGGTCCTGGACGGTGGGGTAACGCCGGCTCCGATCCTTCTCGAGGCATTTCATGATGATCCAGTCCAAGTCAGGATCAACGTGCGGAATAGCGGACGGCGCCTGCTCAGAGGCCCGGCGCTTTTCGAGGCGATCCGACGGACGGACGGGCTCCTGCTCGCGAATAATGCGGCGCATCTGATCAAACCCGGACCGGGTCAACTCCCTGGAGTCGAAAGGCGTCACCCCCGTCAACAATTCGTAGAGAATCACTCCCAGCGAGTAGATATCACTGCGGGTATCGACATCTGAGCCGGCCAGGTCTGCCTGTTCCGGGCTTGTGTAAGCGGGCGTGCCGATAAAGGTGTGGTAATTCGTGAGGATCGTGTTTTCCGTCAGCGGCTCCTCGATGGCTTTGGCAATGCCAAAATCGATGACTTTCGGGAGCGGCTGTCCGTCCTGCACCGCCACCAGAACATTCGAAGGCTTGATGTCACGGTGAATGACCCCCTTCTGATGAGCATGCTGGATCGCGTGGCAGAGCAGAATGAAAAGATCGATCCGCTCGGGCAAACTCAGATTATTGGCCTGGCAATACTCCGTAATCCGGACCCCGGAGACGAGTTCCATGACGAAATAGGGGCGTCCGAGGTTAGTCGCCCCGCCATCAAGCACCCGGGCAATATTCGGGTGATCCATCAGCGCCAGCGCCTGGCGCTCGGCTTCAAAACGAGCCACCACGCTGCGGGTGTCCATTCCGAGCTTGATCACTTTCAACGCCACGCGGCGCCGAACGGGCTCCTGTTGCTCAGCCAGATAAACAACGCCGCAACCGCCTTCGCCAATCAAATCCAGGAGTTTGTAGCGCCCGATCTTCTGGCCGATCCGCTCCTCATTGGCCGCGGCTGACAGGTCCACCTGAGACGCGGCGATCTCTTCGCGAGGAAATTGAGTAGCTGGCTCCTGAAGAAAGCCTTCAGCTTCGTGATTGAGGAGCAGCGCCTCAACGGCCGCCCTAAGAGAAGGGTCGCCCGCAGCCGCAGCGGCGATGAACGCGACACGCCCCTCCCCTGGAGGCAGATCTAAAGCCTCAAGGAAGATTTCACGTTCTCGCAAAAATGTTGGGCCACTGGCCGTGCGGGCCACCATTGTTTATATGCGTAAACAACCGTCCCAGTCCGCCAACTGATGAAGGTTCAGCGTCACTTGGAACTGATCGTGCGCCTCAACCAGGCCCGGGCGAACGACCAGAGCCGCTCCGCCGAGCGGAGCGGCAGGTCGAGCGCTCGTGCAGCTTCATCCATATTCATTCCGACGAAATAACGCAATTTGACCAACTCGGCAGAGATCGGATCTTCAACCGCCAGAAGGTCCAAAGCCTCATCCACCGCCAACAGTTCATCCGCCCGCACGTTCTCGACCCAGTGATCCTCACGAATCTCCTCGCGTTTTGAGCCCGCCCCCCGCTTCAAGCTCTGCTTGCGACGGGCAGAATCGACCAGGATCCGGCGCATCGACTCGGCGGCGGCCGAAAAGAAATGAGCGCGGTTTTGGAAACGGGCGCCATCAGCCCCCATCAGGCTCAGCCAGGCCTCGTGCACGAGCGCCGTCGGTTGCAGCGTATTGCCGGGGGCCTCCATGGCCATCTTCTGGGCCGCGATGCGCTTCAACTCAGCATAAACCAGCGGGAGCAACTCATCCGCCTGCGCCGCGCCGTCTTGTATTCCATGAAGAATCTGAGTGACCTCGGACATGTGTGAAAATCCCAGCTTAAATCGCGCCAACCAGGCCGCCGGACCAGCGAAAACTCAATGCGTGGCGGCCCGGTCGAGATTTTTCCGCATGGCACCCTAGAGAGATGCTAAAAGCACCACCGCCACCCCAGCTTTCCCGACGCCTTTTGGCCAGCGCCCTCCTGCTCGTCACAGGTGCTACGCCAGCTTATTATCTCGGGCGGCTAAGTCAACCCGATTACCTCAGCGCAACCGACCGCCTTCCAACTGAGTATTTTACCGACCCCACCTCCTTTTCGGAAGCGGAAAACGCCAAGGCAGCGGTCGCAGGGCTCTCCGCAGAATTCCTGACCAATTGGCGTGGATTGCGAGTGGCGGAAGTGCGCGGCCTCAAACCGCGCGGGAGCGCGCCCTCCGAGCAGTCGTTGCGCCGCGGCATTGAAGAATTCAAAGATGCGCCAGGAGAACTCCCGTTGCGCACGGAACTGCTCCGCCTGCTCCGCCAGAAGAAGGCGCTGGAACCGTTCCTGGAGGAATATCTGCTGGTTGTCTACCAGTTCCCGGGGTCTCCGCAGGTTGTTGAGTTTGCCGAAGCGGCCGCCGTCGCCGCCGAGGCAACTGGACGGAACGACGATCTGGCCCGAGCTCTGCAATTCCAAAGCCTGCTGCCCGCAGCTCTCCAAGCGCCAGAATTGGTGCGGCGCCAGCAAGAAATCGCGATCTACTTCGCACGCTTGACCCGGGGCCGACTCACCCTCAATCCGGCGGCGAGGGAAACAGATTATCCCTGACCCATGAAAAACCCCTGGCTGCGCAACCTGGCAATCATCGGCGTCGGATTTCTGATTCTCGCGGCGTGGCGATTCAAGCCGATCATCGTCAGCGGCGACAGCATGCAGCCCAGCTTGGCGAGCGGCGACTTTCTGCTGGTGGATCGATTCGCTTATCGCAACTCCCCTCCCGAGCGGGGCGACATGGTCATCGCCCGGACGGGCCGGGAATTAATGGTGAAAAGAGTGGTCGGAGTGCCGAATGACCAAATCTGCGTGGAAAACGGAGTGGTCCTGATCCGGGGCAAGACCTACCCCGAAGAGAACATCCAAAGCGGGGCGATCAGCATCGGGACTGGGTTGCTGGGGACCGACCGCTTCGCCATCCTTGGAGACAACCGCTCGATGCCACGGCAACAGGTGGTCCACGCCATAGTTCCCAAGGAGCGAATCGTGGGCAAGGTCCGGTTGCGAATCTCTGCGCGCGGAAGCGTGGTAACGCTTTACTCGTAAACCTACTCGTAAAACACGAAGAGCCGCCCACCTCGGCGAACGGCTCCCCGCGCTTGCTTGGAAGGCATGGAACCCCACACACTTAACTGAGCTTCCCACACCCGCATTCGGAGCAAGCGAAATTGCCCGAATGGCAGAACCGGCGAAAAACGGGATCGCCGACCCTCTCTAATGGAAAAGCGCGAAATCCCGGAAGAACCCGCCAAGATTCGCGACGCGCTGAAGCGCCGAGCCGAATTGACAGGAAAGCATGAACTCGTATTCTCCACCGATATGACCGCGCCGAAAACTGAGCCTCTGGCTGGCTTGCACGAATGGGAAGACGATGTGAAGTCGCGCTACCCGGAGCCCGGAACGCCCGCTTTCCAAGCGACTGATCCCAATAAAAAGAAGGAGGAATTCCGGAATTACGCGGCGAACGCGCGCCCGACGGTGCGGGAGTTTTACCGGCTGAACCATACAAATCAGACGTTTGATTTCGTCCAGAACAAGAAGAAGGATTTCCTGCAGTTGAACCGGCGGAAGATGACGGTCTGGGAAGCCGCCGAGTTCCTGAACAATCTGGTGGACGATAGCGATCCGGACACGGATTTATCGCAATTACAGCACCTACTGCAAACAGCGGAGCACATTCGCCGGGACGGCCATCCGCGCTGGTTTATCCTGGCGGGGTTCGTGCATGATCTGGGCAAAATCCTCTGCCTGTTCGGGGAACCCCAATGGGCGGTGGTGGGCGACACCTTCCCGGTCGGCTGCGCTTTTTCGGAAAAGATTGTTTTCCATGAATTCTTCACGGCGAATCCGGACACAAAGAACGCCAAACTCAGCAGCCGCCTGGGTGTTTACGAAGAAAGCGGAGGGCTGGACAAAGTGGACATTTCCTGGGGGCACGACGAGTACATTTATCACGTGGTGAAACATAGCATGCCGGAAGAAGCCCTTTACATGCTACGGTATCACTCGTTTTATCCGGCCCATCGGGAATTGGAGTACGATTACCTGATGAACGATCACGACCGGGAGATGTTCAAGTGGGTGAGGGCGTTCAATCCTTACGATCTTTACACGAAGAGCCACGAAAAGCCGGACGTGGCCAAACTCCGCCCGTTTTACGAAGACCTGATTAATGAGTATTTGCCAGGCAAACTGAACTGGTAAGGCAATTCACGGACCCAAATTGCGGTTGACCGCCTGACGGAATCCCGCCCTTTCAAGCCTTGTTGCTGATCGCAGCACGTGCTTGCTTTTAAGGGGCCCAGCCTTCATTGTCGGGAATTCTTTGATGTCTTTAGTCAGAGGAGCCCAGAAGCAACTGAATGAGTACAGAGAGCACAGAAGCAGAGCCGAAAAAACCTGAAAACGAAATGGGGCTGGATTTGGATCTCCATTTCCTGCCCGCGTGGGCTCAGCAAGGTTCGTCCGCCAATCAATACGAGAAGTTCACCGGCGACGAGGGCCAGGTGCGCGAACGCCGCGGACGCCGTGATTTCGGCGGCGGTGGCGGTGGCAATCGCGACCGCGGACCGCGCCGCCCCGGCAGCGGACCACGCCCTGAAGGCGGCAGACCGCCCGGGCCGGGCGGACCCCAGCAAAGATCTGGCGGCTTCGGAGGCCCGCGCGGTGATCGCCGTGATAGTGGGCGGCGCGATGGACGCGGCGGCGACCGCGGACCGCGCCGTGACCGGGATCAAGGCGGCCGGCCGCCCGAAAGGCCGCAGATCAAGCTGCCCGACCTGGAAGTCTCGTTCATTCCGGAAGACAAGGGCGTGGAATCGCTCGCCCGACAGATCAAGCTTTCGGGCCGCGCTTATCCGCTATTCGAAATCGCCTATCTTGTGCTGAAGAAGCCCGAGCGTTATCACATTCAGCTCAACGCGAAGAAGAAAGAGGACGGACAGCCCTCGCAATTGCTGTACGTCTGCGCGCTCGATGACACGTTATGGCTCGACGAGAATGACGCGACTCAGCATGTGCTGGACAAGCATTTCGGCACTTTCTACGCGAGCGAGAAGATTCCCACCGACCCGCCCAAGGGTGTGTACACGTTCGTGGCGCAATGCGGCATTAGCGGGACCATTCTCGGCCCGCCCAACTATCACGATTACCAGAACAAGCTCCGGAAGCTGCATCAGGAGCGGTTCTCGCGGATGCCGTTCGACATGTTCAAATCGCGCATTCGCATCGTGAAGGATGAAGCCATCGTCAAGAAATGGCTGGATGAACAAAGCTTCCGCACGGAATACACCGCGCTGAACGTGCCGGAAACGATCAAGTTCAACACCCGGGACGAAGTGGAGAAGCACTTCCGCGAAACGCACCTGGCGAACGTCGTGAAATCGGCCGACAGCTATCTGCTGGCCGGCGCCGGAGTGGCGGATGTGCAGAATCGGGGCCTGCAGGCGCTGATGCGCCGCTCATTTGATGAGCAGATGCGCTTCCCGCTCAAAGTTGTCAATATTCTGAGCGGCCAATTCGCACGGGAAGGACTCCAGTTCTTCAAGGTGAACAAAAGCGTCACCCACGTGGCGGTCGCCCGCCCGCGTTATCTCGATATGGAGACGACGGCGGTCTCGGAAGGGGTCAAGAAGATCGTTGAATTCATCAACACGAACCCCCGCTCAACGCGCAAGAAATTGCTCGACGCGCTGGCTCCCAGCACCGCGGCGGCGCCCGCGCCTCAAGCCGCTCCCGCGGCCGAGGGCCAGGCTCCCGCGGAAGCCGGTCCGGCGGCTGCGCCGGAAACGCAGGCCATCATTAGCGACCTGCACTGGCTGATCCATCAAGGACACGTTATTGAATTCGCAAACGGAATTCTCGAAACCGCCAAGAAGCCGCTGCCTCGCCCCCCCCGGCCGGAGAGACAGCCCAAACCGGGCCAGGCGGCAGCGGCGGATCATTCCGAACACGCGGAGGCCGAAGTCACCACTCACGAGGGAGTGGTGGCTGGCGAAGGCGCTGCGGCAGAAACCGCGGGCGCTCCGCCACCAGCCGCCGAGGCCGAAGGCCCGACGGCCGCGAGCGATGCCGCCCCGGCCGTGGAGCCCCCGGCTGCCTCCGCCGAGGAACCCAAGGCATAATATCTATGCGAGATCTCACGCAGATGGCGCCGCGCAGCCCGCGCGTGCGCCTCGGGGGCTTTGTCACCCTGCCGCGCATTCTCGACAAATGCCGGGCAGAGATCGCGGGAAAGCAGGGCGAGTACAAATTCAACTGCCCGCTGGATCAACGGTTTTTCAACTTCGCCCAACTGGATGCCCAGGCGTTCAAACGCGAGGTGCAGTCCGGCAAAGCGGATGGAGAGATGCTCCGGTGGGTTTTGCAAAACGCGAAACGCAAGATGGAGGATTTCGAAATCGCGGCATGGTCGCGCCAGCAGGAAGAGCGGGTTCCATCGGACGTTGATGCCCGGGAGTTTTTCCATGAGCTCCACCAGAAAACCGCGCCACAGCGCCAGGATATCGTTACCTGGTTTGATCTGTTGGATGTGGACGACTACACCAGCTTTGGCGGCCGGGCCTGACCCAGTTCGGGCGCCCCGTTGATTCCAGTCTTCCGCGGCTGGCATCATAGGCAAAAGGATTGCCCGGGCTCCCACGCGGCCGTAATCTCCGTCCGTTCCCCTTATGAACAGACGCGATTACCTCAAAGCGCTGGGCGCCGCCGGTTTTTCCGGAGCGTTGGCTTCCCTGCGGGCCGCCGACTCCGCCCCCGACGATAAAGGCGCCCGGGCGGCGCGCGGCGACGGCAAAATCCGCATTACCAAAGTCCGCGCCATCCCGACCGCTCCGCAGCGCAACCGGCTGGTGATCGTGAAAGTGGAGACGAGCGAACCGGGCCTCTACGGATTGGGCTGCGCCACGTTCAACCAACGACCCCTGACCGTGATGACGGCGGTGCAGGAATATCTCGATCCGTTCGCCCGAGGCCGCGACGTGAGCGATATCGAGGACATCTGGCAGAACGCCTACACCAGCTCCTATTGGCGCAACGGACCGGTGCTGAACAACGCGCTCTCCGGCCTGGACATGGCGCTCTGGGATATCAAAGGCAAGCGCGCCGGCATGCCGGTGTATCAGCTCCTCGGCGGCAAGTGCCGTTTTGCGGTGGAGTGCTACACGCACTCGAGCGGGCGCGACAACCAGGAACTCGAGGACAGCGTGAAGAAAAACATGGAGCGCGGTTTTCGGCACATCCGCATCCAGGTGGGCGGGTACGGCTCGCCGCATCTCTCGAAGGACCTGGACTTCAAAGACGCCGGTTATGGGCTGTCCAAGGATTCCAACATGGATTCATATCCATACCTGAAGGCGGTTCCGAAGGCTTTCGAACACATTCGCAATACCTGCGGGGACCAGCTCGAGCTGCTGCACGACGTGCATGAGCGCATCCAGCCGATCGAAGCGGTGAACCTGCTCAAGGAACTGGAGAAATACCGCCCGTTTTTCATCGAAGACCCGCTCCCGCCGGAGGACAACGGCTATTTCCCGCTGCTGCGCCAGCACTCCACCGTCCCAATCGCGATGGGCGAACTTTTTAACAGCCCCCATGAATGGGTTCCGCTCATCACCGGACGGCTCATTGATTTCATTCGCGTGCACATCAGCCAGGCGGGCGGGCTTTCACCCGCCCGCAAAATCGCCACCCTGGCGGAGTTCTTCAACGTGCGGAGCGCCTGGCACGGCCCAGGCGACCTCTCGCCGGTCGGGCACGCGATCAATGCGCATCTCGATCTGGCGATCCGCAATTTCGGCATTCAGGAAAGCCTGATGTTCAACGACGCCACGCGCGAGGTCTTCAGCGGCTGCCCGACTTACAAGAACGGCTACATGGTGATCAATGAAGCCCCGGGGATCGGCATCGATATCGACGAAGAAAAGGCCAAGAAATATCCCTTCCCCGAAAATCCGGGATACTGGGAGCCGGTCCGGCGCCGGGACGGCACCGCGGTGCGGCCATAACCAACCAAGCAACGGCGGCTTGGGGAAGGACGCCCGCCAGCGCCCCCCCACCGCGACGGCTAAGCGGGCGAGGGAGCGACGTAAATGTCCTCCTCTTTCAAATGCTCAACGATCATGTCAATTGTGCGGTCGATTGACCCCTTGTTCTGTCGCACCACTTCGAGTGCTTTGCGCCCTAACTGATCCCGGCGCGCCGGCTGCGCCAGGAGCTCGCGGAAGGCGTTTTCCAGCGCTTGTTCATCCTGAACCTGGATCGCGGCCTCCGCACGGAGGAAAGCTTCGGTGATGCTGGCAAAATTCTGCATGTTCGGCCCGAAAACGACCGGCTTGGCCAGCGCTGCCGGCTCGATCGGGTTCTGCCCGCCTTGCCCGGCCAGGCTCTTGCCGACGAAAATGACGGCGGCAGGCCGGTAAAAATCGCGAAGTTCTCCGGTAGTATTCACCAGCAGGCAGTCCACTTCACCGGGCCGGAAATTGGAATCCGCGCTGATCTCGGTGCGGTAGGCCAGCTTCAGTCCCTGCGCTTGAATATCGTTCCCCGCCTCCTTGCCGCGTTCGAAATGCCGGGGCACCACGATCAGGAACAGGCGGGGAAACTCCTGGCGCAACTTTCGGCAGACGCGCGCGAGAATCGCCTCCTCCCCAGAATGAGTGCTGCCGCCGACGATAACCGGGGAGCCGGGATCGACGGCCAGTTTTCGCAGCAGCGTCGGCACATCCAGGGTGGGCTTTTCCGGAATGATCGCTCCGTCAAATTTGAGATTGCCCACCACGCGCACCGCCTCGGAACGGGCGCCCAGCTTCAAAAGCCTTTCTCGATCCGCTTCGTTTTGCACTCCCACGCCAGCAAACGAACGAAAGAGCGGGCCAAAAAGAAAACGAAAGCGCCGATAGCCACGGTAGGATCGATCGGACAGACGGGCATTGACGAGGAAGGTGGGGATCCGCCGGGAACGCGCGGTCCAGAGGAAATTGGGCCAGATCTCGGCCTCCACCAGAACGACCGCCTCTGGATTGATGACCCGGAGGGCCCGGCTCACATAAATCCGGCGATCGATCGGGTAGTAAATCTTTTCGATGTGGCTCGGAAGCCGCTTGCGCAGCTCGCCCATGCCGGTGGAAGTCGTGGTGGAAACCACGATCTTGAGATTCGGCAGGCGCGTCTCAATCGCCCGGATGAGCTGGGTGGCGATATTCACTTCACCCACGCTCACAGCGTGAATCCAAATCGTGCTACGATTCGTAAGCGCCGATTTGAGCTTGCTCGAGTACTTGCCGAAGCGCTGCTGGAATCCCGCCTGCCAGTGGCCGCGGCGCGACATCCGCCAAAAGTAGTAGGGCGAACTCGCGACAAAAAAGGCGGTAAAAACTAGGTTATACCAAAAACGCATCCGAAAGCGCGAACACAGATCCCCTGTGAGACAGCCTCAACTTCGCGCGCCGGTTTCTTAGCAACCAAAGCAAATCGCGTCAAAGCACTTCAGCGAGCCCGGGCCACTTCACTGCGGCGCGCTGAGGAGCATATCCTCCATGAGCGCCAAGGCTGTAGCTTCGGCGATTTCCCGGACGTCGAAATTCCGGGCAACATTACCAGCCAGACGGTCCTTCCCGATAATGTCGGCGGCCGTCGCCTGACCGACCAAACGGGCATCGCTCAGCCGGATGGCGGTCGCTTGAATGTCCGGCAGAGTGTAGGTGTTCTCCCCGCTCAATTCGGAGACGGTGACAGTGCGGGAGGAGATGAGGATCTCCACCGCGACATCGGCGACCTTGCTCAGGGCTTCACGATCTTTACGGGCCTGTTCACTGCTCGCCGAAAGATCTTTGACTCCTTTGTCCGTGATCAACTGGCTGGCCACGCGCTGATCGGCCAGGCTGGCCCCCGCCATGCGCAAAGGACGGCCGAACAGCCGTTCCACGTCCCGCACCGTTTGTTTGTCCGCAAGGGTTGGCGCGCTCTTTTCGTTGAGCTTGTAGGTGTTTTCGTGCGCAGCCTTTTCCGTCCGAGTGTTGACATTTTCGGCTCCCGGAGCGCGGCTGTGATTCCCACCCACATCGCCCACGATGGTCACGTTGCTGGCGCTCGGAATTGCTGTGCCGGAGCTGTGCGCCGGAGCATTTGGATCAGGCTTGAACTCGCTCTTCACCTCGGTGGCATTGATTTGGGACTTTTCGGTCCGCGCGGTCAGACGCAGACCGGAATTCTCATCAACCAGCTCGCGATTGACGTAAATCACCATGCGCGGGCTGCCCAGCTTGGGATAGGCCGCCTTGAAACGGGTGATCAAATTGTTGGCCTGCTCAGGCGAGACGAGCACCGGCCGTCCAGCAGCCACCCTCTGTTCTTCGTAGACGAATTTCTGAGGCGAAGCCGGAGGCGGAGTTCCCACCGAAACGTAAGGGGGATCATTCTTGATTGACTTGGGCTCTTCCGGAGGGCCCGCGAGAACGGACAGAGAGGCAATCGACGCAACGAACAAACGCGCTTTCATAAAAACTCCATCAACCAGCTCGAAATGGGAACGACGAGGATTTAGTGCGCTTCACGCACCCGCACCGTATAGCGCTTGGCCTTGTCATTCATCGAGACGAACTTCACGCCTTCCTGGCCGCGTTCGGTCAGGATGACGGTCGTCCACGGCGTGGAATCCACCGGGAAGCCCTGGGCATCCTTGAACTCGCACTGGGCCTGCACCTGAATGCGGCGCTCTTCGCGGTTGCGCAGGTTCGCGACCACTTCCATGCGGCCGTCCGGCAACATGGTTTCTTGAATGCCGGGAGAAGTCACCGAACGCTGCACCCGGCTGTCCATCAGAACCAAGTTGGAGGAATCCTCGTAATTGTACTTGGTGGTATTCTTCGGCTGATAAGCGCCGCCAGACTGGCAACCGCAAAGGCTGAAGAAAGCGGCGCTGGCCGCGACATAAGTGAGCAAATGCTTTTTCATATTTAAGAGTTGTGATCGCTGGCAAACAACACGGCGTCGTTCCCAGCAGTGACGCTAAAATTGATCGTGCGGGTCAGGCCCGGCATCACGTTTCCCGCGGAATCAGTGAATTCCACGGTGGCCGTGTGCGGGCCGGGAGGCAGTTGGAGGGCCAGAAAACTCAAATAGCCCGGCAGGCTCTCCCAGGTGCGAATGTCCGCTTCCGGCGTGGTGGCCGCGGCTACAATCTTGCTGATCACGCCGGCGGCGATCAGACCCAAACCCACTTCCTGGCTGCCGCGGTTCGACGCGGCAATCGCGCCGCCGATAATGGCCGCGGTGCCCAGGTTGTCCGTCGTGGATTTGAACACCGCCTTGTTCGCGAGAACATGGTCCATGACGCGCCCGCCCCGGGTGGTCGCTTGAAAGTTGACGTCGTCGTACGGGGCGATGCGCACGGCTTTGTTGTCCACCTTCACCCAGGCGCCCCGCACCACGGATATGCCGGGGCGGAATCGAAGCTGTTCGGCATGCTCCCCGGAGGCGTACTTGGCCGGCCCCTGGCCGAACTCGAGGAACACCATGGTATTGGCGCTCCGGCTGTATTCCGGAAGGGCTCCCAGCTTAAACGATTTTTGCGCCCGTTGGTAAGCGTCCGAACCATCCCCAGCCAACCGGGTGGTGATCAGGCCGTCGAGGTAATCCATCAGCACCCAATCGTTGGCGTATTCCTTGTTTTCCGTGTCGCTGTCCTGGATCTGGGCATTGCGGAAGCAGGCGCGCGCGTTATCCGGCTCGCCATTCATCCAATACAGAATGCCGCGATAGAAGTAGGCCATCACCCGCTCATAAGGCTCGCCCAGAAAGGTCTTTTTCGACTCTTCCGAAAACAGGCTCCGGGCTTTCTTGGCCGATTTGTCCGCGCCGATGATGTTGCCCACGCGGGCCAGGGCGTCATCGAACTGGCGCTGGGCCTCCGCGTAGTTGCCGCGCCGCAAGGCGCTCAACCCGGTGCGGTACTGCCACAGCACCCGATCCTTCTCGGGCGCTTCCGCCATCGCCGCCTGCCCGTCCACCACAGGGTCCCCCGTGCGGGTGAAGCTCTGTTTCGGGGACGAAGTTGACGCGCAACCGGTCAGCAAAACCAGCGCGGCCAGACTGGATACTGCCCCTGCCTTGGTCATGAAAATCGCGGCTTAGCGGTAGGAAGCGTCTTCCAGCCCCTGCTTCTTGATCTCGTAGGCGCCGTCGTAGACGATTTCGCTCGTCCGCATGTTAATCAGCTGAAAAGTGTACAAAATATAATCGCTGATGCCCTGCGAGGTGCGGGTCGACTGGCCTTCCAGCTTGCCGGTCAGCAAGTAATCGGCGCCGCGAAACTCCTGCACATTCGGGTCGCTGCTGGTGGTCACCTGCCCGGACTGCTTCAGCTGGCGCTCTTTTTCAAGAAGGGCGATGCGATCACGCGCCAGGAAGATCATCTTGCCGCGAGCCTTTTCATTCAATTGCTGGCGAATGCGGGTGAGGAAAATCTCTTTGTTGAGAGCGAAACGAGTGTTGTTGATCACCGGCTCGGTAATCACGTAAGGCTTGCCCTGGGCATTGGCGATCTCGGGAATGTTGAGGATTTCCCGCGCCATTTTGTCGGTCGCCGCGACGATATCGGTGGACTCGACGCCCGTGCCAGCCACGAAGCCGCGTTCATCGGGCCGCATCTCCGTCACGGGAACGCCGGAGGGATTCTTAACGCCCGCCGAGGCGCACCCGGCGAGAATAACCGCCACTGCAGCCGCTGAAAGAGGCTTTACTGAAGTACAAAGGATCTTTTTCAATTTCATATCGAGAGCATTCAATTCGCAATTATCGGCCGAAAAGTGAATTGGCCCCGCTCATCGCGGTGGGAGCGGCGCTTCCGCCTTCTGCTCCTGATGTCGTGGCCTGGGCGAAGGTTGGCGCCGCAGGCAACCCCGTCGCGGGCGGCGCCGCAACCACATAGACCGGCTGCGGGCTGTAAAAATAGTAAGGCGTCAAAGCAGCTCGGCGGCGGGCTTCGCTTTCCGCCACGCTGCCCAGCAGCAGGCCGGTCCCTGCCCCGATCGCAATGCCAGCTCCGGTGTGGCGGGACGCGCCGCCAATCAAGCCGCCGGCCACTCCGCCCACAATCGTGCCCGTGACAGCGTAATTCGGGCGAGATTCATAGTAGGCGGGAGCGTAGGGGCCGTCGTAACGGCGCTCGTAGCCGGACGCCAGAGCTCCCAGCACCAGCCCGGCGCCCGCACCGATGGCAATCCCTTCGCCCGCATGATGACGGCCCGCAATCAATCCACCAGCCAGCCCGCCAACCAGCGCTCCTCCAACGCTTTCAGAGGAAAACAATTGCGCCCGGGCAGGAATTACGGTGGCGGCGATCAAAACGGCGACAGTCACCTTGATCATAATCTCTTCGCCCGTTAGACGGCGCTTCACGCCAAACATTCAGGCTTGCCCCTATGCTAACATGCCACCCGGGGAGCGCAAATTCCCCAGGCTCTGGAAAAGGAGATTGAACAACGGTTTTGCGGGCGAAACCCGGGAGACAGAATACGATCGACCTTCCGCGCGTCTACCTGGGAAGGAAATGGGCTTGGGCGGAAAGAGAAAATTCTTTCCCAGGTCGGGTTTTCCCTTATCTTTTAGAATAGATGCGGCCATTCCAGATCATCTTTAATCCGACGAGCGCGGCGGAACTGTCGAAGATGCCCAAAGAGCTTCAGCTCTACATCCTCGGCGAGTTTCGCGGTTTGCCGCAAGAAGTCCTTAAGTCGGATCTCGAGAAGTACGGGCGACTGGAGCGGGGCGGACGGCACCTCCATCGATTTCGCCTGGGCGACTACCGGGTCTACTTTGAGCGGCACGACCTGGGCGTCCTGGTATACCGGATCCTCAACCGAAACACGCTGAAGGACTTTCTGTATCGCTCGAACCTGCCCTTGCGGGAGGATGAAGCGCTGCAGGAGAACCCGAAGTTCTGGGATTTGATTGAGGCCGCCCAAGCGCCGCCCAAAACGCCAGCGGTCCGGGTGGTCGGCCAATCCGCGCGGGCGTGAGTCCTCTGATCCAAACCTTGCAACTCGGGCGAGAGCCGCGAGTGGTCGGCACTATCATCACCCAGTCGTTCCTGGAAGAATGGCGGCGAGATCCTCGCCCCCTGCCGTGCGACCTGGTGGAACTGCGAGTCGACGGCTTCCCGGATTACCCCGGATGGCTGGAAATCGGCGAGCAAATCGAAGCCCGCGGCACGCCTGTTTTCGCCACGGTTCGGTTCGCGCAGGAAGGCGGGAAATGGGATGGCCCGGATGCCAGCCGCTGGCCGTTGCTGGAAGGAGCCGTGCAGCGCCTCTCAGGAGCCGATGTGGAACTGGCGAGCCCGCTGGCCCCGCGCCTCGCCCGACTTGCCGCGGAGCGGCAAAAGTTGTGCGTGCTCTCGCACCACAATTTTCAATCCACTCCTCCGGTCGCCCGCATGCGCCAGATGCTGCAGCAGGCCCACGCCGCCGGCGCCATCGGCAAGATCGCCGCCACGGCGAACACTCCGGAGGATCTGGCCCAGTTGCGCTCTTTGCTGCACGAGAAATGGGATTTGCCCGTCTGCCTGATCGGCATGGGCCCGCTGGGCCGGGAAACCCGCCTGGCTTTCCCACGCGAAGGTTCGTGCTTCACTTACGGCTATCTCGATACGGCCGGCGCGCCAGGTCAATATTCAGCCGCGGAACTGAGCGCGCATTTCCAAACCCTGCGCTGACCGGATTTGGTTGAGCCCCGCTACGCCCCGGGCAAGGTCCGCAAATCACGGAACACCGCCACCATGGCCTTGGCGGTGCGGGCAGCTTCAAGGCCGCGGTTATGCTTTGCGCCGAAGCAACGCTCCCGCCCCTGCTGTTCGTTCTCGAAATGAAGCACGCCGTGAACGATCGGCAACCGGGCCTGCACCTGGAGCATCGCGAGGGCGTTGCTGACGGCTTCGGCAATGTTCTGGGCATGGCTGGTCTTCCCCTGAAAAATCACGCCGAAACAAATGATCGCCTCGAACCTGGGATGGGACGACGACGCCAGGGCGGACGCCACCGCCGGGATCTCGAACGAGCCAGGCACACGAATCACCTCCACGCGCCCGGCGCCTTTCAATTCGCGGCAGGCTGACTTGACCAAAGCGTCGGTATATTCCTGATTATAGTTGGCGGCGACGATCGCATAGTTCGCCTTCGCCGGCGCCGCTCCCGATTTCGCGATTTTCTTCAGCATTAAATGAGGTGTCCGAGTTTTTCCTTCTTGGTCTTCAGATATTTCGCATTGTGCGGATTCGGCCGGATGCGAATGGGGACTTGCTCCGCGATCTCGAGGCCGTATCCCTCCAAGCCGACGATTTTTTTCGGGTTATTCGTCAGCAGCCGGATCTTCTTCAAGCCCAGATCGACCAAGATCTGCGCGCCCAGCCCGTACTCGCGCAGGTCCATGCCATAGCCGAGCTTCAGGTTCGCCTGCACGGTGTCGAGGCCGCTTTCCTGCAACTTGTAGGCTTTGATCTTGGCGGGCAGGCCAATGCCGCGCCCTTCCTGCCTCATGTAGAGGATGACCCCCTGCCCCGCTTCCGACACTTGCCGCATCGCCTGCTGCAATTGCGGGCCGCAGTCGCAACGGCGCGACCCAAACACATCCCCGGTCAGGCACTCGCTGTGCACGCGCACGAGGACATTCTGCTTGCCGGCCACTTCGCCTTTGACCAGCGCGAGGTGATGCTGCTCATCCAGTTTGGACCGGTAAAGGTAGAGCTGAAAATCGCCATACTCCGTCGGCATTTTCACCACCTCTTCGCGTTCCACAAGCTTCTCGCGGGTGCGCCGGTGCTCGATCAACGCCTCGATGCTCGCGAGCTTCAGCTTGTGGCGTTTGGAAAAGCGGATCAACTCGGGCAGCCGGGCCATGGTGCCGTCGTCGCTCATGATTTCGCAGATCACCGCGATTGGGCGGCACCCGGCGAGAGTCACCAGATCCACAGCCGCCTCGGTGTGGCCCGCCCGCTGCAACACTCCGCCGGGCCGGGCGCGCAGGGGAAACATATGCCCCGGCTGCACCAGATCCTCCGGTACCGCGCTGGGATTGGCCATCACCCGGATTGTCTCGGCGCGATCGGCTGCGCTGATGCCCGTGGTAATACCGGAGGCGGCATCGACGCTCACCTGGAAGTCCGTCTTGAAGGTTTCGCGATTCGTCCGGACCATCCGCTCGACGCCCAGCTGCTTCAACCGCTCGGAAGTGGTCGGCACGCAAATCAGCCCGCGGCCGAACTTCGTCATGAAGTTGATCGCCTCCGGCGTGACGTGCTCGGCGGCCATGATCAGGTCGCCTTCGTTCTCACGCTGGGCGTCATCCACGATGACGACCATCTTGCCCTTCTTCAAATCGGCGATCACCGACTCGATAGAATCAATAGGTTTCTTCATCCCGTGGGATGAACCTAGCCGCCGCCCCTTCAATTTCCAGAAAATATCCGCTTCAGCGGCGCAGGAGATAGAATTCGCTGGACTCGGCCGCGGGCAGAGAAACCACAAAATTCCCCGCGCGCAAAGTTGGAGTATTGGCCACTCGAACCCAACTCGTCGGACTTGCCCAGCGCAGAGCGCGGTAAAGAGCCCAATTCGCGCCCGAACCGGCGGCCCAGGCGATTTCCACTCCGCCATTCGCAACCGCCTGGATCGAAAGCTCGGGGCGCATATCCACGCTGGCCGGAGCGATCGCAAGGTCGTAGAGCACCGGGCTGGCTTCATTCAAACCGGCCTGCAGCGTGACTTCCACCTGGAGATACTGTCCGGGCGGCGTGGCGGTCAAAGCCACGCCGTTGGTCACGATCTCCCAAGCCGACCAAGCGGCGAAGTCTCCGGTGCTCCTGGCCTGCACCCGAATGCTGGTTCCCGGCGGCTCGCTCGAGGTCCAACGCACCACGCCCCAGGCAGCTCCAGCGACGCGCGAATTGTGCGTGACTGTCCAGGCGCCCACGCGGGTGGTGGTCGTGCGGGCAATGATTCCGGTCATGTCGCTGTAGCCATAGTGCAGGCCGCCCGCGATGCGCTTGCTCAGGTCAATCTGGTTCAGCGCCGGATCGATTCGATGGATGTACTCATCGCCATCATTCACCACCCAGACTTTTCCATCCGCGTCGACCGCCACGCCCGTGGGCACGCTCCCCACCGCAATGGTCGCTTTGATCACACCATCCGACGACCATCGAGTCACCGTTCCCGGCCCGGAATTGGCCACCCAAATGTCGCCGTCACCCGTCACGGCCACGCCGCGGGATTGGTTCGGAGCGTCCTTGGTCCAGAGGATCTGGCTGGTGGTTACATCCACCTTGCTCAATTTCGCGCTTTCCCAGCCGGAGGCATACAGACGCCCCTGCTGATCCAGGCCCAGCCCATAGACGAAATGCGGCATGGAGATCAGGGAGAACGTCTCCGTCTTCGTATCCAACCGGAGCAGGTTGTTCTTGGAGTGGCCGGAAGACCAGACCACCCCTTGGGAATCGATCACCGCGCCGTAGGAGGTGTGATCCACGGAGGAAATGTCGATCACCTTCAGGATCTTGCCGGAGTCGCCATCGATCTTAAAAAACCTGGGGAGACCCAGCGTGCCCAGCCAAAGATTGTTCTGGGAGTCCAAGGCAAACCCACGCGGCCCCGGGGTGTTGTCATCGCTGGCGTACGGGCCTGGGTAGGTTCCTGGCACAAACGTCCCTTCATGCCCCGGCACGACCACAACCTCCACCAGCACGCATTCATCCTGGCCCCAGGGCAGGATCTCATCCCCGCTGATTTCCCCATCTCCGTTTTTGTCCATTGAGGTCTCAATCTGACCGTTGCCGTTACGGTCCACATATTGCCCATTCTCGTAGAGGCCAATTTTGATCGCCGTTCCGGTATGCCGATTGCCCAGCCAGCAGTTGCCCTGCAGATCCACGGTGGTCCGGGATGGATTGCCCGAACCGTCCGGCCCGGTTCGATACCGGCCCAGTTCGCGGCCGGTCCGCGTGTCGACCTTGGATACCGTGCCCTCGTTCGAGTTCGGCACCCAAATAAAAGGAAGCGTCACATTCTGTTGATCCAATTGAATCTGATCTGGCGGGGAGGCAAATTGCGTGCCCACCGCCGTCCCCTGATCAAAATCCGCGCTGACCGTATAGAGTCCGGAAGCCGGCGCAGCCTGGTTCTTCAAAAGCGTCACATCGGCCCGCACGCTATCGCTGAACTGCGACTGGCCACGAGCGACACCCGTGACCAGGAGTTGCACCGTTTCATCGCGGGCGGCGCCGGGATCGCTCAATTCGACCCGGATTTCACTGGAGTGCCCGGGATCCAGAAGCGGCGTGGAATACCCATCGCCGCTCAGCAGTCCTCCGGTGATTTCCCCTCCTCCCGCGGGCCCCTCGAAAGCCTGCACCGTCCACGAACCCGGCGGGGGTGATCGCAGCGCGATTACTTGCGGGATATTCCCGGCATTGCGCGCTTGAATCACAAATACGGCTTTGCCACTTTCCCCGATCGTTTCGGAACGGCTTTGTCCGGCGCCGTTCGCATTCACAATATCCCGCCCGATAAAACGAACGTCACTCCCTCGCCGAATGGCGAGATCGAGGGTGTAACGCACGGCGTTCGTCGTCTGGCAGAGCACTTCATCCTGAACGCCCGCGAGCCCTTCCACGGCCGCTCTCACATCGAGCCCATACGCGGCCAGGCCGGCGACGTTGGCGGACGGGCCGGCCTCCAACCGGTACTGAAAAACCGCGCCTGGACTGGCGTTGGTGATGAGAATCCAGCCGGATTGCAGGACCGCCGCAGTGATATCACTCTCGCCCGCTGTGCCAGTCTGGATGACCCTCAAACTCCAACCCGAGGGCGGCAGGGCGATCTCCAGTTCAATCGCCCCGGCGATATTGCCGGAATAGACGCCTTGCAGGAAATAGACCGCGGGACTGTTCGTGTCGGTGGTGGCCGTCTTGGTCTGCTGATCCACGGTGTAGATGCCGCCGCCGGTGTATGACGATTCGCCGGGCTTGCGCACCAGCAAATCAAACGCTCGAACCGCCGGCGTGGACGAACTCTCATAGGCCCCGATATCAACCCGACCGTTGGCCACGCGCAGCCGGTCTGCAAAATCTGTCCAATCAGACCCGCAAAGAGCAGTAAGACCGGCATCCAGGCACGGCGAACCCGCCTTGAGTTCAAACTGACCGCTGGCTGCATCGATCACCCCCGGATCCAACTGGAGATCATGCGCCCCAGCGGCGGCGCCGACATATTGGGGCGCGGTATTGCCGAAGAGGCAGTTGTAATCCAGGGCGCCGGTCGAGCCGTCGTTGCGGAGGCCGAAAGAACCGTTCGACAACAAGAGATTGTTGCCTGCCGTGCAAGCGGCATTCCGCAGGTAAATGCCGCCGCCGTTGTTGGCATAGATCGAGTTGTTGACCAACCGCGCTGTCGAACCATTCAGGGACGCGATGCCCGTGCCCGCGTTGCGGTAGATAAGCGAATCGTGCACGGTGACGCTGCCGCCCACGAACTCAATCCCGTTGCCGTCATTATCGTGAATCTTCAAGTGGTCCGGACTCAATGTCAGCGGCGGAATGAAAGTGGTGTGATTCCGCCGGTTTGAAAGTGGGATTC
>CAZMKE010000034.1:0-73313 GCA_964566945.1 uncultured Verrucomicrobiota bacterium | reverse complement strand
TGCCATTGCCATTGCCATTGCCATTGCCATTGCCATTGCCATTGCCATTGCCGTTCCCGTTCCCGTTCCCGTTCCCGTTCCCGTTCCCGTTCCCTTTACTGCTGCCGAGCGCATGAACGGTGGTGTCCGCGCTGACAGCAGCCGCGACTACGTCGCTCGCTTCAGGTGCGGCCTTGGTCACCGCTGCTGCTACGCTTTGGGCTGCAGCGGGATGCTGCCGCTGGACAGTTTGAACGGCCAGAACCGCGATCTTGGAACGTTCCGACAAAGGGGCTTGTTTGACGATCTCGGCCGCGCGCGAGGGCAGTTCCGGCAGTGGAAGCCGCGCGAATTCCTCGTCGAGGGTTTTGGTTTTTACGGCTGCGAAGGTCGTGGCGGCGCAGCAAGCCGAGATACAAACAAATCCAGTCGTGAGCGACAGTCTCTTCTTCATAGAACTACTCCTAATTTTGAACCAGTCAGGTCTAAAGCACGGGGTCTGCCAGAATAGAACTTGAGGAATTTCGAGCGGAAATCGTTGATTTTTCGCATTTTCGGCGAGCGGACAGGCAAACCGGGCAGTGGTCCGGGGCCTGGCCTGGGGAATATTTCCAAAGATATCGGGGGATTTGGCGAAGTGCTTTGAGCCCGCAATGCAGTGATCGGGATAACCCTGTCGCGAATCGGCATGCGGCTCCGTCCTCGAGGCCGTTCGCTCGGGTCGGATTTGCGAATTTGCCTTTGGCGGACCGTGCCATAATGATGGCGTCGCCCAGGAAATGAGCGTTTATCGCTGGAATATTGCAAACTGCGACCCGGCCCTCGCCGCGCAATTGGCGTGCGACTTGCAGATCGCGCCGCTGGTGGCGCGCTGCCTGGTCAATCGCGGTTTTGCGAATGCGGAAATAGCGTCGCGCTATCTCGAGCCGAAGCTCGCGACCTTGAACGATCCCTTCTTGCTGCCCGAGATGGACCGCGCAGTGGATCGTCTCCTGCGCGCCCACGAGCGGCGCGAGAAGATCGTTCTGTTCGGCGATTACGATGTCGATGGAGTGACCTCGACCGCGCTGCTCACGCAATTTTTTGAGGCGCTCGGCTGGCTGAGCGTCTATTACCTCCCTCATCGGGTTGAGGACGGCTACGGGCTGAGCATCGAGGCGGTCACGAAGTGCCTCGACCGGTTCAAGCCCCAGCTGTTGATTGCGGTGGATTGTGGGGCGAGTTCATTCGACGTGATTCACTGGCTCAAGGAACAGGGCGTGGATGTCATCGTTCTGGATCATCATCAGGTGAGCGCGCCCCGCCCGGAGGCGCATGCCCTGGTAAACCCCCAGCTGGGGAGCGATGAGTCCGCGCGGAACCTTTGCAGCGCCGGACTGGCCTTCAAGCTGGCGCACGCGCTCTTGAAACAATGCCGGGCCCTGGGCTGGCCGGAGGCGGCCCGCTTTGACTTGCGGGAGTTTCTCGATCTGGTGGCTCTGGGAACGATCGCGGATGTTGTCCCTTTGCGCGGCGAGAACCGTGTGTTTGCTGCGGCCGGCCTGGAGCGGCTGCGTTCGACCCGGCGCGCCGGGCTCGTCGCTCTCAAGAGGGTCGCCGGGCTCAACGGCGCCATTGGTCCGTATGAAGTCGGCTTTCAGCTGGGACCTCGTTTGAACGCGGCCGGCCGGTTGGAGACGGCGCTCGATTCACTGGAATTGCTGCTCACCCGTGATGAGAAACGAGCCGCGGCTCTGGCGGAAGCGCTGCAAGAGCAAAATCGAGAACGCCAGGAGATCGAGAAACGGATCGTCGAGGAAGCCCTGGGGGCGGTCCGTGCGAGTTTTAATCCCGCCAGCGACTACGCGATTGTGGAAGGGCGGGGGGATTGGCACATCGGCGTGGTCGGCATCGTCGCGTCCCGCGTGCAGCGGGAGTTTTACCGGCCCACCATCATTCTCGGCGGGGACGGTCCGGACCAGTTGCGCGGGTCGGGCCGGAGCGTGCCTGGCTTCGACCTGGCCGCGGGCCTGCGCAGCTGCGGAGAATTGTTGCGGAAGTCCGGCGGTCACGCCATGGCGGCCGGGTTGACGCTCGATTCCTGCCGGTTGGGCGATTTTCGGACGCGCTTCAATGAAATTGTGAAAAGCAGCCTGGACGTGCAAGGGTTGCGGCCCGTCATTGAAATCGACGGCGAAGTAAAGTTGAGCGATTTGCATTTTCAGTCTCTGAAAGCGCTGGCGCGGTTGCAGCCGGTGGGGCACGGCAACCCTCCCGCTCAATTCGTGGCGCGCGGCCTGAGTTTGCGCGGTGAGCCTCGCTTTCTCGGCTCCAACCAGCAGCACTGCCGATTCCTGGCAGGCGACAGCTCCGGCAGCCATCCGGTGCTCTGGTGGAACTGTCCGCGCCGGAATGTGATGCCAGCTCGGTTTGACCTGGTGTTCGCCCCGGAACTCAATGAATTCAACGGGAAAGTGTCAGTGCAATTGAAAATGATCGATCTGGAGCCTAGACCATGAGCGGGGTGAGCGCAGTGATTGTAGCGGCAGGCAAAGGGACGCGAATGGGCCCGAATGTCGACAAACTCTTTTTGGAGGTCGCCGGGCGGCCCGTCATTGCCCACACCTGGGCGAATTTTGACGCCGCGCCCGCCGTGGACGAGATCGTGCTGGTGGTTCGCGCAGCATTGCAGCCTGAGTTTGAGAAGCTGCGGAGCGCCTGCGGCTTCTCCAAGCCGGTGCGGTATGTGGCGGGCGGCGCGGAGCGTCAGAATTCGGTTTGGAACGGAGTAAGCGCGCTGGCCGCGGACTCGGAAATCGTCGCCATTCAGGATGGCGCGCGGCCTTGCACTGCGCCGGAAGTGATTGAGGATTGCATCCGCGCCGCGCGCGAACACGGGGCCTCGGTGGCGGCGCAACGTGTGACCGACACGCTGAAAGAGGCGGATGGGGACGGGATGATTCAGCGAAACGTCGATCGTTCAATGCTCTGGGCGGTGCAGACGCCGCAGGTTTTTCGCGTGCCGGTCATTCGCCGGGCGCTCCAGGAAGTTTTCTCCCGCGGTTTGCTGGTCACAGACGATACCGCAGCCTGTGAATTGATTGGTCAGAAGGTCAAGCTGGTTGAGTCTCGATCGGCCAACCCCAAAGTGACCACGCCCGCGGATCTGCCTCTGATTGAGCTGGTCCTGTCCCAGCGGTTGGGGCAGGGCGGGGGGATTCGAATCGGGGAAAATCGCAGGGATGGACAAGTCTGATTTGGCTCGTCAAACTCCCCGCCCAGAGTAGTTTGAGTGTCTGATGGAATGGAACATCCAATCGCGGGCGCACGCCTGCCAAAGCTGTAAAAAGCCGTTCGAGGACAAGGAGTCCTTTCATACCATGCTTTTCGATGAGAAGGCCGGTTATGAGCGGTTCGATATCTGCGAGAATTGCTGGAAAACGCAGTACAGCCAGGGAGCGATGGATCGGAAAGGTTTCGTTTCGTATTGGCAGAGTGTTTATCTGGTGCCGCCTGCCGCCCCGCCCGAGCCGATTCAGAAGGAAACGGCTGAAACCCTCATGCGGAAGGTGGCCGAAACGCGCGATCCGAAATTCGGGCCGGCTCTCTACATCCTGGCGGCCATGTTGGAGCGCAAACGCATCCTGAAGGTCAAGACCCAGCTCTCGCGCGAGGGGCGGCGGGTTTTCGTTTACGAACATGCCAAGACCGGAGACCTCTTTCAGATCGAGGATCCGAACCTGCAACTGGATCAGCTTGAGGCGGTCCAGCATGAGGTCCTGCATTTGTTGCAGCACGGATTGGAAACAGCGCCGGATTCGCAGTCGAATGCCAGCGAGGCGGCGCCCGTTCCGGCAGTGGAACCGGTGGTGGAGGCGGCAGGGAGCAGTGTGGCGGGAGTGGCATAGGGCATGTCGGGCGCGAACCTCACAGATTTTCAGCGGACGCTCGGTTACTACTTCAAGGATCTTTCCCTCCTGCGCATGGCGCTGACACATCCGTCCGTGGCGCATGAACAAGGGCCGGGGGTGACCGTTTACCACAATCAGCGCCTCGAGTTTCTTGGGGATGCCGTGCTCCAATTGGTGCTGACCCGAGAGCTTTACCTCAAATTTCCAGGCTTTGGCGAAGGGCCGCTCACCAAGGCGCGCGCGCAATTGGTCAATCGCCGGATGCTTGCGGAGCACGGGAAGCGGTTGGAGATCGGCAAATATCTTCAGCTGAGCAAAGGCGAAGAGCTGAGCGGCGGCCGCGAACGCCAATCTTCCCTGGCGGATGCCTACGAAGCGGTCGTTGGATCGCTCTTTCTGGACAGCAACTACGACACGGCGCGCGATTTCATCCTGAGGGAATTCCACGACGTGTTCGGCGAGCTCCACGGCTTGCCTACCATCGACAATCCCAAAGGAGAACTGCAGGAACTGCTCCAGGCGGCCACCAACGAAGCGCCTCAATACAAACTCGAGTCGATGACCGGCCCGGATCACGACCGCGTTTTCGTCTGCACCGTCCATCATCGCGGCGTCGAACTCGGGCGCGGCAGTGGCAAAAACAAGAAGGAAGCAGAAAGTCAGGCCGCCCTGATGGCCTTGATCACTCTGCGGCAAAAGACCGCTGAGTAACGCGCGGTGGATTGTTGATTTTCTGTTTTCCTTTTGGCCGATTCCTGTAGCTTCAGCGCCGATGTTTTCGCATGTAGTTATTTTTTGGGTCGACCCGGCCAATACGGAAAAATTGATCGAAGGGGCGGTTAAATATTTGAAGCCGATTCCCGGCGTGCTTTCCTTCCACGTTGGCCGGATGGTCGGCAGCCATCGGCCCGTTGTGGATCAAACCTACCAGGTGGCTCTCAACCTCGTTTTTCCCGACAAGAAGGCGCAGGATGATTACCAGGTGCATCCCATGCACATCGACTTCGTGGAAAAGGTTTTCAAACCCATCTGCAAAAAGGTGGTCGTTTACGATTTCGAATAATCGCGGCCGCAAACGGCCGATGAGGCGATGATGAGCACGACCGAGCCGGGGAGGTCCGATGGATAAAAACCGGCTCGAAGCGTTCAGTGATGGCGTCTTGGCGATCATCATCACCATCATGGTTCTGGAGTTGAAGGCTCCCCATGAGGCGGACTTGAAAGCTTTGGCGCCGTTGATTCCAGTCCTTTCCACGTATTTACTCAGCTTCGTCTACGTGGGGATCTACTGGAACAATCATCATCATTTGATCAAAGCGTGCCGCGGCGTGACGGGAGGCATCATGTGGGCGAACCTACATCTCCTGTTTTGGCTTTCTCTGCTCCCGTTTGCCACCAGTTGGATGGGGGAGAACCATTTCACCCGGGTTCCGTCGGCGGCTTACGGATTGATCCTGCTGCTATCGGCGATTGCCTATTACATTCTCCAGACTTTGATCGTGCGGGCGGAGGGCGGACAAAAATCGAAACTGTCCCAGGCGATCGGCCGGGATTGGAAAGGGAAGCTTTCGCCGGTCCTCTACCTGCTGGGCATCCTGCTGTCGTTGATTGAACCGATGGCGGCCGGGGCGATCTACGTGGGGGTGGCGTTGCTTTGGTTTATCCCGGACCGCCGACTTGAACACGTGGCCGCCGAATAGCCGGATTCTGCAAAAGGCCACGTGTGCGTCTGAAATAACACTGCCAAGGGCATTAAATCTGCTACTCTGAGTCATGGAGCCAGAACGCATGTTCTGGCGTCGTATCACTGGGTTTCCATGACGCGTCCGCTGCTTGCCCCTATTTTGGTGGGACTGTTGGTTTTCGGCACTCCTGCCGGTCGCGTGCTAGCGGGCGGTTGGAAACAGTTCCGCGGCGACAATCACGACGGAACTTCACTGGAGAAAATCCGGCTGAATTGGGCGGAGGCTCCGCCCAAAACCCTCTGGAAGGTTTCACTGCCGAACGGGTTGAGCTCGTTCAGCGTTAGCTCCGGACGCCTATTCACGATGGGCGCGCGGCAGTCGGATGCCGGGTATCGCGAATACTGCATCGCGCTCGACGCGGATACCGGCGCTGAACTGTGGAGCACCGAAATCGGTCTGGCTTCCTACCCGAACGGCGGCGTGGGGACCGATGACGGGACGCGCGGCACTCCCTCCGTCGACGGCAGCCGGGTGTTTGTCTTCGGCGGATATCTGAACCTGCTTTGCCTCGATGCGTCGACCGGCGCAGTGATCTGGCAGCATGATCTGCAAGCCGAATTCGGTTCCGTGGTGATCCCGTGGCAGAACGCTGCCTCGCCTCTTCTGGTGGGTGACCTGATCCTGGTCAATGGCAACGGACGATCCGGAGAACATCTGCTGGCCTTTCGGAAAGCGGACGGAACCGTGGCCTGGAAGAGCACGAGCGACCCGATGACTCAGTCCAGCCCGATCGCGGCCACGATCGGCGGCGTTTCGCAGGCCGTCTTTTTCACTCAGACCGGTTTGGTGGCGGTGGCGCCCGCGACCGGTGCGGTGCTCTGGCGCTACGCGCTCCCCTATAACGGAACGTCCGTGGCTGCGTCCCCGGTGGTGGCGGGTGACACGGTCTATGCGTCCCGCGCTTATCCCACGCGCGCCGGCGCGGTGGTGGTGCGGGTGAGCAACAACGGCGGAGCTTTTGCCGCGGCGAAGGTGTGGGACAAGCCGAATCAGTTGATGAACCACTGGGCCACGCCCATTTTCTACAACGGCTTTTACTACGGGGTTTACGGGCAGGGATCTTTGAACCTGCGCGCCGTCGATGCTGCCAATGGCGACACCAAATGGACGGTGACCGGTTTCGGCTACGGGAGCGTCACTCGCGTGGGGGATAAGCTTCTGGTGCTGGGAGACGATGGGACGCTCGCGTTGGTCGACACCAATCCGGACGTTTACACGGAACTGGCCCGGATTGAACCGCTCCAAGGCCGTTGTTGGAATAATCCGGCCGTGAGCGATGGCCGGATCTACATTCGCAGCACCACCGAAGCCGTGGCGCTCGATGTGGCCGTCGATGCTCCTCCGCCTTTATCGTTGCGCTTGCAGGCGGACGTGGCTTCTCCGTCAATGCTGACCGTGACGGTGGGCTCGGTGGATGGAGTCCCGCTCGATGCGAACGCGGCCTCGAATGTATCGCTCCAGTTCTCCCCCGCGCTCGGCGCCGCCGCCGGTTGGGCCGTCCTGACCAATACGCCGGCCGTTCTCAACGGACAGGCGGTCTTTACGCTTCCGCTGGATGGCACGGGGGCCGGTTACTACCGGACGGTGGAGGGGCCATGACGCGCCCGGGCTCGCAGGCGGACGAAAGTTGGATGGGCCGGAACCGGTTCGCCCGGTCGCTGGCCTTTACCCTGATTGAACTTTTGGTGGTGATTGCGATTATCGCCATCCTGGCCAGCCTGTTGTTGCCGGCGCTGAGCACGAGCAAAGAGCGCTCGCGTCGCGCCGCTTGTTTGAATAACGCGCGTCAATTCATGCTTGCGGCCCACATCTATGCCACCGATAATGACGATTACCTGCCCAAGGCCGGAACCGATGCCACCGATAAGAAGGACACGCACACGCCGATCTTCTCCACTCTGGCGGCCACCAATTTGCTAAAATATGTGCCGACCGACCGGGGAATCGATTGTCCCAACCTCCATGAATCGTTCTCCCGCGGCCGGGATTGGCGGTTCCAGCCGGACTATGGCATCGCGATTGGATATCACTACATGGGTGGGCAATCGAACACCCCTTGGAGCGCTCCGGCCGGAACGAGCAATGTCTGGGTATCGCCCCAAAGGATGTCAGATGATCCGAGCCTGACCTTGCTGGCGGATCTGAACATTTACGCCTACAGCTTCCTCCGCATTCTGGCGCCGCACACCGCCCGTGGGGCGATCGTCCGGGATGAGCCCTATTTCGATGCCCACCCGGAAGCGTATCAGCAAACGCCGCGAGACATCGGCGGCGAGGGCGGAAATGTCGGTCGCCTGGATGGATCGGTCGCCTGGAAGCCAATTCAGCAAATGAAGCTCTACCGCAGTTCCCAACTGTGGGATGACTCCGGGTCTTTTGGCTTCTGGTGAACGGCGGCCCCCTGAGCCGAGCCCCTACGGCTGTCCGCTTACGTAAGCGAGCAGGTTGGCGAAATCCTGCGGCGACAAGCCGGCCTCAATGCCTTCCGGCATTAATGATTTTCCCGTTTGTTTCACCCCAGCTACCTCCGTGCGCGGGACGAAGATTTCAATTCCATTAGCCTGCCGAAGCGTAATGCCGTTCGGAGCGTCGTTGGCTACAATACCCAGCAATTCCTCGTCCCCCTTGGTTTTGATCTCTGTGGTGACGAAGCGCTGATTAATCTCACGATTCGGGTCGAGGATGTTGTTCGAGATGGTTTCCTTCCCGGAACTGCGGACCGATTCCAGGTCGGGACCAACGGCGGTGCCCTGTCCGGCGAGCCGATGACACGAGGCGCAGCGCTCCAGATAGATCGCTTTTCCTTTGGCGGCGTCCCCGGGCAGATTTAAAGCCGGAGCGAAACGAGCCAGGGCTTCGGCGCGCGGGGAGGCCGCCGCCGCGACGACCGTCGGCTTTTTGCTCTCGCGTCCGCGGGGGAAAGCCGCCGGATATTGAGGTTGCAGGGCCGGATCGCGGCTGATCGCGGCAAAAGTGGCGTGGCGAAGCCAGGGGTCGCTGGCGGAATCAGCCACGGTTTTGAGGAGGGCGTTCTTCTCCGGAAGATCGAGGCTGGCCAGGGCCCAGGCAAGTTGATGCCGCACCTGAACGGACGGATCGACGGCCAGTTTCCTCAGCTCAGCCCGGATTTCTTCATTCATCCGTTTTTGTTCGAGGAGGAGCCGCAGGCCATGCTGGCGCACATCCTCATTTTGCGAGCGCAGGGCGAATGTCACGTCGGTCGGGTCCAGTCCGCGCAACGCTCGGATGGCGTAGAGAGCATAGATCGAACCATCAGCCGGCCGGTTCGAGCGCGCAAGATCGCGCAAGGCCGGGAGAATCGATCTGTCCTGGCGCTCATAGATCAGCCGCAACGCGGTGTCCCGGTGCCAGCCGTTCGGATGAGCGAGGAGAGGGACGAGTTCTGCTGTGGGAAGCTTGCCCAGTTTGGGGATGGGCGGTTGGTGGAAATCGGCGGAAACCACACGATAAATCCGGCCGCGATCGTTCCCGCTGTTCAGGTCGAGGAATTGCTTGATGTTCGCGGGCAGGGACCAGGGGTGTTCGACCACCTCCCGGTACATGTCGATCACGTAAAGCGCGCCGTCCGGCCCATTGGCAAATGTGACCGGGCGAAACCAATTGTCTGTGGAAGCCAGGAACTCCGATTTCTGTTCGTCCGCGGCGCGTTCCGCTTTGAAAGCGACGCCATCGGGACGGAGCTTTTTGCGGTGAACCAGATTGCTGCCAATATCGGCCACGAAGGCGTCCCCGACGAACTCTGCGCCCAGGGCGGTCCCGCGATAAATCGTCGCTCCAGTCGCCCCGGTGAAATAACCGGAAGCGCGCCCGCCCCCTTCGATCGGCCCGGGCACCAGGCCGGCCACGCGCCACTTGGTCCGGATGACGCGCCACGGTTCGTCCGGGCTGATCCGGTAAACTTCCGCGGCCGGCCCGTCCACCGGGATGTCCACCGCGGGCGAAGGCAGCGCGTATTGCATATCCGGCAGCACCCAGTTTTGCTCGTAGATCACCTGCCGGATGTGGGAACTGTTGCTGCAGACAAATTTCCGGCCTGCGTGGTCAAAGGAAAGCCCATACTGCCCGCCGCCGCTTTCCCGCCGGAAATCGAGCGTTCGCGGGTCGAAGGAAAAATCGGCGTTGCGCACGTCCACCGGAGCATGTTCGGGATGATCCGGACAGCGGATGATTCCCCCATTGCCGCCACTCGCGCCATGCACCCGGCAGTCGAGCGTCCAGGTAAGCGAGTTAAAGAGTTGCTGCACGTTCAGCCGTTCCACGCCCGAGCCAAACCCGGTGAAAACCAGCTTTTTCTCGTCCGCCTTCCCGTCCCCATCCAGATCCTTGAAATACCAGATGTCCGGCGTGCTCCCCACGAATAGCCCTCCGTTAAACCAGCAGAGCGCCGTGGGCCAGGGGAGATTGTCCGCGAAGATCGTGGAGCGATCGAACTTGCCGTCGCCATCCGTATCTTCGAGCAGGCGGACCCGCCCCAGCCGTTCGTCCCGGCGTTCGGAGTAGTCCCGCATTTCGATGACAAACATGCGGGAGTTCTCGTCAAAGCAGATCGCGATTGGGTCCACCACCAGCGGTTCCGCCGCTGCCAGTTCCACGCGCAGTCCGGGCCTGACCTTCAAGGTGGAGAGAGCCCGGTCCGGTTCGGTGGCCGGGATGCGCGGCAGATCTGCCGCTGTGACCGCCGGCTCCGCGGCTTGGACTGCTTGCGGCAAAAAGCAGGCGAGGCCCAAGGCCAGTGCCAGTCGGTGGCTGGCGAGCCGGACGCGGGGAGCGGCCGGGCGAGGCTGGCGCGGGAAAATGCACGGGTTCATGAGAATACCGACGTGAGCGGCTGCGGCATCATTCGTTCCTTTTTGCATCGCAATGTTGGGCACGTTGTTCGTCAGCCTGCCCGGTTTTCAGCGCCAAGGCGAGAATCGGTTGCAGAATCGGCTGCGCGCGGTGGCTGGATAATAAAATTGTCATAAAAGGCCCCGTTTGCAGAAGAACGTAACCAAGCGGCTTGGTTGCGCGTCACAACAGTGTTCACCCAAACATCAGGCTGCAAAATGCGGCCCCAAACCAAGGATCATATGAGAATCGTAACTTCCCCTAAACTTCACGCTGGGGCGACCCTGGTCGGGCTGGCGTTCGCCCTTTTGCTTCCGCCATGCACCGGCGTCGAACCGTATCGAGTGCTCGCTACGACACAGGTCTTGGGGACCGGCGGCACAGACTACGTGTATGCGGACAGCGCTGGGCGTCGTGCATATGTGCCGCGCGGTGACCAGACGCTCGTTTTCGATTTGGATACCCACAAACATCTGGGCTCGATTACCAACATCAGCGGACATGGAGTGGCGGTGGACGCGCAGTCCCATCACGGTTTCAGCAGCAGCAAACCGCTCGGAATGTTTGATGCGCAGACTCTGCAAAAGATCAAAAGCATCGATGTGGATGGAAGGCCCGACGGAATTCTGTTCGAGCCGTTCACCCGCCGTATTATTGTTTTGAGCCACCAGGCGCCGAGCATCACCGTGATCGACCCGGTCGAGGGATCGGTGGTCGGAACGATTGAGGTTGGCGGCGCCATGGAGGAGGCGCAAAGCGATGGCCAAGGCAAGCTCTACGTGGATGTCGCGGATGAGAAGAAAATTGCCGTCATCGATATGAAGACGATGAAGCTGATCTCCAAACTCGATCTGGGGGAAAAATCGGGACACCCGGGCGGCTTGGGCCTGGACGCCAAAAACCACATCCTTTTCGCCATGTGCGGCGGGCCTGACGTTTGCGTGGTTCTCAATGCCGAGAGCGGCAATATCCTGGCGACCTTGCCCATTGGCCGGGGAACAGACGGTGGCGGATTTAATCCGAACACCATGGAAGCCTTCAGCTCTCAGCGGGATGGAACCCTGACGATCATTAAGGAGAACAGCCCCACGAGCTTCGAGGTGGAACAAACGGTGCAGACCAAGGCTGGCTGCAGAACCTCGTCGCTGGATTCGAAAAACAATCAAATCGTTCTGATCTGCCTGGAACCGGTTCAAAATGCCCAAAGTCCAGCACCGGACGGGCCCCAGAATCGAAGGCCGGGTGGTGGAGGCCCTGCGAATTTAAACGTTCTGTTTGTTGGACGGTGAGGGGAAAGGAAAGGCCGAAAAGCGTTCCGTCAGAGTTTCGCCTCCCGGAGTGTGCGGGGGCTCCTGCGCCCCAGTTGCAGATAGGTCCACCGGCGGGCGAGAAAGAGCCAGACCAAGGCGTTCGCGAGGACAATAGAGAAACCGGTCCCGCCCAGGGTGAGCAGGCCTAGGAACAGGTCGCGCGCGAAGAGGTTATGGTTGCCGGCAATTGGGATCGAGCAGATGAACAAGGGCAGCGGAGGAATCGCGAGAAGAAACAAGGCAATCCACGGTGCCAGGATTTCGCGGCGCAGCTTCAGTGAAAGCGCAATAGCCAGCCAGCCCAGGGAAATCCAGAGCACTACAATCAGAACCGCCGCAGCAAGCACGGCCCAACAGGCGACGTAAAACGGGGCCACGGCGTTGGGAATGGAGGTGGTGACGAAAACGTGGATCAGCGATTGCCGGATGGCGGTAGGCAAATCAAAATTCGGGAGGGGTGCTTCGATGCGAATCGCTTCAATAATGTAGTTCAGAGCGAAGAGATGGAGCGCGAAGAGCAGGGCTGCTCCACCCCATAACCGGCGGATTAGTCCAAGCCAGTGGCCGCGCAGGATCTCGCTCGTTTTCAGCGGAGTGCAGAGGATCAACTCGAACGCGCCAGTCTTCCGATCGAGAGCGAACCGTTCGCTGGCGGCTGTGGCCAGTCGAAAACAAAAGAGGAGGTAAAGCCCGGGCAGTCCGCCGATCCACGCGGCCATCGGCCCCATAAAGTCGCCCGAAGCAGCTCCAAAGTGGGCCCGCGGGCCGATCCAGCAAATCCCCAGCGCGAGCAACCCGAGGACCAACGTGCTGCCCGCCGGGCCGAACCGTTCCCGGGAAGAAAGCCAGAGAATCGGATTGATCCGGAGCAGATGGATTCTCAAGCGGCGCCGGCCTTCCCCTGCGCCGTAGTGTCTCTCGCGCCAGAGAGTGGAGAGTTGAACCAGGCGATTCTCGCCACTACCACTAGACTCTCTCCAGGCGCGCGGAAGGACAAAACGCACGAGGCCCAAAACCAGGAGAGACAGGAGGGCCTGGGCGCCGAGGGCCGGCCAGAATTGATTGCCGGGCCACATCGCCGCGAACGAGTCGGCCATTTGCAGGGTGTAGCTCGGGCTGAGCAATTCCAGGACCACGGCCCACTCTGGCCGGCCAGCCAGGCGCAGGCCGGCCGAAGCCATTGGAATCCCGATTACAAACAGCCCGAGGATCACCAGAGCTGCCGCCGCCGCCTTCCAAACCGTTCGCCACAAAGTGGAGGCGAGCAGGCCGACGATCAGGGAGAAGCTTAGGGTGTTTATTAGGACCAAGGCTGTTTTGGCCAGTGAAGGGGCGTCCGCCCCTCCCAGGAGCACGGGCAAAGCCATCACCGGGACGATCGCCAGAATCGCATAAAACGCCAGCAAACCGTGACCGGCCAATTTGCCAGCGATGATAGATTCTGTGGGCAAATTTGTCAGAAACAGGAGGCCGAGCGTTCCCTGGTTGCGCTCTTCGTTGATGGAATCTGCCGTCAACGCGGGGCCGGCCAGGCAGGCACAGGCTAAAGCCGCCCAGTTCAGGAGCGAAAAAAGGTCAGAGCCGGGCATCGGCCGCGAACCCAAAAGCGTGACAAACCACAGCGAAAATGCGGCGAGGAAAAGCGCCAGGGCCGAGGTGAGAACCCGCATCCGGTAACTGCCCGGCTTTCGCGCTGCGGTGCGCAGCTCCCTTTCCGCAACGCAGAGAAATTGCATCTCGGCGGGCAGGCTACCCGAAGTTCCGGGCGGATGCCATGGACTTCGCGACGAGGGCGCGCACCGACTGGCCGATCATACCCTCAGCTTGTTGCTCACAATCATGGACCGGGATGCGCCAAAACAAGAACCATCGGCCCGCCTCATACCAGCTTGGGGCGCCGGGGTGGAATTTTTCGGTGCAACTCCTTCTTCGGAGTTGAGGGGAAATGATCCGGAGTCCGAAGGTAGCGTCGACGATGCAACCCATGAGCTGGGGCGAGGGAGAGCCCTTCAGGCTTAGCAAACGGGGTCTCGAAATCCCGTGGAACGTTATGGCTGCGGTCGCAACCGTTTGCGGACGACGGCGAGTGAGCGGATGCACGGCCACGGCGCTGTCCTCTTAAATCGCCAGGCGATCTGGATTGTTTCTGTGGGAACGGTCTTTCCTTCTCTCCTGGAGATTGGATCAGCAATTGAGCGTGCCTGAGCCCATCTGTTGAATCCGGATGATCAACGATGAAACACGGGATTTGTGCTGGTTGTCGCCAGCGAGCGCGATCGCCCCTGATTGGAGAGTCGAAAAAGCGGGTCGCGGGCGTCTTTCAAGGGCTCGACGGCCGATGTGCTTCGATGAGCCGCAGAAAGAGCGCCGGCGCTTTGTTGGTCTGATAGGGAAACGTCATGGTGGAGTAACCGTCAGCCTCGCTCGGGGAATTCAGCGTCTGCCAGCCTGTTGATCCGGAGACGGTGGTCGCCGATTGCAGCAACCAGAATTTATCGGATGAGTTGCGCCAGATTGCCCGGAGGGCGGCGCCGGAATTCGAGGAATTGTGGAGATCCCAATCAATTCTCGCGGGATAAGGCTCCAACTCGGGGAATGATCGGACGCCAGCTTCGAGGGTGCTGTAGGTCTGGATATCGGTGTCTTTCACTGTGTTGCCGCCGGTTTCCAGGCGGAACATCAAGCCGACCGGATCACCGTCAAAGTTCTGGTGGGCTAAATCGGGAATACTGGCGTTGAAATAAACACTGGTGGGGTTCGACCAGGTTCCATCGGCCGCTTGAACCCAGGCGTTGCCGAACAATCCTGATCGCCGCATCGTTGAAGTTGAGGCGAAATCCTCGAGAAAAGAGCTGACGTATCCCAGAGTCGTCGGGCCCTTCGGCCGGCGAATAGTGGCGAGCAAACGCCAGTGGCCTTCGGCCGGATCCAGAAAGTAGCCTTTGTATTGCGAGCCCCCGTCGTAGGCGCTGACCGCAATGGCAAAGCTGTAAGTGACGTCTGGTTGCCAGTTGTACGGGTGATAGGTAACCACCCCGGTTCCTTCACCACCAAAACGACCGCCTTGAGTGTTGGGATGAGGCGTGGCGGCGATGAATGTCTCTCCGCCGTCGGCGGGATCCCAAACGGAGAAGTGGATGTGGCGGGTGAAACCGCTTCCTCCCTGTTGCAGCCCCATGTAGCCCGTATCCCACTGCAGAACACACCAGTATGTGCCGTCCACCGCCACCTCTACCTTCACGTCCTGTACGGCCACGACGGCGGATGCTCCCTGAAAACCGGTAAGCGGCGAGTGGTATATCAAACTGGGAGCTGGTGCGCGTTCGGCCGCCGTAATTGATCCTTGGGAGAAAAGGGACCCAAAAATCGCGAGATGCCTCAACAACTCAAACACGTTTCTCATAGATCCACGCAGACGATCGCCGAGAATGTGTCTGGGATTGGTCGCGAGATCAATCCTTTGGATTGAAGTCCGCGACGATCTACAGGCGATCTACCCGCTTTGTTGTACGGTCACAACGCGAACAGGGAGGGGGCCCAGTAGCGGTCTTTGACGGTTTGCAGTTAAGCAGCTTTTCTCGGCGGGCCGCTTCGCAGCGGCGGCGGCTTTCGCTGCGAGTCTCATTGACGGCGCGAAAGAGTCTATATTTCGTGCATAACCTGTTGATTTCAAACACGCCCCGAGGCTTAGTGCTCCTTCTCCCTGGCTTTTATTGCGCGCTTACTCGATAGAAGCGGGCGCGGTCGGTGGTGGTGTCGTCGAATTGTTTGGTGGTGCCGTCGCCGGTGATTTTCGCTGGCTGCGATGTCCAGGCGGCGAGGGGTTTGTCGAGGCCGGCGGCATCGGTGTAGTAGAGGGTGTAGACAGCGCTTTTCTCGCTGGAGAAGGCAATATGCGTGACCGTGTCGGTGCGGGTGACGGAAAGAGCCGGCGCGGAGGGAGGCTGAACGACGCTCGAACTGGCCCGGGTAAAGGTCATGACGCCGTTCGAAGTCAGGGTGAAATAGCCAACGTAGTAGGCATCGCCGGAGGTCTGGCCGGTGTGGGGATCGGTCACTGGGTTGCCCTGGGCATCGGCGCTGGGGCGGATTTCGTAGAGATCGGCCATGCTGGCGCCGGAGAAGTTCTCGGGTGTGGTGGTTTCAATATCGCCGGGCCAGCTATCGCGCAGGGTGCTGCGCGAGGAATCGACGATGGAGGCGACGAAGGTGGAAAGATTGGCGGAGTTGTTCACGGGCTGGCGGATGAATTTGACGGTGTTGTCCGGCCCGGCGGAGGTCTGGCTGGCGATGTAAGCGGCCCCGGAGAAGATCGACTTGATCTGGGTGGCGACCGCGCCTTGCTGGGTGAAGGTGAGGCGGGCGGGCGGGGCGCTTTGAGCAGTCGGGCTGGAACGGGGCGCGGTCAGCCAGAGGGTGTTGTTGATATAGCCCGGCAGGGCGAAGGCGTTGTTGGTCTTGCTATACCCGCTCACGGACCAGCTCAGGAAGTCGAGGCTGGAGAAGCTATCGGGATCAAGCTGGGCGGCGGTGAAATTCGGGACGGGAATGGTAGCTCCTGGGGCGAGGCTTACATAGTTGGTGGCCGGGCCGATGTTGACGACGGCTTCGTAGGCTTCCTGGTGAATGCCGGTTTTGCGGAAGCCGAGCGCCAGTTCGTTGTTGTTATAGGCGAAGGGTTGAGCCTGGGCGGCGGTGAGGAGCGCGGCGAGCGCGGCCAGGGCGGCGGCGCCGCATTTCAGGCGGTTTTGTTGCGGAATCATGGCGATTGGGTTTCGTTCTTGCGGTGAGCTATCCATAAGGAGTTTTTTTGAGTCGACGGTTGAAGATCAGTGGGCCCGGCTGGAGGCGTGGGCCTGGAGCTGGGCCTGTTGATAGAGGGTGCGCCCCAGTTTCCAGGAGAAGAGAGCGTCGCATTCCGGTTGAGCTTGCTGCCATTTCTGGAGGTAAAGCGGGTCGGACGGGTCTTGCTTGGCTCCGCCGATCTCCGCGAGGAACCTGGCCCGGATTTGCGCGATCGCCGCTTCTTGTTCCTCGTTCAGGCCGAGGAGAGCTGCGTCCAACTCCTGGAATGCGAGGGGAAGGACGACCGGCGGATGGTGCGGGCGCTGAGCCGGAGCGTCGGCCGCCTGGATGATGGCAGAGCTGTCTGCGGGAGCGGATGCGGCGGCGCTAAGGGCAGTGGGTGGAACTCCGGGGGCGACAACGGTCCGGGGGCTGGCCGGGATCTGCTCCGGGGCGGGCCGGGAGGGCGTGTCGGGTGAAGAGGAGGAGGCGCAGGGAGCGGCAGGCCTTAACGCGAAAAGCCCAATACTCAGCACGAAGCCGAGGAACAATGCTCCCTGGAAGTATTTGGCCATTCGAGTGAAGGCCCGGGAAAGCGCGCCGGCGGAAACCCCGAGGCCGCCGGCGCGTGAACCCAGACCTGGCAGTGTTAGTTGTGAACCGGGTCGACGGTGGGCCCGTTGCGCGTGGCGTGCATGTCCTGAAGCTTGATCGCCTTGACACCGTCGCAGTAATTATTGATTCCGGTGCTTTGGCTGGAGAGCTTGCTGTAGACGGACTGGGCGTCGGTGCCGGCGCCGTTCTTCTGGTAGACGTATTCGTTGCCCCAGAAGGTATAACGGCCTTCCTTAATATTGGCTGCGTTCGAGGCGATGCCGTTCAACGTCAGCTCCACCGCACCTTTCGAAATCGCGGTATCCGCGTCCCCGCGGCTGAGGTAGGAGATCACGGAAAATCCAGTACCACCGTTGAAAGCATCGGTCTTGGCGGCAGTGTCGGCTCCGAGCGTGCCGGCGAGAGTGCCGCCGCTGGCGAAGCCGTAATCTCCGGCGAAATCACCGACGCCGCTCAGGTCGATCATGTTGCCAGTCGAATCGAGTTCGACCTGGTTGGGCGAGGTGAAGATGCCGAAGCCGGTCGTGCCGAAAGCGTTCACGCGGGTGCCGGATTGGTTATCACGGCCCGAGACGTAGACGTAGCTGGTGTCCGCAGCCACGCCGCTGAAAAGGGCCAGCTTCGCGAAGCCGCCGAGAGCCTGGCGGATCTGTGCGTCGGTGACGTTATTCGGGGTGGTTCCCCAGAGCCCGCTCGGGTTGCGCACCCAAGTGAAGACGATGACGCCCACGCGAGCGCCGGTGGTCAGCACCGGGGAGGGAGTGCGGGAGTAAGCCTGGGAGTTGTCGGCCATCGCCAGGTCGGCCGCATGCCCGGCCGGGTCCAGTTCCGCGGCGGCCGGTTTGGCGGATTGATACCCGGTGACGCTATCCGCGAGGAAAGTCTCCAACTGGCCGGTGACGACGTCCTTCAATCCCGCTTCAGAGCCGGACCAGTGACATTTCACGGTGATGGGCGCGCCACCGACCGTGCCGCTGAAGGTCATGTAATTGCAGCCGCTGGCGGAGCTGCCGTCGCGTCCGGAGAAGGCCGGAGCCGCGTCAAATACCGCGCCAGCGGCATTGAGCGTGGAATAAACCACGCCCCGCATCGCGGTGGAGCCGGTCATATAGACTGTGCCCGCGTCCAGGTTGGTGAGCAGACCGAGGCTGAAGGCCCCCGCGAGGATCGTTTTGGTCATCTTCATTGTCGTTTTATTTGGATTAATCATGAATTGAAAATCTGGGTTCAACGCATCAGGCCTTGAATTTCCGGCGCAAAGTGAAGCTGAGCAGTCCGACGCCCAGCAGAGCGTAAGTGGCTGGTTCCGGCACGAAGCTGACCGACCCGCCGGCGGAGAGGGTGAAGGAGCCGATGAGTTCCGGGGCGGACCCATCGGCGAGGACGCGGTAGAACGGAGCGGTTTTCAGGCCGGACGTGTTCGGGTCTCCGTAAGCGTTGTGGAGCTGAGTGGTGAGCGTTCCGGCGATGGTCTGCTGGTTCCAACTGTTATCGAAGCTGGCATCCGGAGTGACGCTTTGGTTCAGGCTGAGCGTCGTGAACTGGGAGGCGATGGAGCGGGCGGGAGTGTCAATCGTTCCCCAGACCGCGGTGTTCGGCAGGGCCGAGGGAACAGGACCGGAGGTGGTGGTCCAGGCAAAACGCTGGCCGGAAACGTTGCGGTCGCCGAAGACGCCCCATTTGACGCTGCCGAGGGAGGTGATGCCAGCCCCGAGAAGGGAGGAGCTGAGATTCCAGGTTTGTCCCGGGAACAGGCTGCTGGCCGGACCGACGTCGTAAATGACATCTTTCCCGCTCTGGGTGGTGAACCCGAGGAATAGGTCGCCGTTGTAGGTGGCTGCTTCAGCTCCGATCCCGGCTGCCAGCGCTCCGGCCACCAGCGCACACACATTGATCTTCATAGTTTATTGGGTTTTTTGTGCTCTGCAGACTGGCAAAATCCCCCGCCTGCGACGCCTGAGTATTCGGGAGGGGCCGGGAAAACACTGTCAGGTTTCGGACATGAACCTGCCGCTTTCGGAAGCGGCCCTGCAGGCTGGTAATCTCTTTAGGGCGAGAGGGTTGAGGAATGAAGGTTACGGGAGTGGAACAGAGGGAAGGCCGTGTCGTTGAATTGTTACGCAAGCGAACCGCCGGGCTCCAGGCTGGGAGGCAGAGACTTCCGGGGAAAGGCCCTCCAGAGGACCGCGGAGTCTACCATCCCCCCGGGGGATCAGCTCGCAGTCAAACTTGCCGCCATACCTCGAGGCTGACCCGATATGACTACGCAAAGGTTCCGGCGTTTCCGTGGTTGCGACAGTCAGGCCGCTCATTAAAACCCATTGCCTTCCTAACGGTATGCCGCCATACTTTTGTGGCAGCACCGGGCGTCCTTTCAAGGAGGGCAGGTCGTTGGGAAGGCTGCGGCTGCCGTTCTTTTATGACGATCATCCATACTGAAGCCTCCACCGGGTGGGGAGGGCAGGAGATTCGCATCTGGCACGAGGCGCGATGGTTTCGCGAGAGAGGGCACCGGGTTGTGCTCTGTGCGCGCCCGGATGGCCAGATCGGCGAACGGTTTCGCGAGGACAATTTCGAAGTGATTCCCACCCCATTTCGCGGATCAACCCGCTGCCTTGATCTTCTCCGGCTCCGGCGCGTTTTTCGCCGGGTGCGTCCGGACATGGTGGGGACCCACAGCAGCCTGGATAGTTGGGCAGGCCTGGTGGCGGCGTTGTTGGCCGGGGTTCAAGCGCGCTTTCGCTACCGGCATATCAGCGCGCCCGTCCGAGCAGGATGGCCGAACCGGTTTCTCTATGGAAAGGCGGCCAACCAGGTGCTGACGACGGCGGAGTGCATCCGGCTCGATTTGGTCCGGGGATTGGGCCTGGATCCTTCCCATGTCGCCACGGTGCCGACGGGAATCGCGCCGCCGGTTTTCGAAACGACGCGGGAGGCCGAACGCGCCGCGTTGTGCCGGCGACTCGATCTGCCGGGCGCCACGCGATTCATCGGGTGCGTGGCCGTTTTGCGAAGCTGGAAGGGGCATGAATATCTGATGGCGGCGTTCGATAAACTGGCCGAACGGTTCCCGGGGCATTGCCTGGTGGTGGTTGGGGATGGGCCGCAACGGAAGCGGTTGGAAGAGGAACGCCAAGAATCACGACACGGGGAGCGGATGCGGCTTGTCGGCCATCAGCCGAACGCCTGGCCCTTCTTTCGGGCGTTCGATATGGCGGTGCTGGCCAGCTACAAGGACGAGGGCATCCCGCAATCGCTTTTGCAGGCAATGTTCGCGGAGTGTCCGGTGGTTGGGACGCGGGCGGGAGGCATCCCGGAGATTGTGCATGAGGGCATCACAGGCTTAGTCGTGGAACCGCGAGATCCGGAAGGACTGGGACAGGCGATGGCGTATTGTCTCAAAGCGCCCGATGAGGCAGTGAATCGATCGGTGGCGGCTCACCGGATGGTGGAGCGGAATCACACGCTCGACCTGATGGGCCGTCGCGCTTTGGGCTTGATTGAGCGAAGACGGGAGGTGAGAACGGAGCGAGTGGTGGAATTTGGAGAGGCGGAGCGGGTAGCCTACTTGGAGAAGTTGGAGAGGAGATGCTGAGGCAGGGGCAAGCTACGAAAGCCACATGCCAAAGACCCTGGGAAATTAACAGGGCAAAGCGAACACTGTCCGCGCGGTCGGATTGGGCAGGAATCGTTTTTAAACTGGCATTCAAGGACCAGACCCCGAGCGGAGTGCCCGCCCGGCTCAGTTCCGGGAGAGGGCGGAGGATTCGAGTGAGGCGGGGGCGAGTTCGGGTTCGGTGGTGGGCTGGTATTTTCCCGAGCCGACGAGGCGCTCGAAGATGGGGGAGGCCATGAGGGTGGTGACGACGGCCATAATAACCAGGGTGGCGAACAAGCCCTCGGAGATGATGCCCCGCTGCAGGCCGATATTGATAATGATGAGTTCCATCAGGCCGCGGGCGTTCATGAGCGTGCCGATGCCGAGAGCTTCGCGATGGGAGATGCCCGTGGCGCGGGCGGCGAGCCAGCACGCGACGCCTTTGCCCAGGATGGCGGCGACGAGGACGGCGGCGCACATGAGCCAGAGGAAACCGGTGTTGAGCAGGCCAATCTTGGTGTTGAGGCCGGAGTAGGTAAAAAAGAGCGGCAGGAGCAAGGCCACGGCGAGGGGTTGGATGCGGGCAATGAGGTCGCGGGTGACGATGCCACGCGGCATGGCCGCTCCCATGACAAAGGCGCCAAAGACGGCATGCAGGCCGATCAGGTCGGTGAACCAGGCTCCAAGGGCCATCAGAGCCAAGCCAACGACCAGGCCGGCCTCTGTGAGCGAGCCGTCCTGGAGGATGGCCCCGCGAAGGCGGCCGAGAAGGGGGCGAACGACCAGGAGAGTGAGGGCGACATAGGCCGCTCCGCCGCCGATATTGGCCACGGCATGGCTCCAGTTGTTGTCGAAGCTGGCGAGAACCACGGCGAGCAGGCACCAAGCGGTGGCGTCATCGATCGCGCCCGCCCCGAGAGCCACGGTGCCCATGGTGGTGCCGGCGAGTTTCTTGAAATGAATGATGCGGGCAAGCATCGGGAAAGCGGTGATGCACATGGAAGCGCCGAGGAAAAGCATCGCTTCGGCAAGAGAGGTTCGTTTGGGGAAAAGATTGGTTTGGTGGAAAAAGATCCAAGCCAGGCCAGCGCCGAGGGCAAACGGAGCGGCCATTCCGGCAAAGGACACGGCGATGGAACTTTTGAGGCGCTTCTGAATGATATCGATGCGGAATTCCATGCCCACGACAAACATGTAAAGGGCGAGGCCCAACTGCGAGGCTGGGAAGAGGTAGGTTTGAGTGTCGCGGAGTTTTTGAGCCTTGTCCCACGGGAAAAGCCAAGCCTGGCCTTCCGGCCAGAGCAGGCCAAACAGGGAAGGGCCGAGCAGCACGCCCGCGATCATTTCCGCCACGACCTGCGGCTGGCCGAAGCGCCTGGCGAGGGCGCCGACCAAGCGGCAGAAAAGCAGAATCACAGCAATTTGTAGAAAAAACTGTATCGCCAGATGGAGGTTATTCATCTTGGGTTCGCGAGGACAAGATAGCGGGTGAAGGGGGGCGAACGGAAAGAGAATTCAACGAGGGCGGTGATAACGGCCGGGCCTTGTCGAGCGGCGAGCCGGGGCTCTGGGGATTTGCAGGTGGCAGCGTGGTGTGAGACTCTTTGGATATCCGATGAAGCGAGCGCGGGCGATCTCTTTGCTGATAGGGCTGGCAGTGTCGGCTCTGCTGTTGCAGCAGGCACGCCTTGCTCGAAAGGCTCAGCCTCAGCCGGCGGTTCGGAATCCTGCGGCTGGATCGAAGGCGGATGGGGGGAGTTTTCGACGGGTCGCTCCTTCGGCCCGGACTTCTCCGACGGTTTCAACGCTTTTGCGGGAGCTGGATGATTCGTCGCCGTTGACGCGCGAGTCAGCGGCGGCGGAGTTGGGTGGCATGGGGCTGCCGGCGTACGACGCGTTGCCCGAGTTGCGGCGCCTGGCTCAGGAAGATCCGGACGAGAATGTGCGGCGGGCTTGCCGGGAGGCGCTTTTCAATGTGCGAGGATGCGGGCAGGCTCCGTTTTTTATGGTGGCGCCGGTGAGCCCCGAATGAAGCCGCGAAGGGGAACCGACGGCGAGAAAAAAGAGGGGCGGGCAGAGAACGGGGAGAGGGCCATGACCGGGCGCGCGGACGACGAAGAACGGAGCCGAGAGCAACGGGACAGAAGCCGATGAAAGGATACGGGATGAATCCCGTTCATTGAATGGCTGAAAAAGTTGAGGGGTGGCGGAGCTGGTGGAGATCTTAGGCGAAGCGGGAGAAAGCGAGGGTATCGAGCCGTTGCTGGGCCTGGCGGGTGAGGTTCATCAGGACCATGCTCACGATGTAACCGGTGTGCCGGTTGCCGTGGCAGGCGACGACGACGCCGTGGCAATGGACTTTTTTGCCCGACCAACAAAGAAGGTCGATCGTCATTTCGGTCCAAAGGCTGAGCGGGTTTTCGGTGCGAAACTCGAGGCCGTTTTTGCGAATGCAGACGTTGGAAGCAGGGAGGCTGATTTGCGTCCGATTCTCCCCCACGGTGGGCGGTTGGAAAATCCCAGAGGTGTCTAGTTTGCTAGTACTCATATAGGACGAGGGAAACCTATCACACAAAGTCGGACCGTCAACGAGCGGCGTCCGGTTGTTCCGGCAAGGCGGTTGCGGCGGGAGGAATGACAGTCGCACCCTCCCCAGTGCTTGAGGCCGCCTTTTATCACCAACCTCACGTCAACCGCAGTGCCGTCCTCGTAAATTCCTCGGCTTCCCTCGCGGCAGTCGTGTCCCAAACTGCCGGTGTCCGGCCGGCCCTTCGTCCTTGGGAAACGATGGCGGAGAACGTTGGGAAAATTGTTTATCGGATCGGTGATTATCTGGCGGCTGAGGCGCCAGTTAAGTCTGTTGGCGAGCCGAATGGAGCCCGGGGGGCTGTTGCAGGTTTGGAAGAGGTGAGCGAGGGGAACTTTGAGGCGAAGCGTTGGCGGTGGCACCAGTATCGCGGTCTCGCCGAGAGCTGGAAGTGCGCTCCGCTTCATGCCAGCACTCCAAAAAGAGGAAATGGCTCGCGGCGTGGGATGGTCTGTTCCACAATCGCGGCACTGCACCCCCGGAGAATCGCCGATGGGCGCAGAATGAACGAGTGACTGCGCCTCATTCCAGCGCCGCTTTGTTGTGTTACGCCGCCCTGGCGATCGTCGGGTTGGTGGTGTTGATCGTTCGCTTCAAGGTGACGGCGTTCATCGCTCTGACGCTGGCCTCCATTTTTCTCGGGTTGTGTGCCGGGCTGGCGCCAGCCGTTTTGCTCAAAAGCTTCCAGGACGGGGTGGGATCGGTGCTCGGATCGATCTCGCTGGTTATTGCCCTTGGAACGGTTTTGGGAAAGATCCTGGGCGAGACACGGGGAGCGGAAGCGATCGCGGTGGGCCTGGTGGATTTCTTTGGGCCAAAGAGACTGGTGGTGGCGTTTTTCTTTATCGGGCTGATTGTGGGGCTGCCGGTGTTTTTCGCGGTAGGCCTGGTGTTGGTCGCCCCGATTCTTTATGTGACGTGTGAACGCAATCACATTCCGTTGTTGCGGCTCGGGCTGCCGGCGGTGGCCGGCCTTTCCGCAGCTCATGGGCTGATCCCTCCGCATCCGGGGCCACTGGCCGCGATCGAACTGCTGCATGCGAATATCGGGAGGACCATTCTTTTCAGTTTGCCGGTAGCGTTGGTCGCCGGGGGAATTGCCGGGCCGCTTTTGTTTCGGAATCTGAAGCTAACAGCGGTGAGCGCGCCCAAAACCGGGCTGGCGGCGTCGGCGGCCGCGCAAGGGGCGCGGCCCGGGTTTGGAATTTCGCTGGCGGTGATCCTGGTGCCGATGCTCCTGATGGCGGGAGCTTCACTCTCGGATCTGCTGTTGCCGGCCACAAGCCCAGCCCGGCCGGTCTTTTCGCTGCTGGGGCATCCGGTGTCCGCGCTTTTGGCGGGGGTGATTTTTGTGAGCCTGACTCTGGCGCGGGGAAGCGGAATGAGCCGGGAGCGGTTGCTCAGCTTGAGCGAGGGATCGCTGGCTCCGGTGGCGATGATTCTGCTGGTGGTGGGGACGGGCGCCGGTTTCAGCCGGGTGTTGATCGAGAGCGGAGCGGGCAAGGCGGTGGCGGAGATCGCCACCCGCTGGAGCTTGCCCGCGGTTCCGATGGGGTTCGCCCTCGCGGGGCTGATCCGGGTGGCGACGGGATCGGCCACCGTGGCGATTACAACGTGCGCCGGGTTGGTCAAGCCGATTGCCGATGCGCAACCGGGAACGAATCTGGAACTGCTGGTGGTGGCCATGGGGGCTGGCTCGTTGCTTCTCTCGCACGTAAATGACGGCGGATTCTGGCTGGTGAAGGAGTATTTGAACCTGAGCGTGCCGGAAGCGTTGCGCACGTGGACGGTGCTGGAAACGGTGTTGGCGCTGGTGGCGTTCGGATGTGTTTTGCTGCTGGATCTGGTTTTTTGAGCGGGATTTGGATTGAAAACGCGCGGCCTCACTTTCATGCTCGACTGCGGCTTGATCCAGGAGTCTCACATTCGAATCAAGGATTTGCCGCAGGGGGAGCGGCCGCGGGAGCGCCTCGTGGAGCACGGGGCGGAAACGCTGAAAACTTCGGAGTTGCTGGCGATTTTGCTGCGAACGGGGGCCAAGGGGGTGTCCGCGGTGGATCTGGGCGAGCGCCTGATGAAGGAATTTGGCTCGCTGGACAAACTGGCGCGCGCACCGCTGGCCGAGTTGCAGAAAGTGAAAGGGATTGGCCGCGACAAAGCGATTGCGCTGAAGGGGGCTTTCACCCTGGCGCAGCGGATGGCAAATGAATTGCGCGCCGAGTTGCCGGTGCTCGACCGCCCGGACCTGGTGGCGGACCTGCTGCGGGAGGAGGCGCGGTTTAGCGGCGTGGAGACCTTTCAAGTGGTGCTGCTGAATACGCGCCGGCGGTTGATCCGAGTGGAAAAGATTTCGGACGGGACGCTCGATACCCTCCTGGTGCATCCGCGGGAGGTGTTCAAGCCGGCCATTACGGCCAGTGCCGCCGCGATCATTCTGGTCCACAACCATCCCAGCGGCGATCCTTCGCCGTCGGAGGCGGATATCCGGGTGACGCGCGATCTGATCCGGGCGGGGCAGTTGCTGAAGATCGAAGTGCTCGATCACGTGATCCTGGGAGCGAGGACGCAGGAACGCCCGAAAGATTATGTGTCCCTCCGCGAACTGGGTTATTTCTACAGTTAGATGATCCATCCAACAGCTGTCATTCATCCCAAAGCGCGCCTGGCGGGCGACGTCGTGATCGGCCCGTACGCCGTGATCGACGAACATGTGAGCATCGGCCCGGGTTGCCAGATCGGTCCGCATGCGTACCTGACTGGACTCACGGAACTGGGATCAGGCAATCGAGTTCACGCTGGAGCGGTGATTGGGGATCTGCCGCAGGACCTGCGGTTCAAAGGGGAGTTGACCGGGGTGCAGATCGGGAACGACAACGTGATCCGGGAGCACGTGACGATTCACCGCTCGAACAAAGCGAGCGAACCGACGCGGATCGGTTCCAACTGCCTGTTCATGGCGCATTGCCACCTCGGGCATAACGGGGTGGTGGCGGATCATGCGATCATCGCCAATGGGGCGCTCCTGGCCGGGCATTGCCAGATCGGCGAGCGGGCGTTCATTTCGGGGAATTGCCTGGTGCATCAGTACACGCGAGTGGGGACTCTGGCGTTGATGCAGGGCGGTTCCGCCATCAGCAAGGATCTGCCGCCCTACACGGTGGCGCGCGGGCCGAACGGGGTGAGCGGCCTGAATGTGGTGGGGTTAAGGCGGGCTGGGTTTACGAGCGAGGAACGGTTGGAATTGCGGCGGCTTTATCATGCCGCGCTGCGAAGCCGGAAGCGATTCCGCGAGGCGCTGGCGACGCTGGAAAAAGAATTTACCTCGGAAAAGTCGCGCCTGTTCCTCGATTTCCTGCGTGCGAGCAAGAGAGGGTTTTGCATCGATCGCGGCGGAGCAGGGGAAGCCGACGAGAGCGTCGATTAAGACTTGTCGTTGTTGGCGCCTGGCTGGTGGCGGACCAATCCAACCGAGTGGGCGATATCGTCAAATTCTTCGCGGCTGACCGTGTTCAAATTTTTGCCTTTGGCGGCGAGCTTTTCATTGATCTTGACGGTTTTCTCCGTCATCACCTCGTGCGTTTCTTTCGAGCCGCCCGCGAGGAGGAAGTTCGGGCCGGTGGTGATTCTCTTGTGGCCATCCGAATCGAGACCCACGCCAATCATGACCGCCTGCTTTTGAGAACGCGCTTCCGACATCGCCGGGACCTTAAAATTCCCCAGGGGAACTGTAAAACGAAAATCGGCGGACTTTTGCCAAGGGCGGGGCGGTTGCGATAGGGTAGTGCTGTGAACGCCAAGCGCGCCATTCGATGTCCCACTTGCAAGAAAGAAGGAGCGTGGTTTGAGACTCCTTATGGCCCCTTTTGTTCGGAACGGTGCAAGCTGGTGGACCTGGGCCGGTGGCTGGGGGAGGAGAATCGAATTTCTGAGCCGCTGCGGCCCGAGCACTTTCGCGGGTACGAGAATCTGCCGCCGGGCGAATATCTGGACGATCCCGAGGCCGACAGGAAGTAACGGCTCACGAAGGCTGGCGGAAGCGGTCCAGGGAGAAAAGGCCCAAGTCGAAGCGAGGGGGCGCTTCGGTGGCCAGGTCGGCGAGAACCTCGCCAATGGCGCTGGCAAACTTGAACCCATGGCCGGAGCATGGGCTGGCCACAAGGACATTCGGGCTTTCCGGAATGCGGTCGAGAACGAAATGGCCGTCGCGAGTGTTGGTGTAGAGGCAGATCGTGCCGCGGAGGAAAGTTCCGTTGGCTTCGGGCAGATAGCGTTCGAGGAGCTCCCGCATGGAGGCAATATCGGCGGCGTGAACGTTCCGATCGACGGCCAGCGCGGAGGTGAGTTCGCCCTGGTGATGGAACGCGACTTTTACGCCGCTGCCGAGATCGGGGAAACCATAGAACATCTTTTCCGGCTCGTACTCCCAAAGATGGATGGGAAAGCTGTCCGGACGAAAAAGCGTGGAGTCGAGCGACTTGAACCAAAGCAGCACCTGCCTCTCCACCTGGAAGAGCTGTCGATGACTGGGAAGGAGCGAGGAGATCCAGGGGCCGGCCGCCAGCACCAGTCTTTTGGCGTGGTAGGTGTCATGGGCGGTCTGGATGACGACCCCGGTGGGGTCCTGACTCCACTCGTGCACCTTTTCGTTGGTGCGGATGTGCGCGCCAGCCCGGGCGGCGAGTTGCAGGTGGGCGGCAACGCATCGTTCCGGATGGAGAATCCCGGCCCGTGGCTCCAGAACACCCTCCATCCCCGGATCGGGCCGGAACTCTGGAAAGCGAGTGGCGATTTGCGAGCTGTCGAGATGTTCATGCGGCAGACGGTGTTCACGGACGCTGCCGAGCGTGCCGGAGAGGACAGCGCTCGCGGGCGAGCCAATCATGATGCCGCCGGTTTTGAGGTAAAGATGTTCGCCGGAGAGTTGCTCCAGTTCGGACCATAAGTCGTAGGCGCGTTGCACCAGGGGCACGTAACGGGGATCTTCAAAGTAGGCTTCGCGGATGACCCGGGTTTCGCCGTGGGAAGATCCGTGAAGGTGGGGGGGAGCAAATTGATCGAGGCCGAGGGTCGAAAGACCGCGCCGGGCCAGGTGAAAGAGGGCGGCGGAGCCCATGGCCCCCAATCCAGCGACCACAACGTCGAAACGGCTGCTCATCGTCATTCGGATTATGCCGGTGGAGCCCGGAGCTAGGCGAGTCCCGAATCCGAATCGAATCCGGAGCGGAGTGGGCGGGGAAGGGTGAAATCATTTTGATGGACAGGGCCGCGAGGAGATAACAACTTGCGGATCGGTATGGCTAAAAAACCGGAATTGAAATTGAAAGAGGGGGACAAAGCTCCCGATTTTGCGGCGCCGGATCAGACCGGAGCGCGCGTCAGTCTCAAGGACTTCAAAGGCAAACCGGTGGTTCTCTACTTCTATCCGAAGGACGATACGCCGGGATGCACAAAGGAAGCCTGTGGCTTTCGAGACGCTTATGGCGATTTCCAGAAGGCGGGCGCGGTGGTGCTCGGCGTGAGCACCGATCCCGTGAAAGCGCACCAGAAGTTCATCGAGAAATTCAAGCTCCCGTTCACGCTCCTGGCGGACGAGGAGAAGAAGATTGTGGAGGCCTACGGGGTGTGGGGAGAGAAAGTTTTCATGGGCCGCAAATACATGGGCACGCATCGAGTCACCTTCCTGATCGCGGGGAATGGGAAGATTGCGAAGATCTGGCCGGAGGTGAAACCGGAGCTGCACGCGGCCGAAGTGCTCGGGGCGATCAAGGCCGCGGCCTGATGGACTGGAGCGGAGGGGCGGCTAGCTCTGGCTGAGCCGCTTGACCGGCGCTTCGTAGAGCATCGCGTGGGCTTCCTCGAGAATTTCGGGAATCTCCCGGGCAAATGGGCTCGCGGCCAGGGTGCGGGCAAGATCGTGTGACCGCGCCTTGGCAGCGTTTTCTCCGGGGAACCAGTGGTCGCCCTGGCCGAGGAGGTTGTAGCGCATTTTGCCCCAGTCCACCAGATCGAGCGCTTTGGCATAGGTCCACAAGCGAAGGATCTCCCGGATGTTGATCTCGCCGGGGACATCCACGTACTCGGGAACGCCCTTAAACCAATCGCGGCACCAAGCCGCGCCGTGGACTCGCTCAAGTTCCGCCTGGAGCTTTTTCGCGATCGGTTCGGCGGTGGCGGCCGCGGCTTCGTAGTAGTTTAGCGCCTTCACATGTTCGTCGAAATCGCTCGGGCGGGCCGCGCCGATGCTCAGGGTGTGCACCTGCGGCCGGGCGAGGCAGTAAAGGTCGTTAAAGATCATCGGGCTGAGCGGGGCGCAGAGATCGACCAGTTTGGGAGGGGGGGCGTAGAGCTTTCCGCCTTTATCGTTCGGGCTGATGATAAAAACGCCCATGTCGAGGCGGGTGGCTGCCTCGATGGCGGACCAGTTCAGATCGTTCACGAAGTACCAGTGAACGTTCATGTAGTCGAACCCGCCACTGTTGACGGCTTCGAGAATGATGTCCGTCGTGGCATGCGTGGAAAAACCGACAAATCGGCAGCGGCCCTCTTTTTGCAGTTTGCGGGCGGCTTCGAGGCAACCGCCCGGCCGCAAGGACTCCTGCAAGTGCTGGCGGTTGTTGATGCCGTGGATGGACAGGAGATCGACGTAGTCCAGCCGGAGGTAATCCATCGATTGATCGAAGATTCTGAGGAACTCCTTGGCCGTGGGCTTCGGCATCACTTTGGTTTGAACGATCAGCTTTTCGCGCGGGAAGGTTGGAAGGACGCGGCCTAATTGCATCTCGGAGCTGCCGTAGCCGCGGGCGGTTTCGATATGATTAATGCCGAGTTCGACCGCCCGGCGGATGGTGGCTTCGAGATTGGCCTGATTGTCCGGGGGAATTTCGTTCGGGGGCACGTCCTGCCACTTCCACTGGTAGCGCATCCCGCCGCATGTGATAACGGGCATCTGCAACTCTGTCTTCCCGTAACGCCGATATTTCATCGCGGCAACAGTGCCAATCGAAAAGGCTGGATGCAACTTGCAACCGGGCGGGGAAATTAGCCACGGTGGAACCCGGGCCGTCAAACCGCAGTCTTTTTGCAGGAGCCGCGCGCCGGCTATTTGTGCGTGGGCGCGGCAGGAAAGTTGCGGCTGGCGATCGTCACCGGCCCATTCTGTTCCATGCGGATGATGCGAACCTCCGCGTCATACTTCCTGGCCAGGGCCAGGGCCTGAGCCGGCTCCAGGATGGTGCAAGTGGTGTCGATGCCATCCGCGATCGTGTCATTCCGGGCGATGACCGTGGCCAGGGCGTGATTTGTCATGCCAATGCAGGTGAAGGGATCGATGATATGGGAGTAGCGAATGCCGTTGATTTCGAGGCGCTGGAACGCATCGCCGGAAGTCGAGACGCCGCGATTGGCCAGATGAGTGACGAGGGCGGGCGGGCCGTTGGTGGCGTCATAGCCGCCGATCTCCACGCGCCAGCCTTTTTCTCCGGGCGGTGGGTCGCCGATGGCGAGGTCGCCACTGGCTGCCACCAAGGCGCGTTTGATTCCCCTCTGGCGGAGAGTTTTGAGGGCCTCGTCGGCGGCGTAACCTTTGGCGATTGCGCCCAAGTCGAGCCGCATTCCGCGCCGGAGAAGCTGAGCGCTGTGATCCTTTTCAAAGAGGACGAGATTGGTGAAGCCGACTTTGTGGCGGGCGTTTTCAAGGCGCTTCGGGTCGGGCAGTTGCTCTTCGCGCCGCGCTTTGCGCCAGAGCGCGACGCACGGGCCGATCGTAATGTCGAAAGCCCCCGCGCTGTCATGGGCGATCTGTTGAGAGAGGGAAAGCACTTTCCAGAGATCGTCACTGAGTGGCACGACGGGCGATCCTTCCTCGGAGGTGCGGGAGAGCTTGCTGATTTCGCTGTCCGTCTCGTAGTCGCTCATGATGGCATTGAGATCCGCGACGCGCTTGAAGGCCGCTTCGGCCGCGGCGGCGGCGTGCGATTCGGAATCCGCGTAGAGGACGATGCGAAACGGCACGCCCATTTGAGGCTGCTCGTAGGCAAAGCGCTGCAGAGGAGGCGCAGGCGGATAGGTAGCACAGGAGAACGAAACCCCGGCCGCGAGGCTGAGCAAAAGCGCCCTGATCCGCGGTGAATTCAAAAAGCAAAACACGCGAGAATTTAATCGCAGGGCGGGTAGGGTCCAAGGGAAAGTGAGGCGGGCGTGAACGATAAACGCGGCGAACGAGCGGCCGACATCGGCGGCAGCAAAGGCCTTTTAGGCTTGAGCGTTGACGGGTGGATGGATGCCGCCTAACGTTCGGCCCTTCCGAGGGAGCCGAGGAGGCTTTCGGTGAAAAACTTATCATTCATGAAATCAAAAAAACTCAGTAATAAAATCCTTCATTCGCTGGCTGCCACGTCCCTGCTCGTGGCCGGCGGCTTCTCGCAGAACCTTCAGGCTGGACCGGCCTATACGGTGGTCGTGGGCGGGTTGCACAGCCCGCGTGGCCTGGCATTTGGGCCAGGGGATCGACTGTATGTGGCGGAGGCAGGCGGGGTCGCGGGCCACAGCAGTGCGATCGACGAGATCGTCAACCCAGCGTCCGCGCATGCGAGTCTGCGCGTCATCGCCTCGGGCTTTTCCTCGACTTCGGAAGTCGGGGTTGACGGCATTTCGGTTCAGGGCAATGGCTCCATTTACGCGATTACTGGTGAATCTGTCCCATCGGACGGCGCGGGCTTCGGCACGCTGTTCAAAGTGACGCCCTCCGGCAACGTCAAAGCAGTGGCCGACATCGGGACTCCGAACTACACCTGGACGGGCGACCATCCGGAACTGGATCCGGGCAGTCAATATCCCGATTCAAACCCCTACGGAGTGCTGGCCCTGCCCAGCCATACCTACGTAGTGGATGCCGGCGCCAACACGCTGACTGAGGTTTTGGCGAACGGGCAGGTGAAGATCCTCGCCTACTTTGACAACAACATCACCGCGGACAGCACGCCCACGGCGGTCGTCCTAGGCCCGGACGGCGCGCTTTATGTGGGAGTGCTGGCGCTCGTGGATTCATTCGCCTTTGGTCCTTCGGCGAAAATTTATCGTATTCCGATTGCCGATCTGCCTGTGGATGGATCGGTCGCGATGATCGGAGCGGAACAGGAGTGGACGACCGGCCTCTCCCCGATTAATGGCATGGCGTTCGGGCCGGACGGCTCCCTCTACGTTGCGGAAATCTTCGCTCACAGCAATCCGCAGAACATCATGGGTGACGTTGTGAAGATTCCGTTCAACGATCCCAGCAGCCACATCTCTCTGACCGGAGACTCTCTGCCCTTTCCTGGCGGCGTGGCGGTGGCTCGCGATGGCACTGTCTACGCCGTGGGCGGCGCGGTGTTCCCCAACGGGTTTGTCGCCCGGTTGAGCCAACGCTAAAAAACCGAAAGCAGTTTCTTTACGCGCCGACTCCTGGCAGCGCCCGCTGCCAGGAGCCCGAGCGGCCGACGGGATGAGGTTGTCGGTTGCAGGGACTGAACTCTCTCTCTCTCTGCAAGTCCTCAATCTTCGCTAGCGCGCCGGCACAAATCCTCTTGCGATATACAGCAGGCGTTGCTCGAGAATTACTGGCTGACGGGAGGAAGACCGGGGAACGGACTTTCCTTTTTCTGGCGGAAAGCCGGCCTTGGGGCCACTGTGCGAGCGAATGGAGACTCCTGCCATCGAGCCATTGTTGCTGACCGCCGCCAGGGTCTCGACTTTTTATGGTGAGGTTTTGCTCACGGGCGCCAGCGGATTTTTCTTCGAGCGGGCGGGCCGGCTATTCCTGGTAACGAGCCGGCACGTTGTGAGCGACAAGCCGAGCAAGCACTTTCCAAACCGAATCGAGATCGAACTCCATACGGATGCTCGGAACCTCACCCGGTCCGTCGGTTTTTCAGTGCCCCTTTACCGCGACGGCGCAAGCCTCTGGCGCGAGGGCCGGGATGCCGGCGGTGAGATTGACGTGGCGGTGATCGAACTTGAGCATGGCGCGCTGCCGCCAACGGTGGAACTCAGGTGCTTCACCCCGTCTCATCTGGTGGGCTCTCTGCAGGAGGTAGAAGTGGGAACCTCTGTGCTCATCGTAGGCTTTCCTCTCGGTTTTCACGACTCCCTCCATCACCTGCCGGTGGTCCGGCAAGCGGTGATCGCTTCCTCGTTCGGCCTCCGCTTTCAGGGGATGGGCTACTTTTTGACTGATGCTCGCACCCATCGGGGCACCAGTGGCGCCCCGGTGGTCATGCAGAATCGGGACGCCGATCCCAAACTCCCGTGGACGCTGCTCGGGGTCCACTCCGGGCGCATGGACATGGGCAACCGGGATATGCAACTGGATGAGACATTGGGACTGAACTGTGCGTGGTACGCCGACATCCTGCTCGCGTTGACGAAGTGAGCCCGTTTCCTAGCCTTGGCGCTCCTGCGCTGTCCTCTTTCGAGATCGAAGACTAAAGACGCCCCCATCTGTGGAGCGGGCAAGATCGGTGAACTGGGCGGCAAGAATAGGAGAGTGACGCAGGCTCCGGGCGAGGATGCTGGATTCGGTAACCTACTGGTTCAACACGCTTTCCCAAGATGAGCTAATAAACCGACGTTATGAAGAAATCCCGAAAATCACCCGCCCGCAAGCTGGGGGCCGACGGAGGCGAGATGGCCCACAAGCAGCACAAGCACGACCCGAATTTCGCGCAGTCCAAAGATCTCCACGAAGATCGGGGCGCGCGGCAGATCAAAACCACCGTTGCGAGGGGACGAGCCAGGTAAATCCCATTGCGGCGCTCCGGCGTGACCTTCAGCGGCACGGGGGCTCTGTAAAATTTCGAACCTGCCTGCCAGGGAATTAAAGCCCACGCGAATTTTGAATCGCGTGGGCTCCGATCCTGAGCTGTGCCGCTGTGTTCGTTTATGGGAGGACAGCCAGGCGAAAGAATTTTCCGTTGGTGTTGTTCACTTTGGCGGTGAGCAGGCCATTCTGCAGGGTGGCGGTTATCGGTGCCAGCGGTTGCCAGGTTTCCGTGAGGTCATCCTTTTTGACCCAGCCGTACTTCACGCCGGGGATTCCTTTCCAGGTAATGACGAGGGCTTCGTCCTGCTCGATCGCTGAGAGGATTTGCAGTAGCACCACTTCCAGAGTCGCCGGGGCGCTATGGATGGCGCCGTTTGCGTCCCGGACTTCGACGGAGTAGCCGCCGGCGGCATCGGTTGTGGCGCCGTTCAGGGTGAGCGTCGAACTGGTGGCGCCGGGAATTTCCGTGGTTCCGAGAAACCACTTGTAGCTCAGCGGAGCGGCTCCGGCCGCCGTGACGGAGAACTGGGCGTTCTGGCCCGGGTGGACCGAGAGATTCGTGGGGCCGGAGGTGATGGTTGGTCCGGTTGGCGCGGCGTTAACGGTCAGGGTAGCGGGATTGCTCAAGGCACTGCCCGCGGCGTTACTGACGAGGACCCTGTAATCACCGGCGTCCGAAAGCGCAGCGGACGGGATGGACAGGGAAGAGTTCGTGGCGCCGGGCAGATCCGCGTTATTCTTTTTCCATTGGTAGGCGAGCGGCGCGGTGCCGGTAGCGGCAACCGAGAACGTGACAGCGGAACCGACCGTTACCGTTTGGGAGGCGGGCGGCGTCGTAATGGCGGGCGCGATCGGGGCCGGATTCACCGTTAGAGTGGCTGGTCCGCCGATCACGTTGCCGGCGGGATTGCTCACGCGGACGCGGTAATCACCGGAGTCGGCGGCATCTGCTGACGCGAAGGCGAGCGTGGATGAGGTGGCACCCGGGATGTCGAGGTTGTTTTTGCTCCACTGGTAAGCGAACGGTTCCGTGCCCGTGGCCGCCACCGAGAGCGTGACCGCGGAGCCGGCGGTCACGGTTTGGGACGCTGGCGGGGTGGTGATGCTCGGAGCGATGGTTTGCGGAGTGACGGTGAGGGTGGCGGGTCCGCCCGTCGCGGCGCCAGCCGAGTTGCTGACGATCACACGATAATCGCCCGAGTCGGCTGTAGAGGCAGCTGCCAGGGTAAGAGACGCGGCTGTGGCACCCGGAAGGGCCTGGTTGTCCTTGGTCCACTGATACGAGAGGGGAGCCGTGCCGTTCGCGGTGACGCTGAGCGTGACAGCGGACCCAGCGGTCACCGTCTGGGAAACGGGAGGCGTGATGATGACAGGCGCGATGATCGGCGCATTCACGGTTAACGTGGCGGGTCCGCCCGTGGCTGAACCGGCGGAGTTGCTGACGATCACGCCGTAATCGCCCGAATCGGAAAGGACGGTGGCGGCAAAACTGAGCGTAGGGCTGTTGGCCCCCGGAATGTTCTGGTTGTTCTTGGTCCACTGATAGGAGAGGGGGGCGGTGCCGCTCGCGGTGACGCTGAGCGTGACGGCGGCTCCGGCGGTCACCGTCTGGGAAACGGGAGGCGCGATGATGACAGGCGCAAAGATCGGCGCATTCACCGTCAAGGTGGCAGGCCCGCCTGTGGCTGAGCCGGCGACATTGCTAACGACCACTTGGTAATCTCCTGAGTCCGAGGTTGCCGCGGGGGAGAACGTGAGAGATGGGCTGCTGGCCCCCGGAATGTTCTGGTTGTTTTTCGTCCATTGATAGGAGAGGGGAGCAGTGCCGGTGGCGCTCACCGACAGGGTCACGCTGTTTCCCGCAGTGATCGTGGCCGATGATGGCGGGACCGTGATGGCAGGGGGAACATTGACCGTCAGAGTTGCTGAAGCATTTGCGCTCCCAAGCGAGTTGCTGACGAGAACGGTGTAGGTGGCGGCATCGGCGGAGGTGACATTGGGCAGGACGAGGGAGCTGCCGGTCGCGCCCGCCAGGTTTTGGCTGTTCTTCTGCCATTGATAGCTCACGGGCGCAGTCCCGCTGGCGGCGACCGAGAAGGTAACCGTGGCCCCCTGGGTTACGGTTTGATTGCTGGGCGGGCCGGTGATGGCCGGGGCCGTGCCGGTGTTGATGATGGTGATTACCAGCGTGGACGTGACGGTGCGATCCGCGCCACTGGAGATTTGATCTTTGGCTGTAAGTTGAACGTTATACTGACCCGAGGCGGCAGGCGTGCCGTTGATATACCACAAAGTCGAGCCTGAGGTCCCGTTGAGAATCAGCCCTGCGGGGAGCCCTTTGGCGGTCCAGTAGTGAGCCTGATCCGGAGCTGTGGCCAGACGGAATTGTTTAAACGGAACGCCGTTGGTGCCTTGCGCGGTGGTGGGGCTGGTGATGACTGTGGACGCGCCCGAGACAGCCTGGACGCCTCCGAGAGCCGCAGCGGCCGCGCCCGCCCAACGAAGAATGATCGCCCAGAGCGGAGCGATGGGCTGTTGCTGCACTGCGACAATCCGAGCGAAGGGCAGAACCTGGAGAATGGCCGCCAAGGCCAGGGACGGAATTCGAAACGCTTTCATACTTCTTCTACTACCGAGCGACAACGTGAGGAATTTTAATTTCCCGTGAGCGATCCTGTCCTGACGCGGGATGCAGCCGTCGGAACTCAGCCTGGAACCGGCGGGAGGACTGAGTTTGAGCGAACGCGAGCATCGGCTAGACCCTTGAGCACGTGGAATGCCAGGCGCAGTTTTATAGAGTTGCTGCTTGGTTAGGATAATGATTATGACGTCTAAAGTCATGGTGCGCGGGCTTGGTGCAAGGATGGCCGGGGAAATGAAAGTTGCTTTGGTCCCATGCGGACCATCTCGATTAGTTCCGGACCTGACTTCGTTGTGGCGCGGCAGATTTGCGAATCGATGTTTTCGACGCTCTCAAATCTGGCGAGGCCGCTTCCGATTGCTGCCACATTGGGTCAAAATACTTTCAAATTCGCTTTGGGTTTGGCTAGCATCGCGGGCATGAAACTTCGTCTTGCCGCCATTATGAGTTTGTTTGTGTCCGTGCTCTCTGTTTCAGCGCAGGAAAGCTTTCCCCTTTGGCCGGGCCAGGCGCCGGGCGCTTTGGGGACGGGTGAAAACGACGTTCCCACGCTGACGGTCTACCGTCCCGCGGAAGGGAAAGCCACCGGAGCCGCCATGGTGATCTGTCCCGGCGGCGGGTACGGGGGGCTGGCGCAGCACGAGGGCAAGGATTACGCGCTTTGGCTGGCGGACCATGGAGTGACCGGCTTCGTGCTAAAATACCGGCTGGGTTCCCACGGTTATCGCCATCCTCGGATGCTCCAGGACGCCGCGCGGGCGGTGCGGACGGTGCGAGCGCAGGCGGCGAAATGGAGTATTGACGCCAAACGCATTGGCATCATGGGGTCGTCCGCAGGCGGGCATCTGGCTTCCACGCTGCTCACGCATTTTGACGCCGGAGATGCGAATTCGCCGGATGAAATCGAAAAGCAAAGCTCTCGCCCGGATTTGGGAATTCTCTGTTACGCGGTGATCACCCTGGGAGAGAAAACGCACCAAGGATCGAAAAAGAATTTACTGGGAGAGAACCCGCCTGCGGATCTGGTAAAGCAGCTTTCCAACGAACAACAAGTGACGCGCGATACGCCACCGACATTTCTCTGGCATACCGCGGAGGATGGCGCGGTCCCGGCGGAAAACAGCATGATGTTCGCCCTGGCGCTTCAGCAAAACCATGTCCCCTACGAATTGCACATATATGAGAAGGGGCGGCATGGAATCGGCCTGGCCGGCGGGCATCCGTGGACGGAACAATGCCTCCGTTGGCTGAAGGCGCACGACTTCGTGAAGGAATAGGCAGCGGCGGCAGACGAGCCAGGATCAACTCAGGCGATGATCCAGTAGCAGCCGAGGGCGATCGCCGAGGCCGAGGCTCCGGAGGTGACCCAACGGAGGCGAGTGGGATGATGCTCCATGCGCTGGCTGGCCAAACCAAGGGCAGCCGCAAAGGCGATCATTCCGAGGACTGTGCCGACTCCGAACGCCGAGAGGTACATCAGGCCGTCCACGCGATTGGTAAAGAGCAGGGCTGGAACGACGCCGACAAAATGCGAGCCTCCGGCGATGCCATGAACCGTGCCGACGACGAAAGCGGCGTGAGCATGGGAGTGGGCTTTTTTTTCGACGGGAGGGTGGGCTTCCCGTTGGCCGTGGGCGTGAAAGTGAACGTGGGTAGTGCCATCGTGGGTGTGCTCATGCGCGTGCAGGCGGGTCTGCAGGCTGCGGCGCAGGCCCCAAATGCCAATGCCGATCAGGAGCACGCCGACCAAGCGTTCCGCCCAGCCGGACAGGGCTTCGACCGGAATCAGTTCGCGCGCGATGAGGGCGAGCAGGCCCACGAAGAGAACGCCGCTGGAATGGCCAAGACCCCAGCGAAAACCGATGGCGATGGCCTTTTTCCATTTGTCGAGGGCGAGCGGAGCGATGGCGGCAAGGTGGTCGGGGCCCGTAATGACGTGCACCGCGCCTGCGGCGAGGCCGGACAAGAGCGCGATCACTGGATACCTCCTGAAAACAAACCGCGCTCAAAACTCATCATTCGCACCATAGAAGTGTGGCACAATCCTGTAAAGCATCCCCACGTCTCTTTTGCTCTTCTCTGTCACTTCTTTGCGAGTTCCAGCAGTCGCTCGGCTTGCTTTTCACTCACGGGCAACACTGAGAGGCGGGACTGCTTGATCAACGGCATGTCTTTCAATTGCGGATCTGCTTTCATCGTTTCGAGGGTAACGGGCCGCGACAGCGGTTTCACCGGTTCGAGGTCGACCACTGACCAATCCCCTTCGTCCGCCGTTTTGTCCGGATAGAATTCTTTGACGACTTTGGCTAGGCCGACGACCTGTTTTTCCGAGACGCTGTGGTAGAAAAAGACCAGGTCCCCCTTTTTCATGGCGCGCAGATTGTTGCGCGCCTGGAAGTTTCTCACGCCGGTCCAGGCGGTGCCGCCGTCCCGGACAAAATTGTCCCATGAGTACGCCTCGGGCTCTTGCTTGACCATCCAGTAGCTCTTCGCCATGGGGGAAGGGTCCAAACTTGCGCGGCAAAAGCAATTCGAATTGTCGGGCGGGCGGCGGCGCGCCATCCTGCGGCATGCCTTTAGCGCGCGCATCCGTCCTGGAAACGTTTAAAGCCGATTTGGTCCTAAAAGAGTTTGATCTGCCGTCTCCCGAACCCGGCGCCACCCTGGTGCGCACCGAGATGGCGGGAATCTGCGGCACGGACGTGCATCTTTGGAAGGGAGAGCTAAAGATCCAACTGCCGGTGATTCTCGGGCACGAAACGGTGGGAGTCCTTGAACAATTGGGGGATGGCCTGGAACGCGATTGGAATGGAAAGCCGCTGGCGGTCGGCGATCGGGTGACCTGGACGTCCACGATCTCCTGTGGAAAATGCTTTTATTGCGCGGAGAAAAAGCAGCCGACCCGCTGCCCGCACCGGCGCGCCTACGGCATCGGCTACCGATGCGACCAAACGCCGCATTTTCTGGGCGGTTATGCCGAATTCCATTATCTTCGACCGGGGAGCAACATCTTTAAACTCGAGCCGGAGTTGTCCACGGAATCGGTCATTGGCGCCGGTTGCGCGCTGATCACGGCTATTCACGGCGTCGAGCGGACCGGGATTGACTGGCAGGATGCGGTGGTGGTGCAGGGAGCGGGGCCTGTGGGCATTTCCGCGTTGGCGGTGGCGAAGAGCGCGGGCGCGTCGCGGGTGATTGTGCTCGGGGCGCCGCGCGCGCGGTTGGAGATGGCTCGCCGATTTGGAGCGGACCACGTCATTGATATCGAGGAGGTGAAATCCCCGGAAGCGCGCATTCAAGCGGTGCGTGATTTGACCGGCGGCTTCGGAGCGGATGTGGTGCTGGAATGCGTGGGGCATCCGAGCGCGGTGATGGAGGGGATGGAGATGGCGCGTGATGGAGGCAAATACCTGGTTCTCGGGCATTATTGCGATGCCGGGCCGATCCTGTGGAATCCGCATGTCATTACGCGCAAGCAATTGCAGGTGTTCGGTTCCTGGTCGAGCGAACCCCGGCACATGAAAGCCGCGTTGGAGTTCCTTCGGCGGACCGGCGAGCAGTTTCCATTTCAGAGCCTCGTGACGCATCGATTCCGCCTGGAAGCCGCCAACGAAGCGCTGAGAACGACGGCGAATTGGACGTCCGCCAAAAGCGTGATCGTGCCGTAAGCGCGCCCGATCAGCGGGCGCCACCGCTGGCTTTGGCCTTCGCGCGGGCCAGCCCCTGCCGCGCTGGCTGGAAGCCAGGCTCTTCCTTAAGGATCGAACTGTATTCCGCGATGGCGTTGTCGAACTGCCCGAGGACCATATAGGCGCTCGCGAGATTATTGCGCGCTTCGTAGTACTGCGGGTTTAGATTTACTGCGGCCTGGAAATGGACGATGGCATCGGCCGCCTTGCCGGTGCGGGCGAGAGCGTTGCCTAGATTGTTTTCCGCGTTGGCGTTCTTTGGGTCCAGTTCGAGCGCCTTGTTGATGTGCTCGATCGCGTCATCGAAGCGGCCTTCCCGAACGAGAATGTTGGCGAGGTTGTTGTGGGCTTCGACGTAGTCCGGATAGACGCGCAGAGCTTCTTCATACTCCTTTTTGGCTTCGACAAATTGTCCGAGTTTGGCGAGTGCCAGGGCAAGATTGTAGTGGGTATCTTCGTCTTCGGGGTTGAATTTGACGGCGAGCGCGAATTCCTTCACCGCTCCCTCCACGTTGCCCTGCGCGAGAAGGAGATTGCCCTTTTGGCTGTGTTCGGTGGCTTTGTCGATATCGCTGGCCTCGTCCGGCGATGCGCCAGTGACCGGGGTTCCATCGGCGTTGGTTTTGAGGGCGGCCGCGGAGGGTAGCGCTTCCGGGGCCTGGGCCGGGTTGAGTGAAGAGGTTTGGGCTCCAGGCGCTGGGGCGGCGGCAGCCGCTGGCTGCGTTGCCGCCACGGTAGGTTTTGGAGGGCGGCTCAGGACGATCGCGGCGGCCAATCCGGCGGCTGCGAAGATCCCCACGATCAGCATCGCTCCGGCTCCGGGCTGCGATTGCTTGTTTTTGGGCTTCGACATTGAAATTGCCGCCTAGGCTACACGGGTTTTGCCGCGCGTCCAGAATTTGGCAAAGGGCGAAATCGGCTCTTATCCCGGTGGCGGAGCCTGTCTACTGGAGAGAACCTGGTAGGCCGATTCAATCGTTCCCTGCCCGTATTTTGCCTCGAGCCGCTTAACGATGAAGTGGCCGCGCGCCATATTCTGGAAGTGATCGATGAAAAGCACGTTGATCGCAGCTCCGCTCGCCGCGCCGATCACCGGAATAGCCTTGGCTGCCGCTTGCTCGGACACCACCACTCCGAAGCGGGAGGCGATGGCGCTCAAGAGCCGGGCGATGGCGGGCGCGGTTCGTTCGACCACGCCTCGCCGCGAGATATGCGCGGCCGCTTCGCTGAGGGCCTGGCCAAGCGCGGCGCGGACCGCCCAATAGCTGCTCTCGGCGGCATCGTCGGCTTTGCTGGGGCCGCCGAGGGCGAAGACCTCAAGGCAGTTCAACTTGGTTTCGATGGCTGAAATATCAAATCCTTCGCTTCGTGCGATATCCGCGATCGAGCGCAGCATAAGGGTGGTCGATAAGGGCAATTCGAAGGCGACCGAGGCCAGGCCGAACGCTCCTCCCACAGTGCCGGAAGCGCCCACCAGCAGCTTGTGGAGGGCGTTGGAGGCGGCGCGAGGGTGGTTGGTTCCCAGGCTGGCCACCGCCACCTGAAGCGCTTTGAACAGCGCGCTGCGCACCGCCTTGCTCAGACGTTCATTCCAGTCCGGCGGCAGCATTTGGAAGCTTTTTTCGATCGGACTGCCCAGCAGATTAGCCAGACGTGCGGTCAGGCCCGGGTTTTCCAGCAGATCCCGGGCGATGCGCAGCTCCGCCATCTCTTCTCGAGACAGGGGGGTGTAGAGCGCTGGCCGCACCTCTTCCATGCCTCAAAGATGGTCTGAAGCGGCTCCCTGTCCAATGGGCATTTCGATCGTTGGGGTCATTCTTTGGTGATACGGAAATCATTTAAGTTAAAGAGGGAAAGCATCTTGCGGATATTTTAAGTGAGAGAAATTAGTGCGAAGCAGCCGACTCTGATGGCGTGTTCAAGTTTTGTGCAAAAAAGTTAGACAAACATTTGACAACATGAGCTTCAGTTGATAAAACAAAACCTAGACAAGATGTGCTACGGGACAAAAATCATTGAGAGGTTCGTGAAGCGGGTCCGGCAGCGCCGCAGCATTAAATGCGATTTTGATCCCGAGACGCGCTTCGAAGTTTTGTTGCAGCAAAAGAAAGGCAGTAGTCCGCGTGAGTAAAGAAATCATCGTCATTGGTGCTGGTCCGGGTGGCTTGGCGGCTTCAATTCTTTTAGCGTCCGCCGGTTGCCGGGTCCGAGTCATTGAACGCCTCCCGATCATTGGGGGCCGAACCTCGAGCATCCAATCCAACGGCTTCAAGTTTGATCTGGGTCCGACATTCTTCCTCTATCCGCGCGTGCTGAATGAGATACTAGCCTGCGCTGGCACAACCCTGGGTGATGAGGTCGAGATGGTCCGCCTGGATCCGCAGTATCGCATCCAATTTGGGGCGGGCGGAAAACTGGATTGCACCCCGGACGCAGCTGCCATGGAGCGGCAGATCGCCGCGCTCTCGCCCGCTGATGCGCCTGGGTTTCGGCGCTTCCTTGAGGAGAATCGGACCAAGCTTCATTTGATGGAGCCATGTCTGGAGAGCGCATTCCTAGGATGGCGCGACTTGCTGCAGAAGCGCCTCCTGAAAATGCTTCCCCTGCTTCGACCGCATCAGTCGGTGGACACCTATCTCAAGCGGTTTTTCACCGACGAGCGGGTGCGGTTGGCCTTCTGCTTCCAGTCAAAATACCTCGGCATGTCCCCATTCCGCTGCCCTAGCTTGTTCAGCATCCTGAGCTTCCTGGAGTATGAGCATGGAGTTTTTCATCCGCTGGGAGGATGCGCGGCGGTTACGGAGGCCTTGGCTCGAGTGGCCCGCCGGTTGGGTGTTGAGATCAACTTGGGCGAACCGGTCGAGGAGGTTCTGTTCGCCGGGCGGCGCGCGGTGGGCGTTCGGACCGCGGCCAATGTTTATCGGAGTGATGCCGTGGTGATGAACGCGGATTTCGCCCGCGCGATGGAGAAGCTGATTCCCGATAATTTGCGGCGGCGATGGTCGAACCGCAAACTGCAGAAGAAGAAGTACTCCTGTTCCACCTTCATGATGTATCTGGGGATCGAGGGGCGCTTTGACCTGCCGCATCACACGATTCACATCGCGGAGAATTACCGGCAGAACCTGGACGAAATCGAAAACCAGCACCGGCTCAGCGCAGACCCAAGCTTTTATGTCCAGAATGCCTGCGTGACGGATCCGAGCCTCGCTCCCAAAGGGCACTCCACACTCTATGTCCTCGCGCCGGTCACGCACCAGCATCCGAATGTAAATTGGACGCGGGAGCGCGCCCCGTTTCGCAGACTGCTGTTAAGCCAGATGCGGAAGGCGGGTTACGATCTCGATCCCGCGCGGATCCGCTACGAACGGATCATTACTCCGGACGATTGGGACAGCCGCTACGAGATTTATCGCGGGGCGACTTTCAATCTGGCGCACACGCTGGATCAGATGCTCCACCTCCGTCCGCGCAATCGTTTCGAGGACCTTGATGGCCTGTATCTCGTCGGCGGCGGCACCCACCCGGGGAGCGGTCTTCCGGTCATCTTCGAAGGGGCTCGAATCAGCGCGCGCCTTCTGCTCGAGGATCTGGGGATGGCGAAGGAGTCCGCGTTGTGTCGGATTCCTCCGAGCGAACTGCAACCGGTGGACCAACAAACATGACCGCGGCTTCCCAACCACGCGACGGGGCCGTCAAGATGCCGGACGGCGATTGGCAGATTATGGCGACGCAGGCCATGGAAGCGGCGCGCCGGGCGCAGGCGACTTGGGGCGGTTGGCCGCTGCAAAAGCGGCTCGATTGCGTGAAACGCGCCCGCCAGGTGATCGCGCGCAAATCGGCGTTGCTGGCGGGTGCTTCAGGCTCGGCCCGCTCGCGGCCGGTCGCGGAAGCGCTGACGTCAGAGGTCTTGCCGTTGTTGGAAGCATGCCGCTTTCTCGAGAGGGAGGCGGTGGGCGTTCTTCGGACCAGAACCTTGGGACCGTCGGGTGCGTTGCGTTGGCTCGGGGTGAGTCGGAGCGAAGTTCGGCGGGAACCGCTCGGGGTAATTCTGATCATCGGTCCTGGCAACTATCCACTGTTCCTTCCGGGGGTTCAGCTGCTTCAAGCCTTGGTGGCTGGGAACGCTGTGGTTCTGAAACCTGGCAAATCTGGCGGACGAGTCATGGCATTGCTGCGGGAAATCCTGGTTGAGGCTGGACTGCACCCAGATCTTTTGCGTCTGCTGCCAGAGGCTCCGGAGGCGGGTCGAGCCGCGATTGAGGCGGGCCCGGATAAAGTCGTTTTTACAGGTTCCGCCGAAGTCGGCGCCGAGATTCTCCGGCATCTCTCTCCTCGCTGGATTCCCGCCGTTGTTGAGTTGAGCGGGTGCGATGCGGCCATCGTGCGGGCGGATGCAGACCTGGACTTGGTGGTTGAGGCCCTAGTCTTTGGCCTGCGACTGAATGGGGGAGCGACTTGCATTGGCCCGCGGCGGCTCTTCGTCCATCGGACAGTCGCCACCGAGTTGGAGGGGCGTTTGGCGCGTGCGCTGAAGCTGGCGCAGTGCGTGGCGAATCCGGCAGCCGCGCGGCTGGTGGCGGAGGCCGTCGCTGGCGGGGCTCATTTTTTGAGCGGGTCAGTTTTGGACGAGCAAACACTGCAAACCCCTTTGGTGCTGGCCGGCGTTTCGCCGGACTGTCGGTTGATGCAGGCGGATCCTTTTTGCGCGGTCCTGTCCATGGTCACTGTGTCGGATGACGACGAGGCGATCTTTCGGGCGAACGATTGTTCCTATGCCCTGGGGGCCAGTATTTTTACACGCGACGAGGGCGTCGCGCAGAACATGGCTCGCCGCCTGGGCGCGGGAGTCGTGACCATCAATGATCTGATCGTTCCGACCGCCGACCCCCGGTTGCCGTTTGGCGGGCGCGGCCGGAGTGGGTTCGGCGTCACGCGCGGTCCGGAGGGACTCCTGGAGTTGACGCGGCCCAAAGCCGCAACGCTCAGCCGGGGGCGTTTTCGGCCGGCGTTCAAGGAGCCTCGCGGTTCTGAAGGCGAACTGTTTTCGGCCTACATCCAGCTGGCGCATGGCGGCGGCCTTCGAGCGCGCCTGCGAGCCCTGCTTTTACTGTTTCAGTCGGCAATCAACTCTCGGAAATCAGCATTATGAAGAACGAACGAATCGGAATCATCGGAGGAGGCTTGGGCGGCCTGGCCGCGGCCTGCACGCTCGCCGCCCGCGGATATGCGGTCACGCTTTTTGAACGCAATGACTGGGTCGGCGGCAAGGCGGCGGAATTGGAGGGGGGAGGGTTCCGGTTCGACATGGGACCGACCATCCTGACCATTCCGTCGGTGCTGCGCCGCATTTTTGCGGAAGCCGGCCGACGGATGGAGGATTATGTCGATCTCGTTCGCCTCGACCCCCAGTGGCGCTGCTTTTTTGAAGACGGCTCGGTTTTGGATCTGCGCCAGGACAACGCCGAGATGGCCGCGGCGTTGGAGAATTTCGCGCCGGGCACAAATTCCGGCCGGAGTTACGCGGATTTCATGAAGCTGAGCGCGCGGCTGGACGAGATTTCACAACGCTATTTCTTCTACAAGCCGATCGGCGGGCTGCGGGACATGTTTGACCTGAGGACCAGTTTTGATCCGAAGGTAGTGGGGGACGTGCTGGCGATGCGCATGGGAAGGAGCGTCGCCAGCACCGTTCGCAGCTTTACGCCGGACGCGCGGGTGGCCCAGATGATGGATCACTTTACGCAATATGTCGGATCGTCGCCCTACGGATCGCCCGCCGTTTTGTGCGGCATCGCGAACATGCAAACGAGCGAAGGGATTTGGTACCCGATCGGGGGCACGCGCGCTGTTCCCTGCGCCTTGGAACGGCTGGCAGGCGAGCTGGGCGTGGAGATTCGCAAGAACACGCACATCCGAAAAATCGTGAGGCAGGGGGGGCGGGTTGCGGGTGTGGTCACGCAGGACGGTGAGGAGATTGCGCTGGGGGCCGTCGTTTCAAACTGTGACGCGGTGAGAACGCATTCGGAGCTGGTCGATGAGGAGATCAATGCGAAGTTTCAAGCCCGCCGTTCGTACGAGCCCGCCTGTTCCGGGGTGGTTCTGTATCTCGGCCTCAACCGCCGCTACGAGCATCTGGCTCATCACGATTTTGTTTTCAGCCGCGATCCGGAGGAGGAATTCGACGCGATTTACGGGAAAGGCATGCCGGCGCCGGACCCCACTTGCTATCTGGCCGCGACCACGCTGACGGAGAGCGCCACCGCACCAAAAGGTGGAATGTCGCTCTATGTCTTGGTTCACACCCCGTATTTGCGACCCGCCCACAACTGGGCTCGCATGCTTCCGGCGTATCGCAAAACCATTCTGGATAAATTGAAAACCACCGGTCAGATGCCCGACATCGAGGAGCGCATCGTGTTTGAAGCGGCTCTGACGCCTCAGAATATTCATGATCGCTATCATGTTTTGAATGGAGCGATTTACGGCCTGGCCAGCCATGGGAAATTCCTTGGAGCGTTCAAGCCTTCAAACCGCTCGCGGGATATCCGCGGGCTTTATCTGGCCGGAGGCGCGGCCCACCCGGGGCCCGGCATGCCCATGGTCCTGATGAGCGGTTGGATCGCGGCGGATGCGCTCGATCGCGACAAGGTGGTTGAACCGGTGTCGGACGGGCAAAGGCGCGCTGCGGTCCACTCCGAATTGATCGCCGCGTGAACCTCGAAGCGCACATCCCGCGGCCGGTCCTTCTGGCTGGGAGCAAACCTCGAAGCCGCGCCCTCCGGGCTGAACCGCAAGTTTCCCTGGTGATCTTGCGATGGTTCTCATGGTATGTGCGTGGTTACCTGCGCCGGCACTTTCATAGCGTGCGCGTCTCCCGGACGGGCTTGCCGTCCAGTTGCAACGGCAGGCCGTTGATTGTGTACCTGAACCACGCGTCGTGGTGGGATCCACTCGCCTGTCTGGTGGTTAAGAATGAGTTCTTTCCCGCGCGCACGGCGTTCGCCCCCATCGACGCAGCGATGCTGGAGAAATATCGCTTCTTCAAGCGGCTCGGTTTCTTTGGCGTTGAGCAGGGGAGCCGGCGCGGGGCCGCCGCCTTTTTGCGGGAAGCATCGGCCGTATTGAGCGGAGCGGACCGGATGTTGTTTGTCACGCCGCAGAGCCGCTTTGTGGATGTGCGAGAGCGGCCTGTCCGCTTTGCCGGAGGCTTGGGCCATCTGGCGGCCCGTTTGGAAAGCGCCGCGTTCCTGCCGCTGGCTCTGGAGTATGTTTTCTGGGAAGAGCGCCTGCCAGAGGTTCTGGTGCGCTTTGGCGAGCCGATCGAGATCCAATCTCGGCCATCCTCGAGCTTGGACCCGCAGAATTGGACCGCGCTCCTCGAACAGAAGCTGGTGGAAACCCAGGATGCGCTGGCCCGGGAAGCGCAGCACCGCCGGGCCTCGGAATTTCGCGATTTGCTCCGGGGCGAAGCGGGCGTGAACGGCGTCTACGATCTTTGGCGGGCGGTGCGAGCCCGCCTGCGAGGTGAGAAATTCTCCCGGGAGCACGGCGCGGCATGAATCCTTACTTTTTGGGGTGGCTGGCATGGGTCAGCGCGGGAATTCCCTCCGCGCTTTTTTTGCTGAATTGCCTGGCCTACCGGCGCACCTCCCGCGCGGTTCAGAGTAGCGGTTCGGTTTCCGTTTTGATTCCGGCCCGGAACGAGGCTCTGAACATTCGGGCCACCCTGGAGTCGATCCTCGCCAATCCGGGAGATTTCGAGGTGATCGTTCTGGACGATCACTCTACGGATGGAACCGGGGCGATCGTGGCGGCGTTGGCAGCCCGGGATGCCCGGCTTCGCCTGGAAGAGGCGCCGCCGCTGCCTCGAGGGTGGTGCGGGAAGCAGCACGCCTGCCACGTGCTGGCGGGGCTGGCCAGCCATCCCTTGCTGCTGTTCATCGACGCGGATGTGCGCTTGGCGCCGAACGCCATCGCGCGCCTCGCCCAATGGATGGAAAGCCGCAAGGTCGCTCTGGCCAGTGGCGTGCCCCGGCAGGAGTTGGGCACTTTGTCCGAGCAGCTTCTGCTTCCCCTCATCCATTTTATCCTGCTGGGTTTTCTCCCGATCCACGCGATGCGCCGCACCGGTTGGGCGGTGATGTCAGCCGGATGCGGCCAGCTTTTTATAGCGTGCAAGGCAGATTACGAGAAGGCGGGCGGCCACGCGCGCATCCGGGATTCGTTGCACGACGGGATCAAACTGCCGCGTGTTTTTCGAGAGGCTGGCTTTCGGACGGATTTGTTGGACGCCACGGATCTGGCCACTTGCCGCATGTACCGATCCAACCGGGAAACGTGGCGAGGCCTAGGCAAGAATGCGACGGAAGGGCTGGGCGCTCCGGAAACGATTGGGCCGATGACCGCTCTGCTTCTGGCAGGACAGATCCTGCCGTGGTGTCTGCTCATGGTGCAGCCGTCACTGAGTTCGTTGGCGTTGGTCCTGGTTTCGGTGCTTCCCCGGTTTGTCGCTGTCGTCCGGTTCCATCAACCGGTTCTCGGTGCTATTCTCCATCCACTCGGCATTTTGAGCCTGCTCCTGATCCAATGGCAGGCCTTGTTGCGGCAGCTTCGCGGGAAACCCGCGGAGTGGAAAGGGCGCAGTTATCAGTCGACGCCGCCCGTGACGCCCTCTCATTCGATAAAAATTACATGAAGATTTTTTTTGGCCTCTTGTTCCTGATGGCGACGGTTCTGGCGGAAAGCAAAGCGCCGTCGATAGAATTGCGTGATCAATTCGATGCTCCGCAGAAGCTCTCTTTTCCGGCGAGCCAGATCACCATCCTGACAATTGCCGACCGAAAAGGGAGCGATCAGGTGGACGGCTGGATTGCGGCTTTAAAACCTCGCTATGCTGGGCGGTTGGAATTTCGCGGCATCGCGCAGGTCAGCGCCGTTCCCGGCTTTTTGCAAAGCCATGTCCGGAAGAAATTTCAGGAGACGCGGAAGTATCCGGTGATGATGGATTGGACGGGTGAGGCCTGCAAGCAACTGGGCGCGGCCGCCGGGGTGGCCAATCTGCTGGTGATTGATCGCACCGGCCAGATTCTGGGCCGGTACCAGGGCAAGGCGGGCTCGAATCTTGTGGCGGAAGCTTCGCTGGTGATCGATAAAGCTCTCTCTGTTGCTCGTGAATAAAGCGACCTTGGTTTGGCATCGGCTCGATCTGCGCCTCGCGGATAATTCCGCCCTCTCAGCGGCGATTGAGCGGGGCGGCCCGGTCATTCCGGTTTTCATTTGGTCTCCCGAGGAGGAGGCGCCGTGGGCGCCTGGAGGAGCTTCGCGCTGGTGGCTGCACCAGTCGCTCCAATCGCTGAGCGAGGCATACCGGCGGCTTGGCTCGCGCCTGATTTTGCGTTCGGGACCTTCCTTGGCTGCGCTCCGGTCGTTGATTCGCGAGACGGGCGCCGGGGCGGTGGTTTGGAATCGGCGGTACGAGCCCGCGCTGATCGCCCGGGACACCCAGATCAAAAGTGAGCTGAAAGCTGAGGGTCTGGAGGTGGAGACTTTCAACGCTGCTTTATTGCATGAGCCGTGGACGATTCAAAATCAAGCGGGCAAACCGTTCCAGGTTTTTACCCCATTTTGGAAACATTGCCTGCAACGGCCTGATCCATCGCTCCCGTTGTCCGCCCCGGCGAAGGTCCAAAACCCGTCGGCGTGGCCGAAAGCAGACCATCTCGCTTCGTTCGAGTTGGAACCAAAAATCAATTGGGCCGGCGGGATGCGAGCCGCGTGGCGGCCGGGCGAACAGGGCGCCCAGGAAAATCTGGACCGATTCCTCAAGAATTCTCACGACCAATATCCGACTCTGCGCGACCGGCCGGATCTAACCGCGACTTCCCGGCTGTCGCCGCATCTGCATTTCGGCGAATTAAGTCCGCGGCAGATTTGGGCGGCGGCCGGACGCGCCGGAATCGCTCCGGCGGCTTGGCGGGCGTCACGTTTCCTGAGCGAAGTGGGCTGGCGCGAATTCGCGCATCATCTGCTCTATCATTTTCCGCACACCCCGCAGGACCCGCTGCGTCCCGAGTTCGGCCGGTTCCGGTGGCGATCGGACAAGGATTGGCTCAAGCGTTGGGAGAAAGGGGAGACCGGCTATCCCATCGTGGACGCTGGCATGCGGGAACTCTGGACCACTGGCTGGATGCACAATCGGGTGCGCATGATCGCGGCTTCGTTCCTCGTCAAGGATCTGCTCATCTCCTGGCGGGAAGGGGCGCGCTGGTTTTGGGATACGCTGGTCGACGCGGATCTGGCTCAGAACACCCTCGGCTGGCAATGGACCGCCGGCTGCGGCGCGGATGCCGCTCCTTATTTCCGGGTTTTTAACCCCGTGATGCAGGGCGAAAAGTTCGACCCACAAGGCGACTACGTGAAGCGCTGGTGTCCGGAGCTGGCCGGTCTGTCAGGACGCTGGCTTCATCAACCGTGGGCGGCGCCTTCCGATGTGCTGAGCCAGGCCCGTTTGCGCCTGGGGAAAAACTATCCGGAACCGGTGGTGAGCCATGCGATCGCCCGTGAAGTTGCTCTGGAGGAATATGGTCGTCTGAAGGGGTGAGCCGCTCAGGGCGCTCAGGGCAGGCTTTCAAAGGCAGTGCGAGCGAGCTGGGCGTAAGAAGTCGCGTGCGGCGTGTCTCCGTGAATGCACCAGGTTCTGGCGTCGATCTTCAGGCTCTCGCCCGAGTCTACAGGAATTGTCCCTGATTCGATCAGGGAGCGGAGTCTCGCTTCGAACTCGGGCGCGTTCAGCAGGGAATGCGGTTCGCCGCGCGGAATTAATCGGGCAGCGGTTCTATAACCGCGATCGAGAAACCCTTCACCCCAGCTTTTCAGACCGGCCTGCGCGGCCCGCTGCGCGACCGCTCCTCCGGCGATGCTGAATATCACCAACTCCGGCCAGAGTTCGCGCACCGTTGCGACATACGCTTCGCCCAACTGCCGATCGTCCTCGACCATGTGGTAGAGGGCTCCATGGAGTTTGATGTGATGAAGCCTGGCTTCGTCGGCGGCTTCCTGCAATGCGTTTACTTGGTCTATCAGGAGGGTGCGCAGCTCGGCCGGGGCCAAAAGAACAACCTGGCGTCCGAAATTCGCCCGGTCCGGCAGGCCGGGATGAGCTCCGATCCGCACCCGCGCGGCTTGTGCCAGGCGCACGGTGGTTTGCATGCTTTGGGTGTCCCCCGCGTGTCCCCCGCACGCGATATTGGCCGATGTTACGCAGCGCAGCAATTCGGCAGTCCGCTCGGGCGCCTCGCCTTCGCCAAGGTCGCAATTCAGATCCAGCCTCATGATGCCAGCTGGAAACGGAGCGTCTGCCCCGGGCGGCATTGCGCCACCCGCGGCAAATCAAAGCTGTCGACCCAGCCAATCTTCGGGTAGCCGCCCACGGTTGGGCCGTCCGGCATCGTCACGATGGGCTGCCCATTTTCGGGAATCTGAATCGATCCGATGCGCACGGGTTCACTGACGATTTCCACCGGATCGGCCCGTACGGCCGGACCGTCCAAACGGTAGCCAACCCGATCGCTCTGCGGGGAGACTTTCCACTCGGCGGTGAGGAACTTTTCCCGTTCTCCGATGGAAAAAGATTTCCATTGGGGTCCTGGGTAAAGCCGGATGCGCGGGGGATCGGCAAAATTCCAGCGATCTGTCCAACTCCCGATCCTGCCCGCGACCCCGTGGGGCAGGCGAAAGCGGCTGGCGGCTTCCCGCTCGAGCACCGTCCCCTTATCCAGAGCCCGCCCAATCGCTCCCCGAGCGTAGTAACTGACGCTGCCGAAGAGGTGTTCGCCCGCAAAACCTCCTTCCACCGCGAGGTAAGACCACATCCCAGCAGCGCATTGTTGAATGGAGATAATTTCGCCGGGCGAGGCGAGGTGAGCGCGCCAGGTCGGAATGGTGCAGGTGAGATCAGCGCCGCAAATAGCGAGCCACGCGGGCTGCAGGACTTCCCATCTTGAGCCCTGCAACAGGAGTTCAACGACGGCGCAATTGGCCGGGTTATCGAGCAGGCGGTTCGCGCAAAGCGCCGAGTGGGCGTCCATCGGGCCGCTGGCCGGAACACCCCATCGGCGCCAGCCCACCCGGCCCCGGTCCTGGAGGCTGGATCCGAGGCCCGGGCTGAGCACCCGCAATATCCGTTGATTGTCTTCCTTCACGGTTTTGCCCGGCTGTTTCGCGATTCGTTCATGCTCGGATTGGGACAAATTTCACGCGATCACCCGGCTTGAGGAAAAACGCCCGTTCTTCCGTTTCGGCTGTCAGCCCTCCGGGATCAAAGATCTTGAGCTGCGTCCGGCCGATAATGTTCCAGCCGCCGGGAGATTCGACCGTGTAAACTCCGGTGTGCTGGCCGCCGATGGCCACCGAACCCGCGGGCACGCGCGGCCGCGGTGATTGGAGGCGGGGCGTGTGCAAACGGGGGTTCAATTCGCCCAGGTAAGGGAAACCAGGGGAGAACCCGAGCAGTTGGACCTTGTAGAGCGTCTCCGAGTGATACTTGATTACTTTTTCGACGCTGATCTTGTTGTGCTCCGCCACGCGCGGGAGGTCGGGGCCGTCATAATCCACGGCGATTTGCTTCACCGGCCCCAGCGGAACCTTGTCCCGGGCATGATCCGCCAGCAGGGCGATCGTGCGCTGGGCGAGCTCCTCCACGGTATCCGTGCCGGCCAGGGTAAACTCGACCAGCACGTTGACGAAACCCGGGACAAATTCGACGACCTGAGATGGAGCTTTGGCGGTGAGCGTTTCAATAATGCGCAAGCGCTTCGCCAGGGCCGTGTCATCCGGCTTCTCCGCGAAATCGATCAGGATCGCGTTCCGTCCGTATGGGCGCCATTTCATGGCTCCGGCCAGTTCAAGTGCTTGTGCAGGAATTTGAAGGTGCCCGCTCCATTGATGGTGTGCGGCCCGTTGAAAAACTCGATCTCCGCCCGGTCGCCAATCCCGAGCTTGTCGTAGAACCGTTTCACTTTCGCGAATTCGTAAGCGACCCATTCATCCGGCGCGACGCCATCGTCATGGCCGCGTTCGACCATGAAGGGGCGGGGCGCGATCAATGCGGCCATCTCAGCGTAGTTGTAAGACCGGCCCAGAGCCCACTCGGGCATGTCATACTCGTTCGAGAACATGTAGCTGTAAGGGGAGTAGATCGTGACATTCTTGCGAATCCAATCATTGAAATCCGCGGAGCAGATGGACAGGACGTAGCGATCGAGCGCCGCCGGCACGCGCATGGCGGTCTTCCCGCCATAGGAGAGGCCGTAGAATCCGATCCGCTGCGCGTCGACAAACGGAAGGCTCTGGAGCCAGTTCAGGATCTGCTCGTGCTGCCCGATGATAAAGGAAAAGAGGGTGCGCCCGATCGGGTTGGCTTCTCGCTGCAGGACACGAAACTTGTCGTTGCCTCGATAAGGATTGTGCGGGGCGAAGGTGACAAAACCCCGTTCGGCCAGGCGGGCGGTGAATGACTTGTAATAAACGTAGCCGGATGCCGGAGGGCCGTCGATCGTATCCCGGGGCACTCCTTCCAGGCCGTGCTGGCAGACGACCACGGGACGATGTTCTCCGGGCTTGAGGTCTTTGGGCACGCAGAGAATTCCCCAAGCGTAAACGCCGGGCCAGACATCGAGCACCACGTCGTAGCCACGCCATTTCGGCTCATCATAAATCAGGCGGCTGCGCGGATTCATCTCGGCTTGGGGCGGATCGAACCGTCCGACGACCTCTTCCCAGAACTGTTTGCGTGCTTCGCCGCCGCGGGCTGCCCATTCGGCAGCCGTGGCGTTGCCGGCTTTGGATCGCAGTTGGTCGGCCCGTTGCCGTTCGCACACAGCCAGTTGGCGCTGCACGTGCTGGACCAGTTCGGTGATTTGGCGGCGCTGGCGTTCATTGGGATCAGCCAGCTTCAACCGCTGATCCGCCGGTTGGCCCGCACCTGGCACAAAATCGGCGCCGAGTGCCTTGGTCAACAGGCGCAGGCTCCCGTCAGATCCGGGGAGGACAGGCATTCCTTCGTTGGCGCTTACCAGGCGGATGTCGGTGGGGAAGCCGGCTGGGAACAAGCCGCGCGCCCGGTTCACTTCGTCTTCCACCAGGTAGCGTTCGGGCGTGATGATTTTGCCCGGCGCCGCTCCGCTCCGCCCGGAACGTGGGGCGGGCGGGCCGGAGATCTTCGGCGCTTCGCTGTATTCGATTACCAGGGTGCGGGGCGCGATGAGACTGGCGATTTCCGCATCACCAAATGTTTTGAGGAGACCGGCCACGTTGCGGTAGATCGGTTCCGACCACAGATCCTCGCGCGGCCCAAAGTAACCGCTCACCAGCGTGGCTCGAATGCGCGAATCGAGAGCGCTCGAATAGAAGCCGATCAGGCCTCCTTCGCCGTATCCCGCCACGCCGATCTGCCGTTCACCGCGATCCGCCAGCCAATCCACCAGGGCCAGGACTTTCAAAACTTCGTAGCCGATGATATGTCCGCCCAGTTCGTAGGCTTGCCGGTAAATCCACTCGCGATGCGGCTGATTCGTAAAGCGCTGCAGTTCCTCGTTGCCGGAATAGGCATCGCTGCGGTTGACGAGCATCGGCACGAAGACGTCGAAGCCGGCTTCCGCGAGGCGTCGGGCAAACTGGGCGTCCGTGGGAAGGCCAGGCTCCAGGCCGGCCAGCATCTCCGGGGTTTGATCGGCGTCCGGCAGGCAGATAATGGAGCCTTGCGCGGTCTTCTTCTGCTTCAGCCAGAGTCCTTCTCCATCTACCCCTTCCAGGGAAGGCCAGCGGACGGCGTAAGCCGCGTAGCGGTCGCCCTCCCATAATTTGCTCGGATGCTCGGTCGTTTCGATGAATTGCAGCTCTCGGAAGGTCACTCGCGGGTAGATCGCTCCAATCATTTTGCCGAACTGGGCGCGGTTGGCAGCGACGGACTGTTCGTAAGCGTCCCGGGAAGTGAAGTCCCGCTTCCAGTGTTGCGGCCGGGCGTTGGCTTCTTTGCGCGTCTGCTGCAGCAGGAACCGATCGATGCCCGCCACCATCTGGGCCGAAAGATCGCCCTCCATCTGGAGTGGCTGGGTGCCTGGCAGATTGGTGACTTGGCCAAAGACCGAGGCCGCGCAGAAGGCGAGCGCGCTCAGGAAGATTCTCGCATGCATGGGCGCCATTTAAGCGCGGTTTTCTCTTGCGACAAAGGAGAAAGATGCGTGCCGGACGTCCTCATAAATTCTCTTTCCCAGGGGCGTGGCTTGGCCGAAACTCGCGCCACAGCGACATGAGCAAAGTGCGTCTTGGAATTATTGGGTTGGGGAACATGGGCAAGTATCACGCGGATTACCTGCTCCAGAACAAGGTCAGCCGTTGTGAACTGACCGCGATCGCGAGCTCCAATCCGGCCAAGCTGGAGCGTTACCCCTCTCTGAAAAAGTTTGATTCCGGCGAAAAACTGGTGGCTTCGGGCGAAGTGGATGCGGTGCTCGTCGCCACCCCTCATTACTCTCACACCACTCTGGGAATCGCGGCCTTCCAGCAGGGGCTCCATGTGATGGTCGAAAAGCCGATCTCAGTCCACAAAGCGGATTGCGAGCGCCTGATCGCGGCGGCCAAGGCCCGCCCCCAGCTGACGTTCGGAGCGATGTTTCAGCTTCGCACCGAGCCTCGCTACAAGAAACTCAAGCAACTGATCGAGGGCGGCGAGCTTGGGCAGGTCGTGCGAGTGAATTGGATCATTACCGATTGGTATCGCACCGAGGCCTACTACGCGAGCGGCGGTTGGCGCGCCACCTGGAAAGGGGAGGGTGGGGGCGCTCTGCTCAACCAGTGTCCCCATCAGCTCGACCTTTTGCAGTGGCTGGTCGGCATGCCCGCCTCCATCCGCGGGTTCTGCCAGTTCGGCCGTTACCATAATATAGAGGTGGAAGACAACGTAACCGTCTTCATGGAATACGCGAACGGCGCCACCGGCGTCTTTATCACCAGCACCGGCGAAGCCCCGGGAACGAATCGATTCGAGATCGCCGGTGATCGTGGCAAAGTTGTCCTCGAAGGGGGCAAGATGACTTTCATCCGAAACGAGATCTCGATGCGTGACTTCAGCAAGACCGCCAAAACCGGTTTTGCCCGGCCTGACCTTTGGAATATTGATATCCCGGTCGAAAACTCCCCGGCTCAGCACGCCACGGTCATGCAGAATTTCGTCGACGCGATTCTCGATGGCGCGCCGTTGATTGTTCCGGGCGCCGAGGGGATCAATTCGGTGGAGATTGCGAATGCCGCTCTCTACTCCAGCTGGACCGGTCGTTCCGTCGAACTGCCGCTCGAGAGTGCGGCCTACGAAAAGGCGCTCCACCAGCGCATCGCGGAATCCCGCTTCGAAAAGAAAGTGGTGCAGACCAGCGACGAGGATTTCTCCAGGTCGTTCACCCGTTAGAATCGCCAGGTAATTCCGCCGTGGAGGCGGTAGTCCGGCACCGTTTGCAGGGCGGTGTTGTCCTGGCTGAGGGGCAGATCCGCGCCCAGGTGGACGCTAAGCTTTTCTTTCCAGGTGAAGTTTACCTGCGGACCGATATATACCGCGGTCATTCCGGTATCCTCGGCCACTTCCCCCTGGAACGTGTCCCGTCCTTTGTGCTCCCCGGAGACGAGCGCCTGAAGGCTCAGGGTGTATTCTTCGCGCAGCACCAGATAGGCGCCCGGGCCGCCCGACCAGGTGAGGTCGTTGGCAAATTGATAGCCGAGATCCCCTTCACCGCGGATCGCATACTGCACCATGGTACTGAGGAAAAGCCTCCGATACCGCAGGTAGGTTGTCCCGCCGATGATTCCGTCGAAGGCTCCGCTGCCCAACGTCAGGTCGTGCCCGTGGATTCCGCTGGCCGGGCCAACCGGGTTCTCCACTTCATTCAGTTCCTCCGCGATCCGCTTGGAACTGCCGGTGGGGAATTTCACGCCGCCGAGGAGATTGAACATCACCGTCGAGTTCATTTCTTCGTGATAGTAGGCCACCCAGTTTCCCAGGAGCGACACGTCTCCGATTCCGGATTCATGCCCGTGATCCATCCCTCCGAGGCCGTCCGGCCGGCTGAACGAGCGCTCGATGACCGGTAGATTGAATTGCAGGCCCAATCGGTGGGGAAAATTGTAGCCCACGAACAGTTGGGACACGGAGCTGTCCAAATACTGATTCGCCTCATTGGCGATACGCTGGCCATCCACCTGCACCGTGCCGAAATGGGTGAACTGCTCGGCGATGCCGCCAAAAAACCCTTTGCCTGATTCAGCCTGCGCCTGGTTGGCAGAATAGATGGCGCAGAGGTCGCACCCTAGGGTCTTGCTCACGCAGGCGCCGGCAAAAGCGATTGCGACGATTCTCAGAGAGAAATGGCCCGCGCGGGCGCCTTTTCCAAAAACGTTCATGCAAAGGGCGCAATCTATTGGCCCATCCCACGATAGCAAGGTTCGGTTTTACAGGTTCTCGGCGAGATTGAGCCATCTGAGCGTGGCGTTCTCCTCCACAGGAAGGCCTACTTGCTCGCCGGATCCGCGCCGGGCTCTTTGGATGTTCGAACAAAACGAAACAGCGGGCCGGTCCCGGTTTTCCCTCCGTAGAAAATCTCCAATCCCTGGGGGCTTGGCTTGTCGGCATTCAGGAATCTGGCGTCCCAGTCACTGCTGGCCAGCCTCGGGTTTGCCAGCAGCGCGCAACTTGCGGTTATCTTCTGGGAGCCGCTCAAATGCGCTTTCCATTCGGTCTGTCGTGCAGAACAATCGCATTGCATTCGGAGAAGAAATGCCGATTCCAATTTGCCCAAAGTGTCACGTGGCGATCAACAGTGGGGATGTAAACGTGTCCACCGATGTTCGGTTCCTGCCTGACGGAGGAGCGCCGCCAGTTTGTCGCGGCTGCTTTGCGCCAGGCTTTGGTGAAAGCGTAGGACGATCGTCGTCCCACGCGCCACCTCCTTCCGAGAGTCTGGTTTCTTTGCGAATGGCTCTTAAGTAGCATTGTCCTCTCCTTTTCGTGTGTCAGGGTCTTGCGGGCTGCGACCAGGCGCAGCGGCGGAGCAACCACTATCAAGAAGGACACAAATGCAACGACTTTGGGTTTGGGGTGTGATCGGATTTCTGGCGTTAGGCGGGGTACGTGCGCAGACTTCGCCGTCGCTCGACTTGCAGCTGTTTGCTGGCCTGACCATCCAGGGGGACCCGGGCCAGGTCTGCGTGGTGCAGGCCATTTCAGATTTGCAGCCGCCCTCCGCCTGGAGAAGCCTCGCTTTCGTCCAATTGCCGGGAACGAACTCGCTCTGGATCGATCGATCTGGTCCGGCGGACGGTAAACGCATTTACCGGGCAGTTGTGCAGGACTTTCCGACCAACATGGTCTTTCTGCCCGGGGGGACCTTCACCATGGGGAGTCCCGCCTCGGAATTCGGCCGGGATACGAACGAAGGTCCGCAAACCATCGTCACGCTCGCGCGCGGGTTCTGGATAGGCAAGTTCGAGGTGACGCAGGGAGAATATCTGGCGGTGACGGGCACGAATCCAAGTGCTTTCCCCGGCGACCTGAGCCGGCCTGTTTCAAGCGTAAGCTGGCCGGATGCCACCAACTACTGTGCCCTTTTGACGGAACGGGAATTCGCCGCCGGGCGCATCCCCGCGGGGGTTCGCTACCGTTTGCCGACGGAAGCGGAGTGGGAATATGCCGCTCGCGCCGGCTCATCCACCCGCTTCTTTTACGGTGATGATTCTGGTTACGCTGCTCTGGGGAGTTACGCCTGGTACTTTGCCAATGCCGCCCTGAAGGTGCATCCCGTCGGCCAGAAATTGCCAAACCCTTGGGGGCTATATGATATGACCGGGAATGTTTGGGAATGGTGCCAGGATTGGCTCGGTCCGTTGCCGGGCGGTTACGCCACCGATCCGCAGGGGCCATCCTCCAACCCGATCGGATGGAAGGTCATTCGCGGTGGCGGCTACGATTTTGGTGAATCGGACTGCCGTTCGGCGCGGCGCTACTTCTTCGGCAGCCACCCTGCGCTCACGGATTCCAACCTCGGTTTTCGCATCGTTCTGGCGGTCGATCCTTGAGATCTTTCAGCGCCTTGAGCGCTTCCCCGTGGGAGACTTTTTAACTCCTGGCGCGGCAATCCCCGCACTGGACCTTCCAGGCTCGGCCGAGATGCAGATGGCGCGGGCAGATCGGATGCTGGCAGGTTTCGCAGACCCAATTGGCGCCGCGCTCACAAATGGAGCACTTGGCCTGCTTCTTACGGAAGAATGAGACGACCAGCTGATCGAGTTGGGGATGGATCCATTCCAGTGGCGTGCGCTTCCAGACGAACGCTGCGAGCGCAATCCAAAGCGGCGTCGAGTAGAGCAGGTAGGTGTTCACCGGGGAGCTGAGCTCCAGCGAATGCGCGGGGAGAAATCCGCGCCGGGAGAGCGGCCAGAGGAGATACAGGAACCAGTTGCTCAGATACGCGTCGGTCAGCAGATGGCTGCCGAAGGCGATCCATCCGAGCAGGCCGGCGCGCCAGGATCGAAAGTGCAGTCCTCCCCACGCGGACCACGCCAGCCACAGGAAAATATTGTGGCCAAACGTGTGGTGGTAGAGCCCGTAGTAATACGGCCCGAGCAGGTAAGGGAGAGCGTCGATATCGGGGAGCACGGCCGAAATGACAGTATAGCTTCGCACCCTGCGATCTTCGCTGCCCGCGTTGGCGATCAGCCACCCGAGCACGGCGTGGCATTCAAGATGCATCCGGGCGGCCTTTCTCCTGAAAGATTATCGAGGGTAATAAGTCCGCCGGCGCATTCAACGGATCTCCCTCCATTCGGTTTTCCCGGCCGCTTCGATGGCATGGATCAAAGCCTCGATCCAGTAACAATCCCCGAGGCAGATCGGGCCGCTCCGCGTATAGCGGGCGAGCTTCTCCGCTCCCGCGCCCGCCACCCATCTTTCCATCGGCACGATCATGCCCATCGCTTCGGTCGGGATGCCGATTCCCTCGTCGCCCGTCCACCGAGAGTCATACTGGGCTTCGCGCAGCCAGAAAAACGGATATTTTTTCAACCCTTGCTCATGGCGCGCCAGCGATGCGGCTTTCACCTGTTCAGCCAGGTAACGGCCGGCTTCCGGACAGAGATCCAGGAACATCCACCCTGAGTAGCTTCCCCCTCGCTGTCTTGGCTCATAACGTTCTTTCCAGTACTTTTGGGTCGCGGTTTCCACCGTGGCGAACTCTTTTCCAGCCCGGAAAGCTGCCGCCGTGTTGCTTACGGCCATTTCCAGGATCGGGGGATCAGCAAAATGCCGGGCGATGCGGGCCATGGCGATGCTCGCCCCGAGCGTTCCGTAAAGGTCGCACTGATCCGCCTTGCGCGAATAGAGAGCCACGATCCGTGGATAGTGCTCTTGGATTGTCGCCCAGTCCCCGGTGCGATCCGCATAAAGCCAAAGACCGTAGAAGGCGCCCATCACGGGCTTCGTTTTGCCCCACATCTGCCAGTAGCGATCCCAGCCTCGCGCCTCATGAAACGAATGCAACTCCCGGCGCGCGCCGTTCTCAGGCGGGATAAAACCCTTGCTGGCCCAAAGGGCGCGTTGCTCGTCGGCCAGTTCGTGGCGAACATAATTCCCCAAAGCCGTTTGTTGCGCTGAGGTGACATAGGGCCAGGCCATGGCCAGCGTGGTGATAATCCGCCCGCCTTGCCAATACAGGAAATACGGATCCTGCTCCAGATCGGCATAGACGGTTCGAACCGGCGCGAGCGGCCCGGCATCCAGCACCTTTTGCGTCTCCCGTTGCAGTTCGGCCACCAGATTGCTCGCACCGGCCGGGATGTCGGTGGTGCGACTGGCTTCCCACAAATACTTGTCCCACGGACCTGGCAAAGCGGCCCATGTTGGCGCGAGCGCCGAGAACGCGAGAAGCAGGGTCCACGTGAGAAAGGCGAATTGCATGGAGAATTGGAGAGGCATTAAGGATCCTGATGTTCCACGCAGGTCACGCCGTATTCTTCGGCAAATAGAAGCTTGTCGCCGGCGATCACTACGGCCTCGCGCCCGGCGAGCGCTGGTTGCGAAGGCCGAGGCAGCCCGCCACGCTCTCGATAAACTACGTCCGCCATCCACGTTCCTCCATCGCGGGTGCGCACCGCCGCCTGAATCAGGTGGGAACTGCTGGCTTGCAGGTCGATGACTTTAGTTCCGCGAAATCGCTGCCGGAGATAAAGGAAACTCCCGCCCGTGCTCAAGGCGAACAGATTGTCACTCTCGCCGGTGGTCCCGCTGAGCCGCCCATGGTCGATCGGCGCGCGCCAACCGGCCTGCAAATCAATGGCCGAAATATCCATGGAATAACGCGTTCCGAAACTGCCCAAGGCTGTGAGCGTGGGATGCGCCGTCTTGAACCATGCGAGCACCCGGCCCTCTCCATCGACCGTTGGGGGTGGAGCAGGGGAACCACAGCCGTCCGCCGGGCCATTCGGGATCACAAAGGGTTCCCCGAGGTCTTCCGTTCGCAAGGCGAACAAATGCCTCCACGCCGGTGATGCATCGCCCCATTTCCCTTGATTGTTATCTCCCGCCAGCCAGCGAAGAATATTCCTCTGTTCCGCGGGAATATCCGGGCTGTCGCGCATCACCCCTTCCATCACGTACTCGCTCCCCACGCAAATCGGCTGGACGGTTTCCACGAAAAGCAATCCCCGGTGCAGCACCGGGTGGAGCATGCGATAAGACTGGCCGTTCAACCGGGTCTTGGCCAGCACCTGTCCGGTCGCGGCGTCGATCTTGTGGAAGAACATGTTCTCCGCGCCGACGTAAATGGTGCCCGGCGCCCCGCAGAGATCCGCCACGATTGGGGCGCCGAGGTCCGGGCTCGTCCAGAGCTGTTTCCCGGTCATGGCGTCAAGGGCGTAGATCTTCCCATCGTGACATCCGGAAAACACTTGTCCTGCGAGAATAAGCGGCGCTCCGGTAATTGCCTTGGGCATTTCGACGCGCCAGCGAGTTGTGCCGGTGCGAATGTCGAATCCGGTCAGGCTTCCGTTGATTCCGCCCGCCACGACGACATCACCGGCCACGCCCAGCGCGGCGCAAGTTCCGCCGGGATTTTCGCCCGCCCAGAGAGTCCGTCCGTCATCGAGGCTGATCGCCCAGGCGGTTCCGTCCATATCTCCGATGAACACCCGGCCTTGGGCGACAACTGGCTGAGCCCGTCCGGCCAGGGTAAACGGAACCCCGTCTGGCATCGGGTAATCCGAGCCAGCCTTGGCTTCGAGATCGTCCGGCCAGGCGGCGTTTGCGGCGCGGTTCCTTAAAGTTCGGTCCGGTCCGCATGGGCCGTCCGCGCGGCGTCGCGCCCCAATTGGGGCCACTCGGAATCCGCGGAGGATTCCCCGCCAAACGCAAGCGCCTGCCCCAGGAGAAGGGCTGCGCACCAGGGCCGGAGTGTCATGGATTCCGGTGAGTGTCCTGCCGGGGTAAACGACCGTCAAGCCGGGCGATTTGGCTGGGATAATCCAAAGTGCCGCACCTCTTGGTTCCAACTGCCAGTCGAGCCTCGATTGTTTCTAGGGAGGCGTCGTTCTGGAATGGGAGCCGGAGCGAAGGGCCTCGGCGACGGTTTGGAGCAAATGGAATTCGGTGAAGGGCTTCGCCAAGGTCCAGCCAGCGCCAACGGCTCGGGCAACGGGCAAGATTTGGTGGCTATTCACAACGGCGCCACCGGAGATGGCAATGATGGGCAGGCCAGGCCAGCGGCGGCGGAGTTGGATGATGGTTTCGATGCCTTCCATCTCGGGCATGAAGAGATCGATTACGACTGCATCGATTGGCATCCGTTCCAAACTTCGGACGGCGTCCTTGCCGTGGGCGGCGACGGTCACGTCGAGGCCGCGGCAGCGAAGGAGGGCGCTCAGGAACTCGCGGAGCGACACATCGTCGTCGACCAGAAGGAGGCGCCCAGAAAGAGGGATTTCAGCAGCTGACGTGCCTGTCATAAGAGTTGCCGCCGGGTCGCCTGCGATGACCTGTGTTTCGGTTGCGGGCATTTTCCTAAGAGAGGGGGGAAGAGGGTTGGTCGGCTTCCGAGCTGCTGCGAGCCAGGAGGTTTTCGAGCTGGGCACGGAGTTGGCCGAGGTCCCTGCTTTTGAAGTTCTGCTTGGTTTTGGCCAAGGTGGTGGCGGCGGTGCGAAGGGCTCCGAGGATTTCAGCGGTGCGGACGGAGTCAGGGCCGCTGTGCTGGCATAAGGAAGCAACGGATCGCTCAAGATCGATCAGGGTGAGGATGAGGTTTTGGAACATTAGGGCGGCGAAGCGGGCCTGGTGTTCGAGAGTTTGAGGCGCGCCGGGCTTGCGAAAATGCCATTCGATGTGCTGGAGATCCTTGTCCCATTGCTGGAGGCGCTGGCGGTTGGCGCGGGTGAGCCGCCGGAAGCGGTGGTCGGAAACAGCCTGAGTGAGAAGAGCCTCGACTTCATTGAGGTCAGGTGGTTTGGCCAGGTAAGCCATGACCGGGAGGCGGACGGAGCGCGAGGCCGCGGCGAGGCACGGGAAACCAGTCAGCAAAATGATGGGCAGATCCGGGGTGATCCGGTGAGCCTCCGCCACCAGCTCGAGATTATGGTTTCCGGCCATTTGCACGTCGGCCAGAAGCGCGTCGAATCCGCCCGCAGAGAGCAGGTTCAAGGCGTCCGGGCCGTTGGAGGCGCACTCACAGATGAAGCCGGTCCTTCGCAGCACCTCGGCGAGGGGCAGTCGGAACGACGCGTCGTCGTCCGCGATCAGGATTCGGCCGGGGGCGGGCGTGGTGGAATTAATCATTGGAATTGCAGCCCTTATTTTGGGCGAGGACGTTGTGGATTTTCTCGGCGAGCGACGGAATCGTGACCGGTTTGATCAAAAGACCATGCAGGCCGAGAGCATTGATTTGCTGGAGGGAAACTTCACCGGTGAAGCCGGTCATCAGAATTACTGGCAGGGTTGCGCGCAGTTTCCGGGCGTGCAGAGCCAGTTCCAGCCCCGTCATGCGGGGCATGGTCAGATCGGTGATCAAAAGGTCGTAATTCGCGTGCTGGAGGCGAAGGTCTTCGAGGGCGGCAAGCGGGTCCGGGTGAGTGGTTACCTGGTAACCAAGGCGCGCAAGGATTCGCTGCATGGAATCCGAAACCGCGGGTTCGTCTTCAATCAGCAGGATGCGCTCTCCGCATCCACGCAGCGGGGCTTCGGGCGCTTTTTCGGCGACTTCAGTGGAGCCGCCGAGGACGGGCAGGCAAACATCGAAGATGGATCCCTGGCCCGGCTGGCTGCTGACCGTGATGGCGCCGTGATGATCGCGAACGATGCCGTGCACGACCGAGAGTCCCAAGCCGGTGCCTTCGCCGGGCGGTTTGGTGGTGAAGAACGGCTCGAAAACGCGGCCGAGAGTGCTTTCATCCATGCCGTGGCCGGTATCCCGGATGGAGAGTTGCAGTTTCTCGCAACGGGGTGAGCGGTCGTCAGCTTCCGGTTGGGCCTTGTTCGCGAGGACCCGCTTCAGAGTCACGGAGAGGCGGCCTGGCTTGCCGCGCATGGCATAGGCGGCATTGGTGCACAGATTCATGAGCACCTGGTGAATTTGGGTGGAATTGGCCATGACCGCCGGGGCGCGTTCGTCGATGTCTGTTTCGATCTCGATGGTGGAAGGCAGGGTGGATCGCATCAGTTCCAGCGCTTCTTTAATCACAGGCTGAAGGCGAACCGGGGTTCGTTCCTGGCTTTGCCTTCGGCTGAAAGTGAGGATCTGCTGAACGAGGCGTTTCGCCCGATCCCCGCCCACTTTGATTTCGGCCAGATAACTGCGGATGTTTTCGGGGAGATTGGGCTCCATGTCCGCCAGTTCAAGATAAGCGAGGATGGCAGCCAGGATATTATTAAAATCGTGGGCGATGCCACCCGCCAGCGCGCCGATCGCTTCGAGCTTCTGAGCTTCCCGCAACTGGGCTTCGAGCGAGGCCCGTTCCTCCTGGGCGCGGCGGAGGCCAGTAATGTCGTGGAGGGTCGCCACGACGCACTGCTGCCCGTTGAGTTGCACGGATTCTGCGCTCAAAAGGCAAATGATGCGGTCCCCGTTCTTCGCCCGCCCGGCCATCTCGATATTACGGAGGAAGCCCTGGGCGAAGAACTGCTGCCAGTACCGGCTTCGGTCCGCGTCACTTTCCCAGAGTTTCGGGTCGGCTGAGGTTTTGCCGAGCAGTTCCTCGCGATTGTAGCCGAACATTTTTACGAAACCATCGTTGACGGCCACGAAAGTCTGCGCCCGGGCATCCGAGATGGAGATGGCCCCGGGGCTGGCCCGGAAAGCTTTCGAGAATTTTTCCTCGCTCTCCCGCAACGCTTGTTCTGTGCGCTTCAATTCGCTGATGTCGGCAATGAAACCCTCGATGTTGAGCAGTTCGCCTTCCTCGCCTGCAAAGATGCCAAGGCCGCGCTCGCAAACCCATTTGATTTCTCCGGAGGCGGTTCGAATGCGGTATTGCAATTGAAAGCGGCCGCGGGTGCGCAGGGCTTCGAGGATCGCCGCGGCCGTGGCCGGGCGATCTTCTTCCACGATCAGCGCGCCGTAATCGATGCCCCCCTGGAGGAAGTCGTGAGGCTTGTAGCCGGTCAGATCGTCGCAGCCATCGCTCACAAAATCGAGAACCCAACGGGAAGTGGTTTTCCGGCGGTAGACCATGCCGGGCAGATTGCTGAGCACGGTGGCCAGGGCGCGCTTGTGTTCGAGCAGGGAAATCTCCGCCTGTCGATGGCCGGTGATATCGCGGACGATAAGCGCGCTGTGCTTCGTCCCGTCCGGGAGCCGGAAGTCGCGCCCGGTGGTTTCCACCCAGCGCACCCGGCCTTGCTTATCGAAGCAGCGGCAGGTGGACCAGCATTCGGGGAGTGGAAGCTGGACGAGCGCCTCCGGGAGGTCTTCCGGATGGATGCGGTCGAAAACGCTCGTGCCGAGCAGTTCGTGGGGTTCAAAGCCGAAAAGGCGCTTCACATTGCCGCTGGCGTAAATGATTTCACCATCAGCCGCCGTTTCGAGGAGGACGTCCTGGGAGTTTTCGAGGAGAAGCTGCAAGCGCTCGGGCCGGTGCGAGCCGGCAAGATGCAAGCCGCTCAAGACTTCTGGAAATGGATTTTTCATCGATGGACGGGCGCGCCTGATTGATTCATTTTCGTCATGCCATCCACTATGGAAAGGGGAGCAGGCTGCGTAAATTCCCAGGCCCGCATATTTCCGCGTACTCAGTTCTCGCTATTTTTATAAGTGGAACTACGTACGTGTTTTCGCGCGTTGGGAGAGGCTAATTAAGCGCAAATGCCTGGCCCGCAGGCTTAAAGAGCGGAGCGATTCTCCAGGGCGAATTGAAGGAGGCTGTGGCTTCCGTGCAGTTCGAGTTTGTCGCAGATATTCGCCCGGTGGGCTTCAACGGTGCGGGGGCTGATGAAGAGCTCTGCGGCGATTTCGCGACTGGTTTTCTTGTCGGCGATCAGCTTGAGAATGCGGCGTTCTGCCTTTGTGAGATCCTCCAAGCCCGGCTTCCGGGCTGCGAGCGCCTGGGATTTCTGATGGCGGGAGACGAGGTAGCCTGAGATGGAGGGGCTCAGGTAGTGGCCGCCGTTGGCGACCGTCGCCAAGCCATTGAGAATATCCTGGACGGCGTTTTCCTTGAGAACGAAGCCTTTGACGCCCAGATCCAGGGCGCGGTTAAAGGTCTCCTCTTCCTTATACATGGTGAGAATGACCAGGGCAGTAGGCGATTTCTTTTCACGAAGCTGGCGGGCGATTTCGAGGCCGGACAGGCCGGGCAGATCGACATCCAGAACCGCGACCTCCGGCTTTTGCGCCTGAATGAGATCCAAGGCCGCCGAACCGTCTCCTGATTCGGCCAGCAACGCGAAGCGGGGATCATTTTCGATCACCTGCCGCAATCCGGCGCGGAAGAGCGGGTGATCGTCCACGATGATGACTGTAATCACCTTCGCCATCGCTGGAAGATTGGCGAACAATTGGACTTCTGGCGAGCAGTTTCGAAGCAATCACTCGGGCCGGAACGGAATGACCACCTCGACGCGCGTGCCGTGGCCTGGAGTGGAATCGACCTGGAAAAAGCCTCCCAGCATCCGGACCCGCTCGGTGATGTTCCGGAGCCCCAGGCCGCTCGAGCCCTTGAGTGATTTGGTGAATCCGCGGCCATCGTCCTCGATCCAGAGGCGGATGTGGCGCACGTCGCGTTCCAGTTCCACCGTGATCCGGCGGGCTCCCGAGTGTTTGAGGATGTTGTTGAACGATTCCTGAGCCACCCGGTAGAGGTTCGTGGCCGCCTCCCCGCGAATAACGTCGTCGACCAGCTCGAGCTTGCGCTGGCAGGAGATTCCGCTCGATTTCTCCAGGCCTTCGAGGAGGAGATCCAGAGCGCGCGTGAAGCCGAGTTGGTCCAGTTGGTAGGGGCGCAGGTCGCGGGAGATGTGGCGGACCTCCTCCAGCGCCTGGAGAGCCAATTGCGAGGCGGACTGGAGACGTTCGCGGCAGTCCGCGGCAGCGTGCGGGGAATGGGAAGCCTGCTCGATGTAGTTCTTAATCAGCAGCAGACTTTGGCCGAGGCTGTCGTGCAGCTCGCCGGCGATCCGCTGCCGTTCCGCCTCCTGGGAGGAAATGAGCCTGCGGGCGTAATCGACCGCCGCCCGCCGCTCCCGGCGCAAGGCTTCGGCCCGCTGATTTTCCGCCCGCCTCCGCTCTGTGATATCCCGAATGAGGTTGATAATCGCGCGCTGGCCGTTGTAGGTGAACGGGGAAATGATCGATTCAACCAGCAGCGTGCTGCCGTCGAGCCGGACGAGGGTGACCTCGTGGGGAGCAGTGGGCAGGCCATGCTCGGCCACCGCCTGCCGCCGAAGCAGCGTGCTCTCCCGCTCGGATTTGGGGACGAAATCATAAACGGAACGGCCGAGGACGGCGGTAGGATCGCTTAGCCCCAGCATTTTCAGGCCGGCTGGATTGATGTAGACGAGGAGATCATCCACGGCGATGGCCACCGCTTCGGGAGTCAGTTCCACCACTTTGCGGTAGCGCTCCTCGCTGTCACGCAGGGCGCGCTCGGCCTGGCGGGCTTCGGTGACGTCGCGCGCGAATCCAGCGATGCGATAGATCTGTCCCTGCGCGTTCTGGATGGGGACGAGCAGGCTGTCGAAGATCCGCGAGCCCGCAGGAAACGCGAGTTCCTCCTGATAGCGGATGGGGGCGCCCGCCTCGAGGCAGCGCCGGTAGTTGGCGTTGAGTCTGTCGGCCAATTCCCTCGGCATCAGATCTTCCGGCGCTTTCCCGCGAACGTCCTCGTTCCGGTAGCCGCTGGCGCGTTCGCTGGCGGGGTTGAAGGCCTCGTAGATAAAACGGGCGCCCGGTTCGACGCGGACAAGAAAAATTGCGTCGGTAGTGTGGGAGAAAATTTCGCGCAGCCGTTCTTCGCTGTCCCGGAGGGCGGCTTCCGCCTGGCGCTGCTCGGTAACGTCGTGCGAGACGCGGAGGATGCAATCCCTCCCCTTGAGCCGGATGATCTCGGCGCTATGGAGAATGGCCAGCCTTTTTCCCTGCCGATCGCGGGCGGTAATCTCCACGTTGCGGACCGATCCGCGTTCTTTGAGCAGCTGGAAAACTGCGTCGCGCGGGCGGGAATCCTCGATAATGCCGAGTTGCAGCGGAGAACGACCCAGGGACTCGGCGCGGGTGAATCCAAAGAGCTTCTCGTGCACGTCGTTGACTTCCAGATAGCAACTGGTCTCGAGATCTGCGATCGCCATGGAATCAGGGCACGCTCGAAACGCGGTGGCGAATTTTTCCTCCGATTCACGCAGGGCTTCCTCGGCCTTTTTCCGATCGGTAATATCCGTGATCGAGCCAGCCATTCGCACGGCAGCGCCCTGCTCATCCCAAACCGCCTGGCCCCGGGCTCGAAACCAGCGATACCCCCCATGCCGGGTGCAGAGGCGGAACTCAATGTCGCACGGCTCGCGATTCTGGAGATGGCGCTGCACCCTCTGCGAGACCGTGGCGCGATCTTCGGGATGAAGATGGGAACGAAACGTCTCAATGTTCGGGGCAAATTCGGCCGGGGAGCCGTAGCCGAGCAAGTCCCGAAAGCGCGGGGCGTAATAGGCTTCGCCGGTAACCAAGTTCCAATCCCACAAGCCATCCGTGGAGCCGCGCACGGCCAGGGAAAAGCGTTCTTCGCTGACTCGCAGGGCCTCGTAACGTGATTCGAGCAGCCGGACCATCTGGTCGAGCGAAAGGCGGAGATTCTCCAATTCTCGAGGAAAGAAGCGGGAGGCGAGGGCGGGGAACTGCTTGGTGCCGTTGCTCACCCTCGCGGCGTGCCGTTCCAGAAGCCGGATGGGGCGAAGCACCAGCGCCCAGAGAAGCCAATAGAGGCCGCAGACAAGGAGTGAATCGAAAATGACGATCGCGCGGATTTTTCTGTTGAGGCTGCGCTGCAGGCTTTCGCTGAAGAAGCGAGGGGTGCTGGTTACTTGCACTGAACCCAGCCGTTTCTCAGCCATTTGGATTTCGCGGTCGCTCACCAGCAGGCCTGGCAACAGGGGCGCCCGGTTTGTCGCCTGCATTTCCCATCGATCGTCCCGAATCCGCCCTTCGGTGCTTTCCTGCTCCCCCGGGATGCGGACGAGGATCGAGTAGACGCTCCGATGCCGCATGGCGCTCTCGATGATTTTGCCAATTTGCGCGTGGTCGAGATTCCAGGCGGGAAGGGCCAGGCTGGCCGCCATCTGGTCCGCAAGCGCATCCTGCTCTTCCCGCAGGGATTCCCAGCGCTCCTTCCACTCACTGCGATAGTTGAACCAGGCGAAGAAGCTCAGCGCCAGGGCCGTGGCGATCACGAGGGATGCGCTCACAAGAAACGCAATTGATCTCCGCGTGGAAAGCCCGTTACCCATGTGTCTCCCGATCATCCATGCGGAACGTATGTTCCTGGATCAAACCAAAGCCGTTTGTCCTGAAAAGGAGTTTCGGGGCCCAGAAAGGGGTTTTCGATGCGGAAAGTTCGGCGCGTTCCCAGGTGCAGCCGTTTAATCTTTTCACCTTGATACTGATCGAATATGCGGTCGTACGTGCCGTCCTCAATCATCGCCATCATACCCGCCTGCGCCCGCGCGGCCAGTTGCTTCCCTGCCTCCGTTTTCGAGAACCAAAAATACATCGGCATGGGATAATAAAGAGTGATTTGCTCCTCGATGAACAGATCAGGCATCTTCGCTTTGCGTTCCTGGTATTCGTCCAGCACTTCGATCGCCGCCCGCAGCGCAACGTCGAACCTCTTGTTGTAGAGCATTTCGAACAAACAGTCGTAGCAGGACGCGGTCACCACTTCAAAACGGTTGGAGCGCAAAATGTCGACATCGATCCAACCGAGCCCAAGCCCATACTTGAACTTCCTCAGATCATCCACCGAGCGGACCGAATCAAACAACGTCCGGTTCTCCGACCGAATCAGGAAGACGCAGTAGCCTCCCAGGTTTTTGTCCACGGGGATCCTCACCGGGATGAGTTCGCGTTCCATCTCGGGCGTGGTTCCGAGATACATGACCGTCAGCCCGCCGGGTATGGCGCTTTTCAGATCTTCGAGTTGGCGTTTCTCTGTCATGCCTGGGCGGGACTGCATTGCGTAGGACCCATACTTGGGTTGCGTGGCTTCCAGCGCCCTTTCCAGAATCGCCCAGTGGTAGTCGTAGCGCTTGTCCAGACTTGATTCCGGACCGTTGTAGACGTAGCGCATTGGTTCCGCGGCGTTCGCGTGCGGAACTGCGAACCCTAGAAGCAACGCGAGAAACGGGAAGAGGCTCAAGCGGCGGCCGCAGGGGATGAAACGTCCTCTCCGCCGAACCACCGGGCCTGACGTGCGAAATCGCGATTGCATACGTTTCGAAGCGATTTTTGGGACCTGAACACCATGACCCTAGCCAGCTCACATGGCAAAGCTTTTCGTTTTTCGGGGAGCGGGCTTCGCTCAACGAGCCGCGGTTTCGGGTGGCCTATCTTTTCAGGGGGGGCTTTCACGCCACCAGCCGACATGGCTTTAAACCTCTCAAGCCGTTCGACAATTGGCTTCCAACCAATCAGCGTGCCCCCTTTCTTTCAGTTTACCGGCCGCGAGAGCCAGCGTCTTTTCCACGACCGATTCCTCACTCGCGAACAAGACGCAGCCATTCACCTCCAGGAAAACTGGGGCCACCATGAATCCGGTGCGCTTCTTGCCGTCCAGAAATGGATGATTGAAGATGAGGCCAGCCACGTCACTGGCGGCCATTTCGGCGAGCGTAGGTGAGCCGTAGGCCAGAAGATTCCGGGGCTTCGAAAGAGCGCACTCCAAGAGGCCTTCATCCCGCAGTCCCGTCGGGCCGCCGGGCCGCCGGGCCGCCGTGTTGAGCCAGCATCATCTCGTGAATCGCCAAACAGCCCTCGCGACCCGCCCAGGCCGGCTTCTTCATTTGGCCAGCTCTTTCAGGGCATGGCGATACCGCCAACGATGGTAAGAATTTGTGACCAGAGCGTTCTTGTGTTCATGATCTTTGGAGCCGTTAGCCCGCATCCGTAATCCCCAGCTCGTCTTTCATCCAGCGCATCACGCCCGCCTCAGCATCCGCCAGCGCGGCGTCCAGCGTAGAGTAGCTCCGGCGGCCCTTCCAGACCATGCCGCCCTCGTCGAGCACGCGGATGAATGAGCGCGTCTGGCTGCAGTGACCGATCTCGACGGTGCCGAACTCAGCTACCCATTTGGTCAGGTGCGGGTGCGTGGGCGGCACGTTTGATTTGATGCTCATTGCGTCATTTGTTTAAAGCCTCCGTGAACGGTAGTGAATCTCGGTGCGCGATTACTGAGAATGCATACATATTACATACAGTTTTGTTGGCTCGTTTGGACGGAAAAACGCACGAAACCCTTGGTATCAGGAACAACTGCGGGTTTGGTGCCGGTGGTCGGACTCGAACCCGCGAAGGTCCGAATCAGGCTCTCAAACGCAGTCCAAAAGCTCCGATTTTGCTCGGATTTGCAGCACTTTGATCGATCTCGAATTCCAACGCAAGGACTACTCTGCCGGAGGTCCGAACTACTCCTGAACTGCTTGGGCATTGACACTTTCACTGACAGCCTCTCAGCCTTCCGCACTTTTCAGCGCGCTCTGGCTCTTTTGTGCTTTCAACATTCAGGTGCCTCGACTGCTATCAAAAATAAAGCGCTGTCCCAGGCTGTGCAGACTGACGGTGAATCGACTTGGCGGCCAATTTGAAAAGCCCTTGGCGATGCTTGAATTCCCTACGATTCACGGAAGGACGTCAATCTAGGGGGGCAGAAATACCGCCTCCTGCGTGAGAGAAGGTGGGGGGGCGAGCGTCCTCAGTGAACTGGCGGGAGGATTTTGGCAGTTAGCTCCTTGGCCTGCGAAGTGGCTTCACGAGCGAGATCGTGCACAGCTTCCTTCGCCTGGTGAATTTGAAGAGCATTGGTGATCCACAGGCAGATGAAGAACCCGATCATGAGGCCGCCGATTCCTACGAAAATTCTGATCGTTTGATCCTGGCGCGCCCACCAGCCATGGGAGGCTTCTTGTCTCGAAGCCTCCTGACGTTTGGATTCTGCCGCTCGACTCCTTTCCGCAGACAACTTACGATCAGCTTCCTCAAGCTCGGCTCTTACGCTGTCAGCGGTCATGCAAAGTGTACCACCGGATGGTCGAAATGAGGCCGTCAAAG
>CAZMKE010000033.1:0-73864 GCA_964566945.1 uncultured Verrucomicrobiota bacterium | reverse complement strand
ATTTCTTCAGTTTTCTTTAGTTTTTTTTTAACCGGAGTTTTCAGACAGGCTCTGAAACGCCCGCTTCCACGCTGCCGTTGATCCCGCGGGGTCGTTTAACTTGCGGGCGGTGCGAGCCCGGAATGCTTCCGCAAACGCTTCGGGAATCGGCAGGTCCGGACGGGCCAACAAATCCTGCGCCTCTTTCCAGCGGTCCAATCCCCCCAAAGCATCGAGCAACAGCAGAAACTGCTCCCGATTCTTACCCGCCGTTTCCGGCGGCAATAAGCGCAGAGTGACGCCGAACTCGCGATGGTCGTTCAGCCATGAACCAAAGAGCGCGACGTTTTCATCACCGCTGCCCGCATATTGGCGCAGAGCCGCTTCAATCAAACCCGCCCTTTGATCCGCGGCGCTCCGGATCTTTAGATCCAGCGCCAGCAAACGATGCGCGGTCCCGCTGGCCGGATTCCTTTCGAGGCCCTCCACCAACGGACGTCGCTGATCCGGCGGCAAATCTGGCTGACGGGCGAGAAAGGTCAGCGCTTCGAGGCCCAGGCTGGTCGGATCTGCGGCCAGCTCCGCCAGGGTCTGGCGGGCCTCTGCCTGCGAGGAGCGATCGGGCGAATCATATTCCAAGGTCGCCAGAAACAGACGATAGGTTTTGTTGCCCGCATCCTGCCGCAGGGCCTGCCGGACAAATTCGACCGCCTCGTCCAACCTGCCTTCGGCGAAACAAATGCGTCCCAGCAGCCAGAGATTTCGCGGATCGCTCGGCGCTTCGTGCACCAGGGCCTGCAATTCTGCCCGGGCGCGATCCAGCGCATGAACGCGCACGGCGAACTGGACATATTCGCGGCGATCATCGCTGCTGGCCCTTCCCGTCGCGATCAAGCCCTGCCAGAACTCCAAAGCATTCGGGTGCCCGAGAGTTCCCTGGACCCGGGCCGCGGCGCGCAGAGCGGCCGGCTCGCTCGGACGCGTCAGGTAAGCGGACTGAGCCCAGTGCGCGGCATTGGTGAGGTCCCCCTGGCTTAGCGCCGTCTCGGCGCGGCGGGCCAGAGTTCGGGACCGCGCCTCTTTGATCCAACGATAGCCGGGACGGACCAGGGCCAGGAGAATCAGCGCCAGAATCGCCCCGCCGGCCAACCGCCGGGCTGAGCGGCGCTGAGCCTCTTCAATCGAGAATTCCTGCTCGGGTTGCTCGGGTGGCCGCATGGAGCCGTTTTAATCTCCGGAATGCAGCCCGAAAGCAACAGCTTTTGTCATCCAGCCACGGATCGCGCAAGCGGCGGTGCTGCACTCAAGGCCCCATTAAGAGGCGAACGAGCGCATGGAAAGGATTGAGGGGATTGAGGCAGAGGTTCGCTTCGCGAAAAGGGGTCAGGCCTTCAGTTTGTGCGGCTGGGGACTTTGAAGGATTTGGGGGAATTCGGTGATCCCGGCCAGGTCACCCCATCCGAGTCTTTGGAGCGGGCTGGGTAATTCTTACTCTGAGCATTCAATTTTCTTTCCATTTCAACCGCTCCGGTTCACCTTGCGGCGAAACTCATGTCTGCGGAAGGGTCAACACAGGCAAGCGAGCCGAACGTTGCGTGGTTTGCGACGACGCACTGGAAAACAGTTTTGACCGCAGGCCGGAACTCCACGCCTGATGCTGCCGGAGCTCTGGAGGCGCTCTGTTCCGTCTATTGGCTGCCTCTGTATTCTTACGTCCGCCGCAAGGGTTATGCGACGGAAGACGCCAAGGATCTGACGCAACAATTCTTTTTTCGGCTTCTTCAGGGCAATCGTCTGGCGTTGGCCGATCCCGCTCGCGGGCGCTTTCGGACTTTTCTCCTCAGTTCGCTGAACAATTTTCTAATTAACGAGTGGGTCAAGCTCGGGCGCGAGAAGCGGGGCGGGGGGATTGATTTCGTCCCATTGCATACGGAAGATCCGGAAGCGATTTATGCCGCCGAACCGGTCGACGACTGCACGGCCGAAACGCTGTATGAGCGGAGTTGGGCCGCGACCATTATGCAGCGCGCCTTTCAGCGGCTGACGGCGGAGCATGCCGGTGGTCGGGAGCGCCTCTTCGAAGCGTTCAAGCCGTATGTTTGGGGCGACAAAGCCGGCCTGTCCCAAGCGGAGATTGCGGCCGCTCTGGGTTTGAGTCATGGCTCAGTTCGCGTGGCGATCCATCGTTTGCGCCAGCGGTTTCGGGAAATCCTCCGGGACGAGATCGCGCAGACCGTGGTCGAACCGAGTGAGGTGGATGACGAATTGAAGCACCTGATCGGGATCGTTTCGCGCAGCGCGCTGTAACATTCCGGTTCACGCCCTGTAGCAATATCGAGACACTTCGAGTGAGCACGGTCGCTGAGCGGAAGAATTGCCTGGCATGTGGCCAACCCTTGGGCGGCCTCGCGCCCCAGGGGGTCTGCGCTCGCTGCCTTTTGCTCACCGGGGTCGAGGAGTCCGGGGCCGAGGCACTGACGGAACACGAGGACCTGCCGTTTGTGCCGGATTTGCCCCGCCGTTTCGGCGATTACGAACTGCTCGAGGAGATCGCGCGCGGCGGGATGGGGATCGTCTACAAAGCCCGACAGTTGAGCCTCGACCGGTTCGTGGCCGTCAAAATGCTGCTGCTCGGGCAGTATGCCACGGACGAATTCATCCACCGTTTCCGGGTCGAAGCTTCAGCCGCCGCGAGTCTCCAGCATCCGAACATCGTTGCCATTCACGACGTCGGGGTGCACCAGGGCCAGCATTACTTCGCCATGGATTTTGTGGATGGGCCAAACCTTGCGCAAATTGTGCGCGATCGTCCCCTTCCGCCCAAACGCGCCGCCGTCTATGTGCAAGCGGCGGCGGAGGCGATTCAGTTCGCGCATGAGCGGCGTATCCTGCATCGGGACTTGAAGCCCTCAAATATTCTCATCGACTCGAATGACCAGCCACGGATCACGGATTTTGGCCTCGCGAAGCGGTTTGGGGTGGGGGCAGGGGAGAGTAGCACCGGGAGTCAAACCGCGGCGATGTCTGCTGATTTGACCCTGACGGGGCAGACTCTGGGTTCACCGAATTATATTCCGCCGGAGCAAGCGTCGGTGCGCCGGGGACAGATTGGACCGCACAGTGATGTTTATTCCCTGGGAGCGGTTTTGTACCACGCTTTGACGGCGCGTCCGCCGTTCCGAGGTGGAACGCTGGCGGACACGCTTGAACAGGTGTTGACGAGTGATCCGATTCCGCCTCGCTTGCTCAACCCGGAGGTGCCGGCTGATCTCGATACGCTTTGTCTGAAGTGCCTGGAGCGGGATATCGCAAAGCGTTACGGAACGGCGCAGGAGGTTGCGGATGAATTGGGGAGATATGCCAGGGGGGAACCGATTGTGGCGAGGCCCGTGTCGCAGGTGGAGAAGGTCTGGCGGTGGTGTGGTCGAAATGCGGCCCTGGCGACGGCCGGGGTGTTGATCCTGGCGCTCCTGCTGGTCGTAGCGATCGGATCGCCCGTGGTGGCCTACCAGATTAACAAGGCGCGAAAGGCTGAAATCCTGGAAACGCAGCGTGCGCAGAGTGAGGCCTTGCGAGCGCGCCAGAATCAGTATGCGGGCGACATGCTGGCGGCGCATCTCGCTATCGAGGCGGGTGAGTTTGGCCGGGCGCAACAGTTGCTCGGAGAACATGTTCCGACGTCGCAGGAAACAGACGTGCGGGGTTTCGAATGGCGGTACCTTCGAGGTCTTTTGCGGGGAGATGCGACTCGGGCGATCCCGATTGCAAGGACCGAGTATCGGTATTTATCTGTTTCTCCCGACGGCCGGTTCTTGGCCAATGGAGCGAGAGTTTTTGACCGGCAGACAGGCGCCCTTAAGGGTGATCTGGGACCGAAGAGCAGCGTCCTGGCGTTTACACCGACAGGAGAGATTCTTTTGGGCAGGGGCGGCGAGGAGGATCGGACCTTTATACGGCACGATTTTCTGCAGGGAACGGATACGGTGCTCCTCGATCATGAGACCGTATGGACGGTGGCGTTCTCTAGATCTGGGCGATGGATGGCGACAGGCAGTACAAAAGGACTGCGGGTCTGGGATACGACCACGTGGCAGGTGAGGGCGTGCGTGACGAATGCGCCCTTTGAGTCTTGGTCTTCTTTGCGGTCGGATTTTTCAGCGTTCAATTGGTTTTCCGCGAAAGGCCTCGCGTTTTCGCCGGACGAACATTTGCTGATAGCGGGGAGCGGCTATGCCCTGAGCCACCAAGCCGATCTTTCAGCCTGGACTGTTCCGGATCTCAGTCCGTTAACGATGTCCGGAGCCGTTGACGATGCGTCCTGCGTTGCATTTTCTCCTGACGGGCAGGAGTTTGCGACTGGCCATTGGGAAGGCGAAATCCGCTTCTGGGATCCCGGGAGGCTTGCGGAGATCAAGTCGCGCCGACTGCCAAAAGCGCACCGGAGTTGGATAGGCGAGATGCAATATATCCCCGGCACGCGTCGATTAGTGACAGTGGGATCAGACCGCTGCATCAAGATTTGGGATGCGGAAAACGGGGAGTCGCCTATTACGTTGAGAGGTCACCGGGAGGAACTGACCGCTTTGGCGGTCGCGCCGGACGGTGCGATTTATACGGTGGGGCGTGGAGTCATCAAGGAATGGTCGCCGGAACGGCTGATCTCCCTGGAAGAGAGTCTCGTCCAGTTTCCCGGGCCTTGTCTCCCTGCCGGCTTTTGCGATGGAGGTCACGTCCTGGCGACTGCGTCTGATAAGACTCTGAACTTCTGGCAGTTGAACAATAACGGGACGGTTACGGAAGATCGAGGCGCGCGAGTGAATGCAGCGGAAGGAGTAAAGCTGAGGTTAGATTGGCGGCAAGTCGAGGGCGAGTCGGCAGTCTCCCCGGATCGTAAATGGTTGGCAGTCGGTCGTCGGCGTGAGCCCATTCGGATTGAAGACCTCAGCGGTAAGCAACCGGTTCGCCTCCTCGAGGGCGGGTCCGCTCCCTATCAATACGTGGGCTTTGCACCGGATAGTCAGCTGATGATTGCGTGCCGGACGCTCGATAGTTTTGCCGTCTTCGAGACCGGGACGTGGAAGGAGATTGCTCTCATACCCACCCCTGGAAAGACGGATACGGATTTTCCCTTCCATTTCGCAGAGAAGACGAATCTGCTCATGGTCGAGGTGCAGACCTCAGTGCTGCTTTGGGATACAAGATTAAGACGTACCGTGCGGGAGATTGCCGGAGCCCCCGGAAAACAGCCGGTCGGTTCTACTCTCTCGTGGGATGGGCGGTGGGTGGCGATGGGTTACACGGACGATAGCTTTTCCTTGCACGACTGCGCGAGTGGCCGCTTGATTGCAACGGTGCCCAGCCACGTTTCCGGCGTCGAGTGTCTGGCGTTCTCTCCGGATGGAAAGACCCTGGCTACGGCGAGCGGGCATTGGGTGAAGCTGTGGAACGTGGTCACCCTGCGGGAAATGTTCTCACTGGAATTACCTCGGATGGCAATTTTTGTGGGCTTCCTGCCTGATGGAAATGGCCTCCTGACTGCGGATGTCGTGGGAAATACGCAGTTGTGGAGGGCGCCTGACCTCGACCGATTGCCCCCTATTCAGTGAGAGAGGAAGCCAATCGACATATTCAGGATCTTTTGGGTCTCCGCCCCTGCAATTGAGTCGGTAACATTCTCAAAAGAGAATTGTAGAAGAGGGTGGGGAGAACATGACCAGCGAGCAATCGAGCAGTGAATCAGGCAGGATTTTGGACGATCTATACTCGGCCTTGGGTTTTAAAGGTTTCCCCAAAGTTCCGTTCATCGACTGCAGGCGACTTAAAGCGCGCCTTTTATACCTTTGCACCTGTCTGCTGGTTACCCTCTGTAACGGCTACTGCCAGAGTACGGTGCAATTCTCCGCGCCGAGCTATCAAGCTTTTGAGGGCGCCGGCTCTGTCACGGTCGCGGTTCAACGAACCGGCGATCTCAGTTCTTCCGTGGGGGTGGACTACGCCACGGTGGACGGGACGGCGACCAACGGGCTGCAATACCTCGCCGCAATTGGCAAACTCTCCTTCGACGTCGGCCAAACGAATCAGACCATCGTCGTGCCGATCGTCGACGACGGTTTGGCCCAGGGTCCAAAGATCTTTCGGGTAATCCTCAGTAATTCGAGCGCCGGCGCCGGACTGGGGACGCGGAGCAATGCCACTGTTAACATTGCTGACAATGATGTCGGAGTTCAGTTCCAATTTGCCACCAGCGTCGTCGCCGAGAATGCCGGAAGCGTCCGGCTTGGCGTGGTGCGAGGCGACAATGGCACGAACGCGGTCGCGGTGGATTTCTCGACTGCCAATCTGACGGCGAAGAGCGGCGTGGATTATGTCGGCGCCACGAATACCTTGCACTTTGCTCCGCTGGAATGGTTGCAGTTCATCTCCATTCCCATTCTGAACAACGCCATCAAGCAGCCCGATCGCACCTTTAAGGTCGTTCTGAGGAATCCGGCGGGACTGTCGCTCGGCAGTCAAAGTTCCATCACGATCACGATTAGCGACAATGACCAAGGGTTCGCCCTGGAATTCGCTTCGTATGTCGTTTCCGAGGATGCTTCGGTGGCGCGAATCAACGTCCTGCGGGGAACCGACGACGACAATGCCGCCGTCACGGTGGACGTGGCTGCCAGCGAACTCACAGCGACCAGCGGTCTGGATTTTCTCGGGCTCACGAATACCCTGGCGTTTGCGCCCGGCGAGAGGATCAAGCAGATTTTAATCCCAATCCTCAACGACGGAATCAAGGAACCCAGCGAGAGCTTCCGGGTGAGCTTGAGCAACCCCACGGGCGGCGCGGTGCTCGGTTCGGCCAAGACGGCCACGGTGAAGATTCTGGACAATGATCCAGGAATAGGTTTTGAAGCCGGAAATTATTCGGTTTTGAAGAATGCCGACTCTTGTGGAGTCACTGTGCTCCGGGGCAACGATGTGGCCCTTGACTCCTTTCGGGTGGACTACGCGACCGGCGACGTGACGGCGCTGGCCGGCAAAGATTACGTTGCGGTCGCAGGCACGCTGGCTTTTGGCCGGAACGAAATGGTCAAGACGATCGACGTCCCAATTTTGCGGGACGAGTCGAGGACGAACGACACAAGTTTCCGGGTGATCCTCAGCAATCCTACGGGCGGGGCCGTCTTGGGGGCAGCCTCGACCCTTATCACAAAACATAACGCCTCGGAGCCCGGGAGCTTTCGCCGGGTCGCTCCGCCGTTCAATACGTCTCTGACCATTCAGCGCCAGGCCGATGTAGACTTGGTCAATTGGTCCGGAGGAGGCCACCTGCAGCGTGCGGATTACCCGAATGGACCTTGGCAGACCCTCAGCAACGCCGTGGCCGCCTACACTGCTCAGCCCAAAACGGCAGCCGGTTTTTACCGCGTCGAAAGCCCGCGTCCGGCGGATGTCTATATCCCCTCCAGCTACGACGGTCAAACCCCTGTGCCGCTCATCATCATGCTGCACAGCCTCTCTCAGACCGGCGCCCAGGAAGAGAGTTACTTGCGGGTGCAACCCCTGGCCGAAGCTCGGGGGTTCCTTTACTGCTACCCCGATAGTCTGATTGACCAGTGGGGGAATCCGTTTTGGAACGCCACGGATGCCTGTTGTGATTTCGGCAATACCGGGGTTGACGACGCGGGCTATCTGCGTGCCTTGATCCAGGAGATTCTTAATCGGTTTGCGGTCGATCGTAAGCGAGTGTTCCTGATCAGTCATTCGAATGGCGGCTTCATGGCCAATCGCATGGCGTGCCAATCCGCTGATTTGATCGCGGGTTTCGCCAGCCTGGCGGGAATGACTTTCCTCAATCCGGACCTCTGCGCGCCCTCGGAACCCGTGAATATTCTTCACATTCATGGCACGGCCGATGAGATTGTAAACTACTGGGGTGGCGCTGGAGTTGGGGCTCCGGCGAACATGCCGCCGTTTCCCGGCGCTCTTAAACAGGTTCAAATCTGGGCGTCTTACAATGGCGCAGCAGAACCGGTTGCTGACGGGGCGCCTTCCTTGGATCTAATCGGTGGTGTGCCGGGATTGGATACAGTAGTCACGCGCTATACTCGGGCTCCGAAAGGAGGCGCGGTCGAGCTTTGGACCGTCGAAGGCGGGACCCACGACCCGAATTTGTCGGCACAGTTCTCGGCGAAGGTCGTCGATTGGCTGCTGGCACACCCGAAGCCATGATTACAAGTCCGGCATTGCGCGGCCGTATAAGTGCTATCGGGTTGGCGCTGTTGACTGGAAGAGCGGGAATGGATATGCCAGAGATCCACGGAAGCTCGACCCATTTTATGGCCAAATTGCCCCGGACACCCGGTTCACGGCGTCGATCCGCCTTCACGCTCATCGAACTTCTGGTGGTCGTCGCGATCATCGCGATTTTGGCCAGCCTGCTCATCCCGGCTCTGGCCAAGGCGAAGGAAAGGTCGAAAAGGATCAACTGTCTGAACAACCAACGGCAGTTGATGCTGGCGATCGCCATGTACGCCATCGATAACGATGATCGCGTTCCTTATGCCGCAGTGTGGCCGCGAAATACGAACTCGCCCGTTTGGGTGCAGGGCGAGTTGGATTTTAATCCGAAAAACCCTTCGAACTGGAATGTGACCTACGATATTCTGATCAGCCCCCTGTTTCGCTATTGTGGTGAATCGACCGCCATCTGGAGATGTCCGGCCGATCGGTCCACCGTGACGGTCGACGGCCGGCCCATGCCTCGGGTGCGCACGCTGGCGATGAACGGTTGGGTCGGGGGCGAGGTCAATCAAGCTCCGCCCGAAATTGCCGGTCCATGGCGGGTGTTCCGGAAGTTGAGCGATATGACAGTTCCAGGCCCGAGCGAAACCTGGGTGTTGATCGATCAGCGCGAAGATGCGATCAACCCCACTGCTGAGTTTAGTTTGGATATGACGGGCTTTCCCGGCAGCACTGCTTCTCAACAGTTCTTCGACTATCCGGCGATGCACCATAATCTGGGAGCCATTCTCTCTTTCGGAGATGGGCATGCAGAGTATCATCACTGGCGCGATCCACGAACAACCCCGGCGTTGATGCCTCCGCCCAAAGGTTTCGCCCCGCCGGGCTGGCCCCCCATAGCGTCGCCAGGCAATCCTGACCTTTCCTGGTTGCAGGCGCACTCGACCTCTCACCTGTGAACCGTGAGATAAAAGCCCTTTAGATGGGATTGGGTGGATGCGCGAGCCGGCGCGGTAATTGCCTGGCAGGCAGCCACTCTGTTCGGCAAATCAAGCCAGCACGCCACGCTCACGGAGGTTTGACGCGCAACTTGTTTTTTCCTCAGACGGCTTGCCGCAGAGGCCGCTGCCCTCCCTGCGCGGTCGCCGTTCGGGTGACGATTTCCGAGGATGGTGTTGGATCTCTTCGAGTGAACGGGCCATGGGTTAAGTTTCCCGGTGGGCACAAAAGCGCCTCCGAGAAGGAGTGTTCTGTAACATTCCAGTGAGCCCGCTGTAGGAACTCACTGGAAAGAGGGCAAACAGAGAATTGTCCGCAGAGAAAGGATTTATGAAGGAGTACGCACTCGCCATTGTGCTAATCACCAACGGAACGCTCGGCCTCCGAGCGCTTGCAGATCCTGGAAAGAACGGTCAGTTTCTTTTCGACAACGAAACTTTCGGCGGCAATGGGCGCACCTGCCAGACCTGCCATAGCCTCAAGACCGGCACCTTCTCGATCGAGGAAGCGCAGCAGCGCTTCGCAAAGGATCCCAACGATTCGCTCTTCCGCGCTCCGGATAGCGACAACCTGGACGGCCAAACCTACGAGCGTTTGCTGAACACGGGCACGATTAAGATCGACGTGCCTCTCGCGCCGAATGTCCGGGCTGTGGATGATCCTTCCGCCCGCACTGTGGCCCTGTTTCGCGCCACTCCCACCGTGAAAAACGTGACGACGCTCGTTGAGTTCTTAATGTCCGACGGACGGGAATCCACCGCGAATCTCCAGCACCAGGCGCAGAGTGCGATTCACCAGCACACCCAGAACACCGTCGAGCCTACACAGGCGCAGCTGGACAAGATTGCGGAGTTCGAGCGGAAGGACCAGCGCTTCTTCTCATCGAAGGCGCTGCAGAGGTTTGCCCAGGGAGGACCCGCCCCGACCCTGCCGGCTGGGACCACGGCTTCGGAAAAGCGCGGGCGCGAGTTCTTCCGGACCGATCGCGAATGTGGGATCTGTCACAGTGGTCCGATGCTGGACACTTCGAGCGAGTTCGACTTTTTGATCGGGCCGGGCAGCCGGTTTCACGCCGCGGGTGCGGGCTTGCAGTTGGGCCCGCTGGATCAGGCGTTTGACGCGGATGGAAACTTCATTCTTGAACCGACCAATCCCGACCGGAACCGGGCCTTCGAGTTCACGCTGTCCGATGGTTCGACCGTCGTCGTTGTTTCCCCGGATCCGGGCCGGGCCTTGATCACCGGTGATCCGAATGACGCCTTCAATTTCAAGATTCCCACCCTTTGGGGGGTCAAGGACACCGCCCCGTATTTCCATGACAACAGCGCCCGCACGCTTGAGGACGTTGTGGATCACTACACCCGCCTCTTTCGGTTCATCGATGATCAATTGCCGCCGGATCAACAGTTCTTCCGCACGCTGAGCGACCAGGACAAGGCTGATATCGTGGCGTTCCTGAAACTTCTTTAGGAATGAGCGGCGGCGCAACCGACCGTGCGCCCCTGCCAAACCACGCGCCCGCGCTGACTGAAATCACTAACGAATGATGAGAATGTATCCCCGGGTCGCCTGTCGGAAACAGCCGAGCGCGGTGCAGTTACCCGGGGGTAGCACTCCATCCATCTCCGCCGAGCCGGTCGCTCCGAAGCGCTGATCGACACCATTTGGCATTTGGCCGCCCTGGGAGGGTGAGGCTCTGCCGAACCCTGACGTCTCTGAACCGTGCTCAAACCCTTTGCTTCGATTCTTTGCTGCGGCCTGGCCGACCTTGCGGTCGCGCAAACCACGCGCCAGCGGCCGAACGCTGAGTCGCCACCTGAAAAAGCGAAGCGCGGGCCGGTTACCCAGGGGCAGCGCGCTCCATCCATCTCCGCCAAGCCGGTCGCTCCGGAGTGCAGATCAACACCATTTGGTATCTGGCCACCCTTGGGAGGGTGAGGCTCTGCCGAACCCTGACTTCTCTGAACCGCGCTCAAGCTTCTTGTTCGATTCTTTGCTGCGGCCTGGCCGACCTTGCGGTCGCCCAAACCACGCGCCAGCGGCCGAACGCTGAGTCGCCACCTGAAAAAGCGAAGCGCGGGCCGGTTACCCAGGGGCAGCGCGCTCCATCCATCTCCGCCAAGCCGGTCGCTCCGGAGTGCAGATCGACACCATTTGGTATTTGGCCACCCTGGGGAGGGTGAGGCTCTGCCGAACCCTGACTTCTCTGAACCGTGCTCAAACCCCTTGCTTCGATTCTTTGCTGCAGCCTAACCGTAGCCTAACCGGGCCTAACCGACCTCGCGTGCCGCCCAAACCAGGCGTCGTCGCCCGGAGGGCCGATGCGAACGTAGGCCCGTGTCGCCGCCGGAAACTGCCGAAATGCCGTGCGGCTACTCCGGGGTCGGCCCACCCCTCCATTTCTCGCCGAGCCGATAGTTCCAGCCAACGTGAGCCACCATTTGGTTTTGGATCTTTGGATTAGCCCCTCAGAATCTTGTCCAGGGTCTTCCCTTTGGCCAGCTCATCGACCAGTTTATCGAGGTAACGGATTTCCCGCATGGTCGGCTCGGTAATCTCTTCCACGCGGACGCCGCAGACCACGCCTTTGATCAAACCCCGCGCAGGATTCAGACGCGGGGCCTTCTCGAAGAAAGTTTCAAAGTCCGTCTCCTTCTTCAATTGTTCTTCCAACCCTTGCTGACTATAGCCGGTCAGCCAGCGGATGATCGCATCGACTTCCGACTTTTTACGCCCCTTCTTCTCGGCTTTGGCGACGTAAAGAGGATAAACGCTCGCGAAGCTCGTCGTATAGATTCGATGCTTGGTAGTCATGTCACTGCGAGCGCCAAGGAAACGCTGGCTCGATCATGGGGTCAAGATCCGCTTGGAAGGTAGTGGGTGGAGGGCCGGTCCGTGCGGCCTCGCGCTGACTGCCGGGCGGAGAGAATGAACCGGGCAGCCCAGGATGCCGTTACGGTTCAAAGTTCGGAGAGTCTCTCAAGCGAGCGCAGCGATTGATCGCGGTCCCGCGCTTTGTGGGCAATCGCTTGACTTTTTTCGCAGGGGCTGGGTACCTTATTCTACCGGTGAGTCAAAATGATTAGGCTGGTAGCAGGTTTATTGGGGGTTTTGCTTCTCCCGGCTTGTCACGCGGCGGTGGCGCCTTCCCTGAGGCTTTTGTCCGTGAGCCCGTCTCACAGCGTTCAGCTCGGGATTTCCGGGGAGGACGGCCCCGAGTACGCCGTTGAAATCTCCGCCAACCTTGTCACCTGGCAGGCGTTTACGACCGTCCAGCTCAGCAACGGAAGCGCTTCGATCACCTACGATGCCGGGAGCGGGACGAACGTGCTCTTTTTCCGGGCTTACGAGGAAGCGACATCCCCCGAAACGACGCTTGGATTTGAGACCTCCACGGACATGAGCGTGGGGGTCCTCGTAACTCCGGACGGCGGTGCTGCCGAACTCATGACGCCGGATTTTCGGCATGTGAGGCTGACGATTCCGGCCGGTTGCGTGACGGCCGCGCAGATCGTGACCATGAAATTGGTCACCAATGTGGTTGGGCTCCCTTTTTCGAACGGCACGTTTGGCTCAGTGCTGCTCGAACCCGAGGATTTCACTCTGGCTGGAGCCGCGTCCTTGGAAATCGACTTTCCCGACGGCCAGGAGCCGCGGCAATTGACCAGCTTCCGGGCGAACGCGGATGGCACGGAGCTTTCGTTGGTTCTGGATCGATTTCTGACCAATCGCGTCTTGATTCCCATCACTCGATTCGGATTCTACGGATCAGCGCTGGCTCGGGCTGGCGAAGTGAACGGTTTGTTGGGCCAGGCGCAGCCGGCTTACAAACTGGCGGGGGGCCCGGCGGAACGAATCTCAACCTCCTGTCCCCCGGCTCGTTCAGACGGAGAGGGTCCGTTGCATCTGGGAAGCGCTGAAGATTGCTTTCCGGTGTTGGTGGCGCGAGCGGTGGAGGTTCGGACGCTCTTGAACCGGGTCTGGCGGTGCAATTTTCTCGAGCCGGCCGCCAGGGAACTCTCGATCGCCCGGCAGCAGCAACTCTTCGGGGCTCCGGTTGACCTCGCATCCTCCGTGCTGGCGCGCGCCATCACCAATGCCTGCCTGATTTATACGAATTATCTCGCTCCGCTCTGGACCGAGGCGGAGCAAAACTGTGCATTGGGGCAGGATATTTTGAAGTTCACTTTGGGGGCCGAGAGGCAACTGCAGCTCTTTGATATCACGCTGCCTTGTCCGTTCACCCTGGAAGATCATTTCACCAATCTTTGCCACAGCGCGCAAGAGTGTCTCCGAGAAGTCGCGGTTTGCTGTTTTGAGGGGCGCAAGGGTTCTGCAAGGGTGGGTGAAGCTTTGCAGACGATCAAGGAATTTGACTATCTTGGCTACGACTGTTTTGAGAGTAATGGAGAAACGGGGGTGCCATACGCAGAGGACCCTCTGATGAAGCCGGTCTTCTTGAATTGCTTGTCCAATTCCTGGTATGGGACCCTCACCGTCAAGCAATCCGGGGAGTATCATTCGACCACGAACTACCTCCGCGGGACCTCGGGAAAGGATTTTGTGACCGAGACGGATGTGCAATCGGTGAATCTCGAATTCTCCGCCCAGGTGTATTCTTCCCTGGACTCTGTCTTTGCCGGCGGCGGCCCGGAATTTCTGGATCTCTTTCTCACGGGGCAGGGAACGGCCCAGTTGCGCCTCACCCATACGCTCAATGAAACGATCGCTTGCAACCTGATTGGCGGGAAGCCAGACCCGAGGCAGGTGACCAAGTTTGATCACGAGTCCCATACGGAGACCTACGGATTGACCAACCAGAACTCGATGACGGTGACGAACGACATCGCCACCAATACGATTGCGGCCTATAACCTGACCTTTTTACTGAACACCAACAATTATCAGATCGTGGATTTCGGCAGCATGATCACCGTCACCGCTGATTCCAAAGTGTATGCCAAGAACCGGTCCGAATTTTGCGACGGGAAAGTCACCTACTCGGATGATCCCGGTGGCGCCGAGAAGGTAGCCTATGTTTTTCCCTCGTTTCTGGCGCTTGGACCCAGTGAATTTCCGTCAACCAATCGCAATAAGGTCGTGGGCTCGCTGACGGTGACGAATAGCGAGAATGCTTTCAGCCCGGTGCAGGTGATGACCTTTTTTAAATGGGAATTCTACAAACGAACCAACAGCACCGACGCGCCTTTCATTGAGAAGCGTTAGTTTGAACGTGGGAACGACTCCCAGAAAAAGGCGTTTTCTTGCAGTGTGCTCGCCCGGCTCCCCTTTCATCTGAAAAGCAGCGCCGAAAAAGATCTTCGTCACCGGCCTTCGATTCACAGGGAATTGAACGTGAGAAAAAGCGAAAGCAGCTCTGCTTGGATCACTCCGACGACCGCCGGGGAGGTTCCACGACGCGAGGCCCGGTGCGGGCGAAAGGGCCTGCTTCCCGCTACGCAGACGGCGGGGTGGGATACGGTTTGTTGCGAGATTATTTGGCTGCCGGCGAGGCGTGAAAAAGGGGCATCGCCAGCAGCGCTCTCCAACCGATGAGCAACGAAGCCGGCGGGCAAAGGCTCCGGGAGAAAGTGTATTCCATCCCACCGTCTGGGTAGTAAGTGGCATTCACAGAAATACAATCGTCCGCTATCGATGGGGCGATGAATAATTTGATCACGGTGATTACCCGCTTCCAACTTCCTCCTGGCGTGACCGTCGATGAGATACGCGGGGCGATGGAGGAGGCTGCGCCTAAATTCCGCAATGTGCCCGGTCTGATCCGGAAGCAGTTCCTTTGTTCGAGAGACCGCCGAACCACGGGTGGAGTCTATTTATGGAACGATGAACCTGCCGCCCGGGCATTCATGAAGGATCACGTCGTTCCGATGATACGGGAGAAGTTTCGGGTGGAGCCGACGATCGAATTCTACGATTCGCCTCTGATTGTCGAGGCTTGAAAAGGCCGCGATGGCCAATTCGCCGGTTGCCTTTCACAACCCTGTCAGTCCTTTTGCTTGAAAGCGTAGAGGTGCTTTTCTGTCCGGAGATACAAGGTGTCATTCGCAATCGCCGGGGTGGCCGTTACATGTTCGCCGAGCTTGGCGGGTGTGGGGAGGGCCTGGAGGCCGCCGGCGGTCAGTTTGAGGACGGTGGCGACGCCTTCGACGGAGCAGACGTAGAGATGTCCGTTCGCGGCGACGGGGGATGCGTAGTAAGCGCCCGGAGCAGCGGAGCGTTCCTGATAGTTGAGTTGGCCGGTGTCGGGGTTGTAAGAGGTGATCAACCCGCCGTCCTTGATCACGAGGTATTGGCCCTGATAGGCGATCGCTGACGGGACGTAGGCCAGGCCCTTGGCTTGCCGCCAGAGCACGTGAGTTTCGCTGATGTCGCCTTTCCCGCCCGGTTTCAAGGCGAAGGCTGCGCTCTTGCCTTCGTTCAGGTATTTGACCATGACGGCCCACTCGTCGGCCGTCATCATCCCGTCCTTATTCAGATCGTAGGTGTCAAACATGCCGCCGAACATTTTTTCGGCCTCGGCCTTCGAAAGGAGGCCATCGTGGTTTTGGTCGAGGTCTTTGAGCATCGATTCGAAGGAAGGCATTTGAATCTCCTTGTCGTCCGCGCCGCCAGTTCCGCCAGCGAAAAGGAGCTTGTCGCGGAGGACGACGGGAGAGGAGCAGCAGCCGGTCGGAATGCCGGCGACAAACCATTCTTCCGCGCCAGTTTTCAGATCGTAGGCGAGCAGCCGGGCATGTCCGGGCGCGACGACTTCCGTTTCGCCCGCATGAGCCCAGATAACCGGGGTCGCGTAGGAAGTGGGGGAGGTCCGCCGGGTTTCCCATTTTCGTTTTCCCGTGGCGGCGTCGAGCGCGATGATGCGTGCTTCGGTGAGATCGTCCCGAATCAGCAGAACGGTCTGATCCTCGATAATCGGCGAGACTCCGCTGCCAAAACCGCCGGCGAGTTTTACCACGGGCAAGGGGAAGCGCCAGAGTTCCCGCCCGGCGAAGTCGTAGCAGAGCAGGCCGCAAGAGCCGAAGTAGGAGACAATCCTTGAACCGTCGGTGGCCGGCGAGGAGGCCGCGGGACTGCCCTGGCCTTCGTAAAACGGTTCGATCTGTTGCGCCGGAGCCTCGACGCGCCACGCTTCCGCTCCGTCCTCCGTGCGGTAGGCGATCGTGAAGAGTTTTTGGTCCGCAAACGCTGTCAGGACAACGTTGTTGCTGGCGATGATGGGAGAGGACGCTCCCGCCGGCACGGCCGTTTTCCATTTCACGTTCTTGTCCGGCCCAAATAGAACGGGGGGCTTCTGCGAATCCGCGACGCCCGACCCGTTCGGTCCGCGAAAGCGCGGCCAGGCCAGAGGTTCGCTCCCGACAACGCCAGGCAGCGTCGCGCCGAGCAGAATGAGATGGAAAATGTGCGTGGCAGGCATGGCAGGTTGGTTTGAGGATGGGGATATATCATACGGTGGCAATTCTGGGCAGAGAAGATAGTGGCCCCAGTGGGAGCTTGTGCCGCCGGGCGAAAACTTTTCCCCTTGGAATCTCCTCAATTTTTGACCTCAAGAGCGCAAATTTCGAACAGGGAAAAAACCGCGCGAGACTTCTTGAAAAAATAAACTGAATTAGTAATTGTCCGCGTCGCCTGCATTGGGCGCTCGGATTCGGACCGCTCCGGTGATTCGGAAAAAGGGTCGCCCAGGATCGATAAAGGGATAACGCGCGGACCTGTAATGACTGTTCCATGAGATCGACTGTACCATTTCTGCTGACCTTGCTTTGTTTGCCTGCCCGCGTGTTTGCCGGGCCCAGCCATTCCGTCGACACTAATTTCGTTTACGCTCCCGGTCCGGAGGGATCGTCGGGCGTGACCGCCGTGGCCCTCAATCCTCTGAGTGGCGCCGTGCTGGCGATCGGGTCTTTCAACACCTTCCATGGCTTGCCAGCCACGAATATTGTCCGGCTGACCAGCTCCGGCGCGGTCGATCCGACCTTTAAGGTCGGGACCGGCGGGCAGCCGGTATTTCTTTTGCCGGGCGTGCCGTCGGCGCCTCAGCTCCAGGCCGTGGCGGTCGATGCCAGCGGCCGCACCTATGTGGGCGGCGCCTTTTGGAACTGGAACGGGTCCGGCCTGAGCAATTTTGTCCGGCTGACCGATGCCGGCGCGGTCGATCCCACCTTCCATCCTTCCGGCCTGCAGGGCGGAGTGGGCCAGATCGTTCCGCTGGCTGACGGGAAGCTGATCGTGGTGTCGGCCACGTCCGGCGGTAATTTCACCCCGAAGCGGAAATCGGGCTTCGGCCGGTTGAATGCGGATGGCACGGTCGACGCGACCTTTCCGGATAACGCCCTGGGCGATCTGGTGGGGCTGACGCTCGGGGGGCCGGCCACGCGCCGGATCGCGGTCCAGGCGGATGGCAAGTTGCTCGCTTTGCTAAACGGGGCCAAGAGCGGGGCGGCCGCGCAAGGGATCGTCCGTTTGCATGCGGACGGCACGGTGGATAGCGCATTTCACGCGGCTGCCACCCAGGGCGCCGGAAGCCTGGACTGGATCACCGTCCAGCCGGACGGGAAGATCCTGGCCAGCGGCGGGGTCTCCGGTTACGACGGCCATGCGGTGAAGCAGATCTTTCGGCTGAACGCGGATGGCACTTTTGACAGCTCTTTCGCCAATCAAGTCGCCGTGTCCAAGGTTCCCTGGGCTCTGCCTTTGCCCGATGGCCGGGTCATCGCCTCCGGCGTGGGTTGGGTCCCAACGCCAGCGCCGTCGCTCGCCCTCGCCATTGTCCGCCTGAACCCGGATGGGACGTATGACAACAATTTTGTGATCCCCAGCAGCGTGGATGCAGGGCTCACCACGGTCTGGTCCTCTTCCGCGGCGCCGGCGGTGCAGCCGGACGGGTTGCTGGTGGCGCCCGGCGTGGTGGCTTCGGCCCCGCCGTTCCGGATTTACAGCGGGGTCTTTCGCCTGAATCCGGGCGGCAAGCCGGAAATTCCGTTCATTCTTGCTCCGCCAATGGCGCAGACGAACACCGCGGGCACAACCGCGACGTTCGCGGTGCAGGCGGGCGGCACTCCTCCTTTCCACTATCAATGGAAGTTCAATGGCGCGCCGCTCGACGGAGCGACGAGCCCCACGCTCACGCTGAAGAATGTGAGCGCGAACAGCGCCGGGGATTACTCTTGCGACGTGTCGAATGACGCCGGGACCACCCCGTCCACTCCTGCCCATCTCACCGTGTTGCCGGCCATCCTCGGCCATATCGCCCAGAGCAGCTCGTATCCGGAGGGCGTCGGGCCGCTGTTCGGCAGCAAGGTGGATGGCTTGTCCCTGGCGAGCGACGATAGTGTTTTGATCTTTGGCCAGTTCAATCAGTTCCGCGGCCTCAATGCCACGAACCTCTGCCGATTGCTGCCGGATGGGACGCTCGACAGCGGTTTGCTGGTCAAGGCGGACACCCAGGACGAGATCACGCTGGCCGCCCGCCAGCGGAACGGAAAGATTGTCGCGTTCGGCCGCGTTCATAGCGCCACGGTGTTCCACACCCAGTTGGCGCGGTTCAACGCGGACGGGTCCAACGATGCCAGCTATGATCCGGGCGTTTCCGCGGCTTCGGCCATCGCCCTGCAGAGTGATGACCGTGTGCTCGTGGCGGGCGCGACCTTGGTGCAGGTCCCGAATTCCTCGTATCCCCTGATCCGCATCAATGGGGACGGGACCCAGGACAAAACCTTCCAGCCGGGCGCGGCCGCCGGACCGGGCCAGCCAAGCCTCGCCTTTTTCTCGCCCAAGGCGGTCAAAGTGCTCGCGAACGACAAGATCCTGCTCCAGGCGGGATGGCAGGATGCGACTCGGAAGCCCCAATTCGGCCTTCTCCTGCTGAACAGCAACGGGACATTGGACCCGGCCTATGCTCCGGTAGTAGGCGCCTATCTGGTCGACGCCTTGCCGGATGGGACCGCCTACGCGGTGGTGGCGGGCTCGACCGGTTCCGTGATCAAACGCTTCTCCCCGGCCGGCGCCCCCGATCCGTCGTTCAACAGTCCGGTGATCGCAAACCTCGTTGACCGTCCTCCCTACTCAGGGGCGGCGCTGGCGGATGGACGCGTGCTGCTCATCGGTCCGTTCGATCTCAAGGTGGGACACGCGCTTTTTGCCGCGGACGGGTCCCTGGCCAGCTCTTACGATTCGCAGCCCCTCACCGGCGGCACCTACCTCTACAACGCTGCTGTGACCTCGGATGGACGGCAGTTCATCGCGGGGCAATTTACGAAGGTCGCTGGCAACTCAGTCATTGGATTTGCGGAATTCAACCGCCTGTTCTCCGGGGCTCCGGCGAAGCCGCCGACCCTGGTGGCGCCCGTGCTGGAGAATGGGAAGCTCAACTTTACGTTTCCCGCAGGCTTCACGTTGGAGTCGTCGCTCGCGCTGGGTGCGGGCGGCTGGTCGACCCTGAGTTCGCAGTCACCGGTGAGCGTCCCGGCGACCGCCACCGCGCAATTCTTCCGCCTGGTTCGTTTGCCGTGAGTCGGAGCGCCAGGCTTCGACTCGGCTTTTTCTCCTGGGCGTTCGCGGTTCGTGTTTTTGAGGGAACCCGATAGGGTTTCGGATGTATCGGACCCCAAACAACCCCAAACAGGGGCCAACGTTGCCCTATCGCTTCGCTGCAATGGTCTATTCTCCGTTCTTTGCGGTCTTTGTGCCCTTTTGCGGCTAAATTCATCATCCCTGTGACCTGTTGTCTACGCTTTGAAGAGTTGACACTGAGAATACTCTGAAAGTAGAGTGGATTTGTGATCAGGAATCTTCAGTTCCGGTCACTGGGAACGACCCCTCAGAGCAGCGCCCTTTTTTCGGCTCTGCCCTCAGCAGTCGCCCCGGTGTCCAGCCGAAACGCCCGCGTTCGCGCCGGGGTGCTTGGCCTTTTTTATCCGATTCTCGGCCTTATGGATGACAACCATGCTTTGCTGCGAACTATCCTAATCTACTTGAGAAGAAGGAATTCTGGTGTACCTCGAGTTTCGCAAAAATTCTGGGCCAGTTTTCTGGGACGAGCCAATCCGAAACCGTGCAATTCCGGTCGCCTTTATTTTTATGTAAATAATTGGTAAATAGGTAATTATGATATGTATGGACGGGGTATTCGCCAGGCCTCTCGCGTCCGAAAATCCGCGTGGACCGGCCCGCCACTGTCCCACTTTCGGCGCTGGAGTGCTCGGTCTGCTCTCTGTTCCCCTAAAGGTTGCTCTTGGTCGTGCTGCTCTGGCCATCTGGTCGACCAAGTGTTGCCCCACAGGGGTATTGACCCAACCCTCGGTGCTCCGTCTCAGGCAGCCCGTTTCAACGATGAAAATCGAGGGCGTGCTGTCGGGCTTTGCCGCTGCGCCTTTGCCCGCCATTCCCGGGGTGCCAGACGATAACGCCTCTTGAACAGGGTGTTGAATAGGCTCACGGAGCCAAAGCCGCTTTCGAACGCCACGTCGACCACTTTGGAGTCGGTGCGGGCGAGCAGTTGCACGGCGTGGTCCAGGCGGATCTCCGTCTGCTTCTGGCGAAAGGAAACGCCCACCAGCTCGCGAAAAATGCGGCTGAAATGACGGGGCGTGCAACAGAGTCGGGCCGCCAGGTCCCGCACGCTCAGTTGGATTAGGTCGGCGGTGGGCAATTCCTGCAGCAACCGGTGCAAACGTTCGGCGGCGTCTTTGGGAGGTTCGGCCTGATCCGAAGGGAGGGTTGCGTTCTCCCAGGACGCGGCAAAGATTTGCAGGACCCGCAGCCGGAAGCTGAGGCCGCTGCCTGCGGGAGAAAAGCACTCCCGGGCTTCGGCCGCGAGGGGGTGAGATCCGGGCCACACGGTCAGTGCGAAGTCCGGGTGCGCTGCCGCCGCTGCAAAGAACTTTCCTTCCCCGATGCTGACCAGGCCGGTTAGGCGGAGCGGGTCGATCCGCACGGCGAGGAGCTTCAGAGAGCCCAGTTGGCTGGCTCGGATGCGCCCGGTCCAGAGCGGTGAAATGCGGAGCAAGCTTCCAGCGGCCAATTGATGATTGGTTTCGGCCAGACTGTAGGCCTCCCCGGATTCCACGTACACCAGCCGCCAGCCGCAAGCCTGCGGCGCCCATTCGCCACCCGGCGGGATGGCGCAGGACTCGGCAACGAGAGAGGGCTGGCGGAGGTCGTTCACGGGATCCGGTGCGGGAGTATGCCAGAGATGCCCGGGACGGAACGTTACATTTCAGCAACGAAGTAATCAGCCGTCGGGCGTTCGTTGCGAAGGTGTCACGGTTCCGACACCGATTCGTAACGCAGGCGCGGCAATGTCCACCCCCGAGTTTCAGGCGGCCCCGCGATGCAGTTCTGCTCCCGGCGCCTGCAGCCTCTGATGACCATTAGAACGAAATCGCCCTCGGAACGTCCGCTGGCGGCGCTCGGGCGCTGCCTGGCTTTGCTCTCGTTTTTGGACTTGGGCCACGGCCGGGCGCACGGAGACACGCCCGCTCCGGACTCCAAACCCGCGGCCCCTGCTCGGAACGAGGCATTTTTGATAACGTCTTATCATCTCCGTGGCGCGCCTCAATTTCTGGGTGATGTTCCCGGGGCAGATTTCTTCTCCAGTTACATCGGCACGAACGTGTCGATGAAATCAATCGTCGGCGCGGCGGCGGCTCTGCAAGCCGAGTTCGTCCGCAAAGGCTTGCCGCAAGTAAGCGTTTCGATCGCGCCGGAACAGATCACCAATGGCCTGGTCGCCTTGCACCTTTTCCGGGGCGGTCAGAATCCGCAGATTGTGGTGGCCGGCCGGCCGTACAACCCGCTCGGAGAGATTGTGGCGTTTCCGTGGAAGAACGAGCCTCCTGCCTCCCCGGACTCCGCCAAAAAGGCGGTGGCCAGCTCCAACACGCAGACGAACACCGGACCCAAATTCACGGTGCGCGGCTATGCCATTGCCGGGAACACGCTGCTCTCTGAGGATGTCCTTTCCGGTATCTTCTCCAAGTATACCGGCACCAATGTGGGCGTGTCCGAAATCCTGAAGGCGGCTTCCGATCTTCAGAGCGAGTACCGGGAACGCGCGTTTCCCACCGTGAACGTGACGGTGCCGCCGCAGCAGATCACCAACGAACTGGTGAACATTCAGGTGTTCGAAGGAGTGCTCACAAAAGTGGAAGTGGTGAACAACGAACACTTCAGTTCGAACAATGTGATGCGCGCCCTGCCCAGCCTTAAACCGGGCATTCTGCTGAACAGCAGGATTTTCCAGGCCGAGTTGGATCGCGCCAACGCCAACCAGGACCGGCAGATCTATCCCCAAATCGAACCCGGGCCGGAGGAGGGGACCAGCGCGCTGCGCTTGAAGGTGGAAGATCGCCTGCCGCTGCACGCCAAGCTGGAGTTGAACAACCAGAATTCTCCCGGGACGCCGGAACTGCGGGTGAACGGCTCCGCGGTCTACAACAATCTCTGGCAGCATGAGCATTCCCTCGGCCTGCAATACAACTTCTCCCCGGAAACCTACAAGCCAGGCCCGGATTGGGATTTTTACGATCAGCCGCTCGTAGCCAACTACAGCGCCTTTTATCGGATGCCCTTGACCAGCGAAGAGCCGGTGGCCGATGCCGTGACCAGCAGTCCGGGAAGTTTCGGTTTTGACGAGGCGACTCGCCGCTTTCGCGTTCCACCGCCGTCCGGGCGCACCGAACTGACGGTGTTCGCCAGCCGCTCGACGATCGATACCGGCATTCTTACGCTGTCCGAGCGAAAGATTCAGGATATCCCGGGCGCTCTCTCCATTTCCGAGCGGGACGTGCAGCAGGACCTCACTCGGAACGTCGATGTCGGCACTCGGCTGAGCACGCCGTTCAAGGCGACGGACAGCTTTCGGTCGGGCCTTTCGTGGGGCGCCGATTACAAGGAATACGCGTTGAACAGCTTCAAGACGAACCTGTTCTTTTTTGACTTCATTACGGTCAATCCCAATGGCACCACCAATCCTCCGGTGCGCAGCGTCAATGTCTCTTCGGTTCCGCCCACGGAACGCAGCCTGGAGTACCTCCCGCTCGTGCTGCGTTACGATGCGACCCTGAAGGACTCCTGGGGGGTGACTGGTTTTGGCCTCGGAATCGGGGGGAATCCGTGGTATTCCGGCAACGTCCGGGCGATCACCGGTTCGGCTGAGACCTCCGGGCACTGGCTGGTGCTGAACCCAAGCCTGACGCGCGATTTTGTTTTCCGCACGAACTGGGTTCTATCGATGAAGGCGGATGGCCAGTGGGCGAGCGAACCGTTGATCAGCAACGAACAGTTCAGCGCGGGCGGCCTCTCGAGCGTGCGCGGCTATCATGAAGGCGAAGTGTTCGGCGACGAAGGCTGGCATCTGTCGATCGAACAGAAGACGCCACCTCACTTGATCGGCGCTTTGAACAGCCGCACTCCTCTGACGGTGCGAGGCTCGATCTATATGGACTATGCGGAGGTCTACCTGCTCGATCCCCTCGGCCGGAACGATCATGTTTCTTTATGGGGCGCCGGCCTCGGGGCGGTCTTTTCGCTGGGCGCTCATTGGGAATCGCGCTTTTTCTTTTCCATGCCTTTCGAACGAACGGCCAACACCGCTCCCGGCCAGCCGCGTTTCGACTTCTCCCTGACCACTCAGTTTTAATCACCATGCGCCGCAATTCTCTCATCAACCGGCTCACCGCTCTCGCCTGCCTGCTTGGATCCAAGGCGGCCCAGGCCAATCCGGCCGGGGGAACCGCGGCGCAGGGCTCCGCGACTTTCAGTTCCACTGGATCGCAGCTCACCGTCCAGACCTCGGACCGCGCGTTCATCAACTGGCAGAGCTTCAATATCAATCCGGGTGAAACGACTCGATTCGTTCAGCCTTCGGCCTCGTCGCTCGTTTGGAACAAGGTCAACGACCCCAATCCGTCGCAGATCCTGGGCAACTTGAGCGCGAACGGCTATGTCGTCCTGCAGAACCAGGCTGGATTCTACATTGGCGGCGAAGCATCGATCACCACGCATGGGCTGATGCTGACCACCGCTCCGATGCCGCCGCCGGATCTCGCGGGCGGGGGCGCCTGGCAGTTCAGCGCGCTGCCCCCTGCCGCGAAGATCGTAAATTACGGGCAGATCGCGGTCGGGACCGGCAGTTCGGCCTACCTCATCGCGAATGCAGTGGAGAACCACGGAAGAATTTCCGCGCCCCAGGGCACGGTCGGCCTGCTGGCCGGGCAGGAAATCCTGGTTTCGGAGCGTGCGGACGGTCGTGGGCTGACTGCCCGCGTGACGCTGCCGGACGGTTCGGTGGCAAACGACGGCCGGTTGGTGGCAGATGGCGGCACGATCGCCATGCACGCGAAAGTGGTGAACCAGGGCGGCCTGCTCCAGGCGAATTCGGTCCGTAATATCAACGGGGTGATTGAATTGGTGGCGGGCGACACTCTGAAGCTCTCGGAGAACTCCCAAGTCTCGGCGAAAGGCGCCGCGACGGGCGCGAGTCCGGGTGGGTTTGCCGTGCTCCGCGCGCGAACCTTCCAGGACAGCAAGGGCTCGACGGTGGATGTTTCCGGCGGCGGCGAATCCGGCAGCGCCGGGGTGGTCGAGATTTTCGGGAGCAACGCCAGCGCCAGTACGGTCCAATCTCAGATTAACGGGCAGGCTGCGGCGGATTACGCCGGACCGTTGCTGTTCAATCCACGGGATCTGACCCTCAGCCTGAGCCCCAATAGCCTTTCCGGGCCGAAAGTGAATTTCAATCTGACGGCGCTGAGCGAGTATGCCCGGATTGATCTGCATGCGCTGAACGACGTGCTGGTGAATGCTCCCCTGGTTTTGCGCGATCCTGGCGATTTTGCTGCTCTGACGTTGAATGCCGGCAATAACCTCGTGCTGAAGGACGGAGCATCCATTCGCACCCAAAAGAACTGGGATCTCAACCTGGTGGCCGGTTCAAATCCCACCGCGCCCGTGGAGGCGATCAATGGTCTGACCCGCCAGCAAGGTGTTTATTTGGATGGAAATGCCGCTCTCCAAACGGCCGATGGAAATCTCAGCGTGGTGGCGGAACGGGAAGTGATCGTGAATCCCGGGCCCGAGTACGCGATCGGCACGGGCAGCGCCGGCAACAATGGAATTCGCACCACCCAGGGCGGGGCCATTCTGGTGGCCGCCCGAACCGGGGACGTAAACACGGGCGGCAATTTCGCGGGCTATACATTCGGCCAGAACGACGCGCCTTATTACAAAGCGGGGAATAATGTCGGCGGCGTCAGCACGGTCGGGGGAGGGGACGTTAACATTCTGGCCGGCGGCAACGTGACCAGCTTCAACCCGCAGCAGGCCGGACCGGGCGATCTGAACAAGGCCGCCGGCGATGGAGGTTCGGGAGCGTTCGGGGGCGGTAATGTCAATATTACCGCCGGAGGTGCGATCCGAGGCCATTACGTTCTCGCGGATGGCATCGGCCGCATCACGGCCGGAGGGGACATCGGAGCGCCTCTTTTGCAGGCGCAGAGCCAGGGCTTTGCCCTCAGCCTGATCAAAGGGCAATGGAGCGTGGCAGCGCCGAACGGGAGCATCTACCTGCAGGACGTCCGTAATCCGAACGGGATTTTTAATGACCGCAGTGTTCTGGGCTATGCGGGCTATCATCGGTTCGATTACGATCCCTCAGCGGCGGTGCTCTTTACCGCGAAGAACTCGGTGGAAGTGACCGGCGGGGGCGTCCCGCATGTCGCGCCTTCGGCCAATGCCACCCCCATTCCTTTGATATTCCCTCCCCAGCTGGCGGTCGTTGCGGGTGGGCGCTTTCAAATCGACAAATCGGTGATCCTGTTTCCTTCCGCAGTCGCCGACATCAAGATCACGACTGGCGGAGATTTTTCGGGTCGACCGGATCTGCAAGGAGTCTACCCCTCGCTCCAAATGTCCGACAGTGCCAGCGCGCAATGGCTCGGTCCCGAGAGCTTTGATCTGAAAGACCACGGCCCCCAGCCCCTGCAAATCGACGATCATGACCCGGTCAAGCTGGCCATCGGCGGCAGCATTCGGACGGTCAACATTTTTGCGATGAAACCGGCCGAGATTGTGGTCGGCGGCGACGTGATCAATTCAAGTTTTGTCGGGCAGAATTTCCGGCCTGGCGATGTCACAAGCATCAAAGTGGCGGGCTCGATTCAGAACACGCCGGCTTTTGTCTTCCAACAACTCGATCAGCCGATCGTCAGCGCGGATCCTGCGGATGCCGGGGCGTGGGATTCGATCTTCTCGCTGCTGGTCAACCCGGCTTTGGCGGTCTCCATTCAGGTCCCGCCCAACGCCTCGGCGAACGATCTGCGCCAGGACGTCACCCGGATGCGCCTCTTTGAAGGAAATCCTGGATTCGTCTACAACTCGGGGACCCTCCGCTTCGGCTTCCGCAATCCGATGCCGGAGGACGTCCGCACCCTGCTCGAAGGACCGTTGACGGTGTTGCGCGAAGGCCCGGATGGCCTGCCACTCGTCCAGAATGGCCACTATGTGACTGCGCAGGTTTCGTTCGTTTCCCCTCAGGTGATCGAAGCGCTCTATCAGGCCAGCTTGAGCATTCCGCGCGAAAGCCCGTTGGGATTCCAGATTGGCGGCCCAGGCCGGTTTGAGATCGACGCGAACTCCCTGAATCTCGGCACCACTCTCGGCGTTCTTTCCTGGGGCATCGGCGGGCCCCCGGGCGACAATCGCCGTTACGCCGCGCTCTCCTCGTCGGTCATTTCTGGCGCGGAGATTGACATCACTTTGAAGAACGATCTCGACATGTTCACTTCCACGATCGCCACGCTTTTTGGCGGGGACGTGAACGTGACCAGCACCGGAGGGAAGTTGAATCTCGGGTCGCAGGATCTTTTCGGCCAGTCGCGCTTTGCCTTTGGCATTTACAGCTCCGGCCAGGGCGACGTGCACGTGACTGCCGCCCGGGACATTAATATCGAAGGCTCCCGCATTGCGGCCTACAACGGCGGTGACGTGTTCGTGAAATCGCTGGATGGCAACGTGAATGTGGGCAGCGGCGGCAACAGCTACGTCAACGTGCAATTGGTCGGCCGTGATGCCAATGGGAATGCCGTGACCCGCGAAGACCCGATCTACGGCAGCGGCATCGTCGCCGTCAGCCTGCCGGCTGATCTCCGGGGCCCGAATGATCGGGTGCTGCCCGGCGATATTACCGTGGAAACTCCACGCGGCGACATCCTTTCCAGCAAAGCAGGCATCCTCCAAATTGCCCTCGATGGCAACGTCTCAGGCGGACCGAAAGTGACCTTGAAAGCGGGAACCCCCTCGGTCGGGACTGATCCATCGGTTCCAGGCAACATCGACCTTGGCGATTCCGGTTTGATTGGTGGCACAGTGGAAGTTGCGGCTCAGGGCAACATCCGGGGCCTGATCGTTTCGCGGCAGAGTTCCACGATCAACGCGGCACAAAATTTCAGCGGCACAGTTCTCGCCGCCGGGACCGCCAATCTTTCCGCGGGCGGATCGGTTTCCGGTTCCGTGATCGGAATTGGCGGGGTGAGCGCCAGCAGTGGCGGGGCAAACAGCGCAAATTTGCTCGGCCAAAATGTCTCCGTGAACGGCGGCACAGCTCAGTCCACTCTTGGCACGGCCGCCGCCGCGACCACCACCGGCCAGGCCGCCGCCACAGCCTCGTCCACCCAGGCCAAGGAACAGGTCGCCGCCAACAATAATCTCGATGACGACGACAAGAAGAAGGGCCAGGCCAGAAAGCGTCCCGCCCTCACCAAACGCAGCCGTGTCACCGTCGTCCTCCCTCCGGGATGATTTTAGCCATCCTCGCCATGACCTGATGCTTTGAGCTGGGGGGGGAGGCCTTGCTCCTGAGAGGAGGCAAAAGCCAAGGTGCGGACAGGCGGGGCTTATTCGTTTTGCTGATTTCGATCGGCGCGGAGCGCGCCAGCGATGGTGAGCGCAATTCCTCCGAGCTCCAGGATCCAGTTCATCTTGAACCCGGCCAGGCGCGTGTGGAGGAGTTCATCGATGTGGTGGAACGAGGCGGCTCGGACAACGACAAAGGTGGCAACCACGAAAAGTCCCGCCAGAGGCAACCGCAGATCTTCGCCATGATCACGCACCAACCGCCACGTGGCGCCGAAAGCCGCGAGGCTGGCGCTGGTGAAAAGCAGGATGAAGATCAGTTGAACCGTGCGACGTTGCCCATACCAACCCTGGGAGCGTGCGAGATGACGTCCGGTAAAGGTGAGCCAGGTCTGCAGGTCCAGTTGTTTGTTGACCCCGAGAAAGAGCATCACTACCGACAGCAAACTCCAAAACAGCTTTCGCGGGCCGTTTTCCGGCTCGAGCCAGGTTTCGCGGTTGCAGAGAACGGCGGCGGCTGCGTAGGCCAGAACGGTCAGCCAACCCAAGAAGGTTGGGTCGCCAATCCCTGGCTGCCAGCCTTCGGCGGTGGACATGCTGAGTAAAGGGTTGCCTGGTCCCGGTCGCCGGGCTTCATGCCCGGCATGGGATCGAGCGGCTGCTCGTTAATTCCCGGCCATCCCTAATCGAGTCATTTCCGCCCCATAACCTTCCCGGAATGTGGGGTAGATAAAGTTGTAGCCGGAGGCGCGCAAAGCCGCGTTTGAGATTCGTTTATTGGTCAGCCCGCGCTTGCGCTGCGGGTCTGGCGGAGCGGACGGAGGCATCGGTTTCCCGATTTTGGCAGCGAGCCAGCGGAAGAACTCGAGCTGCGTGGCCGGCTCGTTATCCACGACATTGTAGATCTTGCCGGGGGCTCCATTTTCCAGAAGGTGGTGGATTGCCCCTGCGACATCCTCCTGGTGGATATTGTTAATGTAAGCGGAACCGTCCTCGCGCAGCGTGGCTTCGCCGCGCAGGAATTGCTTGAAGAGATGGCCGCGCGCCGGGCCGTAGATGCCGGCTACGCGCAGGAGAGTGCCAGGGAAGCCAGTCCGAGCATGAGCCGCCTGCAGTTCCTGTTCCGTCTCCACAAGAATCCGGCTGGTAGCGTTGTCCGGTTCGGTCGGACTGGATTCATCGACCCACGAGCCGTCGTTTTGCGCGTAAACGCTGGTGCTGCTGGTGTAGAGGTAGCGCTTGGGGGGGGATGTTTCCAGCCAGCGTAAAAGGTTGCGTGTTCCCTCCAGATAAACCTGCCGGTATTCCTCCGCGCCGCCTTGGGTGGAGGAGACGACGTTAACCACGGCATCGAAGTCGGGCTCGATCCGGGCCAAATCCTCGGGACGAGTAATATCGCCTTGAATCAGGCGGATGCCTCGCGCCTTTAACTCCGTCGCAGCCTCCGGATTTCGCCGCAGGCCGAAAACCTCGTGGCCCGCGGCGGCGAGCCGGGCGCCCGTGGGCAGGCCCACGTAGCCGCAGCCGATGATCAGGACGCGCATGCGCTTTTGCCGGCGGCTAATTTCGGGAAGCCGCGAGTTGCTCTTCCAGGTCCACGATCTCCTTAATTTGCGCGAGAAACCAAGGGTCGATCTTCGTGAGCTGATGAATCTTTTCGGTGGTGAATCCGGCGCGCAGCGCGTGGCGGATGAAGAAAATGCGTTCGGCGTTCGGGGCGGTGAGTTTCCGGGTAATGATATCCGCGGGCAAAATATCCCGGTCGCCGTAGACCTCAGTGCCAATCCGCCATGGTTTGCCATCGCCCCCCAGGCCGTACCGGCCAATCTCCAGGGAACGGAGGCATTTTTGCAGTGATTCCTTGAAGGTGCGTCCGATCGCCATCGCTTCCCCGACCGACTTCATTTGGGTGTTCAAGGTCGGATCGGCTTGCGGGAATTTCTCGAAAGCAAAGCGAGGAATTTTCACCACCACGTAATCGATGGTTGGCTCGAAACTCGCCGGTGTTTCGCGGGTGATATCGTTGCGAATTTCGTCCAGAAGATAGCCCACAGCCAGCTTGGCGGCGATCTTGGCGATCGGAAATCCCGTGGCTTTTGAGGCCAGCGCGGAGGACCGGGAGACGCGCGGATTCATTTCAATGATCACCATGCGGCCGTTTTCCGGGTTTACCCCGAACTGGATGTTTGAGCCGCCCGTTTCCACCCCGATCTCGCGAATGACCGCGAACGAAGCGTCGCGCATGATCTGGTACTCTTTGTCGGTCAGGGTTTGGATCGGAGCCACGGTGATCGAGTCGCCGGTGTGGACGCCCATCGGATCAAAATTCTCGATCGAGCAGATAATGACGCAGTTGTCCGCCCGGTCGCGCATCACTTCCATCTCGTATTCCTTCCAGCCGAGGAGCGATTCTTCGACCAGAATCTCCGAGACCGGCGAGAGTTCGCAACCGCGTTTGGCGATGACTTCGAATTCCTCGCGATTATAAGCGATGCCGCCGCCGGTGCCCCCGAGGGTGAAGGCGGGGCGGATGATCAGGGGGAAGCGGCCGATCTTCTCCGCGACCGCGCGGGCCTCCTCGATATTGTGGGCGATTCCGCTGATCGGGACGTCCAGCCCGATTTTGAGCATCAATTCCTTGAAAATCTGCCGATCCTCGCCGCGTTCAATGGCTTGGGCATTGGCGCCGATCATTTCCACGCCGTACTTTTCGAGCGTTCCCCTGTGGAAGAGAGCCATGGCGGTATTCAGGGCAGTTTGTCCGCCCAAAGTGGGGAGAAGGGCCAGCTTGCCCTTGGCTCCGATCCGTTGCATCTCCTCGACCTCCCGGGCGATGATCTTTTCGACGCATTCCGGGGTGATCGGCTCAATGTAGGTGCGATCGGCAAATTCCGGATCGGTCATGATGGTCGCCGGGTTCGAATTGACCAGTACGACCCGGTAGTTTTCTTCTTTCAGGGCTTTGCAGGCCTGGGTTCCAGAGTAATCGAATTCGACAGCCTGCCCGATGATGATCGGGCCGGCTCCAATGATCAGGATGGTGTGAATATCCGTCCGTTTCGGCATAAAAAGACTGCGAGACTTAACGGTATAACCGGCCGGTTGTCATGAGATTTCTCTGGCTTCCCGCGAGGTGATCCCTCAATTTGACCCTTCGGACCGCCCCGGGCGGGCAAAAAATTCTTTTCCCGTCCAACATTCGTCCGATTATACTACGAAGTATTGCCAGCTCAATGGATGGTATGGTGGTCGCAGGTGCGTTAAAAACCGATGTGGATTTGAGGCAGCAGGTCGCCGATCTTCGGAAAGACCAGAGGAATCTCCATGCTGCCCTCCACGTGATTTCCACTTGGGTTTTGATCGGGGCAAATTTCTGGCTGTTAAGGCATTACCCGCACTGGCCGACCTGGCTGTTCAGCTTCTTCTTCCTTGGTTTCATGCAGTATCGGCTGGTGATGTCCACGCATGAGGCGACCCACAAAACCCTCTTTTTCCCGGTTTGGCTGAATGAATTTTTTGGGGTGTTTCATTCCGCCCTCGTTGGCATCTCCTTTTTCAATTATCGCAAGACGCACCTCGAACATCACAAAAACCCTCAAAGCATCGACGAGGACATCGACTCCTACATTTATCGGCCGCTGCTGGAAACCAAGCCTGGGGTGCAACGCCTTTTCCTCCTCGTTTTCGGCGTGGTGTTTGATATCGCGGAAAAGGTGGGCCGAAAGATTCGGGGCGCCCGCCGCCGGGATGCCAGCCTCGGGGCGCCGAAAAATCCGACTTCGCTGCCGATGCAGATGTTGCCCATCCTGGCGTGCCAGGCCGGCCTGTTTGCTTTCTTCTTTTTCTACCTGAGTTGGTGGCAATATTTTGTGGTCTGGGTTGCCCCTGTTTTGCTGATCGCTCTTTCCCTGGATCGGGCGCGCACGTTTCTGGAGCACGGCTACCAGTACATTTTCTCCAGCCAAACCTGGGAGAGCTTCAAACAGGCCCCTCAAACAACGGTGGACATCGATACGAATGCGATCGAGCGCTTCTTTTTTGCTCCGTTTGGCTTCGCTTACCACCAAGCTCACCACACCTATCTGACCGTCCCTTTCTACAATCTGCATCGCCTCGCGGATCTTTTGGAACAGAGGGACTCCGCCTATTACCGCCGCGTTCACGGCTCGTACATCGGCATTCTCACCAAAATGATTTGGGCCGCTAAATGACAGGTCCAACGTCGGGCAAAGATGGCGATTGCTTGATGTGCCACCATCCCGAGTGGCGCCTGGTCATTCGTTCCGAGGATGTCGAATATCGGTGCAAGCCTGGCACTTTCGATCTGGTGGAATGCACGCGTTGCGGCCATGTCTATGTCCACCCTTTGCCGCAATATTCCGAAATCGCGTCGCTCTATCCAAACACCTATTACACGGTCAACAAAAAGTCGCCCCTGTATCTGGACGGCGCGATTTATGAGAAGAAGCTGGGTTCTGACGCCCGGAAACTGAAGCGGTCTCTCGATGGTTTCAAGATTCGGTCGATCGTGGATGTGGGGGCTGGCGAAATCTCCCGCCTCTCGAAGCTGAAGGAGGCTTTTGGCGGCGATGTCGAAGCGATTGCCTTCGACATTCAATTTGAACCGGACATAGAGCAGCAGGCGAAGCAGCACGGGGTTAAACTTGTCCACGGAAATGTGGAGACGAACACCAACGCTCTCCGAGATGGCGGGCATGACCTGATCATCATGCGCCAGTTGCTGGAGCACCTGCGCGATCCGGAGTTGGCCGTGCGCAATCTGGCCCGCAAATTGGCCCCGAACGGCCTGATGATTATCGATACCCCGAACCGCGGGGGCCTGGATTATCAGCTTTTCCGGCATCGTTATTGGGGCGGTTACCATGTGCCGCGCCACTTTCACCTTTTTACTCAGAAGTCCCTCTGCGAACTGATCGAGAGGGCTGGGTTGACGGTCTACAAAAAGGGATACCTGCCTTCGATGGGCTTCTGGATCATCAGCCTCCGGGTCCTGTTTGGCTTGAACAGCATCGAGCGAGGCCCATCCTTCTGGGAGTTCCTCCGTTACAAGAACCTTTTCGTCGCGGGAACGTTCATCGTTTTCGACGCCCTCCGGGCCAAACTGGGCTTCGAGACTTCGAACCAGGTCGTCTACGCGCTGAAGAAGTAGGCTTCCATTTCAAGGCGCTGCGGATCGGCGCGATTCGTCAGTCAATCTTCGTCGGCCGTTTTTTCGAACACGCTTGAATTGATTTGACAGCGAATCATCATTTGCGGCAAAACCCGGGAGAGCTGCCGATTCTTCGACAAGTTAAACCAGTTGCTGGCGGCTTCCTTCAAAAATCAATATGAAACTTCGAAAGTGTCTCCTTCGGCTGGGCGCGGTCTCGCTGATGGCGATTTCGCCTGCCTCAAATCGCGCCGCCATCACCGGGCAATGGGATTTCAAGAATGGCGATCTCAACGCCACGATTGGCCAGCCCTTGAGCTATCTGGATACGGATACGCAGACGGGAACCAAGTTTGGGACCACGACTTCCTTTGGCATTCCGGATATCGGCGGCCAGGCGGTCAAAGTGATGCAGTTCCCCGCCACGACCTCGCCCAGCGGCGGGTTCGATGTTCCGACAGGCGCCGCGGCCAACGGCGGCGGATCGCAGGTGAATCAATGGACGGTGATCATGGACGTCTATTTTCCACCCAAGTCCGCCGGCACGGAGCGCGCTTTGATCGACAGTGACCTCAATCCCAACCCAGAGTTTTACGTCAATTCGTCCGACCAGCTCGGCTTTGACGGCGGCGGCTTTGCGGGAGCGGTGACGACCAACGGATGGCATCGCCTCGCATTTTCGGTAGACACGGCTGGAGTGCTCTCGTCGTTCGTCGACGGAGTGAAAGCAAACTCGCAGAACACTCCCGGGGGTCTGGACGGCCGGTTTTCTCTCGGCGCGGACTTCTACCTCTTCAACGGCGACACGAACCAGACCGCTCGCGGCTTTATCAGCAGCCTCCAGGTGCGGGACGAAGCCCTGTCCGACGGCTTGATCGGCGCGCTGGGCGGGCCGGCGGCTGCGGGCATCCTGACCGGGCCTCCTCCCAACCCTTACGTCGTGTCGCTCTCCCCGTCGCCCGATACCGCCCGTTTTCCCGGCCGGTCCGCAGTGAGCCCGTCGCCCACGCTGGATATCGTGCTGGCGGATGGCCAATCCAAAGTGGTGGCGAGCACGATCAAGCTGCAGCTCGACGGCGTGGAAGTGAAACCGGTCGTGACCCAGGCCAACGGCAATACCGAGATCAAGTATGACGTCTCGACGTTTCTTGATCCGCTCTCAGTCCACACCGTTTCCCTCAGCTACAAGGATAACGCCACTCCGGCGAATTCTTTGGGCGCTCAATATCAGTTTGGGGTTGGCTCCTACATTGGCTTGCCGGCCGCAAGCGTTCTGCCCGTGAGCGCGGCGGGTTCGGCGGGTTTCAACTTCCGCATTGTGCAGGCCCAGGACACCGATCAGAACAATATCGATAACATCGTCAATAACTACACCCGGGCGATTCAGCAGCTGGACGGCACGCTCCTGGATACCAACGGCGTCGCCTTCGCGAATCTCGCGGCGCCCGGCTCAAACCCGGATGGCAGCTATCCGATCACGGACGTCATCTCCTTTAATTTCAACGGCAATACGCTGAAGAAGTTCCCCAATTTCGGCGTCACCGAGTTTCCGGCCATGCCGGGCTCCGATCCAGCCACCGGCAATGCGAACACGGACAATTTTGCGGACGAGACGATCACCTACCTCTCACTGACGGCGGGCATCCATGTCTTCGGCGTCGATACCGCGATTGAACGCGTTGACTACGGATTCGGCGGTGACAATGGCTACCGCCTCACGAGCGGCGCGAATCCCCGCGATCAATTCGCCACCGTGGTGGGCGAGTTCCAGCGCACGGGCGACAATTTTTCGGATCGTGAAAACACGAACGAATTTACCTTCCTCGCTCCGGTCACCGGCCTCTATCCTTTTCGTCTCGTTCACTGGAAGAATTTTTCCGGCGCGACCCTGGTCTGGTATTCCGTGGATCCGGCCACCGGGGATCGCATCCTGATCAACGACGCGAATGACACTCGGGCGATCAAGGCGTATCGCGAGGTTAATGTTCCCCGGGGCCCGTATGTGGCCGAAGTCAGTCCGCTCCCGGGCGGGCAGGGGGTTTCTGCAAATTCTGCCGTGACCGTGGTTCTCGGCAACGATGGGCTGGGCGTTAACCAAAGCTCGATCAAGCTTTACCTCAATGGCGTGGCGGTGAATCCCGCGGTGAGCACTTCCGGCAAGTTGATTACGCTCACCTATAGTCCGAACGCGAGCCGCACCAGCAGCACCAATAACCTCCAGCTCGTCTACAGCGACAACGGCGCACCCGCGAAGTCTTACACCAACAGCTGGAGTTTCCAGAGCGTGGTGTCCGCCGGCACGACCGCAGCGGTCACCGGTCAGTGGGACTTCAACAATGGGGACCTGTCGGCTACGGTCGGCAAGCCGCTCCAGTATCTGGACGGATCGAGCGGCCAATCCGCGGCGAATACCGTGTTCGGCACCACGACCTCCCTCGGCGTGCCGGATATCGATGGCCAGCCGGTGAAGATCATGCTCCGCAAGGGGACGATCAGCCAGAACATCGGTTACATCATGGATCACCAGATTCCTCCGAACGGCGGCGGCCAATTGGTGAATCAATACACGATCATTTTCGATATCTTCAAAAAGGGCGGAACCACCACCCTCTACAATTGCCAGAACACCAACAATACGACGGACGGCAGCATTTTCTGGCAGGGGAATGACATCGGGCAGGGCTCCGGCGGCTATGTCTCCAAGGGCACGGCCACTTCCGGCGTCTGGCACCGCATTGCGCTGGCTGCAGATCTGGGCGCCACCCCTCCGGTCATCACGAAGTTCGTCGATGGCGTGAAGCAGCAGGATTGGGTGCAACCCGGGCTGGATCTGCCCCGCCGCAGCTGGCAGCACACCGTGCTCCTGATCGCCGACGGCGACGGGGACGACATGACCGACACCTACCTCAGCAGCGTTCAGGTGCGGAACGGCAAGCTGACCGATGCGCAACTTGCCATCCTCGGCAAGCCGACCGCGACGAAGATTCCTCAGGTCATTGCGGATTCGCACGTGACCGGCCAGTGGGATTTCCAGTCGGGCGACCTCTCCGCCACGGTGGGCAAGGACCTGCAATACCTGGACGGCGCCAATGGTCAATCCCTGGCGAACACGGTTTACGGGACAGCCAGTTCTCTGGGAGTTCCGTTGATTGACGGAGCCGATCGCAAGATCATGCTCCGCAAGGGGACGATCAGCCAGAACATCGGCTACATCATGGATCATCAGATCGCCCCGAACGGCGGCGGCCAGTTGGTGAACCAATACACCATCATCTTTGACATCTTCAAGAAGGGCGGCACCACCACCCTCTACAATTGCCAGAACACCAATAACACGACTGACGGCAGCATCTTCTGGCAGGGCAACGATATTGGCCAAGGTTCGGGCGGTTATGTCTCCAAGGGGACGGCCACTTCGGGAGTCTGGCATCGCATCGCCCTGGCGGCCGACATGGCGGCGAATCCTCCGGTTATCACCAAGTTCGTCGACGGCATCAAGCAACAGGATTGGGTGCAGCCCGGCAAGGATCTACCCCGCCGCAGTTGGCAGCATACCGTCCTCCTGATCGCCGACGGCGATGGTGATGACATGACGGACACCTATATCAGCAGCGTTCAAGTGAGTTCGGTCAAGCTGACCGACGCACAGCTGGTTGCTTTGGGCGCTCCGTCCGCGGACGGCATCCCTGTGGCCGCGCCGGTGACGAGCGTCACGGGTCAGTGGGATTTCCAAAGCGGCGATCTCTCCGCAACTGTGGGCAAAGATCTGCAGTACCTCGACGGCGCGACTGGCCAGTCCTTGGCGAACACCGTTTTCGGGACTGCCAGCTCGCTGGGCGTCCCGGCGATTGGGGGAGTGGATCGCAAGATCATGCTCCGCAAAGGCACCATCAGCCAGAACATCGGATACATCATGGATCATCAAATTGCCCCGAATGGCGGCGGCCAGTTGGTGAACCAATACACCATCGTCTTTGACATCTTCAAGAAGGGCGGCACCACCACCCTTTACAACTGCCAAAACACCAATAACACGACCGACGGCAGCATCTTCTGGCAGGGGAACGATATCGGCCAGGGATCGGGCGGTTACGTCTCGAAGGGCACTGCGACCTCTGGGGAGTGGCATCGGATCTCGCTGGCGGCGGATCTGGCCGCGAACCCGCCCGTCATCACCAAGTTCGTCGACGGCATCAAACAGGACGATTGGGTGCAGCCTGGCAAGGATCTCCCGCGCCGCAGTTGGCAGCATACCGTTCTCCTGATCGCGGACGGCGATGGAGACGACATGACCGATACCTACATCAGCAGCATCCAGGTCAGTTCGGTCAAGTTCACCGACGCACAGTTGATCGCGCTGGGCGGGCCTTCGCCGGACGGCATCCCGGTCGTGGTGGAGACAGCCGCCCCGGCCGCGCCGGTTTCCCTCGCGATCTCCGCGAGCGGCAGCAATCTGACGATCTCGTGGCCTTCTACCGCCACCGGATACACCCTGGAAGGGACGGCCTCCCTGTCCAGCCCGATCACATGGACCGCCGTTCCGAACGTTGTGAATAACAGCGTGACGATTCCCGCGGGCGCCGGCAGCCACTTCTACCGGCTGCGCCAATAATCAGGGCTAAAATTCGAGCCCCGCGTCGGTGATCCGGCGCGGGGTTTTTCTTGGGTTGGGGGAGCGACGCTGAAGCGGTTTATGGGCGTCAGATCCGCAAGGTCGGCAGTGCGTCAGGCTGGTGTCTGCACAAACTCCCGCGCGGCTAGGTCGGCGAAGCGCAGTCCCTTGGGAGTGAGTCTGAACCGATGGGGTTCGATGAGTGCGAGGCCGTCGCGCGTGAGGCTGGCCATTTCGTCCGCCCATTGCTCACGCAGGTCGTAGCCCGTGACCCTCTGGAAGGAGTCGTAAGGCCAGCCCGCGTTCATGCGCAAGCCGAAGGCCGCGATTTCCCCCGCTCGGGCGAGAGGCGGCAATTCCTCGCGCGATTCCACCGGCCGCTGGCCCTTTTCGACGACCTCGCAGTACATTTGAGTGTTGGCCCAATTACGCGTGCGGACACCAAGGGGGCCGGGCCCGGGTTCGTAGCCGGCCGCGCTGGGCCCGAGGGCATAATAGAATCCTCCCCGCCAGTAATTGACATTGTGGCGGCAGGCCTGGCCGGGGATCTCTCCCGGCTCGCGGCCATCGCGGGCAAAATTGGCGACTTCGTACTGGTGCAAGCCGGAGCGCTCCGCTGTCGCGACCAGTTCGTCGTACATCTGGCAGGCCATTTCTTCGTCCACGGCAAATTCGCCCGCCTGCAACTGTTCGAACAGCGGCGTGTCCTGCTCGTAAATGACCTCGTAGCAAGAGAGGTGTTCGGTTTGGAGGGCCAGCGCTTCGTCGAGGGTCGCCCGCCAGGCCTCCATCGTTTGCGTCGGAATGGCGAACATCAGGTCGATATTCACCCGGTTGAAGCCGGAATGCCGCAGGATGTCATAAGATTTGAAAACCTGTTCGCGCGTGTGGATCCGCCCCAGGCGCTCCAGCAACGGTTCATTCAAGCTCTGCACGCCCATCGAGACGCGATTGACGCCGATCGCCTTGAACAGGTCGGCTTTTTCGCGGGAGACGGTGGCCGGGTTGCATTCAACGGTCCATTCCTGGCCCGCCGCCCAGCCGAGGTCGCGGAACAGCTGGCCAATTTGTTCCCACTGCTTGAGAGTGAGCAGGCTGGGGGTGCCTCCACCGAAGAAAATGGTGTGCGGCTGAAACGGCGGGAGCATCCGCGCCTCGCGCACGAGCGCGTCGGTGTAACGCTGGAGCAGATCGCCTGGCGCATGGGAGTAAAACGCGCAGTACTCGCACTTGTGCGCGCAAAATGGCACGTGGACGTAAAGGCTGGGCTGTTCCGGTTCGCTCAAGGACGACAAGTTAGGCGCGGTTGACGCCCTGGGCAAATCGGTACCCCGCGAGCCCTGCGGACGACCGATGCAAATATTTCTGTGGCCAGCGCAATTCGCGTTTCGCTATCGTCTTTCCCATGCAAATACCTGCGCAATTTGTGCCGCCGCGCCGTCTGCTGATGGGGCCGGGCCCCAGCGACGTGGCTCCTTCGGTTTTGACGGCCATGTCGATGCCCCTGCTTGGGCATCTCGATCCCGTCTTCGTGAAGATGATGGACGAGATCAAGGCGATGCTCCGATCGGTCTTCATCACTCGGAATGAAATGACCTTCCCGGTGAGCGGCACGGGCAGCGCCGGGATGGAGTTTTGTTTCGTCAATCTGATCGAGCCCGGTGACGAGGTGGTAGTCGGGGTGAACGGCGTTTTTGGCGGGCGCATGGCAGATGTGGCCGAACGTTGCGGGGCCAAGGTCACCAAAGTCGAGGCGCCGTGGGGGCGGATTATCGAAGCGAGCCAGATCGCCGAAGCGGTGAAAGGCCGGAAGCCCAAGCTCGTGGCGGTCGTGCATGCCGAGACATCGACCGGAGCTCTGACTCCGGTCGAAGAGGTCTCCCGGATCGCGCATGAGGCGGGAGCCCTGATGCTGTTGGATACGGTGACTTCTCTGGGCGGTTGCCCGGTGCGGATCGACGATTGGCAGATCGACGCGGTGTATAGCGGCACGCAAAAGTGTCTGAGCTGCCCGCCCGGCCTCTCACCGGTCTCGTTGAGTCCGCGCGCTCTGGAGGTTGCCTCGAAACGGAGCCGGAAGGTGCAGAGCTGGTATTTGGACGTGAACCTCCTGGCCTCCTACTGGGGGCAGGAGCGGGTTTACCACCATACGGCGCCGATCACCATGAATTACGCTTTGCACGAGGCGTTGCGGCTGGTTTTGCTCGAAGGCCTCGAAGCCCGCTGGCAGCGGCACCAACAAAATCATGAGTTGCTGAAGAAAGGATTGAGCGAACTCGGCCTTTCGATCGGTTCGCAGCCCGGGCATCAGCTTTGGCAACTGAATGCGGTGACGGTGCCGGAAGGGGCGGACGAAGCGGGCGTGCGCAAAGGCCTGTTGAACGACTTCGGAATCGAAGTTGGCGCGGGGCTCGGGCCGATGAAGGGTAAAATCTGGCGAATTGGGCTGATGGGGGAGACGTCGAAGCCGGAAAACGTCCACCGAGTGCTCGCGGCGCTGAAAACGCTGTTGAAGAAGTAAATTCTCAGCGCTCCGAGGCTGCGCTACCCCGTTTTGGGGCGGCGCGGCGGCGGGATTACTCGCGCTTGCGTTTGACTTCCATGCCCACGAGGCACATGTCGTCGCAGAATTCTTCGTCCCCGGCGAATTTCCGCAATTCCAGAAGCAGATCGTCAAACAGGGTCGGCAGTTCCATCTGGCGCCGGCGTTCAAAGGCCGTGCGGAGCCAGTCGACGCTGAGCAGATCGCCATCGTGCTCGAGATCGTAGACGCCATCCGTGAAGAAAATGAACCGGTCTTCCGGGTTCAGTTCGATGCTCGAAGTCGTGTAACGGAACGTGTCGAAAAGCCCGAGAGCCGGGTTCGAGCGTTGATCGCTGTTTTGCAGCATCTCGACCGAGCCTTGGGAGCCGTGGATGACCATCGGCTTCGGATGTCCCGCGTTGGCGTAGTAGGCGCGGTTTTGCGAAAGGTCGGCGATCATGTAGAACGCCGTGGTGAAGAGGGGCGACCCGCTTTGCTTCAGGATGGAGCGCAGATCCTGGTTGACGCGCGCCAGCAACTCACCGGGGTCGGCGGCCGTCGGCGTCAGTTCTTCCACCAGCGCGCGGACGATCGCGGTGACCAGGGCTGAGCGCACCCCATGCCCCATGACGTCGCAGATGAAAATCCCGGCGCGATCGTCGGAGAGCGGCATGATATTGAAGAAATCGCCCCCCACCGCGCCTGTCGGGAGGTAGCGATGGCAGAAGGAGAGAGCGCTTTCCTCCGGGGGAGCGTTCCGGGGAAATGTGGGATATTGCTGAGGGATGATCGCCTGCTGGATCTCCCGGGCCATGCGCAGATCTTCCTCCATCTGCTGGTTTTTGCGCCGCAGTTCTTCGCGGCTGCGGGCCAGCTCCTGGTTGGCCAGTTTCAGCCCTTCCTCGGCGCGCCGTTTTTCCGTGATGTCCCAAAAAATGCCCTGGAGTCCAATGATCCGGCCTTGCGCGTCGCGCAAGGGCGTCTTCACCACGTTCACGTAGAGCTTCTCGCCGCCGGGCGGCTGGTTTTCCTCGACCGTTTCAAGAATGGTGCCCAGCTCCATGATGAGCTTGTCGTCCTTTTGGTACTTGGCGGCCAGTTCGGCGGGGAAAAAATCAAAATCGGTTTTGCCGACGATATCGTTCAGCGTTTTTCCGAGAGTCTGGCAGAACCGCTGGTTGGCAAAGGTGAACTGCTCGCTCAGATCCTTGCGGAAGATGTTTTGGGGCAGAGTTTCCACCAGGGAGTGGTAGAGGGTTTCCGAGTTGCGCAGGTTTTCTTCGTTGTGCCGGCGGTCGGTAATGTCTTCCACCGTGCCTTCGTAATAGAGGATGTTCCCCTCGCGGTCCCGCACCGCCCGGACATTTTCGGAAATCCAGATCACGCTCCGGTCGCGCCGATAGATCTGGGATTCAAATCCGCTGACGATATCGTGCTGCTCCATCAGCGCGATGAACTCGGTCCGCCGGCCGGGCTCGACATAGAGATCCCGGCTGATGTTGGTGAGGTTGTCGATCAACTCCGCCGCGGAATTGTAGCCGTAGATCCGGGCCAGCGCCGGGTTTGCGCTCAGATATTTCCCTTCGCGCGACGTTTGGAAGATTCCTTCCACCGTGTTCTCGAAAATGCTGCGGTATTTTTCCTCGGCCTGAAGCAGGGCCATTTCCGCGCGCGTCCGTTCGATGGAATAGCGGATGGAACGAACCAGCAAATGGGTGTTGATCTCGCTTTTGACCAGGTAATCCTGCGCGCCTTGATGCACCGCTTTGAGCGCCGCTTGTTCGTCGTCCAGGCTGCTGAGGATGATGATCGCCAGGCCGGGCGCCGCGCGTTGCAAAGCGGGCACGGTGTCGTTGCCGCGGGCCAGGGCGACGCCGAGATCAAGAAGGAGGACGTCGGGTTTGGCCTCACGCAGCGCGGCGAGGCCGGCTTCCACGGACTCGACCCATTCCAATTCAAAGCGAGTCCCGCGATGCTCCTGCAGCATTTCGCGCATCATGCGGGCGTACTTCGGTACGTCTTCGATCAAAAGAACGTTGATGACTGGTGAGTCCATGGAGGACGGTGCTCGTTAGCCGATGGGAAAGCCCAACAAGCGCTCGAAAACAATGCCAGAGCAACCCGGCAATGCAAGTTTTCCCGACCGGAGATCGGGGCGCGTCCTGACTCGGTCTCGATCTAAATCAAGGCGTTGTCGATCAGCCGGGTTTTCCCGACGCGAACCGCGAGCGCCATGTGGCAACCGGGCCGCAGGTCCTGCAGGGGCGCCAGAGAGAGAGGATCGAAAAACTCGATGTAGTCGACCCGGGCGGAGGGTTGAGTGTGGATGAAATCGGCCAGTTCTGTCTTCAGCCCTTCCGCTGGAACCGCTCCCGATGACTTTTTCAGCCTCTCCTTCGCCTTCAGGATGGCCTGGTAAAGGATTGGCGCCTGCGCCCGCTCCTCAGGCGAGAGGTATTTGTTCCGGGAACTCATCGCCAGGTGGTCCTTTTCACGGACGGTGGGCGCCACGATAATCTTCACTGGGAAGTTGAGGTCCTGAACCATCTTTTGGATGACCGCCGCTTGCTGGAAATCTTTGGCGCCGAAAATGGCGACGTCGGGAAGCACCAGATTGAATAGCTTGGCCACAATGGTGGTGACGCCCCGGAAATGAGTAGGGCGTGACGCCCCCTCCATGCCCCTGGAAACCCACTCTTCGACCACCCAAGTGCTGTAGGTGCTGTCGGTGGAGGGATAAAGCTGCTCCGGTTCTGGAACGAAAAGGACATCCACGCTGGCGCCCTTGCATAACTCCTTGTCCCTCTGGAGGTCGCGTGGGTAGTTGGCCAGGTCTTCTCCGGCGCTGAACTGGGTCGGATTTACGAAAATGCTGGCCACCACTACCCCATCTGCTTTCACGATTTGCCGGGCTTTCCGGACGAGAGAGACATGGCCCTCGTGCAAATAACCCATCGTGGGGACGAAGCCCACTTGCTTCCCTTCCCGTCGCCAGCCCAGCGCCATCCGCTGCATCGCGGAAACCGTCGTTACAATGCGCATACCATTGTCATTCCCAACCCGTTCGGGGCCTCGAAAACGTTCCTCCTGCGTTTGTTTCCAGCATGATATAGCTGAAACGCGATTTCGCAAAGCGGGGAGAGGTTTGAAAAGTTTGAAAAGCCCGCTCCTGCCCCGCGTGGCCCTTTTTGCTGCTTCAAAGGAGGCTCAACCTTGCCGATAAAGGACACTTAGTGGGTCAGCGAATTCGCGGTCGCGGCGAGATTCGTCTGGATTGCACTGCCGAGCGATACGCTTTAAAAACGTAACAGGTTGCTATCGCGCAGGATGAAAACGGGAAGTATGCTGGCCCTGCCCCAGTGATTTCCCAGAATAATTTAATGCCGCCCGATTCCAGTAGAAAACCTCGGCGTGAGGATTCGAACGCTGCGGCTGCGTTCTCCGGTCCGGAGGAAGCCTGGGACGTTTACCGTCTTCTGGTGGAAAACTCCTACGATCTGGTCGGGGAACTGGATCTCAATGGCGACTACATTTACGTCAACCCGAGCTACACCTCCGCGCTCGGCTATTCCACGCCCGACCTGGTTGGCAAGAATGCGTTCGAGTTTATTCACCCTCAGGACCGGGAAAAAGCCCGGCGGGAATTCAAGCAAATCGATGGCACCACCATCCTGCGTTTGCGGCATCAGAGCGGCGCCTGGAAATGGTTTGACTGCTCATTCCGCCAGTTCGGCACTCCTTCCGGCGCGCGCACCGTGGTCATTTCGCGCGACATCAGCGCCCGCAAGGAAGCCGAGATCAAATTTGAAGTGCTCGCCTCCCTGGGGAGCCGCCTCAGCGGCACGAAAACGCAGGTCGAAGCCGCCCGGATCGTGGCCGACGCGGCGCAGACGCTTTGCGGGTGGGATGCGTTTTCGCTCGATCTGTACGACGCCCAAGCGGACCTGATCCGGCCGGTGCTGATGATCGATGAGCTGGAAGGGAAGAAGACTGAGATTTTTCCGGAATATCAGGCGCGCGCGCCAAGCCCGTTCATTCGCACGGTGCTGCAGGACGGCCCGCAGCGCGTGCAGCGCAGAGGAAACGACTTTGAGCCTAACCTCCGGCCTTTCGGCGATGTGGCCCGGGCTTCGGCCTCCCTGCTTTTCGTGCCGATCAGCGATGGCGGTGTTCATCTGGGCATTCTCACGATCCAGAGCTACCGGATTAACGCCTATTCGCGGGCGGATTTAAAACTGCTGGAGATCCTGGCTGCCCACTGCGCGGGGACGCTGGCCCGGATCCGGGCGGTGGATGGACTGCGCGAGAGCCAGGCCCGGTTCGAAGCCTTCATGGAGAACACTCCCGGAGCGGCCTGGATCAAGGACGATTCCGGGCGCTACATCTACGCCAATCATTCGATTGAGGCGTTGCTCGCGCATCCACGCGAGGAGATCATTTCCAAGACCGACCGCGATCTTTTGCCGTCGGAGACCGCGGAGCAGTTGCAGCGCGAGGACAAGCAAGTGCGGCAGGCGGGCGGTCCGGTGCGTTCGGAGAAGAGCATGCTCCCAGACGATCCGCGCCGCTGGTTCATTTGCAAATTCCCTTTCGTTTCGTCGGGTGGCGGCTGGTTTGTCGGCGGCCTGGGATTTGACATTACCGATCAGGTGCAGATGCAGCGTTCTTTGCGCGCGAGCGAAGAACGGTTTCGAACGGTCTTTGAAGCGTCGCCGGTGGCCATTGCCTTTGTCCGGGGCAGCCAGTTGCTTTACGCCAACCCGAGTTATCAAAAGATCTTCAGCATCGAATCCGCCGGCGAGGCGATGGCGCGCGGTTTTCTGGAGCATTTCTCGCCGGCCACCCGAGGGGAACTGATGCGGTTCCTGGAGCGCCGCGAAAGCGCCCCGGCCTCACTGCCGCCGAGCGAAGTGCGCGGCCTCCGCGGCGTCGCGGATTTTCCCTGCGTGGTTCAGATTGTGCCGGTGACGCTGCACGATGGGCCGGCACATCTCGTCTTTGTCGTCGATATTTCGGAGAAACGCTCGCTCGAGGCGCAATTGCTCCAGTCGCAAAAGATGGAGTCCATCGGCCGCCTCGCGGGCGGGATCGCGCATGATTTCGCCAATCTTCTGACCGTGATTCAAGGCCATGCCGCCCGGTTGGAGCGGGGGGTTTCGAATCAGGCGTCTTCGCTGGACGGCATCATCCGCGCCGCTCACAAGGCGACCGAGTTGACGCGCCAGTTGCTGGCCTTCAGCCGCAAGCAAACCTTGCGCATTGTGGAGACCGACCTCAACTCGGTGATCACCCAGACGGCCCGAATGCTCGAACGGATTCTCGGCGAGGATGTCACGTTGCGCCTGCATCTGGACCCCGGCCTGCCCAGAATTCTGGCGGATCAATCGCTCATCGAACAGTTGATGGTGAATCTCGCCATCACGTCCCGCGATTCCATGCCCGCGGGCGGCAGCCTTTCCGTTCGCACGATTTACCTCGCGCCGGGCAGCCGGCCGGAACTGGTCAATGGCTGGGAGAACGGCGCGATCTGCCTGCAGGTCGAGGATAACGGCCAGGGCGTCGCTCGCGAGGATCTGCCCCAGCTCTTCGAGCCGTTTTTCAAAACGCGTTCGGGCAATGATACGGCGCTGCGCCTGGCCACGGTGTACGGCATTGTGCAGCAGCACTCTGGCAAGATCGATGTCCAGAGCGACATTGGCCTCGGCACGCGTTTCAGCATTTCCTTTCAGGCTCTCGGCCGCCCTTCCGCGCCGCCATTGGCGGTGACTGTTGCCCGCGGCGAAGAAACGATTCTGATTGTCGAGGATTCGGCCGATCTCCGCGTCTTTTTGCGGGATCTCCTGGCCGACGCCGGGTTCCAGACACTCGATGCTCCCGGCCACGCCGCGGCCCTGCGCATTTTTGAAAGCGCACGGGACCGGATCTCGCTGGTGGTGGCCGATGTCTGTCTCGAAGATGGGAATGGCCGCGATCTCGTCCGTTTCCTTCGAAAGTCAAAGCCCTCTCTCAAGGCTGTTTTCACCACCGGTTACGATCCGCATCAAGCTCGGGTGCAGCTCGGCTTGGAAGAGAGCGAGCTTTTCCTGGCCAAACCTTTCCATTCCGAAGAACTGGTGCAGGCGATCCACACGCTGTTGCAGCAGCCCGTCCGTTCCTGATACATCTCGCGTTTCCCGGCTCTTCGTTGGCGATCGCGCCGTGGCAAGGGTTGGTTCTTTCACGCATCTTCGCTGGTCCTCGGAAGCGCACAAAAGCTTGGCGCCGGCAACACAGGCGCGGGTAAGCGCCCTCTACGCTGAAGGCGGCAAAATAGAGCCGCTAATGAACAACCTCCGTGTAGAGGTATTCGTTGCGAATCCTAGGCTGTTACCACGTTGAGCGGGAAAACCGTGACTCCTATGTCAAAATGTAACTACCGCAAGTTTGGCGCTGGCGCTTCCAAGGCTGGCGGAGTCCGTAACACCCACACCTCGAACCAGAAAGAAAGGGTAACCATGAAATTGATACGCGCTGTTGCCATCAGCCTGATGACTGTTCTAGCCCTTGCTCTATGGCATGAGCATACCGCCCAGGCGGCTCCGGCTCCTCCCTACCTGTCCACCGTTAGCGCCCCTGTGGCCGGTCCCATACAGATCCTCTTTCACGGGGACGAGGGGCCGTTCATTGTCCAGGTGCGCGATTCTCTGGATGCCAGTTCCCCATGGACCGACCTTCCGGGAGCGTTAATCACTAAACTCCAGCCCGGCGTCTACCTGGCGTTCGTTCCGACCTCGAAGAGCCAGGCTGATCTGGGCTTTTATCGCGTCGTCAGCGAATCAGGCAGCGGCCAGGTCTTGGAAGGTTGGACCATCCTCACCCAAGTCTCGGCTCCGGCCAACGGCAAGTCGTTTGTCAAAGGCGAGGCCCCGGTGGTCACCGTGACCATTCTTGATACCATGGCGCAGGGGATTACCCGCGACTTGTTGTCGACCCTGAACCTCTACATGTATGGCCCGGAGGAACCCGAGGATACAGTGACGGCCGCGAAGCTGCTCAACGCGTCGGTCAATCGGACGAATTCCGTCCATCATTACATCAACCTCAAGAACAACAGTGCGGTCCAGGTCAACGGCAATGTCCTGACCTACAAACTTCAGCCGATCAGTGATGAATTGCCCGGCTCATATTCGGTGGGCGTCTACGCCGTGCTGGCTTCGGACGGGACTCAGCAATTGATGAAGTTCTCGAGCGTGCAGATTGGGACCGATGCCATCGAGAAACCCGTGGTGACGAAGACTCAATGCGCCTCCTGCCATGAAGGCTCGGCCAGTGGCAAGATCTACATGCACCACATCGACCCAGGCCGCTCTCCGACCGGCAGTTGGGCTCTGGATTACACTCCGGTGACTTCCTGCAAGATGTGCCACAACAACGACGGTTACGCCGCTTACACCGACGCGACCGGCGCGAAAGTTCCCGATCCGATCGTTCGCCGCGTTCACGGCGTGCATCGCGGCGCTGACCTGAAACTGCCCTTCAATAACGACCCGGCAAAGGGCGACTTCAAGAGTTACATCGATCTCGAGTTCCCCGCGGATTTGCGGAACTGCGCCACCTGCCACGTGGATGACCGTTGGAAGACCGAGCCCTCGCGCTTGGCCTGCGGTAGTTGCCATGACAACACTTGGTTCGGGCCCAAGGCTGATCTCCCGACCGGTTGGGTGGCGCACCAAGGCGGTCCTCAGCCGAGCGATCTGAATTGCACCGTCTGTCACGTTTCCGATCCGAGCCCGAACGCGCTCTTTCCGTCCATCGCGGAGAATCACGCGGTTCCGGCTCCGAAAATGGACAAGGTCGACATCTCCCTCACGCCTCCAGCGAATGGGAAGTTCTACACCGCGGGCGATACGCCAGTGGTCACGGTGGTCATCCGCGATGATAAAGGCAACCCGATTGACCATACTCAGGTCACGGACGCCAATTTCTCTACCGCCAGCCTGTTTGTTTACGGTCCCCGGGCTGAAACCGTGCCGGTGCTGACCAGTGCCGCGAAATATGTGAATGACAAGCTGCGCGCCTCGGTGAGCAGCTCGATCGCCGGCCCGTGGGCCATCAATGGCAAGATCTTCAAGCTCGCCATCAACGGCAGCGCGCCGCAGGAAATCACCATTAAAGGCGCCGGAGCTCAGGTTACCGCCGCGGAAGTCGTGGCCTCCCTGAATCCGGTTATAACCAACTTGAACGGTGGCGCCAAAGCGACCGTCTCGGGAACTGCGGTAAATATCAAGACCTTGATCCAGGGCGCCAACGCCCGGATCGAGATCTACAATGGTGATGTCACCACGGCCATGGGATGGAAGCGTGCTCCAAACACAACCCTGGAGCCGGACGTGACGGTGGCCGCGGCTTTCACGCCTGCGAACGACTTGCGCGCCTTGTCCGATCCTCTGGACTTCGCTGATCCGCAGGTGACACGCACCGCCGCCAACATTACTTATCAATTAAGCGATGTGGCTGGTTTGCCGGCGGGCACGTATGCCATCTACTCCTACGATATCGCGAAGTCCAACAAGGTGGCGGGCGTGGCCGCGCCGGTCGCCATTGGCTTTATGAACTTCCAGGTCGGCAGCACCAATATCGAGCCGAAGATCGCCACCGATTGCGCCCGTTGCCATCAAGACACGATCTTCCATTTGGCTTCGGGCCCGATCCATCCCGAGCCGTTCGATACGGACTACTGCAAAGCCTGCCACGACTACGGCCATGCCAGCACGGGTGACATGTTCAAGAATCAGGGCGGTACTTCGCTCAACGGTTGGAGCGGTTACGGCGCCATGCCGATCAGCCGCCGTGTTCACGGCGTGCACTTCGGGGCCTACCTGGATCATCCGGAAGAGATCTATGCCAACGCGACGAAAGACACGTTCGGCCATATTATCTTCCCGCAGGATGTCCGGAACTGCACCACCTGCCATTCCCAGAGCGATACCTGGAAGCAGAAACCTTCCCGCATCACCTGTCTGGCGTGTCACGACGGGGACGACGCAAAAGCTCACGGAACGATCAACACGTTCATTGGTGATCCTTCCGATCCTTACGGGCCGAAGTCCATTGAGTCCTGCACCGTTTGCCACGGCGACGGCGCGGCGTTCTCACCGGACAAGGTTCACAACATTTCGAAACCGTACGTCCCGCCTTACCCTCGGGGCGAGTAGCACATTAACACTATTGGTTGTTTCGCAGGGAGCGGGCTTCGAGCCCGCTCCCTTTTTGCGTCCGGCTGCCTCGATTCGGATCAGCATAACCGGCGGGCATGCTCAGCCAACTAAAACGGCATTGGATTGGCGGCCGGGTTCGATGGATACTGGCCTCACAGGATGAACCTGGCCTGAGAAATTTTGAGGGGGGCGCGTGCTCGGGCTTGCCTCCGCCGAGGGTGGCGGGGCGAAAACCGGCGCGAGTTTGCCCCGAGTTCATCCCCAGAAAGCAATACAAAAACCAAGCTATGCCCAAGATCCTTGTACTTTATTACTCCAGTTACGGCCATGTCGAAACCATGGCCAGTGCGATCGCCGAGGGAGCCCGAACTGTCCCAGGAGTCGAAGTAACCATCAAGCGCGTTCCCGAATTGATGCCGCCTGATGTGGCCCAAAAGCACGGCGTAAAACTCGACCAGCCAGCGTCGGTGGCCAACCCCGCGGAATTGGGTGATTACGACGCCATCATCTTTGGCACCCCGACTCGATTCGGCAATATGGCCGCTCAAATGCGCAATTTCCTCGACCAGACCGGCGGCTTGTGGGTGAAAGGCGCGTTGGTGGGCAAGGTCGGGAGCGTCTTTGCCAGCACCGGCACCGGCGGAGGGAACGAGAGCACCATCATCGGCTTTGTCACCACGCTCATGCACCACGGCATGGTTTACGTCGGGTTGCCCTACGCCTGCGCCGAGTTGGCGGACATCAGCGAAGTAAAAGGCGGCTCTCCCTGGGGCGCGGCGACTATCGCTGGCCCGGATGGCTCCCGGCAGCCGAGCGCCAAGGAACTGGCGCAGGCTCGATTCCAGGGCAAGCATGTCGCCACCATCACCGCCAAGCTGCGCGGCTAACCAAGCGCTTGTGCCTTGTGGGCCCGGCGCCATCACCGGGCTCATTTTGGGAAAAAGAGCGTGGTCATTTGTCGGGCAAGCGCACTGTGCTGGCGTCGTTCGATGGATTTGCCTTCTGCCGGCTATTACCGTCCTGACGTGAAATCCAACGTGTCGATCCAGTAAGCGCTCCTCCAGGCGCCCGTGCGCTTTGACCGATCCTTGCGGCCGAAATCCAAGCAGGCCGGTCTCAGTTTGAACGAGACGGCGATTGACGCCCTAAGCAAGGTATCGATGGGACCATGCGATTAATCTGCCGCATCACGCCGTTGTCAAGGGTCGCTCCGCGATGCAGAATCGAACCGTCGGCGTCGCGGGGAGACTCAAGCTGTTTCGCTATTCCGCGGATGCTTGCATCCGCTTCGTTCTGGGGTGAAACTCCCAGCATGTTCCGCCTGTTGCCGCCTCAATTCGCCGCTTGGTTTCGCTGTTTCCCACTGGCACGAGGTTATCGGCTGTCTCTCGTGGCTGTCCTTTTTATCGTTTCCAGTACGCCAACCTGTTGCGCGGCTGAGCGCCCGGAATCGGGAGAAATGGCGGGCTACCTGATTGTGCCGCACGAGAAGGTTCCCGAGACGTTCAATGCGGGGTTCTCGCTTTATGCCGCGGCCTGGCCGCTGGTGCAGAAGTATCCCGGGCACGAGTTTCAGACCGGGCTGTTTGGCACCTGGATGTTCGCGCAGTACGACGGCCCGGGGCCGACGAATCTTTATTCGGATATCGAAGGGGGCCTGGGCTGGTGGCGTGACACGCGTTTTGCCACGGAGACCCCCAAGTTCATCATGGGGGGTGTAGCGCCAAATTTTGTGGAGTGGGCGAACGGTCCCGGCGCGGGCAAGAGCCGCGATTGGGCCAAACCGGAAGGGATGTATGGCGTGGCGCAACTGAGTCCCTGGGTGTTGTGGCCGCCCGATGGCTTGAATTTGAAGCAAGGCACTTGCGGAGAATTGTTCGGCTACGGTTATCTCGCTCTGCCGCTCACTTCGCCCAAATCAATCACCGCCGGGACGAATAGTCCGACCGGGGAGAACAGTTGGACGTTGTTCTTGAACACCGGGCATTTCAAAGGTCCGGTGGCCTTTTTCACGCCGTATTACTGGGCGAAGTGCGCTCTGGCCGAGCCCCGCCTGGCGGGAAAGCTGCTGGATTCGCGTCCCGCCGGGCCCAACCGCCATCTGCAGATGGAGACGCAGCACATTCCGAGCGTTCAGGCGAGGGACGAGAAGGGGGAAACCTATGCCCGGGTGGCGCCGACATCCTTTCCGCGCGGTCCCGGCGGTGACTCGGTGGTGGTGCATCGGATCACCGCTTACAACAAGAATGCTCTGTGGAATTCCGTGAAAGCCTGGTTCGAGGGGGGCGCTCCCGCCAGCGGCCGGATCAGCCCCGAGGAAGCAGCGGTGCATGCCATTCCCGGGAAGGGCGGGGCTACTTGGAGGATCTATACGTCGTCGGTCCCGCAAAAAGAGCGGGTGCCTTTGGTGTGGAATTCGTTTGCCAGCCCGATTGCGGTGGATCCGGTGACTTTCGGCTATCGATGGAATTATCAACTGGCCAGCCAGAGTGAATCTCAAGGAGGTTTGCTGGCCACGCTCCCGGAATACTTTCATCTGGAAAGAAACGGCACGAACAAAGCCCAATGGACGCCGGTGGCCGCTCGGGACGTGCCGCCAGAGACCGGGCTCGCCCAGGTTCACTTCGATCGGCCTCAGGAAGGGCGTCCGGAACCGTACGAGACGCCGGACAATCCCGAGAGTTGTTGGAAAAAGCCCGGACCGGCGGCTGGTCCATTTCAAGCGCGCCTGGGTGACGGCAGCGTGGTCACTTACTACTGGTACCGGTTTGCGGACCAGCCTGCCTTGCTAAATGCGGATCTTTCGGCCGTCGAGCGGGAGCGCCTGCAAGCGCGCGTGGAGAAACTGCATCGGGAGTGGACCAAGGATCGCGAGTACCTCCCGCCGCCGACGGTGGGCAAACTGGCCGATCTCGACCCGGCCCTGATGGTTACGCCGCCGAAAGGCCTGGAGGCGGGCTACGTGCCGATCGTTACGCGCCAGGCGGCGCCCTGACCGGTGGCGGGTGGGAACGGGATTGGACGGAGGCGAACGGAGCGCTACTCGTCTGAGATGCGAAAGTTCATGGCGTCACTGGAACTGTAGACCCAGGTGCGGCCATCGGCGGAGTAAAAGCGAGAGCCGCTTCCGCCGCCCAGCCAGAGGATGTTGTTCTGGGGATTGACCGCGGTCGCGCTGAGCCCGATCCAGCAAATCTGCCCGGCCGCATGTTGGAACCGGATGGAAGTTTCGTACCAGCCTTCGGTGATTTTGCCGGCATCAATGGTTGTCCGGCCAGTGGCGATCAGCGCGCCGGGACGATTGCGGGCGTTCTCCCAGACGTAGAAGGTGATGTCGCCCGTGGGCTGATTGAACTTCCGCAGGTTCAATTCGAGCTTGCAGGCGGTTCCAGTTGTCGTCAGTTGGCAGGCGGTGGCGCCGAAGCTGTGGGCTTGATCCTGGAATGTTTGGACGACAATCCCGGTGTTCTCGCGCCGCTCGGCCACTCGGGAACAACCCTGCGGGCCGGAAAGGGAAGGATCGGTGGGCGAAGTCCACGGGATAAGAATGGAGGAACTCTTGCTGCTGGAAACGCCATTCACCCCGGTGCTGATCCCGTAGGCGGAATAGATGCCGCTGGGCGCTCCCTGGAGCAATAAGCCCACGTCGATTTCGTTGGTGGTCACGGTGACCTGGCGGACTGTGGCAGAGGGGAGCGGACCGGAGACAAAGATGGTCCAGGAGCGAACCTGTCCGGGGCGGTTGGTGTCGTCCCAGCGCAAGCGTTCCCCCCGGGCGACCACCAGGCTCTGCAGGAGAAGCAGAACAGCAAGGGTGCGATGGCGAAACAGCGGCTCCATGACGATATTGTGGAGAGTGTAAGTCCTTAGCCCTCGTTGAGGCTACATGTTTTTCGCTTGGGATGCGGGTTCTGGTGTTCTTTTCATAGTCATGAAGAGACTTGCGCCTCCGGGATATTTAGGCACTCTGGGCTGCGCTGTGCGGCTTATTTTACTCTGGCTAATTCTGTGCGCCCTGCTTGGTGCAGCCCATGCGGTTGATTTTCCACCTCCGCTGGAGCTTGGCCCGACCAATACGTACGGCTCGCAATTGCAACGGTCCCTGCGGCTGATGGCCGATAGTTCGGCGGCGAAGAAACGGACGGTCAAGGTTCTGCTCTATGGCCAGTCGGTAACGCAGGAGATCTGGTCGACCTGGGTGGGGGATTTTCTCCGGCAGAGCTATCCTAACGCCAACGTGGTGGTGACCAATCTCGCCATTGGGTATCAGGCTGAGCAGTTAAACCTGCCCGCGCAGATTGATATTCCGACCTATTATCCGGACCTGATGATCTTCCAGGATTACGGCTATCTGCCGGACTTCGAAAAGATCGTGGCCTTGGCGCGACGCCAAACCACGGCCGATATCCTGATCCAGACGGATCATATCAACCATCCCGAGGATCTGAACGAGCTGACCGACCCGAACGAGGCCCTGTCCGACCGGGCCTGGCGGAATTATGTGTTTCTGCCGGAGACCGCCGTAAAGTATGGGGCCGAATTGGGAGACGTCCGCACCTATTGGAAGCGCTACCTAAAGGATTACAACATCCCCACCGAGCAATTGCTCCGGGATCAGATCCATCCCAATACCCAGGGCAGTTTTCTGATGTCCAAATTAGTGGAGTCTTATTTGCGGGTGGATCGCAGCTTTCCTTCAGATAACTGGATGCGCTGCGAGGAGAATTTCACGATCGGGGAGGATGTGCATTGGACGGACGACGTGTTGCAGGTCGAATTCACCGGGAACCGCGTCGACGTTATATCGGAGGGCAACGGCGCCGCGCCGGTGGAAGTGAGAATCGATGGGAAGCGCCCGAGCGAACTGCCGGAGCTCTACCATTTCACGCGCGCGGATTGGTATCCGAATACCTTGTGGCTGACCATTCTGCAGGTGAACTCCAGAAAGCCGCTCTTGGAAGAGAACTGGACGGCGCGCATCCTGACCTTTACCACGAATAACGGCGTTCCGTTCGCGACGTTTGCCGTGTCCGGATCTCTCACCGGCCCGGATGGGTCCGGCAGCATCACGCAGCCCTTTGTTTCGCAATCCGGGCGGGTGGCGATTGATCCCGCGGATTGGCTGATGATTTATTGGGCCGCTTCGTACTATCCGATCGTTCCGCCGCTTTCCCCCGGATTCGAAATTCACTGGACCAGCCGTCTGGAAGGCAAGGACTCGTTTGTGCCCCAGGTTCCAGATCCGACGATCGAAGCGGTGACTACGCTCGCCCAAGGGCTGGCGAATGGCCCGCACACGCTCACCTTGCGGCGGCAGGGGACAGCCCCGATTTCCAAGATTCGGGCCTACAATCCCCTTGCGCGCGTGCAGCCGGAGAAAAGCGGGCCGTGGCAGTTGCTGGTCGGAAACGAGATCGGGCAATTCACAGTGCAGATGCCGCCGCTTTCCCACTATGTGCTGGAAGACTCCGCGGACTGCGTCACGTGGCAGGCCGCCAGCGGGCTTTTGAGCGACCCGGTGCTGACCATTCCCCCGGAAGGCAACCGGCGCTTCTATCGCATCCGGCCGATTGATTGACCGCGGGCCCAAATGTGCCTAAAGGCTGCGGAACGCCGGGCTCAGATGCGGTTCACCAGGTTTTCGAGCAGCGCTTCAAACTCGAGGCGCTGGATCTGCTGAAGCAGGGGGATTTTCGAGCGGAACTGGCCTTCGACCGAATCCTCCACTGCGTCGATGAAAGCAAAAGGATCCCAGGTGTTGTTTGGGAGGAGGCGGCTGTGCAAATCGGATTCGTGATGCTTCTCGAGCAACTCGCGGGCGCGCACCGCCAGCGAGTGGAATGAGGGATGCACCCCGACGCGGCGGAACCAATATTTGGCGTTCCCATAATCCGGCTCACGCCGGTGCATGATCCCGTGGACCAGGCTGCCTTCCCGCGTGTCGATCTCCTGGGCCAGGCTGTGGCCTTCGTCCAGGTGATCGTGCCAGATGAAAATCAGCGCGCGAAACAGGTCGTAGTTTTTGGGTTCCAGAGCGACGTCTTTGAAAGCCTCTTCGATCCGCTGGTCGATGGTGCGAATCGGCAGGGCGCACGGGCGATGTTCCGGCCCGAGATGCGCGGGTTGCTCGGTGTGGAGCAAGGCCAGGAGATCGTGGAGCAAACCGGGGGGATGCATGGATTAAACCGGGGCCTGCAGTTCGTAGTTGAGCAACGAGAGGCAGTAAAAGGCCGCCGTCTCGCTGCGCAGGATGAGCTGGCCCAGGCTGATCGGCAGAGCGCCGGCGCCCCGGATAGCGTTGATCTCCGCGGGCGTGAAATCGCCCTCCGGCCCGACCCACACCGAGACGCTTTTAGGCTTGCGTCCCTTTTCATTGAAGAAATCCCGGAGAAACACCCGGGGATGCTTCGCATCCGGCTGGAGCGTGGCGATGAGGTTCAGGTCGACCCGCTCGGCCTGAGCGAGATATTGGGCGGGCTTGAGCGGCGCGGCAATTTTTGGAAGCCAGGCCGAACCGCATTGCTTGATGGCGTCGATCGCGATGGCGTTCCATTTCTCGACCCGGCTCTCGGCGGTTTCTTCGTCGAGGTGGGCCACGGTTCGTTCGGCGAGGACCGGAACAATGCTCGCCGCGCCAAGTTCGGCGGCCTTTTGCACGATGGCTTCCATCGTTTTCCCCTTGGCCACGGCCTGGACCAGGGTGAGCTGGTAGGGCAGGGGAGGGACCGCGTTGCGTTGGTAGACCCGCAGCGTGACAGACCGTTTGGTGACCTGGTCAATGGTGCAGGAGAGCTCGGAGCCCCGGCCATCCAGGGCGACCACGCGTTCGCCCTCCCGGACGCGCAAGACATGAGTCGCGTGATGAAACTCGCGCTCGGAGAGTTCGATCAGGTTTTCGCGACTCTGCTGAGGGTCGACGTAAAATCGATGCATGCGCGGATTGTTCTGAGGTGATCCCCTAAATGCAAGGGCGTTCAGCGGCAGGGTGTTGAGAGGCAGTTGGGAGGGCGGCCGCTGGAGGCCCGGCGGATGAGGCATGGGGTAAGCCAATTCTGGCTTCAATTGCGCAAGATTCGTTCTGTCCGACGGGAAGGTTCTGTGCCATTTTCCTGGTCGATGATCAGGGGGCTGCCCTGGTCAGGCCCATGAAACGCAAGCTGTATTATTTTGACAATAACGCGACGACGCGGGTCGCGCCGGAAGTGCTCGAGGCGATGCTCCCCTTCTTTACAGAGGAATGGGGCAACCCCTCCAGCGCCTATTCCTTCGGCCACGACCTCGGCAAGCATTTGGACAAGGCGCGCGAACAGATCGCCGCGCTCTTGAATGCAGACCCTCGCGAAATCGTGTTCACCAGTTGCGGCACGGAGAGCAACAACACCGCGATTCACAGCGCGATCAAGACCAAGCCAGGGAAGAAGCACATCATTACCACCGCGGTGGAGCACTCCGCGAATATCAAGTACTGCAAGTTTCTGCAGACGCAGGGCTACGACATCACGTTCCTGCCGGTGGAACCGGACGGTTCGCTCGACATTCATCTGTTCGTGGAATCGCTGCGGCCCGATACGGCGATTGTCTCCACGATGTGGGCCAACAATGAGACCGGGGTTCTCTTCCCGATCGAGGAAATCGCGGCGATTTGCCAAAGCCATCACATCCCGTTTCATACGGACGCGGTGCAGGTGGCGGGCAAACTGAAGATTGATGTGGCGGCGCTGGGCGTCGATTTCCTATCCCTTTCAGCGCACAAATTACACGCGCCCAAGGGAATCGGCGTGCTCTACGTGAAGAAGCGCCGGCAGTTTCAGCCGATGGTGATCGGCGGGCAGCAGGAGCGCGGCCGCCGGGGCGGGACGGAAAACGTGCCTTACATTGTTGGCTTCGGCCAGGCGGCAGAGCTGGCCATGGCGGGCGTGCGCGATGAAAATACGCGGGTGCGCAAGATGCGGGATCGGCTTGAGGACACGATTTTGCGGACGATTCCGGGGACGATGCGGAATGGTTCGCGCCGGGAACGACTGCCTAATACCAGCAATATCGGTTTCACCAATATCGAGGCGGAAGCCATTTTGCTGCTCCTGAACCAGCTCGATATTTGCGCTTCGAGCGGGTCGGCGTGCACCACGGGTTCGATCCAGCCCTCGCACGTTCTGACGGCCATGGGGCTTCCCCCCGGTTTGGCGCGGAGTTCCGTCCGGTTCAGCCTGGGCAAGTACAATACGGAGGAGGAAGTCGACTACGTTCTCTCCCACCTTCCCAAAGTCATCCGCCGGTTGCGAGGCGAGGCGGAGATGCCAGTCGCCGCCTGACCATGGGCAGATCCCGGCTGAGTTTGGGGCAGACGCTGATTCTATTCGTGGCGGAGGGGTTTGGGACTGGGCGATTTCCGGTTGCGCCTGGCACGGTCGGCACTCTGGTGGGCTTCGGCTGGGTTTACCTCCTCCTGCGGCCGGGAAATCTCTGGTTCTACCTCGCGGGAATGGTCTTCGGCTATTTCGCCGCGGTCTGGATTGGCGGCCGCGGGGAGGAGATTTCGGGCCGAAAGGATCCTGGATCGATCGTGATCGACGAGATTGCCGCGTTGCCCCTGGCTTTCCTGGGCGCGGTGGTGTTTTTTTCGCACGAGTTTCAAACGCCTCCGTTCGCCCAATTCCTCTCCGGCCGAAATGGGTGGCTGTTGGTGATCGCGTTTGCCGGCTTTCGGTTCTTTGATGTGGTGAAACCGTGGGTGATTGGCCGTTCGCAACGGCTCCCGGGAGGGTGGGGATTGGTCACCGACGATTTTCTGGCGGCCGTCCCGGTGGGGCTTCTGACCTACCTGGGCGCGCGCCTGCTCTGAACGCCCGTCAAATCAGGCTTACCGGATCGATATCCACCGTGAGGACGATGTCCTCCGGCATTCTGACGTTCTCCAACAGCTGAGCCAGGTAACGGCTCAGCCGGGACATTTGTTTCCCGCGGAGCATGATTTGGTAGCGGAAATAGTTTTCCGCCTTGAGCAGCGGCGCCGGGGCGGGGCCGCAGATCATGAAATCTCCTGCCGTGGCAATCCCTTTCTCCAGCTCGCCCTTCACGTGGTCGGCGCAGAGGTTGACCTTGTCCTCGTTCCGTCCGCGAAAGGTCAGCATGGCGATTCGCGCCAGCGGCGGATAGCTGAGCTGCTCCCGGAATTCAATCTCCTGCTCGAAGAATCCGAGATAATCGTGGCGGCGCGCATATTGAATCGCCGGGTGGAACGGGGTGAATGCCTGCACCACCACTTCCCCTTCAATATCCCCGCGGCCAGCCCGGCCGGCCACCTGGGTCAGCAACTGGAAGGTGCGTTCCCCGGCCCGGAAATCCGGCATGTGCAGTGTGAGGTCGGCATAGATGATCCCCACCAGCGTCACATTCGGGAAATGGAGCCCTTTGGCGATCATTTGCGTGCCGAGGAGAATGTCGATTTTTCCTGTGCGAAAATCGCCCAGGATCCGGCGGTAATCGTCCTTGCGCTTGAGCGAATCGGAATCCATGCGGGCGATGCGGGCGGTGGGAAAGAGTTTGGGGAGCACCTCTTCCACCTTTTCCGTGCCGATGCCCGCGTACCGGATGGCTGGGTTGCGGCATTTTGGTTCCGGACAAACGTTAGGCGCGCCCGCGTGATGGCCGCAAATGTGGCAGACCAGCTTCTGATTGAACCGATGGTAAGTGAGCGACACGCTGCAGTTCGGGCAGCCGGCCACGTAACCGCATTTCGGGCACTGCAGCGATGACGCGTAGCCGCGCCGGTTGAGAAACAGGATGGTTTGCTCCCCTCTTTCAAGGCGCTGTTGGATGCGCTCTCGGAGGATTTGGGAAAAGATCGGAACTCCCTTTTCTTTGCGCGCTTCGAGGCGCATGTCGACTACGCGGACCAAGGGCATTTTCTGGTCGTCCACCCGCGTGGGCATTTCCAGGAGCTTATATTTGCTGGTGCGCGCGTTGTAAAAACTCTCCATGGAGGGAGTGGCGGAGCCGAGGACGACCACCGCCTTCTCGAGTTGCGCCCGCATGACCGCACAATCCCGGGCGTGATAGCGGGGGCTTTCCTCCTGCTTGTAGGAATGCTCGTGTTCTTCGTCGACGATGATGAGGCCGAGGTTCTCCACGGGCGCGAAGATGGCGGACCGGGCGCCGATGACGATCCGGGCGCGATTCTGCCGGATCTTCTGCCATTCGTCGTGCCGTTCACCGGTGGAGAGATGGCTGTGCAGGACGGCCACCATCGTTTGCCGCGGCCCTGAACTAAAGCGGGCTTTGAATCGCTCGACCGTTTGCGGGGTGAGGGAAATCTCCGGCACGAGCACGATGGCTCCGCGTCCGCTTAGCCCCGCGTGGGCGATGGCCTGCAAATATACCTCCGTTTTGCCGCTCCCGGTCACGCCGTGAAGCAGAAATGGGGTGGAGGCCAGCGGTTGCGCGTCCATGGCCGCGATAATGGCGGCCAACGCGCCCTGTTGTTCCGGATTCAGCGCCAGCGGTTCGGTGGGAAGGATCACTTCGTTCGCGTAGGGATCGCGTTCAGACACCTCCGGGGCGATGGTCAGCAAGTGGGTTCCTTCCAGCTTCCGCAGCGTGGCGGTGGTGGTTCGGGCTTCCTTGAGGAAGGCGGCCAGGGGGGCTGATTTCCGCTCCCGCAAGAGGACCAGAATCTCCCGCAGGCGCGCCGACAATTCGTGCGCGTCGGTGGGTTCGGCCAAAAAGCGGACCACCAGCCGTTCTTTCCAGCCGGGTTCCTCCTGGCGGACTGCTTCCGGCAGCACCGACCGGAGGGTGGCGTCGAGCGGGCAGCAGTAATACTCCGAAATCCAACGGGCCAGTTGGAAGACGTGAGGCGGAATTTTCGCGTGATCGCCGATGACTTTGTTGATCGATTTGAGGCTCGGGTGAGTGGACTCGGGCAGCAGCGCCGTCACCGATCCGAGCACCAGCCGCGAGCCAAAGGGGACCTTGACGCGCGAGCCGACGAGCACTTGGCCTTCCAGCTGCGGCGGGATGAAATAATCGAACTCCTTGCGGAGAATTAAATCGAGCGCGACTCGGGCGATCATAGGAAATTACGGCACGGGGGGCGGTGGCACGTTCCGGCCGAGCTGGAGATACGCCCAGATGGCGCTGATTTGCCTTGGGCCATCGCCATCGAGGATGTCGATCAACTGGCTGCGGCCATGGCTGTCAAAGTAAACGGGCATTTTTGTTCCGGGATCGATTGCGGTGGGATTCATGACCCATCTTTGGAAGAATGTGGATTGCAGGCGCTCGGCAGCGAGCGCGAGATTTATCCCTGGACTTTCCACGACCTGTCCGCTGGAAAAGCTTCCAATTGCGTGGCAGGCCACACAGGCAAAACCGCCTGCGGCGGAGACCAGCTTCGCTCCCGTGGCGGCGATTTGTTGATCGGCCGGTGTTTCTGCGGGAGTTTTGGGTGGAAATCCGTGCAATGCTGACAATCCCTGAGCGAGGCTGCGGGCTTCGGCCGGGAAGGATGGCATGCGCAACGGCAGCCAGGGACGCGGTCTGTCCGCCACTGACCCGGCGAGGAACTGCGCCATCCATTCGGGTTTGAGTCTGGCGCCGGCCTGCTCGATTCGTGGCAGGCCTTCGACTTTTTCATGGCAATTGGCGCAGTGCTCGCGCGCGATCGCTCGCTGGGCGAATTCATGTGGAACCCGGCGGGCCAGCGCCTTGAAATCGCCATTTTGGAGGAAGGCGCTCAGAGCCTCCTTCTCTTCCGTGGAAAACTTGAACTGTGGCACGCCGGGCCGTCCTTCAACGCAGCCGCCGCGCGGTGCTTTGGCCACCGCGGCGAGGGCCGGAGCCGAAAATTTATTTTCGAGGCCGGCGCGGTGGCAATTCAAGCAGCCCGATGTTTGGATCAGCCGCTGGCCGGTTTCGCTATCTCCTGAGTTGGAATCGCTGTCAGCGCCAGGTTCCTCAGGGCTGAGATAGCGGGCGATAGCCGTTGCTTCCTCCGCGCTCAAACGGAAATTCGGCATCGGGTTTCGCGCGTAATGCAATTGCGGGTTTTGCAGGTACGACGCCAGCGCTTCGGGGCGAAACTTGCGGCGGGCCTTGGCGGGCAGAGCTTCATCCGCCGGGTGGCAATTGGAACAGCCAAGGCTCTGAAATAACTCCTCGCCACGATTCTGAAACACGACGCCCGGCTTGAGACTGTCGCCGCGCAACGTTTTGAGATATGCCGCGATCGCTCGCGCTTTCGAGGGGGCTTCGGCCGCCGTAAAAAGGCGAGGCATGTGTGATGTTCTCTGCCCGGCCGGATCGGCAATCCAGGCGGTCATCCAATCCTCGCGCAAGCGATTTCCGATCACCTGAAAATCCGGCCCGTCAAAATCATTCTCCGGCGCTACTGGCCCATCCGGGTGGTGGCATTTGAGGCAGCGATATTCCGTCAGGAGCCGCGCGCCACGGCGGATCTGCGAACGGGCAGCCCAGCTGGGTTCGTTCTGTGGGAAATCGAGCGCCTCCCGCGGCACCGGCAAGGGATTCGGCCAGTTTTTGGATAACCAGAAGATTTGGAACTGGGCAGGTCCGTTTATCGAGGCGCTGTAGCGCGCAACGATTTCGTTTGAGCCCCGATTCAAGCGGACTGGTTTGGTCAGTTCGGAAATTCCATTGCCAGTAAAGGTCAAAACCGAACTGCCATTGACCTGGAGTTCGATCGTGCCGGCGGCGGTGGCGCTGAATTGGTAAAGGCCGCGCAGGTCAACCGCCAAGGTTCCGCGCAATTCCACCGAAAAGGGTCCCGGATCGAGGAAAGCCGCGGCGGCATCCCCTGGCGCCACGAAAAGGTTCAAAGTGGGGAGAATCAGGGTATCGGTCTTCCCGTCCTGCTTGAACGCGGCGATTACGCCATGTTCCCGGACCGCTGCCTCGTCCGCCGGTCTCAGCGGGGCGGCGCGGGCGAGAATCAGGATGACGGCGAGAAAACGCAGCACGCGGCCAACTTAAGAGAGGTTCCCGGATGCTGGAAGCGGCAAATGGCGGCAAACCGGTTCTGCACGCTTTTTCGATTCTCATTTTCCCGCTTCTTCGCCACTATCCGCGCATGCCAGCGACTGCTGCCGACAGCCCAACGTCCGCCTCTTCTATTACTGGCGCCGCTCCTCAGCGTCGAATCACCTCCATTGATGCGCTGCGCGGATTCGACATGTTTTGGATCATTGGCGCCGATGCCCTGGTGCATGCGCTCAACAAATTTGCCGGCGGCAACCCCTTGATCCGCTTCATTGCGACCCAACTCGATCACGTTCCGTGGGCTGGGTTGCATTGTTACGATCTGATCTTCCCGCTTTTCGTCTTTATCGTGGGCGTTTCGATCGTCTTTTCACTGTCCAAACGCGCGTCGGAAGGAACTCGAGGGGAGGCTGTTCTTCAGATTATTCGCCGTTCGGTGATCCTCTATCTCTTCGGTTTGTTCACCTACAAGGGGATCGCGGATGGCTACGAGCGAATCCGCCTGCTCGGCGTGCTGCAGCGCATTGCCATCTGTTACTTTTTTACCGCGCTCGCTTTCCTGTATCTGAAGCCGAGGCAGAGAGTGTTCCTGTGCGCGGGCCTGCTCATCGGTTACTGGGCGATGATGACCTTCATTCCTGTGCCTGGAGGGAGCGCGGGCGATTTTTCGGAAGGGAAGAACTTCGCCAATTACGTGGATCGGGAGTACCTGCCGTTGCGGAAGTGGGATGGAGATCATGATCCGGAAGGGCTCCTGAGCACGCTGCCCGCGGTTGCCAGTTGTTTGCTTGGCCTTTTTGCGGGCACGCTTTTGAAGCGCCAGGACGTTTCTGACCAGAAAAAGGTGCAGTTGCTTCTCGGTTGGGGCGTGGCGGGGTTGGTGGTTGGATACGCCTGGAGTTGGCAATTCCCGATCATCAAAAAAATCTGGAGTTCCACTTTTGTCCTCGTGGCGGCCGGTTACAGCGCAATTGTGCTCGCGGTCTTTTACCAGGTGATCGACGTCTGGAAGAAGCAGAGTTGGGCCGTTCCGTTTCTTTGGATCGGGACCAATGCCATCACCATTTACATGGTCGCCCACGTCATTTCGCTCGATAAAATGGCCGAGCGATTGGTGGGCGGCGAGATCAAGGCGGCTTTTGACGGCTTTCGGCCCGGGACGGGGGATCTCCTGCTCGCCCTGACGGCCCTGGGATTGGCCGTGCTCTTCTGTCGTTTCCTCTACCGGCGCAAGATCTTTCTGAAAGTCTAGAACGACGGTGGCGTGCCGTTTGATGGCCCGCGCTTTCGTTGGTTCGCAGGCAGTTCCGCCACGCCGTGATCTTGTTGCTCCACTTTTTTTGCGTCCGTTGAACTTCGTGCCTACTATAGCCCGGTGAAGTGCGACATTAAATCGCAGAGTGTGGAAGAGCTGAACGACCTGTTCCAGGGGTGGGAATGCCCGACCTATCGGGTGACGCAACTCTTGGAGTGGCTTTATCGGCGCAAAGCCGCCTCTTGGGATGCGATGACCAACCTCCCGAAAAATCTTCGGGAGCGGCTGGAGCACTCTTTTGCCATGGAGGTGCTGCAATTGGTGCGCAAGCAAGGTTCCAGTGATACCACGCAGAAATTTCTTTGGCGCCTGGCGGACGGTGCTTTCATTGAGAGCGTTCTCATTCCGGCCAATCCGGCGCTTTACGGTGAAGCCAGTGACCGCCATACGCTCTGCGTTTCCACCCAGGTGGGTTGCGCTTACGGCTGCCGGTTCTGCGCCAGCGGCCTCGAGGGGTGGAAGCGCAATCTCGGCGTGCATGAGATCGTGGAGCAGGTTCTGGCGGTCGAGCGCTGGCATGCCCAGGAACATCCCGGACAGGCGGCTGATCGCTTGGTGAATAACTTGGTCATCATGGGCATGGGCGAGCCGCTGGCGAATTACGATAACCTGTTGAAAGCGCTGGCGATTCTGAACGCCCCTTGGGGAGGCGGGATCGGGGCTCGAAAAATCACGGTGTCCACCAGCGGTCTGGCGCCGCAGATCCGCAAGCTGGCGGATGACCCCTTTCAGTTTCGCCTCGCTATCTCGTTGCATGGAGCCACGGACGAGGTTCGGAGCAAGATCATGCCTATCAATCGCAAGTACCCGCTGAGCGAACTCACCGCCGCGTGCGAGTATTACCAATCGAAGAAGGGCAAGATGATCACCCTGGAATACATCCTGATCAAAGACCTCAACGACGGCGTGGATCAGATCAAGCCGCTGGCGGACTTGAGCAAAAAGCTGAATGCCAAGGTGAATCTCATTCCCTACAATCGCGTAGAGGACCTTCCCTGGGAACGGCCGAGCGAGGAGGCACAGGAACGGTTTCTGGAGTCGCTCACCACCCGCGGCGTCATTGCCACTTTGCGCCGGGAGAAAGGGCACGATATTGACGCGGCCTGCGGGCAATTGCGTTTGAGGACGGAGCGGGAACTGGCAGGAGCGACTCCGGCCATGGTTTGATTTTCTATGATCGCTCTCATCGATTACGGGGCTGGAAATCTGCGCAGCGTCTACAAGGCGCTGAAATATGTCGGAGCGGAGGTGAAAGTGGTGGCGCGGCCCGATGAGATCGGGGATGCCCGGGCTCTGGTGCTGCCGGGCGTGGGGGCTTTTGACGATTGCATCAACGCGCTGCGCAAACAGGAATTGCTGCAGGCCTCGTTGGCATTCATTCAGCGGGGGCGGCCGTTTCTCGGGATTTGTGTCGGTTATCAGGCGCTTTTTGAGAAAAGCGAGGAGTTCAACAGTTGCGCCGCCGGTCTCTCTCTTTTTGGCGGTAAAGTCGTGCGCTTTGATGGAAAGGGCGGCCTTAAAGTCCCGCAAATTGGATGGAATCAGATTGAAATCGCCCGGGCGGAGTGTCCCCTGTTCAAGGGGGTCGCGAATGGCAGTTACGTTTACTTTGTCCACAGCTTTTATCCGCAGCCGACGGACCGGACGGTGGTTGCCTCGGAAACGGAGTATGGCCAGCGTTTTGCCTCGTCGGTCTGGCGGGACAACGTTTTTGCCACGCAGTTTCACCCCGAAAAAAGCCAGCGGGTTGGCCTGAGAATTCTGGAGAATTTCGTTTCGCTGGCTGCTTAGCTTGGAGTCCGGCGTCCGCGGTCGGGTGCGATCCGTTCTCCTCGGTCTGCAGGCCAACGACCGATTGACAGAATCCCCGCGGCAAACAAGCCTTCTGGCTGATGAAGCCTTGGAGGTTGATCTACGCGTTAGCGGCCGCGTCCTTGATGAAGAGGGCCGCGGCGGATGCCCTGCATTTCCCGGTCCAGACACTGACGCTCACCAACGGCCTGAAGGTCCTGATTCACGAGGATCATGCGATTCCGAATGTGGCCTACTACACCTTTTACAAGGTGGGCTCCCGCAATGAAGGGCCGGGCACTTCGGGCATTTCCCATTTTTTTGAGCACATGATGTTTAACGGGGCGAAAAAGTACGGCCCCAAGGCGTTCGATCGCGCAATGGAGGACAACGGCGGCTCGAATAACGCCTACACCGGGAGCGATGTCACCGTCTACCAGAACTGGTTTCCGGCATCTGCTTTGGATCTGATCTTCGACCTGGAAGCCGACCGGATGCGCGATCTCAGTTTCGATCCGAAAATGATCGAGTCCGAGCGCGGGGTGGTCGCCTCCGAGCGTCGCACGAGCGTGGACAATAATAACGTGGGGCTCTTGACGGAATCTTTCGAGTCGGCCGCGTTTGTGGCGCATCCTTACCATATTCCCACGATTGGTTGGATGTCGGACATTGAGTCCTGGACGGTCACGGACCTCAAAGCCCACTTCAGCAAAGGCTATGCGCCGAACAACGCGGTCCTCATTGTTTCGGGCAACGTGAAGCCAGCGGAGATTGTTGATTTGGCTCGGAAATATCTCGAGCCTATACCCCCGCGCGATCCGCCGCCGCCGATTCGGACCAAGGAGCCCGAGCAGTTGGGCGAACGGAGGGTGAAATTGGTGAAGTTCGCGCAGTCGCCAATCTTGATGCTGGGCTGGCACGTGCCCGAGTCGGCACATGCTGATTATTACCCGCTCAGCGTGCTGCAGGTGCTGTTGCTGGAAGGCCAGAGCTCGCGCCTTTATCGCCGGCTGGTGGACGATGATCAACTGGCCTTCTCCGTGGAAGGGGGAATGGAACTAGCCCTCGATCCGACCTTGTTTCACATCACCGTCCAGCCGCGCGACGGAGTGGAACTGGAGAATGTGGAAGAGGCGGTTTACGAAGAACTGGAACGACTATCGGCGGAGTTGGCTGACCAAAAGGAACTGCGGAAGGCATCCAACTTTTTGCTCGCTCAGTTTTATCGCCGTTTGCAAACGATCGATCAGCAGGCGAATTCGCTCGGAAATTTCGAGGTTTTCTTCGGCGATTACCGGAAGTTGTTGGAAGCGCCGGCCGCCTTCCAAAAGGTGACCCGGGAAGACGTCCGCCGCGTGGCTAAAACCTATTTTACGGAAAAGAATCGCACGGTGGCCACGCTCGTGCCGGAGAAGGAGGAAAAGGAATGAAACGGCTTCTTCTCTTTCTGCTGGTGATCGGGAGTTGGCGCGCGCCGGCCGCGGAGTGGATGAAGCTTCCGGCGTGCGAGCGCGCCGTTTTGCCGAATGGTGTCACTCTCCTGCTCATGGAGAAACACGACGCCCCTCTGATCAATCTCAGCTTGGCGCTGCGCTCCGGCAGCACGGAAGACCCCGGGGGCCGGGAAGGGACCGCCGAACTCGTGACCCAATTGCTGCGCAAAGGGGCAGGGGATCGCTCGGCCGCGCAGTTGTCCGAGGAAATCGACGGCATCGGCGCGACCTTGAACGCCGCGGCTTCTTTGGAAGCAACCCGCCTCGAGCTGGATTTTCTGGCCAAAGACCTGAAGAGCGCCCTGAGCATTTTCTTCGATCTTGCCCTGGAGCCCCGTTTCCCCGAGGAGGAAGTCGAGAAACTGGCGAAGCAGAGCGTCGACGAGATTGAAGCGGCCAAGGACGAGCCGCTGCAGGTGCTCGGCAGTTACTACAAGCAGTTCCTCTTTGGCCGCCATCCTTACGGCCGTCCGGTGACCGGCGATGAACAATCGCTCGGAGAGATCACCCGCGATGCAGTCGTCCGCTTTCATCGAGAGCACTATGTTTCCAGCAACATGGTCCTGGTAGCGGTGGGCGATTTCTCCACGGCGAACCTCCGCAAGCTTCTTTCGGAACGGCTTGGCAAGCTTCCGCCGAAAGGGGTTGTGGCCCGCGCCATCGCCCGGCCGGCGCCGGCCACCGGCTCCCGTCTGCTGCTGGTCGATAAGCCGGATTCGACCCAGACTTTCTTTGCCTTGGGCAACACCGGCATCGCCATGGACGATCCGGACCGGCTCGCGATCATGGTCGCAAATACTCTTTTTGGCGGCCGGTTCACCTCCCGCTTGAATACCGCTTTGCGCATCGACTCCGGTTTCAGTTATGGGGCGCGTTCCGCTTTCACGCCGTTGCGCGTGCCGGGTGAGTTTGTCGTGGTGAGCTATACTCGGAATGAGGAAACGCGACAGGCCCTCGAGACCACCCTGCGCGTTCTGCAAAAATTTACCAAGGACGGGATCACTCAGATCGAACTCGACTCGGCCCGCGCTTATCTCAAAGGCCAGTTTGGTCCTGCCCTGGAAACGCCGGCTCAATTGGGCGCTCAACTGGCTTTGTTCGAGATTTATGGGCTGAATCCTCAGGTGGAAGTCGACCAGTACGCGGCGCGTCTCGATGCGCTGACGCTCGATCAGGTTCGCGCGGCAATTCAACGGGCTTTTCCGGCGGATAATCTCACCGGAGCGGTGATTGGCAAAGCCAGCGACATCAAGTCGGTGCTGAAGAAATTCAGCCGGAAGATCGAGGCTACATCGATTACCCTTCCCGGTTTTGGCCCGAACAAATAGGGAGGATGACCGCGCGCAGCTCTCATGAAAAGCAGGCGGCGCAAGTGCCCGGGCGCCGAAGTTGTCTGTCGATCCTCCTCTCTTGTCTCGCGGGATTTGAGCTCGGCTTTTCTCTCGCCGCAGCGCCGTTGGCGGACTTGGAACAGCCGCTTGTGGCTTCGCCAGTCCTCTATGATTCCCTCGGTCGGAAGCTGGCGGATGCGGCGTTCGCGCAATCGATCGAGGATGGGCATCTGCGGGTGGTGATCGCCTATGATTTCGGCGGCGGACGCCGGATCGAAGAGCGTGCGGGATTCTTGCAGCAACCGGACCTGGTGCAGGAGGATTGGCGGTGGGCGGAAACGCGGAACGGCGAGACGATCCGCCGGTTCACGGTTGATTTTGCGAAGGGCAAGGCGGTGGCGGAGAAAGTTCAGGGGCGTGAGACCAAACGCTGGGTGACAGATGTAAAAATCGAACCCGGACGCACCTTCGCCGGGTTTGGTTTTACTTTGGCTCTGAAGAGTCTGCGGGAACCATTGATGAAAGGGCAAAAGGTGGAAGTCCGCGCCGTCGGCTTTATCCCGAGCCCGCATCTGGTCGCGGTGGAATTGTCCTTCGTTCAGCGCGATGCGGTTTCAATGGCGGGCCGGATGATCGAGGCCGATCGTTTTGCGATTCATCCGAAGATTCCCTGGCTGGCTCGTTCTTTTGTCTCCATGGAGGATACTCGGATCTGGCTGGCGGCCCTTGGGCCTCCAGGCTTTCTGCGCTGGGAGGGGCCGTTGCTCGAGCCGGGCGATCCGGTCATCCGGGTTGATCTTCTCTCCAGTGGGCGGGACGCGGCGGACGGAACGGCGAGTGGGCGGTAGAGCCCGTGCAAAATGCGGCGAATCATCGCTGCAAGCGACAGGCCAGGCATTTTCCGCGAAAAACTTTGCGCCCCTCCGCCACGCTTTCTACACTGGCTCATGCTCCAGAATGTCGCCTCTACGGAAGCGCCGCCGCGCGAAGCTTCGTCCTTGCGTGAGCTGTCGCCCCAGCAATGGAAATCCGGCATTGCGGCTTGGCTGGGGTGGCTTTTCGACGGCCTGGACATGCATCTTTACACCCTGGTCGCCGCCGGCTTTGTGGCTGGATTGATCCATGTGCCGGTGGGTGATCCGGTCGCGAAAACGCGCAGTGCCTGGATCCAGGCAGCGTTTCTCGTGGGCTGGGCTCTGGGAGGGGGCTTTTTCGGCCGGGTTGGGGATAAACTGGGGCGCAGCCGGGCGCTGAGCCTGACGATTCTCACTTACGCTTCCTTCACCGGGCTTTCGTTCTTCGTTCAGACCTGGTGGCAGCTGCTGATCTGCCGTTTCGTGGCTGCGCTTGGAATCGGTGGGGAGTGGGCCGTGGGGTCGAGTTTGTTGTCTGAGACCTGGCCGAAACGCTGGCGTCCCTGGATTGCGGCGGTGCTCCAAACCGGCGTCAATATCGGCGTGCTCATGGCGTGCGTGGCCGTTTTCGCCCTCTCGTCAATCAATGGCTATAAGGAGCGATGGGTTTTTCTCGTTGGAGTGATCCCCGCTTTGCTGGTCTTTTGGGTGCGCCGCCATGTCCCCGAGCCGGAAGAGTGGGAGCGGGCGAAAGGAATTTTGGGTGAGCGCGATCCCGGCTTGGCAGATCTCTTTCAGGGGGCATTGGGCAAACGCACAATCCTGGTGATCTCCATCTGTGCTCTCTCGCTCTCGGGTTGGTGGGCCTTCATGTTCTGGCACGCGCAGCATTTGCAAACGTTGCCGGACGTGGCGAATTGGACCAGAAGCGAGAAGCAAAAGCTCGTGACGGTGATCTTCTTTCTCGTGATCGGCGTTTCCTCGATCGGCAACTTTTTCGCCTCGTTTCTGGCGCGCAAAATGGGGTACCGCCGTTGCATCAGCTTGATGTGCTTTTGCTTTTTCTTTGCAATTTTCGGCGCATTCTTCACGGTCCGCACCTACCGCGAGTATCTCTTCTGGATGCCTTGCATCGGTTTTTTTTCCGGCATGTTCGGCTTGTTCACCATGTATCTGCCGCCCCTTTTTCCCACGCTCCTGCGCACGACGGGAGCCGGATTCTGTTACAATATCGGCCGGATTGCCGCGGCCGGGGGCACGGTGTTTTTCGGCCTCTATTCGAACCTGACCGATCTCCGGCACGCCTTGCTCATGGTGGCGTTCCTTTTCATTCCGGCCGGCATTGTGGCGTGGTACTTGCCGGATTTGTCTCCGGAAGAGGGCGGGACGGATTAGTTTTGTTGTTCCGCCCGGCGCCGCCTTCGTTCTACTCTTTTCTGCGTCGATGCAATTCTTTAACAGTGCCGATTGGTTTGTCATCATCGCCTACCTTCTCGGCATTGTTGGCCTCGGCGTTTGGTTCGGCAAAGATCAGCGCAACACGCGCGACTACTTCCTCGGCAGCAAAAATATTCCCTGGTGGGGCATAGGCCTGTCGATCGTGGCGGCGGAGACCAGCGCTCTCACCATCATCAGTGTTCCCGCCATGGCGTTCGGGGCCAATATCGCTTTTGTTCAAATGGTGATTGGATATGTCATTGCCCGCCTGATGCTCGCGGTGGTAATGGTGCCCCACTATTTGAAAGGCGAGATTTACTCTCCCTACCAATTGTTGGAAACGGCCTTTGGTCCGGCCGCGCGCAAGCTGGCAGGTGGATTTTTTCTGATCAGTGAAACCCTGGCCGCCGGCGTGCGAGTTTACGTGGCATCCATTCCCGTGAAGTTGATGCTGGGCGAAAAACTTTTATCCTTCGGCACGGGCGATCCGATTCTCGGCGCGATTCTACTGTTTGTCCTGCTCTCCCTTTTTTACACTTATGTCGGCGGTGTGAAAGCGGTGATTTGGACCGATGCGGTCCAGTTTGGCTTGTTCATGGCCGGAGGCATTTTCACCTTGTATTATATCCCGTCATTACTGGATGGCGGGTTTGCCGGCACAATTGAACGTGCGCGGGCTGCCGGCAAACTGGTCTGGTTTTATCCCCAGTTTTCGCTGTCTCTGCCGTTCAATATTTGGATGGGCCTGATTGGAGCGACTTTCGTGACGCTTTCCTCGCACGGGGCCGAGCAGTTGGTGGTTCAGCGAGTGCTGGCCTGCAAATCTGTGGCTGACGGACGCAAGGCTCTCGTTTTGAGTGCGGTCGTGATCCTGCCGCTCTTCCTGGTGTTCCTCTGCGTCGGCGCGTTTCTCTGGGTTTATTACCAGTCTCATCCCATGGGCATTCCCATTCCGGAAATCCGCCCGGGCTCCGGCATCAAGGCCAACGACTACATCTACCCGATTTTCATGGTTACGGCGGTGCCCCACCTGCTGAAGGGCTTTCTCATCGTGGCCATCCTCTCTGCTGCGATGTCGTCGGTCAGTTCCGCTCTCACTTCCCTGGCTTCGGTTTCCACGATGGATTTCGTCAAGGCGATGACGCACGGCCGCTGGAGTGAGGAGGCTTATCTGCGCTTTAGCAAGTATTCGACCGTGGGCTGGGCGGTTGCCCTGGTTTTGGTGGCGTATCTGAGCCGCGAGGTGGCTTACGTGCTTAACGCCGCCTTTTCGTTGCGTGGGCTGACTAGCGGCGCGCTTTTGGGCGGGCTCGTGTTGGTGCTTTTCTGGCGGAAGGGGAAATCACTGCCCGTAGCCGTCGGCATGATCGCTTCGCTGGCGGCCATGATTTTCGTGAGCCAGGCCCAGTGGTCAACCGGGCCGGGCGCTCCCAAAGCGAGCGTCGCCTGGCCTTGGTACACGCTGATCGGAACGACCATCACCGTAGTGGTGGCCTGGGTCGCGCGCGGAGTCGCTGGGATGCGGAAAGCGCCTTAGTTCGCCGGATCGCCTACAGATTCTCGGGCTTGCTCAGGAGTGCAGAGATCCGGGCCAGCAGCCGACCCGCGGCGCCGCCATCCAATACGCGGTGATCGAAGCTCAAGGTTAGATTGGCTTCAGTGACCGGCACAAATTGTTGTTTGGCTTCGTCCCAGTTCGGAACCTTTTTTCCCGCGCCCATGCCGAGCACCAGGGTTTGCTCCGGCAGCGGGATGGGCGTCGCCCAAGTGAGTCCGAAAGTTCCGAAATTGGTTACCGTGGCGATCGATCCGCCGGTGGCATCCGGCGGCAGGCGCCGGGCTCGCGCGAGTTCGACCAGTTCGTTGTAGCGGTCCACCAACTCGCTGAGCGGCCGTTTATCCGCATCCCGGAGCACCGGCACCAGCACCCCGTCCTCAGCTTCGACGGCGAAGCCGATGTCGATCGCGGGCGGGTGGACAATCACATGGCCCACCAGGCGGCCGGCGGGGGCGCTGTTCTCGCCCAGGGCCACGGCCAGAGCCCGCAGAGCATAGAGCGCGGGGCCTGGCTTGGGTTGCGCCTTGCGGCGATGAGCAAGCAACGGATCGATGTTGACCGGCAGGGCGACGGTGGCCAGCGGGCGCGTGGAACTCCGGCGCATCGCGTCCGCGACGGCCACGCGCATCGAAGAAGCCTGGCTCAGTTTGTGTTTTTCGAGATTGGCGATGAATTTTTCAAAATCCTGGATCGTGACGCGTCCGCCCGCGCCGCTGCCAGCGATTCCAGCCAAATCCGACGAGTGCAGGCCAAGTTCCTGCATCCGGGCTTTCATGCGGGGCGATATATAGCTGGCGCCCGCCGAGTTCACCGGCACGGGCAGGCCCCGAACGGTCGGTTCGACTTTCCGGCGAGGTGGTTCGGGCGCTGCCGGAACGGTCACGGCCGGCGCTGGTTGCGGTGGGGGAGGGTTAGAGCCGATTCCCAATTCATCGGCCACCGCCTGTTCGACCTCGATAAACCCCAATTCGGCTCCGACCGGATAGGCCTCGTTTACCGTGGCGGTAATTCGGCCGATTCTGCCCCGGCACGGCGAATTCACTGTGGTTGTCGCTTTGCTGGTCTCCACCTCCATCACTTCCTGATCCGCCTGGACGGCGTCTCCGGCGTTGAGCAACAACTTGATAATCGTGGCCTCGGCGATGGACTCTCCGAGTTGGGGCATGACGATTGGCACCTGCGGCATTGGCCTGATACTGGCGAAACTCGCGGGCTTTTTCAAAGCATTTACAAATCTGCCGGGAAACATTCCCATCGAATGCGTCCCGAAATGGTGCGAAGCTGCGGGGCTCTTTTCGAAAATACCTGAATAATCTTCCAATTAAGCAGCGCTTTCAATAATTGTAACTGCCTCCAGATGAAATACATCGAGTCGTTCGGATTTGTCTGATTCTACTCCGTGGAAAAATCTTTAAAAAAGCGCTTGCGGGGGAGGGAAAGATGGCTAATTTGTCGGCCCGCTGCGGAGGGGATGGCGGGGAGAGCGAGCTGGAAAGAAAGTTA
>CAZMKE010000032.1:0-74233 GCA_964566945.1 uncultured Verrucomicrobiota bacterium | reverse complement strand
TACCAAATACCAAATACCAAATACCAAATACCAAATACCAAATGCCAAATGCCAAATGCCAAATGCCAAATACCAAGGGGGGGAGGCGAAGTGCGAAGTGCGAGATACGAAGTGCGAAGTGGGGGAAAATACCAAATACCAAAAGCCAAGGGGGAAGGGGAGCTTGGAGCGGAGAGCAGGGAGCAGAGAAAAATGCGGTCGAAATGCGAAGATGACGGTTTAGGGGGCGAGGCCTTTGTAGAGGTCGAGGAGGATGTCGTCTTCTTCGACGGTGCTGCCTTGGTAAGGGGGGAAGGCGGGATATTCGGTTCGTTGATGCCAGGTGACGATGAGGCGGCGGGTGTCTTCGGTGATGGATTTGACTTCGGGATCGGTGCGGGAGAAGGAGTAGCCCTGGTAGACGCTCTGCCCGCCGGTTTGCACGGTGTAGGTGGGCGCCGGGCAATTGGAGCCGGGTTGTTTGCAGGTCAGTTTGTAGCTGGAGGTCTGCAGGGTGGGAAAGGAGTAGCTCTTTTTGGGGCCGCCGAGGCCGGCGGTGGCGAAAAGGCCGTTGTTCAAGCGGAGTTGGAGGTTGTCCCCGACCACGGTGCGGACATCGGCGCCCTGCTCGGTGTCGACCTGGAGGGAATGGGTGGTGGAGTTGTCGGTTTCGGTGATTTTCAGGGAGGATTGGGAGGCGGAGTAGAGCCCCTCGGTCTGCAGGCTCCAGCTGTGCCAGGTCCCTCCGCCGGCCAGGTTGCCGCCGAGCTGGCTGGCCACGGGGCCGATGCGTCCGATGAACTGTTCCCGGGTGGTGGTGTTCTCGCTGCCGGTCAATGAACTGGAGCCGGAAATCGTCTGATTCACGGTGGTCACCCGAGTGAGGGTGATCTGGCCCTCCCAGACGCGGGCGCAGGCGGAGGAGGCAAATTTCTGCATGATCTCGGCATCGGAGCCCAGATCGCACCCTTGCGCGTCTCCGCGGCCGGTGATGAGGGAGGATTCGATAAGATCATTGGAGAGAGCAGCGAGGATATTTTCATTGGAGGCGTTCGGGTCTTGTTCGCAGCGCTGGAGCCAGAGATGGGCGCAATTGCAGCGGGCGCGCCGGGCCATGGCAATGGCGGACTCCTCGTAGGGGCTCTGGGAACGGGGGCGGCCGGTAATCTGGGCCCAGGAAGCGGAAAGTTGATCGAAACGGCGCATGACAACGGAACCGACATCGCAATCCGCGAGGGCTGCACCGAGCAGAGGCGCGACGCCGGAGAGATAGTACTGGTCGAGAGCGTCGAGGAGATGGGTTTGGACGCGCTGGGCGAAGTCGTCGCGGGTGATGAGGCCATCGACATATTTGTCGCGCGCGGCCCGAATCAAGCGCGCCGCCTGATCGTCCGCCAGGTTGCGGGCATCGCGAGTGGACCGGAGCGCTTGATCGGCCGAGGGAATTTTCGGAGTGGAGAAGGCAGCGGTTCCAGCGGTGCTGAAATGGGTGATGGGAATGATGACCTGATTCGAAGCGGCGGTGGAGGGGCGGAGGCGAAAAAGGGCGCCGCCGGCATCAGCCGAATAGGCCAGCATCAGGTCGGCGGGGGGCGCGGAGGGAAAGGTGATGGTGAGTTCGCCCTGGCCGCGGAAGTCGTAGCCGTCCGGCGAGAAAGCGACGGCGGCGCGGAAGCCATCGTGGTCCGGGAAGCCGGTGAAGTTGGTGATAACGGACATCTGGACGGCGACCGGTTCGTAAACCTGGTTGGAGGAGATTTGAAAGTGGTAGAGAACTCCGTTGCGGTCCTGGAGATCGATGCTGCCGCCGGCGGCGGGAGTAACGAGAGCGGCAGCGGTGTAAAGCGGATCGCTCGCCGCGACGGGTTGGGGGGCGGCAGGGATCGGCGCGGCGACGACGCGATAGAACCAGGCTGCGACCGGTTCCGTGTTGGTATGGAGAAATTGAGCCGAGCCGGCGACGGGCGAGCTGAAGAGCAATTGATACCAGTGGGCGAGATCGAGCGAGCCTTCGAGGTTGAAATTGGCGCCGGACCCCACGGCCGTAACGCGGGTGACGCCGCTGGCCGAGGGCGCCTGGATAGAGAGGGCGGGAGCTGGGGTGGAAAGAGGGGACGCCTGGGTGAAACTCGCGCCTGCGGCCAGGAACATGAGCGGAGGCAGGAGCAAGATGCACGACAGCAGGCGGACTCCGCGCGATCGGGAAAACGTAGTCACAGGGGAATCAAACCGGAAGCAGGCGGCATCTTCAAGCCGGGAGCGAGGGAGGGAAATGCGAAGTGCGAAAGAGGGAAAAGACCCAAATGCCAAATACCAAGGGCGAAGCGAAGTCCGAAGTGTGAAGGTCGAAGTCAAAGGGCGAAGGTCCGAGAGCTTGGAACGGGGAGCTAAGACCAAATGCGAAGTGAAGACGGAAGACGATCTAACAGGAGCAAACTGAGAGAACGGAGGCTGACCAAATGCGAAATACGAAGTGCGAAGGACGAAATGCGAAGTCAAAGGCCGAGAGCTGAGGGCTTGGAGCGGGGAGCTAAAACCAAATGCGAAGTGGGAAAGACGAAGTGGGGAGAAAACTCAAATACGAAAATCCAATAACGAGGGCGCGAACAGGTCTGGCTTCGAGGGCTCGGGTCCAGCATTCTAACGGGACGAATGGAGAAGATTCTGGCCAGTGCGCTGGGGCAGGACGTGAGCAAGCTTGCGGCGCAGGAGAAGCGGCTGCTGCTCTCGCGGTTGCTGGCGCGTTTCGCCCATGAGGTGCGAAATCCGCTGAGCTCGCTGGACATTCATGTGCAGTTGCTGGAGGAGGATCTGGAACGGGCGCCGCGGCAAATCCGGGAGAAGACGGCGAGCCGGTTCGAGATTCTGCATGGGGAGATTCATCGGCTGGAGAACATCATGAAGCATTTCCTCAGTCTCGCAGGGCCGGCCGCGCTGGATCTCCAACCGACGGAGATTGGCAAGGTCATCCGGCATGTGTGCGAGTTGCTGCGGCCCGAGGCGGCCGCCCGCGGGATCGAATTGCGGATGAAAGTTCCGATCCGCGCGCCGGCGCTGGCGGCGGATGCGGCGCAGTTGACGCAGGCCTTGGTCAACCTGGTCATCAATGCGATTCAGGCTGTGGAACGCGACGGGTGGGTGGAGGTGCGGGCGGTGAAAGAAAAGACGGGCGGGGCGCTGTTGCTCGAAGTGTCCGATAGCGGGCCGGGCGTTCCCGAGGATAAGACCTCGACGATCTTCGAGCCGTTTTTCACGACCAAAACGGAAGGGAGCGGGTTAGGGCTCTGGATCGTGCAGCAGATCATCACGGCGCACGGGGGATCGGTGGATGTGTCGGCGGCGCCCGGGGGAGGAGCCTTGTTTGTGGCGCGGCTGCCGTGGGAGCGAAAGGAAGCGGAGCATGGATAAGTCGAAAATCAGCATCCTGGTGGTGGACGATGAGCGGGGGCTGTGCGCCGGGATTCAGGAGGCGTTGCGGCGCGAGGGATACAGCGTGGACGCCGCCAACGAAGCGCCCGGGGCGCTCAAGTTGATGTCCGACCGGCTGTACAACCTGGTGATCACCGACATGAAAATGCCGGGGATGGGTGGGATGGAGCTGCTGCGGGAGGCGCGGCAGAAAAGCCGGGACACCTTGTTCATCGTGATGACGGCCTACGGCACGGTGGAGACGGCGGTGGAGGCGATGAAGGAGGGGGCGTACGATTATCTGTCAAAGCCGCTGGACATGCAGCGGCTGCGGGCGCTGGTGATGAAGGCGCTGGAATTCCAGGCGGTGGTGGCGGAGAACAACGAGCTGCGCCTACGCCTGCAGAAACGGACGGAACCGGGCCTGCTGGTGGGGAACAGCGAGATCATGCGCCGGGTGCGGGAGCTGGCGGAGGAAGTGGCGCAGAGTGAAGTGACGGTGCTGATCGAGGGGGAAAGCGGGACTGGCAAAGAGATCGTGGCGCGCTCGATCCATCTGGACAGTCCGCGCGCGGCCAAGCCGTTCATCTCGGTGAATTGCGCGGCGCTGCCCGAGCAATTGCTGGAAGCCGAGCTTTTCGGGCATGTGAAAGGGGCGTTCACGGGCGCGGTGGCGGACAAGCCGGGCCGGTTCCAACTGGCCGACGGCGGGACGCTGTTCCTGGATGAGATCGGGGATCTGTCGCCGAAAGGGCAGGGAGACCTGCTGCGGGTGCTGGAGGACGGCACGTTCCGCATGGTGGGCGGGACCAAGCTGATGCGGGTGAACGTGCGGGTGGTGGCGGCGACGAACAAGAAGCTGCAGGAATCGGTGGCGGCGGGAAAATTTAGAGAAGACCTTTTGTACCGCCTGCAAATAGTGCCGATCCTCATTCCGCCGCTGCGGGAGAGGCCGGAGGATATTCCGCTGCTGGTTGAATCCTTTCTTGAGCACTTCAGCACCAAGCACAAGCGGCGGCGGAAGAAGTTGTCCGACGAAGCACTGCAACTCTGCCAACGATTTCCCTGGCCGGGCAATGTGCGTCAATTGCGCAATATGATCGAGCGATTGGTGATCACGTGCAAGAACGCAACGATCGACGTGCGGGATCTGCCTGACCTTCTCCAGCAACACGATCGGCACGCCACGACCTTTGCGATTCGCCCGGGAATGACCGTGGCCGAAGTGGAGAAATTGCTCATCCGCCAGACCCTGACGCACGTGACGGCCAACCGTGAGGAAGCGGCAAGGTTGCTCGGCATCAGCCGCCGTTCCCTGCAGTACAAACTCAGGGAATACGGCCTGTTGGACGACGGGGAAAAGGTCCAACCAGACGTTGAACAGCCCTGATTGGATGCGTTGCACGCGGCTCGAGGATTATGTGCAAGAGTTGCACCCAGGGAACAGGCGCCACGCTGTTCATCCGATGACGCCGCTCGCGCCGTCGGAGAACAGGCTGGAAATGACCCGGTTTGCCCCTTGGCCTGGCTGGTGGCACGGCCGTTGCTGAACTTGTAACTCGACGTGGCAACGAGCGCCCACATCACGGAATTGCATTTCGAATCCGCCGACCCGGACGGCGCGCAAGCCAGTCGCCAGGTCGGCGAGTTGCGGAGCGTTCGACGGCCGCCCGCCGCGAGGACAAGCGCATGGCGGGCGTGGGAGCCTATGAATTGCCTGCCGATTGAGAGCGTTTTGACATTATGAAGAAAAACCTGACCGCCCCATCTGCCAGCCACGGATTCGTCATGCGATTGAGTTATCCCAATCGCGTCGGGATGTTCGCACGGCTGACGCAAACGGTCGGGCGGCTGGGTGGCGACCTGGGCGCGGTGGACATCGTGAACCCAGACGCCAAACGCATGACGCGCGACATTACGGTGCGGGCGCGGGACCACGACCATATGGAAGCCATCGTGGCTGCGGTGCGCAAAGTGCGGGATGTGACCGTGGTGCATGTCTCCGACCAGGTGTTCCTGCTGCATCTGGGCGGAAAGATTTCCATCCAAAACAAAGTGCCTCTGACCACGCGCGACACGCTTTCGATGGCCTATACGCCCGGCGTAGCGCGCGTGTGCGAGGCCATCGCCGAGCAACACGCCAAGGCGTGGCAACTCACGATCAAGGGGAATTCCGTCGCCGTGGTGAGCGACGGATCGGCAGTGCTGGGCCTGGGCAACATCGGCCCGGAAGCGGCGATGCCCGTGATGGAAGGCAAAGCGATGTTGTTCAAGGAATTTGCCGGCATTGACGCCTACCCGATTTGCCTGCGCACGCAGGACACGGAAGAAATCATCAACGCCGTGGCGAACCTTTCGGTCGGTTTTGGCGGCATTAATCTGGAGGATATCTCTGCGCCGCGCTGTTTTGAAATCGAGGAGCGATTGCAGGAGCGCCTCGATATTCCGGTGTTTCACGACGATCAGCACGGCACGGCCGTGGTGGTGCTGGCCGCCTTGCTGAACGCCGCGCGCCTGGCGAAGCGCAAGCTCCCGACGCTGCGGGTGGTCATTCTAGGCGCGGGCGCGGCGGGGACGGCCATTGCCGTCATGCTGGGATCAGCAGGAGTGAAAGACATCGTGGTTTGCGATCGGAAGGGAATCCTGAACGCCCGCACCCGCTCGGACCTGAACGAGGCCAAGCAGCGGCTCGCGGCGGCCACCAATCCCCGCGGCCTGAGTGGCGGGGTGGAAGATGCGCTGCGGGAGGCGAACGTTTTGGTCGGAGTCTCGGGGCCGGGATTGATTGCGGGCCGGTGGCTGCGCCGGATGGCGGCGAAACCGATGGTGTTCGCGCTGGCGAATCCTGTGCCGGAAATCATGCCCGAGGAAGCCGCCGCCGCCCAAGCGTGGATTGTGGCCACGGGGCGAAGCGATTATCCAAACCAAATCAACAATGTCCTGGCCTTTCCGGGAATCTTCCGGGGCGCGTTGAACGTGCGCGCCCGGCGCGTCAACGAAGCGATGAAACTCGCGGCCGCGCACGCCATCGCGGAGTGCATTGCGCCGCGGCAATTGAGTCCCGAATACATCGTGCCGAGCGTGTTCAATCGGGATGTCGTCCGAAGCGTGGCCACGGCTGTCGAGCAGGCGGCCATTAGCACGGGCGTTGCGCGGAAGAAGCCGGGCCACAAATAGATAATCCGCCTGTCCAATTCCAACGAAGATTCAAACGAGAAGTTTTTTCAGTTTAGATAAGATGCCACTTTATGAGTAAAACCGCGGCCTGCCCGATGTGTGAGATGAACGAGATTCTGGAACACGCCGAACGCTACGAGTGCGTCACGTGTGGCCATGAGTGGGCCCGGGAAGCGCCTCCAGAAACACCCGACGCGCCGCGAGTGGTGAAGGACGCGCACGGCAATGTGCTAAGCAACGGGGATTGCGTCGTCCTGATCAAGGATTTGAAGCTCGGCGGCTCGTCGGTGCTCAAAGTGGGCTCGAAGTCCAAGCCCATCCGTCTGGGAGATGGCGATCACGAAATTGACTGCAAGGTCGACGGCATCGCCGTGATGCTCAAAGCGTGCTTCGTGAAGAAGGCTTGATCCTCGCGGGAGATTACCCGTTTTTGGGGTCTTTCTTGAGCGGGGGACTTCGTCGTGAAATCTCCCGCCTCACGGGTAGGCGGTTCCGTTCCTGCGAGAATGCGCGCATCAGGGCATCGTGCGGATCTGCGCCAGGCTTGGGCCGGCTGCGGAATCGAGGGAGTCGACGAGGAAGGCGACTTTCGCGCCGCGAGCCACGAGACCGCGTGCGCGCAGCGATTTCTCGGCGGCCGTAAAGCTGATCCGCGTTCCGGCGCCAAACGGTAAGACCGCCGATTCGAGGGCATAGTGCAACCCCAGTCGACGGGCCAGCCGGACGTCGGGAGTGCACACAACGACTCTCGCAGTTCGCGGCCGGCAAGCCGCGCAACGGATGGCCGCCGGCCCCGACCGCGTCAGGAGAACGATCGCTTCCGCCCCGGCCTCCATTGCTTTCCGCATCGTTTGGATAATGGCGTCCTCCGCTTCCGTCCCCGGGAGGTGCGCATCAGGTTCGGCGGCCGGGCGGGCCATTTCGAGTCGCAAGATCAAGCCTTCCAACTCTCGCAACGCGTCCGGCGAGGTCGCGTTCACGCCGCCGGCTTCGGTGAAAAGCAAGGCGTCGGGGTGCGCGGACAAGGCGTCCGGAACTTCAGAGTGCGCGTCCACCGGGATGACTGCCAGTTTTCCGGCAACGGCGCACTTCCGGGCAGCGAGCGGGTTGGCTGGATCGCTCGCGCTGCCAAGCACCAAACCATCCGAAAGAGCAAGCGATTCGTCCAAGGCGGCCGAAGTTGCGCCCCTGTCGATGCGGGCCGGGACGCCGATAGCGCTCCGCTTGGCTTCGGAGAGAAGCTGGCGGATTTGACGAACGAGAGTTCCATCGCGCCCGGCCGGGACGGCAATCCAGTCCACGCCACAGTCCAACCCGAAACGAATATCAGCTAATTCATCCTCGCTGAACGCCACGGCGTCCGGCCCGCCGGTGGAAGCGGGAAGGTCCAGGAGCAACGCGACCGGCCTCTCCAACTCCGTGGAAATGGAGCGGATGGCATAGACGGCCTTCAACGCACGATCGTGGTCGATGAGCCTGGGATTGAGCCGAAAGGCACTGACGCCCGCCTCCAACATGGCGCGCAAGAGCGGGGCGCTTTCCAGCGTTGGCCCAAGCGTGAAGATCAATTTGGTCTGACGGAGCGCGTTTGGAGGAGGGAGGGCAGCAATCGGATCTTCGGGCGAATCCACCGCGCTAGCGGGAAGCGACCCGACCGTGGCTGGAGTTTGCCATGGAACCGGATTGGTTGCTGGCGGGATTGTGGTTTCGACCATCGCGTCGGGTTGGTTCAATGTCATGCAACTCCAGTAAGCAGCCACAATGCCGCCACCGACTGTGGCGGGAGGAAGTGCCCGTTTATCAGTAGGCAAAGGCAGATTAAAGGATTCGCGGAAAGCGCGCGGTCGCACCGCGCGCGAGCAGAAGTGCAGTTATTGCGCCCGAAAGGGTGGGGTTGTGCAATCGATCCAAACCGGAGACCCGCGGCGCCAGCGCTTGCACAGGCGGAGTGAGCCGGGTGCAAACAATGCACAAATCTGCCGTTAATCCTCGTGTGCCGCTGCTGAAGAAACGGGGTCGCGTGCGCTAAAGTCCCGTAGAACAAGGATTTGCCACGCCATGCGCCGTCTCGGCACGCCCTGTGCATTTACGAGCGGCATGAGATGCATGATGGAACCATTGTTCACCGGGCAGCAGCATGTCGGTTGAATCCACCATCCCCCCCGTTTCCACGGCAATGACCCTGGCCGATTTCACGAGCCGGGGTTTGGTTGTTCCTCACTTGCGGGGCCGCGACGGGGCCGCGGTCATTCAGGAGCTGAGCCAGGCCTTGCAGCACGAGCAACGGGTGACAGACCTGCTCCCGTTCTATCAAGCGGTACTGAACCGGGAATACATGGTGAGCACGGAAGCGGAATCCGGCATGGCCTTTCCGCACGCGCGGGCGCCCGGGGTGAAGGCACTGGCCTTCGCGCTGGGCCGGAGCGAAGAAGCGCTGCCGTGGGGGGCGAACGGCGTGCGATCGGTCCGGCTCGTTTTCCTGATCGCCATTCCGGCGACGGATGCGACGCAATACCTGCAATTAATTTCCGGGCTGGCCCGGCTGGCGAAAGATCCCGCGCTGGTGAGCCGGCTGCAAGCGGCCGGAGGCCCCGGGGAGATGTGCGACGTGCTCCAGCAGGTGGCGGTGCGGGGGCAACCGAGTTTGACGGGCAGAAAGGGAGCGGCGTGAAATGAAGTGGGCGATTTCATTCCGACCGAAGCTTGTGGAAACGGTGCGGGGCTATTCGGGGGAGCTTTTCCGGCGTGATTTCCTCGCGGGGTTGAACGTGATGATCATGGCGTTTCCCCTGTCGGTGGCGTTTGCCATCGCCTCCGGGGCGAAGCCGGAGCAAGGGCTTTTCACCGCGATCATCGCGGGCGGCCTGGTGGCGGCGTTGAGCGGATCCAAAGTGCAGATCGGCGGGCCGACGGGAGCATTCGTGGTGATCACTTACAGCATCCTGCAGCGGTTTGGGCCGGATGGCTTGATCGTCTGCACGGTTCTGGCCGGGGCGATGCTGTGCGTGATGGGCTTCGCGCGGTTCGGATCGGTGATCCGGTTCATTCCCTATCCGGTGAGCCGGGCGTTCACCAAGGGGATCGCGATCCTGATTCTCAGCTCGCAGGCGGCGAATTTTTTCGGGATCAAAGTGGACAAGATGCCGGTGGATTTCCTGGGCAAGATGAAGCTGCTGGCGGCCCGGTGGGAAACCGTCCACGGGCCGACCGTGGCGCTCGCGCTGGGGTCGCTGGCGGTGATCGGATTGTGGCCCAAGAGGCTCTCCCGCTATGTGCCAGGGTCGATGGCGGGGCTGCTGTTCGCCACGATCGCCGTGGCCGGGTTTGGGCTGGATGGCAAGCTGCAGATCGCGACGATCGGTTCACAATTCGGCGGGATCCCGCGCAGCCTGCCGGCGTTCCATTGGCCGGTGGTGGATGGGGAGCATCTCGTCGAGATGGTGCAACCCGCGTTCACCATTGCGCTGCTCGTGGCGATGCAGGCGCTGCTCTGCGCGGTGGTAACCGACGGGATGATGGATGATCGCCACGATTCGAACCAGGAGCTGATCGGACAGGGGATTGCCAATATGGCCGGGCCTCTCTTCGGGTGCATTCCGGTGACGGGGGCGGTGGCGCGGTCGGTGGCCAACGTCCGATCCGGCGCGAAAACACCGGTGGCGGGATTGACCCACTCGGCGTTGCTGCTGGCGCTGATGCTGGCTGCGGCGCCGTGGCTTTCCTACATTCCGCTGGCCACGCTGAGCGCGGTGCTGGTGGTTTCGGCGCTACGGATGGTTTCGTGGGAGGAATTCCTGCGGCTGCGGCGCTGGCCCTTGAGCGATTCGTCGGTATTCCTCGCGACGTTCGCCTTGACCGTGCTGACCAATCTGACGCTGGCGGTGGAAGTGGGGGTGGTGCTGGCGGCGCTGCTCATGGTCAAGCGGATCTCGGAGACTTCGCAAATCACGGCGGTGGACGAAAGCACGGAGACCGAGGGCTCGCAACATTCGCTGGTCGGGCGGCAGATCCCGCCGGGCGTTTTGGTGTTCCGGGTGTTTGGGGCCTTCTTTTTCGGGGTGGTGGACAAGCTGGATGACGAGTTAAAGCGAGCGCGGGAGGAGCCGGAAGTGCTGATTCTGCGGGTGCGGAAAGTCCTGGCGATGGACGCGACCGGACTGCAGGCGCTGGAGGATCTGCTGACCAAGCTGCGCGCGAAAGGGAAACACCTGATCTTGAGCGGCCCGCACACTCAGCCGCTGATGGTGATGGAAAAGGCGGGCTTTCTGGATCGCCTGGGGCACGAGAACGTCTGCCCGCACATCGCGGCTTCGCTGGCGCGGGCGCGGGAGATCCTGGGTTTGCCGCCGGAATCCTCGGCCGACCCGCTGCACCTGGAACGGCGCCAACTGGAGGCCGCGCGGCGGGAACTGGCGGGCGCTTTGGAGCGGGCGAACGAGGTTCTGCAAGGCCCGCTGGGCGGAAGTCGGACGTTGGCGCCGCACGCGGAAGGAAATAAGCTGACGACGGCGGATGGAAACTTGGGAAATGGTCATGGAAAGGCGCTCTCGTGAGGCGGGCTGCGGGAAGAGCGGGCGGGCGAGCAACGTGAGGCGCGCATGTATCTAAACCTGGTGCAGATCGCCGAGTCCTTCGGAGTGGCGGAGAGCGTGGTGGAGGGGTGGATCCGCAATGAAGGGATGCCTCACACCCCGGACCGCGGCCGGCTGCTATTCGATCGCGCCCAGGTGGTGCAGTGGGCCGCAGAGCGGGGCCTGGCCACGCGCGCGGGATTTCTGACGCCGGAAACTTCGGCGTTTGCCACGGATTGCCAGCTGGAGCCGTTGTTGCGAGTGGGCGGGATTTGGCGGGATGTGCCGGGCGCGGCCGTGGTGGAGACTCTGGCGAAAATCGTCAGCGCGCTCCCTGGCTCCACGCCAGCCGTGCGCCAACTGATGGGGCAGCGCCTGCGGGCGCCCGGTGGAGTCACCTGGGCGGGCATCGGCGGCGGATTCGCGCTGCCGCATCCGAGCACGCGGATTGCGCTGGGCCGCGATTCCGGCACGGTGGCCCTTTTGTTTCTCCGGGAACCGTTGGCGGAACCCGGCGCGGCTCCGGACGATGTCCCGATCTCCCGCATGTTCTTCTTCATCGCGCCGTCCCCGCGCGCGCACCTTGATCTGCTGGGAAGATTGACGCGCGCGCTGGCGCAGACCCGCCTGCGCGATGTAGTGAAGGCGGGGGCGAGCGATGCCGAAATTCTCGCGGCCGCAGTGGCGGCGGATCGAGCCCGAGCTGGAAGCCCTCCCGGCGGAAATCCGGAGGTCAAATGATGAGCCCAGGCCCGCTGCTGCTGGTGGCTGCTCTGGGATTGATCGCGGGAATGCTCTGCGCGCGCTGGTCGGCGAGGGGGTGGTTGTATTGCACGGTTCTCGGGGCATTGGCGGGAGGGGGCGCCGCGTTGATGGTGTTCGGAGGCGCTCCGGATTGGGATTGGCGGAGCGATCAGACGATGGGCGGCGAGGCGCTGCACTGGCGATTAGATGGGCTGAGCGCCTTATTTCTGGCGCTGGTGGCGCTGATCGGAGGGGCTGGATCGGTCTACGCCTCCGAGTACTGGCCCGAAGAGGAATATCCCTCGTCCGCCAAGCAAGGCCGGGTGTGGTGGTGCGGGCTGGTGCTGAGCATGGGGTGGGTGCTGGTCTCGGCAAACGGCCTGCATTTTCTGATCGGCTGGGAACTGTTCACGGTCTGCGCTTTCTACCTGGTAACTCTGGACCGGCAGCGAAAGGAAGTCCGAGCGGCGGGCTGGCTGTATCTGGGGGCTTCACATGCAGGAACCGTCTGCCTCTTTGCTTTTTTTAGCGCGCTGGCGGCGCGCACCGGCAGTTGGGAACTGGGCTCGCTGAAGGATCATCCGGAACTGGGCTCGCTCTTCTGGCTGGCGTTGATCGGGTTCGGGGTGAAGGCCGGCATGTTTCCGCTGCATGTGTGGCTGCCGTCCGCGCACGCGAATGCGCCGAGCCATGTGTCGGCGATCTTGTCGGGCGTGGCCATCAAGATGGGGATCTATGGCCTGGTGCGATTCAGCGGATGGCTGACGATCCCGTCGTCGGCCTCGTGGATCCTGCTTGGCCTGGGATCGTTGAGCGCCCTGTTCGGGATTGTCTTCGCCTTTGCGCAAAACGATCTGAAGCGGCTGCTGGCGTATTGCTCCGTCGAGAACGTGGGAATCATTCTGGTGGGGCTCGGTCTGGCGCTGCTGGGCGCTGCGCATGGCCATGCGGCCTGGGGGCGGATGGCGTTGGCCGGCGGGCTGCTGCATATCTGGAATCATGGAGCGTTCAAGGCGCTTCTGTTCTTCGGGGCCGGATCGGTGGTGCACGCGACGGGCACGCGGGAGATGAGCCGGCTGGGCGGGCTGTGGCGGGCGATGCCGTGGACGGCGTCTCTATTCGCGCTCGGTTCGCTGGCGGTGGCCGGCTTGCCGCCGTTGAACGGTTTTGTCAGTGAATGGTTCATTTATATGGGGCTGTTCAGCGCGGCAGGACAAAGAGGAGGGCCCGGGCCAGGAGTTTTGCCGGTCGCGATTCTGCTCGCGTTGTCCGGGGCGCTGGCCCTGGCGAGCTTTATGAAAGCGGGCTCGATCGTTTTCCTCGGCGGCGCCCGGACACTGGAGGCAGAAGAAGCCCAGGAGTGCGGGCCGCTGATGCGGAGGCCGATGTTGGTGCTCGCGGGCATCTGCCTGGCGATAGGAGTGGCGCCGATGCTGGCCTGGCCGGCGATAGCGCGCGCGTCCGCCTGCTGGGATCCAGCCTGGTCCGAGAGCGCGGCGCCGTTGCCGCTGACCGCTCTGGCGGGCGCACAGTGGTGCGTCGCCCTGCTGGGCATCGGCGCAGCGGGTTTTCTCTGGCGCAAAGCGAACCGGAATGGGCTCAAGCGAGGGTTGACCTGGGATTGCGGCTACGCCCAACCGACCGCCCGCATGCAGTATACCAGCGGATCGTTTGCCGGAATTGCGGCGGCGTGGTTCGACTGGATCCTGCGGCCGGAACGAAAGGTGCGCCGGCCGCACGGACCGTTTCCCACCGAAGCCCGGCATATCGAACACACTCCGGAGACAGTCCTTGACCGGATCATGAAGCCAGTGAGCGGGGGCGTTCTGAAAATCTCGACGCTAGTGCGAAGGTTCCAGCACGGGCGGCTGCAATCCTACATTTTGTACGTGCTGGCCGGCCTGGTCGGCATCGGCGTGCTGGTCTTCTGGGGAGGAAAACCATGACCGTGCTGCTCGATTTCATTTTGCGGCTCGCGTTCTGGATGTTGCTGGCGCCGCTGCTCCCGGGCGTTATCAATAAAGTCAAAGCGTGGGTCGCCGGGCGGCAAGGACCTCCGTTGCTGCAACTCTATTTCGATCTGGCGCGACTTTGGCGAAAAAAGGTCGTGCTGAGCACGCTGGCGTCCCCCGGGTTTGTCTACGGCCCGGCGGTGGGGTGGGTGGCGGTGGCACTGGCGGCGGTGTTGCTGCCGCTGGGGCCATTCGGTGGAGTGGTGAGCTTTCGAGGGGACATGCTCTTTCTGATCTATCTGCTCGCGCTGGCGCGTTTTGCCACGGCCTGGGCAGCGCTGGAAACCGGCTCGGCCTTTGAAGGCATGGGGGCGGTGCGCGAAGTGAGCTTTGCGGTGCTCTCCGAGGCGGCGATCATCACCGCGCTGCTCTCACTCTCAATGCAATCCGAAAGCACCACGCTGGCGGGAATGCTTTCGCCAGCGGGCGGGGCGGGAGCGGTGTTGCTCATGGCGGGCTTGTTCATGGTCCTGCTCGCGGAGAATTCCCGGGTGCCCTTTGACGATCCGAACACGCATCTCGAGCTGACGATGGTTCACGAGGTGATGATTCTCGATCACAGCGGGCCACCGCTGGCAGTGATCCTGCATGGCGCGGCGGTGAAGCTCCTGCTGTTCTCGGTTTTGCTGGTCCAGGCCGTGCTGCCGATCGGCCGACTGACTGCCCTGGCGGCGACGGGCGCTCTGCTCGGAGGAGTGCTCCTGGTATCGGTCGGCGTGGGGTTGGTGGAATCTCTGCAAGCGCGGGTGGCCTTCCGGCGGGTGCCGCTTCTTTTAACCACGGCGTTTCTGTTGTGCCTGTTCGCTCTTTTGATGGCCTGGAAGGAAGGGGCGGCATGAGCGAACTCGTGAATCTCTGGATCGGCCTGGCGATGGGGTTGAATCTACTGACCCTGGGAAGCAGCCGATTGCCGACCCTGATCTCAGCCGTCTCCGCCCAGGGGATTATTCTGGGAGTCATGCCGCTGCTGATAGAGGGTCATATCGACTGGCGGGTGGCGCTCATCTCGCTGGCGACGGTGGCCGGGAAGGGCTTGATGATTCCAACCCTGCTCCGCCGGGCGTTGCGGACCGCCCAGATCGATCGGGAGGTCGAGCCTTTCATCGGTTTTGTTCCATCCCTGCTGCTCGGCGCGGGTGGAACGATCGCGGCCGTGGCGTTGGCGCGCTTGCTCCCGCTGCTGCCTGAGCACAAGGGGTCGCTGCTCGTTCCTGCTTCGCTCGCCTCTGTTTTGACTGGGTTTGTGCTGCTGGTAGGCCGCTCCAAGGCGATCTCACAGGTCTGCGGCTATCTGGTGCTGGAGAATGGCATTTACCTGTTCGGCCTGCTGTTGATTCACGGCACGCCGGTGCTGGTCGAAGCCGGCATTCTTCTCGATGTGACCGTGGGAGTGTTCATCATTGGGATCATTGTGGATCGCATCCAGCGCGCGTTTGACTCTCTCGACACCCGCAAATTGACCGCTCTGCACGAATGAAAGAATGGCTGCTCATCATTGTCCCCCTGGTGGGAGCGGCCGCCGCGGCGTTGTGGCGAGACAATCGCAGCCGGCCGTGGTTCCTGCCCGGGGTGGGTGTGATCCATGCCCTGATCACGCTCTGGCTGTTTCTCGATCCGCCGGAAGTGGCGCCCGGCGCATGGCTGGCGTTCGACCCGCTGGCGCGCGCGGTGCTGCCTGCGGTCTCTCTGCTGTTCCTGGCCTGCTCCGTTTACGGGATCTCGTATCTGCGGGTGCGGGCGGAGCGGTCCAACCATGTTTTTGTCCCGGCGCTGCTGGCGGTGCTGGGGTTGTTGAGCGCGGGCCATCAAGCGCGGCATCTCGGCTTGCTCTGGATCGCGACGGAGGGAGTGACACTCGCGGCGGTGCCGCTGCTCCATTTTAACGGGACGCCGCGCGCGCTGGAGGCGACCTGGAAATATCTGCTGGTGGGTGGAACGGGCATCGCGCTCTCCCTGCTCGGCTCGTTTTGCCTGGGGTATGCCTCGTTGCATGGTGGGGGAGCCGGGGATTTGACTTTCGCCGCGCTGGCCAAACAAGGCGCGAACCTTTCCCGGCCGTGGCTGCTGACCGCCTGGGTGCTGTTGATGGTCGGATACGGGACGAAAATGGGGCTGGCTCCGATGCACACCTGGAAACCGGACGCCTACGGCGAAGCTTCGGGGATCGTAGGGGCGATGCTCGCGGGGGGAGTCACGACCGTGGCTTTTACCGCGCTGCTACGGGTCCGGGGCGTGCTGAGCGCCGCCGGAGAGAGCGCCGTGGCTGATCGAACCTTGCTGGCCGTGGGCCTGTTCTCGATGCTGATCGCGGCGTTGATGCTGCTGGGGACGCGCGATTTCAAGCGGATGCTGGCCTACTCGAGCGTGGAGCACATGGGGATACTGTGCATCAGCGCTTCGTTTGGCCGCATGGGATTTTGGGCCGCGCTTTTCCATGTGTGGAGCAACAGCCTGACAAAAGGGGCGCTCTTCATGAGCGCCGGCAATATCCGCCGCGCGAGCGGGGCGCGGACCATGGACGAAGTGAGTGGGATGACTCTCCTGACTCCGCGTTCGGCGGCAATTTTCGTGGCGGGCATGTTTGCGGTGACGGCGCTGCCGCCGTTTGGTCCGTTCTTTAGCGAGCTGCGAGTGGTGCGCGCCGGCTTCGAATCCGGCCATCCCGCCGCGGCGGGAATGTTTCTCGGCTGTTTGCTGCTCGCTTTCTTCGGCCTCACGCGGCTGGTTTTTGCGATTGTCGACGGTCGTCCGAAAGTCAGCTCGCGCGCCGCCGGGAAGCGTTTCCAGGAAACAAACGGCCTGATCGTTCCTCCGCTTGCGCTGCTGGGGTGCTCGCTCTGGCTGGGCCTGGCGATGCCCGCGGTGTTGCCGGAGGCCTGGACCGCTGCGGCGGCTCAATATTTCCCAACGCCATGAGCGCTGCGACGAGATTTGCCCTTTTCGCGAACGCGACCAGCCTCCCGTGGCTGGAAGTGCCGGAGTGGCCCGTCGCGGAATTGGCACGCGCCACGGCCGAGGAGCTGGGCAGGGGCGCCCGATTGTCCTCCTGGTTCGGCGTTCCTGTGGGCGGCCGTGTCAGCGTGGTGGCGATTCTAGCTTTCGACGCCGATAACACGCTGGCGGCGGCCCGGAGCGTGCCGGTGACCGGCGCTTATCCCGCGCTCACCCCGTCTCATGCCCAGGCCCATTTGTTCGAGCGCGAACTCTGGGAACAATTCGGATTGAAGCCCGAAGGCCATCCATGGCTCAAGCCGGTGCGGCGTTCGGGCGGCCTGGCCCCCGCAAACGGCGAGTTCTTTCGCGTGGAAGGCCGCGAGATGCACGAAGTGGCAGTCGGGCCGGTTCACGCCGGGGTCATTGAACCGGGGCATTTCCGCTTTCAATGCAATGGCGAAGAGGTGCTGCATCTCGAAATCGCCCTCGGATATCAGCATCGCGGCATTGAGGAGGCTCTGACCGGAGGTCCGCATCGGGCGACGATGAGCCAGATCGAAGCGATCGCGGGCGATTCTACGGTCGGCCATGCCACCGGCTACGCCTCGGTGACGGAGGCGCTCGCGGGTGGGGAAGCGCCACTTCGCGCTCAATGGATCCGAGCGCTCGCGCTGGAGCTGGAGCGCCTCGCGGCTCACACCGGAGATTTGGGCGCGCTGGCGGGTGATGTCGCCTTCCTGCCAGCGTCGGCCGCGTGCGGCAAGCTGCGGGGAGATTACTTGAACCTCACAGCTTCGCTGTGCGGGAATCGGTTCGGACGAGGCCTGATCCGCCCGGGCGGTTGTCGGTATGATCTGGAGCCAGCCCGCGCCGAGAGTCTTCGCGAACGATTGCGGCGAGCTCTCCAAGAGACAGACGAGGCGATCAACTGGCTCTGGGATGCGAGTTCCGTTCGCACGCGCTTCGAAGGAGTTGGGGCGGTTTTCACCGAGCAGGCCAGCGAGATTGGGTTAGTGGGAGTGGCGGCGCGCGCTTCCGGCTTGGTCCGCGACATTCGCTACGATCATCCAGCGGGCTGGCACCGATTCGCGCAGGCGCCCGTGGCTGTCTGGCCGGGTGGCGACGTATTCGCGCGAGCCAAGGTGCGGTCGCTGGAAATTCAACGGTCCGGGGACTATTTGGAGGAACAACTGGCGCTGGCCCCGGACGGAGAGGTGCTAACGGAACTTGGCCCCCTCGCTCCCGACACACTGGCTGCGGCTCTGGTCGAGGGCTGGCGCGGAGAAATCTGCCATGTGGCGTTGACTGATGGCGACGGCCGGTTCCGTCGTTACAAGATAACGGACCCTTCCTTTCATAACTGGACCGGACTCGCCCTCGCTTTGCGGGGCCAGGCGGTCTCCGATTTTCCAATCTGCAACAAGAGCTTTAACCTCTCCTACTGCGGCTTCGATCTCTAGCCATGTACGCCTTGGATGCCATCCTGCACCGCTTGCGCCACGGACGCCAGACCATGGCGTATCCCGTTGGCCCGGCCCCGGCGCTGCCTGATCGGCATGGCGGCGCGTTGCGGGCGGACGGAGCAAAATGCCTGGCCGGATGCTCGCGATGCGTCCCGGTTTGCCCGACGCAGGCGATCGAGCGGCCGGCGGGGGGCGGGCTGACCTTGGATCTGGGAAAGTGCCTGTTTTGCGCGGAATGCGTGCGCATTTGTCCGGCGCAAGCCATCACCCAAACGAATGATCATCGCATGGCCGTGCGGCGCCGCGAGGATCTGCTGCTCGGCCGCCCGGGCCACGAGGAATTGCGCCTGGCGGCCGCACTGGACGAAAGGCTCCGGAAACTGCTCGGGCGATCACTGCGGCTGCGGCAGGTGAGCGCGGGCGGCAATGGCGCTGACGAAGCAGATCTGAATGTGCTCGGAACGATCGGCTGGGATCTCGCGCGGTTCGGCATTCAATTTGTGGCCTCGCCCCGGCACGCGGATGGCCTGGTCGTGACCGGTCCGGTCTCGAAGAATATGGAGCTGGCGCTGAAGAAAACTTGGGAAGCTATTCCAGATCCAAAAATCGCCATCGCGGTCGGAGCGTGCGCAATTTCCGGCGGGCCTTTCGCGGGTCATCCCCAAGTGAATGACGGGGCGGCAGGCATCATCCCGATCGATCTGTTCATCCCAGGCTGGCCGCCACATCCGATCACTATTCTCGATGGCTTGCTCCGACTCCTGGGGCGGTTGAAAGAGTATCCCGGGACTTGAGGCCTGGTTGCGTTAGGATGCTTTCTTCGCTTTTAAAGAATGCCAGAACTGTGAACTCCACCAGCCAAAGGCGATGGGACTGGGACTTTAGTGGTAGTGCCGACCGGGAACCGAACGGGATAATGGGCCATCTGGAGGATGAGCGCGCTTTTATTGCCACGGAATTAGGGGAGCGCGCGAATCATCCAAAGGAAAAGGAGATATGCCACTGTTGAGTTTCGTACGGGCGCTGCGCCTTCGTGCACAGGAGATCAGTCAAAGGACGGTTCGGCGGCTAATCCACGTTCTTTTGTATCGATCGACCTCCGCCTTCGTCTCTGGCGCTCTGGCGGCCTCGCTGGGCATGTTGCCGCCGCCATCGAGAGCTGTTTCGCCGTCTGAAGTTTTGATTCCTGATGCCGGTCTGAACGCTGCCGTCCGCGAGGCGCTGCAGAAGCCCGCAGGAGTTCTCCTGGACACGGATCTCCTGGCCTTGAGGGAGCTGGACGCAGACCGCCGTCAGATCAGCAGTCTCGCGGGGTTGGAGGCCGCCCGGAATTTGACAACGCTCAATCTGCGCTCGAATGCGCTGAGCAGTGTAGCGCTCCCCACGGAACTCACGAACCTCACATCGATCGATCTCTCCTTCAATCCGCTGGGATCATGCACGCTGCCCGCCAGCCTGAGCAACTTGAGCCGGATCACCATCGAGTCGGCTCATCTGACGGACATCACACTTCCTTCGACGGTGCAGGTGCTGGTCGAGCTTAATTTAGGGGATAACCGGCTGGGCAGCCTCGCTCTGCCGCCGGGTCTCACCGGCCTGGGCTACTTGAATCTGAGCAACAACCAGATCACCAACCTGAACTTTCCGGCGACTCTTCGAGAATTGGACAACCTCAACCTGGGCAATAACGATTTAGCCGAATTCGTCCTGCCAGATGGCGTGAACTCGGTCTTTTTTCTCGACGTGAGTTTCAACGCTTTGACCCGTTGCGCGCTGCCGCCGGGCCTGAATCATCTGGACACCCTTCATCTGCAAGCCAATCAACTGGCCAGCATCGCACTGCCGACCGGACTCGGAAAACTCACCGACCTGGACCTGTCGCAAAACCTTTTGGCGGAGGTGCTCCTCCCGGCGGACATGACCAACTTGATCGAGCTGAACTTATTCTACAATCAGATCGCGCATGTTCAGCTTCCACCCGCGCTACCCTGGTTGCACGAGCTGAATCTGGATTTCAATCAATTCAGCTCGATCGAATTCCCGTCTGAGCTGCCCCGCTTGCAACTGCTTCATCTGCGGTCAAACCGCTTCACCGAGTTTCGTCTCCCAGAGAATTTAACCGCGCTCACCTATCTGGATGTGGGAGAAAACCCTTTACGGGAACTCCGGCTCTCTGACGGGCTCAATCAGTTGCAGTACCTGCGGCTGGCGGAGGACAGCTTGACCCAGCTGCGATTGCCGCCCGGGCTTTCGAACCTCACCGGAATCAACCTTACTCTGAACCAGCTCACGAACCTTGCTCTTCCGAGCGATCTATCCCGCCTCGACACGTTGAACCTCGACGGCAATCAACTCCCATCGATCGAATTGCCCAGCGGCCTGACCCATTTGACCGGGCTGTATTTGACCTTTAACCAACTGACCAATCTCACCCTCCCGCCCGATATGACACGACTGACGGCCCTCGGTTATCTCGGAAATTCCCTCAGCAACCTCGTGTTGCCGGAAACTCTGGCCGCCGGAGGGCTTTCCGACACCGTCCAGGCGTTGCGGTCTCAGGGGACTTCCATTTTTACCTATCCGCTGGACGTTCAACTCAGTTCGGCCAAGTACGGCGTTACCTTCCGCTTCACCATCCACGGTCCGCCGGGCGTCTACGGAGTTCTCGGCTCGGAGGATCTCAGCACCTGGCAAAACCTGGGCAGCGTCACGAACGTTTACGGCAGCACCGGTTTTGCTGATACCACTCGAAATCCACCCTCGCGGCGATTCTACCGCGCGAGCTTCGGCGGGGCGCAAACCACCGGCCCGTCCGCCGGGGATGAGGCCGTGTTGCGTTGACGCAGACCGGAAATGGAAGACCGGGATCCGGAAATCAGAAATCACCAAGAACGGCCGCCATCCTTCGACTCTCGGCAGAGGGCCTCGGACTCTCGAACGTCCAGGTCACGCCCAATCGCTTAACTCTTTCCCCGTGCGATCTTTCGTGAGAAAGTCGTCGGCATCACCAGACGCTCTGCCAAACATCGAAGAAGGCCCACAGGCCTCGCGTGGATGGGAGGGTCCAGACAAGAGAAATCTTTTTCTCAGATGAATCATTATTCACGAGCCAGTTTCGTCCGGCGGTCCCTTTGGAACGCGGGGTTGGCGCTCCTTGCATGGACGGTTGCCGCCGATCCGGCCGCCCCGGTTCCCGTGGTCAAGGAGACCGCCATGGTGGCGATGCGTGACGGGGTGAAGCTCGCGACGGACATCTATGCACCCGCCACCAACGGGCACTGGCCGGTCATTCTGGCGCGGACGCCTTATGGCAAACCGCTGGGAGGCGGTTTTGGAACTCAGGCGGTGACGCGGGCTTTCGTGGCGGTGATCCAGGACGTTCGGGGGCGTAACGGTTCGGAAGGCGAAAACCTCGCGTTTGATCAAGACCGGCCCGATGGCTTTGACACGATGGAATGGGTGAAACGGCAGCCGTGGTGCAACGGGCGCATTGGGACGTGGGGCGGATCGGCCGGAGCCATTACCCAGTTGCAACTCGCGGCCAGCGGGGTCGAGGGGTTAGCCTTTCAACATCTCGTGGTCGGAGGCCCGAGCCTCTATCACGACGTGGTCTACTCCGGCGGGATCTTCCGGAAGTCGCTGGCGGAAGATTGGCTGCGGGCCTCGAAATTCAGTCCAGACGCTCTGAAGCTCTGGACAGGGCATCCCACCTACGATTCCTATTGGCGAGAGCGGGACGCCGCGGCGAATTACTCACGGATCAACGCCGCGGCTGTGCATGTGGGTGGTTACTGGGACATCTTTGCCCAGGGAACGATCGATTCTTTCACCGGCTATCAAACAAAAGGCGGGCCGGGCGCAAAAGGCCGTCAGAAACTGGTCATGGGCCCATGGACTCACGGAGTGCTGCGCGACAGGGCAGGGGAGCTGACATTCCCCGGCGGCTCCAAACCGCCCGGCCGGCCGGATGATGCCTGGCCGTTTTTCGAGCATTACTTGAAAGGGGCCGACAATGGGATCGAGAAGGCTCCCGCCGTCACCTACTACGTGATCGGTGATGTCACAAACACGAACGGCCCGGGGAACGAATGGCGCACGAGCGAGACCTGGCCTCCGGTTCCGACAATCTCCCGGCCGTTCTACCTTTCCGGGGATCGATCATTTTCAACCTCTCCTGCAGCGGCCCATGAACCGCTGACTTACGATTATGATCCCGCGAAACCTGTTCCCACGGTCGGGGGGATGCAATTGACCATTCCGGCAGGACCGATGGAGCAAAAGCCAGTCGAAGAACGGGCCGATGTGCTCGTTTTTACCAGCGAGCCGCTGGCGACTCCGACCGAGGTCTGCGGCCAAGTCATGGCCCGGCTTTGGTTTTCCAGCGATGCTCCGGACACTGATATTTTCGTCAGGCTTTGCGATGTCTATCCCGACGGTCGATCCTACAACATTTGCGAGGGCTGTCTGCGGATGCGTTTCCGCGACGGGTTCTCGCGGGAGGAACTGATGGCTCCCGGGAAGGTTTATCCGATCAACGTCCCGCTTTCCCCCACTTGCATCGTTTACAATCGCGGTCACCGAATCCGGGTGCAGGTGACTTCCAGCAGTTCGCCCGGATACGACCCGAATCCGAACACCGGCGAACCATTCGGGTCCAGTAACAGGACACAGATCGCCCGAAACTCCGTCTACGTAGGGCCAGCGGGACCGTCTCAGTTGGAACTGCCGGTGGTTTCCTCGAGGCGGTAGTTGTCAGCAAGGGCGAATCGGGGTGACGACAGAGCGGGCTCCAGGCTCTCGCACCCCGGAGCGGTTGATCCTTCGGTTGTTGATTCACGCCGGGTTGCCGGTTCTCGCCTTGGCAGGCGAGTTCCGCGATGATATCCGCGGCGGCGATGGGATGGCGCGCCCAAACCTCCCATTTCAGAGATTTTCGGAGCCTCCTTAATGTGGCCGACAGACGTAGGCGGAGGACTCCATCTGTGGTCGTGCTCGTCAACCGCTGTTTTAAGCCTTTTTTTCTAGACCAAGCTGGCCGTTCCGAGCATAGCGAGACGGATGCAATTCGCCCTGAATCTGCGGGTTCGTGCCTGGCTGGTGTTGCTGGGCCTGCTGCTGATGCAAACGCCGCTCCGCGGGAAGGCTCCCGGCAAACCGAATATCATTTTCATTCTGGCGGATGATCTGGGCTACGGAGAACTGGGCTGCTACGGCCAAAAAGTGATTCAAACCCCCAATCTCGATCGCATGGCGGGGGAGGGGATTCAATTCACGCAGTTTTACGCGGGCACAACGGTGTGCGCGCCCTCGCGGTGCGTGCTGATGACGGGGAAGCACACCGGACATTGTTCCGTGCGGGGGAACGCGGGAGGTTCAAAGCAGGCCCTTCTGCCAGGCGAGACGACAGTGGCCGAAGCCCTCCGGGCGACAGGCTACGCAACCGCGTTGATTGGAAAGTGGGGGTTGGGCGATTTTGAGGATGGCGGACAGCATTCACTGCCGACGCGAAAGGGTTTCGATTACTTCTTTGGCTACGCCAATCAAAACCACGCGCACAATTACTATCCGGAGGTGCTATTTCGAAACGAGGAGCGTGTGCCGTTGCGCAACGGAGTGAAACCGGCGCCGAACGCGGCCAGTTTTCAGACCTTTACGAGCGGCGCTGCGACCAATCGCATCGAGTACTCGCATGATCTGTTTGCCCGCGAGGCGCTGGCCTGGATTCGAACGAACCGAAACAACCCGTTCTTCCTTTATCTCGCTCTGACCATTCCACACGCGAACAACGAAGGAACACGTCTGTTCGGCGATGGGGCGGAAGTGCCGGACTACGGGGTCTACGCCACTCGCGATTGGCCTGCCCAGGATAAAGGGCATGCGGCGATGATTACGCGAATGGACCGGGATGTCGGGCGCCTGCTTACGCTGCTGCGGGAGTTGGGCTTGGAGAAGAATACACTGGTAATCTTCACCTCGGACAACGGCCCGCACAAAGAATCCGGTCATCATCCGGAACGGTTTCGACCCTCAGGTCCGCTGACGGGGTTCCAACGCTCCCTGCAGGAGGGAGGCATAAGAGTGCCGTTCATTGCCTGGTGGCCCGAAACGATCAAGCCCGGCCGAGCGAGCGATCACGTCGGCTACTTTGGCGACTTTTTTGCCACCGCGTGCGAGTTGGGCGGCGCGCGCCTTCCGACCGGCCTCGATTCAGTGAGTTTCCTACCCAGCCTGTTGGGAAAAGGAAGGCAGAGGCGGCATCCCTATCTTTACTGGGAGTTTTACGAGGAAGGGAGCCGGCAGGCGGTGAGGTTCGGTGATTGGAAAGCCGTGCGAGAGCCCATGTTGAACGGCAAGATCCAGATCTACAATCTGGCGAGCGATCTGGCCGAACAGCACGATCTGGCCCGGGAGAAGCCCGAGATTGTCCGGCGCGCTCTACGCTATCTGGAGGAAGCACACGTGCCGGACGATCGCTGGCCGGTGCCGCAAAAGTAGTGCGCCAAAAGCAGAAGCGACGTCCGAGATTTTCCCGGCCGCCGCTTCCAAGGTATTTTCTGACTCTGCCGGGGTCGACCGAATCAACCCATGCCCATCCCGAGCAGGAAGGCGACGTTGTTGGGAGTCTTCTTGAGCTTGTTGAGCAGAAGTTCCATGGCTTCCACCGGCGGCACTCCGGTGAGAGCCCGGCGAAGGAGCACCACGCGGTTGTATTCGTCCGGATGGTAGAGGAGTTCCTCTTTCCGGGTTCCAGACAATTCGACATTGATGGAAGGGAAAATGCGGCGATCGACCAGATGGCGGTCGAGATGCACTTCCATATTTCCGGTGCCTTTGAACTCTTCGAAAATGACTTCGTCCATGCGTGAGCCGGTGTCGACGAGCGCGGTGGCAATAATCGTCAGCGAGCCGCCCTCTTCAATATTGCGGGCGGCGCCGAAGAAGCGCTTGGGCTTGTGCAGGGCGTTCGCATCCACGCCGCCGGAGAGGATCTTGCCGGAGTGCGGCTGGATCGTGTTGTAGGCGCGAGCGAGACGGGTGATGGAGTCGAGCAGGATGACGACATCCTTTTTGTGCTCCACCATGCGGCGGGCCTTCTCGATCACCATTTCCGCGACCTGAACGTGCCGCTCTGGCGGTTCATCGAAGGTGGAGCTAATCACTTCGGCCGGTTTGCAACTGCGCTCCATGTCCGTGACTTCTTCCGGGCGCTCGTCGATCAGGAGGATAAAAAGATAGGCTTCCGGATTGTTCTTCAGAATCGCGTTGGCGAGTTTCTGCATCAGGACGGTTTTGCCCGTGCGCGGAGGCGCCACGATCAAGCCGCGGGTTCCTTTGCCGATCGGGCAGACCAGATCGAGCACGCGGGTGGATAATTCATCCGCCGCGGTTTCAAGAATGAAGCGCTTGTTCGGAAAGAGAGGAGTGAGATTGTCGAAATGGGTCTTTTCCTTCGCCTTTTCGGGGTCTTCACCCGCGACCGCCTCGACTTTCAGCAGCGCGAAGAACCGCTCTTTGTCCTTTGGAGGGCGGATCTGGCCGGCGATGAGATCGCCGGTCTGGAGATCAAAGCGGCGGATCTGAGACGGCGAGACATAAATGTCCTCGGGGCAGGGAAGGTAATTAAATGCCTGCGAGCGGAGGAATCCGAAGCCTTCCGGAAGAATTTCCAGGACGCCTTCGGAAAAGAGAATGCCGTTGCGTTCCGCGTTCTTCTGGAGGATGTGGAAGATGATTTCGTGCTTCTTCATCGTCCCCACGTTCTCCACGTGGAACTCGCGGGCCATTTGCGTCAGCTCGCTCATCGACATCGCCTGCAGCTGGGCGATGTTAATGGTGCGCGGTTCGGGCAAGGGACCCCGTGGTTGAGGGGGCCGCTCGTCCTCGCGCGGTTCGGGCCGCTCATAGCGGTCCATTCGTTCTCCACCACGGTCACGATCGCGATCGCCGCGTTCATTGCCGCGTTCCGGCCGCTCGCCGCGATCTGGGCGATTGCGTTCATTGTTGCGGTTGTTGTTGCCTTCGTTCTGGCGTCCGCGCGGCTGTTGATTGCCCCGGTTGTCGCCGCGGTCACGGCGATCCTGCTGCGGTGCGCGATCGTGGCGCTGGCCGCGATCTGCGCCCTCCCCACGATTTTCGGGCTGGCGGTCACGGGATGGACGGTCGCCGCGGTTCTCCTGATGATCGGCAGCGGAGCGCTCGGGCGGGGATTTACGACCGGCTGGTTCACGCTCCGCGGGCTCTCGTCCGGAGTTTCCATTGCGGACTTCGCCGTCGCGATCGGCAGACTCCTCACGCCGGACGGCCCGGGGTTCCTCCACCGGAAACATCGGCTCATGGCGGCCATCATCGGCCGGGGAGGGAGAGTGGGCGGTTTCCTGAACGGTATCCGCAGCCGAACTGGCTTCGGCGGCCGGGGAGTCCCCGAGCGGGAGTTCATCTACCTTCTTTTTGGCCCGGCTTTTCGCTGGAGCCTTTTTAGGTGACGGTGCTTTCGGCATAGGATGTATCGCGGGATTCCGCGGGTCAAAGTGGGTAAAATGATTCCCTTGTGGAAAGGCGGTCCAAAAAACCTGGAGCCCTTACGTGGTTTACCTCCGCAAGAAACAGTTGAGCTTAACTCAATAAGGCAAGGGAAATCTTGCGGTTAATTCTCGGACACGTTGACGCACCTCATGCGCCGCGTCAAGATTTTTGATGTCCATTAGCACTTCGCTGATCATGTCGGCAATGGCGGCCATTTCCTGTTCCTTCATGCCGCGAGTGGTAACGGCTGGGGTGCCGACGCGAACTCCGCTGCCTTGGAACGGGGAACGAGTCTCGAACGGGATGGTATTCTTATTCACGGTGATGCCAGCCTCATCGAGCGCGATCTGGCAGTCTTTGCCGGTCATTCCCTTGGCCCCCACATCCACCAGCATCAGGTGATTGTCGGTGCCGCCGCTGACCAGGCGGAAACCGTTTCGGCGCAAGCCGTCGGACATGGCTTTGGCGTTGCGAACGATTTGCTGCTGGTATTCGCGAAAGGCCGGTTGGAAGGCTTCGTGGAAACAGACCGCCTTCGCGGCGATGACATGCATGAGCGGCCCGCCCTGGATGCCCGGAAACATCTGTGAATCGATTTCCTTGGCGAACTTCTCACGGCAAAGGATCAAACCGCCGCGCGGACCACGGAGGGTTTTGTGGGTGGTGGTGGTGACGAAATCAGCATGGCCCACCGGACTTGGATGCTCGCCCCCGACTACCAATCCCGCAATGTGCGCGATATCCGCGAGGAGAAAAGCTCCGATGGAACGGGCAATGGCCCCCATGCGTTCGAAATCGATGACACGAGGGTAGGCGCTGGCGCCGACGGTGATCATTTTGGGGCGCTGCTCCTCGGCCATGCGCGCCAGTTGATCGTAGTCGATTCTTTCATCGTCCTTGCGCACGCCGTAATGGACCACTTCGAAGAATTTTCCGGAAAAATTGGCTTTGTTCCCGTGGGTGAGATGGCCGCCGTGGCTCAAATCCATGGTCAGGATCTTGTCGCCGGGCTTCAGGAACGCGAAGTAAACCGCCATGTTCGCCTGACTGCCGGAATGGGGCTGGACGTTGGCGTGTTCAGCGCCGAAGAGGCGCTTCGCGCGATCGATGGCCAACTGCTCAACCGTGTCCACATTTTCGCAGCCGCCATACCACCGCTTGCCGGGATAGCCTTCGGCGTATTTGTTGGTCAGGACCGAGCCCTGAGCTTCCATGACGGCCGGACTGGTGAAGTTCTCGCTGGCGATCAGCTCGATATTCTCCTCCTGCCGATGGCGCTCGAGATGAATGGAGTCACTGATGGCGGGATCCACATAACGCAAGCGCAGAAAGGGCGGGGTGTGGGAATCTTCAAATTTGTTCACCCGGCGTTCATGGCGTCCGCCCTCGAAATTGGCGTTGAGGAAGGAATCGACAATCTGCAGGGCGGCATCGGGCGAGGTGTATTTTTGGCCGAGGCAGAGAATGTTGGCGTCATTATGCTCGCGGGCGAGCTTCGCCATCTGGTCGTTGAAGACGAGGGCGGCGCGGGCGCCGGGAGTTTTGTTGGCGGCGATGCTCATGCCGATGCCGGAACCGCAGACCAGGATGCCGAAGCGGGCCTGGCGGTTAGCCACCTGATCAGCTACGGCGCGGGCGTAGTCCGGATAATCGGCGGACTCTTCGGAATTCGTGCCCACATCCTTGTACTTGATGCCCTGGCGGTCGAGATGCTCGCGAATGCGCTGTTTCAGGGAGAACCCGGCATGATCGGATCCGATCGCGAGGAGGTGAGTGGGACCGGACTTGCTCGCGGCCGCCGCAGCGGCGTCACTCTGCTCGAGGAACTTCAACATTGTTACGATACCTTGTTCGATTTGATCGCGGACATTTAAGTAGACTTCGTAGGAGCCGCCAATGGGATCAGCGATGTCCTTCTCGAACGCGTCGAGGGTGTCATCGAACTCACGAAGGACAAAAGTCTTATCTGCGGCCATCGGGTAAAGCAAGGTAATTGCGTCCACATGGCCGTGCGTCATCCCGAAGATATAGTCAGCCTGCTGAACCAGCTCGCCCGTGAGCATGCGGCTGCGCTGGCTGGAGATGTCGATGTGCAGTTCGCGCAAAGCGCGGACCGCGTGCCCGCTGGGAGGCTGGCCGTCGATCGCGCCAACGCCGGCCGAGACTACGCGGAATTCACCGGTGCCCTTCACGGCGTGCCGAAAAAGCCCCTCAGCCATGGGGCTGCGGCAAACGTTTCCGGTGCAAACGAACAAAATAGTCTTCATCCAGGCGCGATCTTTTCGAAAATGGGACGCGGTTAACGACTCGTCAACGGCATAATCATTGAGGCCGGTGTTGCAAAGCCGAAATACCTTTCAGGAAATCGAGAGCGCGCGCAAGCACGGGATCACCCATGACCGGTTGATCCGGATTCTCCGCGGCGGGAGCAGCCGCGGGAGAGGGCGCTGAAGGATCATCGAGGCTTGCGCCGGACTTGTGGCGGCGCACCAGTTCGGCCTCGTTGAAGCGCCGGGCGCGATTGGTCGCATTCGCCGCTTCATTGGTGGAAGCCCCGGCGGCCGCGGAAGCGGCTGAACGGTAGGGATCCTGATAAAGATACTTTTCCGCGGCGGGGCTCACGGCGACGACAATATCTGGCGTGATGCCCTTGGACGGGATGGTCTTTTGGTCTCCGACTTGAATGGGAACCGTTCCGATCTGGATCAACTGGCCGGTCGAAAGGGTAAACTTCTCGAAAAGGTGGGCTTCGCCCGCCGTGGTCGAGCCGAAGGTCAGGCCGCTGCCGCTTTCCCGCAACAAGGCAGCGAGAGCCTCCGCCGCGCCCTTGGTTTCACGATTCACGAGGATAGCCACGGGCAAATCCGCCGCCTTCGGCTTCTCGGTGGCAACAATCTGGTTGGTTCCCAGCTTGAGCAGGGGATCGCCGGACTTCGTGAAGAGATCCGCAACTTTCGCCGCGGCCTCGTAGGCGGTTCCTTGAGCGTAGCGGAGATCGACCACCAAGCCCCGGGCAGATTTGTTGGAGGCAACCTGGCTGACCCAAGTTTGAAATTCGGCGGGAAGACGGTCGTCCACCCAGCGAACCTGAATGTAGGGATACGCCTCGTTGTAAACCGTGCGTCGGCCGATGAAATCCCCGGCAGGCAGGGTGGCAGCCGTGCTGTTGGTCACCAATTGAGCTTTGGTGCCCAGTTCTTTGATCAGACCGACGGCGGCCAAGCGGCTGAGTTCTTCTTCGGAGATTCCGGGAAGATTCGTGCGGACTAGATTAAAGACCTCCTGGAAGTTCAGGGGCTTGGATTCCTGGGCATGGACCGAGAGGAGAGCGCCGGCTAAAACGGCTGCAAAGAAAAGATTCATTCCCTGTGTTTCCAGATTTGCAAATAATTGGTGGCGCTTCGAGGAGCGACGGGGCCAACGTAGCACGCAAGTTATTGCGCAGCAATTCTTGACGCGCTCTCTGGAGGTGTTTTTCAAACTGCTGATGGGCAATCAGTTGTGGTGCGAACAGACATGGCAGCCGAGAAAGTCACGTAGCTCCTGGGCGAACTCGAGTTGCGTCCCTCTGTTTCCGCAACCGCTTTTGATGTTGAGCAGGCGGGATATCTTGAGTGTTTTTGCTGGTCCGGTAAGTTGGCCGATGTGACGGTCAATGGTGTTCAGGATCAGTTGCTGGAGAAAGTCTGGGCCGGGGAGCGCGTCTCGCGCGACGAAGCCTTGCTCCTCTACCATCTGCCTTTGGAGGAGTTGGGAACTTTGGCGCACCGGCGGCGGGAACTGAGCCGGGCGGGCGCGTACAGTGGCCGCGGGAACGAAATCGTCACCTACATCGTCGACCGCAACATCAATTACACGAACATCTGCAACGTTTACTGCAAATTCTGCGCGTTTTATCGAACCGAGCGGGACAATGACGCCTACGTGATCACTCACGACGAAATTGATCAGAAAATCGCGGAAACGGTAGCCCTGGGCGGAACGCAGATTCTGATGCAGGGCGGGCATCATCCGAGTTTATCTTTGCAGTGGTATCTCGACCTGTTGAGCCACATCAAAGGGAAATTTCCCCAGGTCAACATCCATGGATTCAGTCCGAGTGAATTCATTCACTTTCGCGACACTTTTAACCGGCCGCTGGAAGAAATCATTGGCTTGTTTCGACAAGCCGGCCTTGGGTCGATCCCGGGGGGAGGAGGGGAGATCCTGGTGGATCGAGTGCGCCAGCGGATTTCACCGTTGAAAGCGATGAGCGATGACTGGCTCGGCGTGATGGATGCAGCGCACCGTTTGGGGCTTAAATCCAGCGCCACCATGATGTTCGGCCATGTGGAGACGATCGAGGATCGCATTGAGCATTTGGAACGCGTCCGGGCGCAACAGGACCGGACGGGAGGGTTTACGGCCTTTATCTGTTGGACCTTCCAGGCCGAGAACACGAAGCTCAAAGCGCCGACGGCCGGCGCCCAGGAGTACTTGCGAACGCAGGCGTTGAGCCGAATCTACCTGGATAACATCCCGAGCGTGCAGAGTTCATGGGTCACGCAGGGGCTGGATATCGGGCAGGTTGCCCTCAAATACGGGGCCAATGATCTGGGGAGCATCATGATCGAGGAGAACGTTGTTTCCCAGGCCGGCACCACGTTCCGCATGACCGTTGACGACATGAAGCGGCTGATTTCAGAACTGGGCTACGAACCGCGGCAGCGGGACAATTGGTACAACCTGCTGAACTGAGAATCGTCGATTTTCCTTTTTCGAGAATCGGAGAGATGCGATTCCTTAAAGCGTGACGCCCGAAACTGTATCGGCGAGCGCTTCGCTGAGGAGCGTGCCATCCAAGGATCGATACCCGCTCGTCATTATAAGCGCGGGGCTACTGTTTGCCTCCTTTGCAAGCCATTCCCAGACGATCGAGTACGCTCCGCCCGCTTTTCCGCAGGGCGATCGACTGCAACGGGTAATGTCGGTGGTTGGCGAAGTCGACGAAGCGTTTCGTTCACTGGCCCAAACGGAGCATTTGCCTGGTCTGGCCTATGGCATCGTGCTTGACCAAACGCTCGTTCACACCGGCGCGGTGGGCTTCGCCAATCTCGAATTGAAGCTTAGTGCGGGACCGCAAAGCGCGTTCCGAATCGCGTCGATGACCAAAAGCTTCATTGCCCTGGCTCTCTACAAACTGCGCGATGACGGGAAGCTCAGCCTGGACGACCCGGCAGCCAAATATCTGCCCGAGTTCCGGAAGGTCCGCCCTCCCACGGCCGACTCCGCGCCGGTGACGATCCGGTGCCTGATGAGCATGTCGGGCGGACTGCCGGAGGACAATCCGTGGGGCGACCGGCAGATGGCGATCAGCCAGAAGGCTCTGCGCGAATTTGTGGAGGGTGGCCTGTCGTTCTCGAATCCGCCGGCCACCGAATATGAGTACAGCAACCTCGGTTTCGTGCTGCTGGGCCGGGTGATCACGAGGGCCGCGCATGAGCCTTTTCAGCGCTACATCACGGAGAGGATCTTGAAACCGCTCGGCATGAATCAAACTCGCTGGGAGTTTGCCGATTATTCTCCCAGCCAGTTCGCCCCCGGATATCGCTGGGAACACGATGCCTGGCAGATCGAGCCGATTCTTCATGATGGCGAAGGGGCCGCGTGCGGAGGGATCATCACAACGCTAAGCGATTTTGCGCGATATACGGCGATGCATCTGGATGCGTGGCCGGCGCGAAACGAGGGGGAGAAAGGGCCGGTCCGCCGGGCGACAATTCGGGAGTTGGACACGCCGGAAACGTTTATTGCGTTATCCGGCAATGCGAAACGCCTGGATGGGACCACGCCCAATCCGAGTGTCTCGTTTTACGGTCACGGCCTTGCGTGGTCCGCGGACAGCCAGGGGCGGGTTGCTCTGTCCCATTCCGGCGGATTGCCCGGGTACGGGAGCAATTACCGCTTTCTGCCGGACTACGGCCTGGCAGTGATCGCTTTGGCGAATCGAACCTACGCGCCCGCGAGCAAAGGGGTGAGCAAAGCGGTCGAAATCCTATTAGACCACGGCAAACTGCTGCCGCGCGAGGTGCGCCCGTCCCCAATCCTCCAACGGCGCAAAACGCAGGTGGCGGAATGGGTGCTTTCCTGGGACCAAAAACTGGGCGATGAGATCGCGGCGGACAATTTCTTCCTCGACCATTCCCGGGAGGATTGGATGAAAACCGCGCGGGACCTCTTCAACCAGGCCGGCCGGATTATTTCCGTAGGCGAGTTGGCGCCGAGAAATCAGCTGCGTGGAACCTTTCCGATGAACGGCGAGCACGGGGTCGTGAACGTTTGGTTCACATTGACCCCGGAAAGAGATCCAAAAGTGCAGGAGTTGAAACTGACGTTTTCTCCCGCCCATTGACGCGCCAGGCGCTGGATCGACGGGCAAGAGCGTCCGAAGCGCGTTTAAGCGACAAGTTTCGGGTTTTCCATGAACGCGTAGCAAATCATGTGGCAAACCCCCATGTGCGCGTCCTCGACCCGGCCATAGTGCTCCGAGTTGATCACGATGAGTTTTTGGGCCAACTGGGCCAGTCTGCCGCGTTTGGCTCCGACCAGGGCGATCGTGTACATCCCGTTGTTGACCGCCCAATCGATCGCTTTGACCAGATTGGGCGAATTGCCGCTCACGCTCAAAGTCATCACGATATCACCCGGTTTGGCGAAATTCTGCAGCTGGCGCAGAAACACGTCATCGTAGGAGTAGTCGTTTCCCAGGGCGGTAATCCAACTGATATTGTCGTTGAGCGACAGGCAACGGAAGCGTGTTCCGAGCTTGTCCGAAGCTCCTTTGCCGAGGTCGGTGATGAAGTGGGAAGAGTTGGCCGCGCTTCCGCCATTGCCGAAAATGAAGATCTGCCGGTCATTCTTGAGGGCATCGCGAAAGGTATCGATGATGTCGCTGAGGATGTCTGCCGGAATCGAGTCCAGGGCGGCTTTCTGCTGTCGAATGTAGTCTAAAATCCACTCTTTCACGGGCTCAGAATAACGGGTTGCCTCCTGAGCGCCAGCGCAATAGAGCTTTGCGAACTCACGGGCAGCCGGTGGGCGGAAATAATCCGCGCAATTCCACGAGCAACAATTGACTCCGCCGCGGTAGGCCGATAGTTTCCTGTGCCACAAGCAAACAATGCTCCCTGTAATTGAAAGTCTGCTCGTCCTGCAAGATCGCGACCGCAAAATAATGCGGGTCGAAGCCGAGCTTGGCAACATCGGCGCTGAACGGGCCTCGCTGGACAACCGGGCCAAGCAAACTCAGACCCGCCTCGACGCGGCCAAGCAACGAGCGAAACAGATTGAATCCGACCGTAAGAAGCTCGAGCTGGAGGTGGAGGGCAAAAAGGGCCAGATCGAGAAATACGCGCTCCAGCAGTTTCAAACGAAGAAGAACGAGGAATACCGCGCGCTCGCTCACGAGATTGAAATGTGCAAGGAGGCGATCCGCAAGCTCGATGACCAGCAAATCGTTCTGATGGAACAAGCTGAGATCGCCGCCAAAGAGGTGGCGGAAGCGGGCAAGGAAACAGCCGCGCTGATGAAAGATGTTGAGGGCGCGAAAACGGCGCTCGCGGATAAAGAGGCTCGGCTGAAGCGCGAACTCACCGAGTTGAAGTCCGATTACGATCGCCTGGCTGAAGCCGTGGAGGAGGGAGTTCGGGATCGGTATATTCGCCTGCGCAAGCAACGCGGCGCAACCACCGTGGTCGGGATCGACCGCGGAATTTGCGGCGGGTGCCATATGAAGCTGCCCATGCAGGAAATCCTTTCCTGCCAGGCCCAACAGGAAATCGTCAGCTGCCCGAACTGCAGTCGGATTCTCTACTTCACGCGGGAAATGGATCTGGCTTTGGCTTGATCGGGTTTTCGGAGCGATTCGCAGAACGGGCGGTGAAGTTGAGCGCAGTTCTTTTCGCCGGAAAAGCTCAACCCATAAAAAGGAAAAACCGATGGGCTTGATCCCATCGGTTCGTGCTCAAATCAGGCGTCCCCAGCTCAGTTGGCCGCAGCTGTCTTTTTCTCTTCTTTCCGCACGGTGAGCCACTCGAAAGTGACCTTGACCTCGTCCGCAGTCTTGATCAAGCCAAGGCCGATGGAGGGGGCAGGGGGCTTCATGCCGAAATCGGTCATCTTGAGATCCTTGCTGCCAGTCGCTTTGAGTTTATTGCCGTCCGGGGCGAGGGTGACGACCATGTCGATTGACTTTGTCACGCCCGCCACGGTGATGTCGCCCTTGGTGTCGAACTGGAGCGGGTCTCCCGCTTTCCGATCGCGCGGCTTCCACTCGCTCAGGGTGTACTTAATCAGCGGGTTGTCCTTGATCTTCAAGTTGTCGTGCATGATCTCGTCCATGAGCTTTTTACCGCTCTTCAGCGAGCTGACCGGGACAGTGACCTGCACTTTCGGCGTAATCGTCCCAGCTGGAGTTGCTTTGGCGGGATCGAGCGGATAATCGGAGGCGAACTCGATAAATCCGCCGACAATCCCGCTTTCGACCGTCCAGTCGTGGACGGTCGAGGTGCCATCCAGTTTAATTTTGCTGCCAGGAGTGGCCTGGTAGCGGACGGAGTCCGCGCTGATCGACGTGGCCGCCGCGAGCAAAAGCCCGACGGCGAAGGGTTGGAGCATTTTCGATAGCTTCATACTTAAAGGATTAGACATTAGGCGAGGTTGAACAATTCATCCGGGAGTTCGATCCTTGAACCTTTCAGGATCGCTTCGTGGGCCTTGATGGCGGTGACGGTGGCATCATAGCCTTCCTTCCAATCCGCCGCTGGCGACCGGTTCTTGTTAACGTCGGCGAGATACGCCACCAAAGCGTTCAGATCGTCGGAACCGAAGTTGGAGGTGAAGTCATCGACGCCGGTCTTGGTCAGGTTGGCGTTGGTGACAAACGCTTCGAGAGCGTAGTAGAGGGAGCCTTGGGTGGCCACCTGGGTGTCGATCACTGGGTTGTCGCCCTGGGCGGCGAGCTTGGTGGCATTCGCAGCGAGGACGATGCCGACTTCCTTGAAGAACGTCTCTTTGCGGGCGTAGACTTCCCAGCCGAGCAGCGGAGAATCGACTTCCTTGAACATCCAGCCGCGGCGGTCGCGGAGCATGACCGTGGCGTCGGTACCGTAGAACATGTCGTAGTCGGCATCAAACGAGTTGGCCAGCGTCGCGTCGTAAATCATCCGCGCGCCACGTGGGTATTCCACCACCGCTTGAACCGTGTCAGGCACCTCGCGGCCGTCGTTCCAGAGGACCGTTGCGCCGAAACCGCTAACCGCCGTTGGCCGACGATTCATGAACCAGCCCGCGGCATCGATATTGTGGATGCCGATCTCGCCGACGAGGCCGACCGAGCTGCTCTGGCGCAAGCGCCAATTGAGGGCCGCTTCGAAATCCGGGTTCGGCGAGGCGCGGCGCCAGCTGTTCTTTTTATGGTACTGGGAGCGGCAGAGGAAGGCAGTGCCTGCGGCGCCGGCGCGCACAAAGTTCAGGATGTGAATGATCTCGGGGTCCGAACGCTGCTGCAAGCCCGCCTGAAAATAAACCTTCTTGGCATTTTTGGCCGCAAGAGCGATGGCCCGGGCGTCCTCCACGGTGTGGGCCAGGGGAGCTTCGCAGTAAATGTGTTTGCCGGCCTGAATTGCATCCAAAACAACCTGCTTATGCAGGTGGGTGGGAGTGGCGATGATCACCGCGCTGATATCTTTATTGTCGAGAATCTTCCGGTAATCGTCGATCTTTTCGGCGGACGGGGCGGCGCTGGCGGCGCGCTTGAGATAGGCCGGATAGGAGTCGCAAATCGCGCTGATCTTCGAGCGCGGCACCCGGGAGAGGTTGGTGAGGATTTCGCGACCCCACTGGCCGCAGCCGATCACGGCGCAGTTCAGAGGCGGGCCAGCGTAGCGTTCCTTGGTCTCACCTTCCTTTTTGTCTTCCGAGCGGGTGATGGCGACAGCGCCCATCATCATCATGAGGGACGAAAACGATCCGATAAAATTACGGCGGTTTAGCTCCGTTCCGTTGTTCTGATTATTCATTTTGGCAATACGCGTATGAGAAGGGCCGGCGTGCCTTCTCTGTGAAGGTCTATTTTTCCTTTTATTTGAACTGATTTGCAAACGGATTTTCAACCAGGCCGCCGGGCGCGCGGCGGGGGATCGAAGGGGATACAGCCGGGCTCCGCGAAGCGCGCAGGCCGGATCCATGGGCATGAAGTGGCGCCTGACGAGCGGTCGGAGGTCATCGGACCACCGAGAGCGGCCTATTTTTCGCTAAGCAAATCGCAAAATCCGCTCAGGCGGTCAGAGCTTGCGATTCTGGGACGGCGGCCGGTTGGCGGGACTGGAGGTGCTGCATTGCCTTATTAAGGGCTGCTTCGAGGTCGGTCAGGCGGGTCGGTTTGGAAATATAGTCGTCCATTCCGGCCGCGAGGCATTTTTCCCGATCTCCCTGCATGGCATTGGCCGTCATGGCAATGACGTAGGTCTGAGCCAGAGACGGGCGCTGGCGCAGCAGCCGGGTCGCTTCATAGCCGTCCATTTCGGGCATGTGGCAATCCATGATAACGACATCGTAACCATGCCGGCTGAGCGCTTCGATCGCCTCGCTGCCGTCGCCCACCGCGTCGGCGCTGAATCCCAGCTTTTGGAGTTGGCGCAGTGCGACTTTTTGGTTCACCGGATTGTCCTCGGCTACGAGGACTCGCAAGCGGACGGCCGGAGTTCGGGGAGGTTCCCGAAGGGGCTCGATATTTCTGGGCCGAGGCTTGCTGTCAAGGAGCACCGAGGCGATCGCGTTAAAAAGCTCCGACTGCCGCACCGGCTTTTGCAGGCACTTGGCGATCCGGGCGTCGGCCAGGGTCTCGTCTGGCAGGCGGCTGCCCAGGGAAGTGAGCATGATCATCGGGGCGCCGCCGGCTAGAGCGGGGTCCGAGTTGATCTTCGCGGCGAGGCCGAGGCCATCCACGTCGGGCATCTGGTAGTCCAGCAGCACAATCTTGAACGGATCATTCTGAGCGGCGGCGGCGCGCAACATCTCCAAAGCCTCTTGCGCGGACGCAGCGGCGCCGTTGCGCAGGCCCCAGGAAACCAGGAAATGATGGATAATCTTGCGGTTGGTCGAGTTGTCGTCGACCACGAGGGCCCGGACCCCCTGCAAAGCGCCGACATCCAGCGGGACCGAAGGCGTGCTCTGTTTTTCCAGGCGGATCGTGAATGCAAAGGTCGAGCCCTCGCCCAGGCGGCTGCGCAAGGAGATGGTCCCGCCCAATTGCTCGACGATTCGCTTGGAAATCGCGAGCCCCAAACCGGTGCCTCCGTGTTTGCGGGTGGTGGACGAGTCCGCCTGCGAGAAGGGCTTGAAGAGGCGATTTTGGGCCTCCGCGGAAATGCCGATGCCGGTGTCGAGAACCTCGAAGAGCAGGACGACTGACTGGGCGTCCTCCTCCTCGACATTGACGCTGACCGAGACCTCGCCGCGCTCGGTAAATTTGAGCGCGTTGCCGATAAGATTCATGAGCACCTGGCGGAGGCGGCTTGGATCACCGCGGAGCAGGCAGGGGAGCTGATACGGAACGAGGGCGTTCAACTCGATGCCCTTGCTCGACGCACGCGCCGCGAGCAATTCGATGGTGCTTTCAACTGTCTCGCGCAGATCGAAATCGAGGACTTCGAACGCCAGCTTGCCCGCCTCGATTTTTGAGAAATCGAGAATGTCGTTGATGACCGTCAATAAGGCTTCGGCGCTGTTGCGCATCGTCTGGGTGAAATCACGTTGTTCCTCGTTGAGCCGGGTATCGAGCAGCAAGTTGCACATCCCGATCACGCCATTCATCGGCGTGCGGATCTCGTGGCTCATGTTGGCCAGGAACTCGCTCTTGGCCCGGGCGGTTTGTTCGGCGGCCTCCTTGGCGGCCTGAAGCTGCGCTTCCACCTGGCGGCGTTCCGTGATGTCACGCGCAACTCCGAGCCACTCCAGTTGGCCATCTTTTTGAGGGACCGCGGTGCATTTCGCCTCCACCCAGACCTCGCTCCCATCCTTCCGTTGAACCCGGAATTGATGGGTCAGGCTTTCGCTGGCGCCCGGGGCGAATCGAAAACAGTCCTCCAGGGCCGGAAAATCCGCCGGATGGACAATCCGGCTAATCGGGAGATTCAAGGCTTCGTCCGCAGCGTAGCCGGTGATTCGTTCTCCAGCTGGGTTGAAGGAAGTTATCCTCCCGTCGCGGTTGACGGTGTAAATCCAGTCGCTGGCGCTTTCGATCTGCGCAGTGATGCGACCGGTCTGAGCCCGCACGGTTCGACGGAGGCTGCGCAGCCAGAACAGGCCCACCAGCAACAGCAGGCCGAGAGCCCCCAAGGCCAGCATTGACCTTTCCAGAGTCAGGAGCGGCGGAGCTTTTAGAACCACGATGTCGTTCGGCCCTCTGAGAAGCAGGCGAATCCCTCCGGGTTGTTGCGGGTCGTCCGGCCGAACTTCGGCCACTCCGGTCAGTTCGAGGGTGCTGCCAGGCGCGAGAGTGTCCGGCTTTTCAGTGCCCGACCGCAGCACGGCCTCTTGCAGCCGGCCGGCGTCGCGAACGAGCAGCAAGGTTTCGCCCGGACGATGATTCACTTCCACCAGCGTGGCGGCAGCCCGCGCCAGACGGCAATCGAGGGCTTGGTCCAGGGATGCGGCGGACGAGAGCCCGATCGGTTGGACAAGTCCTGAGCCGCCGGTATTCCGGTATTTCGCTTCGCGCAAGACGAGCCGGGTCCCTTCGTGGCCCAGAAATCCCGAGAGTTCCACTTCATCCCCGACCGAGACCGGTTGTCGATCGCGGGTCAGGCCCATCAGCCCGGAGTTCGCATCCTGAATAACGAGGTATCGGCCTGGCACCTGCGCGGTGACTTTCCCCCGCGCTTTGACGCGGCGATACATCGCGGAATTGGCGTCAAACCGGTGGAGGCTGGCCAGACTGCGTTCCGGCACGCCGAAAGGATCGACGGGAGCAGGTTCGATCACATCGGGTTCGGCGCCCTCCGGAACCCAGATGACGATCTTGGAGATTCCGCCCGATTCCGAAGAGGCAATGCCGCAGACGCCCTGAACTCGAACAACAGCTCCAACGGCATCTTTCCAATCGGCGGTTTGGGCGGTTAGCGCTTCAAAGTCGCCGGTGGGCGTGCTCATGATTGCGCGGTAGAGGGGGCCCTCCTTGGTGACGCCTCGGAGGTAGCCTTCTATTTCCACCATTTGCGCATCCTCCGCTCCGGTCAGAGCGTGGCTGAGGGTTACGGGTTTCGCTTGAGGCGGCTGAACGCGCCCCACCACCTTGAAATCTTTGGCAAGCACACAAGGGGCGAAGGCGCCCTGCGTGGTGGTTCCTTCGATTTCAACTTCATCGCCGATGGCCGGCAATGAGTTGCGAAGCTGCGGCGGAACCCAGACAAAAATGCCGCCGCTGGAATCGTAAACGAACAAATCGTTGAAGCCCGGGAGCGCCCAAGTGACGCCGCAGTGCAGGCGCACGGGCAGCTGTCGCCCGGCCGTTTCTGGTGCGAGCGATCGAACGTCCTGAGCCAGAGTAAGCCGCACCAAGTCACTGTTGGTCGCCACCCGGTCCGATCGTTTATAGATGGCGCTGGTCATCTCGATGGAAAATCCACTGGCGCGCGGATAGCCGGCGACTTCGACTAAATCTCCTGGCTGCAGCGCCGATCCTTGCCAGATCTCGGCGGTTACCTGTCCCGTTTCATCGGCGATCACGAGCCATTTCCCGGGCCGATGCGACCGAACTGTCGCGATGACGTGAGCCTTCTCGTTGCTGTTGGCGCTCCGCAGATCGGAAATCGAGATCGCGGGGAGACTGAAGGCAGGGTCGTCCGTGACTCGGTACAAAGGCTGGACGTGTTCGGCCCCAGGCACCCAAAGCGTGAATTGGCCGGGCTTTCCGCTAGCGTCAAACGTGACGGCGCTCACCGCGCGAACCCGGAGTGCCATTTCGCCGGAAGCGGCGATCGAGCGACCGTCCGAGCCGAGCACATAGAGTTTAAAATTGCGGCTGCCACTGCGGAGGTTGCCCGCGGAATGATCTTTGTCCGCTTCCACGAACCGTGTCAGATACCCGTCGAGCTGAACCCAAAGATTGTTGGGAATCGCCTGGGGTTCGAAATTGGTCTGGACGACCGGATCAGGCCACCGACTGGAGTCGAGAATATCGATCTTGGCTTCGGCCCAATTGACTTCAGGGCGATTGGCCTGGGTAAATCCCCGAATCGCGACGCGATCGCCGGCATGAAAGGGCAGGGGGGATTTCGGCGGAGTCAGGTAGGAGCCTTGGTCTCCCTGCTCCACCCAGAGCACGTTCCAAGCTGGGTCGTAGTAGGTAACCACGCCTTGGAGATCCACAGGACGGACCGGCCAGGAGGCTCCGGATTTTTGCCAGAGTTGCCCCGCCATCGTAAGAATCTCGGCTTCAGCAGGTTGGAATTCTACGGCTTGACACTTGCAGGCAGAGCAAGCCAGCCATGCAAAAGCCAAGCCGAGACGCGCCCACCGAGGGCGGTTGCGCCGCGACCAGAACAGCGTGTGCATGTCCTTGAAATATCGGCGCACGCCTGCGTTACTTGATGCGTTTTCGAGCGGAGCTTAAAGCGCGGGCCTCAGGGTGATTACCACCGAAGCCTGCCGCGCAGGGCCTTTACAAAGCCCCGATCCCGTCATAAGCGGGGTGCGTCACTCTTATTCGGAAGAAACGAGCTTTGGTCCCGGAGTCCGGGAATGTCATGGCGCGGGAGGAGGTCGGATCACCAACAGGGCTGAATTTACCGGACAGAGAAGTGGCCTGTTCAACGATGTAAGTATGGGCCGCGTTTTCCACCTGGTTAACATCATCCCAAAGCGTCGAAACCGGTCCGTCCCAGCTCAGGGTGACATTCCCGTTGGCCCGCTCGACGTGACGGATCCTGGGGACCGGATGGTAGAGGATGACTCCGCGGAGCGTCATGCCGGCGGCCCAGACCTGCGGACCCCAGGCAGCCCAGGTTTCAGAGGCCTCGCCGCTGCCCCAGCTGGTGCGATATTGAACCAGTTGCTGGCCGTCATCCGTCACGACGAAGTGGAACGCCAGCATCGCATGAATATCCGGATTGCCACGGGGCATGCCACTCAAGTTTCGGCTGTATTGGCCGGGGTTTTGCAGCATCAGAATCACCGGATAGCCCCGGAGGATTTCCGCTCGCAGGTCTTCGAAATGAAAACCGCGGCCGGACGGGACCACCGGATTGAAGTCGACCAGCTGTGAGGACACCGTGGCGTCATAACCGCGATATTGCGTCCACGCGCGCAGGCCGGATTGCACATCGCGAACCGGAACGCCGTTCAACGCGGGCGGGACAAAGTTGGTGCGCATCGATCCTGAGTTGTCCCAAAAGTTGAAGGCAAAAGCATCAATGTTGCCGGAGCATTCGCCATTCAGATCGGCCCATTTATTTTGGCTGGCGCCGATAAAGTCGCCGAGGCAATCCGGTGCGTGTTCGGCTCGCCCCTGGGCTTGGTAAGGGTCCTGGGCGGTGCTTTCGTAGCTGTAGCTATTCTCATCGAGGAAGTAAGTCCAATAATCATCGATATGGCCTGGCATATTCGCCGGCCGGCCGTCGAAGCCAGCCTTGGACGCCCACATGGAACGAATGCCCTTGCTGGCCGATCCGGCGGTCGATAACGGAGCCAGGCCATCGTTGGTCGGCCCGGTGTAGAAGTCTGGAAACCCGTTGCGATCCCAATAGCCCATGAGATTCCCGGACGCAGTGCCAAAACAGCCGGAATACCAATCGTAATCGGGCACGCCGGTAATCATCACGTTCTCCGCGCCAATCGAGGAAGGAAGGATCAGGGAAAAACAGAGCAAGGCCAGCAAAAGACACGACAGGAGTTTCATTTGCGGATTTAGGAGCAAAATACAGCAAAATCCCTTGAGCGCCAGTTAGGAAGCTAAGGGAAACTGAATCGGACGGACCTGAGCCGACGGCGATCGGAGGCGGTCCAGTGTGGGGCTTCTCAGGAATGCGATGATATGCACAATGTATGTTATATTCAATGCCTATAACGGCATTTCGCCTGGATTTCCCGCCAAGAACAATCACGGACGCCTCTTTTGCAAGATCTGGTGAGAGTCCATTGCCCTCCCGGGTGTTCAGTCGTCCGAAAGGAATCCATGAGAACTCAAACCCGCCTTGGCTGGATCCCCCTCCTTGCGTTGGCCATTTTCGTGACGTCCTCGCGCCGAGCGTTCGCTGGCGACCCATTGGAAGATGGATTCCAGCATCCGCCGGCTTCCGCGCGCCCGTGGGTTTATTGGTTTCCGCTCGACGGGAACATTACGAGCAACGGGATCACGGCGGATCTCGAGGCGATGCAGCGAGTCGGGATTGGCGGCGTGCTCTACATGGAAACCTCCCAAGGCACGCCACCGGGGCCAGCCAAGTTTGGCGGACCTCTGTGGCGCAATCTTTTCAAACATATCTGCGCGGAAGCCAGTCGACTCGGTTTGCAGGTGAACATGAACAACGACGCTGGCTGGTGCGGCAGCGGCGGACCGTGGATCACCCCGGAGCTGTCCATGCAGCGGATCGCGAGCATTGAGACCAATGTGACCGGCCCGCTAGCCTTCGCGGGAGTATTGCCGCAGCCCAAGGCCGTGGCTGGATATTATCGGGATATCGCGCTCTTCGCGTTTCCCACGCCGGCCAGCAACTATTTCATCCCGCACATTCGCGGAAAAGCTGCGGAAACACGGGAAGAGATTCCACTCCGCGCGTCGCATCCCCAGTTGGCGCCGGAAGCCGTCATTCCGGCCGCAGGCATCGTCAATTTGACCGATCGGCTCACGCCAGATGGCAAGCTGCTATGGAACGTCCCGGCCGGCCGTTGGACGCTGCTGCGCATCGGGCACACCACCACCGGCAAAGACAACCATCCCGCGCCGATCGACGGCCGCGGGCTCGAGTCGGACAAACTCAGCCGCCAGGCCACGGAAGCCCATTTCGCGGGGCTGATGCAGAAGCTGATCGAAGACTCCAAACCGTTGGTCGGGGAGCAGGGCACCCTGGTTTCGACTCACATCGACAGCTGGGAGACTGGCTCGCAGAATTGGACGCCGAGCTTTCGCGAAGACTTCCGTCGTTTGCGAGGGTACGATCCCCTGCCCTTGCTACCGGTGATGACCGGGCGGCCGGTCGACAGCCTGGAAATCGCGGAGCGATTCCTTTGGGACGTTCGCATGACGGTCAATGATCTGCTGCTGGAAAACTATGCAGGCGGCTTTCGCGAACTAGCCCATCAAAATGGGATGCGATTGTCGATCGAAGCCTATGACGGTTGCCCGGTGGATGACTTGACCTACGCCGGGCGCGCGGATGAACCGATGGGCGAATTCTGGTCTTGGGCCCGCTTCGGCGCCGCCTACAGCTGCACGGAGATGAGCTCGGCCGCCCATGTCTATGGCAGGCCGATCGTCGGCGCGGAGGCGTTCACCGCCACGGACGCGGAAAAGTGGCAGGGACACCCGGGGAACATCAAGGATCTCGGGGACTGGGCCTTCTGCGAAGGCATCAACCGATTCGTGTTCCACCGTTACGCACTCCAGCCCTGGACCAAGCCGGACCACGCGCCGGGCATTTCGATGGGACCGTGGGGTCTCCACTATGAACGCACGCAGACCTGGTGGGAACAATCCCGGGCCTGGCACGAGTACCTGGCTCGGTGCCAGTTTCTCCTGCAGCAAGGCTTGTTTGTCGCCGACCTTTGTTTCCTCGCGCCCGAACGATCCCCGCAACAATGCAAATCTCCGGTCAAATCGGGCTATGACCGGCCCGGCTACAACTTTGACGCCTGCCCGCCCGAAGTGATCCAAAAACGGATGGCGGTTCGAAACGGCCGGCTCACTTTGCCGGACGGCATGAGCTATCGCATGCTCGTCCTTCCGAACTCCGAGACCATGACTCCCGAACTGCTGGCGAAGGTCAAAGAGTTGGTGGCTGCGGGCGCCACGGTCGTGGGAGCGCCGCCCTTGAAATCTCCAAGCTTGCGCGGCTATCCGAATTGCGACAACGAGCTGAGGAGTCTTGTCTTGGAACTCTGGGGTGGAACCGACGCACCCGCGCAGGTGGCCGAACGCGCGTACGGCCAAGGCCGGATTATTTGGGGCGGCGAGTTTCGCTTGCCGTCGTCCAGCGATCCGCTGGGCGCCGGGAAGTTTCAAGATGCGAAGTGGATCTGGTCCAACGAAGGAAATCCCGCGATCGCCGCGCCTCCCGGGAAGCGCTACTTTCGCAGGCGGATCGTCCTCGATTCGCCGATTGCATCGGCCCGGCTGATCTTGACGGCCGATAATTCCTTCGAGTGCTGGCTGAACGGGCGACGCGTGGGGTCAGGTGATAATTTCAACCACGCCTATTCATTTGACGTCGCTCCCCTGCTCCACCCGGGGACCAATCTTGTCACCGTCGAGGCGGTAAATGCCACGGAAAGCCCAAATCCCGCCGGTTTGATCGGGACGGTGGCGATTCGCTATGCCAACGGGCAAGCCGCGGACGTGCCGACCGATGCGCGCTGGGAAGTCGCGACGAGAACGCCCAATGCCTGGCGCACCGATCCAGCGCCGGCAGCATCGGCCGAGGCCGAGTGGAGAACCGCCCTCGAACTTGGCTCACTCGGGATGGCTCCTTGGGGAGAAGTCGCAGTTGGCGGGGAGGCGACCGATCCGATCCCGAATATTCAATCGGTCATTGGTGTGCTAAAGCAACAGGGCGTTGCGCCCGACTTTAGCGCCGTCAGTCAAGGCGGTTCAGAAGGTCTTCGCTACATTCACAAAACGCTGGGGGCCGCCGACCTCTACTTTGTCGCGAACAAGAACGCTCAAGCTCAGGAAGCGCTCTGCTCCTTCCGGGTCAGCAACAAGCGTCCGGAACTTTGGTGGCCGGATACCGGGCACATCGAACGTCCGGCGATCTACGACTTCGCGGAAGGCGTCCTGCGAATTCCCATCCGCCTGGAAGCTTTCGGTTCTGTGTTCGTTATTCTCCGGGAGGGCGCGCAGGCGGCGGACCGGGGAATTGCCGTGCTGAAGGATGGCGAACGGGTCATCGATTCCGCGACCCCGCGGGCATCCGCGAATATTCAGATCGCGCACGAATCGAGCGGTGGCCTGAGCGCCGTGGCTTTCCAAGCCGGGAGATATGAGCTGCTGAGGGGCGACGGAAAATCGGAATCCTTCGTGGTGCCGGCTATGCCGCTCCCTTTGGAGTTAGCAGGCCCGTGGCAGGTGCGCTTCCAACCGGGGCGCGGCGCCCCGAGCGCGATCATTCTGGACAAATTGATCTCCTGGAGCGACCACCCAGATCCGGGCGTTCGATATTTCTCCGGAACGGCGGATTACGAGAAAGCTTTTGACCTGCCGCCGGACTGGGCGAGCACAGACCGGCAGGTCTTGCTGGATTTGGGACAAGTCGCAGTGATGGCTGAAGTAAAGCTGAATGGCCAGAATCTTGGAATCCTTTGGAAGGCGCCGTTTCGCGTGAACATTAGCGGCGCCTGCCGCCCTGGAGAGAACCGGCTTGAACTGAAAGTCGTCAATCTCTGGATCAATCGGTTAATCGGCGACGAGCAACTCCCCGAGGATAGCGAACGACATCCCGATGGGCCCCTGAAAGCGTGGCCTGCATGGGTGGACGCGGGGCAACGGAGCCCCAGTGGGCGCTATGCTTTCACCAGTTGGCGGCTCTGGAAGAAGGACTCGCCCCTCCAGGTGTCCGGGCTGCTCGGGCCAGTCAGGATTGAATGCGCCGAGGTCCGGCACTTCCGCTAGCCGGGAGGGGAAACGGCCTGAGTGCCTGCGGTCCCCTGCCCTAGTCGCGCCGTTCAGCCCCTCATCGAATGGAACCGAGTGGCTGGCTATTTTCGGAAAAGGACGATCCGGTTCGAGTTGGTTCCTTTGGAGTTGTTATCCACGCCCCAGCAATTGGCGGTTTTTGTAAACTCCTGCTCGTTGATCAGGATCAGGCGCGTTTCCAGGCCGGCGCTTCGGCCGCAGGTGACGACGGTTTCTTCGAGCCGCACCTTGCCCTTGCGCACTTCGCCAACCTCGAACGCGATATGCCCACCCGGCTTCAACACCCGCGCCAGCTCGCGAAAGACATCGGACATCGCTTCCTCCCAGCGCGTGAGGCTTGAAGGGGTGGTCAGCAGAACGGCCTCCGGGTCGATCCCGGCAAACCAGCAACGCAGCCAGTTATCGCCCGCATAGTTGACCACGTCGAGAAACGGCGGCGACGTAACCACCAGGCAGATTGATTCGGACGGAATCGCCGGAGTGGCCGCCGCAGGCGCCGTGCTCAACAAGGCTTCCGGGGCGACTCCACGCAAGGTCTGCAACATCTCGCCGCTGAGGCCTTTTAAAAGGTTGCCGCTCTTCTTCAGAATCAGCTTCGGGACGTCTCGTCGGGGCGGTATCTGGTTGCGGCGCTGATTGATCTTGATCTGTGATTTGATCGCTACGGCCTGGTTGGGCGGCAGTGTGTAGACCGAGAAAAATCCTGCGGAATGCCCGGTCAACCGATTGACGGCCACCATCTGAATCCATTGATCGACTCCGTCGAGCGCTCCCTTCGTTCGGCGCTCGGCCAGATAATTTCGCAGGACGCAAATCTCGCGCAAAGTCTCTGGATGATAAAAAACCAGGAGATCCTCCCGGCTATTCTCCCCTGCCGCGCTCCAATCGATTTGCTTCAGGCGGCGAGCCACTTCTTCCAGGCGGGGCGGAGCCAGCCGGGGCCGAATCAACATCTCGCTGAGCGGGTTGATGTCATTGCCGCAGGGAACCCGCCCCATCAGGGCCGCTTCCAAAAGGGTGGTTCCCCGGCCCATGAAGGGATCGTAAACTTTCTCTCCGGGCTGCGTAAGGCGCTCGATAAAAAAGCGTGGCAACTGCGGCTTGAAACAGGCGCGGTAGGAAACTTCATGGAGGTTTAACGCCGCGCGCTGACTCGCAGTCCAAAACTCATTCACGAACGACGGCGCCGTGGTGTTCCCGTCCGAACTCGTGGTCGTGAATTCGCGCGTCGTTTCGCCGAATTCCTTGAATTCGCGGATTTCCCGGAGCAGGTCGCCCCTTCTCAGCGCCGCCCGGGGCGCCTCAAACAATGCGAGCTGTGTTTCCTGAAGCATCCGGGGAATTTCGGGTGATTATGGATTCTCCGGCAAGGGAATTCCGCTTGGTTTCGCTCCTGCGTTGGGGTAAAGAAGCTCGTGTCCGTGGATGCGTCCTTACCCTCCTTGCGTGGCCTGGATTCTCAGGCCGAGTTGTTCCTGACGCATCTCATGGCGGACAAGGGCGCCAGCGCCTACACTTCGCGCAACTATCGCCAGGCGCTGGCGGAGTTCACGGCCTGGCGTCAATCCCAGTCGCCAGCCGGCCCTGCGCCGGTCGAGTGGACTCGGCTGGAGCGGGACGATTTCCGAGCGTATCTCCGTTATCTCGGCCGCGAAAATTACGCGCGCGCGGCCATTCGCTTGCGGTTCTCTGCCCTGCGCTCGTTTTACAAATTTCTGGTGCGACGCGGCGTTCTCGCCAGCACTCCGATCAAGAACATCTTGCTTCCTCGGTTGGAAAAGCGGTTGCCTCGTTTCCTGACGGTGGAGCAGATGATCTCTCTGCTGAACGCCCCCTTGCAGGCATTTGCCGATCTGTGCAAGACGAATCCGGAAGCTGATCCTAGTACTCACCTGCGCGACCGGGCCATTCTCGAAACCATTTACTCCTGCGGCCTGCGCATCAGCGAGCTTTGTGGACTGCGAGTGGAGGATCTAAATCCGGCCGAGCGGATTGTTCGAGTCCGAGGCAAAGGCCGCAAGGAACGCATCACCCCGATCGGCGAGCCCGCGCTCGAAGCAATTCGGGAGTACTGGAGAAGTTTGGCCAACGCGCCCGCACCGGAAGATCCGGTGTTTTGGCAGTCTTCGGAACATCCCAGCCCAGTAGCGGCCGGGGCGGTGCAAAAGCGCCTGAAAACCTACCTCGCCCGGGCCGGCCTCGATCCGGCGCTGACCCCTCATAAACTCCGCCACAGTTACGCCACGCATCTTCTGGATCGCGGAGCCGACCTGCGCAGCCTTCAGGAATTGCTTGGCCACGCCCATCTCGCCACCACCCAGGTGTATACCCACGTGACTCTCGACCGTCTCAAGAAGGCCTATGACTCGGCGCACCCGCGGGCCTGAGCCTGCTACGGGCTGCAAGTGCAAGAAGCCAGCATGGTGCTCAAGCTGCTGCGGACTTCAGGTGACAGAAGCGCGCTCTTTTCCACGGCGTCCGGGTGTTTGCGGGCGCAGAACGCGAGGAACTCCGTATCGATCAGATAATAGGACAACACCTTCTTCTGGTTTTCCTGCTCTGAGCCGAGGGCTGGCCGCGGCCGTGCCAAAAGAAACAGGGCAAGCATGGTCACTGTGCCTATGAGCAAACCGGCGACTTGATGGGTTCTTGTTCCCGGGGCCATAAATCTTTGACCTTTCTACGGGGAAGCCCCGCCCGCCTTTGGCTCGTCGAACGCGAAGCCCAACGGCTTGCGCTCGCTTTGTCTGGCTGGCGAATCCAACCCCTGATTTATCCCAAACACCGCCAACATGAGTGTGACACATCACACTAAACCGTACATCGGATGGGCCGCCTGCCGCTTTAGTTAGTCAGGATGACTAATTCCCACCCTCTGCGCGTCCAAAATGTGTGCGACCGCTCATGACGAACTCTTTGCGCAATCAACTTTCCGCCACTGCTCTCGTCGCTCCGCTCATTTTTTGGCTTTCTTTGGGCAGCCTCGGCGCAGACACGCCGTCACCTCGGGAAAGTGAACTCTCCGTTGGAGGAAAGCTGGGCCGATTTCCCATCGGAGTTTGGTTGCAAAGCCCTGCCAACGCCTCGCGTTTTAAAGCCATTGGGATCAATCTCTATGTCGGGCTCTGGCGTGGCCCAACCGCCCAGCAATTAGACACTCTCGCCGCCGCTGGCATGCCGGTCATCTGCTCTCAGACCGATTTTGCCCTCGCGCACAAGGCGAACCCGATCATTGTCGGCTGGATGCACGAGGACGAACCGGATAACGCGCAGTCTTTGGGCAACGGCTGCGGATACGGTCCGCCCATCACGCCCGAGGTGATTCAGAAGAACTACGCCCGGATGCGCGCGGCCGACCCTGCGCGCCCGGTCCTGCTGAATCTCGGCCAGGGGGTGGCGTGGGACGATTATATCGGGCGCGGCGTCCGGGGAAATCACCCGGAGGATTATCCCCTTTATCTGAAGGGATGCGACATCGCTTGCTTCGACATCTATCCGGTCGTCCATGGGCACCCGGCGGTGCGAGGGAAGCTGGAATACGTAGCCCACGGTGTGGACCGCCTCCAGCAGTGGAAACCTCCCGGAACCGCCGCTTGGAATTGCATCGAGTGCACCCATATCAGCAATCCGTCAGCCAAAGCCGGGCCCGACCAGATTCGCGCCGAAGTCTGGATGTCGATCATTCGCGGTTCACGCGGGCTGATCTACTTCGTGCACCAGTTCAGACCCGCCTTTCAGGAAGCAGCCTTGTTGGAAGATCCCGAGAATGCCGCCGCGGTCGCGCGGATCAACGCCGAGGTTCAATCGCTGGCTCCGGCCTTTTCCAACGAAGCGCCGAGCAAGGGCTTGACGCTTGATCCGGGCACGAACGAGGTTGCCACCTTGTTTCGGCAGTTCAAAGGTTCCAATTACCTCTTCACCGCCAGCCTCAGCGCCAGTGACCTGCAGTTGAGCGTTGGCGGGGAGCCGCTTGGAGCCAATCCGCGCGTGGAAGTGCTGCACGAAGAGCGGACGATTCAACCTGTGAGTTCCCGGATGGCGGACCGTTTTGCACCTTACGGCGTGCACATTTATCGCTGGCCTGCTCTGCCGGCCGGTCCTCACTAACCGTGGGAAGGCAGCGTCACTCTGACCGTTTTGCGGATCGGTTCGCCGCGAACCGACGGGTTGTTTTCCAGAGCACAACCACCGAGAATGCTGTCAGAAAGCCTCCCCAAACCATGTCCGGCTTTTGAGGCATGGTCAGCACCGCAAGGATGCCCGCTCCCGCCATGGGCGCAAAGAGCAACCAGACACCGGCCACCACAATCCAGCTTCGCGGTCGTTGAATCGCCTCGCGATAAAGATGACCTTCCGCCAGCACTCGCTCAAAAGGGCCGGTGGCTGCATAACCTGTTAACGGAGCCCCACAATCGCCGCAGAAGTTTGCCAGGGACGAATTGGGCGCGAGACAGCCTAGGCAGAGTTGCTTATCGTTGTCCTGGACACCGAGCGGAGCCTCGTGATTGTCTCTCATATCCTTGAGTTATCCTGACGAATGCGCCTCGGTCCGGTGCGCCCAGGACCGGGGGGGAAGAGTAGGCGATGCAGGATCGTTGGACAACACTCAAGAGATTCTGTGCGGATATTCTTTACGGCGTTCGCTGGCATGACTGGCGGCCGCAACCGTCTTGACAGATGAGCGGCGCCCAGTGCAATAGGTTTGAACAAGCACACCAAAGCATGAAAAACATTACCTCATATTGTCTCCTCGGGATGGTTGGCGCCTGGCTCTTTGCCACGCCGAATATCGCCGCGGACGATGCCAAAACCTATCAGGTGACCGGGCCGGTTCTTGAACTCACCGCCACCAAGATTGTGGTCCAAAAGGGCAACGACCGCTGGGAAATCGCCCGCTCGAAGAACACAAAAGTCACCGGCGATCTGAAAGTCGGCTCGAAAGTCACCATCTACTACACGATGTCCGCCGAAGAGGTGGAGGTGAAGTCAGAGAAGAAAAAGTAGCGCCGGCCCGTCCCAGCACAGCCTCCCTGCCAGGCATCTCGCGTGCAGCAACTCTCGCCGCTTGTGGTAAGGTGGCGGCCAGTGAAGATCGGCGTCTTGCTTTCCGGCGGAGTGGATAGCTCCGTGGCTCTGAACCTCCTGCTGCAGGAGGGACATCGTGACATTACGGCCTTTTACCTCAAGATTTGGCTTGAGGACGAGCTCGCGTTCCTTGGCGATTGTCCCTGGGAAGAAGATCTGAAGTATGCCCGGGCCGTCTGTGACCAATTGGGCGTCCCTCTCCGGGTCATCCCCTTGCAGGCTGAATATCAGGACCGAGTCGTCAGCCATGTGCTTGCCGAACTCCGGAGCGGGCGCACGCCCAGTCCTGATATTCTGTGCAATTCCTGGATCAAGTTCGGCTTGTTCTTCGACAAGATCGAACCCGGTTTCACCAAAATCGCATCGGGCCACTATGCGCAAGTCACCGAATCCGCGGGCGCCTTCTCCCTCCGGCGCTCTCCCGATCCCGTAAAGGATCAAACCTACTTTCTCTCCCGGCTCACTCAGGCGCAGCTCGGCCGCATCCTCTTTCCGATTGGGCACCTCCGAAAGGCCGAATTGCGCGCCCGGGCTCACGAACTCATTCTGCCGAATCGCGATCGCCCCGACAGTCAGGGCATTTGCTTCCTGGGAAAAATCAAATATCCGGAATTCGTCCGCTTTCATCTGGGCGAGAAGCAGGGAGATATCGTCAACATTCAGACCGGCGAGGTTATCGGGGGGCACAAGGGGGTCTGGTTCCACACGGTCGGCCAGCGGAAGGGGCTCGGGATGGGCGGCGGCCCTTGGTACGTGGTAAAGAAGGATCTGCCCAGCAACATCGTTTACGTCGCGCACCTGGAGGCCTACCTCTCCCATGCGCGCGCGGATTTCACCGTTTCTGCTGTCCACTGGATTCACGAACCGCCCCGCTCCGGCGAGGCGCTCCTGACCCGGGTCCGCCATACCCCGCGCCTGGAGCGCGCCGAAGTCGAACAGATCGACGCGGACCGCTGGAGCGTGCGCCTCGCGGAGAAGGATCAGGGCATTGCCGCGGGCCAGTCGGCCGTTTTCTACCGCGATGACCTCTGCCTCGGCAGCGGAGTCATCGACTAACCGTGCTTTACGCCTGGCCGTCCCGGCGGCGCCGTTTTTCGGATTCGTCGGAGAAGCCAAACCGTCCCTACGGCCCCAGCTCCCAAAATTCCCGCGGCCTGTCCCGGTTCTGGCGCTGGGACTACCGACAGGTTGTCGACCATAAAGATCGGGCCGTAATCTCCGCCGGTAACCGGCGCGTGCTCGTAATGAATCACCACGTTATCAAAGGGCTGCGCGGAGGTCAGCAGGAGCGTGCCCGTTGGCCAGGTGCCCGGCGTTTGAATGGTCTTCGTATCCGTGGCGACAAAAGTCGAACCGAGATACCCGGTTATTCGCAGCGTAGCGGACGAGTCCGTCGCGTATTCTTCGGGCGCGTAAAGGAGCGATGCCACTGTCAACGATTGGCTGAAGGAGATGGCCAGATCCGACAGGAAGACGCCCCCGGGATAAAGGCAGTAGCCCGAGAAGCCCTGGGGCGTAAAGCCGAGCACGTCGGCTCGCTGGATCGAGTAAGCACTTCCCGAAGCCGTAAAGTGCGCGGTTATCCCGCCGGACGACTGGTCCAGGGGAGTTCCCGCCCCGAGAGGGCCACCGTCAAAGTTGAAGTCGATGGTTTGTGCCGCGGTTCCGAGAAGACTCAGCCCTGCCAGAAGCGATAGCTGCCCTGACTTCATAACTGATATTTTCCCCTTCCCGCAGGGCGTCCACAATCCACGATTCTTGCCCTCGATCTCTCAGGATTTACAAATCAAAGCTCCGCGACCTGCCACTGGATGAAATCCATTGAATTCCTTCTCGGCCGGGATCGTTTAATGATTGCATCCAACTGCGTGCAACAATATCGCCATTTTTTATGAGAACCGGAAAAGCCTTCGCGCCGGGGCGCTGTCTCCTTTTGCCTGTCTTCGCGGTCATCCTCCTTGCCGCGGCATCCAGCCGGGCCGTTGATTTCTATGTTTCCCCGACGGGAGCCGACTCCTATAGCGGAGATCAGGCCCATCCGTTTCTCACTCTGGAACGGGCGCGCGCTGCAGTGCGTCAGGCCAGCCCGTCCGGGACTGCCAGCCATGTCTGGCTCCGCGCGGGGGACTATTTCCGCACCAACGCTCTGGAGCTCACGGAGGCCGATTCGGGCCGTTCCGGAGCGCCGGTGACCTGGCAGGCTTTCGGCGAGGAACGCGTTCGACTCCTCGGAGGGCGCACCCTCTCGGGCTTCGTCCCGGTGACGGACCCGGCGATTCTCAACCGCCTGGGCGAAACTGCCCGCGCCAATGTGCGTCAACTCGACCTACACGCTCTCGGCCTCTCGAATTTCGGCGAATTGAAGTCCCGCGGCTTTGCCCGCCCGACCACTCCAGCCCATTCCGAGTTATTCCACGGCGGGCGCCCCATGACGCTCGCACGCTGGCCGAACGACGGTGATTGGCAAAAGATCGCTGGCTTCCCCGAATCAACCGGGGGCGGAGACGAACATGGCGGAAAGTTGGGCGCGCTTGACGCCGGATTCTTCTATTCTGGGGACCGTCCCAGCCGTTGGCGGGATGTGAGTGACCTCTGGGTGCACGGCTATTGGGCTTGGGATTGGGCCAACTCCTACGAACGGGTTGCGGAACTCGACCCTCAACGCCATTTTCTCCGCACCGCTCCGCCTCATGGCTTGTATGGCTTTCGCAAGGATCAGCGCTTTCAATTCCTCAACATCCTCGAAGAACTCGATCAACCTGGCGAATGGTTCCTGGATCGAAAAGCCGGCATGCTTTACTTCTGGCCGCCCGCGCCATCTTCTCCGCCCGCAGCCGAGCCTGAAACCATCCTTTCCCTCCTGAGCCAACCACTTATCTCCTTCAAGGGCGCCTCGCATATTGCCATCCGCAATGTCATTCTCGAAGCCACGCGCGGCAATGCGGTGGAGATTCGCGGCGGCGCCAGCAACCTGGTCGCCGGTTGCGTCATCCGAAACATTGGCGACACGGGAGTCGTGATCGATGGCGGCTCAGGCCACGGCGTCCAAAGTTGCGACTTGATCGATACCGGCGATGGCGGAGTCTCCCTCAATGGCGGAGATCGTAAAACACTTACTCCTGCGGGTCATTTCGTCGATAATTGCCATTTTCAGCGCCAGGGCCGCTGGTCCAAATGCTACGTGCCGGCCGTTCAGTTGAACGGTGTGGGGCTGCGCGCTTCCCACAATCTCATCCACGACCACCCGCACGCCGCCATTCTCTTCAACGGCAACGATCACGAAATTTCCTTCAACGAGATTCATCATATCGCCCTCGAAACCGGCGATGTCGGAGCGATTTATACAGGCCGCGACTACTCCTACCGCGGCAACCGCATTCGCCACAATTACATCCACGAGACTGGGGGTGTCGGGATGGGGTCGATGGGCGTCTATATGGACGATTGCGTCAGCGGCACCGAAGTCTTTGGCAACATTTTCTACAAAGTTCATTGGGCCATGTTCATCGGCGGCGGTCGCGATCACCGCGTGGACAACAACCTGTTCGTCGATTGCGATCCTGCCGTGCGCGCTGATGGACGCGGGCTGGACCGCTCGCCCGTCTGGCGGAACATGGTGAACGATTACATGCGCCAGCAATTGGCCGCCATTCCCCTACCCCTCTACCGCGATCGCTACCCGGCCATGAAAACACTCGATGCCTATTATGGCCCGCCGGAAGGCCCGGTTATTACCGGAGAGCAATTCAAAGGCATCCCGCCCGAAGGCAACGTCATTGTTCACAACATCGCGGTCGGCAAATGGTTCGAATCCGGTTGGAACGCCCAGAACAATGCCTTCGACGTCCGTGACAACTTCGTCACTACAGACCGCGCCCTGGTCGGGACTCCGGAGAAGGGCTTTCGCCTCCCTGCGGACTCCCCCGCCTTCGCCTTCGGCTTCAAGCCAATCCCATTCGAACAGATCGGGCTGCAGGAGGACCCGGATCGGGAGCGCTTGAAACGGTAATCGGCCCGCCCGCTATTGGTTCGAGCCAATCCTGAATCTTCGGAAGCGGCTTCATCCGTCCACGAGCATGCTAAGCCTTGCTCAGATGGAATTCGATCGGACAGTGCCGGTAGCGGAGGGAGATCGGCGCGCGGGCGTTGAAACTATTACAGATCGCGCCTTTGCTTTCGATTGGGCGCCCCCGGATCAATCAGTGCCGCCACGTTAACCCAATGAATGGACGCCAATCCTCGGCCGACCGGGTGACTCCGATATAAACCCCTGCTTCGAACCGCAGATCTTCGGTAGCCTGATAGGTGAGCCAGGCGTCCAATGTCCCCACCCACGGCGCGTCCGCCTCGGCGCTGATGTTGCTGTAGAACTCGGCGTAACCCGAGAGCTTGCCTGCGATGCGATGGCCGACGCTGATCGAGTTTACGAATTCCGGATGGTAGGAGGAGAACGCTGCATCCTGATTGAAATCGACCTCCGTCATGAGCGACACATCCCAGCCGGGCACATCAAACCAGTAGGGAACCTTCAGGCCGCCCTCGACCGCATTGTTGCCCAATTGATCCTGGCTCGTCGGCAGTTTCACGAATGGCATCAGGGCCAGGGCGAAAGGCCCTCCGTCGTTGCCTGTCAGGTTCCACTTCAGGCGCGGAATCACATCGCCAAACCCGGAATGCCGTTCCGCGATCCCGGCGTGACGGTCTTCCGTTTCCTCCCAGCGGTAGGGCGAGAGGATCAACTGCGCGTCGAGATTGTTCAGGAGACCGAGCTTCAGATTCGCGGGCGCGATCTCCAGCGAGCGCGAGCGCACATCGCTGCCCTCGACGTTATGCCGGTCCTCCGACGCGTTCGCGAGGTCCATTTCCAGCTGGAAATGGCCCGCATCCACCGTGAACGCTGAGTCGGTCTTGTCCGGCCGGTCCGCGCTCAGAGGGCGCATCAGTTCGCGCGGGACGGGGTTGAAGAGATGGTACTGGCTTTTCCGAGCGTTCAAATCTTCCGGCGCCTCCTCCGCAAAGCCGAGGAGCCCTCCAAAAGGGATCGCAGTGAGCATGGCCGCGAGTCGATACTCACGCCGCGTTAACAGTAAGTCCAACATGGGCGTGAAGGTAGGGGACGGGAGCGAAAATAGCCCGCACAAACGTGGGCAATCTCCGCATCAAGCTTGCACCGCGCCTCGAAGCCAGTTCATTCGGAATGAAGCAGGCGCAAGATCAGTTTCCAGCATTGGAGATCAGCGAGCTTGTTCGGATAGACGCAGCTCGACACCTGCCATTCGTAGAACTTCCGAAGAAAGTGCAAAAACGCCTCTTCGTGGGCAAATGCCGTCGGCTCGTCTGCCTCCCCATAATCCCTCCGAACGAAATGTCCTCCCTCCCAGTGCGCTGCCGGAAGAACCCCGGACCGCAATTCGCGACCACCAAGCGGAATCAATCAGCCCCACGATCGACCCGGCGACGACGACGCCCAGCCCCAGAAACATGACAAAAATAGCCGGCGCCTCCCTCCCGACTCGAGATGTGGTACCACGACCCGAAGGCATTCGCGATGAGCCCGGCCAGCAACATCCCGCTCGCTCCACAGAAAATCGCAACCAGAATCAGCAGAATGGCATTCAGCCAGTCCATAACCATCCCCCCGATCCGCTCCATCATGCGACGTTGTAGCACGATGACGCTGCCGCTGGACATGCGACCAAAGTGGTACGCGCCCGGATACAGGCACGCGGTCGCCGGTGATCTCTCGGAATTCTCAGTAGCGAATCCAGCTCGAACCGTTCGAAACCACGCGAATGCTTGTGTAAGGCTGAGCCAGACTGAAAAACTCGGAGCCGCTGATCGTCTGGCCGTTCGTGACGCACTTTACGCCGGTCCCTTTCAGAACCTTTCCGGTCTCATTCGCGAGGATGTAATCCTTCCCGCCCACGCTCGCCGGATCCGGCAACAGAAGCGTGACGCCTGGTTTTTGCACGCCCACATACCGGTCGATGCTCTTCACCGCATACGTGCTGGCCGGGTCGTTCGGGCCGATTGACACTGGGGTTGCGGCATCGGCGGCGGCGCTCCCCTCGCGCGCCCGCCACTTTTGCTTGTCCACCGGCGTTCCGTGCTGATTAATCAGATTGTAGATGTAGCCGCCCGCGGTATCGAAGTAAGTTTGCATGCCGCCCCCTGGAGCATCCCCATCATCCATTTGATTGTCGTGACAGAGCGGTGAATTCACCCGCTGCAGATAGATTCCCCACGTGTTCGGTCCACCTCGGCCGCCCTTTACAATGTTTCCGCGGATGGTGCACTGCGAAATCCGCGAGCTGCGGTCTTTGGCCTCGCTGTGCAAAATGATGCCGAAGCGCTTGTCCGTTGCCGCGGCCTCCGCCGACAATTGAATGATGTTATCGAGGATCATTACCGAGTCCACCGGCGCCGCGTAGCTCCGCATAATGTCGATCCCACGAATCGCATCCAGAAACTGGTTGTGCGCGATCATCAGGTTCGTATGGATCCCCGTGTCGCTATAAATCCCGGTGTATCCGCCCGAAGTGAAATTCCCGAGGATCATCGTATTCACGGCGTCCGCCAGGTTAATGGCAAAGGTTTTGTTATTGTAACCGTTCTCCGTCGATCCAGGCGTCCAGTGCGGCAGGAAAATCCGGTTATTCTGGATCATGATCTGGCCCGCGCCGGCCATCAAACCGGACACGTAGCCGCCCTTGATATGGCTGATTTCGCAATTCTCAATCAAACCACCTGTCGCTGTCCGATCGATTTCTCCCGTCAGCGTCGTGCCCGACATTCGCAGTGAAAACACTTCCGCGTCCCCGCCGTTCACCGTGGTGTTTCCGGACGTCCCGATCACCCGAATCCCACGGGCGCGCGCCAGGTTCCCGAAGTTCACCCCGCCTCCGCTGATTCGTGGATTGCTGCTGCCCCAGTAATTCGCGTCCACGGTCAGGTCCGCAATTTCCACGCCGGTCTCGCCCGGCGCCGAACCGATCACGTAAAACAGATCATTGTCCGGATTCGCCCGCCGAATGATCGTGGTGTCCATTCCGTCCCCGGCCAATCGCTGACCCTGTCGCAGCCGCCACACCGCGGCGTTCGGCTCGAAGTGCGCGTTGAATCTCCATCCCGACGTTAGGTACGTGCCCGCCCGCAAATGGATAACAGCGTTTGGATATTTCGGCGCCCCCGGCTGGCCTGCGCATAACTCCCGCATGTTCGTGTCAAACGCAGTTCCGCTCCCTCCCAACGGATTCCCGTAAGATCCATCCGCGGTCCGCACGCCAGCTGTGCCCCGCGGATCGAACCAAACTTCATGAAGATCCGACGGCAACTCCGCGCGGAGGCTGAAGACGCAAAAGGCCAAAGCCATCGCCCAAAAATATCTCATACCACATCTCCTCTTGAGAAGTCTGCCGCCACCCCATTCCGGAAGCAATCGCCATCCTGTTCCGGGATCTTGCCGGCTTCGGCAGTCCCATTCGCCTTACCTTGTCAGCACCGGAGGGCTGCTTTACCCTCCCCGCCATGTTCGATGCTCTGAGCACCAAGCTGCAGCGTGTTTTCAAAGACTTGCGCGGGCTTGGCAAGATAACTGAAGAAAACGTAGCGGCCGCTTTGCGGGACGTGCGCCTCGCTTTGCTGGATGCGGATGTGAACTTCAAGGTGGCGCGCGACTTCATCGAGCGGGTTAAAACCAAAGCCCTCGGCCAGGAAGTGGTCCTGAGCATTCAGCCCGGCCAGCAAGTGGTCAAAGTGATCCATGACGAGCTGGTCGACCTTTTGGGAAGTGAAAACGCCGGCCTGGAAGTGAGCGGCAATCCGAGCTGCATCATGATGGTCGGTCTGCACGGTTCTGGCAAAACCACTTCCAGCGCCAAACTGGCCCGGCTGCTGGTCAAGCAGGCTCGCCTGCCCCTTCTTGTGGCCGCGGACGTTTATCGTCCGGCGGCGATGGACCAGTTGGAGACGCTCGGCAAGCAATTGAACATTCCGGTCTTCGTCCGCAAAGGGGAAACGGATGTCCTTAAAATCGCCCGCGAAGCCGTGGAATTCGCCCGCAAAGAGAATCGCAACACGCTAATTTTCGATACGGCCGGGCGCCTGCAGATCGATGAACCCCTCGTCCAGGAATTGGTCCGGCTGCGCGATCAGATCCAGCCGCAGGAGATTCTTCTGGTGCTCGACGCCGCCACCGGCCAGGAAGCGGTCAACGTCGCCACCCACTTTGACAAAGCTTTGAACGTAACCGGGGCCATTCTGACCAAGCTGGATGGCGATGCCCGCGGCGGCGCGGCCCTGAGCATGAAGTCGGTTACAGGCAAGCCGATAAAATTCGTCGGCGTCGGCGAAAAGTTGGAGGATTTCGAGCCATTCCATCCAGAGCGCATGGCCACCCGCATTCTCGGGATGGGCGACGTCGTGACCCTGGTGGAGCGCGCGGTGGAAGCGGTGGAACTGGAAGATGCCAAGCGTCTCGAAGAGAAGATGCGCAAGGGCCTGTTCACCCTCGAAGACTTCCTGGAACAGTTGCGGCAGATGAAGAAGCTTGGGTCTCTGGAAAGCCTGGTGGGCATGCTGCCCGGCGGGTCGGAAATGCTCAAAAACGCCGACATGAGCAAGAGCGAAAAGGAATTCCGACGGATGGAAGGGATCATCTGTTCGATGACCCTAAAAGAGCGCCGCACCCCCCAACTGTTGAACGCCAAACGGCGCCAGCGCATCGCCAAAGGGAGCGGCACTTCCGTAGCCGAAGTGAATAACCTGCTCAACCGCTTCTCTCAGATGCAGCAGATGATGAAGAAGATGGGCAAGTTCCAAAAGATGATGGCCAAGATGGGCGGCGGCATGCCCGGAATGCGTTAGTCCGATCTCAAGCCCAAGCCTTCAACCCTCGCGACCGCCTGGATTGGCTCTCCAAGCCGGGCCAGTTGGCTTGGAGAACCTCAAAAGACGATCTACTGCTGCTGGAGCCGGTAGTAGTTCATGTGGCCGCCTGAGGTAATCTGCAGGGTTTGCAGCAGATTGGTTTGCGTATAGTTCAGCAAGGGCGGCCAGCTCGCTTTCGGGTCCGCGGTTGGCGATTGCTGGATCACGTAACGTTGATTCGGCAGACCGAACAATTCCAGCGTGGGAGACGCGCCGGGCTGAATCGCTACGAGCGGCTCGAGCCCGATCAAGACAACCCGCCCCGTTTGTCCGCCGCCATTGGGAGTGGACTGCCCGCTGGCGCGAACGCCCCGCACCTGATCGAGTTCCACCGTCACTAATTCCGAGTGCGCGCTGGTCCCGGCGTCGAAGCGAAGGTTGGCAATCGCCCGCTTGCCCTGGAGCAACTGCCCAGGAGTGGCCTGCAACTGGAGAGAGTACCCTCCCGTGGGGTAGGGAATCAGAATCGCGGAGGCAAGCTCTGGCACGAGCGGCTCGATCCTGAGGTTTTGCAAGCGGTCCGAACTGGGGGAGACCAGACAGGAAATGCTCGTCAGATCCAAGCCGGAGTTTAGATCCAGGCCGAGGCCGTAGTCCCCGCCCGTTCGGGCCACGAGCGATTCGAAGCCGAGATCGAAGTCGCCCTCTGTGTCCCGTACAACGACGGTAAAGTGCTGGGAAGTGCTGAGCGGAGGCAGCCCGTTGTCGGTCACCTTGATCTCGATGGCATTTGTGCTCGGTCCCTGGGTGCGATCCGGCTGCCAGTTGAACAATCCGTCCTTGCTAATCGTCGCGCCGCGGGGCGGATTGACCAACGTAAACGTGAGCGTGTTGGCGGGAATATCCGGGTCCGTCGCCTTGGCCTGGAAACGGAGCGTCTGCAGTTCGTTCATCACGCGGTTGGTGATGGCATCAACTACTGGCGCGAGGTTCACTTCCCGTACGATCACCGTCACGATGCCGGTCGCAGAGAGGCTGGGAAGGCCATTATCGCGAACGATGATTGGTATTCTGTTCGCGCTCGGGCCGGTCGCTTCGGAGGTATTCCAGGTGACCGAGCCGGTCGCCGGATCGATGAGCGCACCCGCGGGCGCGCCGGCGCCCAAGCTCCAGGCCAGAGTGTTCGCCGGAATGTCAGCGTCGGTCGCGGAATTGTTCAGGATTACTTGGGCTCCCTCGTCCACCGCCGCATCAGCCGCCACGGTCATAATCGGCGCCGTATTGACGAGATTCACGATGGTGGTGGCGTCTGGGCTGGCGTGCGCCGCTTCGTGATTCCCAGCCAGATCGGTGGCCACGCTGTAAAACGCGTAGGAGCTTCCGACCTGCCCCGGATAAAGTGCCCCGGAATCGGTGGTTTTGGTCAACCAGGGTTGGAAAGCCCCTCCATCGACCGCCACGTAAATATCGTAATAGGCGATGCCCGTGCCACCCGCGTCGTCCGCCCCGTGCCAGGTGACAGGAATCGCGGTCGAACTGCTCGCGGCCAGGGCGGACACAGAGCTGGTGGGCGGATTGGCATCCGCGCTCGCGGCCGGCTCATAAATAAAAGTATAGCTCACGGCGGCGGCGGCCGCGTTGTAGTCCAGCAGGTGCGCCACGTTTTCGCGCACTGGCTGTTGGCTGAACCCGATGAACGTGCGGTCCGTCACCCAAACATTCGTGCCAAGAGCGATGATTGATCCATCACTCCGCCGAACCTCCTTCAAGCGGAAGAGGCCGTTTCCTGGATCAAGCACCCGCAGGTAACCCCAGCCGCCCGGCATCGCGGCGCTGAGCGAAATGCTCAAATGATCGGCCGCGACCGCGGCATCCCTCGTGGCATTGGTGATCACCGTGACCGGCGCGGTCGATCCCTGGCTGAGGTGGATGGTATCAGGATACGAATTGAAATCCGGCACATCGTTCGCCAGAAAATCCGGGTGTCCATCCTCGAAAGTTCGGTCGGCCTGAACAATATGATCGAGTTCATGGATCTCCACGTTCTGGATGAGCGCCACGCGCTTATCCCCGAGCCCGTCCAGGTTCTCGAACGAAGCAGAGTAATCCGTAAAGAGCCCCTGCAACGTCGATTTGAGCAGCCAGCGGCCAATTTTGATCTGCCCGGGGTTGATATCGCCAAAATCAGCGTTTAGGGACGGGCTCAACGGCTGGCCATCCACATCGGTGGCAATGATGCTGAAATCGATCAGCAGGCCCTTCTTGTTATCAATGATCTTCGGTTGCGCGGAGGTAATGTGGACATTGCGCGCCGCGCCCTTGCCGGAGTTTTGAATCATCACAGCCAGGGAGAATGGAACACTCGGCTCGATCACATCCGTAAATGGATCGTCCGCGAACACGTCCCGCTGGTGGAAATACTTCAGAGAGAGGGCGGCATTCGGCAAGACATTGATGGCCTGGGCAATCAATGGAACGGTGATGGCAGCCCCACCCTGCTGATAACGCAGCGTGCCGCCAACCAGGTGCGTGACCTGCCCGTCCGGAGCGGCATCCGAGGTCGGAATGAGAATCCAGCTCGATTTGCCGGTGCTGTGCGGAGCGATCTGGCCGGTGCCGTCGACCGCCGTCACCCCCTGGAGGACGGGGTCGCGAACGAAGAACGTTTTCGTCGTGTCATCGCCATTCGTGTTATGCATGACCAGCTCGATCGACACGTCGCTCAAAGTATCGTCCGTGTCGTTGGCAACCTCCAAAGTCGCGTTAAACGCGTCGCGGGTAATTACGGCCTGTTGGTCGATTTCCAGCTTGACGTGGGCGCATGATCCGCCGCCTGCACTGTTGGCCTTGGCCACAAATTCCTTGCTCGCCAGGACCGCGGCGGTAAATGCGTCCGAATATCCGTCCGCCATCGCCGCGTCGTTGGCGGCGATGGCATCCTTTGAGAGCTGCGCGTCGACGTCGGTGGCGATGAAATCCGAGCTCGCCCCAGCCGGCACTTGAGCGAGAGTGAAAATGCCTCGGGTGTAGTAATCGACGGTCCGATTCCAGCGGTCGATAAAAGCGTTCACGTCCGTTGGCTGCAGCCCGGTCACGGGAGTTGGCAAGCTCATCAGCTGAGCCAATTCGCTGTCGGAAATCTGCCGGCCGCCAGGGCTGTCGGGTTCCGTTGCGGCGTTGAACGCGCCGAACCATTTTGCCCAATCAACATCGCTGGCTGCTGGATTGAGCCAGGCGATGCTGCCAAAGTAGTTGGTGACCGGCGCCAGCAACGCCAGAGCCCGGGCGAGTTGCCGAACCAGGGGTTGCGCCTCGGGCGGCGTCTCATTGCTCACGGAGCTGTCGGACAATGCCACCAGTCGATCCGACTGCCGCAACGCAAATTGGCTGCTGCTGCCCCCGCCCCCAAAGCCAAATCCCCCCAAGGCAGGCGGGAGACAGTCTTTGGCTTTCAGCAAACAAAGCGGCGCGGCCCAGGGCCCGGGCGGCTTGCTCGGAAAGCAACTCGTAAAGGCGCCCCTGCAGGACAAGGCAGCCCCTATGCTCACCGGCTTTTCGGATAACGAAGCCGCACAGGAGGCCGCTCCGAGGAAGCAGCGCGCGGCGCCCGCCGCTGCTTCTGGTCCGGAGACTCCGACGCACACCGCCGCCATCCCGATTCCTACGAGGCACGGATTGCAATTCTGTGGCGGCTGGGTCACCAACGGGGGAGGAAACACGAACGGCCCCGGAGCGAAGCAACCGGGACAATCCGACCAGCCGCCCAGCCCTCCGCCTGGCCCGGTGGATCCTCCGCCGGTTTGAGGTGGATCGAAATGCCAGGGAACGCTCGGAGGGTTGCCCCCGCAGCCCGGCAGCTTATCGAAGCGGAGCGGCACGTTGTAGGTGTTCACCTGCGGCCCGCAAACGAGATCGAAGCTGAACGAGGCGTCGTGGTAGCAACTGTGCGCCGAGAGAGCCTGCAATTTGCCCGCGGTCTGCCGCGCCGGGGAGGCTGTCCCGGCCGGCTTGATCACGATGGGAATGGTCAGTGAAGCTTGCGCCGGCAAATCGCCAATGGCGGAGACCAGGCTGGTGAACTCGACGTCCGAACTTGTGGGCAACGCCAGTCGGACGTTATTCGCGGCGAGCAGGCCGTGGTTCACGAGGGTGACGTTCACTTGGGTGGCGGTTGTGCCCGACCATTGGGAGAGATCGAAGTAGGGCGGAGCAACGGTCACCACCGGGATAGGCACGAACGTTTCGAATTCCGTAGTGATCACGATCTTGGTCCGATCTTCGATTTCCGTGGGAACAACGGAAAAGATGTAGCGCACTGTCTGGCGGCTCAGGAACGCGGTCAGGGGATTGCTTTTGCCTGCCTGCACCAGGCCGGTCTTATTGAAAGCGCCATGGCCGTCGGCCGTGATTTGAATGTCATAATAAGCTTCGCGCAGTCCGGTGATGGCCAGCGTTCCGTCCGCTCCGGTGACGTTCGTTAGGACCAGGTCTTTGGTCACCGCATCCCGGATCGTGACCAACGCGTTGGTCAACTTGGGCGAGCCTGCCGCGTAGTAAGTGTATTCGTCCACGGTGGTGATCACCAGGTTCCCCACGCTGTCCGACAGGTTCCGGAAGGTGAACGGAATGCCCACGCCGGCGGTGTCCGACTTCACCACGATGCTTCCGGTATACGGCCCGAGATCCAGGTCCGGCGCCGGCGTGAGCAGCAGCGCGATAACGGCAGCTTCGCCCGGCGCGAGCGACGGGGCCTGCGAGCCGGAGGCAATTTTTAGCCACGGTACAGGCGGCGCGAGAATGCTTAACGGGCCGGTCGCCAGCGTCCCTTGATTGGTCACCACGAGTTGCACCGAAGTCTGGCTTCCGCGCCGCATGCCGGCCTCCAGGGCATCCGGAATCGCGACGAGCTTGGCCCGCGCCACTTCCACCGAGATCGGAAGGCTCAGATCAGCGGTGATCCCTTCCGCGGACTTCACGCGAACGATCGCCGTGCCGCTGGCAGCACCGGAAGCGGCGCTCACCTGCAAGAACAAGGAAACGGCGTCACTCGCGGGCAGCGTAGACGCCGACAACTTTGGCACGATCGAAACGCCGCTCGGCGTCGAGACAACGGTGGTGGTCAGCGCGGACAGCGGAGCATCCGCCAGATTGTCGACCTCGTTGGTCAAGCTCAGACTGCCGCCTTCCCCCACCCTGACGGTCGCGGCGGCCGGGGCGACGCGCATGCCCAGCAAGGTGAAGGCCGCCTGCGTCGGAGAGTTCGTGATCCCGGGATAATCCGCTGCCACCGTGTAAATGCCGCCTTCGCCGGGCAGTGGTTGAAATGTGGTGGCATAGTTTCCGGAAGCGTCGGTGATGGCGGCGATGTGCCGCTCGGTGTCGCGAACCCGAATTGACAGATCCACAGTGACAAAGGCGGCAGGCGCATTGCTCGCCGCCAAAGTAGCCTGTCCATGCAGCGGCACTGGAGTTCCAGCAGCAGCCGTCCCAATTCCCGCGATCACCGTGGCCCCATAAGCCTTTCGGACATGCAGCGGCGTCGCGGAAACGGTCGTATTATTGTTTTCGGCCATTTCGGAGATCACGTTGGCGGCGTCAGCCACCGCGATGATCCAATAGTCGCCAGGCGCCTGCGGAGAACGGGCCTGCAAGGCCTGTTCGAAAAAGGCATGGGCGGCAATCGATCCAGGAAATGTGTTCTCGAGCAGCGCCGCGTCGTCGGAGCTGAGCAGCGGATCTGTTGAGAGATAGACGCGCTGGGTGAAATTGGTTCCACTGTCCGCGGGTCCGTGATTCTCCACCCGGAGGCCGACTCGGAAAAAGGCATCGCTATCCACCACCGGCGGGATGCTCACGCTGGCAATCACCAGATCGGGCAGGGAACTGTCACTGACCACCAGCGTGCGCGAGGAACCGGTAAAGCCGGCGGACGACGCGCTGATGGTCACCGCCTGGTTCCCATTCGTGACGTTGTCCCGGATGGTATCGATCTGAAAAACGGCGGTCGCGGCGCCGGCCGGGATCACGATGGATGCAGGCAGCTTGACGTGCACGGTGTCACTGCTTGCCAGAGCGACCGTCAAAGGCCCGCTTACGGCGCCGTTCCGCGACACGGTTCCGGTCGTCGCCGGACTGGCTCCTTCCGCCACCACATCCGTGGCGAGGCTGACCTTGAGCGTCGGACCATCATCATCCGTGACGCGCAGCGCCACCGGCGGGGCGTCGGTCAACTTTAGTCCAGTGCCGGGATCGAGCAGCGAGGCTCCGATCGCCACCTGGCGGTCGCCATCGATCACATTGTTATCAACCGCGGCGATATTGAACGTGGCCGAGGTCTGGCCGGCCAGAATGGTCACTGTAGTCGGCGTCTGAGCTGTCTTCGGGTTTCCGGAGGTGAGATTTACGACTAAATCCTGAGGGCTGGAGCGGTCCCGCGTGAGGGTGCCGGTCGTGGCCTGTGGGCCGTCCCCTTCGCTGATCACCGATCGGGCCAGCATGAGAGCCAGATTCGGCACGTCATTATCGTCCACGATCAACTGCCCCGAACCGTTGACGAAACCACTGGCGCTCGCAGCAAGGATGTTCGTTTGCCCCGGGCCAGGCGTGGTGTCGTCAACCGAAGCGACGACAAACGTCGTAGCGCTTTGGCCCGCGGGAATGATCACGCTCCCCGGGAATGTCAATCGCGCCAAGGGCCCGGAAAGGTTCACCGTGAGAGGGCCAGCCAGGCTGCCCTGTCGCGAAAGGGTGGCGGTCGAAGATCCCCCCTCGGTGATTCGGGCCGGGGAAAGCGCCAGGGAAAGCGCCGGGAGATCGACATCCAGGATGATGACGTCCGCCGCGCTGGGTTGAAAGCCCTCCGCGGCAGCCCTTAAAGTGATCGTCTTGGGGCCGGTGAGCTGGCCATCCTGATGGAACGTCAGAAAGAAGGCGGCACTGGCCCGCCCGGCCGGGATGACAACCGACTGGGGAACGGCTCCGCGAACGCCATCGCTGCTTTGCAGGTTTACGGAAAGCGCCGCAGACACATCCCCGTTGCGGCTGACAATCACCGCGAGATTCCCGGTGGGGGCGTCCTCCGCGACCGTCGACGCCGCCGGAGCGAGCGTGAGAGCGCCGGCGACCGACACCGGGCTGGAGGCCGCCTGCGTATTGTTGTTCTCGTTGGACTCGGTCACGGCATTCCCGGCATCGGTTGCAAAAACAAAGTAGAGGCTTCCGCTCGGGCCGCTGGCCGGCAGCACGATTTGCTGGGTCAGCGTCAGGCTGGCGCCTGGCGCCAGAGAATTCGTCACCAAGAAAGCCGCCAGAAGAAAGCTCTGGCTCCCCTGCGGGTCAGGCGTCAGGTAAACGGCGTCTGTCCATGGGCCCGCGGCCGCGCCTGTCCCTTGATTAGCCACGGTGTAAATAAACGAAGCTGGCACGCCCGGCGCCAGCGTGGAGGGTGTTTGCAAACTGCTGATCACAAGATCCGCCGGCGGTGCGGAGCTGCCCCCGAGTGATGTAATCACAGCATTAAAAGCGCTCCCGTCAAAACTGTAATCGCCGTTGGGACCCAGGACGAAATCCACCAGATCGCCGGCGCTTAAATGGACGGCGTTCGTGTAGCCGACGGAGCTGCCGTCATTGCCAAATGGCGCCGAATAAGCCACTTGTCCATTGATCACTACCGCGCTCTGGCAGCCGCTGCCGCCATGCACATCCGTCTTATGCCATGTGGCCCGGAGCCGATAATCTCCTGCCGCATGAGCCGTCCAGCGAGCCACCGCCGCGATGCCGCTCTGGCCGGGCCAGACCGCAAGCTCGTTGGTCTGGATGGGGACCAACGGGCCGCAGCAAAAGCTGATGACGACCGGATCACTGCCAACATTGGCGCCGATGGCTGGCCCGTCGCTCGGCGGGTGATAAAAGCCGGATAGTTGAAACGATCCAGCAATATTCGTGTAATGCTCGTCCGACGTGTAAGGGGTAAAATCCATGCTCGCCAGGGGGGATTCCAGCCGATAGCCGTAAGTCCACGCCCGAACAAGCGGATTGGGATTTGCCGAAGCCTGCGCGGCGGCGCCGAGTTGGCTGCGCCGCAGATCCCGGGCCGCGTCCCAGTCCGAAGCGGCCGTGCCGGCATCAACCAGATCCGGGCCAGTGGCCACCCAGCGAACCAGCGACCCGCCCGCGGCAAAAATCGCGGCATCATCCCCTCCAGCCGCCGCCAGATCGTGCGTCACCAGGCCCTTGCCTTCTGAAAAGCGGTAGTAATTCACCAGTCCCGGCTCGTTCCCGTGAAGGACCCGATTGTAGTCCCCGGCGATTTCGGCTCCAGCTCGGGCTCGGTTCCAAATGCGCACCTCATCCACCTGCCCAGCCATCACCTCCCCGCCATAGGAGTCACCGATTCGGAGTTGGTGACTGGGATCGTAAAGCAGAGGGAGGCTGGATCCGCCCAGGGTATTGGTGACAATCGGGCTGGCGTTGACATAGATCACGTAGGAGTCGGAACTCACTGCATAGGCGACGTGCGTCCAGTTCGTCGCCGGCTGGGGCAGATCGCAATCGGCGCTGGTCGTGATCCAGCCGGCGCCGTCGCCGATATCTGCGTGCAAATGCCCGCGTCCCGAGAATTTGACGTCAAAACCGCTCTCCGCCGGCTGGCGCGAACCCAGGACACCATCCGTGCCGTCATTCGTCGGAAAGGCCCAAAACTCCACCGTGAACGGCGCCCGCAGCGTATTGGTGGTAGGCACGTCCAAAAATCCGCCATTGAAGGCCAGATCGACATTGGCGCCGGGCGGAATGCTTGTGAGTTCGCGTCCCGGAACACTCGCCGGAACCGCCGCGACCTCCAGGTCATTCAGCGAGCCATTGAACAGACGCACGCGAGCCACCCTTCCGCCGGGACCGTAGGAGCCGTCCGCTCCCCGGAAGAGGCTGAGGACTCCGGCGTCGCCAATGCTCGAGTGCTCGTCAAAATCGAAGAAAGCCATGCGCCGCTGGCCGCTCTCGTAAAGCCGGCACTCGGCGCCATCCACCACCAAAACCAATTCGATGAATTGATTGGCTCCGAGCAGAGGATCGCTGGAATATGGGGTGGACAGGTAGGAAACTACGCCATTGACCACGTACCATCCCTGCGGATCCGAGGGATCCTTGGCATCCAGGATCCGCTGATAACCACCGACGTTGTCGAATTCGAAAGCGAGCGCGAGGGTATAATGCCGGGGATCAACCAGTCCTTTCGTCGGCAGCCGCAGTCCCTGGGCATTCGGGAATCGAAAAATGCGCTTTCCATCCAAATACGCCGAGTTCTCGAAGGAACTGTCCGCCGGATCGGTGGGAATGATGTCCGGTGCGCCAGTGACACTGCTGTGCAAATTATCTTGAAACTGATAATCCGCTACCAACGCGGCTCCGCTGCCGGCCGGAGGAACCGCCGGAGAGAGCGCAACCAGGGCCGCAGCTTGGGCGTCATTCAAAGGCGTGTTGAAAGCCCGCAGACGGGCGATGCGTCCGCCGGGCCCATAGCTCCCATCCGCCGATCGCAAGATGTGGATCAGGTTGCCGCTGACTTTCTCGTAATCGTGCAAATCGACTACGTCCAGCACCTTGGAACCGTCGCGAAAAATTCGGACATACTGGCCATCCTTTACTAAAACCAGATGTGCATAGGTGTGATTGCTCAACACCGGCCCGGCGGTGAAGACCGTGGGATTTAGCCCCACGGCGCCGTTCACGGCAAAAAGGCCGCTCTGATCTCCCGGAGTCCTTACGTCAAAAATGCGCTCGTACGAAGCGACGGAATTCATCTCGAAAAGCAAGCTGATCGTGTAGCTCTCGGGATCTAGCAGGCCCGTGGGGTTAAAGGCCACGCCCACGCCACTCTCCAGCTGCAACGCCGTCACTTCGGTCGTGCCGATCACGTCACGCACAAACGAAAGATTCTTGCCTTCCGGTGTGAGATCCGGCGCGCCCGCCACGCTGCTCTGCAAATTCTCCAGAAACTGGTAATCAGCCACCGGATTGACCGGAGTCGCAGACGGCGGCCCCGGGGGATCTGCCAATGGCGCGAGAGCCGCCACCTCCGCATCGGTCAAAACCCCCGCCACCAGGCGCACCCTCGCCACCCGGCCTCCGGGTGCGTAGGCCCCATCGCTGCCGCGGAAAAACCGGACGACATTCGACGATATGATCCCGTGCTGCCGGAGATCGATCAGATCAAGCAGTTTTGTTCCTCCCTGAAAAATGCGCACAAACTTGCCGTCGACTACGTAGGTAACTTGCGTGTAAACGCCGTTCGTCAGCGTGGGGGTCGGAAAATAGATCTGTGGATGCCAGCCGATCGCTCCGTTTAGATTGAACCCTCCGGTCACATCTGTGGGATCTTTGGGGTCGAAAATGCGCTCATAACTGCTGACATTGGCCAGAGCGAAAAGCGCGACCACGGAATAGTGGGCCGCATCCAGCAGACCGCTGGTATTAATCAGAACGCCGCTCTCGAGCCTGAAATCCAAAACGGTCCGCGAACTGCCGCCAACGGTGTCCGCGACAAAACTCGCGTAGTCGCCCCCTTCCACCATGGCATCCGGCGCTCCGGCAGTCGCGCTCTTCAACGAGCTTTCAAAGCGGTAATCCGCCACCACATTTGCGCCGCTGGGCGACGGCGTGGACGCTGGCGCGAGATTATCCAAGGCGGCGGCTTCGGCGTCGGTCAAAGCGCCCTGATACAGGCGAATCCGGGCGACCTTTCCGCCCGAGCTGTAACTTCCATCGGCCTGTCCCAACAGCCAAATGATCCCGTTGGCCCCGATTTTCATCCAATCGCTGGAATCGGTGAAACTCAGATCGAGCGCGCCGTTGACATAAACCCGGGCCGACGGCCCGTCCTTCGTGAAGACCAACTGTGTGAACGCGTGATCGGCGAGAGCGGCCGCGCCAGAGTCACCCGTCGGGTTATCCGAATTGTGCCCGTTCACCAGGAACCAGCCCGTGCCCTGCCCCGGATCCTGCACATCCACCAGGCGCACGTAGCTGCTCACGGAATCGGGGGCCACCAGCAGCGCGATGCTGAAATGATCCCGCGCCAAGATCCCCGTGGTATTCAGCCGGATCTGTGCGCCACTGGGCAGCGCCAGAGCGGAACGGCTTGCGCCCTTGACATCCGTTTGCACGAATTGGGCGATATCGGTTCGCTGGATGTCCAATTCGGGAGCGCCCGCGACGCTGCTCGTCAGCTTCCCCTCGAGGCGGTAATCCGCGACGAGGGAAGCGGCAAAGCTTCCAGCTTCGTAAACCCCAAGGAGAAATAGGTACAGGCTGAGCAGGGCGCACCTGCGCGAGCGACAGGATGACATTCGCATTCGATTTCGGTTTACACCAGATATCGGTCCGGTTCGCAAGCAGTTAAGGGGCGCGACCCATTAAATAAGGCCGCACACCATTGACGATTAGCTGGCCAACCGTCTGTTTCCGATTGTCTGTCTGCCCGTTTTTTCCGATAAACCCTCCCGATGCTCCGCGCCCTTCTGCTCTGTTTGACGTTAGCCGCCCTGCTCGGGCTGTCCCGCGCCGCCGCGGCGAACCGCGATCCGGCGCAGTGGGAATCGGAAATCAGGGCGTTCGAGGCGCAAGATCGCGCCCATCCGCCCGCTCAGGGAGCGGTTTTGTTTGTGGGGAGTTCCACCATCCGTTACTGGACGAATCTGGCCGAATGCTTTCCCCGCCTCGCCACCATCCGGCGCGGGTTCGGCGGCTCCCACCTCACGGACTCGGTGGCGTTCGCCGACCGTATCGTCATTCCCTACCATCCGTCCAAGATCGTCCTTTACGCGGGTGAAAATGACATCGCTCGCGGCGACTCGCCTGAAGAGGTGGCCGCCGCCTTTCGCAATTTTGCCCGCAAAGTGCGCGCCGACCTGCCGAAAACCCCTATTTATTTCGTTTCGATCAAGCCCGCGCCGGTTCGGTGGCACCTCTCGCCGCAGGAGATCCGAGCCAACGCTTTGATTCGCCGCTCCTGCTGGATGCACCGAGGCCTGAAGTTTGTCGACGTCTGGCCGGACCTCCTCGACAACCGGGGCCAGCCCAACCCGAAGCTTTACAAGCCGGACAATCTGCACCTGACCGCTGAGGGCTATCAAATCCTGGCGCGCGCCATCGACCGCGCTTTGGCGGAGTAGACTGCATGAGCCTGCCGCCAGCGAACGTCCCTCCGCTCGGCGCTTGTCCGCAAAGGCGCTTTGCCGGATCATGACCGCAGACAGACCGAATCAAAACCATGACTCCTTTGCTGGAACTTTCAGGGATCCGAAAAGGCTACCCCGGGACGGACGGAAAAGAACTTCCGATCCTGAATGGCGTGGACCTCGTCCTCAACCCCGGCCAATCGCTCGCCATCATCGGCCCCTCGGGCTCCGGCAAAAGCACCCTCCTGAACATCATCGGCACGCTCGACCGGCCCACTGCAGGCTCCATCCGGCTTGGCGGACAGGATCTAACCACCCTTGATGATCTCACCTTGGCCGCCGTGCGGAACCGGCAGATCGGCTTTGTCTTTCAGGGCCACCACCTTCTGCCCCAGTGCACCGTCCTGGAAAACGTCCTCGTGCCCACCCTCGCCTCCAAAGACGCCACGATTCGGGCGGCGGCGCCGGAGCGCGCCCGGAAGCTGCTTGTCCGGGTCGGCCTCGGAGCGCGCCTGGACCATCGGCCCGGCCAGCTTTCCGGCGGTGAAAGGCAGCGCGTCGCCGTCGTCCGTGCCTTGATCAACCAGCCCCAACTCCTGCTCGCGGACGAACCGACCGGCGCCCTGGACCGGCACTCCGCGCAGAATCTCGCCCAATTGCTGGTGGAACTGAATCAGGAGGAGAACGTCACCCTGATCGTGGTTACGCACGCCCTGGACCTCGCGGCAAAACTGCAGGAAACGGCGGAGTTGAAGGAAGGAAAACTCATCTCGTCCGATCTAAAATGACTTCCCAGGCCCGCAGTCCGGCATAATGCTGCTCCCGAAGGTTCGGTCGAGGAGCTTTTTCTAGAGGCTTCTGGAGGCTGCTTTTTCTAGTTGCACATCTCCTCCAAACTTGCTGAACTAACCCCGCTTTTGGAACGCCCTGACGGGTGCATTTAGAGACAATATGAAAAGCATTTTTGCAACTCTCCTTCTTTCCGCCTCTTTCACAGCAGCCAAAGCTACCGACCTGATTAATATCGATTATACCGCCCACCTCAACCCCAATTTTTCGGTAAAAACCGGTCCCGCGGCGGTCGGCCTCTCCCCGGCTGACTATTGGAATGTCTACAGCCGCGACGTTTCGTCTGCATTTGACTGGCGGGCAAACGGCACGGTTCAGAATTTGAAATTCTCTGACGGCACAGATTCTGGAGCAAATCTCGAAGTGTCCAACGCGATCGGCGCCTGGTATACGTTGAATTCGGACCCAATGTACCAAAGCTATCTCTACCCGTTTAACGATCAACCCATCGTCTCTCAGTTCACGAGTCTGCCTCCGGGAACCTACGACGTTTACGTTTACGCTCAATGCCGTTAAGAAATTAGCTGTATAAGACTTCTGTAAGTGACTGGTAGGC
>CAZMKE010000031.1:0-78933 GCA_964566945.1 uncultured Verrucomicrobiota bacterium | reverse complement strand
GCCCTATGCCTATTCAGGATTAACCCTGATTCCCGTGGCTGAAATTTTTCCTAGACCAGCCCGCGCTTGGCTGATATTGCGTCTGAGGTTCTTTAATAATTGGGAGTTTAGGGAAGCCCTCCGCCTACACTCGCAGTTCATCAAGAGAAAGGGAATCACTATGGCAACATCAAGATACCTCCTCCTCTGCTTGTGCTTCACGGCGTTTCTACCAGTGTGTAAAGGAGAAACCCTCTATATGGCACTGCTTCCACGATTCGCGTTGAATCCAGGATGGTTCGGGCCAGTTGGACTGTTCTGGAACATCAAAACCGATGACGAAGCCAGCCATTGGGAATCAGGGGTCAACAGGTACGACTTCTCCTCGACCTTCACTTACCGAGGAGTGGTCTTTAGGATTTATGACACGCGTTCCCCAGGATGCGGTGACGTGCTGCAAACAGGACTTGAACCACTCACGACAACACCCTACGCTAGGAACTTACGGATGGCTGACGCGTTTGGCATACCGATTTTAGACGCAAGGGTCGAGTCGCTTTCAGCGGGAAAGCACGTGTCGCAGTAAACGCTTGCCCGTGAAAAGATTCCTTCTCCTTTTAAGCATCGGCCTCAGCGTGGGACTCCTTGCGTACACGTTCACAAGAAGAAAGGTCCGTGACGAGACCGCTGACCAGCACGACGACCAAATTCAGCACAGCGGCTTGGCCGTTTCACCGAGTCCGGCGGCGACAGGGGCGGAGAAAGGATTTGCCAGAGTCGATACGAAAGCAACTGGCGAAGGAAATACTCCCGAAGAGTTTTTTGATCCCGAGTTGCTCCATTCCAACCGGGTTTACCTGGCAAGGGTTATGAAGCACATCGACATTCGTTATTATGAGGAATCGCCAGCCAAAGACACGGCTGAATGTCAGACCATCAAAGATCTGCTAATCAAAGAAGGCGTGGGGAGAGATGCCATCGGAGACGCCTACAATGCGGCTTGGGATTATTCGAGAGCCGTTGATGCAGCTGCCAAAGCGGGAGTTTCCGATCAGGTCATCACCAGGATGCTGCGGAACGATGCCTCGGATAAACTCCGAAAGAAATTCGGCATCGCCAATGATGGCTTTTTTGATGCCCTGTTTCAAATCCAACCAAAGGTATTTTTCGGCCAAAAGAATCTTTCCCTGCCCGAGCCAGGGGAAAGGCTCGCAAACTGACCTTGCAACAGGAGCGCCTGAATGAGAGACGCCTTAACTGTGACGATCTTCGCCGCCTTGACGTTCGTGTTTCTATCCCTCAGCACCAAGACCGGAACCTTGCCACCAGCCAGACCCGTTGCCACCAGGATTACCACTACCAACAGCAATGGCGCCCAGTCCGGATCTCAACTGACGGACATTAATAACCTGCAGGCATCTTCACCCTCTTGGCATTATACCCAGCCAATATTCAATCCCACCAAATTGGAATCCGATCATGACTATCGCAGGATTGTTTGGTATTACTGGTTGGACCGGAATTTGGAGGGAAGTCGGAGGCAAGCGCCGGAGTTGGACCTCGTTATTTCCCTCTGCACCTCAAACGGACTGCCCGCGCCTACGTGCGCGGAATTAATCCGACGTCTGTATGCCGACATCTCCGATATCCAAAGATTCGAGACATTCCGCAAGGATGTCGATGAAGTTAAGGAGAAGCAGATCACTAAAGTTCTCAGCGACTCGTCAACGGGCGATGAGCAACGGGCGAAGGTAATTGCTCACCTGGAAAACGTCGCGGAAAAGGAAAGGCAAAACTGGGATGCCTATGCAAAATTGCTCCGTCAGATTTCTGTAGAGAGGGTGATGCGCGAGAGCGGGATCAAGAACAATCAGTTCTTTGAAGCCGTATACTTGATCCGCTTTTCTCAGCTCGCCACTGGCGTGGAAACGGGTATGGCAGAAAATGAGCCTATTTTCGACTGATCCTGATTTTACCGTCTCCGCCTGACAGGATTGAATCAAATCCTCCGGCGGAGCGACCGCCGCCCCCCCACCCCGTCACCACTTGCCGGATATGATGGTCAGCCCCCTTTCTGTGACCTCTTTCTGATTCTGAACGACAACGCGACCGCTCTAATAAGCGCCAGCGACCAAAGAATCGGCTTTCATTGCAGGCGCACGGGTGTTGGCGCAGTTTTCTGCGATGCCATAAGGCAGATTGCCTCTTGCTCAGTTTTCTGACACTCTTGCGGGGTTATATGGCATTGGCGCTGTTCCAATCTTTTGTGTTTGCCAGCATCCTGGTGCAATCGCCGCCTGTGGCGCTCGATCTGGTGACCCGTCCTGTTCGCTCCTTCGGGCCGCCGGTCCCACAGAATTCATCAGATCCTGAGTTAAGTCGGGATGGTCGCTGGCTGGTCTTTGCGAGTGACAGTGCCCTGCTGGTGACCAATAAGACACTCCGAGGGGCGGTTAATCTCTTCCGGCGCGATAATCAGAGCGGACAGATTCAATTGCTCACTACGGGACTGAACGGCTCCCCAGCCAACGGCACGTCCTCTGGACCGCTCCTTTGGGCAGATGGAACTAAACTCGTGTTCCAGAGCGACGCTACTAATCTGGCGCAGGCTGAATGGAGCGGACAAACCGGCCTCTACTTAATGGATCTGACCGATCCGCAGACCCACTCCACAATCGCGCTCCACGTCACCACACTCCCGGGTAAATACTCGGCGACACCCGACGGGCGTTACGTCCTTTTCGAGTCTCCGGATGCTCTGTCTGAGCTGGACATGAACGCGGCTCCGGATCTGTATCGTTACAATACGCTCGCCCAGACTGTTGAGTTGGTAACTCTCAGCTACGACGAATCGTCGGCAACCGGTGGAGCCTCATTCGAAGCGAGCATCAGCCATGACGGACGCTACGTGGTCTACGTGAGCAGCGCGTTGAACGTCGTTCCGAACACGCCAAGCTTCGCACCGCAACCAAACGTTTACCTGCGCGATATGAGTGTGCGGACAAATATTCTGTTGTCGAAAAGTTCAAGAGATGTGCCGGCCGGTTACGGGCGCGGCCTCTCGGGAGCCACGCAGAGCGGAATTCGGAGCGACGGCGCTTCCGTCTTCTTCACGAGCGCGACACTCCTGACGACCATACCCGGCGAATTCTACAGTAATGACGCTTACTGCTATAGCGTTCAGTCAAATTCAATCGCTCCAATGCTGGGATCTCCCCCGAAAGCTGGGATAGGCAATCTGACGTTCAGCGAGAATGGCCGCTATCTTGCCTTCACCGAGGGAGATCGTGTCTACATCAAGGATACCGCAACCGATCAGAACCGCCTTGTTTCGACCGCCGACGGTCTGCAAACGAATCTCGCACCGACAGAGGTCATGTTTTCGCCGAACGGACGATTCCTCCTCTTTAACAGCAGCGTGAATCTCACCGGCGAGAGCTCGGATGCGCAGCAATATGCTTTCGACCAGGAGACCAGCCGAATTCGCCTCATCGGAAGTTCATCATCCAATGAGCCGCCAAATCAACCCATTGTCTCCCTGTCGGTGAGCGAAACTGGCTGGGTTGCATTCTCAACCTTTGCTTCGAATTTGCCTGGCGACCTGAACCCAGATGGCAGCGATGTATTCCTCCAAAACATCCTGGATGACGCCCCGCCGCTGTGTATATCAGGTGCATCGGCTAAAACCAGCGCGACTGGCCGAGGACGAACCTGGTTCGACGGCAAGGGTCTATCTGTGGACGGACGCCACGTTGTGTATAGCAGTGAGAGCGCCGCACTGGTGTTCGGGGATGCGAATGCCGCTCGCGACATATTTGTTTACGATACGATCAGCAAAACCAACCGACTGGTCACTTATACCTTGAATGGAATGCTCCGCACCAACACCTCGCGACTGATTGCCACGAGCGCCGATGCCCGTTTCGTCGCCTACTTCTCCCGAGAGGCGGATGAACGGCAAGATAGCATTTTCGTCTTCGACACCATCGCCAGCAAGACCACGCGCGAAAACATCCAGCCGACCGGCGAGCGCGCGACCGCGGTAACGGAAGCAAAACTGAGCGCGAACGGCCGTTATCTCGCCTTTTCGGCGGGTAACCAGTTCTTCGTGCGCGACCTCGAGATGCAGGAAACAAAGCTAGCGTCTCCGATCGACTCACGCGACACGGTTTCTCTCAGCCCCAGCGGTCGTTACCTGGTACGCATTCAAGTCGGTCGACAAATCGTGGTAATCGACTGGCAAGCCGGGACGACGTGGTATCTCGCCGGAGATCCCGTTCCTGCCAGCACCCAGCTCTCGTTCTCGGCGGAGGAGATGCAGATGAGCTTCTTTGGCCGTTCGCAAGGCTCGCAAGCACCCGGTAATGACCTTTACGTGCTGAACGTACCGTCCCAATCGTTGACCCTGTGCGCGACCAATGCCATACCACCTGCCGCGTTGAATGCGGCCGGAAACGTCCTCGTCTTCCAGGCCTACGAGGACCTGGCTAAGACGAACCTGGTCCGCATCAGAAGCCGCCACCTTCCCGAGGGCTCAGTTCAAACTCTTCCTCTCGACTCCTCGACTCCATTCCGCCTCTGGGGCGACCCACTGATGAGCGATGAAGGCCGTTACATTCTCCTGACGTCCCCATCGGGCTCGAGCCCTTCCATGAACAAACATGAGTTGTTCCTCTTCGACTCTGTTCTGACAAACCTGATTCCTATCTTGCACGACACCGTCGGTGAATTGCCGGCCGGAGATTTAGGGACAGCCGCGCTTTCCGCAGACGGTCGTCACCTCGCCTTCCTGAGCAGCGTCTCTGGTCTGGTCCCTCTCGACCTGAACGAGGCTCCGGACATCTTGTTCGCCCGCATTCCAGTCCTGGACTCGAATGGCAACGGCATAGAAGACGGTTGGGAGATTCTCCACCCCGATGCCACGGATCCGAGAGCGGATCCTGACGGTGACGGGATGCAGAACGGAGCCGAATACCTCGCCGGGACCGACCCAACCGACCCTAACTCTCGGATGGGGATTACAAACATCGAGACAGCGACTGAAGGCCTTCTCGTCACCTGGAGTTCCGTCCGAGGAAAACGCTACCAGATAGAAACGCGATTCGACATGCCCTCCGACGCTTGGGCGCCCTTGGGCGACCCCGTAACTGCCGTGGGAGTGAAGTCAACGGCTCGCCTGATCTCTGGTTCGCAGGCCTACCGCTTCTATCGGATCGCGTTGGCCCCTGACGATGGCCCGCCATAAAGTCGCGGGAAAATCGATGCACCACTTATGAAAACCTCGCACTCCGCATAACTCGGACTCAAAATGAGCATGCCCAGCAAAGCGCCCCAGGTGATGGGCCGAAAGACCTCTCTCACGCCGTTTGTTGTCAGAGTCTCCTGGCCGATCCTCCTTCTTCTGACAATCTTTGTTTTTGAGCCTCCCCGTAGCCGGGGCGATGAAGCGTTTAAGACGCAAGGCGGAACGGCGTCAACGCTGCTGCAGGCGGAAGGCAGCTACGGCTGGGCGTTCCTGCCCAGTGACGCGTTAGGCAAGGATCAAAATATCTAGATCACGGCGGTGGGAGTTTACGATGGCGGCGCGGACGGCCTCGCCACGAGCCACCCGATCGCGCTCTGGAGATACCTTGGCGTGAATCAGGGAGAACTCCTCGCGAACGCCGTGGTGAGTGCGGGGACTTCCGCTCCGCTGGTCGATGGCTACCGCTACAGCTCGATCACTCCCGTGGCGGTTCCACCGCAGAGCATTATTGTCGTCGGAGCGCAATATGCGCAAAGTGATCCTGACAACAATGTGATACCCTTCACCGGAACAGTCGCTCCGGCGCTGAAGTTTGCGGGTAGCTTGGGGACGCCGGGTCCAAATCTCCCGATGCCGGCCGGCGGGTATTCCCAGGGAGAAGGCTCACCCAATTACGCGTTCTTCCCCGTGAACTTCCAGTTCCAGATCATCCCGGAACCACCGCCCTGGCTCGTCCTTGCGAGTGGGCTGGCGCTGTTCCTACTCAAAGCCGCCGAGGAGAATTACAGAGAATGGAACGAGAAAAAGGGAACGCCATGATAACTAACGCGGCCATTCGCCAGGGCGGAAAACGCATTTTCGAGGATCTGAAACCCCGATGCGCCCACCGGCGAATCGTCTGAGCGCCTCCGATCCTGTACTTCCGTCGAATCTAATCCATGCTAATCAAGCCCCCTTCCAGCTCTCGATAAAGGGGCCAGACTCGAGCATTGCCATATTCCATGGGCCCCTGGCCGCCGTTGCACGCCGACTTTCCATCGGACAGGCGAAGACACCCTTGAAAAATGGGCGCCGAATGAGCGGCGGGGAGCACGGCAGAGCGGGGCTCCGGGCGTGGTTTGGCAAAGGCTGAACGTTGCTTGGCGTGAGGCGCTTAGAATTTGACGAGATCCTTCGGTTTCAGCGATAAAAGGGCATGTGCATTTCTCGAATTGCCGCCTGCCTCCTGGGGTGGCATGCGCTGATGGCATTCGGGAAGGGGCCGGAGATCCAGGTGAACGGAGGGGACAAAGCGTGCGCGCTGGCGGTCGCGACCGCGCCGGTGAGCGCGAGTTTTCCGGCGGCGGGCTGGCTCCGAAACGCACAGGGCGATGTTCCTTTTCAAAAAGCGGCGGATGGCCGGGTGATTTTCGTGATTCCGACGCTGGGGGCGGGCGAAGCGCGCCTTTACCGGGTGGAAGCCGGGGCGCCGCCGACCGCAGCCAAGGCGGAACGGCAAGAGGGGCAGGTGCGGGTATCCCTGGGGGGCAGAGAGGCGTTCGTTTATCAGGGGGCGGAAACGCCGTTCCCGCGGCCGGATATCAAGCCGATCTACAAGCGGGGCGGATATATCCACCCGGTATTCAGCCCGTCCGGGCGGCTGGTCACGGACGATTTCCCCACCAATCACACGCATCATCACGGGATCTGGTTTCCGTGGACGAAGACGGAATTTGAAGGGCGGCATCCGGACTTTTGGAACATGGGGGACGGAACGGGGAAGGTGGAGTTCGACCGGCTGGGGGCGACGTGGTCCGGCCCGGTGACGGCGGGCTTCTCGGCGGAACATTCGTTTATGGATGTCTCGGCGCAACCCGCCCAGGCCGCGCTGAGGGAGACATGGACGGTAGCGGCCTACGCGGCGCCGGGGCGGGAGTGCTTTGTGTTCGACCTGGCATCAACGCAGCGATGCGCGACCGCATCCGCGCTGAAGCTGCCGAAGTATTATTATGGCGGGCTGGGCTTCCGCGGAAATTGGGATTGGAACGGGGAGACGAATTGCCTGTTCCTGACGGCAAGCGGGGAAACGAACCGGGTGAAGGGAAACGAGACGCGAGGGGATTGGTGTTATGTGGGCGGGGAAGCGGACCACGCGATTTGTGGGGTTGCTATTTTGGGCAATCCAGAGAATTTTCGCGCGCCGCAGCCGATGCGTTTACATCCGAAAGAACCGTTTTTCTGTTTCGCCCCGAGCCAATTGGGGGATTGGGCGATTGAGCCCGGACAGCCGTACGTGTCCCGCTACCGATTTGTGGTGTTGGACGGCCCGCCGCGGCGGGAGGAGCTGCAGGCGATGTGGGAAGGATACGCGCATCCGCCGAGAGTTATCGTTACCGAATAACGATCCCAGGCCAAAGAACCCGGTTTTGCGACAGCCATTGATCTCTTTTTATCGTGAGTGATTCATCAGAACCCAATCCCGCCCGGCGGGAATTCCTGAAGAAAGCGGCGGCGGCCGGCATCGGGACCGCGATCGTGCTGGTTCCAGCCGGGGCCGGATTGACCGTGTTGCTGGACCCGCTGCGGCAGAAGGCCGCGCAACGAGGGATGATGTTCATCACCTCGATCGATTCGCTGCCGAAGGACGGGCGACCGAAGAAATTCGCGATTGTGACCGGACGGACGGACGCATGGAGCAAATTCCCGAATGTGCCGATCGGGGCGATTTACCTGCGGCGGATCGGGGAGAAAACCGTGACGGCGATCAACGTGGTCTGCCCGCACGCGGGTTGCTTCGTGGATTACCGGACGGAGCAGAAAGACTTTTTCTGCCCGTGCCACAACAGCAGTTTTGCCCTGGACGGCAAGATTTCCGACGCGAAGAGCCCCAGCCCGCGCGGACTGGATGACCTGGAGGTCGAGATCCGGAACGAGAAGGAGGTTTGGGTGCGGTTCCAGAATTTCCATACAGGGCGCGCAGAAAAGACGCCGGTGGCATGAAAAAGTTTCTTGATTGGCTGGACAGCCGAACGGGCTGGAAGGAACTGTCGCACGAAGCGCTTTACGAGAAAGTGCCCGGGGGGGCGCGCTGGCGGTATGTGTGGGGCAGCACGCTGACGTTCGCGCTGGTCATCCAGTTCCTGACCGGAATTTTTCTGTGGATGGCCTACAGCCCGAGTTCGCAGACGGCGTGGGAGAGCGTTTTCTACATTCAGTACCAGATGTCCGGCGGCTGGCTGCTGCGCGGGATTCATCATTTCACCGCGCAGATCATGACGGTGCTGCTGATCCTGCACCTGATGCAGGTGCTGATCGATGGCGCGTACAAGGCGCCGCGCGAATTGAATTTCTGGTTCGGAATCGTGCTGCTGGTGCTGGTGCTGGCGATTTCGCTGACGGGGTATCTGCTGCCGTGGGACCAGAAGGGATTCTGGGCCTCGAAGGTGAGCACCAATCTGGCAGGGATCGTGCCGGTCGTCGGCCCGTTCCTGCAACGGATCATCATTGGCGGGCCGGACTATGGCCATCACACCCTGACGCGGTTTTTCGCGCTGCACGCCGGCGTTCTGCCCGGAACGGTGGTCGCGCTGGTGGCGCTGCATGTTTATCTTTTCCGCAAGCATGGGATCACCCCGGCGCAACCGCCGAAGGGGAAGGACACAACCTTCTGGCCGGACCAGGTGCTGAAAGATGCCGTGGCCTGCTTGGCGGTGCTGCTGACGGTGCTGGTGTTGATCTGGCTGCCGCGGCTGCAGGATGCGGCGGCGCCGCTGGGGGCGGACCTGTCCGCGCCGGCCGACCCGTCCGAAGCGTTTTCGGCCGCACGCCCGGAATGGTACTTCCTGTTTCTGTTCCAGTTCCTGAAATATTTTTCGGGCCAGACCGAAGTGCTGGGCGCCATTGTCATCCCGTCGCTGCTGTTGTTCATCGTGTTCCTGATGCCGCTGCTGGGCCGGTGGAAGCTCGGGCATCGCTTCAACCTGGTCTTCACTGGCGCGCTGCTTTGCGGCGCGGCGCTGTTGACCTACCTGGCCAAGGCGCAGGACCGGAACGACCCGGCCTACCAGCTGGCGGTGCGCGACGCGGAAAAAGACGCCGCGCGCGTGCGAGCGCTGGCCAGGAATGGAATCCCGCGCGAGGGGGCGCTGAGCCTGCTCCAGAACGATCCAGCGACGCAAGGGCCGCGGCTTTTCGCCCGGAACTGCGCGCTATGCCACCGGTATGACGGGCATGACGGATTGGGCGGGAAAGCGCCGGACGCCCAGAGCGCGCCCGAGCTGAAGGGCTTCGGCTCTCGCGAATGGCTGGCGCGTTTCATGGATCCCGAGCATATCGCCTCGTCAAATTTCTACGGCGGGACGAAGTTCAAGGATGGGAAGATGGTGCGATTCGTGAAGCGGACGGTGGCGGGCTTTACGCCGGAGCAGAAGGCGGACTTTGCCAAAGTGATCGCGGCGGTTTCCGCGGAAGCACAGCTGCCGAAGCAAGCGGACCTGGACAAAAAGGACGCCGCGCTGATCGCGGAGGGGCGGAACCTGTTCGATTCCGGAACGTATCGCTGCGCGGAATGCCACCAGTTCCGGAAGAAAAGCGAGGATGCAACGGCGCCGGACATGACCGGTTTTGGCTCGGCGGAATGGATCACCGGCATCATCAAGAACCCGGCTCACGAACGATTCTACGGGAAAAAGAATGATCGCATGCCGACTTTCGCCGAGGACGGGCGGCTGGACGAAAAAAGCATCAAGCTGCTGGTGGCGTGGCTGCGGGATGATACCGAACCTCCGGTGGAAAAGCCGGAAGGCACGGAGACCGCGGCGAAGTAGCGGACGGCGCGTTTTCCCGCGTGAGGCGGGGCCCGAGATCTCCGTCTTTCCCGGGCGCGCCAACCGGATTTCGGGCATGCGCGGGTTGGCGGTTCCCCGAAATTCTCATCCCATGAGAACGGGGGGCCGGCCTCAAGCGGCGCAGCTGGTCCTTTTGTGCCATTGTCTCGAATCCGCCGCACCCGTAAGAACAACCCGTCCATCTGGCAGCGGAAGGGCACTGAGCCGGACCCCGGGGCGCTTACGCGGCGGGTTCCTTATGACAGGTGCTCCCCGCCCTTCGGGACCAACTTATGACGGAACATCGAGGCGCCTTTAGCCTGAGCTCTGAACAACAGGATCAGCAGCCCGAACGGATTCATGCCTACCTCACCCGTTCGTACTGGGCTGCCGGAATCTCCCTGGAGCTGGTCAAGCGCTGTCTCCAAGGCTCGCTCTGCTTCGGGGTTTTCCACGAGGGCGCGCAGGTTGCCTTCGCCCGCGTCGTGACCGATCGTGCGAGCTTTGCGTATCTCTGCGACGTCTACGTGCTCGAAGAATATCGCGGCCGGGGCCTGGCCAAGTGGCTGTTGCAGGCGGTCACAGCCCACCCGGACTTGCAGGGCTTGCGGCGGTTCACCCTGGCCACTCGTGATGCCCATGGTTTGTATGCCCAGTTTGGTTTCAAGCCTCCGAAAAAGCCTGACATGCTCATGGAGATTGTCAGGCCCGGCCTGTACCTGCAGCCGCAGTCTGGAGGCTAAGCGCGCTCCGGACCGGCGCCATTTGTAGAAACACGGTCCCGAGAAGGGATCTCAACTGGCTTCGGTGCTCAACGGTTGCAGCGTGCTGCTGGCTCTGCGCCCCCTTCACGCCTCGCCACCGCCACATCCTCTCGCAACAAACCGCATCCCAGCAGCAATCCCCGAAATCCGCTCAGAAAATTTGCACCCAAATTGTACTTGGAAGGGATTCTGTTCCCCGTTCAAATCGTCGGACAGATGAAAACGTTCGTCCGCAGGAGTATTTGCGCTTTGTTATGGTTCGCTTTGCCGTTGTGGCTCGCGCGACCGATCCACGCTGATCAGGAGATCGGGACGGTTCGTGTGCTGTTGCTGGGTGATAACGGGCATCATCGGCCGGCCGATTTCTACAAGGCGATTGAACCCGCGCTGCGGAAGAAAAATGTGGAGGTGGTTTACACAGACCGGCTGGAGGACCTGAATCCGGCGCGGCTGATGGGATTCGACTGCCTGATGATTTTCGCCAACTGGACGGCGATTTCGCCGGCGCAGGAAGCGGCCTTGCTGGATTTCGTGGCGGCGGGCGGCGGCTTTGTGCCGGTGCACTGCGCTTCGTTTTGCTTTTTGAATTCGCCGAAGTACATCGAACTGGTGGGCGGACAGTTCAAGTCGCACGGCACCGGCGTTTTCAAGGAGACCTACGTGAAGGCGGATCATCCGGTCATGCAGGGCCTGTCGCCGATCGAGAGCTGGGACGAGAGCTATGTGCACACGCGCCACAACGCCAACCGGACGGTGTTATCGGAACGGCGGGACGACCACGGCGCCGAGCCCTACACCTGGGTGCGCGAGCATGGGAAGGGACGCGTTTTTTACACGGCCTGGGGCCATGATCAACGCACCTGGACTCAGCCGGGCTTTGTGGGGCTGCTCGAGCGCGGAGTGCGGTGGGCCTCGGAGAACTCGCCCACCCAAATGACGGCCCGGAAAGGATTGAAGCCGTTCGAGTACATGCCGGCGGCGGCGGATCTGCCGAACTACCGGGCCAATGCGCAATGGGGCACGCTGGATGAGCCGATTCGTACGATGCAGAAGCCGCTCGATCCCCAGGAATCAATGAAGCACCTGGTGACCGCCCCGGAGTTTGAGGTGAGCCTCTTCGCCAGCGAGCCCGACGTGGTGAAAGCAATCTGGCTGGCCTGGGACGAGCGGGGACGGCTCTGGGTGGCGTCGACGATCGACTATCCGAACAACATGCAGTCCGAGGGACAAGGGAATGACCGGATCATCATCTGCGAAGATACGGATGGGGACGGCAAGGCGGACAAGTTCACCACGTTCGCCGACAAACTGAGCGTGCCGACCGGCTTTGTGTTCGCGAACGGCGGCATTCTGGTGGTGCACTCGGGCAAGGTGGAATTCCTGAAGGACAACGACGGCGACGATCGCGCGGACGAGCGCCGGGATATTATCAAAGGTTTCGGAACCCAGGACACGCATGCCGGCCCGAGCAACTTGCGCTACGGATTCGACAACTGGATCTGGGGCACGGTGGGCTACTCCGGGTTCAATGGCACGGTCGGGGGCAAACCCTTGCGCTTTGGCCAGGGGATCTTTCGGTTCAAGGCGGACGGCTCGGCGTTGGAATTTGTTCGGTCAAGCAACAACAACACCTGGGGGCTGGGCTTTACGGAGGACAATATCGTGGTGGGCTCGACCGCCAACGGCAACGCGAGCATGTACCTGCCGATTCCGAACCGCTATTACGAGGCGGTGAACGGCTTTTCCGCCGGGGTGCTCGGAACGATTGCGGACAGCCAGCGGATCTACCCGATCACCGAGAAGGTCCGGCAGGTGGATTACCACGGCAAATTCACCGCGGGCGCAGGCAGCGCGGTTTATACCGCCCGCAGCTTTCCGAAGGATTTTTGGAACCGGGCCCAATTCGTGACGGAACCGACGGGGCACGTGCTGGCGCGATTCAACCTGGAAGCTCGCGGGGCAGATTTCGCCGCCTTAAACACGCGGAATTTTGCCGCCAGCGATGATGAGTGGACGGCCCCGGTTTGCGCGGAGGTCGGACCGGACGGCGCGCTTTGGGTGAGCGATTGGTACAACTACATCATCCAGCACAACCCAACGCCGCGGGGCTTTCAGACGGGCAAGGGCAATGCCTACGACACTCCGCTGCGAGACAAGACGCACGCCCGAATTTATCGGATCGCATATCGCAACGCCGCAAAATCTCCAATCGGCCGGCTGAACCGGAACAATAGCCTGGAACTGGTCGCCGCGCTCAAGAGCGACAATATGTTCTGGCGCCAGACCGCCCAGCGGTTGCTGGTCGAGCGCGGCCAGCGGGATGTAGTCCCGGCCTTGCTTGAGGTGGTGCGGGACGGATCGGTCGACGAGATCGGCCTGAACCCGGCGGCGATTCATGCGCTCTGGACGTTGCAGGGCCTGGGCGCGCTGGACGGAAGCGACGCCGCCGCGCTGCAGGCCGCCACGGGCGCCTTAAAGCATCGTTCTCCGGGCGTGCGGCGCGCCGCGATCATGGCTCTGCCGCGCAACGAGCAGACGCTCCGAGCCCTGCTGGAAGCGAAGTCGCTGGAAGATTCGGACGCGCAGGCGCGCATGGCGGCTTTGCTGGCCTGCTCGGAAATGCCCGCCTCGGAGGAGGCCGCGCGCGGAGTTTTCGCCCTGTTGCAGGAACCGGCCAACTCCGGCGATCGTTGGATGCCGGACGCGGCGATCATGGCGGCGGCGCGCAACGACGCCTATTTCCTAAAAACGGTGCTGGCCTCCTACAAACCGGCCACGCCTCAAGCCGCGGTGGAGACGAAGAATGTTCTCCCGAACGGTTCGTTCGAAGACGAGGCGGATGGGAAGCCGATTGGCTGGCGCACCATGACCCATAACGGGCGCGGCGAGTTTGCGATTGCGTCCATCGGCCATACTGGCAACCGGAGCGCGAGGATCTCCTCAGAGCAAGGAGGGGACATCAGCTGGGCGGCCCAGGTTCAGGTCAAACCGCGGACGGATTATCAATTGACCGCCTGGGTGAAGACCGAAGGGGTGAAGGCTCTGGGCGGGGCGCGCGGAGCGCTGCTGAATATCCACGAATTGCAAGACCCGGTGCACGGGGCGACCAAGCCTTTGACCGGCGACCACGATTGGACCCGCCTGGAACTGACCTTCAATTCCGGCCAGTTGACGGAGTTGACGGTCAACTGCCTGTTCGGCGGCTGGGGTCGCGCCACGGGCGTCGCGTATTTCGACGATGTGGAATTGAAGCCGGCGCTGGGAGGCGCTCTCCCGGGGGAAGCCGGCCGGGTGGTCCGCGTCGTAACCTCGCACTATGCGCAACGCGGCCCGACCGATTCCATCGTGGAAACGCTGGCCGCTCTCAACGGCGCGTCCGCTGACCTGGCGGTTCCGATTTTGGACGGCCTGGTGGCCGGCTGGCCCGAAGGGAAGTCTCCGTCGTTGACGGAGGCGGACAAGCAGAAGCTCTCCGCGTTGATGCAAGCGATGCCAGAATCCGTGCGCGACCGGCTGCTCGCGCTGGCGCAGAAATGGAACCAGCAAGATCTCTTCGGCGCCAACGTCGCGGCGATCGTCGAATCGCTCAAGAAACTCGTGGCCGACGCGAGCGCCCCGGATGACAAACGGACGACCGCCGCCAAACGGCTGGCCGGAATCGATAGCAGCAGCGACGTGATTGAGTACATCCTGCAGCAAGTGACCGTCCTGAGCACGCCGGGTCTGGCGAACGGCATGATTGGCGCCGTCAGCGAGAGCCGTTCCGCCACTACCGGCAAAGCCTTGCTCCAAAGCTGGAAGCAGTTTACTCCGGCCGTTCGGCGGAACGCCGTGGCCGCGCTCATGCGCCGGCCGGCGTGGACTACCGACCTCCTGAATGCCGTTGAGAAAAAGACCATCGCCCGGACCGACGTGGCGGCGGATCAATGGTCGCAGCTCAAGAATAATCCGGAGCGCGGCCTGGCGCGCCGGGCCGAGCGCCTGATGGAGACCGGCAATGCGGTGTCGGCCGATCGCGAAGAAATTGTGAAAAAACTGCTGCCGCTGGCCAAAGAGAAGGGGGATGCCGCCCGAGGCAAGGAAGTCTTTACGGCGACCTGCGCAGTCTGTCACACCTTCAACGGCCAGGGAGGGAAAGTGGGGCCGGACCTGAGCGGCATTGGCGCCCGGGACCGCGGCGAGATCCTCACCGACATCCTCGATCCGAATCGTTCGGTCGAAGCCAACTACCGGCTTTGGAACGTCACCACGAAGGATGGAGAGACCTTGTCCGGCCGGCTGGAGACCGAGACGCAGACCACGGTGGAGATTCTCGATACCACCGCGCAAAAGCACGTGATCGCCCGCAAGGACATCGCAGCGATGGAGGGCTTGCTGACATCGATCATGCCGACTGGGTTTGAAGCGCTGCCTCCAGACGACCTGAAGGCGCTGCTCGAATATATCTGTACCACTCACCCGTAACCGCCATGCGCGCCCCCTGGGTTCATCTCTTGGCGCTGGCGCTCGTGCCCGCCGCGTTCGGAGCGCAGACCGCTCCGCGCGTCTATCGGGATCACGTGGCGCCGCATTGGCAGGCGGGCAATGCGAAATTCTGGTATCAAAACGAACTGCCGGGCGGGGCCAAAGAGACCGTGGTGGTAGATGCGGAGCGGGGAACGCGGGAGGTTGTGGATCAGCCCCCGCAAGCGGAACTAAATCGGGAAGGCGTCAATGCGGAGGCCGAAATCCGGCCGAGCCCGCGGACGGGGCCTGAATCGGCGCTGACGTTTCAGAATCAGCGGGCGGATGCGGTCGAGCTGATTTGGGTGGATACGGAGGGCAGGCAGCACAGCTACGGCAAGGTGGAAGCGGGAGGGCGGCGGGAGATGCATACCTACGCCGGCCATGTTTGGGCCGTGAAAACAGTCGAAGGCGGGCTGCTTGGCGTTTTTGAGGCCGCGGACCAACCGGCCGTCGCAGTGATCAATGGGAATCTGCCGCCGAAAGGCCCGAGAAGTCCCGACTCCGCGAAAAAAGAAAAGGAGGCGGGAGAGAACGTCACCGGTGAAGTTTCGCCCGACGGGAAATGGCGGGTTTCACTCCAAGATCACAACCTGGTCCTCACCGAGGCATCCTCCGGCCAGACCGCCAGCCTGAGCCAGGACGGACGCGAGGACCTGTCCTATCAAAGGTGGTTCTGGTCGCCCAATTCAACCACCCTGATCTCGTTTCGCGTCGCTCCCGGGGACAAGAAGGAAGTCCATTTGATCGAGTCGTCACCCAAGGAGGGAGGCCGGGCTCGCTGGCAAAGCCGGCCCTACGCGTTGCCGGGCGATCGTTTCCCTCGTTATGAATTGAATATTTTCGACATCACTTCCCGCAAGCAGATCAAGCCGGAGACCGACCTGTACGAGCACGAATGGGAGCCGCCCCGCGTGCATTAGCAGCGGGATGCCAGCGGATTCTCCTATCAGCAGGAGGATCGCGGACATCAGCGTTTTCGGGTCATTCACGTGGATGCCCGAACTGGGGCCGTACGCCATTTGGTCGACGAACGCTCCCGAACGTTCATTTGGACGACGCATACGGAGGAATTGAATCTGCAGTTGGTAAACTGGCTGCAGCAGACGGACGAGCTGATTTACGTCTCGGAGCAAAGCGGCTGGCGGCAGCTGTATCTGGTGGACGCAATTTCCGGAACGATGAAGCCGATCACCCACGGGGAATGGGTGCTGCGCGGCATCGAAAAGATCGACGAAACCGCCCGGGAGGTCTGGTTTCGCGCCAGTGGCGTTTTTCCCGGCCAGGACCCGTATCTGGTCCATTTCGGCCGGGTGAAGTTCGACGGAACGGGGCTGGTCTTTCTGACAGAAGGCGATGGCAATCACGCGATCCAGTTCTCACCTGATCGCCGGTTCCTGATCGACACTTTCTCGCGAGTCGATGCCGCGCCAGTCACCGAATTGCGGCGGGCGAGCGATGGCGGGAAGATCTGCCGCCTGGAGGAGGCCGATCTTTCGGAACTGCGCGCCAGCGGCTGGCAGCCGCCGGAAGTGTTCGCGGCTCCGGGACGGGACGGCAAGACGCCGATTTACGGGATTATTTGCCGGCCGCGCGACTTTGATCCGGCGCGGCGCTATCCCGTGATTGAAGACATTTACGCCGGACCGCAGGGTTCATTTGTGCCGAAGAGCTTCAGCGGCCGGGATCGCTACGAGAATTACACCCGGCAGGGATTCATCGTGGTGAAGATCGACGGCTTGGGCACCGCCAACCGATCCAAAGCGTTTCACGATGTTTGCTGGAAGAACCTGAAAGATGGCGGATTCGAGGATCGAATCCTCTGGATGCAGGCGGCCGCGAAGAAGCATCCAAGCCTGGACCTCTCGCGGGTCGGCATTTTCGGAACCTCGGCGGGCGGGCAGAACGCGGCGGCCGCGGTGCTGTTTCATCCGGAGTTCTACAAGGCGGCTGTGGCCAACTGCGGATGCCACGACAATCGGATGGATAAAGCATCGTGGAACGAGCAATGGATGGGCTATCCGGTCGGGCCTCAATACTCCGAGTGTTCGAACATCGACAATGCCGGCCGGTTGCGGGGCGCGCTTTTTCTGATTGTGGGCGAACTCGATACCAACGTCCCGCCCGAGTCGACACTCCGGTTGGCCGATGCGCTGATCAAGGCGGGGAAAGATTTCGAATTCCTGCTGGTCCCGGGCGCGGACCACGGCGTGCGCGGCCCGGCGACTCCATACGTCGAGCGTCGCATGCAGGATTTTTTTGTCCGCACGTTGCAGGGAGCAACGCCGCCCAACCGGAACGCTGCCGCTCCATAATGCGCCTTAGCGCTCCTGCAGCAGAGAGTCCAGGTCGAGGGCGCGGGTGAACATGGCGAGCTCGCCTTGGGCATCGCGCGGCCATTGCTCCTTCGGACGATCCCAGTAGAGCTCAACGCCGTTTTGGTCCGGATCCCGGAGATAAAGCGCTTCGCTGACGCCGTGGTCCGAAGCCCCGTCAAGCTCAACTCCCGCTGCGAGCAGGCGCCGCAGCGCATCGGCCAATTCGCGGCGCTCCGGATAGAGAATGGCCACGTGATAAAGTCCGGTCGTTCCGGGAGGCGGCGGCGGTCCGCCCAGGCTTTCCCAGGTGTTGAGGCCGATGTGGTGATGGTACCCGCCGGCCGAAATGAAGGCGGCCTGCCGGCCGTAGCGCTGCACCAGTTCGAACCCCAGCACGCCACGGTAAAAGCCGAGCGCGCGCTCGAGGTCCGCCACCTTGAGGTGGACATGACCGATGCGCACGCCGGGGTGAATCGGTTTGGACGCGTTAGTGGGCGGGTTCATAGGCGTGCTGCGGTTGAGAAGCGGTTTCACTCGGACTTTCTTCAGACCGGCCGGCCAAAAGCCGGTCGATCGATGCTTTGCCGCCGCCGTGAATGACCACGATCAGCGCCAACCCGAGCGCGAGCAGGTGATATTCGAAGCCCTCGCCCTTTTGGTTCCCCTGCCAGTTCATGAAGAACCCGTTGGCGGCGTGCACCGTGGCGATCGCCACGACCATCACCGCGCCCACGCCAAAGGCGGCGAGGCGGCTGAACACGCCCAGCAGCAATGCGATCGATCCGGCAAATTCAGCGAAGATGGCCAGGAACGCGAACAGCGCCGGTATGTGCATCGTACCGGTAAAGAAGTTCATCGTTCCGCTGAAGCCGTGCCCGCCGAACCAGCCCAGCATTTTCTGGGCGCCGTGCGGGAACATGACCAGGGCGAGGGCCGCGCGCGCGATGAGCGGCGCGGCGCTCGAGTTGGTTTGGAAGAGGAGTTTAACTGCTTTCATAGGGATCTCCGTTGAGCGGGTTGGGTGTTACTTCAGGTCGAACACCAGCACTTGAGATGGGCGTGTGGCTGCCAACTCGATCTTCGCCTCGTCCGAGAACGCGGCGGCGTCGCCACTTTGCAGAGTCTGCCCGTTCAGGACCACCTCTCCATCCGCGACATGCACCCACGCCTGACGGCCTGCCGCCAGTTCGTGGGACACTGACTGTTTCGGACTCAGCTTGGCGAGCCAGAGCTCCGCGTCCTGGTTGATCGCGATCGATCCGTCACGGCCGGATTTGCTCGTCACCAGATGGAGTTTTCCCGGCGCCGTGCTGGCGAATGATTTTTCGGCATACCGCGGCGCGGCCCCGCGCTGATCCGGCATCACCCAGATCTGCAGCAGGTGCACCGCTTCCTCCTTTGACGGATTGAACTCGCTGTGAAGGATGCCCGTGCCCGCGGCCATGTACTGGACGTCCCCGGTCTTGATCACCCGGCCGTTGCCCATGGAATCGCGGTGCTCCAGTTCGCCGCTCAGGATGTAGGTGATAATCTCCATGTCCCGGTGCGGATGGGTGTCGAAGCCCATGCCCGGCATCACCAAGTCGTCATTGATCACCCGGAGGCTGCCGAACCCCATCCATTTCGGATCATAGTAGTCCGCGAAGCTGAAGGTGTGATAGGTGTCGAGCCAGCCATGCTCAGCGTGGCCCCGTTCGTTCGCTTTTCGAATTTTCATCGTGCCTCGACAATGCCACAGGGCGCCGGTCTCGCGGAAAGACCGTCTTTCTTGCCTTAGCATAACTCAAAGGCATACTCGGGCCATGGAACTGCGGCATTTGCGCTATTTCGTAGCGGTGGCCGAGACGGAGAATGTCTCGCGAGCGGCGTTGAAGCTGCATGTTTCCCAACCGGCGTTAAGCCGCCAGGTGCGGGATCTGGAGGATGAGCTGGGCTGCGAACTGTTCGAGCGCAGCGCCAAAGCGGTGCGATTGACCGAGCCGGGCCGGGTGTTTCTGGCCGAGGCCCGGGCGGTGTTGGAGCGCGCGGATGAAGCGGTAAAAAAGGTGAGAGCCGCCGCCTCGGGCCAGCGGGAGGAATTGCACGTGGGCTACGCGCCGACTCTCACAGCGCGCATCCTGCCCCCCGCCTTGCGCGCGTTTCAAAGCCTGCAGCCGGGCGTGCGGGTGAAGCTGCATGACCTGGCCACTCAAGAAATGCTCGCGAAGCTTCGCGAGGGGAAGTTGCAGCTCGGCTTGGGCGTGCGGCCGGATTCGAGCTCCTTGAAAGGCCTCCGTTTTGAGGAACTGGCGCGCGAGCCTCTCCAACTGGCGGTGGCCCCGACCCACGCTCTGGCGCGCCGCCGCTCGGTGCCGCTGGCGGACGCGGCCAGGCTGCCGCTCATCACCTACAGCCGGAGCGAATATCCCGACTATCACGGAATGCTGGAGGAGATTTTCAGCCACGCGCGGCTGCACATCCAAGAAGAGCACGATGGCGTCTCGAGCCTGGTCTCGGCAGTGGAAGCCGGATCAGGCGTGGCGGTGGTGCCCCAGTCCCTGACCTGCATCGCCGGCGTCCGCCTGAAGCTCGTCCCCCTTTCTCCCCAGCCCAAGCCCCTGATCGTTGGAATCCTCTCGCCCAAAGACGGGGTCTCGGCGGCGGCGCAGAGCTTCATCGACGTTCTCCGCCCGGGACAAAGCGAAGTTCACTGAGATTTCGGGCCGCTTGGTGGTTTGCCGGGGACTACTTGTCACCCAGGTCGATTTCGCCCATCCATTCGGCTTTGGGCGGGTGCGTGGAGAATTCTTCAATCTTCTTCAGATAAAACTCCGAAGGGCCGTCTCCTGCCTTGAGAGCGAGCACGGAGCGGAAATGTTTTTCGGCCTCCGCAAACCCGGCGCGTTGGAAGAAATGGATGCCCTGCGCGAAAGGCTGCAGCCATTCACCACCCGGAGGCTTTTGCCCGTCCGAGAGCAGCAGTTCGTAAATCTCGGTGACCTGATCAAGCCCCTTGAATCGGAAATGCCCCACAAAGCGATTGACGATCTGCTTTTCCACCGATTTCTGAATGGGGCGAGTGGCCAGGATTGAGGTGCCCAGGTATTTGTTCAAACCTTCCAGGCGTGAAGCGAGGTTCACATTTTCGCCAATCACCGCATAGTCGAAGTGCGATGAGCTGCCAATATTGCCGACTGAGGCGATCCCGGTGTGCAATCCGATTCGGGTTTTGAGGCGAAGGTTCTGCTGGCTGGCGTCGAAAACGATCAACTTCTCGCCCAGCAGCGTCGCGGCCCGGCAGGCCCGTTCCCGATGATCATCCTGCCCTTGGGGCGCATTCCAAACCGCGAGGATGGCGTCGCCGATCAGATTGACCACGGTGCCCCCGGTTTCGTGGACCGAGCTGATGGTGGTTTCGTAGTAATCGTTCAGCAGGCGGGCGAGATCCTCCGGCAACATCCGCTCGGAGATTTTAGAGAAACCAGCGATGTCGCTGAACAAGATGCTCACCTCCCGCTGCTCGACGCCCGGCTTGAGCAACTCCGGCCGCTTCAGAATTTGCTGAACCTGGCCGGGCGAAAGATAAAGGGCCAGGGAGCGGTTGAGAAACTCCGCCTCGAAGTAGGAGCGGATCGAGTGAAAAAGAATTCCCCAAACGAGCACCAGCGGAATTTGAATGGCAAAAGGGGTCATCCACCCGAACCAGAGATTCCAGCGGAGCTGGCAGAGGCAGCCTAAGGCCACCACGCCCAGCGCCACGCCCAGCGAGGCGCCAACTGCGGGCAGAGGGCGCCAGCGCGGCAGGAGCCAGCCGAGCCCACCACCGAGGGCCAGCACCACGGTTAATTCGAGCCAGAACGGGATGCGTTGCTGCCAGTCCTTATGGAAAAGGTTCGAAAAGGCCAGCGCATGGAATTCCACGCCGAAGGGGGCGCGACCGTTGAGCGGAGTCCAGGGGTAAATGAACTCATCCTTCTGCTCACCGGCGTAACCAGCGCTTTCCGAGCGGCCGACAAAGACCCCGCATCCACGCAACGAGACGGGCAGCTTAAAGTTGGGGTCGAGCAGCTGGTAATACGGGATTTGCACGAAAGGTTCAGGGCCGTAGTAATTCAGCCAGCGGGCGCGCCTGCGCTGCTCCGGGTCGCGGGCGACCGGCAGGCCCGCCACTTCCGCGGCCTTCCAGGCCAGGCTTGGGAACCGTTCGGTGCCCTGGTACTGCTGCCGCACGGCGGTTCCGGCCGGCGCCGCAATCTTGGCCACGCCCCAGCCGGCCGCCGCTTCCTCCAGCGCCGCTCTCGGGGTCACGGCCTCAGTCTGCACCGCGCGATCGATCTTTTTCTGCAGGACGTTGCCGGCCAGCACCACCTTGCCGTAATCCCTCATGGCCGCGGCGAACTCCGCGTCCCCCGGCGGCGGGGGATTTTGATCGATAAAGAGAATATCGAACGCCACCACGCTCGCGCCTTCGTCTTTGAGGCGGCGGACCAGTTGGGCATGATTGGTTCCGTTAAAAAGGTAGCCGTTTTGGTTCAACGCGCTGTAGCTGGCATCGTCCAGCTTTACGATCACCACGTCATCCCGCTTCCCGGGCTCCCGGAACAGCATGAAAGGGAGATCGAAGCTGAGATGTTCCAGCTGCTCGCCAAAAATGGAGAAAAAAAACAGCACCCCGCTGATCACGCCGAGAACCGCGCCAATGGCGCTGCCCACCCGCGGCTGGTGCAATTTGTGTCGGACAGTCCGCATTCGGCTAAAAGTTCAGGCGCAAGCTGCTGAAGAGCGTGCGGTCACGAGGCAGCCGGGCATAGAGGCTCACCGGGTTGAGCCGGTAATCCTGGCCGGTAATGTTCAGCAGCCCCACCGCTAGTTCGGCCCGGCGGCGCGGCCATCGATACCCCCCCTGGCAATTGAACTGCCAGAAATCCTCACTCCCCAGCCCGGCATCGTCGCGCGCGTTCTCTTGGCGCGTCCAAACTCCGTCCGCGCCTGCGAACCAACCGGACGGATGATTGTAGAGCACGTAGAGATTGACCTGGTGCAAAAGCGCGGCCTGGTCCGAGTTTCCGTCTGCCCAAGCGCTGCTGGCCACGGATGGGGTGCTGAGTTTGTAGGCCGAATCGGACAGCCGATAGCGGCTGCCGATCGACCAGCCATCGCCCAACAACTGGTTTGCATAGAGAGACAGGCTGCGCTCCCGGTAACGCAACTCCTGGTCAATCTGGGCCGGCGCAAGAGTAAAGAAATTCGAGGGCGTTCCTGCGAACACTCCCATCGGCCGGTCCGCCCGGCTTTGCAGCAATTCCGCCTGCCACCCGAAATAGGTGTGGGAGCGAAGGCGATGTTCGGAACCGATATCATACGCGTCGAACTCGGTTCCGGGCGCGAGCCCGGCAATCGATTCCGGGGCAATGCTGCGAAATACCTGGTTGTATCCGGCCACTTGAACTGGCTCGAGGCGAACGCTGCCGTCATAAAAAAGGCCGCCCAGGGATCGCGAATAAGCTCCTCGAACCGTGCTGGAGGAATCGATCCGCCAGGAGAATCCGGCTTTCGGCGAGAGCTGGCTTTTTTCCCGGTCTTGATCGCTGATCGGCGCGGACAGGTTGTTTTCGGGGAATGTGATTTCATCCACGGTCAGCCCAGCGAAAATGGAAAATGGGTCGGCCACCTGCCATTGCCAATAACCATATCCGCTGTAGCGATTGAAGTCGGAGGAGGCATTCTGCGAGAGCGATCCGCTGAAATGGTCCGTTGCGTAGTACAATCCAGGAAGCAGCCCGCCCCGAAAGGTCAGCAAGCTCTGGGTGTCGACCTGCCCGGTCTGCGCGCGGAAGCCGGCCACGATCGTATGGCTGGGAGCATGCCAGATTTGCTGCAGCTCCGCGCCGAACACTTCGAATTTGCTGCGATAATCCACGCCAAACGCGTCGCCCGTGCCGGCGCCGAAAATTCCGGCCATGGTGTTGGTGACCGTGCCGGAGCCGTCCCGGATCAAGGCATTCACGCGGCCATTCGGCTCCGCGATTTTGAAGTCATCCCGCAGATCCGAGAGCAGCAGCAGCGTATGAACGCCCGGCGCCCATTGGTGATGCCAGCCGCCGAACAGGTTTGGCTCCTGCAATTCGTGGTTGCGCAACGTGCGGCTGGTCGCTTCGGGGTCGTAGTGCTGAAAAACATCGCCATAATCCAGCCGGTTGTAGACCGCCTGAAAATAAGCGGAATCATCCGGCGTGACCTGCTCCTTCAGCTGAAGAGAGAAGGCTCGTTGGTCCAGATCAGAATTCGGGCCTTCGCCGGGCAGGGAGCTGTACGTTCCCTCCAGGGAGTAGGCGAAGTTTCCCCAGACCCCGTACTGGGCCGCGCTCTGTTGCCATTGCCCGTTGCTCAGATAGGTCGTCTCCGTTGACAGGCCCAGCCGGTTGCGCTCAAAGAGCCGGGAATATTCCTGCTGGGAAACCTGTTGAGAAAGAGGCGTGCCTCCGACCGGTGAAAGCAGGTTTGCCATGAGGTACTCGCTGAAAGTCGCGGTCTCGTAACGCAGATTGCCCAGGCTGGCATCGCGCAGTTGGTTGTAGCTGTTGGCCAGGAACAAATGCGCTGAGAAACTGGCATAGTCCTGGTTCACCGCTTCAGCCGCCTCCCGCAGGCTGGCGTCGGTCAGGCCCGCGTCCTTATAAATGGCCGCCAGGTTTGCTCCGCGCACCGCTCGATCTTCGTCGAGCAGAACGGGCGAACGGAAGAGGCCCCGCTGGGCGCCAACCGACTGGGCGTATTCCAGGTCCCGCACCGCTTCGCTGTTTCGGTTTTCCTGTTGAAGCTGCAGGGCGGAATAGAGCCACGCGGTCGGATCGTGGGCGTCGAGCCGCTTGGCGATATCCAGTTCCCGCCGCGCGTGCCGATCGTCCCGGATCTCCTGAAAGGCCTTGCCCAGATAGCTACGATACACGGCTCGCTGCGGTTCGAGCGTACAGGCAATGAACAGGTCCCGCTCGCCCGCTTCATCCGCCCGTTGCCGGATCAGGCACAACCCGCGCCCAAACCAGCCGTTGGCGTAGGAGCTATCCAGGTTGATCGCGCGGTCAAAGGTCTGCCGGGCGGTCTCGATATGCCCGGCGGCCGCTTCGAGAAAGCCCCCAAGCGCCACGGCATGGGCATTTCGCGGGGAGAGATTAAGAGCGTGATCCAGCGCGCGCTGAGCGGCTTTGCGCTGCCCGAAGCTGAACTCCAGTTCTGCGAGGCGGGTCCAGGCGAAACCGAGATTGGGAGCCAGGCTGGTGGCCTGCCGAGCCGCTTCCCGCGCTCCGGACAAATCCGCGCGAGCCTGGCGCGCATAAGATTCCGCCAGCCAGGCAGAGGCGCCCGTCGGGGCGTTAGTGCTGGACACCCCTTCCATTCTGACCGCGGATATTAGAGTCGTTAGAGCCTGCTTCCCTGGGGCTATACCGCTCAAGTCTTCCAGTTCACGCCGCGCCTTCTCTACTTCGCCCACCGAAAGGAGCAACGCCGAGCGATAGGCGCGCTCCGCACCCGAGCCGCCGGACCGGCTCCAGGGATATCGGCCATAAGCATTCGGCAGGTCGCCTTCCCGATAAGCGGCCAGCGATTCCCGCAGCGGCTCGCGTTCATCGGCGGCAAACGATAGTTCCGCAATATCCAGAACGGCAGGGTAATAGAAACTCCATTGAATCAGGGATGGGTCATTCAAATCAATGCGGGAGCGCACCGGCGCCTGGCCCGGCAGGATCGAGCCGCGATCCCCGGTGGCCAAGTCGACATGCCCCAGCTGGTTCGAGAGCGTCACCGCGCCGTCCAGAACGCTGAGGGCTATCTGGCCGGTGTCCGAGATTTCCACCAGGAAATCCGTGCCACGAATGGCCGCGACCGCTCCCGGCAGGCCGAATACTCCCTCTTTAGACCGCTCCCGGTTGAAGATTTGGAAGATTCCACGCCGAGCCACGGCTTGCTCGGTGGGCGGCACGACCAGGTCGCTGAGCGGGCCGAGTTTAATAATGGTGCCTGAAACGAGAACAACTTCAGCCCGGCTCCGTTCTCCGGTGCGCACCTGGTCTCCCCCGCCAAGTGGATCACCCGATTTGGCCGAATTCCAAGGGCTGGCTGTTCCTTTGCGCACTTCGATCGATCCTTGGGCCAGGGATAGAATATTAGTCGTGACGCCGGGCGATTGCGCAGCCAGGGGCACAACGGGCAGGGTCATCAAAAGGAACGTTCGCCAGAAGCGCAGCGGCAATAAACGGAGGCTGGTCGGGTTTTGGCGCATGATCAGGAGCGGTCATGGCGTTGTTAATCCATTTGGGAGGGTGATCGCAAGCAAAAGAGCCGCAACACTTGCCGTCCGGCCCCATTTCTCCGTTCGTCGTGGCTCCGAGCTTGGGCGCGGCGGCCTGAGGCGCACCTTGACAGCGGGATTAGCATAAACGAACCGCATTGAACGTTTAAGTTCGAGTGTGGCCCGAAGAACGCATCAGGTTGATGGCTTTGGAGGAAGAGGACTCATGGAAACATCATCCGTCAGGTTGGCCGGTTCCCTGCGTTGGCGCGCTCTGCTCGTCCGATCCTGCGTTTTGGCGATAGGGCTGTTCCTGGGGCAAAGCGGATCGTTCCGCGCTTTGGCTTCCGCCACCTCGTTGCTGGCGAGCACGGGTCAGCTCGCATCCGCGCCGAATCTCGTCCGCCTGCAAGGTGGCGGCGAATCCAGCCCTTTATTCCGCCCTCGCTCGACCATCATCTACATTCCGCCGCCACCCATTTACACCACGAACGAAGTGCCCCAGGCGCCTGTCCAGCCTTCAGGGACTATCATCAGCAGTCCCATCAAGACCTCTTGCGGCACTTTCAGCACGAGCAGCGCATACGCGGTCTGGCAGCCGACTGCCTCCGGGTGTGGCCAGGTGACCGCGAGCGCGCCGGTGCTGATCGGGCTCCTGATCCCTGGCCAAAAATTCATCCTGCCCAACGTGCCTTATTGCGGGATTGGCAGCGTGACCTTTCCGGTGACGGCCAACGGTTCTTACGTGGTTCTCGTGGATGGGAATGCCACCATAACCTGGCAGGTGGTTTCGTGCGCGAGAGTGGTCGGGCTGAGCGGCGCCCTGGCCTTTGGCGAGGTGCAGGCCGGTTCAACTGCGACCGCAATCCTTCATATCTCCAACACGGGAAACGATGTTCTGAATGTGACCGGGTTGAGTCTCCCGGCGGGCTTCACAGCGAACTGGTCTGGTGGAGCAATCCCGGCCAGCGCCACTCAGGATGTCACCCTCACGTTCGCTCCCGGATCCCCCGGAAGCTACGGGGGTTCGGTCACAGTGCTGTCGGATGCGACCAGCGGGACGGGCGCGATCGCGATCTCCGGCACGGGCGTGCCAGTGCCGACGCGGGTCATTAATCTGAGCGGCAACCTCACGTTCGGACCGGTGCAGGCAGGTTCGAGCGCCAGCTCGGTGCTGCACATTTCGAATTCAGGCAACCAGCCCCTCACCGTCAGCAGCGTGGACTTTCCCCCGGGGTTCAGCGGCAACTGGAACGCTGGCGTGATCCCGGTGGGGGGCAATCAAGATGTCACCGTCACGTTCTCTCCGGGATCTCCCGGGAATTATGGCGGGCTGGTCACCGTGAATTCCGATGCGACTAGCGGAGCGGGCACGATCGTGATTTTGGGCACCGGCGTTCCCGTACCGGCGCGGGTGATCAATTTGAGCGGCAATCTCACGTTCGGGGCCGTGCAGGCGGGATCGAGCACCACCGCGGTGTTGCATATTTCCAATTCCGGCAACCAGGTTCTTACGGTCAGCAGTCTGGTCTTTCCTGCGGGCTTCAGCGGCAACTGGAACAACGGCGCGGTACCTGCGGGCGCCACGCAGGATGTCACCGTTACTTTTTCTCCCAGTTCGTCCGGCAGCTTCGCAGGCTTGGTCACTGTGGCTTCGGACGCGACGAGCGGCGCCGGAACGATCGCGATTTCCGGGACTGGCTTGCCGGTTCCGACGCGAGTGATTGCATTGAGCGGCGATCTGGCTTTTGGCAGTGTGCAGGTTGGATTCTCCGCCTCCGCTGTGTTGCACATTGCCAACTCCGGCAACCAACCGCTGAATGTCAGCGGCTTGAGCTTGCCCAATGGCTTCGCCGCCAGTTGGAATGCCGGGTCGATCCCGGCCGGCGCTGGGCAGGATGTCACCATCACCTTCACACCGACCGCCGCGAACAATTACACAGGTTTTGTGAGCGTCACTTCGGATGCCACGGGCGGGTTGGGTAATATCGCGATTTCTGGCTTGGGAATGCTCGCTCCGCCAACGCGCATTCTGACCACGGGCGGGAACCTGAATTACGGTTCGCTCATCGTAGGCGCGAGCCGGACCAGCCTGTTGGTCCTCTCGAACAGTGGCAACGCCTCGCTCACCATTCAAAGCATCAGTTATCCAGCGGGCTTTTCCGGGGATTGGCCGGCCGGGGTGATTCCCGCTGGGAATGCTCAGAGCGTTCAGGTGACTTTCAGCCCTATGGCTCCGGTGAGCTACAATGGCAACATCGTGATCGTCTCGGATGCCACGGGCGGGCAGAGCGTCGTGGCCGTTTTCGCAAAAGGCGTCCTTCCCTCCGGTCGAATTATCGATCTGAAGGGCAACCTTGACTTCGGGCGGACCCGAGTGGGCGCCGCCAAGAGCGCTACTCTGACGATTGCGAACGATGGCGATTCCTCATTGACGGTATCTGCCCTCGGGTATCCTCCCGGATTCGGCGGGAATTGGCTGGGTGGCGTGATCCCACCGGGCGCCTCCCAAGCGGTGCAGGTTACCTTCAATCCTTCCATTCCTGGCGATTTTGGGGGAGCGCTTCGCATTCTTTCCGATGCCACCGGGGGCACGAGCAGCATTTCGGCGTCGGGAACCGCGTTCGTGCTCGGCTTCTCGGCCGGCGATCTGCAAAAGCCGGTCAACGGCCGATTCCACCTCCCCTTTTTGGGGGAGGCGGGAAAGGTCTGCATCGTGGAAGCGTCCGAAGATCTCCGGACCTGGACCGAGATTACTCGTTTGCCCGGAACCGATTACGCAAGTTACGACGATTTGCTACCCGCGGGATCGATTCACCGCTACTACCGCTTCCGGGAAGAGTGACGCCATAAGGTTTTCTTGCAGCGCTGATTCAACAGGGGTAATCCCTCGTTGCCTTGAAGTTCGCTGGAGTTCCACTCTGGAGCGATGCTTCGGGCGAATATTATCGATTTATGATGATTCGGATTCGTCGAGCGTCGCGGCATCTTGCTGCCTGCACCCTCGGCCTTTGGGCGGTAGCGTTTTCCGTTCAGGCTGCTGTTACCTGGAATGGCAGTATTGGCCAAGTCGGCCCAGTACCGTTCGGTGGAGCGCCTTATTGCCACTACACGGAGACGTTGCAGAACATTCGGATGCAGCTCGTGCTCGACGGCGCTCAATCAACCAGCAGCGTCACCTGTCTGGCGATCGAACAAGTGATCGGTTGCAACGTGCCCGTATTCCCGCAGCAAGGGCATTCCTACACCGCCGGTGCCGCTGCCATTGCAATCAACGGAAATCAGGTTCAGATCGTCTATACTCGGGACCCGGCCAATGCCCCTGCCTGCTCCCTGGTCTTCAATGGAACACAAAATGGCCTGATGCTCAGCGGGACCTTGTTTTGGCAACGAATCGATCAGCCCGCCCCGTTGAACTGGTCCGCATCGACATCTATTTCGCTCGCGCCTGATCCTCCGACAATTCAGGGCCCGTCTGACGTGACGATTTGCGCCACGGATTCAACGGCTCCTTCCAACACCGGCTTTCCTTTTTTGACCTCTTCGTGTTCTCCGGCGAACCAGGTGCAGTTCAACTATTCTGATTCCGTGGACTTTAGCGGAAATATTCAACGCACCTGGACCGCGACCGATCCACTTTGCGGAAGTTCGGCACCCTGGTTTCAGAGCATCACCCTTCTGCAGCAAGACAATCCCACCACGATCTTCACCACCAGCTCCGCCGATGGGCTCATCACCACCTTTCAAGCGGCCGGCACTCGCGGATCCATCTTGAGTTCGACCTGGTTTGCCAACGGGAACCAGCTTTTCGAGGGCAATGGCGTCCATTTTATCGACGCGGCCACGGTGCAAATTGATTTTAGCCAATACCAGAACGGCAATATCACTCCGGGCAATTTCTTCAGCGTCAATGTCAATGTCTCGACCAGTTGCTCTCCCGGGGGCGGCGCCGGGACGGGGGCATCGGCCCCTCCGGTTTATACTCTCAGCCGCAGCGCGAATCCGATTACCGTTGGGCCGTCCGCCGGAAATGCCCCCCTGAACGTGCAATGTGGAAGCGGCAATGCCAGCTACAGCGCGAGCAGCCGCTGGTTTGCGTTTCAAGCAACCGACAATGGCGTGGCGGTCGTCACCGTCAGCAGTGCGACGGCCCATTCGGTGACCCTGACGCCTGGGGCGAGCCTCCTGCAGCCGACCGCCCTAGCCTGCGGGATACCGGGCATGATTTTCCCGGCTCAAGTCAATTCCCTCTACGTCATCGTTGTCGACTCCGCTCAAACCTTCACCATCACCACCCAGATTGTTGACCCAACCCGTGTGATCGGGTTGAGCGGCAATTTGAGTTTCGGGCCGGTTCCTCTCGGCACGCCGAAAACCGCCTCGCTCGTCATTACGAACAGCGGGAACTCCGCGCTGACCGTCAATGCCGTCACCTTTCCCGCGGGTTTCACCGGAAACTGGAGCGGCGGATCGATACCGCCCGGTGGTTCACAGAATGTGACCGTCACTTTTAACCCGTCCGCACAAACGAGTTATTCGGGCAACATCGTGATTGCGTCTGACGCCACAAGTGGGACTGCGTCGATCGCCGTCTCCGGCAGCGGAACGGTTCTGCCCACCCGGATCATTGGGTTAAGCGGAAATCTTTCCTTCGGCGGAGTGCAGGTCGGAACGAGCGCGACCGCCGCTCTGACCCTCACCAATTCCGGCAATGCCACGTTGACCGTGTCGAGTTTGGCTTTTCCCACGGGCTTCAGCGGAAACTGGGCGGGAGGAACCATCGCCTCGAAAGCGTCACGAACTGTCATCGTAACCTTCAGCCCCGCTGCCACGATCTCGTATAGCGGCAATATTACCGTCACGTCGGACGCTACTTCAGGCGTCAACACCATTCCCGTGTCCGGCGTGGGCACTCCGATTCCCACGCGGATCATCGCGCTCAACGGGAACCTGAACTTCGGAAAGGTCCAGACGGGCTCCGTGGCCACGGCCACCCTCGTCATCAGCAATAGCGGGAATTCCCCGCTGGCCGTTACCGGATTCAATTTTCCACCGGGATTTGGCGCCGCCTGGAGCGGCGCGGTTCCGCCGGGCGGCTCGCAAAACGTGGTGGTGAATTTCAGCCCGGCGGCCCCCATTCCTTACAGCGGCAATCTGACCGTGGTGTCCGATGCCACCAGCGGCGCGAACACCTTCCCGGTTTCCGGTTTCGGCACGACCGCTCCGACCCGGATTATCAGCCTGAGCGGCAACCTTGATTTCGGCAGCGTGCAAGCCGGCTTGCCGAAAACCACGACCCTGGTCATAGCGAATACAGGCACTGCCACTCTCAACGTGTCCGGCATCACCCTGCCCAATGGCTTCAACGCCAGCTGGACGGCGGGATCCATCCCGGCGGGCGGTTCCCAAAGTGTGACGATTACCTTTGCCCCCTTCTCTGCGCAAAGCTATGGCGGGACTTTGACGGTTCTTTCCGATGCGACGGGCGGCGGCAATGCGCTGCCGATCTCCGGGAGCGGCAGCCAGGTTCCGACTCGCATCATCGGGCTGAGCGGTGTCCTCGCTTTCGGCAACGTCACCGTGGGATCAACAGCGGTTTCCACGCTCTCGATCGCAAATACGGGCAATTCGGTCCTGAACGTGTCCGGCGTGAATTTCCCTGCCGGCTTCAGCGGCAATTGGTCTGGAGGCCCGATCGTCCCCGGGGGCATGCAAAACGTGGTCGTGACCTTCGCTCCGACGACGGTGGCCGCCTACTCGGGATCTCTCAATGTTGTGTCGGACGCGTCCTCGGGAGTCAGCTCTTTTCCGCTGTCAGGGGCCGGGACGGAACCTCCGAGTCGCATCATCAGCCTCAGCGGCAATCTCGCTTTTGGGAATGTCCCGGTGGGCTCAACTGCACCCGCAGTGCTCAAGATTGCCAACGGAGGGAACAGCCCCCTGACCGTGAGCAGCATCAGCTTCCCCTCGGGGTTTTCCGGGAACTGGCCCGGGGGCCTCATCCCAGCCGGAGGTTCGCAGAATGTCACGGTCACCTTCAGCCCCGCCGCGACGTCAGCCTACGCCGGGACGGTGACGGTTGCGTCCGACGCCACCGGTGGCGGCAACTCCGTTCCGATCTCCGGAACGGGGGTGCCGGCCGACACGCGAATCATCGCGCTGAGCGGCAACCTCGCTTTTGGCAGCGTTCCGGTCGGTTCCACCAAGACATCCACGCTGATCATCGAGAACAAGGGCAACACGACCTTGCATATTTCAGCCATCGCATTTCCACCCGGATTAAGTGGCAACTGGGTGGCGGGAGCGATAGCGCCCGGAGCCGCGCAATCGGTTCTCGTGACCTTCGCGCCTCTGGAGGTGAAGAATTACGGCGGCAACCTGGTAGTGACATCGGATGCCACCAGCGGCGGCAACGTTTTCGTCGCGTTCGCCTCGGGCATCATGGCCGCCCCGAGCGCCGTTTCGCTGAGCGGCAATCTGAATTTCGGGAATGTGGTGGTCGGTTCGACTCGCAGCCTGATCTTCTCCATTTTGAACCCAGGGCAGAGCCCGTTGCACGTTAACGGCGTTTCCGTGCCGCCCGGCTTCACGGCCGATTGGACGGTCGGCCAGATCAATCCCGGCGGTTCACAGAACGTGACCGTGACCTTCGCTCCCACGGCTCCGCTGGCTTATGCCGGCAGCGTGGTGGTGGCTTCGGACGCCGCGAGCGGCAGCAATAGCCTGCCCATTGTCGCTTCGGGTTTTGCCGCCGGTTTCGCCGCTGCCGATCTGGACCAGCCGTCCAACGGCAATTTTCGACTTTCTCTGAACGCGCCCCCGGGAAAGACGCTCATTTTGGAAGCTTCCGACGATTTGCGCACCTGGACCCGGATCGCGACCCTGCAAAGCCAGCGCGAGAACGTGGTTTACCAGGAGGAACTGCCCACCGGCGCCGCCTCTCGGTTTTATCGCTTCCACGAGCAGTGATTAGCCGCCGATCCCCTGCAGGCGGCAGCCAATGGCGTGCTGGTGAAAACCTGCGATGCTCACGAGCGCGCCCATGGAGGGGCTTGATCGCAGCGCGTCCGCTGCGCCTGCGATTTGCCAGGCGGCGGAAGCCATCAGCCCTTCGCCCAGCACCCGTTTCGGGGAAAGCCTCAGGCCGGGCCAATCGCTCCAGAAGCGCGCTTCCTCCTGCGAAATGCCACGGGCGTTTGTCGTGCTGTCGCAGAGCACGGTTTGTGAGTCCGCCGCGATGCTGAGTTGAGCGCGAATCGCCGCCAGAGCTTTGGCCTTGCCGCCGGCATGGCTGTAAAGGAACTCATCCGAAATCGCGGTCACTTGTGCCAATGCGCCCTCCGACCGCTTGCTCAGCAGGACCGCTCCGGCCCCTTCGCTCAGGAATTTGGACCGATCAAACAGCCGCAGCGCATCCGACGTCAGCCAATCGATCTCTTCGGTCCCAACCACCAGACATTCGTCGACTTTCCGTTCCAGGAGCCATGCCGCGGCGATCGCCATGGCGATCAGGAAAGTTCCGCTGTCCCCCACCAGCGTGTAGTTGATCGCGGTGGTTCCCAGATACGCGGCAATGTGGCTGGCTGGGGCGTTAAAAACCGTCTCCGGGAAGACCAGCGGGCTCGCGGTCGCGGGATCCTTCAACGTTTCATCGTAGAAACGCCGGGAATAATTCACGCACCCGGAAAACACGCACACGATCACGCCGATGTTACGGGATGTTTCCGGGTTGCGCGTTCCGGCTGCTTCCATCGCCGCAGCGACCGCGAATTGTGTGATGGGGCTGGTCCGCCGCAGGCGGGCGTGAGCCAGGAAAGGCGGGCGGGGGTTCGGGGGTGGCACGCGCATGATTCGCAACGGCCGCTCCAGGCCCGGGCGCGGCAAGTCCTGGCTGGGCAGCATCTGACCCTTGGCCAGAGCGTCCCGCAGCGCGCTCAGATTCCAGCCTGCGGGCGAAACTGCGCCCAGTCCCTGGATGTAAACTGCGCTCACGGGCTCCTCCGGAAGATCAATGATGCGTTCGCCCCGCCAAAGCCAAACGAATTCGAAAGCGCGTAGTCGAACGGCCGGGCCAGTTCCTTCGCTTTCATCGGCCGCTGAACCAGGCGGAATTTAATGGAGGGATCGCCCTCCAAAGTCGTAGTCATCGGCGGCAGCCACTGCTCGTGCAGCGCCATGACGCACACCACGCTTTCCACCGCGCCAGCCGCCCCGAGCAGGTGCCCAATGCCGGCTTTTGTCGAACTCACCCAGATTTCCGGCGCGCTGCTCCCCGCCCACGCATTGATCGCCGCCGTCTCCGCCGCGTCGTTCAGCACCGTGCCGGTGCCGTGGGCGTTGAGGTAGGAAATCTGCCAAGGCTCCAACCCGGCCTGCCGGCACGCCGCCCGCATCGATTTCAAAGCCGCCTCGCCGAGCGGATGCGGCTGGGTCAGGTGATGGGAATCAGTGGCCGCTCCATACCCGGAAATCTCCGCCAAGATTTTCGCCCCTCGTACGGTCGCCGACTCCAGCGTTTCCAAGGCGACGGCTGCCGCCCCTTCTCCCAGCGCGAGTCCATCCCGCCGGGCGTCAAACGGCCGGCAAACGGTCGGGGAAAGGGCTTGCAGAGAATCGAATCCGGAAAAGACCAGGTGGCTGAGCGCGTCGTATCCGCCCGCGATCGCCCGCTCCGCCCGGCCGGACCGAACCAATTCAAAGGCATGGCCCACCGCATTGGCCCCGGCCGCGCACGCGTTCGCGATGATGGTCACCGGGCCGCTCAGCCCGTACGCCTCGGCCAAGTCCAGCGCCTGTCGTTGGGCCAGGTAGTAGCTGACGCGCGTCGCTTGGAGGCGGCTTCGGTTCGGCGAGCCGATCGCCTCGCGAAAAAACTCTTCGCCGCGGCTCATCCCGCCGCTGGTCGTTCCGAGCACCACGGCGGTTGCGTGTCCATCTCCCCAGTGCGCTTGCGTCAGCGCTTCGTCCGCCGCGAACACCAGCAACCGCGCCGCCCGCTCCATCCGACGCTGTTTCCGTTCAGGCAGCTTGCTTTTGGGCAACGTCGGCGGCAGATCCGCCTCCGCCGCGGTTTTCACCCGCTGGCGCGTCGTGTCAAAAAGCGTCACTGGTCGGAACGTGGTCTGGCCCTGGCGAAACCCTTCCGCATTCTTTTCCCAGCCAATCCCGTAGCTCGTGACTATGCCGGCGCCCGTGATGACTACGCGTTGGACAGAAGTTGAAGCTGCAGAGGGAAATAGCACGAAACTCTCTCTTTTTGCCTGAACCTAGGGACAAAGCCCCCCCCCGTCAATCGACCGGCCCGCCCCGCGCAGCCCCTCGGCCGTCCACGTGACAAATCCTTTTTTGGCCGACTCGAACCCGGAATTGACCGCACCCGCGTTTTCCTGCGGTTGCGCACGCTCCCCGTTCCTCCCCGTTCCGAACGGGCTTGCGTGATTCTCCGGTGTCGGTTAAAGCACACCTCTATTTTGTCATGGCTTATAAAGATGTTACTCCGCCTGCTGGCGGGAAAATTTCGATCACCAACGGTAAACTGAACGTTCCCGATAACCCGATTCTCCCCTTTATTCGAGGCGACGGAACCGGACCGGATATTTGGGCGGCGAGCGAGCGCGTGTTTGATGCGGCGGTGCAAAAGGCCTACGGCGGCAAACGAAAGATCGCCTGGTTCGAAGTTTTCGCCGGTGAGACGGCCAAGAACAAATTCGACAACTGGCTGCCGGACGACACGGTCGAGGCTTTCAAGGAATACCTCGTCGGCATCAAAGGACCTCTCACCACGCCTGTGGGCGGGGGCATTCGCTCGCTCAATGTCGCCCTGCGCCAGATGCTCGATCTGTACGTCTGCTTGCGCCCGGTGCAGTACTTCACGGGCGTGCCCTCTCCGGTGAAACACCCGGAAAAGGTCGACATGGTGATTTTCCGCGAAAACACCGAGGATATTTACGCCGGGATCGAGTATGTGGGGGGGTCGCCCGAAGCCCAAAAGGTGCTCGACTTCCTGCAGCAAAATTTCCCCAAGGATTTCGCGAAAATCCGTTTCGCCACGCAGAAGGCCATGGCGGATTACATGAAGCTCGCCGCTCCGGACCACGACGCCTCTCATATGCCGGTGCAAGTCGGCCTCGGCATCAAGCCGGTCTCCAACGTCGGCACGATCCGCCTCGTGAAGTCCGCCATCGAATATGCGCTCCGTCACAAGCGCAAGAGCGTGACCCTGGTCCACAAGGGCAACATCATGAAATACACCGAAGGCGCGTTTCGTGATTGGGGCTACAGCGCGGCCGAAAGAATCTTTGGCGACAAGGTTTACACGTGGGCTCATTGGGAGCGGACCAAAAAGGAGAAGGGCGAGGCTGCGGCCAATGACGAGCAGAAAGCCGCGGTCAAGGCGGGCCGCCTGATCGTCAAGGACGCCATCGCCGACATCACGCTCCAGCAGGTGCTCACACGCCCCGAGGATTTCGACGTCATCGCCACCTTGAATTTGAATGGCGATTACCTCTCGGATGCCCTGGCCGCGCAGGTGGGAGGCATCGGCATCGCGCCCGGCGGCAACATCAATTACGTGACCGGCCACGCGATTTTCGAAGCCACCCACGGCACCGCCCCGAAGTACGCCAACCAGGACCGGGTCAATCCGGGCAGCGTAGTCTTGAGCGGTGAAATGATGCTTCGCTATCTGGGCTGGGTCGAAGCAGCGGATTTAATCGTCAAGGGCTTGAACGGCGCGATTGCTTCCAAGCGCGTGACCTACGATTTCGCCCGACTCATGGAAGGGGCCACGGAAATCAAGTGTTCCGAGTTCGGCACGAACATGATTCAGCACATGTAAACGCTGGCGGCGCCGGACTCCGGTCTCGGCGCTTCCGCTCCGGCCCGCGGGCAATCGTCAGATTCCCGCGGCTGGGCGTCCCGCCACTTTCCCAAATGCTTGCGGGTCCGGCAGAATCCGGATCTCCCTTTGAGGATAGGGCATTTCGATTCCGGCCGCGTGGAAATTGGCCATGACCGCCCGGTAAAGCTCCCCCGGAGCGGCGATATAGTCCGGCACCTTTACCCAGGGGCGAATCGTCCACGCGATGCTGGAATCCTTCAACTGGCTGACCCCCAGCACCGCCGGTGGATCTTGCAGCACGCGCGGATTGCGGGCGAGCGCCTGCCGGATGGCGTTTTCCGCTTTTTCCAGATCCGAGTCGTAGGCGATGCCGATTGAGAGGTCGAGCTGGCGGATCATCCCGTAATTGTGCAGCACTTCCCCGACGATCTTCCGGTTGGGAATGACCACGATCGACTTGTCAAAATGCTCGAGCCGGGTTGAGAAAAGCCCAATCATTTGCACCACCCCTTCGACTCCGATCAATTCAATGAATTCCCCCACGCGAAAGGGCTTCACGAAAATGATGGTCAGACCGGCCACCATGTTTGAGAGCACTCCCTGGGTGGCGAGGCCGATGCCCACGCCAATCACGCCCATGCCCGCGACCAGCGGTGCAATATCGACGCCCATCTTTGCCACGGTCAGGACCGCGGTCACTGCCAGGATCAACACGCGGGCCAACATCACCAGCAGGTTCTCCACCGGGGGCTCAAGGTCGAAGCGTTTCAGGAATTTGCGGAGAAACTTGGCGACCACTTGCGAGACGAAAAAGCCGCAGGAGAAAATGACGATCCCGCCCAGGATATGGAACCCGTAGGTTACGACAAATGAGAGGATCTGATCTTTCAGACTCATGCGCGGACCTTATGGGCCGAAGAACGAAAAAGACAGACGAAATTACTTGGCAAAGAGCGGTATTTTACGGTGAGCTAAACGGATGAAGCCGTCATTTAAAGCCTTGCTGCTGGTTGCTGCTTTTGTCGCTAATGTCTCTCTCCGAGCGCACGGAGTGGCGGACGAAATGGCCGGAGCCGCGAAGAATTTAGTCGCCGCCCTGTCGGATGAACAGCGCGGCAAGGCCGTGTTTGACCTCACGAACGATGAGCGGTTCAACTGGCATTTCATTCCCAAGGAGCGAAAGGGTTTGCCGATCAAGGAAATGACGAGCGAGCAGCGGGCGCTCGCCCACGCGCTCCTGAGTTCCGGCTTGAGCCACCGTGGCTATTTGAAGGCCGCCACCATCATGAGCCTTGAGCAGATTCTCCGCGACATGGAAAAAGGCAAGGGCCCCGTCCGCGATCCGGAACGTTATTTCTTCAGCATTTTTGGCACGCCCGAGTCCCACACCTGGGGCTGGCGGGTGGAAGGGCATCATCTCTCTCTCAATTTCACCGTGTCGGGCGATGATGTGGCTGTGACCCCGAGCTTTATGGGAACCAACCCGGCCGAAGTTCGCGAAGGGCCGCGCAAAGGCCTGCGTGTCCTCGGCGTCGAGGAGGATCTCGCGCGAGACCTGGTCAAGAGCCTGAACGAAGAGCAGCGCAAGGTCGCCCTCTACACCAACACTGCCCCATCGGACATCATTACCGCCGCCGATCGCAAAGCCCATTCGCTCGACCCGAAAGGCATCGCCTTGTCCGCCTTGAACAAATCGCAGAAGGAAGCCCTCTTCTCGATCATCAAGGAATTTGTCTTCCGCGCCCGCCCGGAAGTGGCCGAGAAGGAGTTTGCCAGCATCCACCAGGTTTCCGGCTCGAAAATCTTTTTTGCCTGGGCCGGCTCAATGGAACGCGGCGCGGGGCATTACTATCGCGTGCAAGGGCCGGACTTCCTGCTGGAGTATGACAACACGCAGAACAACGCCAACCATGTCCATGCGGTCTGGCGCGACCTGAAGAACGATTTCGGCCAGGATCTCCTCCGCCAGCACTACGACGAAGCTCACTCGAAGTAACCTGAGGCCCTGGCCAGCCGACCGTCAGGCTTGGGACGCCGGGTGTTTCTAAGGGTTCCACCTGATTGACGCCACCTCTCGTTTCCGCCAGAGTTTTGGGGAGAGAGGTCTGCTATGAAATTTGCGCTTCTAATCGCTCTGATCGCCGCGACGACGGCTCTCGCTGAGGATGCGGTTGTGGAAACCCCAAAGACGGATACCGCCACCGAGGCGCATCGAGCCGAGCAGCGCAAAATGGAGACGGAGAAGCGCGTGAAGAAGGCCCTGGAGGAGAGTCCTGTCACTTACAGCGGTTTTCTTGTGGAACTCTCCCGATCGGAGAAAAAGAGCCGCTTTCTCAGCCTGCGCCAGCCCGCCGATTCCAAGAACGATTACAAATACGTTCATTTCGACGAAAAGACCTCGCGGCCCAAAGGGTTTACCCTCTTTTCGCTCGATTTCTAAATCCTTGGGCTGCTGCTTCCTGGCTCAGGCCGGGAGCGGCTTGCCTTTTGTTTCGGGCGCAAACCATATAGCCACCAAGCCCACCAGGTAGATCAGCGTGATCACCTGCCCCATGCGGGCGTAGCTGTTGCCGAAATGGGCCACGAGCTGTCCCGCAGCCACCGCGCCGCAGGCCGCAAACACCCGGCCGCTGTTGTAGCTGACGCCTTGCCCGGTCGCCCGAACCCGGGTCGGAAACAATTCCGGCAGGTAGAGGGGAAACCACCCGTAGAACGCCGCGGTGAACAACCCGGCCAGGAAGATCATCGCCACGAGGGACGGGCTATAGGTCTCGAAGCTCCGGAAAAGAATCTGACAGACCGCCAGCGAGCCTGCGCACAAGCCGCAAAACGCCGCCCTTCGGCCGATCTTGCCGCCGACCAGCGGCCCGAGCAGCGATCCCAGCACCGCGCCGTACGCGGACGCCATTTGCGCCACCGCTTTCGCGCCGGGATTTTTCCCGTGGGTCAATTGGTCGACCCAGGACGGGATCCATTGCACCGAGCCCCAAGTGCCGATCAACGCCACTGAGGCGAAAAGGATTCCGAAAAACGTATGCCTGGCCAGCGGCGGGCGAAAAACTTCGCGCAAAGGCCGGGTGTCGCGGCTGGCCACCGCTTTCCATTTTTCTGATTCGGGCACAAACAATTGAATCAGGACCACGAGCAGGGAGGGCAGCGCCCCGACCAGGAACATCCAGCGCCAAGAGTCCCGCGTCACCACCCAGGTCTTGGCGATCCACGCCACCAACAGAAAGCCCACGTTCGACGCGGCTCCGATGAAGCCCGCCATCAGCGGACGCAGCCTTTCCGGCCAGCACTCCATCACCAGCGCCACCCCCAGCGACCATTCGCCTCCCATTCCGAGCGCCGCCAGGAATCGATAGAACGCCAGATCCGCCGGCCCCTGCGCGAAAAACGCCAGCGCGGTGCAGATCGAATAGACGAAAATGCTGAGCGCCATGGCCCGCACCCGCCCGATCCGATCCCCCAGCCAGCCGAACACAAAACCGCCGCAAGCCGCACCGATCAGGAAGGCCGCGGTGATCCACCCCATCCAGCGCCCCACAAAACCGTCATCCCCGGCTGGCGCGAAGTTCAGCAGCGCCGGCCGCGCGAGAACCGGGAACAACCCCATTTCGAACCCATCAAAAAGCCAGCCGAGAAAGGCGGCCAGCAGCACCAGCCACTGCGCGCGTGTGATCTTTTTGGATTCCATGGGACTCGATTCGAGAGTTGAACCTGATCGCCGGTCCGCTGCAAGATTCTTGTGAAACGATGAGACTTGTAACTTTGGGGCACTCGCCCGATCCGGATGACGCGTTCATGTTTTATGGCCTCGCCAAGGGCCTTATTTCGAGCGCGCCCTTCGAATTCCAGCACATCCTCCAGGATATCCAGACGCTCAACGAGCGCGCCACGCGCGGCGAACTCGACGTCTCCGCGATCAGCATTCACGCGTATGCGTACGTCAGCGACCAATACGCCCTCCTCCCGAGCGGGGCGAGCATGGGCGACGGTTACGGCCCGATGCTGGTGGCCAAACGCCGCTTTTCTCGCGACGAAACTGCCGCCCGCAAAATTGCCGTTCCCGGGACCATGACCAGCGCGTTTCTCGCCCTGCAATTGTGGCTGGGCAAAAGCGCCCGGGACCTGAGCCTGATCGTGGTTCCGTTTGACCAGATCTTCGCGGCCGTCCGCAGCGGCCAAGCGGACGTCGGCCTGATCATTCATGAGGGCCAACTCACCTATCGCGACCAGGGGCTGGAACTGTGCGAGGACTTGGGGATTTGGTGGAACCAGACTCAGGACGGACTGCCGCTGCCGTTAGGCGGCAACGTGATTCACAAGCGATTCACCCCCGCGGATCGCAAGCGCATTTCGGACCTGCTCACGGACAGCATCCAGTTCAGCCTGGACCATCGCCCGGAGGCGGTCACTCACGCCCTGCAATACGCGCGCGACATGGGGGTGGAACTGGCCGATAAATTCGTCGGCATGTACGTCAACCACTGGACTCTCGATTACGGTGAACGCGGCCGCGAAAGCATCCGCCGTTTCCTCGGCCTCGCCCACGCCCGCGGCCTGATCCCTCACAAACAGGAGCTGGAGTTCGTGAGCTGACGGCCCGGGCGGCAGCGCTGATGCTACCTGGCCAGAGCGAGCTGCCTCGCCAGGTTCAAAGCCGAGATCATGCTGCCCGGATTGGCTTTGTTCTGCCCGGCGATGTTGTAGGCCGTCCCGTGGTCCGGCGAGGTGCGGATGAACGGCAAGCCCAGCGTCCAGTTAATGCCGGTCTCGAAGCCGATCATCTTCAATGGCGCCAGGCCCTGGTCGTGGTACATCGCCACCACCGCGTCGTAATGCCCGTGAAAAGCATAATAGAAAAGGGTATCCGCCGCGATTGGGCCGGTCACATCAATGCCGCGCTCCCGGGCTCTCTTCACCGCCGGTTCGATCGTCGTGATTTCCTCCGTCCCCATTTCGCCGCCTTCGCCCGCGTGCGGGTTCAACCCGCACACCGCCACCCGCGCACGGGGCAATCCCAGGTCCCGGCAAGCCTGCGCGGCCAGTTCGATCGCTTGTTCCACCTTCGGCCCGGTAATGTGATCGGCCACCGCCCGGAGCGGCAGATGGGTGGTCACGAGGGCGACGCGCAGCCAACGCTGGCGGTCGTCCGCTCCGAGCAGCATCATCGCGGTCCGCTTGGCGCCAGCCAGATCGGATAGCATCTCGGTCTGTCCCGTGAACGGCTTGCCCAGCTTGATGATGCTCTCCTTGTTTACCGGAGCCGTCACCACGCCCCTGATCTCCCCGCGCTTGGAGCGTTCCGCACCTTCCAGCAACGCCGCCACGGCTGATTCCGCCGCGATCGGCGAACCGCACACCGGCGGATCGGGAAGATGCGGGCCAACGTGCAGGCAAAAGTAGTCGCCCGCATCCGCGTAGCCGCGGAAGGGACGCAGGGCCAGGCCCGTTCCCAGTTGATCATTCAGCCGGGTGGCCAGCGCGCTATCCCCCAGCAAAAGATGTTTGAAGCGCTTGTCCGGCGCGGCCGCAAGAGCTTTGAGCGCCACCTCCGGCCCAATGCCGGAAGGATCGCCGAGGGTAATGCCCAGCCAGGTCGACATGCGAGTTCGGCCAGCGGCTAGAAGTAGCGGACGAACGCCTTGCTCTTCAGCTGGTCGATCCACTGCTTGCGCAGGCGTTTGGTTTCTTCGGTTTTCAGGACGCCTTCCACTTCATCCCGCACCTCCGCCAAGCTTTTCGTGTAGGACACTTTCTTGTCCTCGACCAGCATCACATAAACCGCCGTCGGCGTTTCGATCACACCGCTATGCTGTCCGGGCTCCAGGGCGAATGCCGCCGCCCGCAGGTCTTCCCGCAGGACCGATTTCTGCACCCAGCCCCAATCGCCGCCTTCCTGCGCCTGGGAACCGTTGGAATAGACCCGCGCCAGTTCCTCGAACGGCACTTTCTGGTCCAGCTTCCCAATGATTTCCTCGGCGACTTTCCGTGGCGAAAAGAAAGCATTCCCGGAGTTCGTCAGCACGATCATGCGCAACTTAACCTGATCTTCCATTTTGAAGCTGTCCCGATGCTGCACGTAATAATTCTCGATCTTCGTTGGAGAGATCAGCGGCTCGTGCGGGACTTTCTGCTGCCACATCAGGCGCAGGATCTCCCGCTCGCGAATCCGCGTCCGCCACGTCTCGAAGGTGATTCCCTGGGCCTGGAGCGTTTTCGTCAGAGTCAGGCGGTCGCCAAATTTGCGGATTTCTTCATCGATCCGGCCCTGGAAGTAGCTTTCCGGCACAGAGTAGCCCGCCTTTTTGTATTCCTGCAGGACCAGCTGGTTTTCCACCATGTCCGCCAGCTTCGCCTTCTCGAGATCCGCGGCTTTCTGCGCGTAGACCTGCGGCTGGCCGGCATAACGCCGTTCCAGCAGATCCAGATCCTCCTCCATCGCGATTTGGACATCCTTGTAGGTAATCACAGCCTCGCCCACGATCACGGCGATTCCGTTGACCAAATCCGGTGAAGCGGCTCGAACCCACCCCAGAGAGGGCAGGAGAGCAAGCGCCAGGAACAAAAATTTCACAGTCGGACTGTAGGAAAGAGAGTCCGCAGGGTCAAGGGCGGCTCGCCAACGCAAAAGCCACTCGAAGACGCGCCCTGACGAGCGGCGCCGATCGCGAAAAGATGCTGGTCCGAAGGAATGAAGATTGGGCCCTGGCTGATCGCCGGAGAGGCGAAGCATTCACGGTTTTCGCAAGCGATAGTACTTGGCGCCGGTGGTTATAGGGAGGACCACTGGATCGGATGGGCCCACGACGGTCCATACCGGGGCAACAAGCGAATCCGCCGATTCCAGCACAAATCCCGCAACGATCGGCGCCCAGGAGATATTTACTTCCCTCCCCTTGGCCTGGATCAAGAGCTCCGGGAATTCCAGCGAAGGCGGGACGACCACCAGTTCGGGATTGAGGCCGCCACTCTCAGCATAGCCCGAGCCACTGACCACCCCCGCTCCTGCCCGGCGGACCAACCCCGTGAGGCGGTAGGGTCCGCCTGAACTCGAGCCTGCGCCGCCATGAATCGTTTGCCAATCCAAGGCATACGTGTCGGTCGCGAACGTATTTTGACCGCGGGCAAGAATGAATCCAACGGCGACAGCAAAACGCAATAAAAGCCGCTTCATGGTTGTTGTCCTCCCCGGGCGAGCAGCGAATCAAAGAGTTTTTCCAATGAAGCCAGCCGCGATTCCAACGCGGCATTTCTCGCCAGGATTGTGGCATTCTCCCTTTCCAAACTTCCGAGGCGTTTCTCCTTTTCCTCCAAGGCGGCGGTCTTCCTTTCGAGAGCTTCCAGCCGGGCCTCCTTTTCGCGCATCACCTGGTTCAGCCCCTGGATCGCGGCGAGTTCGACGCCATCAAATTCGAGAGTGGTGATGGATTTATCATCGCGGCCGGGGAAAAAGACGCCTTTGAAATCCTGCGCCACGGGCCCGAGATTAGGCGTGGCATCATCTCTCTCCCACTTGTAATTCCACTGCTGGACGGGAACTTTTTCGAGTCTGGCCAGCACCTCCTTGACATCCACAGGCTGGAAGTTCTTCTTTGCATTGCGATCGCTCACAGCGCTCCAGGATGTGCCGTTGGGCGCCAGAAATGTTCCAAACGTCTGGCTGGGCTCCGTGAAAAAGCGAACGCCCCCGCTAGCCTTGACGGTGAACTCGTCCGCACTCGAAGAGATTGCGCCGATCAAACTATCTCCGTGCTGATATAAACTGGAATCTGACCAGACGAAGGCCCCCGCATGGACTGCCTTAGCCGCGTTGCCGGCAGCCATTGAGCGTTCGCCACTTGCTGAGTTGCCGTCCCCTCCCAACACGGCCGATCTTGCTCCACTTGCCGTATTTCCAACGCCGCCGCAGACCGTCGCTCCCTCACCGGTGGTCGAATTGCCAAAACCACCGCCAATGAACGTATGATCGGCGGATGACAGGTTACCGTATCCGCCACCAATGACGGCCAATTGGCAATTGGTAATGGAGTTTTGATGGCCGCCGCCGATGAACGATTCCACGGCATCCAGCGTATTCAACTCGCCGCCGCCCATGAAGGATGAACCGCTCATCAGAAGGTTCTTATAACCTCCGCCAATGAGGCTGTGCCTGCCGTAAACGTCGTTGCCCTGCCCACCGACGACCCCGCTGTACTCGGCGTTGACCCTGATTCGATTATTTTGCCCGCCTCCGATGACTCCGTAGTCCGCCTCGACCAGATTCTGGGAACCACCAGCAACTGTGCCATAGGCCCCGCCATTTGGCGGGGAATTGGGCGCGGCCAAGCCGCCAATAGCATTCTGGCTGCCTCCGCTGACTACCGAATACAGTCGATCCGCCAAGTTGGCCGTGCCGCCACCGATCGCCGCGTAAGCGGCATCCGCGACGTTGGCGCTCCCGCCAGCCACCACAGAGTAGTCCGCTCCGGCTTGGTTCTGGGTTCCTCCACTCACCGTGCTGAATTGGTTCGTCGTCAAATTCTCCCGACCACCCCCGATAAAGTTCGCATAGCCTCCTTCCGAGTTTGAGTACCCGCCGCTGATGGTCGAGTAAATTGAGCCGGGATAAATTGTGTTGTTGGCTCCGCCGCCAAGCACGGAATAGGACGAGGGGTGGCCAACATTGTTCTGAATCGAGTTTTGAAATCCACCGCCCAAAACGCTCTGAGCGGCGGCGTTGGCATTCTGGGTTCCACCTCCCACCACCGAGAACTGCGCGTTTGTCGCCAGCACATTGCCAAAGCCGCCGCCCACGACCGAGCTGTACGCGTTGAATTGAATCCAATTCGCCTTGCCGCCGCCGATGACGCTATCGAGGCCGTTTACATCAATGGTGTTCTGGAACCCGCCGCCGACTGTGGCGTGGTCGGCATTGCCCAGGATCCCGTTGCCCAACCCGCCCCCAATCGCACCCGAGTAAGCGTGGACATGGTTCGAGTATTGCAGGGTTCCGCCGCCCGCGATGGTGGAGCTGCCATAAAGCGGATCGGCGAAATTCGCTTGCGCACCACCGATGACATTCACCAGACCCAGGGCGCTTTCCAGTCGAAGCGCGCGATTTCCGTTGGCCTTGAATTCGAGCGGCGCGTTGTCCGTGGTGCCGAGGAAGTCAGCGCCAGGCCTGGTCCCGGCATTGCCGCCGAGCTGCCAGCCCCCAAGCCCGGGCGCATCCATCGTCATGACATTGCCCACGACTGTGAGAGTGAGGTTCCTGCCGGCGGCCAGCGTGACGTCGTCGTGGAGTTGGTTGATCGTCTTAATCACCTGTCCCTGAGCAATCTTGGCCTGCGTAATAGTGGCATCCTGAATATTGGTCGTGTTGACCGTATTGGCGCTCAGGCCGCTGGCGGAGCTAGCGCTGGCAGCCATTCCGGCCGTCTCCGCGTAAAGGGCGTTGGGCGCCGGCGTGAGCGCCTGCCTGGGACTGAGCGTGGTGAAAGGGCCGCCACTGCCGGTGGGAAGCACAGCGATTTCCAGCCAGGAGGCATTGCCAAGGAAAGTGCCTGGGCCGAAATCAACGGCGGCAGCAAAGAGTCCATTTTGCACCGCAACGCTTTGAATGGTCACGGGCTGACCGATCTGACTGCCACTGCTCGCAGCATCAAAGAGCGTGAAGCGAATGTCGTAGTTGCCGGCGGCTGGCTGGCCATTGGCCGAGAGATGGCCTTCGTATTCGAAGGCCGTGCCCAGCGGCGTGGCGTGAGCGCCGAGGATGGACAGCAAGGTAAACAGGGTCGTGAAGAGGCAGTCGGCTTTCATGGTCGTTCGCTTATTCGCTTGAGTAGTGAAGTCACACGATGCTCTGAGGTCAAGAGACGATCGCAACTGGAGGCGTTGTGAGGCGACGAACGAATCTGGCCCCCCCTGGATAGCTCGGGGCGAAGACCGCGAGCGTCTACCGCGCGAGGCCGATGGCGAAAAGATGCTGGTCCGAACGAATGAAGATTTGGCCCTGGCTGATCGCCGGAGAGGCGAAGCATTTCTCTCCGAGCTCGTTCTTGGCCACGACTTCGAAATCCGGGCCGGGGCGAACGATGGTGGTGACGCCTCGATCGGAGAGGAAATGGACCAAGCCCTCAGCGGAGACCAGGGAGGCGTGGTGCTCTCCGCCCAAGCGCTCCTGCCACATCAGTTTGCCGTCCCGGGAGCGGTAGCAACAGGCGACTCCACCATCCGAGACGACCAGGAAGTAATCGCCTTCCGAGATGGGCGATGGCACGTAGGAGACGCCCTTGTTCGCACGCCAGGCGATGCTGCTCTCGCCAATCGTTCCCGTTCCGTCGTGACGGAGGCCCAGGATGTGGAGATCCGGGAAGCCGCCGGTGACAAAAAGCAAATCTGCACCCGGATTGTAAACGACCGAAGCGACGAATTGCTCGGTGGGGCCCGGGAGAACCCAATGCTGCCGGCCATTATTGGGATCGTAACTCGCAACGCATTTGTCGCCGGAAAGAATCATTTGGGTGCGGCCGCTCAGTTCGCGAATGATCGGCACGCAATAGCTGCGGGTGTGATTCGCCCGAGGCGTTTTCCACAGCGTCTTGCCATCCGTGCGAGCGAGAGCCACGAGGTAGGAATCGCCATCGTGATCGCCGTTCACGATGACTTTGTCCTTGAACAGAATCGGAGAACTGCAGAAGCCGTGCATGCTGGAGAACGGCCCTGGCCGAACCTGCCACTGCAATTTGCCCTGGAGATCGTGGGCGCTCACGACCATTTCATCGCGGTCCAGAAAGGCGGTGTAGACGCTGGCGCCGTCCGTGGCCGGAGTGCTGGAAGCAAAACTGTTCAGGGTGTGCTTCTTTTCCAAAGGAGAGCTTAGAACCGTCGCCTGCCACATGATCCGGCCGTCCTGGCGCGCAATGCAAAACAGCACGCGATTTTCGCCGACGGCGGCAACCGTGAAAATCTGATCCCGCCAGACAATCGGCGAGGCATGGCCAACACCGGGCAGGGACGCCTTCCAGGCGAGGTTGCTGGACGTGGTCCAGTGCAAAGGCACGCCCTTTTCCGCGCTCGTGCCGTCGCCGCGAGGACCCCGCCAAACGGGCCAATCTTCCGCGCGCAGAACAGAGGTCACCACCAGCAGGCTGAGCAATAGACGGGTCATGGGTTTTACAGTTTCGCGAAGTTCACGAATGGCGACCGAATGCGCAAGGATTCCTCTTTATTCTGAGGCCGGCGAGGAAGATTGGGCCGTCAGTTCAAACGCCTTGAAGGCCTCCAGAAGTTCGTCCGGGATGCGCTTGGGTTTCTCGTCGCAACTAACGCAAACCATCGACGTCCAACCGGTGACGAGCAGGTCCGGGCCACGCAGGATTTCGTAATTGACCCGGAAGCGGACTTTGCGGATTTCGGCGAGGGTGAGGCGGATGGCGAGTTCGTCGTCATAACGGGCGGGTTTGAGGTATTTCAAGCCGCACTCGGCGACCTGGAAGATGGTGTCCCGTTGCTGGAGGGCGAGGCAGGAATGGCCGAGGCCGCGAAAGAACTCGCCCCGGGCGGTTTCGAGCAGGTCGAGATAACGGGCGTAGTAAACGTGATTGCCGATGGTGCAGTGAGCGTAGGGGACGCGCAGAACGTGAATGAAGGATCGGGCTGGCGGCCGAGGATTTTCGGATGGGGCCGGGACGGCAAGGGAGTTCGCGGGCGGAGTCATCACTGGGCCTCCCTTACCAGTCCTTTGCCAAAAAGGCGATATGAACTATCTTGGGAGACAGAATGGACTGGCAGCAACCGCTAGCATTGCTGATTGTCAGCGCGACCGCCGCAGCGTTCGTCTGGAAGAAGACGCGCGGAAAGAAGTTTTCATTCGAAAAGGATACCCACTGCGGTTGCAGCACGGCTCAAATTGGCCCGCCACAAAGCGTCACGTTTCGCGCGCGAAAAGGGGAACGCTGCCAGGTGATCATAAAAAACCAGTAATCAGCGGCTTGCGTCGGGCCGAAAATCCGGATACTTAAAACTTGTAGCCACCATGTCGAAACTCGGTTCCCCGCTGCATTACGTCAAAAGGCACCAACCTCCGGCCGATTCCGAGACCCACTGGGTCCCCAACACGGACGTGTATGTGACGGAGGCGGGCCTGGTCATCAAGGTGGAGCTCGCCGGGATGCGGAAGGAAGATCTGCAACTGGTGATCGAAGGAAACAAGGTCAAGATAACCGGACACCGGCCGGACGGCTGCCGATCGCCGAAATGCAAATTCCTGCTCATGGAAATCAACTACGGGGATTTCGAGAGCATCGTGGAACTGCCTGACGGGTACGACCTGCCCGCAGCCAAGGCGGCCTACCAGAATGGCTTTTTGCGCATCGACGTGCCTCTCCAGACGGGAGTTGAGGGAATCAATCTGGCTTCCGACGGTGGTTAAAGAAACCTTCCAGGGCTCCGGGGCATCTAATAAGGGGAAATGAGTTCGCCCGAATCCGAGTTTATTCACATCCTGGGCACCCCGGGGGCCGCAGGCGAAGCTGGAACGCGCCCGGCCCAAAAGGCGCTGCCGGATGTCCTGCCGATACTCGGACTTTCCGACATCGTGATTTTCCCCGGGATGGTGGCTCCACTGCTGGTTGAGTCCGCTCAAAGCACCCGCCTCATCGATGACGTCGTGGCCGGGGACCGTTTTCTTGGGTTGATTCTGCAGCGCAATCCCGAGGCCGAAAACCCCAAGCCGCACGAGCTGTACCGGTTCGGTTGCGCGGGCCGGGTGATGAAGATGCTGAAATTCCCGGACAACACGGTGCGAGTGTTGATCGAGGGATTACGGCGCTTTCAGCTGAAAGACTACGCCAGCGAGGACCCTTACCTCTGCGCGCATGTCGAGATGCTGACGGATGTCACCGACGACACGCTGGAAATGACGGCCCTAGCGCGCAACGCCCAACTGCAATTCCAGGAAATCATCAACCTCTCCCCTGCCCTGAGCGAACAGGTGAAGGTGAACGCCCTGAACACGGATCAAGCCGGGAAACTGGCAGACCTGATCGCGGCGAACCTGAACCTCAGCCTGGAGGAACGGCAGGCCCTGCTGGAGATTTCGTCCGTGCGCGAGCGGCTGACGCGCCTGCTGCCTTTGATGGGCCGGGAATTGGAAGTGCTGACGCTGGGCTCGAAAATACAAAAGGAAGTGGCCACTTCCATGTCCAAGAGCCAGCGGGATTTTTTTCTACGGGAACAGATCCGGGCGATTCAGCGGGAACTGGGCGAGAGCGACCCGAACATGGCGGACGCCAGCCAACTCCGCGAGCAGATCGACAGCAACGGCCTGCCCGAGGAAGTGCAAAAAGTCGCGCTGCGGGAGCTGGATCGGTTGCAGGCCATTCCATTTACCGCGGCAGAATATACGGTGTCGCGAAATTACCTCGACTGGCTAGTCGCACTGCCGTGGAGCAAATCGACCGAAGACAAGCTGGACCTGAACGCCGCAGCGCGCATTCTGGATGAACAGCATTTCGGCCTGCAGAAGGTCAAAGACCGCTTGCTGGAATTCCTGGCGGTGCTGAAACTCAAGCAGCAGTTGAAAGGGCCGATCCTTTGCCTGGTGGGCCCGCCAGGCGTCGGGAAAACCTCGCTCGGCCGGAGCGTGGCGGACGCCCTGGGACGGAAGTTCGCCCGGGTGGCGCTCGGAGGGATGCGGGACGAGGCGGAGGTCCGCGGGCACCGGCGCACTTACGTGAGCGCGCTGCCGGGGCGAATCATTCAAATCCTGCGGCGGGTGGAGAGCAACAACCCGGTGATCTTGCTGGATGAAATCGACAAGGTGGGCTCGGACTTTCGAGGAGATCCAGCCGCGGCCTTGCTGGAAGTGCTCGACCCGGCGCAGAACTCGACCTTTACCGACAATTACCTGGACCTTCCTTTCGACCTTTCGCGGGTGCTGTTCATCACCACCGCGAACTGGCTCGATCCGATCCATCCCGCGCTGCGAGACCGCCTGGAAATCATCGAACTGCCGAGCTACACCGCCGCGGAAAAGCTGCAGATCGCCAAACGCCATCTCCTGCCGCGCCAACTGGAAGAGCACGGGATGAAAAAGAAACATCTGCGCATTCCCGACAATACCCTGAAGCGCATCATTCAGGATTACACGCGGGAAGCGGGGGTCCGCAGCCTGGAGCGGGAGATCGGGAGCGTGATTCGCAAAGGGGCTCGCAAGATCGTCTCGGCTGGCGGCATTCAGCCGGCCATCACGGTCCTGCCGGACGACCTGCAAGATTACCTGGGCCCGCCGAAATTTCAGAGCGAAGCCGCCGAAAAACTGACGGAATGCGGAATTGCCATCGGCCTGGCGTGGACTCCGGTGGGAGGTGACATCCTATTCATCGAAGCCACCCGGATGCAGGGGAAAGGCCGCTTGATCCTGACCGGATCACTGGGCGACGTAATGAAGGAAAGCGCGCAAACCGCGCTGAGTTACCTCCGCAGCCAGGCGGAAAAGCTCCAGATCGAGATCGAAGGGCTGGACAAGCAGGATTTGCACATTCATGTCCCGTCAGGAGCGACGCCGAAGGACGGCCCGAGCGCCGGTTTGGCGATCGTGGCCTCGCTCGCCTCGCTGCTCACGCGCAAGCTCGTGCGATCCGACACTGCGATGACCGGAGAGATCAGCCTGCGGGGCCGGGTATTGCCGGTGGGCGGGATCAAAGAGAAGGTCCTGGCCGCTTCGCGTTCGCGGCTGAAACAGGTGATCCTGCCCGAGGACAATCGCAAGGACTGGCAGGAAGTTCCGCCCGAAGTGCGAGAGAAGATGACCGCTCATTTCATCAAGCATATCTCTGAATTAATTCCCCTGGCTCTCGTCTCGAAATAGGAACGCGCATGAAGACCATTCCAGGAGCCGCAGAAAACCACCGCCGGACGGCAGATGCCCGCGAACAGGGCTGGCGAAAGACGCTTTCCCTGGGGCTGGCGCTGGGAACGGCCCTGGCGGCACTGGGCGCAGAACCGCTCCGGGACGGCCTTTTTGTCGACAAGGGGGAAGGAGTGGCGCTCGTGCGAGAGGTGCTCAAGCGCATGCCGCCGGAAAATACCCAGATTCTGGGCCTGCTGAAAATCCGGGCGGGCGATGGCCCGATCATGGAAATCCCGACCAAGATGACGATCCACACCACGCCGGAAAGCTGGGAGGACATCTATGAAACGCAACCGGCGGGAGATCGGGCGGGAGAAGTGCTGGTCATCCGGCATCAAGGGACCCAGCCGAACGAATACCTTCATGGCCGGTACGCCCACCGCGGAGAGCAACCCCGACTGGAAAAGATCGGAGGCAAAGAGCTGTTTCAACCGCTGGCGGGTTCCGATTTCTTCCTGGCGGACCTCGGCCTGGAATTCCTGCACTGGCCGACGCAGCGCATCGTAAAAAAAGAGATGCGCAAAAGCCGGTCGTGCCGCGTGGTGGAAAGCGTGAACCCGAATCCCGAAGCGGGAACCTACGCGCGAGTCCTGTCGTGGATCGATTTCGAGACGAGCAACCTGATCATGGCGGAGGGGTACGACTCGAAGAACCGGCTCCTGAAAGAGTTTTCCATCCGCAAAATCAGCCGGACGGAAGGGAAGGCGCAACTGAAGGAGATCGAAATGCGCAACGACCAGACCGACTCGCGCACGCGGCTGGAGTTCAACCTGGACCTGCCCGAGGAAGCCAACGCCAAGGCTCAGTGAAACCGCTGGACCTGTTCCCAGCGATGGCAGCCGGCCAGGTGGTCGTTCACCATTCCGACCGCCTGCATGTAAGCGTAACAGATGGTGGAGCCCACGAACTTGAAGCCGCGCTTCAAGAGGTCCTTGCTGAGAGCGTCTGACTCGGGGGTTCGCGCGGGGACCTGTTTCATCTCCGTCCAGGCGTTCTGACGGGGCTTGCCACCGACAAATTGCCAGACGTAACGGTCGAACGTGCCGAACTCCTTTTGCACTTCGAGGAAGGACTGAGCGTTGCGGATGGCCGCGGCCACCTTCAAGCGGTTGCGCACGATGCCCGGGTTAGCCAGCAACCTGGCGGCGCGGCGTTCGTCATAACGGGCCACTTTGCGCGCGTCGAAATCATCGAACGCCTCCCGGTAACTCAGGCGCTTTCGCAGAATCGTCGACCAGCTCAGCCCGGCCTGCGCGCCTTCGAGGATGAGCATCTCGAAGAGGTGCCGGTCATCGTGGCTGGGCAAACCCCACTCGCGGTCGTGATATTCCCAATACAATTCGTCGGAAGCCCACGGGCATCGGTTCTTCATGGACATAGGCGCTCTTCTATTTGCTCGCATCCGTTTTTTCCCGGGGAGGCAACGGCCGGGGCAGAGGCTTGCGCGGCAAGGGCTGCTCGCGGATGGCGGCGTTGTAAACGAACGAAGCCATGATCGCGGACGCTTGCATCAAATCGCCCGGCTCGGCGTGATCGTAAACGTCCAGTTCCGAGTGATGCGTGCGCGTGCCGTAATCGAGGGGGTCCTGGATGAACTGAAACCCGGGCAACCCCACCTGATCGAACGAGAGGTGATCGGTGCCGCCCGTATTGCGAATGGTGATGGTCCCTGCGCCCAGATCCTTGAAGGGCCGGAACCAGTTCTCAAAAATAGGCCGGGCCATGTCGTTTCCCTGGAGGTGAATTCCGCGAATTTTTCCGGAACCATTATCCAGATTGAAATAAGCCGCCAACCGAGCGTGCTCCGGCTTTAGCCGCATGTCGAACGGGTCGGCGAAATGTTCGCGCACGTAAGCGCGGGAGCCGTAGAGGCCCTGCTCCTCGCCGCTCCAGAGAGCCAGGCGAACCGTCCGATCCATTTTCAAATCGAGCGCCTTGAGAATCCGGAACGCTTCCAGCACCACCGCGGACCCGGCTCCATTGTCGGTCGCCCCGGTGCCGGCATGCCACGAATCGAGATGGGCTCCCAACATGACGATGTCGTCCTTCTTCTTCCCGCCGGGGATGTCGGCAACCACGTTTGCGACCTCGGCCGCTTCATTGAAGGAGACGGCCAGATTCAGCTCGACCTCCGCGCCCACTCGCTTTTCGGCCAGGCGCCAGAGCCGATTGAAATGTTCGGGAACGAGAGCCACGGACGGGGGCGCGGCCGGCGCGCCTGGCTTGAACGGGCCGATCGCCTCAGAAAAGACGATTCCGCCCCGCCCGCGCAGGTCGCTGCGCAAAACCGCGAGCACTCCCTCCTCCCGAAAAAATTGATTGAGGGGGTCCAGGGCGCGATCCATCCGCTCCCAATAATCCGCCTGCATCTCCAGAGGGAGGTTGTGAAAGAGCAGGCCCCTTTTCTTCGCGTTGTGGGGCAGCTTGTCCGGAATCCAGTTGGGCTGTGGGGCGGGCTCGAGCGGCGGCTGCTCGCTGAGCGCGGACAAGCCTTTGTCATCCTGCCGCTGGCTATCCGCCTCGGAGGGCTGCGTGAACTCCCGCTCCTGGCCGAAGAGAACGATCTTGCCGCGGAGCTTGCCTTTCCAGGCATCTCTATACTCGCCGACCCGCTGGCGCATGGTTTCCAGATCAACCGTCCGGCGGGTCTCATCGTCGCGCAGCAGGGTGGTCGCCACCACGGCGCCCCGGACCGGGCCGGCCGTTCCGTCACACCAAGCCAAAGGAGTGCCATGCAGAGGAGCGAAGACGGGCTGGTTCATGGCGATGGAAAAGGCGGAATAGGACCAGCCCCGGCCAAAGGGCCCCCAATTCTCCAGGTGTGAGTTAGCGCCGCCCATTTTTTCGAGTTCGGCCGCCGCCCAGCGCGCGGCGCGCTCGTAGCCGGGCGAGCCGGTGAGGCGGGGACCGTTGACATCGGTGAGGTGAAACAAATGGTCCATCACGTGGGAGTTCTCGAACGCCTCCGTTTTGATCCGATGAACCACTTCCAAATCCGAGGATTCATCCGCGAAAGCGCCCAGCACCGGGCATGCGGCCGCCATCACCAGCCAAACCAGTTTTTTCATCACTTTGAAGGGTTACTCATTGAACTGCAGCCAATCCAAATTCATCAAACCGCCTTTGCCGGGGTTGCGGAACACCACGCAAACGTCCCCGCGCCCATCCGGGGCATTTTCGATTCCAGCCGTAAGCTCCACCCATTTATCCCAGCCACCCGTAGGGACAACCTCTTTCCGAGCCAGCAACGGCCCCTCGACGCCGTCCGAGCGGAGTTCGATGATGCCTCCCTGGCCGGCGCTGGCGACACGAAAAGTCACGCTGGCACTGCCCCGCAGGTTCACCTGCTTGAACCGGGCGTAATGCCCGTCGTCAATGGCTCCAAGAAAACTGCCAAGCACCCGCAAGCCGGATTTTTCATCGGCAAACTCAGCCTCGAGCCTACGGCTGCGAAGGCGGACAACAGCCTTTCCTTGAAGCGCGGACGCGGGAGCGCGGCCCGCATCCGTGTAAGAGGCTTCCAAAATGCCCTCACGCAGGTTGCGATCACTGGGCGGGGTCAACTGACCGGAGAGCCCGCGGAGGAGGTTCGCTCCGGATTTGCCCGGTTCCAGGCTGTAAACGTAACGGACCATCATTCGAACCTGATCCGGATTCAAGCTTTCGTGCGGCAACATCGGCGCCTCGCCCCACTGCCCGGTGCTGCCTTTGATCACCCGCTGCACGCTGGCCTCCAGCGCGCCGGACAGGTCCCGATAACGCTTGGCGATCTCCACCAGCGGCGGGCCGACGATCTTCTGATCCGGCGCATGGCAATTGAAACAGTCGGCCTGTTTCATGAGCGCCAAACCCGGTTCGGAATTCTCCTCCTTGCCATCACCGCGCCCCCAGCGCGCGGTCAGGAAAGTCCGCCCGTCGAACAATTCATCAAACTGTTCCGAGCTGCCGTCCTCGGCGTCGCGCACAGCGATCTTGTAGCGGAGCGGCTTCCCAGGGGTGAAAAAATCGCCGACCTGCGGCTCGACAAACCGGACTTCCGGCGTGGTGTTGCCAACGATGAGCGGAAGATTCGCGGTGCTAACCGCGCCCTTGTCATCACTCACCCGGACCTCCACCACATAATTGCCAGGCTTCTCGACGGTATGGCGGAGCTCGCGCCCGCGGCCAATCACCAGGCTTCCGGGATGGAGACGCCATTCGAACGCCAGCGGATCCCCCTCGTAATCCATGGAACCCGCGCTGGACAAGGCCACGGTGAGCGGCTCGCGCCCCGCGGTCCGGTCAGCCGAGATCTTCGCCACGGGAGCGACATTGCCCCACTGGTAGGAGATCTTGATCAAGCGGGCGTCCGGATTGACTCCCCACGTTTCGCCATAGTCGAGCAGATAAAGGCAACCGTCCGGGCCGAATTGCGAATCGACCGGCCGTTGAATGACAAACCGCCCTTCGCGGCGGGCAGCATTCGCCCGATCGTGATCGTTCACCACCGTGACGGCTCCGGTGAAGGGCTCGATCCCGCGCAGGTTCGAGTCCGGATCGAGCCGGGCCCATTTCATGAACGGCCGCTGCCAATCGTAAAAGAGGAGGCAATTATCGAATGCCTCCGGGAATCCGCCCGTCTGGCGAAACTCAGGCTTGAAATGAAAGACCGGGCCGGCGCACGCGGTGCGGCCGCCACTGCCGAGCATCGGAAATTCTTTGGAATCACCATAAGGCCAATAGATGAGCGCCGGTTGAGCGGGCGGGAGAATATGAGAGCCGGTGTTGTTGGGGCTGTTGTTGACCGGCCGGGCCGGATCGTAAACGGCGCCCAACTGTTTCGTGGCGTAGTCGTAGTGGACGTAGGGGAAATTATTCCCGACGAAGTAAGGCCAGCCGAAGTTGCCGGCTTGGCGGGCCTGATTGATTTCATCATATCCCCGAGAGCCCCGCGGGCCATCGCCGCCAGCGTCCGGCCCCACCTCGCCCCAGTAAACAAAGCCCGTCCGCTCATCGACGCTCATCCGCCAGGGATTGCGACAGCCCATCACGTAGATTTCGGGGCGCCCTTGGGAGCCGTCCTTCGGGAAAAGATTGCCCTCCGGAATGGAATAACCGCCCTCGGGCGTTGGGCGAATGCGCAGGATCTTGCCGCGGAGGTCATGCGTGTTCGCAGCGGATTTCTGGGCATCGAACGGGCCTTTGCCGGGACGCTCGTCAATCGGCGCGTAGCCATCGGAGTCGCCCCCAGGATGGGTATTATCACCGGTCGAGATAAAGAGATTGCCATCGGGACCAAACTCCACGGAGCCGGCATGATGGCAGCAATCTTCGCGTTGCTCGGCGAATTCGAGCATCTTCTTTTCGCTGGCGGCATCGAGGTAATCGCCACTCAGACGAAAACGGCTCAGGCGCTGGCCGACATAATTCGTGGGCGAATAGTAAAGGTAGATGAACTGGTTCTTCTCAAACTGCGGGTCGAGGGCAAAGCCGAGGAAACCGTTTTCCTGGGCATTGAACACCGGGATTTCGCCCGCCAGCAGCACCTCGCGGCTCCCTGGCTTCCAGATCTTCAACTTGCCGTTGATTTCATTAAAGAAAATGCGGCCGTCCGGCGCAAGCTCCAGCTCCATCGGCTGGGCCATCCCCTCGGACAGCACTTCAGCCTTGAACCGATAATCCGGCGGAGTGGAAACTTGAGCCCGCAGGCCCAGGCAAAAAGCAGAAGCGATGAGAAACGCGGCAAGTCGGCGCATAGATGGTCCGGGATAAAATGCTGGAATTCAAGGGCAGTGAAAGAAAATAAAAGGCGCCAGAATTCGCCGCCTACACGGCGAGCAGGAGCTTCTTCAACTCGTTCAGCCGCGCCTTCGGCTCTTTCTTCGTGAGGCGAGGAAATCTGCCGCCAACCTGGATCAGCTCCTTGTTACGGGTGAGCTTGATCTTGGCCCCATCCGTTTCCACCGAGACAATGTTTTTTGCGCCAGCCAGAATCTTGAGTTCGGTTACCTGAAGCAGCAGATCAACGGCGGGAGGAATGGGGCCGAACCGATCCCGAAGTTCGCTTCGGACCTCTTCCAGGCCGGATTTGTCGGCAGCCTGGGCCAATTTGCGGTAAATCGAGATGCGCTGCTGCGCTTCCCGAATGTAGTTCAGGGGCAGATAGGCGGGGGCGCGATGGGACGGCTTATGGTCCTCCTCGGCGTCCGGAACCGTTTCTTCGTAATCGGAGTAAGTCGCGGTTTCCCTGGGCACGAGCACCGTGGCCTCCCCGCCGGGTTTCTTCCGGCGCGGCGGCTCCTGGCGCACCTGTCCTTCCTCGCCCGGATTGAGCGCGAGGAAATCGAGCCGCACTTGAACGTCGAGCCGGCGGGCGACCTTTTCCCCCTTCAAAGAGCCGACGCTCTGCTTGAGCAACTGACAATAGAGGTCAAAGCCGACCGCGGTAATGTGGCCGCTCTGTTGCGAGCCAAGAAGGTTGCCCGCGCCGCGAATTTCCAGATCGCGCATCGCGATTTTAAAGCCGCTGCCCAGGCTCGAGTACTGTTTGATGGCGCTGATCCGCTTGCGCACGTCGCTGAGCAATTGCGCGTGGCGGGGCAGCAGCAGATAGGCGTAGGCCTGATGCTTGTAGCGCCCGACCCGGCCGCGGAGCTGGTAAAGGTCGCTCAGGCCAAAGCGGTCCGCCCGGTCGATAATGATCGTATTCGCGTTGGGAATATCGATGCCGCTCTCAATAATGGTGGTGGAAACGAGGACGTCCGCTTCGCCATTGATGAATTTGGCCATCACGTCTTCGAGCTCGTCCGCCTCCATCTGGCCATGCCCGACCACAATGCGCGCTTTAGGCACGAGTGTGCGAACGCGTTCGGCCACGTTGTAAATATCGAGCACCCGGTTGTGCAGATAGTACGCCTGCCCGCCGCGGTTCAACTCGCGTTGGATCGCGTCGCGAATCACCCGCTCGTCAAACTGGGTGACCACGGTCTCCACCGGGAGTCTATCCTGCGGGGGAGTTTCAATCGTGCTCATGTCTCGAGCCCCGGTGAGGGCCAGGTAGAGGGTCCGAGGGATGGGGGTGGCGCTGAGCGTGAGCACGTCCACGAGCTTGCGCAACAGTTTCAGCTTCTCCTTGTGCATCACCCCGAACCGCTGTTCCTCGTCAATGATGACCAGGCCGAGATCCTTGAAAGCCACATCCCCCTGCACCAAACGATGCGTCCCGACCACGATATCAACGGCCCCCTCGGCAATGGCCTGGATGATGCGCTTTTGCTGGGCGCGGGTTTTGAAGCGGCTGAGCTGCTCAATGCGGATCGGGTAATCCGCCATCCGCTCGCGCAGGGTATTGTAGTGTTGCTGGGCGAGAATGGTCGTAGGGACCAGGAAGGCTGCCTGCTTGCCGCCCATCACGCATTTGAAGGCGGCCCGAATCGCGACTTCGGTCTTGCCATAGCCGACATCACCGCAGATCAGCCGATCCATCGGCCGGGTCGATTGCATGTCCTTCTTGGCCTCATTGATCGCCTTGAGTTGATCGGGAGTTTCCTCATACAGGAACGAGCCTTCGAACTCGCGCTGCCACGGAGTATCCTCCCCGAAAGCGAAACCCGGCAGCGACTCACGCGCGGCCTGCATCGAAAGGAGTTCGCTGGCGAGATCACGCACCGCCTGCTCGGCCTGTTGCTTGGCTTTGGTCCAGCGGGTCCCTCCCAGCGTGTGCAATTGCGGGCGGGCTTTGCCCGTCCCGACATACTTGCTGACGAGGTGAGCCTCGGTGACCGGCACATAAAGCTTGGGCGCGGGCTGGTCAAAATCCGACGGAGCATACTCGATCACCAGACATTCGGGTCCGGCGTGTTCATCGGGCGCATCGGTGCGGGTGGAGGGCGCGGCGCTGGTCCCACGGCCGCCAGGCAGGATCTCCAGCCCGCGATAGCGCCCAATGCCGTGCTGCAAATGCACCACGTAATCCCCCGGCTCCAGATCACCAAAGTCGATATCCAGCGCAGAGCGAGTGGCGGCGGCATGGGGCGACTTGAGGCGCCGGGGCCGAAGCACCTTGTACCGGCCAAAAATCTCCGCGTCGGTCACGACCACCACCCGGGCGAAGTCAGAAATAAAGCCCCGGCTCAACGCCCCGATATCCAAAATGGGCCGAAGGGCGTCCTGGGCGGAACTGAGCCCGTATTCATCCCAGATCTCGCCGAAACGCTGGCGCTCGCCGTCGTTGTTGCACACCACATGCACTTGAAACCCTTGCCGGAGCCAGCGATGCAGCTGGGAAAAGAATTCGCGGCGCTGGGCTTCGGCCACCTGAACGTCCGCGGCCCGATCGACCTGGGGCCGAAAGGCTTCGAGGCTGTTCAGGGGGAGATGGAATGCGGCATTCGCCGGATCAGCCAACTGGCGCAAGAGCGCAGACTCGGCGGTTTCAAAGCCGCTGAAACGCTCCGGAGCGCTGACGTCCTCGACGCTCAAAATGCCCAGGCCTTGCCGCTCGGCCTGCGCGAGAAACTCCCTCCAGGAATTGAAGAACGGATCGTCGGGCGACACCTGGGCTTCATATTTTTCCGCTGCATCCAGGACCGCCGCAGGCTCGCAAACCAGCACCAGAGCGTCCTTCGGCAGATACTCCAGCAACGCGGCCAATCGCTGCCCCCGGTTCTGAGCGACCTTTTGCTTCAAAAACGGCAATTCGCCAGACGGAGGGATGGAGATGCGTTGGACGCTTTCCCGAGAGATCTGGGTATGGGGATCGAAGTAACGCATCGACTCGATCTCATCGCCAAAGAACTCGATGCGCACTGGCCAGGGAGAAGGCAGCGGATAGACATCGACAATACCCCCGCGCAACGCGATCTCGCCTTTCGAGGTCACTTGAGCTTCGGGTTCATACCCTTGATCCTCCAGCCATTCGATGAGGTCGAGCGGCTCAATGCGCTCCCCGAGGGCGAGGTTCCGGCTGTGCTCTCGAAGCTCAGCCGCGGGAAAAGTCTTCTGAAGGAGAGCAGCGACATTCGTCACCACCAATTGGCCGGAAGGTCTGCCGTTCAGAGCCAGGATGGTCTGCAACCGCTCCGCAATCACATCGGCGTGGGGGAGCTTGGACTCGTGAGGCAGGATTTCCCAGGAGGGGAAGAATAGAGGGGTTTCAGCCGGACTTTTATCACGGGCGCTCTTGAGGGCGCCCCAGGTCTCCAAATCCTGGAGGAAGCTCTCCTGCGCTTTCACCCCTTCAGTAACCACCACCAAGGTCCGGTCCGGCAACATTTCACGCAGCGCAAAAGCCAGGAACGGCTGCGCAGCCGGGTGAGTTCCGGCGACGGACAGAACCCTCCCCTGCTCCAAGCGCGAACGCAGGTCGTGCATCGCGGGAGTCTGCAAAACGGACCGGAGAATTTCTTGAACCAAGGCGATAGCCGCTCGCGGGCCAACACTCCTCTACAGCCTGCCCGACGGCGCCCAAGGGTTGCACGCCCCAAGCGGAACAGTCAAGGGACGGAGCGCCGTGACAATACCCGGGCCGTGGAGAGAACCGAGATCCATTGGCCGCAGCCCGCAATTCGTGCTAGAGTCAACTCATCGGGTGCATGGGTGCGAGAAAGGCCAAAACTGGCTTGGCTGGAGGAAAGCGCGTTGCTAGGTTCTCGCGCTCGTTGCCAGACCGCAAAGAACAGCATACGCCCTGATTCCCAAGACAGTTCTGCCGAATGGAAACTGAAGAACCTTTAGATGAAGTCTCTCCGGGACAACCGGAATGGTTCTGTGTCCGCTCCAGGCCGAAAAGCGAGCATATCGCCGCCCGGCACCTCCGGGAGTCGGGCATTGACGTGTTCCTGCCGAGGATTCGCTTCAAGCGCCTCACCCGCCGAGGCCCGGTCTGGTTCACCGAAGCGTTGTTTCCAGGTTATTTTTTTGCGTGCTTCAACTGGGCGGGCGCTTTCCGCCAGGTCCGCGCCACCAACGGCGTCACCACCATCGTCCATTTCGGCGAGCACTGGCCAACCATTCCACCTCAAGCAATCCTGGAAATGCGGGAATTGTTTGGGGTCGAGTCGGTGCGCGAGATCAACACGGATTTGCACGTTGGAGACGAGGTCAAGATAGCGACCGGCCCGTTTCAAGGGCTGCTCGCCGTGGTAAACCAAGTGCTGCCCGCGCCCGAACGCGTGCGCGTGCTTCTGGAGTTTCTGGGCCGCCAGACGAGCGTGGAAATCCAAGTCTCAGCGCTCATTCCGGCCACAGAGCCGCGAGCCGTGGCCATGGAGCCTCCGGCGGAGGCCTGACGGAATCCAGTCAGGCCGCGGCTTTTTGACGACGGCCTTTCAGAAAGCAAAACCCCTTGCAACGCGGACATTGCCGCGCACAAGCCCCCCGCGTCGTGCCAACCGGTGAACCGGAAAAATGCCGCGCCAAACCACGGGAGACACTGGATAACCAATCCCTCACACCGGCAAAACGCCCCGACCAACCGCTTACTTGCAGATTCATAATCTCCACCCACCAGATCCCCCGGCGGACTCGCCGAGATCAATCAAGCTCGTCAGCAGCTTAAGCCTGGCGATGGGCAGCACTTCCCATTTCTTGGCATTTGCCCGCGATGTTTTGTTGTGCCCTACGCCCCCCAAACAGGAAGACCAACGGCAACGCTCCGATCGACACCTCGCGGCTTCGATCACGATTGCGTCCGGACCAAATCGAGGACTCGAGCGGCGTAGAGCATCATCCTCCGTTCCAGAGGGAGAAATCGGACAGCATCAACTTCCAACAAATAAGGCTTCACAGCCTCTGATTGCAGAAGCGCCGCCAAAGCCTTTTCCCCGGACTGCCAGGAGGCCCGGCCCCGCAATTCTCCGAGGACGCGCAGAGAGGTCATTTCCGCATAAGGACCGCGGCTCGAAAGCGGAACCCAGATTTCAGTGTCAGTGAACATGGCGGGATCCCAGCGCACCACCCCGGCAATCTGAAAGGATTCATTGCTCACTTGAATCTCACGGCCGAGCGCGTCGGGAGACTGAGAGAAAGCTCGCTTCCAGTAAGCCTCGCTGATGTAAACCGGACGATCCATGGCGCCGGGCGCGGAGCGCAGCGTGAATTGCGCCGCGACCAGGGAAAATATATCTCCGCTGTAGCGCGTGACGCCGGTCAGATCCGGTCCCGATCCAACATTGGCGAAGGCCTCAATTTGATCGTAGCCAGCAAAGCAGGCCGAACCACGCAGTCGAGCATTGAGAATTTGAATGCCGCGCGGCGAAGAGATTAGCGGGCTAATATAATCGCCACTCATCACGGAAAAAGTCATTTTCTCGCGCGCGGCCGGACGAGGGGCGGGCAGGATGACCACCGCCAAAAGCAAGGCGACCGCCACGGCGACCCGAGCGCGCCTGGGGCCCTCGTTTTCCTCTCGCGTTCCTGCCTCAAAAGAACTCTTCATAACTCCCTCTGCATGGCAGTTTGCGTGCCAGCCCTGCGAATCGCTCATTTGCAACCTCCCTTTTGTGCGGTTTCGCGCACCTTAGCTATTACGACGCACAGGGGACGGGATTGGTTGCAACTTTCTGCGCGGAAATCGCATTTCTGACAAAGTTGCAACAGTCCCCCGCCGAAACAACGGAAGCCCCTGATCATCGCTTGTTTTCGCCGGAAAGTGGCCTATTTTAGAGATGAGAGGGAGTTCCAGGGACATGATGAAAATCTCGCTCAAGCCGCATCATCTCAAGCTCTACCAGCAGATTGCGGCTCTGCTTCTCAAATATGGGCGCACCGACATCCTGCAGGATTTTGCGCCACTCGAAACAGCGGAGGAAAAAAGCGGGCGCGAACCGCGCGGGACGGTATCACCCTCCGAGTTGGCGGACGATCTCGAACGGATGGGGCCGACGTTCGTCAAACTCGGGCAAATCCTCAGCAGCCGGCCCGACCTTCTGCCCGAACCGTACATCAAAGCGCTAAGCCGGCTGCAGGATCAGGTGAAACCATTTCCCTTCGAGGAAGTGGAGCAGATCATCGTTTCAGAACTCGGAGTGCGGCTTTCCAAAGCGTTCACGCATTTCGAGCGCGAACCGCTCGCGGCCGCATCCCTCGGCCAGGTGCACAAAGCCACGCTGCGAGACGGGAGAGTCGTCGTGGTGAAAGTGCAGCGGCCAGGGATTCGGCCGCAAATTCTGGATGAATTGCAGGTGCTGGACGAGATCGCCACCGTGCTGGAACACACCAAATCCGGCAAGCGCTACCAGGTGCAAAAGATCTTCGAGGAGTTCCGCCGGACTTTGATCAACGAATTGGATTATCAAAAAGAAGCGTCCAACATGTCGGCCATTGCGGACAATCTGAAGGACTTTCCGCTCTTGAAAGTCCCGCGGCCGGTGCTGAGCTTCACCACTCGCAGCGTCCTGACGATGGATTACCTGCCCGGACGGAAGATCACGGAGATCACCCCACTGGCCCGGCTCGACATTAACGGCGCCGCGCTGGCTGACGAATTGTTCCGGGCGTATCTCAAGCAAGTGCTGGTGGACGGCTTGTTCCACGCCGATCCGCACCCCGGCAATGTTTTGCTGACGCCCGACCAGAAAATCGCGCTGCTCGACCTGGGAATGGTCGGACGCACCACCACGGAACTGCAGGAAGGCCTGGTAAAGATTCTCCTGGCGATCAGCGAGGGACGCGGGGAAGCGGCCGCGCAGATCGCCATCAGCATCAGTGAACCGGCGGAAGATTTCCACGAAGCCGAATTCCGCAAGGGAATCGCTGTCTTTATCGCTGAGCAGCAGAATAACCGGCTCAAGGAGCTCGAAGTGGGCAAAGCAATCCTGGCGCTCACGCGCAGCGCGGGCCTGAGCGGCTTGTACGTGCCGGCCGAACTGATGATGCTGGGGAAGGCGCTGTTGCAACTCGACGAAGTCGGAAAAATTCTCGACCCGGAATTCAACCCGAACGAGTCCATCAAGCAAAACGTCAGCACCATCCTGAATCAGCGCATGTGGAGGGCGATGTCTCCAGGCAATCTCGCTGCCTCGATGCTGGAGCTCAAAGACTTTGTTTCCGCGCTTCCGAAACGAGTCTCGCGCATTCTCGACTCGGTGGCGAACGCCGAACTGGAAGTGAAAATCAAGGCGGTGGACGTGGCGCTGCTCCTGGCGGCGTTCCACAAAATCGCCAATCGCATTACGGCCGGGCTGATCCTCGCGGCGCTCATCATCGGAGCGTCGCTGCTGATGCAGGTGAAGACGAGCTTCACGCTGTTCGGCTATCCCGGCCTGGCCATGCTGTGCTTCATGGCAGCGGCCGCGGGAGGCTTTTACCTCGTGGTCGCGATTCTGATCCGAGATCACCGCGACGAAAAGAAGACGCGCGACCTCAACTAAGCTCCGTGCGAGCCGGCTCTTTTCTTCAAGCCAGAATCGCGAATTGATGTCCCTGGAGGGGCACGCGCACAAAAGCCGCGCCACTGGGGGAGGTCTGAACCGGGACGGTTCCGGCTCCGCCGTAAAGATAGCGGAGGTTGCCGCCCCCGGCGTGGAAGGAGGCGTCGACAATGATGGCGTCGTTCCGGGGATTGGCCGACACGTTGTAGACCACCAGAACCTCGCTTCCGTAGAGCACTCGGGAGAAAGCCAGCGTGTAGTCGGAGCCAAAGGGCAGTCCAAAGTTCTGGCCATCCCCGGAGATTTCCCGGAAGTACATGCGGCCGAAGCGAAGAGCCGGCTGCTCTTTCATGACTTCAGCGATCCTGGCGATCTCCTGATAGATGACGCAATTCTGGTTCAGCAAACTCAGTCCGCCGGGGGCCGAGTCAAACATGGCTTCACGAATCGGATTGTCGCCGCCGGTGCCGGAGAAACCCTGCTCGGTGCCATAGTAAATGCAGGGCGTCCCCAGGGCACAAAGCAAATAGCCCATCCCGCCGATCACCTGCGCGTCCGGAGCGCCGTTCCCGACGCGGCCGGCCGGCTGCCAGAAAGAGTCGTGATTGTCGATAAACGTGACCAGGAACTGCCCCAATTCGCCGCGGTTGAGAGCGCGATCTCTCTGCCGTTCCAGCCGGTCGAACAGCACTTGAGGCGACCCAAAACCTTTGATGATGCTGGCCAACCCCGGGGCGCCCCATTTCCCTTCCGCGAGGCGAAAATCGAGGGCGGAGTTCAGGCCGAAAAAAACCGTTCTTTCGCCGTCCTGGCGCGACGTGTTTTGGCCGATGTAACGGTCGATCAAATCGTCATCGGCGCTGGCCACTTCACCGAACAGGTAGAATCCCTTTTTCCCGAGCGAATAGGCATACTCGCGAATTCCGGAAGCGAACCGCGAACAGGCCAGCTCTCCCATATGCTTCACGGCATCCACCCGAAACCCGTCCACATCCGCCTCTTTGATCCAGTAGCAATGGGCTTTGATGAGAATGTTGATCACCGCCGAACCGACGGCATCGTCGTCATTCGCGTAGTCCTTCAAACCGACCAGATCGCCATGCTGCAATTCCGGATAGGTGTCCCACCCGCCACCGGTGATGTCTCCCATGCGATGGTAGAGGTCCGGATTGCGCAGCTCGACCGGGATGGGGCGGTCGCCACGGTTCCAACTGCCAAAATCAAACTGGCTGCCGTTGTACGAATGGCCGCCTCCCTGGTAGTTCCAGTTATTTCCGGAATGATTGATCACGACATCCAGAATGACCCGGAGCGGATATGGCTGGCCGTTCTTCTGAAACGCATGGGCGGCCTGCACGAGATCGATCAGATCCTGCTTCGTGCCAAAATGGGGATCGATATCAAGATAGTTGTTGATGTTATATCCGTGGTACGCCCCGGCATTGTTTTCAAAAACCGGCGAAAGCCAGATGGCGGTGCAGCCGAGATTGGCGATGTAATCGAGATTCGCGGTAATCCCCTTGATCTTGCCGCCATAGAAGTCATCCGGCGTGGCAAATCCCCGGGATCGATTCGGGCTATTGACCGCCGGGCGGGCCACATCGTCCTGAAACCGATCCACCATGAGGAAATAGATGAATTCCTCGCGCCATTCGCGGTCGGTGTTGAAGTAGAGACGCCCTGGGGGCGGAGCAAGATCCAGCTGAGCAATTGAAAGAGGGGCAGGCATATCAGGACTCCTTTCTTCCGGTAGCGCCAAGAACCGCCTCTTTTGTGAGCAATGGGAAGCTGGATATCAATCAGATTCTAGCCTGAGCGTCAGAACGCACATCGACAAAGCAGGTGAAGGCGGGAGAGAGTCTTAAAGGAGATTTGCCAGAGATTCGCTTGAGCGAAACCGGCTGCCTTGATAATTTCCCGAGCAAGCCACGGATTCAATAAACCACACGAATGTTGCGCTTATGACACGAACGAACACCCCACCTGGCGCAACCGTCAGCGGCAGGGCCTTCACCCTCATCGAATTGCTGGTAGTCGTTGCCATCATTGCGATTCTCGCCGGGATGCTTCTGCCAGCGCTGGCCAAAGCCAAAGCGAAATCCCAAAAGATCCTCTGCGCCAGCAACGGCAAACAATGGGGGGTGGCGCTGAACATGTACGCGCTGGACAATCGCGAGTACCTCCCGGACAACTCGTTCGGTCAGGCGGACTTGAGCTGGATGCTCCCGAGCATGAGCAATTTCTGGAATAACTATCTGCTCAAGAACCGCCGCACCACCACCAAAACGGACCGGCCCCAAAACGACGTGCTCTTCTGCCCGACAGAGCTTTGGCATCGGGCGTTTGAAAAGGACAACATCACCAGCGATAGCGCCAATCAATTGCTGGGGTATTTCCTCCTGCCGGGACGGGACCGTAACAAGGCGGATGCCCGCGCCAATGTTGAGACCTGGACGACCGCGACGGGGACCAAAGAATGGTTCTATCGCACCAAGATCAATGATCCCACCTACGGTTTCGCACCCGTCCTGATCGACAAGAACCAGGCGATCGGGCCTTTTGCCACCAATATGCTGGACAGCCGCCTGGTTTGGGCCACGGACTACAATGGGAAGAAAATCCCCACCGGGACGCACCGAGGCAACCGACTCGTGCCGGATGGAGGGAACTTCCTCTACGAAGACGGACATGTGGCCTGGCAGAATTCCCGGCAGATCGGCCTCGGAGCGAGTGCCGGAAGCTGGCAATGCTATTTCAAAGCGCCGCTGTGATTTGCAGCTGCGGTCAAGCAGTTTGCTCCCTGCCGAAATCGGTCCGCCATCCAATTTGACTTGGAACCCGGTTGGTTCTCGCCGAAGATCGATCGCGTAACATGGATCGACTTCAGGGAATTTATTGCGCGCTGTGGACTCCGGCGGATCCGTCCGGCGAAATCCTTTGGGAAGCTCTCGACCGGCATCTCGCCTCCGTCCTCGATGCCGGCGTTCAGGGTATCATGGCTTTAGGCAGCACCGGCGAGTTCGTGCATCTCACTCTGGCTCAACGGAAAGCGCTTCTCGAACGGGTGATTCGCGCCTGCCAGGCCCGGGGGCGCCAGGTGATTGCAAACGTGAGCGACGTGCAAGTGCGCAACGTGATCGACCTCGGGCGGCACGCGCATGCCGCGGGCGCCCACTGCCTGGCGGTGTTGCCACCCTGGTTTTTTGCGCTCGAACAGCGGGATCTGGCGGAGTTCTTCCTGACGGCCGCTCGCGGCGTCGGCGCTCCGATCGCCCTCTACAATTATCCGGAGGTCACCGGAAAAAAGATTTCCCTGGAGACGATCGAATACGTTGCGCGCCGAACCAAAGTGATGGCGGTGAAACAAAGCGGGGCCGAGTTCGAATACCACAAGGAACTCCTCCGCTTGGGCAAGCAACTGGGCTTTGATGTTTTGACGGGAGCCGACATGCGGCTGGCCGAAGCCCTGAGTCTGGGCTGTGTCGGAACTATCAGCGGCCTGGCCAATGTCGTCCCGCGGGCCCTCAGCAGCATCTTCGAGAATTCGGGCCGGGGGGTCGCCTCGTCCGATCTGACCGCGCTGGTCAATGATCTTCTGCGGCAGATCAGCCGGCTGAACTTCCCATTCAACGTGCAGGCCGCTGTCGCCGCGCGCGGGTTTGAAACGGGCGCGCCCAAGATGCCGATGTCTCCCGAGACCGAGAAAATCTACTCCGCCGTGGTGAATGATTTGACGGCGTGGTTCCAGGGCCCGGGTAGGAACGCCTAACCCGGCGGAACAGTCCTTTCCGGCGCACTTTTTTCTTGGTTTTTACCCTCCGCCCGCCGATGGCTGGAACATGGGGAAACTTGCGGCCCATGTTTTGAAGGGAGCGATGCTGGTTGGCGGAATCGGGTTTTGTCTTGGCTTTTTCGGGCCGATAATTCTTTCTCCAGACTCCAATCAGGGCCCACTGCTCGGGATTTTCATTACCGGGCCCCTGGGCTTCCTGCTCGGGGGCCTCGGGGGGGCGATCCGGTGGCTCGCCCGACGCAAGCGCTCGCAGCCCACCGGTGGACAGAAGTGGACTCAACTCCCGCCAACACGATAGAGTAGCGCCATGCGCATCATCGGCGGTAAATCGGGCGGAAGAATCCTGAAAGTGCCCAAGGGGTACGATGTTCGCCCGACACCCGACCTGGTCAAACAAGCCATCTTCAACAGCCTCGGCGAACGGGTCCTCAAGGCGACGGTTCTCGAGCTATTTGGCGGTTCCGGAGCGTTATCGCTCGAAGCATTGAGCCGGGGCGCGGCCAGTGCGCTGATCGTCGAGAAATCGAACCGCACGGCAGCCATGATTCGATCGAACTTCGAATCTCTTGAGGAGCAAAGCCTCCGCTTCGACGTGCGCGTGCAGGACGCCTTCGCCGCAGTGGCTCAACTGGCCCACGGCGGGCGCAAATTTGACCTGATTTTTGCTGATCCGCCTTATGGAGAGAAAAATGTCGGAAAACGATCCGAGTCCTTTGCGCAAAAGCTTCTCGATGATCCGAACCTGCCCAGCCTGTTGAGCGACGCCGGCACTTTCATCCTGGGCCATTCCAAGAGAGACACGCTGGACCGGCCTGCGCGATGGCACGAACGGAAACAACTCAAGCATGGCGACTCGATCATGCGGTTTCTTGAAAAGACGGAACCGGCCAGCCCGGCATGAAACCCTTTCTCCTCATTTTGATCGCCATGACTTCTTCGCTGGCCTCCGACTTGCGAGTAACGGTTTCCCCTCAGCTCCAGAAAAGCCTGAATGTTGCCGTTTCCAACACGCTCGCCCTCTTCGCGCCCAAACAGCTGAAACCGGAAGAATTAGCGGTCTCCCTTTGGCAGATCGGCAGCCCGCAAGGCATCCAAACCGCAGCGTCCCGGGGTGAGATCGGCATCTACCCCGCCAGCGTGGTCAAACTATTCTACCTGGCCGCGGCTCATCGCTGGCTCGAGGACGGCAAAATCGCGGACACCCCGGAGCTCAAGCGGGCGTTGCGCAACATGATTGTCGACTCCTCGAACGATGCGACCCATTACGTGGTAGACCTTTTGACCGGCACCACCGGCGGCCCGGAAGTTTCCCCGCCGGAAATGACGGCCTGGGCTGAACGCCGCAACGTTATCAACCGCTATTTTGCCGCGGAAGGTTATCGTTCCATCAACGTCAACCAAAAGCCGTGGGACGAGGGTCCGTACGGACGCGAGCGCGTGTTCGTCGGGGCGAACTACGAAAATCGAAATGCGCTGACCACAGAGGCCACCGCGCGCCTGCTGTGTGAAATCGCGCTGGGCCGAGCGGTCACCAGGGATCGGAGCGCTCAAATGCTGGAACTGCTGCGCCGGGATGTGGCGGACGAGGGGTCGAAGCCCGACGATCAAACCCAGGCCTTCACCGCGAGCGCCCTGCCCGCCGGTAGCAAGCTTTGGTCAAAAGCCGGATGGACCAGCAAAACCCGGCATGACGCGGCTTACATTGAGCTGCCCGGAGGCCAGAGAATTATCCTGGTCATTTTTACGCTCAACCATGCGCCAGACCGCGAGATCATCCCGGCCCTTGTCCGGCAATTGCTTCCGGATTTGCAGGCAAAATAAGGCCCGCCATTACTCCCGGGTTTCAAGCGCTTCGGCGAGGTAGTCGGCAATGTGCAGCACCCGAACTTTGCCTGGCGCTGCCTTCTCGAGACCGGCCCGAATTTGGAGCATGCAGCCTGGGTTGCTCGTGACCAGCACAGTCGCGCCGGTGCTGAGAATGTTCTGCGTCTTCCGAGCCTGCAGGCTTTCGGCCATGGCGGGCTGGGTAAGGTTATAGGTGCCGGCGCTCCCGCAGCACAGATCTGCTTCCGGCAGTTCCACGTAGTTCGGTCCCGCCACGGCTCGCACCATCGCTCGAGGCTGGGCCGTAATGCGCTGCGGGTGGGCCAGATGACAGGCATCGTGATAAGTCACTTTGTCGCCGGTCCGCCGAAATTTCAGCGCGGTGAAATCCGCCGCCGCCAGAAACTCGGTCAGATCGCGCACCTTGGCACTGAATTGCCGGCCGCTCTCGCCATGCTCCGCGTCATGCTCGAGCAAATGCCCGTACTCCTTAAGGGTGGAACCGCAGCCGGCCGCGTTAATGACCACGGCGTCCAGGCGATGCCGGGCGAACGCCTGAATATTCGCCACCGCGGATTGCCGGGCCATTTCCAGCCGGCCGCTGTGCGCAAACAGAGCGCCGCAACAAGACTGTTCACGGGGCGCGATCACATCGTAGCCCGCCCGATTCAACAAGCGAATGCTCGCGGCGTTGGTATCGCCGAACATCACGCTCATCACGCAGCCGCGCACGAAACCAACCGTGCCCCGTGCCGGTTGCCGGCTGGCCGGGGAAAGCTCCGGGCTCGCATCCGCGGTCATTCGGTCCGGAAGAAGATCGATCGGCTCCCGCAGCGCTTTCGGGAGCAGCGGCGCAAGGCCGAGCAACTTGGCCAGGCGGGCCGGCACCAGCGCCAGCCGCAGGCGCCAGGGGACGGGAAAAAGGCGTTCGATCACGAACCGGCGGAGAAAAGATTGGTAGGGCGAGCGGCGGTAATTCTCTTCGATAAAGTCACGGGTCTGCTCCAGAAGGGCGCCGTACTGGACGCCCGAAGGGCACGCGGCCTCGCACGCGCGGCAGCCGAGGCAAAGATCGACATGCTGGACGCTCGCCTCATCGAGCGGGAGACGGCCCGCTTGCAGGGCGCGCATGATGTAAATCCGGCCACGCGGCGATTCGTTCTCATTGCCCGTCTGCAAGTAGGTGGGACAGGCGCCCAGGCAAAGCCCGCAATGAATGCAGGCGAGCGATTTGCGTTCGTCGAGGAATTGCGGTGGCGCGGTCACGGGCGGTACTCCGGGAAAATTCCCTGGGGATCGTAAGCGTCTTTCACCCGCCGCAGCAAGCCAGCGTTCGGCAGCTCCTGGGGGACAGCGGGCTCGCCGCCGTTGTGATAAATTACTCCGTTTCCGAACCGCGCCACCATCGCGGCGGCGCCCAGCCGCTCCATCGCTTGAGCTGAAGCCGACGGAAGCACTGAAACCCGCCGCGGGTTCGGACACAGTTCCCCAAAGCGCGCATCGTAGGCGGTCGAGCTTTCCCGCCATTCGCCCAGCTTGCGAACGAGGTCCAATTGATAATCGACATCTTCGCGGGCGCCGTCGAACCCGACGACAAGCACCGGCCGGTCCTGCAAATTGTGGGCATCCACAATCACCGGTTGCACGGGCGAATCCAATACAGCCCGCGCGGCGCGCTCCAGATCGGCCAGCGTAGAAAAGCGGCTCTCCAAAATGATTTCACGCTCAGGCAAGGGCCGGAGTTTGAACGTCGCCTCGACGATGATGCCAAGGCTGTGCCGGGCTCCGATAAACAATTTGCACAGATCGTAGCCGGCCACGTTCTTCACCACTTTCCCCCCAGCCTTGATCACCTCGCCGCTGGCGAGCAGCACCTTGATGCCAATCAGGAAATCGCGCGCGACCCCATAGCCAAACCGGCGTGGGCCGGACCGGTCGCCCGCGAGCAGGTCCGCGATGGAAAGCGCCCCGGCGTTGGGCGGATCAAGCGGAAGCCACTGCCCAGCGCGGCGCAAAAGCTCCTGAAATGCTCCCAGCGTCATGCCGGCCTCGACGGTGGCGGTCATGTCCTCAGCGGTGTGTTCCACCAGGGCGTCAAGACGCCGAAGATCCACCTGGGAGATGGGAGTCTTGGTCCGTGAAGCTTCCGCAACGGCTTTGGCCAAATCGTCTCTGCTCTGCGCGGTGAGAACCATGGAACGGCCCCTTATCTGCCAGATCGGGCCGCGGAAGTCGATCCAACGCTTTTAAAGAACCGGCCGCCTTACTTCTTGAGCAGGGCTTTGAAATACTCCCGATTCATCAAGGCGATGAAATCCAGGCTGATTTCCTTCGGGCAAACCGCTTCGCACGAACCGGTGACCGTGCAGTTGCCGAACCCTTCCGCGTCCATCTGCCGGACCATGCTCAGGGCGCGGCGCTCCCGCTCGACCTTGCCTTGAGGCAGCATCGCAAGATGGGAGACCTTCGCGGAGACAAACAACATGGCAGAGGCATTCTTACACGCGGCGACACACGCACCACATCCGATGCAGGCGGCGGCATCCATCGCCTTTTCCTGGTCATCCTTGCCGATCGGAATGGCGTTGCCGTCGGGCGCGCCGCCGGTGGAGGCCGAAATAAAGCCGCCCGCCGCAATAATGCGATCAAATGCGCCGCGATTCACCACCAGGTCCTTGACCACTGGGAACGCCTTGGCGCGCCACGGCTCGATCGAAATTGTCTCGCCATCGCGGAAATGGCGCATGTGCAATTGGCAGGTGGCGGTGCCCCGATGGCCGCCGTGCGGCACTCCGTTAATGACGAGGGAGCACATCCCGCAGATGCCTTCCCGACAATCGGAATCAAAGGCGATCGGCTCCTCGCCCTTCTCGATCAAACCCTCGTTGACCACGTCGAGCATTTCCAGGAACGACATGTCCTCGATGACATTCGTGGCCTGGTAAGTGGCGAACTGGCCCTCGGCCGAGCCGTTTTTCTGACGCCAGACTTTGAGCGTTAAATTCATACTACTTGTAGCTGCGCTGGCTCATGTGGACTTCCTCGTAGACCAGAGGCTCCTTGTGGAGAACCGGAGCTTTACCGGGACCCTGATATTCCCAGGCGCCCACGAAAGCAAAATTCTCGTCATCGCGCTTCGCCTCGCCTTCCTCGGTTTGATACTCCACCCGGAAGTGGCCGCCACACGATTCGCGGCGCATAAGGGCGTCCGTGCAGAGCAATTCGGCAAACTCCATGTAATCAGCCACGCGGCCGGCTGCCTCCAGGGCTTGATTCAATTCCTCTCCCGATCCGGTCACTTTGAGATTCTGCCAGAACTCCTCGCGCAGCTCCGGAATCCGCTTGAGAGCGGACTTCAGGCTCTGCTCCGAACGAGCCATTCCGCAATTGTCCCACATCAGCTTGCCCAATTCGCGATGGAACGAAGTGGGCGTCCGTTTGCCGTTCATCGACAGAAAGCGCTGAGTCATCGCCCGAATATTCTCCTCCGCTTTCTTAAATTCCGGATGGGAAACAGCCGGACGCGCATTTTTCGAGGAGGCGAAGTAGTGGCCGATGGTATAAGGAATGACGAAGTAACCGTCAGCCAGGCCCTGCATGAGGGCGCTCGCTCCGAGGCGATTGGCTCCGTGATCGGAAAAATTGGCTTCACCCAGGACGAACAAGCCGGGGATGTTGCTCATCAAGTTGTAGTCGACCCAAAGCCCGCCCATCGTGTAGTGCAACGCGGGATAGATGCGCATCGGCACCTGGTAAGCGTTCTCACCCGTGATGGTTTCGTACATGTCGAACAAGTTGCCGTAGCGCTCCTTGATCGTGGCCACGCCCAACCGCTTGATCGCATCGGCAAAATCGAGGTAAACGCCAAGGCCGGTCGAGCCCACACCCCGTCCGTCATCGCATGCTTCCTTGGCTGCGCGCGAAGAAATGTCGCGCGGCGCCAGGTTGCCGAAGCTGGGATACTTTCGTTCGAGGAAATAATCGCGTTCGGCCTCGGGAATCTGGTCCGGAGACCGTTTGTCCCCCTTTTTCTTCGGCACCCAAACCCGTCCGTCGTTGCGCAGAGATTCGGACATGAGCGTGAGCTTGGATTGATGGTCGCCGCTCACCGGGATGCAGGTCGGATGGATCTGGGTGTAACAGGGGTTCGCAAACGCCGCCCCTTTCTTGTAGGCGCGGTAGGTCGCAGTGACGTTGCAGCCCCGGGCATTCGTGGAAAGGTAGAAAACGTTGCAGTAACCGCCGGTGGCCAGCACGACGGCATCGCCGGAGAAAGAGCTGATCTGGCCGGTGATCAGGTCGCGCACCACGATGCCCTTGGCGTGGCCATCCACAATCACCACATCGAGCATCTCGGTGCGGGGGAACATCTGAACAGTGCCCAAACCGATCTGGCGCTCCAAGGCTTGGTAGGCGCCCAGAAGCAACTGCTGGCCGGTCTGGCCACGCGCATAAAAGGTCCGCGAAACCTGGGCGCCGCCGAAAGACCGGTTGGTCAGGTTTCCGCTGTATTCGCGGGCAAACGGCACGCCTTGGGCGACACACTGGTCAATGATGTTAACGCTGAGCTGCGCCAGGCGGTAAACATTCGCTTCGCGCGCCCGAAAATCGCCGCCTTTGATCGTGTCGTAAAACAGCCGGTAAACGCTGTCGCCGTCGTTCTGATAATTCTTCGCGGCATTGATCCCGCCTTGCGCGGCAATGCTGTGCGCGCGGCGCGGGCTGTCCTGGTAGCAAAAGCACTTAACTTTGTAACCGAGTTCCGCGAGAGTCGCCGCGGCCGAAGCGCCGGCGAGGCCGCTGCCCACCACGAGGACCTCAAATTTGCGCTTGTTCGCCGGGTTCACCAGCTTGAACTCAGCGCGAGCCTTGTCCCACTTTTTGTCGATCGGCCCTGAAGGGATCTTTGAATCAAGTACCATAGGTTGCCTTCTTCAGGATGCCTGTGAGCACCGCGATCGGAATCGATGAATAGCCGATCACCAAAACTCCAGCCATCACCAGGGCAAATCGATCGATCAACGCAGCGTACTTCCGATTCTTCCAACCCAAAGACTGGAACATGCTGCTGATCCCGTGGCTGAGGTGGAGCGAGAGCAGACACATGCTCACGATGTAGAAGATCGCCACGATCGGCTGGCTGAAGCCGACGATGATCATGTTATAGACATCGTGGTGATGCTTCGGATCCTCCAGCTTCACGAAGCTGGTGTTGGCGAAGTTGATTCCATCCACCTGCGCGGTGAAATGCAGCAGGTGGTAGACAATGAAGGTGAAAAGGACCAGGCCGCTGACCAGCATGGTGCGGGAAGCATAGCTGGCGGCCATCATCTTGTAGTTGCCGTAGGCTTTTGGGCGCGCCGCCTTGTTCTCGGCGCTCAGCTTGATGGCGGCCCAGACGTGGAGGCTGACCATGAGCAGCAGAACCGTCCGGGCAGGCCAGACCAGCTCCGGCTTGCTCTGCAGAAAATAGCCGTAGTCATTGATTGCCTCGGGACCGAGGAACACTTGCAGGTTGCCCAGCATATGGGCAACTACGAAGCCGAACATCGCCAGGCCGGTAATGGCCATGATGTACTTCTTGCCCAGAGACGAGCCGAACAGTCCTGTTAACACATTCATCGTGCTCCCGCAGAGTCTCAGCGGGTTATTCCAATAAATTACTAAAACGCACTTTAATAAGGTTTGATGATTGAAGTCAATTCCCGCTCGTCAACTATTAGACAGAACGATATTTGCGGTTACCTCAGTTTTGCCCCAAGGCGCGCAAAAACAAGCCAGCGACAGTCAATCCCCTAAAATAGGACACACAATATTCACGGCATCAGCATCTTGCAGAATTCACCCCTTCACTCGAAAAGCCGCTCGCGCGCCCGGAATCATTTCGCTACGCTCCAGACCATCCACCAGGATTCTTATGAAGCAAATGAACCGTCGTCGCTTTCTCGCCGGGACCGCGCTCTCTTCGTTCGCCTTGACCGCCCCTCGCGTCTTCACACAACAAAAGACCGAGAAGCAACTGGTCATCGGTTCGGGAGCGCACCAGTACGAGGTCCAGCACCACTGGGCTCAACTGCCCGACAAATACTCGTGGCAAACGACGCACAACGTCGCGGTCGACCGCGACGGATTGGTCTACGTCATTCACGAAGGGCGGGAGAACCTAAAGGATCACCCGTCGATTTTCGTTTTCGATCCGAGCGGGAAATTCATCCGGGCTTTTGGCAGCCAATTTCAAGGGGGCGGACATGGGCTGGAGGTGGTCACCGAAGGGAGCACTCAATTCCTCTATGTAACCGCCTATCAGCAGGTCAAGAGCTTCGCCAAGCTGACGCTGACTGGAGAGCAGGTCTGGTTGAAGCGCGCGCCCATGGCCTCCGGAGTTTATGCGGCGGAAGAGGATACCAAACCGGTGAAACGCTGGGGGCGGGACGCGTTCATGCCGACCAACTACGCCTTCCTGCCGGACGGGGGATTCTTCCTGGCGGACGGCTATGGATCGTTTCGCATCCACCGCTACGACAAGGAAGGCAACTGGCAATTCATGTTTGGCGAACCGGGCAAAGGGGACGGCCAGTTCGACACCCCGCACGGGATTTATTACGACAATCGGCCCGGCCGGGAACCTTCGGTGCTGGTGGCGGACCGGGCCAACAAACGCCTGCAATGGTTCACGCTCAAAGGGAAACACCTGAAAACGCTGGATGGCTTCATCCTGCCTGCCAATATCGACGCTCGGGGCGACGTGCTGCTCGTCCCGGATTTAAGCGCGAGGATCACCCTGCTGGATGGAAACAACGAGATCATTGCCCACCTGGGCGAAGACCCCGCCTGGCGCGCCCAGGTTTTGAAGGACGGGATGAAGCTCCGGGGCGACCAGACCGGGGCGGGATGGGTGAGCGGGAAGTTTCTCCATCCGCACGACGCCTGCTTTGATGCGGCGGGCAACATTTATGTTGCAGAGTGGGTGCAGACCGGGAGGATATCGAAATTGCGCAAAGTTGCGTAAATTCGCAGGTGTTCGATGAAAATCTGGTGTGCTCTGACGTTCCTGATCCTCTTTGGCTCAGCCCCGGCTCGGGGCGCTGATAGCGCCGCTGAACCGCCGTTGATGGATCCTTTCAAGCTCAACGCGAAGACCAAGGCGGCGCTCGAAACCAACAAGCGGCATCAATTGGAGGCCATTTCGAAATCGAGCGTCCTCCACGATTTCAGCTTCACGGACCAACGCGAGCAGAGCGGCATCACTTTCAAGCACAACGCAGTCGACGACGCCGCGAAAGATTGGAAACCGGCCCACTACGACCACGGCTCCGGCCTGGCGGTGGCAGACGTGGATGGGGATGGCAAACTGGACCTCTTCTTCGTCAATCAATTGGGCGGAAGCGAGCTCTGGCGCAACCTGGGCAACGGCAAATTCGAGAACATCACCGCCGCGGCCGGCGTGGGGCTGGCGGACAAAATCTGCGTGGCCGCGGCTTTTGCGGACATCGACAACGACGGCCTGCCCGACCTCTTCGTCACCACCGTGCAAACGGGCAACGTCCTGTTTCGCAATCTCGGGCACGGCAGATTTCAAAACATCACCGAATCGGCGGGAGTCGGCTACGCGGGGCACTCGTCCGGCATCGTCTTTTTCGATTTCAACGGGGATGGCCTGCTGGATCTTTTCGTCGCGAATGTGGGCAACTACACCGAGAAGGAAAAGGGGCGCGGCGGATATTACCACGCCTACCTAAAGGCGTTTGCCGGCCACCTGGAGCCAGAACGGAGCGAACAGAGCATTCTGTACCAGAACCTGGGCGGCGGCCGCTTCAAGGATGTGTCCAAAGAGATGCACCTCGAACATCACGGCTGGAGCGGCGAAGCCACTTTTTGTGACGTGAATGGCGACGGCTACCCGGACCTCTACGTCCTGGCAATGCAAGGGGATGACAAGTACTACGAGAACCAGGGTGGCAAAGGATTCATCGAAAAAACCGCGACGTACTTTCCGAAAACCCCATGGGGCGCCATGGGAGTGAAATTCTTCGATTACAACAACGACGGCCTGATCGACCTCTACGTCACGGATATGCACTCCGACATGACAGAAGCGCAAACCAAGGTCGGAAAAAAGGAATACACGCCACGGTTTGAAAAGGAAAAGAGCGACGTTTGGTGCACGGCGGAGTGGAACGATGCCTTTCTCCAAGGCGCCTCGAATAACATCTTCGGCAACGCTTTCTACCAAAACCTGGGGAACGGCCGATACTCCGAAGTCTCGGGCAAGATCGGCGCGGAAACCTACTGGCCTTGGGGCCCGAGCGTGGGCGACCTGAACGCGGACGGGTTTGAGGATGTTT
>CAZMKE010000030.1:0-79660 GCA_964566945.1 uncultured Verrucomicrobiota bacterium | reverse complement strand
TCAATTGGTAGAGTAGCGGTCTCCAAAACCGTCGGTTGGGGGTTCGAGTCCCTCCCGCCCTGCCATTCAAAATTTTTGAATGGTGACGTAGCAGGTTAGATCGAAACTATTTTGTCCGCTGCACGGGATAAATCCGTGGTCAGCGAGAACGGAGCGGAAAAGGATTGCACAGCCGGAGGGGTGGCAGAGTGGTCTATCGCGGCGGTCTTGAAAACCGCTAAGGCTTAACACCTTCGGGGGTTCGAATCCCTCCCCCTCCGCCAGATTTTTAGAACGTGAATAATACAGTAAATCTCTTTGCCCAGGCTGCGACCGGCAGCGCGGCGGCCCGTGGTGGCTACACCGGACTGATCATCTGGATTGTCGTCATCGGAGCCATCTTTGGCTTTCTCTGGCAGCGCGGTTACCTCGTTCGCATTCGCGATTACTGCGCCGAAACCCAGGAAGAACTCAAAAAGTGCACTTGGCCCAGCGTGGATGAACTCAAGGGTTCCACCCTCGTTGTCATGTTCACAATTCTGATGCTCGGCCTCTTTACCGTTAGCGTCGATTGGGTCCTTTCGATGGTCATTCGTCTCATCACTTAACCCGGAAGGTCACATGGCTCATAGCAAATGGTTCGTGCTCCATACCCTCTCCGGGCAGGAGCAAAAGGTTAAAGAAAGCATCGAGAAACGCCTCAAAGCCGAGGAGATGTCCGAGTTCATCAACGAGGTGCTCGTCCCCATGGAAAAGGTCGCCGAAGTGCGCAGCGGCAAAAAGACCGTCACCACTCGCAAGCTTTATCCCGGCTACGTCTTCGTGGACATGGTGCTTCTGGACGAAAATAACCGCATCATCGAGAAGCCATGGTACTTCATCCGTGACACCCCGGGCATCATCGGGTTTGTCGGCGGGGACCGCCCCACCCCGACCAGCCAGGAGGAAATCGCCTCCATCAAATCCCAGATCTCGGACTCCGAGGACACCGAACGTCCCAAGGTCCAATTCGAAGTCGGCGAAACCATCAAGATTAACGATGGTCCCTTCCTGAATTTCAGCGGCGCGATCGAAGAAATCGACCCCGAGAAGGGCAAGCTCAAGGTCACCGTGAACATTTTCGGGCGTAACACCCCGGTGGAACTGGAGTATTGGCAGGTGGAAAAAGCCTGACCGTTTCAGGACCATTCCACCAGAAAAGCCCGTAATTCCACATATTCCACTTAATTCCACTTAGATTTTTATGGCGAAGAAAGTTGTCGGACAAGTTAAGTTACAGATTCCTGCCGGGCAGGCGAATCCCGCCCCTCCGGTCGGCCCCGCTCTCGGTCAGCAAGGCGTCAACATCATGGCGTTCTGCAAAGAATTTAACGCCGTGACCAAGGAGCAGGCTGGTTTGGTGATCCCCGTGGTCATCACCGTTTACCAGGATAAATCTTTCACCTTCATTACCAAGTCCCCTCCCGCCTCGGTGCTGCTCAAGAAAGCTGCCGGCGTGGCCTCCGGGTCCAAAACCCCGAACAAGGACAAGGTCGGCAAGGTCACTCGCAAGCAGGTCCTCGACATCGTCAAGATGAAGATGAAAGACCTCAACGCGACCAATGAAGAAGCAGCTTTCCGCGTGGTGGCCGGCACCGCTCGGAGCATGGGTATCGAAATCGCCGGCTAAACAACTAACCGCGGGAGAGCCCCGAATTTCGGGTTCGTTCGCACCGCAAAACTGATATGGCCAGAAAGCACAGCAAACGTTATCGCAAGGCGATTGAGCTGGTGGATAAGACCAAGAGCTATCCCCTCCAAAGCGCCGTCGAAGTCCTCAATAAATTCCCCAAGGCGAAATTCAACGAAACCGTTGAAGTCGCTTTTCATCTGGGAGTCGACCCGAAGCAGTCCGACCAAATGGTCCGCGGCACTGTTCCCCTGCCCCACGGCAGCGGCAAAACGGTCCGCGTGCTCGTCTTCGCCAAACCCGGCCCGGCCGCTGATGCCGCTCGCAGCGCCGGCGCGGAGTTCGTCGGGTTCGACGACATGATCAAGAAAGCCAACGAAGGCTGGACCGATTTCGATGTCGCCGTCGCCACTCCCGAAGCGATGATCGAAGTTCGCAAGCTCGGCAAAGTCCTCGGGCCTCGAGGGCTCATGCCGAACCCAAAAACCGGCACAGTGACCGAAGATACCGCCAAGGCGGTTCGTGAAGTCAAGGCCGGCCGCGTGGAATTCAAGGTCGACAAAGGCGCGAATGTCGCCGTCCCTGTCGGCAAGCGTTCCTTCTCCTCCCAGCAAATTCTCGAAAACGCTCGCGCGGTCATCGAGGCGGTTGTCAAATCCCGCCCGAACAGCGTTAAGGGGGCCTTTGTGGAAAGCTGCACGCTTTCCTCCACCATGAGCCCCCCGATCAAGCTCGACATCCGCGAGTTTGCCAGCGCCGCCTAAACCTTGGAAAGACATAGAAGATGCGTACCGAAAAGCAATTTATCAGCAAGGAGTACATTGCCCGTCTCAACTCCTCGCCCTTTTTCATCGTCCTCGATTATCGCGGTCTCACCGTGACCAACTTCAGCGAGCTCCGCAAGCGCCTCCGCGCTTCTGGCTCAGAAGTTCACGTGGTGAAGAACTCGATCTTCCGCGTTGCCGCCAAGGAAGCCGGCCTCGCTGATCTGAAAGGCGCCCTCAGCGGCCAGCTCGCTGTCGTCACCGGCCAGAAGGATGTTTCCGGAGCCGCTAAAGTCCTCAAGACTTTCGTCTCTGAATTCTCCAAAGGCAGCGTTCACTTCGGCTACCTGAACAATCAGCGCCTCGACAGCAAGGACTTGATCGCTTTGGCCGACCTCCCTTCGCTCGACGTGCTCCGCGGCAAGCTCCTCGGCTTGCTCCAGGCCCCGGCCGGACAGTTGGTCCGCTTGCTCAATACTCCGGGAAGCATGGTCGCCCGCGCCATCCAGGCTCGCGTCGACAAGGAACAGCCCCAGGGCTGATAACATCGCGGGACGCGCTTTGGCTCGTCCCGTTCCCAATAATTTCTTCCCGGCAGGCGTCGGGAAGCAATCAACAGACAATAACAAACAAAAAGTAAATCGTCGGCTGGCAGGCTTGCCGCTCAAATGATCCGCGGCCGCGGAAAACGACGAGACGAAAGGTAAAATGGCTGACGTAGCATCGTTAGTAGATCAATTGAGCGCTTTGACAGTTCTGGAAGCTGCCACGCTCGTGAAACAGTTGGAAGAAAAGTGGGGCGTGAGCGCCGCTGCTCCTGTGGCGGTTGCCGCCGCGGGCGCCCCTGCCGCCGGTGGAGCTGCTGCTCCCGCCGCTGAAGCCAAGACAGCTTTTGATGTCATCCTGGCTTCCGTTCCGGCTGACAAGAAGATCGCTGTGATTAAAGCGGTCCGCGAAGTGAAGGCCGGTTTGGGCCTCGCGGAAGCTAAAGCGCTGGTTGAAGGCGCTCCGAAACCTGTTCTGGAAGGAGCCAACAAGGCTGATTCCGACGCCGCGAAGAAAAAGCTTGAAGACGCCGGCGCCAAGGTTGAAATCAAATAAGCTATCTGTTATTATGGGATGCCGAACCGGTTTCGGCATCCCATCTGCTTCGGCGAAAGCCGGTTTTAGTAGGTGATTTTGTTTAGGTTTTAAATTTGCGGAGTCTGTTGATTATTAAAGATTTACCACACGCGAAAGTCACCCATAAGTAGGTAATCAAATTTTTTATTCTGCCGGTGTTTCCTTTGGACCGCCCCAAAGGCATCGGCGTCGTGTCGTTTTTAGAAAAAGAATAGGCAAGGCCCGTCGCTTGCCAATTTAACGAGAGGAAAAAATGCCATCCCGAGCGTCAGAACGTATCAACTTCGGAAAAATTAAAGAGGTCATTACTCCACCGAACATGATCGAGGTGCAGGTGAATTCTTATAAGGAGTTCCTGCAAGCTGAGATCGCGCCCCGCCAGCGCAAAAACCTTGGGCTGCAAGCGGTTTTCACGGAGGTTTTCCCAATCGAAAGTTACGATGGGAAGATCGTTCTGGATTACCACAGCTACGAAATCGGCGAGCCCAAGCTCGACTGGCTTGAGTGCCTCCGCGAAGGCATCACCTACGGAGCCCCCCTTCATGTCACCTTCCTCCTCAAAGAGGAAGCGGGCACCAAGGAGGAAAAGGTATTCATGGGCGAACTTCCGCTCATGACCCCTCAGGGGACTTTCGTCATTAATGGCGCCGAACGCGTCATCGTCAGCCAGTTGCACCGCTCCCCCGGTTTGGCCTTCGAAGCCACTCAACACCCGAACGGCAAGATGCTCCATTCCTTCCGCATCATTCCGGATCGCGGTTCGTGGTACGAGGCGCAGTTCGATACCAGCGACCTGCTCTACGTCTATCTCGACCGGAAAAAACGCCGCCGTAAATTCCTCACCACCACTTTCTTCCGCGCGCTCGGCTATGGCTCGGACATGGACATCCTCAAGCTGTTCTATGATGTCGAAGAGCTCAGCATCAAGCAGGCGGAGAACCTCGAAGACATCCAGAACAAGGTTTTGATCGAGGACGCCATCGATCCGGACAAGGGCATCGTCGTTGCTCGCGCCTTTGAACCGCTCTCCAAAGCGGTCGTCAAGCAGATCGCCGAGCTCGGCACCAATAAGATCCGCGTCGTCGATACCACCAGCGACGAGGGCATCATCATCAAATGCCTCAAAAAGGATCCCACCAAGAACGAGGAGGAAGCTCTCAAGGATATCTACCGCCGCCTCCGCCCGGGTGATCCTCCCACCGCCGCCAACGCCCGCGCCCTCATCAAGCGCCTCTTTTTCGATCCGAAGCGCTACGATCTCGGCCGCGTCGGTCGTTACAAGATCATCCAGAAGCTCGGCCTCAAGGAAAATGAGGATAGCCGCATCCTGACCAAGGAAGACCTCGTCGCTGCTACGAAGTACCTCCTCCGCCTCAAAAAGGGCGAAGGTTCGACCGACGATATCGATCACTTGGGCAGCCGCCGCGTCCGCACCGTCGGCGAATTGCTGGCCAACCAATGCCGCGTCGGCCTGGCCCGTACTGAACGCTTGGTCAAGGAGCGCATGACTCTGTTCGATCAAGGCGTCGACACCATGACCCCGCAGAAGCTGATCAATCCGAAAGCTCTTTCGGCCGTCGTTCGCGATTTCTTCGGACGCAGCCAGCTCTCGCAGTTCATGGATCAGATCAACCCGCTGGCCGAACTCACCCACAAGCGCCGGTTGTCGGCTCTCGGGCCTGGCGGTCTCTCCCGCGATCGCGCCGGCTTCGAGGTCCGCGACGTGCATCCGTCTCACTACGGCCGCATTTGTCCGATCGAAACGCCGGAAGGTCCGAACATCGGTCTGATCGCTTCGCTCGCGACGTTCGCGCGCGTGAACGATTTCGGCTTTATCGAAACCCCTTACCGCAAGGTGGAAAAGGGCCGGGTCACCGGTCATATCGACTACCTCACGGCCGATCGCGAGGAAATGTTCACCGTCGCTCAGGCCAACGCGCCGATCGATGAAAAGGGGCATTTCACCACGGATCGCGTTCCGTGCCGCCGCAAAGGCGACTTCGTGGACGTCGAGCCCAACGTCGTCGATTACATGGACGTCTCGCCCAAGCAGCTCGTTTCCGTCGCTGCCGGCCTGATCCCGTTCCTCGAACACGACGATGCGAACCGCGCGCTCATGGGTTCGAACATGCAACGCCAGGCCGTTCCCCTGCTCGTGACCGAAGCCCCGTTCGTGGCCACCGGCCTCGAAGATCGCGTGGCCAAGGATTCACGCGCCGTGATCGTCGCCGAGGAAGGCGGCAAGGTCGCCTCCGTCACTGGCAGCTCCATCATCGTGACTCGCGATGGCAAACTGCCGGAAACCAAGAAGCGCATTCGCACCGCTGCCGAAGACGGCCTTTACGTCTATCAGGTGCGCAAATTCATGCGCTCGAATGCCGCCACCTGCATCAATCAGAAAATCCTGATTGAAAAGGGCGACACCATTAAGAAGGGCCAGGTCCTCGCGGACGGTCCTTGCACCCAGCATGGCGAACTCGCTCTCGGCCGCAATGTGCTCTGCGCGTTCATGCCCTGGAACGGTTACAACTTCGAGGACGCGATCCTGATCAGCGAACGCATCGTCAAGGACGACGTTTTCACTTCCATCCACATCGATGAATTCGAAGTGGGCGCTCGCGATACCAAGCTCGGGCCGGAAGAAATCACGCGCGATATTCCGAACCTCGGTGAGGAAGCGCTCAAGAACCTCGGGCCGGACGGCGTCATTCGCGTCGGCGCTGAAGTGAAGCCGGGCGACATTCTCGTCGGCAAAATCACGCCCAAGAGCGAGACCGAACTCGCTCCCGAGGAGCGCCTGCTCCGCGCCATCTTCGGCGAAAAAGCCGCGGACGTGAAGGACACTTCCCTCAAAGTGCCTTCCGGCACCTACGGCATTGTCATGGACGTCAAGGTCTCGTCCAAGAAGGACAGCGAGAAGGCCGCCGCCGCCGCCGCTGGCAAGCTCACCGGCACCGAAGCGAAGAAGCACCAGAAACAGGTGGAGGAAGAGCACAAAGGCAAGCTCGAAGAGTTGCGCGAGCAGCTCACCGAGGCCTTGAGCAACATCCTCCTCGGTGAAAAGATTCCGCTCGACGTGGTCAACTCCGAAACCGGCGAAATCATCATCCCGGCGAATCGCAAGATCACCAAAACGCTCCTGCGCAAGCTGGCGACCGTTTACGACCGCATCGAAATCGATCCTTCCCCGATCCGGAACAAGATCAACGAGATCATCGGACAGTTTAAGAAGAAATTCGACGATCTGCAGATGCAGCACGACGAAGAGATGGAACGGGCCGAAGCGGGCGATGAAGTCGATCCTGGCATCATCAAGTCCGTCAAAGTCTACATCGCCTCGAAGCGCAAGCTCTCGGTCGGTGACAAGATGGCCGGACGCCACGGCAACAAGGGCGTGGTCGCCAAGATCGTTCCCGAAGAAGACATGCCCTTCCTCGCGGACGGAACTCCGGTGGACATCGTCCTCAACCCGCTCGGCGTGCCTTCCCGTATGAACGTCGGCCAGGTGCTCGAGACCCACTTGGGCTGGGCCGCTCGCATCCTTGGCCTTAAATTCGCGACTCCGGTCTTCGACGGCATCAAGGAAAAGGAAATCCGCAATTACCTGAAGGAAGCGGGCCAGAAGCTGAAGGAAGCGGGCAACCCGCCCACCATCGGCGAACACGGCAAAACCATGCTCTTCGACGGTCGCACCGGCGAAGCGTTCGATCAGGAAGTGGTCGTCGGCTACATCTACATGATGAAGCTCGGCCACTTGGTCGCGGACAAGATTCACGCCCGCGCGGTCGGCCCTTACTCTCTCGTCACCCAGCAGCCGCTGGGCGGCAAGGCGCAGTACGGCGGCCAGCGCTTCGGCGAAATGGAAGTCTGGGCCATGGAAGCCTACGGAGCGGCTTACACCCTCCAGGAACTCCTCACCGTCAAATCGGACGACGTGCAGGGCCGAACCCGCATTTACGAGAGCATCGTCAAGGGTGATAACTCGCTCGAAGCCGGTGTTCCCGAATCCTTCAACGTGCTGGTGAAGGAAATGCAGTCGCTGGGTCTCGATGTGCGCGTCGGTTACTCGAACCCGGTGGATAACCAGCAGGAGCAGCAGAATGCGCTGGCTGCCCTGAACGCATGATGAATTCCATCCCGGGGGCTCCGGCCTCCGGGAGCCTTTAACTCAGTTTTTTGTTGTCTATATGATTCCAAGTAAAGAGAGCGCTCGTGAGTTGCTGGGCCTGGACAAGGTGAATCTGGTCGATCACGTGGCCATTCAGGTCGCGTCGCCGGAAAACATCCGCTCCTGGTCCAAAGGGGAAGTCAAAAACCCCGAAACCATCAATTACCGCACGTTCAAGCCGGAAAAGGGCGGCTTGTTCTGTGAACGCATCTTCGGTCCGGTCAAGGACTGGGAATGCTCCTGTGGAAAGTACAAGCGCATCAAGCACCGCGGCGTCGTTTGCGACCGTTGCGGCGTTGAAGTCACTCTCTCCCGCGTCCGCCGGGAACGCATGGGCCATATCGAACTCGCTGTGCCGGTCACGCACATCTGGTTCTTCAAGTGCATGCCCTCCCGTCTGGGCCTGATTCTCGACATGACCGCCCGCAACCTCGAGCGCGTCATCTATTACGAGGATTACCTCGTCATCGACCCCGGCTCCACCCCGCTCAAGCAGCATCAGCTCCTGAGCGAGCTGGAATACCGCGAAGCTCGTGAAACCTACGGACCCGATTCCTTCGTTGCGAAGATGGGCGCCGAAGCCGTTCGCGAAGCTCTCGCCAAGGCCGATCTCAACGGCGAAATCGAGCGCCTCAATCAGGCGATGACCGAGACCAAGAGCAAGCAGATCCGCAAAAAGCTCGCCAAGCGCATCAAGCTCTTCCAGGGTTTCATTTCCTCGAAGACCCGCCCTGAGTGGATGGTGCTCACCGTTCTCCCGGTCATTCCGCCGGACCTGCGCCCGCTCGTTCCGCTCGAAGGCGGCCGGTTTGCAACCTCTGACCTCAACGACCTTTATCGCCGCGTCATCAACCGGAACAACCGTCTCAAGAACCTGCTCCAGTTGCGCACCCCGGAAGTCATCATTCGCAACGAAAAGCGCATGCTCCAGGAGGCCGTCGACGCTCTCTTCGACAACGGCCGCCATGGCCGTCCGGTCACCGGCGCGGGCAACCGCGCGCTCAAGTCCCTCAGCGACATGCTCAAGGGCAAGAGCGGCCGTTTCCGTCAGAACCTCCTCGGCAAACGCGTCGATTACTCCGGCCGTTCTGTCATCGTCATCGGTCCGGAACTCAAGCTGCATCAGTGCGGTCTTCCCAAGAAGATGGCGCTTGTGCTCTTCGAACCGTTCATCATTCGCCGCCTCAAGGAACTCGGCTATGTCCATACGGTCCGTTCGGCCAAAAAGATGATCGAACGCCAGTCCCCCGAAGTGTGGGACATTCTGGAGGAAGTGACCAAGGGCCACCCGGTGCTGCTCAACCGCGCTCCGACCCTGCACCGCCTCTCCATTCAGGCCTTTGAACCGGTCCTCATCGAAGGGGAAGCGATCCGCATCCATCCGCTCGTCTGCACCGCTTACAATGCGGACTTCGACGGCGACCAGATGGCCGTGCACGTTCCCCTCTCGGTCGAAGCTCAGTTGGAAGCCCGCCTCCTCATGATGGCGCCGAACAACATCTTCAGCCCGTCGAGCGGCAAGCCGATCATGACGCCCACCCAGGACATTACCCTGGGCTGCTATTACCTCACCGCCAATCCCCGCAGCATCGGCCAGCATCGCGATGGCAAGGGTGATCGCGCCCCCATGCTCTTCGGCTCAAAACAGGAGGTTCTCTTCGCCCACGCCGAAGGCGTCATCCGCACTCACGACAAGGTCAAGCTCGCCAACCCCGATCTCGGCCGCAAGACCATCTTCGGGAATGCCGAACTCAAGGTCATCGAAACCACCGTTGGTCGCGTGATCTTCTCCGAGATCTGGCCGCTTGAACTCGGCTTCCCGAACAAGGTCGTCGGGAAATCCCAGATCGGCGACCTCATCTGGAACTGCTACAAGCATTGCGGCCACGAAAAGACGGTTCAAACGCTCGACCGCCTGAAAGAGCTCGGCTTCAAGGAAGCCACTCAGGCCGGCGTCTCCATCGGCATTGATGACATGATCATCCCGAAGGAAAAGAACCACGAGATCGAAAACGCCCAGAAGCAGATCGCGGACGTGGAAAAGCAGTATCGCAAGGGTGTTCTCACTCTCGGCGAGCGCTACAACAAAGTCATCGATATCTGGACTCACTGCACCGACCAGATCGCGAACGTCATGCTCAAGACCCTCGAGTACAACCAGGGCAAGCGGGAATACAACCCCGTCTGGCTCATGGTCGACTCCGGCGCCCGCGGCAACCGTCAGCAGGTCCGCCAGCTCGCCGGCGTCCGTGGTCTGATGGCCAAGCCGTCCGGCGACATCATCGAGAAGCCGATTCTTTCGAACTTCCGTGAAGGTCTGACCGTGTTGGAATACTTCATCTCCACTCACGGAGCTCGCAAAGGTCTCGCCGATACCGCGCTCAAGACCGCGGATTCGGGTTACATGACCCGCAAGCTCGTCGACGTCTCCCAGGATGTGATCATCCGCGAGGATGATTGCGGCACGTCCAACGGCATCTGGGTCCAGTCGATCTACGAAGGTGAAGACGAAGTCGTGAAGCTCGGCGACCGCTTGGTCGGCCGCTTCAGCTGCGAAGACATCGTCGACCCGACCGATCCGAAGAAGAAAATCATCAAAGCCAATCACGAGATCGACGAAATCCGCGCCAAGGAAATCGAACGCTCCGGCGTCGAGAAGGTGAAGATCCGCTCCGTGCTCACTTGCGAAAGCAAGCACGGCGTTTGCATCGCCTGCTACGGACGCAACCTCGCCACCGGCGGCTTGGTCAAGCTCGGTGAAGCGGTCGGCATCGTCGCCGCTCAATCGATCGGCGAGCCCGGAACGCAGCTCACGATGCGTACGTTCCACATCGGCGGCACCGCGCAAGGCATGTTCAAGCAGCCGCAAATCAAGGCAAAGCACGACGGCATCGTGAAATACCTCGATCTCCGCCTCGTCGCTCTGGAAGACGGCAGCAACATCGTTCTGAACAAGAACGGCACCATTGCCATCATGTCCGAAGACGGCCGCGAACTGGAAACGCACAATATCGTCATCGGTTCCGTCATCTCCGTCGGCAACGGCAAGGCCGTCAAGAAGGGCGAGACCTTCGTCCAGTGGGATCCTTACAACGTTCCGATTCTCTCGGAAAAGGCCGGCCATGTCCGCTTCCACGACATCATCGAAGGTGTCACCATGAAGCAGGAAATGGACGAAACCACCGGGCAGGAAGCCATGGTCGTCATCGAACACAAGGAAGACCTGCACCCGCAGATCGTCATTGTGGACGACAAGGGCGAACCGCTCGCCAACTATCCCATTCCGTCCGGCGCGCACATCGTCGTGAATGAAGGGGACAAGATCGTGGCCGGCACCCTGATGGCCAAGACGCCTCGCAAGAGCGCCAAGACCAAGGACATCACCGGCGGTCTCCCCCGCGTGGCCGAGCTCTTCGAAGCCCGCCGTCCGAAGGACGCCGCGGAAATCTCAAAAATCGACGGCATCGTCGATTTCGGTCCGACCGTGCGCGGCAAGCGCTCCGTCCTCATCAAGGACCCGCAAACCGGCGTGGAAGAGGAGCATCTCATCCCGATCGGCAAGCACGTCATTGTGTTCAAGGGCGACTTCGTCAAGAAGGGCCAGCAGCTCACCGAAGGTCCGGTCGTGCCGCACGAAATCCTCGACGTCTGCGGGCCTCAGGAATTGCAGGAACACCTCGTCAACGAGGTGCAGGAAGTCTATCGCCTGCAGGGTGTGACCATTAACGACAAGCACATCGAAATCATCGTCCGCCAGATGCTCCGCAAGGTGCGCATCACCGAACCCGGTGACACCATCTTCCTCTGGGGGGAACAGATCGACAAGATTGCCTTCGAACGCGAGAACGAACGCGTCGAAAAGAAGGGTGGCAAGCCCGCCGAAGCGCAGCCTGTGCTGCTCGGCATCACCAAAGCCTCGCTCGAAACGGAGAGCTTCCTCAGCGCGGCCAGCTTCCAGGACACCACCCGTGTCCTCACCGAAGCGGCCACCATGGGCAAGATCGACCAGCTGCGCGGCTTCAAGGAGAACGTCATCATGGGCCACATCATCCCGGCCGGCACTGGTTTCAACACCCACCGCGATGTCGCGCTCAAGCCGCTCGTGGACGAACTGCCGGAGGATACTTCCGCGGCGGACATCCTCGAACAGCCGCTCGCGAGCTAACCCTCGCGGTCAGGATAATTCCCAAGGCCCCGCTGCCCGCAGCGGGGCCTTTTTCTTTTTCCGCGCGATTGAAGGCCGTCCCGCCTACTTGAAAACTGCAAAAGAGGTTCCCGTCCAGACGAACAAACGGTCCGACAGGCGATAAGCGGCCGAACCGGCGATCTGCGCCGCCTGTTTGCGCAGTTTCTGCAGCGCCGCTTCCGAGTTTCCATCCGCCACCAGCAGCACATCCCGTGAAGGAACCGCGATGACGATGTCCCCTTCGATCCCGAGCTGCCGTTTGTCCCAGACGCGCTCCAGCAGGAGCAGGCTGCTCTCAAACACGCCTCCCGCCGTCAGCATCAGGAAGGGAGGTTTTCCGTGCGCTTCGATTCCCGGCAAAATCCGCTTTAAGTTGCTGATCGCCAGCGATCGCAGGCTTTCCCCCTGCAGGTCAATCTCGTTCAACGCTCCCGGATTCAAGTAACGAATGCTTTGGGCCGAATCAATCGCGTAAACGATCACCAGTTCTTCATTGTACTCTTCCGTCGTGAAAAGATCGGTTCCATCCTTCCCCTGCCCTTTCAGGTGCTCGAGCGTTTCAGCGACAAACGCCTTGTCCTTGATGATGGGGATGATGTCCTTCGGCAGAAGTTTATCGTCCGCGCTCAGCAGCGCGTCCACATACTGGGCAATAATCTGCCGCCGCGCGCTTCGATTCCCCAGGTAGTTCCGATACGCATTGTCGAGATGCATCTGGACCGGCTCATCGCCCGCCGAGCGAGTGATCTCGATATGCAGCGGCTCGACCACGCGTGCCTCCCAACCATTCCCCAGGCTCTCCAGATAGAACTCCGCCTCCCGCGTGAAATCCGCCGGCGATAGCGCCGGGACAAAAGCCTGGATCAACTTCTTCAGCACAAAATACAATATCGGGCAAATCCATCAGGAGCTGAACTCCCAAGGCCCCGCGCGCCCCTTTCATCTCAGGGCGCCCGAGCCCTCAGCCAGAAGCACATTCCCGCTTTTCCCGGTTTCGGATCGGAAACAACCAGCAACTGCTTGCCGGGCGGAATCAGAACTGAGGCGGAGAACGCGGCGTTGGTCTGAAGAGCGACTTGCCCGGCCTGATTGGTGACAACCTGCGTCCAGAGAAACTGGAGCGGAGCCGAGAATCGTTTTCCCTGGAAACGAGGGGTAACTTCAAATTTCACGCCCGCCTCCACTTCTCGGTTGGTCGGCCCGATCGCCATGAAGGCGCCAACGAACATCGAAGCGGATATGAATTCGGCGGTCGAAATTCGAGGTCGCGCGATTAATTCTCCGCCACTCGCCTCTTCGACTCCGTTCAGAAGCGGGCTGATGCGTTCGCGATCGTCGGATGTTACCACCCAGGCTTGGCATCCCTCCCATTCCGCCAGGGCGGCGCGGCCCAAAACCCGGCCGGCTTCCAACGCTGTCAGCCGCCGTGGCGAAAATAGATCCACCGCCACCTCCGCGGTTTTGGGATGCCGGTAAATCAGCGGGATGATTTTCTGCTCCAAAAACATCCGAAAAAGGTTTGGCCGGGAAAGCGGTTCATACCTTCCAATGTGCACGTAGCCCGGCGAATGGACGTTCGGCAGAATCAAGAACAGAGCGATGCCGGTTCCAATCAGGAGAATCCCCGCGACAATCAGGCCTCGTCCCACTCTACCGGTGACACGCCGGATAACACTATTTGTGGCCATACGCTCTGCGGTAGTTCAGAGGAGTCATTTGTTTCTCCCGGCGAAAGTAGCGAGCAAGGTGCTCCACCCCGGGAAAGCCGGTCGCCAGAGCGATTTCCGAAACGGATTGGTTGGTTTCTACGAGCATCCGCGCGATCTGCTCGACGCGCGCGTGGCGGATTTCGCTCAACACGGATCGGCGCAGAACACCTCGGAACCTCTTTTCGAGAACGCGCCGGGAAAGGCCGGCCGCCTGCGCAACATCGCTTACGCCGATCTGGCGGCGGCAGTTCTGCCGAATAAACCGAATGCCCCGCGAGATCGCCATGTCGTCCATGAAAAGAACGTCGGTGGATTGGCGAGGCACAACGTGGCTCGCTTCCACCAGAATGTTGCGCGGGCGTGAACGCTTCGGGTGGCGCATCAAACGGTGCAACTCCCGAGCGGCTTCAAAGCCGGCCCGCTCAAAGTTGATCGCCACGCTGGACACCGGCGGATGAGAAAGCTCGCACACCAATTCATCATTGTCCGCCCCGACGATCCCCACATCGTCGGGCACGCGCAGCCCCGCTATTTTGCACGCTTCGCTCACATTTTGCGCGCGATCATCGTTGCAAGCCATGATGCCGATAGGCCGGGGCAGACTCTTCAGCCACGCCGCCAACTGGGGCTGTTCAGCCTTCCAAGGCGCCAACGCCACGCTGCCGAAGAGCGCCGGCGAGAATCCCCCCTTGCTCAGGTGGCTCATGAATTCATCCCGCCGCCCGTCCGACCAGGGATTCCCGTCGTAGCCCACGAATCCGAAGGATTGAAAACCACAGTCGATCAAATGTTCCGCCGCCAGCCGGGCGGTCGATTTCGAATCGGTGACCACGTTGGTAAAACCCCGCACTTCACGGCGGCGATGCCCAATGACAATGGTCGGAATGTCATGGTGCAGCACCTCCTCCAACCCCTCGACATCGCGCAGAATGATCCCGTCCGCGTCGAGATTTTTCAGATTGCGCGAGACGTTCTCAAATCCGCCCGGCTCCCAGTAGAACGCCCACGGGCCACGATGCCTTTCATACGCTGAAATTCCGCGGAGCAGGCTGCGTCCGGACGCGCGCGACGACTCGATGACGAGAACCACCTTCCACAGCTTGCTGGCCCGAAACGGCATTACCGCGAATCTAACCGTCATTCGCGAAATGGTGAATCGATTTCGCGAACTGGCGTTGGGTTCGGCTGAAGCACAGGCTACTCTCTTCGGGTACTATGTTCCGGAGAGCTGTCAGGACGGCCCGCCTCAGGGACCAGCAAGCCCTTCCGAGCGGCCTCGGCCGCCTTGATCTCAGGATGATACGCATGAAAACCCCTTTATTAGCCCTCTCGCTGGGCTTCGTCATTGGCCTCCAGGCTGCCTCGGACTACCCAGTCCACCCGGTGCCGTTCACCAGCGTGCGCCTAACCGGCGGGCTGCTGCATCAACGGCAGACGACGAATGCCCAGGTCACCATGCCATTCGCGCTCGCGCAGTGTGAGTCGTCAAAACGACTGCAGAACTTCGATCTGGCCGCCGAGACCCTCCGGCGGCGCGCCGGCGGCGAAGCCACGTTTCAAAACACGCCTCCCACGCAATTCCCTTTTGACGATTCGGACGTCTACAAAGCCATCGAAGGCGCCTCGTTCTGCCTCAACATGCAACCGGACCCGGCGGTCGCGGCCCAACTCGACGCAATCATCCGCCGCATCGCCGCCGCCCAGGAGCCGGACGGTTATCTGTACACCTGGCGCACCATGCACCCCGATTCCCCGGCCCACCCCTGGATCCATCAACAACGGTGGCTCAATGATCCCCAGATCAGCCACGAGCTGTACAACCTCGGCCATCTGTATGAGGCGGGAGTAGCTTACTGGCAGGCAACCCGCTCGCGCTCCCTCCTGGATATCTGCCTCAAAAGCGCCAAACTGGTCGGCCAGGATCTCGGCAGCGGGTCCCCGCGCATTGCCCCGGGCCATCAGGTCATCGAAATGGGCCTGGTCAAACTCTACCGCGAGTCGGGTGATCCGAACTTTCTCGCGCTGGCGAAGATGTTCCTCGACGCCCGCGGCGCCGGGAGCTCCTACAGCCAGGATCATCTGCCGGTGATCGATCAAAGGGAGGCCGTCGGCCATGCGGTCCGTGCGAACTACCTCTACAGCGGCATGGCCGATGTTGCCGCGCTCACCGGTGACGAACGCTACCTCTCCGCGATTACACAGATCTGGGAGAATGTCGTCGGAAAGAAGCTTCACCTGACCGGTGGCTGTGGCGCCCGCGGAGCCGGCGAAGCCTACGGCGACAATTACGAACTCCCCAGCCGTTGCTATAATGAAACCTGCGCAGCCGTCGCATTCCTCTTTTGGAACCATCGCATGTTTCTCATGACCGGCGAGGCGAAGTTCATGGATGTGTTCGAGCGTTCCCTTTACAATGGCGTCCTGAGCGGAGTCTCACTCTCGGGCGATCGTTTCTTCTATCCCAATCCACTTGAGTATGACGGGAAGGCCGTCAACAACCACGGCCACGCCGGACGGGCGCCCTGGTTTGGCTGCGCGTGCTGCCCTCCAAATATTCTGCGTACTCTCGCTTCCCTCGGTGGATACGCCGCCGCCGTCCAGGGCGACAAGCTCTACGTCAATCTCTACGCGGAAAGCGAGATCAACGCCCAGGTCAATGACATCCCGGTCACTCTCGAGCAGAAGACGCGCTATCCCTGGGATGGCGCGGTGGCCCTGCGCGTCCGTGTCCGCCAACCGGGCGCGTTCACCCTCGCATTGCGCATTCCCGGCTGGGTCCACGGTCGTCCGCTCCCGAGCGACCTCTACGCGTATGATGACCCGACGCCCGCTCGCTGGAGCGTGCGGGTCAACGGTAAATCGCTTACGCCCGGCCCGTACAAGGGCTTCGCGGAAATCGCCCGCGTTTGGCACGACGGAGATGAGGTATCATTGCGCTTCGAAATGCCCGTCCGCCGGGTTTCCGGGAACACCAATATCGCGGCCACGCGCGGCTTGGTGGCGTTGGAACGAGGCCCGGTTGTCTACGCGTTCGAGGGCCTGGACAACGAGAGATCCGTGTTCGATGTCGTCCTGCCCAAAAACGCCAAGATAGAACCGGAATTCAGGAAAGAACTCCTCGGGGGTGTCACGGTCTTAAATATTCGGAAAGCTGAAAGAGCCGCCCGCGGCGCAAGCGACGCGATCACTACCCGGAAAGCGGATCTCACCGCCATCCCTTACTCCACTTGGGCAAATCGGGGACTTACCCCCATGACCGTCTGGCTGGCTCGCGACTCTTCTCACGCGCGCATCGCGCCCAAACCGACCATCGCCTCCAGGGCGGCGATCAAAACCTCTTACCAGCGCGACGGCATGGACGCGGGACGCCTCAATGATCAACTTCTCCCCCTGAACGCCACGGATGGATTCGCGGCCGACTTCGATTTCTGGCCCCACAAGGGAAGCGCGGAATGGATCAGCTATGACTTCACCCAACCCGAGCGGGTGCGAGCGGTCACGGTCTCGTGGTTTGACGATACCGGCGCCGGCGAATGTCGTTTGCCGGTTGCGTGGAGCATCTCGTACCGGACTCAGAGCGGCGATTGGCGTCCAGTCGAGCATGCCAGTCGGTATGAAATCCGCAAAAACGATCCCGTGCGCGTTACTTTTGAGCCTGTGACAACCACCGCCCTCCGGCTCGACGTCCAACTTCCGCTCAACTTCTCGTGCGGGCTATATGAATGGGCGCTGGAGTAAAATTCTAGCCATTCACCAACCTTCCGAGCCGAGGCGCAATTTGGTGAAAAGTTTGCGCAAACTGGCGTTGGCTTCCTCGAGGCGTTGAACCATCCTGCGAACGTGTCCAAGCGTCCGCTGCAGAAATCTATGAGCAAGCCCTTTCCCCAACTTGAAGTCTGGTTTGTCACCGGCAGCCAGCATCTCTACGGACCTGAGACTCTCAAACAGGTCGCAAACGATTCGCAGGCCCTGGCCAAGGCCCTGCACGCCGCCCCCGCCGTTCCGGTCAAGGTGTTGTTCAAGCCGGTGCTCACCACGCCGGACGCCATCAGCACTCTTTGTGAACAGGCTAATGCCGCATCCAAATGCATCGGACTCATTACCTGGTGCCACACCTTTTCGCCCTCAAAAATGTGGATCAATGGCCTCAAGCTTTTACGCAAGCCGATCCTGCATCTCCACACCCAGTTCAATCGCGAGATTCCCTGGTCCGCGATCGACATGGATTTCATGAACCTGAATCAGGCGGCGCATGGCGACCGGGAGCACGGTTTCATCATGTCCCGGATGCGGCTAAACCGAAAAGTGGTGGTTGGGTTCTGGCAGGACGCCGGCACGCAGGAGAAAATCGGTTCCTGGGCCCGCGCCGCCGCTGCCTGGCACGATTGGCAGTGGGCTCGTTTTGCCCGCTTTGGCGATAACATGCGCGAAGTGGCCGTGACCGAAGGCGATAAGGTGTCGGCGCAAATGAAGTTCGGTTTTTCCGTGAACGGCTATGGTGTTGGAGATCTGGCGGCGCGGGTCAAAGCCGTTCCCGAAGGCGAGATCGACAAGCTGGTCAGCGCCTACGAGAGTGAATACCAAATCGCCCCTGATCTGCGCAAGAGCGGCCGACGCAGCAAGTCCGTGCGCGAGGCCGCACGCATTGAACTCGGCTTGCGCGATTTTCTCGAAAAGGGCGGGTTCAAGGGTTTCACCACCACTTTCGAAGATCTGCATGGCTTGGTTCAGCTTCCCGGGCTCGCTCCGCAGCGGCTGATGGCGGACGGTTACGGATTCGCGGCGGAAGGAGATTGGAAAACAGCCGCGCTGGTGCGCGCGATGAAGATCATGGCCGCTGGCCTGCCAGGGGGCGCCTCGTTCATGGAGGACTACACCTATCACCTTGTGGATGGCGGCCGGAAGGTTCTGGGCGCTCACATGCTGGAAATCTGCCCATCCATCGCCGAGGGCAAGCCATCCTTGGAGGTCCACCCGCTCGGGATTGGCGGCAAAGCCGATCCAGCCCGGCTCGTCTTCAATACCCCGGCGGGTCCGGGCTTGAACGCCTCGCTGATTGATCTCGGAAACCGCTTTCGCCTCCTGGTCAACGAGGTGGAGGTCGTTCCTGCGGATCAACCGATGCCCAGGCTCCCGGTCGCACGGGCTCTCTGGCAGCCTAAACCCAATTTCGAGGCCGCGTGCGCGTGCTGGATCTACGCGGGCGGGGCTCACCACACCGGGTTCAGCCAGGCCGTCAGCACGGAGATGATGGAGGACTTCGCTACGATCGCCGGCCTCGAGTTGCTGGTCATTGACAGCGCGACCCATGTGCGCCAGTTCCGCCGCGAGTTGGAATGGAACGAAGTCGCTTACGGGCTCCGCAGCGGTTTCGTCGCTTAAACAAAACTCAAATCCCAACCTGTTATGAAAAAGGTCCTCTCTCTGGGGCTGCCTTTCGGGCTGCTCATCGCAGCCGTCCTGCCGACGTTCGCCGGACAAGCCAGCATTTCGGTGCGGGTCGATCAACCGGGCCACACCGTTCCCCCAACTTTGTGGGGAATATTTTTCGAAGACATCAATCTCTCCACCGATGGCGGACTCTATCCCGAACTGGTCCGAAACCGATCGTTCGAGGATGGCGACCGCCCCGAAAGCTGGAAGCTGATCAAGCCGGCGGAGTCGGCGACAGAAATCAAAATCGATGACAGCCACCCGCTCAATCCCCTGAATCGGCATAGCCTCCGGGTGCAGTTGAACGGGCCAGCCTCGCTCGTGAACGAAGGATTCTGGGGCATGAACCTGGTGCAGGATGGCGATTACACGCTGCGCCTCGCCGCCCGCACTGTGGACAATTTCCGCGCCAACGTTGGGATCCGAGTCAAATCCGGAGCCAGCGAAATCGCCCGGGAAGAAATCCGGGGCATTACCGGGGATTGGAAGTATTACACCGTCAAACTCCATCCCTCCGCGAGCGCCGCCGATGCCACTCTCCAACTGGACGTGGCTGGCCAGGGCGCCCTCTTTCTGGACATGGTCTCGCTGCTGCCGGTCAAAACCTGGAAGGATCACGGATTGCGAACCGACCTCGCGGAAGCCGTCGATGCGCTGCATCCGGCCTTTCTGCGCTTTCCAGGCGGCTGCTGGGTGGAAGGTGAAACGCTGGCCCGGATGTATAACTGGAAGAAGACCGTTGGCGCTATCGATGTCCGCACCCCTCTGTTCAATATCTGGGATTACCACGCCACGCATGGCATCGGCTTTCACGAATACCTGCAACTGGCCGAAGACCTCGGAGCTGAACCGCTCTTTTGCGTGAATGTCGGGATGTCCCATCGCGAAAACGCGCCCATGGACCTGATCAACCAATGGGTGCAGGATGCGCTGGATGCGATCGAATATGCCAATGGACCGACCAACTCGGTCTGGGGTGGATTGCGAGCTCGAAACGGCCGCCCGGCGCCCTTCCATTTGCGGTACCTGGAGATCGGGAACGAAAACGGCGGCCCGGCCTACAACGAACGCTGGCCCCTCTTTGTCCAGGCGATCAAAGCCCGGCATCCAGAGATCCAGCTCGTCGCCAACCATTGGCTCGGCACGTACCCTCGTTCGCCCATGCCCGACATCGTCGACGAACATTACTACGACACGCCGGAATGGTTCATGCAGCACGCCGATCATTACGATAGCTACGACCGCAACGGCCCAAAGATCTTCGTGGGGGAATATGCGGTCACTCGCAATACCGGACTCGGCAATTTGCGGGGCGCCCTTGGCGAAGCGGCGTTCATGACCGGCCTGGAGCGCAATTCTGATCTGGTGGCCATGGCTTCCTACGCACCGCTCTTCTGCAACGCCAACCACAAGCGCTGGCCGATTAACCTCATCAATTTCGACAGCTCGCGCTGGTTTGGCATTCCGAGCTACTACGTGCAGAAACTGTTTGCGGAAAATCGCGGCTCAATCACCCTGCCGACCCGCGTAACGGCGGACACGCAGGAAGAACCTCTGCCACGCGGCGGCATCGGCGTGGGCACTTGGAACACCAGCGCCGAATTCAAAGACCTCAAAGTCACCTCACCGGACGGCAAAGTCCTGCTCACCGATGATTTCAGTAGCGGCGCGTCCGGCTGGAAAAAGCTTGGGGACGGCCAATGGGCGGTCCAGGACGGAGCGCTGCGCCAGACTGCCGAGCGCGAATTTGTCCGGGCTCTGGCCGGAGACCGTTCCTGGACCGATTACACCCTGGAACTGAAAGCGCGAAAAATCTTCGGCCGCGAAGGCTTCCTCATCCTTTTTCACGCAGCCGAAGACGAAGATCGCATTTGGTGGAACCTCGGCGGATGGAACAACACCCGCCACGGCGTGGAAATCGGCCAGACGCTTGATCCGAAGGCCGGCCGCATCGAGACCGGCCGCTGGTATGACATAAAAGTTGAAGTGAACGGGAACCGAGTGCGCTGTTCCCTCGACGGTCAGATCGTCCACGACGTGCAAACGCCACGCGCCCGTTTGAAAAGCGTTTTTGCCAGCGCCACTCGGGACAATGCGTCCGGCGAAATCATTCTTAAGGTCGTCAACGCGGCTGCGACCGCGACCGAAACAGAAATCAACCTCTCCGGCGCGCGAAAACTGGCCCGCGACGGCAAGGCAATTATTCTCACCAGCGCCAGTGCGAAAGACGAGAATACCTTGGATGCTCCCACCCGGGTCGCGCCCCGGACGGAGCTGGTTGCAATTCCCGGAGAGCGCTTCTCCCACGCGTTCCCGGGAAATTCCTTCACCGTTTTGCGCATCCCGGCAGAGAAATGAGCGGACAGATTTCCTCTCCTGATTATTATCGCCTCATGAACTCACGTTATACCATCGGCCTCGACTATGGCACGAATTCAGTCCGCGCCCTCGTCGTGGACGTGGCCACCGGGGCCGAAGTGGCATCCGTGGTCTGGAACTACGAACACGGCACGGAAGGCGTCATTCTCAGCCGCGACCCAAATCTCGCCCGGCAACATCCGGCCGATTATATCAAGGGCGCCGAGGTCGCTCTCCGAAAGGTTTTGGCGGTCGCGCAGAAAAACGTGCGAGGTTTTGCGGCGGATCAGGTGGTCGGCATCGGCGTTGACACCACAGGCAGCACTCCCCTGCCCGTCGACAAGAATGGCCAACCGCTCGCTTTTCAAAAGAAGTTCGCCAGCAACCCGGCGGCCATGGCCTGGCTTTGGAAGGACCATACTTCGGTCAATGAGGCGGCCGAAATTACCCAGGCCGCACGGAAGCTCCGTCCCCATTTCCTCGCCAAGTGCGGCGGGACTTATTCCAGCGAATGGTTCTGGAGCAAAATACTGCATTGCCTTCGGACCGCTCCCGCCGTTTTTAACGCTGCCCACGCCTGGGTGGAACTGGCCGATTACGTTCCGGCGGCGCTCAGTGGCACGGAAGCGCCGGATAATTTCACTGCCGGCGTTTGCGCAGCTGGCCACAAAGCGATGTGGAATGCCCGCTGGGGCGGCTACCCGGATGCCAAATTTCTCGCCAAGCTCGACCCGAAGCTTGCCTCTTTGCGCACGCGTCTCACCAGCCGGTTTGCCACGGTCGACCGGCCCGTCGGCGGCCTCACTCTGGAATGGGCGCGCAAAACCGGCCTGAAACCAGGCATTCCGATCGCAGTGGGCGCTTTCGACGCCCATCTCGGCGCGATCGGCGCGGGCATCACCCCGGGCGCGCTGGTCAAAATCATTGGCACCAGCACATGCGATATCGCCGTGACGCCAAACACCGCCAAGCTTGCAGATGTTCCCGGCTTATGCGGAATCGTTGATGGCAGCGTGCTACCGGGACACTTCGGACTCGAAGCGGGGCAGTCGGCCGTGGGGGATATCTTTAACTGGTTCGTGAACTACATCCAGCCCGGCGGCAAGGCCGGGAACCACGAGACACTCACGGCCGAAGCCGCGAAACTCAAGCCCGGAGAATCGGGCCTGCTCGCGCTCGATTGGAACAACGGCAATCGCACCATCCTGGTCGACCAACGCCTCACGGGGCTGCTCCTGGGCCAAACTCTCTACACCACGCCCGGCGAAATCTATCGCGCGCTCATTGAGGCGACAGCGTTCGGCGCCCTCACGATCATCAACCGCTTCGAAGAATACGGCGTGAAGATTCAGCAAGTATTGAATTGCGGCGGCATTGCCGAGAAAAATCCGGTCGTCATGCAGATTTATGCCGACGTCACTGGCCGGCCCATGAAGGTCAGCCGGTCCGCCCAGACCTGCGCGCTGGGTGCGGCGGTGGCGGCCGCGGTCGCTTCGGGCGTCTATCCGAATTTCGCCGTGGCTCAAAAGAAGATGACCGGCCTGAAATCCCATGTGTTCACACCGAACGCGAAAGCCCACGCCGTTTATGAAAAGCTCTACGCGCTCTACCGGCAGCTCCACGATGCGTTCGGCACGCGGGATTACCAGGGCAGCCTGTACGACGTGATGAAACAATTGATCGAAATCCGTAATCGCGCCCGTCTCTAGCCCCTTTCGCGAGATTCCCATGGACTTGTCCGAACTGAAACATGCCGTTTGCGAAGCCAACCTGGCCCTGGTCCGGTCCGGCCTGGTCATTCAAACCTGGGGCAATGCCAGCGGCGTCGACCGCGAACGCGGTTTGATGATGATCAAGCCCTCCGGCGTGCCTTACGACGGCATGAAGCCGGAGCATATGGTGGCCGTGTCCCTCGAAACCGGCCAGACGCTCGGCGGATCGCTCAAACCAAGCTCCGACACCGCCACTCACCTGGTCCTGTATCGTGCGTTTCCGGCCATTGGAGGGGTGGTCCATACCCACAGCCTCTACGCCACTGCCTGGGCGCAAGCCTGCCGGCATTTGCCCGCTTACGGCACCACCCAGGCCGACTACTGGCATGGAGACGTTCCCTGCACGCGCCAACTCCGGCGGGAAGAGATCCAAAGCGATTACGAAACCTGCACCGGCCACGCCATCACCGACACTTTCGCGGGCCTTGATCCACTGCACCATCCAGCCGTTCTCGTGGCCAGCCATGGGCCTTTCACCTGGGGCCGCGACGTCCACGCGGCCGTCCATAATGCCGAGGTGCTGGAATTTGTCGCGCGCCTGGCCAGCGAAACGCTCCGGCTCAATCCACAGGTCCAACCGATGCAAAGCGATTTGCTCGACAAACATTTTCTCCGCAAACACGGCCCGGGCGCCTATTACGGGCAAACGGCAAACTCCAAATCCTGATCTATGAAAATTAAATCGTTCGTCTTGAATCTTTGCTCCCTGGGCCTGGCCCTGGCGCTCATCGCCTGCGGAAAGCAGGATAATGCCTCGGCTCCGGCCGCGGCGGCGCCGGCGCCAGCCAAAAAGAAACTGAAGCTCGCTTTTGTTTCGAACAATGCCGCCAACTTCTGGACGATCGCCCGCCGCGGTTGTGAAGACGCGGAAAAGCAGCTGGGCAACGTGAAAGTCGAATTTCGCCTGCCTTCCACTGGCAGTGCCGCCGAACAACAGCAGATCCTCGATGACCTGCTCGCCGCCGGCGTGGACGGGATCGCGGTTAGTCCTGTCGACCCGGCCAATCAAGTGGCGGCCCTCGATAAGATCGCCAGCCAGACCCTGCTCATCACCCATGATAGCGACGCCCCCGCCAGCAAGCGCGTCTGCTATATCGGGACAGACAACGTCGCCGCCGGGGTGGAAGCTGGCAAGCTGATCAAGGAGGCCCTGCCGAATGGCGGTAAAATCATGATTTTCGTTGGCAAGATCGATGCCCAGAACGCCCAGGAACGCTTCGGAGGGATTAAAAAGGAACTCCAGGGCTCGCAGGTGCAGGTCATCGATATTCGCACGGACGACACCGATCCCGTTCGCGCCCAGAAAAACGTCGAAGACACGCTGGTGAAATATCCCGACGTCGCTGGGTTGGTGGGACTCTGGAGCTATAACGGCCCGGCTATTCTCAACGCCGTGAAAAGCGCCGGTAAAATTGGAAAAGTCCAGATCGTCTGTTTCGATGAGGAGGCGGAAACTCTGCTCGGCGTGGCCGACGGCGCGATTCACGGCACGGTGGTCCAGCAGCCGTTTGAGTTCGGGAAACAAGCCATCACCCGCATGGCTGCCTATCTCGGCGGAGACAAGGCCGCGTTGGCGGGCGGCAAACAAATCGTCCCCACGTTGAGCATCAAGAAGGACAACGTCGCGGAATTCCAGGCCCGGCTCAAGCAACTGCTCGGGAAGTAATCCCTGCAAATTGGGCCAGCGCCATGGCGACCACGGATTCACATTCCACCCCGCTTCTGGAGATGCGCGCCATCTCCAAGCGGTTTCCCGGCGTGAATGCCCTGGATCAGGTCAGCCTGCATGTCGGCTCTGGCGAGGTGGTGGCGCTCATCGGCGAGAACGGAGCGGGCAAGTCCACTCTGATGAAGATTCTCGGGGGGGTTTACCAACGAGACGCCGGGGATATCCGCTGGCAGGGGAAGGAGATCCCCATCGCCAGCGTGCATGATGCCATGCGGGCGGGGATCGCTTTCATTCATCAGGAATTGAACGTCCTGGGGAACCTCGACGTCGCGGCGAATGTTTTTCTCGGCCGCGAACCCCGCAACGCGCTCGGCCTGGTGAACCGCGCCAAGATCCACGCCGATGCCGCCGTCTGCCTTCAGCGCCTGGGAGTGGATGTGCCTACCACCACCCGGCTCGACCGCCTGCCGATCGCCCAGCAGCAATTGGTGGAAATTGCCAAAGCTCTCTCGATGAACGCGCGGCTTATCATCATGGATGAACCCACCTCCAGCCTGACGCTCCCTGAAACCGACCGGCTGCTGGCGCTCGTCAACGACCTGCGCCGCCAGGGCGTCAGCATCATTTACATCTCCCACCGACTCGCGGAACTGACCCGTTGCGCCGATCGTGTCGTGGTCCTCCGCGATGGCAAAAATGCGGGCGAACTCTCCAAAGCCGAAATCGATCACGACTGCATTGTCACCCTGATGGTCGGCCGAGAGATCAAGAGCCTGTATGTCCCATCGCAGTCCGCCTGCAAACCAGGCTTCCTGCAAGTGCGCAACCTCCGGTCCAGCCGATTTCCAGAGAAACGCCTCGCTTTCGACGCGGGCCAGGGAGAGATCCTGGGATTCGCCGGCCTGGTCGGGGCTGGCCGCTCCGAAATGGCCAAAACAATGGTCGGCCTTGATCCCGCGGGTTCAGTGCAGGTCACCCTCGGGGATGAGGTTCTTCGGATTCGCCGCCCGAAGGACGCGATTGCCCATCGACTCTATCTCGTCCCTGAGGATCGCCGCGGCGAGGGCCTGGTCACTCGCATGTCCGTCTGCGAGAACATCACCCTGCCCCGCGTCTCCCGTTTCGCCCGCCTCGGCCTGATCCAACGCGCGCCGGAACGCCATTGTGCGGATGAACAGATCGCCGCGCTCCAGGTCAAAACCCCGCATCGCGAGGCGCTCGTCCTGAACCTGAGCGGCGGCAACCAACAGAAGGTCGTTCTCGGCAAATGGCTGGCCCTGAACCCACGCGTCATGATTTTCGACGAGCCGACCCGCGGGATTGACGTGGGCGCGAAAGCTGAGATTTACCGCCTCATGCGCGGCCTCGCGGACCGCGGCACAGTGGTCATCATGATCAGCAGCGATCTCGAGGAGATTTTGCACGTGAGCGATCGCGTGGCTGTCATGCATGAAGGGGACATCACCGGCATTCTCGAGCGCGACCACTGCACCGAGGAAGATATCATGCAACTCGCGGTTGGGCGCAGGCAGCCCGCCAGGCCATCCGAAACCGTCACCGTCGAATGAAAAAAGAAGCTGGCATCGCCGCATTGCTTTTCGTCCTGTGCGCCGTCACCGCAGCGCTCAATCCCAAATTCCTCTCACCGGTCAACCTCACGAACATGGCCAACGTGATCGGCCTGTTCGGCATCTTCAGCATTGGCCTTGGGCTCGTCATTATCAGCGGCGGGATTGACCTGTCGGTCGGCTCCATGTTCGCCCTTGGCGGAGTGCTGCTCGCCATGGCGCTGCGCGACTGGAACTGGCCCTGGCCGGCCGCCGCTCTCATGGTGGTCCTGGCGCCGATGGCGCTCGGCTGGATTCATGGCGCGCTCATCACCCGCATGCGCATGCAGCCGTTTATTGTCACCCTCTGCGGCTTGCTCCTTTATCGCGGCCTCGCCCGCTTTATTGCCAACGACTCCACCAAGGGTTTCGGAAACGCCGAGGGATTCGAAACCCTGGCCAATCTCGCTCGAGGGAAGTTTCTCGGGCTGCCCATGCCGTTCATCCTCCTGCTCATCGTATCTGTGATCATGTGGGTGGTGCTCCACCGTTCCGTCTACGGCCGATACCTCTTCGCGGTTGGCCGCAATGAGGAAGCCGCCCGCTTCTCGGGCATCGACACCCGTTTCGTCATCAGCTGCACCTACGTCCTCATGGGCTTGCTGACCGGCCTCTCCTCCATCCTTTTCGCCTTCTACACCAACTCCGTGTCCCCTTCGACCCACGGCAATTTCTACGAACTCTACGGCATCGCCGCCGCGGTGCTCGGGGGATGCAGCCTGCGCGGCGGCGAAGGCTCCATCATTGGGATTGTTATCGGCACTGCGCTCCTGCAGGTCTTGCAAAACCTGGTCAATCTGCTCGGCATTCCCAGCTCATTGAACTTTGCGGTCATGGGCGCTGTCGTCCTGGCCGGCGTGCTGGCCGACCAGATCTTCCAACGCCGCGCCGAGCGGCGGCTCCTCCGCCACGGGACTGGGGCGTCGGCTTAGCCCGCCTGATCAGCCCCTGCCTGTTCGACCTGAGAGGATCGCAACCGGATGCCTGGCGGCTTTGCAATGGCGCACGGATCAACGCTCGCACTCGTCATCCCTGGCCGGCACAGCCTACTTTAAGCTCGCACCCTGGGAGATGCCGCCGCTACCGTGATCAGCCTTGGACGTAAAACGACGAGAACCGCTCTGGAAGCGAATACCTTGCCTGGTCCGCAAGGCGCGAGGCGGGAGTTGCGTTTTGATGCTCCTGGCTTGCGTTTTGCCGACGGCGGGTGCGGACGTTAGTCCGCAGTGCGTGGAGGCCCATGAGTGGGGGGTATCCGAGTTCGACTGGTTAAACGGCCGCCCCGTTGCCCCGGCCGCGGCTCGGTTCGTTTATACCAACGCGATGGCCGCGCAGTTGAATCTCGCTCGCGTCCGGACGAAACACCTCTATTTTTACGGACCCGATACTCTGCGCAAGCGCTTCGACGGCAACCCGCCCATCCCCCTGAAGATTGAAGTCCAATTCCCCCAAGGGCAAAGCTCCGCCTGGTGGCCGCAAGCCAGCCCGTTCAAGGAGGGAACGCCTCAATCGGATCTCGAGGGAGCGGACTTGGTTTGGGAACATCTGGGGCTGGCCCGACTTCACTCCAAGCTCCAGTTGAAGCCTTTGCCCGAAGGCCATGAGTGGGCCAGCGCACGGCAGGTCGAAAGTGATCTCCTGGCGAACGATCGGGAAGTGGAGAAATTTCTGTTCTATGAAAGCCGGGAAGCAGAGCGGCCTTCCATCGCCATCATTCCGCAGGATCGCTTCAGCGAGGCTCGCTTTCTCGTTTACAACATCGGCCCTTACCCGATCTACGACGTCTTTCTTGTTTTTCGACGCCAACACCAGTTCTGGGTGCGCTACTACCCTGAGGTGATGCCGATCGGCCGCCACGCGTCCGAGGAGCGAAGCCCGCCGAACATCCTTTGTCCAGCCGTGCCGCGGTTCGCCGATCTGGACCGGGAGGAGACTTCAGATGAAACGGAGTTCCTCCGGCGCACGCAATTGAGGTTGGGATCCATTCTGCGCACGGACTTCCCGCCGCCCGAGTCGGTCTACCACGGCCAACGGAGCGCGGCTCAGCCTCAGGGGAACTCGGACGAATATCGCCTCTTTCCCTTGGAATTGGCCGCTCTGCAAAAGAGCTGGAATCACTCTTTTTTTGGGGAAGACGGATTTACCATCCTCTACCGCGAAAACCGAACCGAAGTGGACAGCGCTGTCCCTCTCCGGATCTACACGGACGACCGCCATTTTATCAGCCTGTCGCGCTGCAGCCTCGTGGTCCACCGCCATATCGATCTGGCACGGATTCGCGAAACTTCCGAAGCTCTACGTCAAGCTCTGGCACGAATAAAACCGGAGGACGACTCCAGCGGAGCGACCCGCGACGTGCAGACCTGCTTCGACAAGGAGCCCTTGGGCACGTTGACCGAATTGCTCTACCTGCGGCAAACGGGCCAACTGCCAGCGCCGTTCGCCACCCTGGATCTGCCACTCATTTTCGGGAACGCTCGCCAGTAGGCTGAGGCACTCCAAGTCTGGCGATCAGTGCGGAATAGGGGTAACCGGGCTCACATCGGTGCTGCTGCTCCCGTTAAAGATCGGGAATTGAACCTTTACGCCCGCCTTCCCCTGCGTGGCCGCGCCCTCCTCTGCCCCGGTCAGAGAGTCGAAGAATTTGTCCACATCCAGCCCTTTATCGGGTGACCACGGGCCGCGCAGGTTGAACTTGCCTGAGTCGTCCATGCAGACCACTCCGACGCAAGCTTTGCTCTTGCCTTCGATCGGCCCCATTTCTCCCGGGCAGCTTTGGCTTTCGTTGCTTTCCGCCCGCACTGAGACCCGAAGCGGCCCCTCCTGAACCTGGCCTTCGGCAAAGGCGGTCAGCTTGGCGTCCGTCCACGGGTCGCCCTGAAACGGTTTCGCTTGGGGATCGAATTTGAAAGACCCGCCCTTGCCAACCCCGATTTCAAAACTGCCCGAAAGCCCCCCTTCCGGCGTATAAGTGAGCCCGACGCCGCCTCCGATTCCGCTGTAAAAGGAAAACTCGAAACTCCACAGCCCCAGCGGATCGATCTGATTCACCGGATCGCTGTCCACATAGGCGTAGAGGTTGGCCTGCCCGCCGCGATAGAGGATCGGGTCGCGCGTGGTCCAGCGCCCGATAGCGGGGTCGTACTCGCGCGCGCCAAAATGCACGAGGCCCGTCTCCGGATCATAAAGCCCTCCCGCGAACCCAAAAGGCTGAAACCCGGGATTGCTATCCTTGGTCACCCGCCCAAACGCATCATATTCGATCGTTTGCAGGATGTTGCCGCTGGCCGCATCCACCACCGCCCGCACGCTGCCGAGTTGGTCACAAACTAATCGCAAGTGGGCGGTTCCGCGCAGGATATACTCCGGCACGTTCTGCCTTGTCCCGTAAACAAACCGGGCCGCGACATTCCCGCTGCCATCGACTTCCGCCGCCGGTTGAATCAACCCCTGGTAAATCCAGCCCTTCACTAAAGTGCCATTCACTTTTTTGCCCACGCGCCGATTCTGCGCGTCCATCAGATACTCGATCTTGCGTCCCGACGCATCCGTCGCAGCGATCAGGTTCCCCCAGCCATCGTAGGAGTAGGTCGTCGAGCCGGCGGAAGTGGTTCTCGAAATCGTTCTTCCCTGGCCATCGTAGGCATAACTCGTCGTCCCGCTCTGCAGCAGTCGATCCTGGGCGTCGTAGCTGCTCGCAACTGCCACCACCGGTCCGGTCAATCGATTGCCGTTCAGGTCGTAGGTGTAAGTGGACTGCGTGGAGCCGTTCAGCTTCACCTCCGTGACCCGGCTCATCCCATCGTAGGCGTATTCATAAATGTTGGTTGCGCCCGTCAGCACTTCGGCTTTCCGAGTGATTCGCCCGCCCGCATCGCGATCCAAGGCGAAGCTGTAGAGGGCCGCTCCCGCCAGCGAAGCCGTGTACGACTGCACAGCGTTCAGTTCATCGTAAGCCCACGTCTCCTTCATTTGATCGAGCGTCGACGAAACCAGGTTTCCGCTGGAACTATCCCGATTCAGGACAAAATCCCCAGCCTTGATCACCAGGCCGTCCTGATCGCGGACGGACGAAATTGCCACACCGTTGACCGTCGTGCTTTCCACGCGGCCGAGGGCGTCATAGCCAAAACCGACCGTCCCCGTGATCGATCCGCGCCAGGCTGCCTGAGTAAGTCGGGCGCCATCGTAGCTGAAGTCAGTCGAGATTCCCTGCCAGTTGGACAGGCTGGTGATGGCACCCGTCGTTTCATTGATTTTGTAGGAAACAGACGACCCGTCCGTAAAGGACACGGCTGTCGTCCGCCCGTTCCCGTCCACGTCAATCGACATCTTGTCCGTTCCTCCGGCCAAAGGCAGCGTGCCGCTGCGCACCACGTCCTCGGCATCGTACGTCCAGGTCAACGTGCCATCCCCGCCCGCGACGACCGGCGGGGTCAGGCTGATCATTCGCCCCGCCGTATCATAGGTGAAATGCGCCGTCGCTTGGGTCGGTCCGGTAAAGTCGGTCACGCGCCCAGCCGAATCACGGCCATAGGCAAGCACAGAACCGTCTGCGCGCACCACCTTCGACACTCGACCGGCTGCGTCGTAGCTGAAAGCTGTCGTTCGGCCGAGCGAGTCCGTCAGAGTCTGGATGTACCCCTCGGGCGTGTAGGTAAACGCCGTGCTGTGGGCGACCGCGCCCCGGCCTGAAGTCATCTTGGTGACGTTGCCGGCATTGTCGTAAACAAAGCGGGTCGCGATTCCGCCAGGATCGGTCGTCTGCGTGACCAGGCCGTGATCGTAGACGCGGGTCGTCGTTCGCCCGAGCGGCGATTTCATTTGGGTCGGATTTCCAGCGCCGTCACGCGTGATTGAGGTCTTCTGGCCGGAAGGGTCGATCATGTCGCTGACCCAGCTCGATTTGTCGACGTAGGAGAATTTCCACGAGGTCCCCCGCGCCACATCCGTCAATTCGGTCACATTCCCGAGCGCATCCAGGAGGGTGCCTCGCTTTTCACCGCTAGGAAATGACACCGTCTGCGGCAGGCCGTTCGTATCCGGATTGATCAGCAGGCTCCGGCCGCTTGCATCCTTGATTTCGCAGGCTTCCCCGAACCGGCCGGTGCGGATGTTCCGCGAACGTCCGGCCGCGTCGACCGTCTGGCTGGTGATATTGGCAGCGCTTATCGCAGACGCCGGATGGGCCTGCCTGCCGGAGCCGCCGTTCGGATCCACCAACCCGACCAGCTGCGCAGGAGTAAAAGTCCGGATGCCGCCATTGGCGCGCGTCACTTTGGTCACGCGGCCCACAGGGTTGTACTCATGCGTGGTGGTTCCGCTGGCTGGGCGCGTCTCCGCCGTGAGCAAATGATGGGAGTCGTAGGCAAAACTGTAAGCGGCCCCATTCGGCAGTTCGCAGCGGGTCAGATTTCCCGTCCCATCGTGGGACAAGGTGGTTTTCCTCCCAGCCGGATCGGTCACGCTTTGGAGCAAAGCTCCCCCGTAAGCGAAGCCGGTGACCAGGCCGGCGGGATCGGTAATCGCGGTCACCCGCTTCTGCGCGTCGTAGGCAAAGGTCATCGTGAGCCCGTTGCCGTCGGTGATCTTGTCCAGCAATCCGTCCGCGTCGTAGGCGTAAACGGTTCCATCGGGAAATGTCCGGCTGTAACCGCCGGCGCCTAAGCGCGTGAGCGGCACAAAATCGCCGTCCGCGTAGAGTAGATTCGAGGTGTCGACATTGGGCAGGGTCAGCTGCTCCGAGGCGTGCCAGGTGTTCAGGTCCGCGCCGTTGATTCCCCCAAACACAAACAGCGAACGGTCCGCGGAGGCTGCCGCGCAGTTAAAACGAGCCGTCGGCATGTCCGGGCCGTTGCTCCATGAGTCCGTTTGCGGATCAAAAATCTGGATGGATTTGGATGCCGTCGCGCCGCCATCCGTTGCCCCGCCGCCGCAAAGGTAGAGCTTTCCGGCGAGACTGGTGACACCGGACAGGTGCAAATCCTGCGGCGGGGACGGAGCGTCGGACCAGCTATGCGTGACCGTATCGTAGACGCGCACCGGCAAGGGGACGAAAGTAAAGTGATCCCCCACGACGTAGATGCGCGGCCCAATCACCGCCGTGGATAGGAACTCGGAATTGAATTGGATCGGAGTCGGCCCGAGATCCGTCCACACGTTCGCCGCCGGATCAAACTGCATCAGGATCGATTCGATGGCCGCCTCCCCTCCTCCATCAAGCGAGACCTGGGTGAAGATGACGTAGATCTTCCCCCCCACGCCCGCCACGGCGCGGACCGTGCCCGAGCGCGGCAGAGGCTGGAGATTGCGCCAGACGCGCGTTCCAGGGTCATATTCCCAGGTGTAATGGTTCGTCACATAGGTCTCCACCAGATAGAGCTTGCCATTGGCCGTTCCGAGGCCGCCGGCGGTGAGGCTCACAAACTGCGGCGGGCTGCCCGGCGAAGGCAACGATTGCCAGCTGTCATTCGCCGGGTTGTAGAGAAAATGGGTTCGGCTGTTCAGGAGCACATGAATGCCGTCGTCCAAAGTCGCTGCCCCAGTCGCCAGAAATGGTTGGAAAAACTGCAGCGGAATGGCGCTATTCTTCACCCATTGCCCGGTGGGCGTGTTGTAGCTGTTGGTCGGATTGCGGAACGCCATCGAACTGCCATCCCCGTCCACCAGGAGGACGCGCCCATCCGGCTGCGGATAAAGCCGCTGCAAGCCGGCGATGCCCCAACCGACACCGAACGGACTCTCGGTCCCGGCCACCACTGAAAATGCATCCTGCCGCCGGGTCGAGATGGACGATATCGCGTAATGGCTCGTGATTCTCAACTGATAAGGATAGAGCCCGGTCGTGAGTCCGCTGCCATCGAACGTGGCCGCCCCTCGGAAACTCCCATCGCCCGCAGTCAAAGTGGCTGGATCGACGAACGTCGGCGCGCCCGGAGTGAAGCCCGCCACGTTCAATTCGTAGGAGATGACCGGCGCCCCGCCAGACTGGGGCGCCACGTCAAACGGAACCACGAATTCCGGCCAGGCCCGTTGCGAATTGTAGACGAAACTAACGGCCCGCGGCGTATTTCGGGAGACGTAAGCCGGCGTGTTCACAAATGTGGACGTCACTCCACTGTAGAGCGTGATCTGCGAGCCTCCTTCGCACTTGGTTTCCTTCGTGGTGTTGTCGTTATCCTTTTCCGGTGGATTTGGATCCACGTTGGGCGCCGGAGGCAAGGTCATGTGCCAATCCGCCGCCCGGACCCCGCCCGAAATCGTCTCGATCGATTTGCCATCGGCGGTCACCCGCCCTTGGCCCACAATCATGAACACTCCCTGCGTGGGATCCACCGACCAAATGTCCGTCTCCATCCCCGGCGGCAGGTGATCCGTGTTAGGAAAGGTGATCGGAACGGGATTACTGAATTGCACGCCGACCGGCTGGATGGTCACCAGCAGGCCGGGCTGAAGATCCTCGGGCAGGGAGACCGGCGCGAGTGCTTTGGGCACCAGGGAGATGGACATTTGATCCGTGAAATCAAAGCCGTCCATGGTCTTCGCCGTGTTTGGCGGGACGGTGAGAGAGACGCCGAGATTCGCATTGGTCACCACCGTGGTTTTGGTCGGGCTGACTGTCGTGAGGCTGCTCGCATCGAGGCGGGGCAGATAGATGGGCCGATTCAGTATGTTGGTCACCCCACCCAGCAGAATCATCTCTTCCCGAAAGCCGGCGTAGGCCGAACCATCCGGGCCGGGGTTCGCTCCGCTCACGTCGAAGTCCACCACTTGCTTGCCTTCGGGGATCTCCGTCAGGAGGAAACTGCCGTCATCCCCCGTGGTGGCAGATGCCCCGAACCCTTTGAGCGAAACCACCACGCCCACGAGCGGAATCTCCGCGCCGTTCACCGCGCTGCCGGTATCCAAGAGGCGTCCGGCCAAAGCGGTGTGGCCCGCCAGAGAATACGCCGGGACGATCAACCGGATCTTTTCGGACGCCGCGTTGAAGCCGTTGCTGACTGTGATCGTGTATTCGTTCGTGCCGACCTGCGCCGAGGCCGGCTTGAAGGTCAGCACTCCGTTCACGCCATCGAAGCGGCTCCCTGCGGGGAGCGGCAAAGGCGTAATGGCAAAAGTCAGCGGGAGCTGATTGGCGTCCCTCGCTTGCAGTTTGACCACCGCGGTCGTCCCGACCGGGACCGTCTGATCGGGAACGGAATCCAGAGTCGGCGTGCCCGCGACGCTATTGAAATAGAGGCGGTAAAAACGGGCATGCCCGGTCCGCGGCAGCACCGCTTCAAACTGGCCATTGACCTGTTGGGCGGTCACAGCCGGCCGGGTCCAGGCGTTGGCCGAGCCGAGCGAATCCGCCTGCTCCACAACGTAGCCGGAGGCGCTGCCCGGCCAGGCCAGCGTGATGGAGTTGTCCGACAGATCGGCCACCGCAACACTCACCGCGGGCGGCTGGCTTTGCAGAGCACTCGAAAAGGTCGTAACCAGCAGCGTGGCGATCAGAGTACGGGCACCCGCCGTTACCTGGGAAAGCAGCGATCGACTAGGCATCGGGGCCGCAAAGTAGGCCAGCGGAAATAGGGGTCAAGTTCAAACCGGGCCACCGTGGAATCGAGTCCATAGCGCACCCCCCGCAGAGAGATCTGCCCCATCGATCAACCGCGCAATTCGACCCATTCCGCGTTCCGCTCCTGTTTGGCTCGGATGCGCATTCCCATCGGCGGACCCGCGTGGTAAGTATTCGGGAGTCGTTCGGGTCAACCCGATGTCCAGAGATGAAATCCCTCGAACACAAGATTCCGCCGCCCTTGGTGGCTGTGATCGCCGCCATCCTGATGTGGGGGCTCTCCAGAGTCCAAGCCCCCGTTCCGCTCGCTCCCTGGCTGCACAACGCCTTACGGCTCATTTTCGGCCTCGCCGCCCTGGCTTTCGCCTCCGCCGGGATTCTGTCGTTCCGGCGAGCCCGCACGACGATCAACCCGGTGCGGATCAACCAGGCGTCCAAGCTGGTCGATGGCGGAATCTACCGGGTCACGCGCAACCCCATGTATGTGGGGCTCGCCTTTCTGCTCCTGGCCTGGGCGGCGCATCTGGCTGTCCCGGTCACACTGCTCGGCCCGCTGGCTTTCGGCATTTTCATTCACCATTTCCAGATCCTTCCCGAGGAACGCGCCCTGGAGGAGAAGTTCGGCAACGACTATCTGGCTTACAAACGGAAGGTCCGCCGCTGGGTCTGAGCGTGCCGGACGCCACGATTTCGTTCCGAGCCAAATCAAGCAAATCACAAGCCACTCCTGGGCAGCGTCTTACAGATTTCCAAGCCATCGATCTATCGTGGTATTGTGCCAAAATAGCGTGTCAATCGTGTCAAAATAACGTGTTATTGTGTCGATCATTGTGCGGAGATCGTGTGGTTTTCGCATGAACTGCGTTTGGGCGTTTCAAAAGACAGGCCGACAGTGGCGCACTTTTGGAACCCGGGTTGTCTTTGACAAGGGCAGTAAGGTGGGAAGCGGCCGGCGGGCCACCGGGCCAGGGTCCGCCGATCTCGGCACGACTCCGCTTCTCCTGTCGATGGTTCAAAAGCGCTATTCACAGGCTGCCAAGGCCCCTCGCGGAGCCTCCCCACGGCAAGCCAATATGCCTGAGCGTATCGCTCCGGCGAACTAATTCCGATCACCGCGCAACACGGCGTCCATCTCCCGACGCCAGGCCGCCACACGCTCCCAATCGGCCGGCGTGGCGCGCAGGGGATCAAACTGGGAAGGGACGAAATTGACGTAGAGATCCCGGTAGCGGGCCGGGTTGAAATGAGGGTTGGGAGAATTGGTCTGCGCCCGGACTTGCACGCGCCAGTCCGCGAGCTGCTGCTGCAGGCGAGCCGCGCGTTGCGGCTCGCTCAGGGCCAGGTTCTGGATCTCCGAGGGATCACGTCCCAGATGATAAAGCTCGATCGTCCCGCTGTCGTAGTTTTCGATCAGCTTCCAGTCTCCCTCGCGCACCGCTCCGGCGGGTTGGCCTCCTTGATTGGTGTAGTGCGGGAAATGCCAGAAGAACGTTCGCGCCGGGCTCTCGACCGAGCCCAACAGGAGCGGCAGGATGCTCTGGCCATCCAGCCCGGACGGAACCGCCGCCCCAACCGCCTCGAGAAAGGTGGGCAGCCAGTCCGTGTTGATCACCGGAGCCGCAATGACTTTCCCGGCCGGGACCTTGCCGGGCCAGCGAACAATCAACGGCACGCGCAGCCCGCCTTCGTAGAGAAAGCCTTTTCCTGCCCGAAAGGGCGAGTTGTGGGTGACCCGCGCATGGGATCCCTCCGGCACGTGCAACCCGCCATGATCCGAAGTGAAAATGACCAGCGTCCGGTCACGCAAGCCGGTAGCGTCCAATTTCTGCAGAACGAGCGAGACGGTGTCATCCAGCGTTTCCACCAGAGCCGCATAAACCGGCTCGAACGCATTTTGGTTCCGGGCCACCAGATTCGTTCGCGCCGCGTAGGGAATGTGCGGACTGTTATGGGCCAGGTAGAGAAAGAAAGGCCGCGCCCGGTTCGTCTCGATAAAATTCAACGCGTGCTCGGTGAGGTCATACTCCCCTTTCCCGCCTTCCGTCGCGGAGGGCCGGGTCACCGCCTGGCCCGGGTGGTAATAATCAAATCCTTGATCGGTCGGCAGGAACCCCTCGCCTCCCAGATGCCATTTGCCGATGCAGGCGGTGGCGTAACCGGCCTCGCGCAAATACTCGGCTGCTGTCTTTTCTTCCAGGGGCAGGTGCTGGTGGATCACCGGATGCAACAGTCTTTGCGACGCGCAATCCGCCCTTCCGGGCAGGTAGGTGGTCAGGTGCAGGCGGGCGGGCGCCTTGCCGGTCAAAATCGCGGCCCGGGAGGGAGAACAGATCGGTTGCGCGGCGTAGGCGCAGGTGAACCGCGCCCCTTCCTGCGCCAATTGATCCAAATGCGGAGTGCGATGTTCCGTCCGCCCATAGCAATGCAGATCGTTCCACCCAAGATCATCCGCCAGGATAAAAACAATGTTCGGGCGGAGCTCATCACCCGCACGCACCCTCGGAACCAGGAGAGCCAGAAGGAAAGCGACGAGAAACGGCCCGAGGACTGCCCCGGGGCCAGACCAAAAAGGCCGAGTACGCCATTTTCCGGACGGCCTCTTCACGGAGTCGCGAATCACCAGACGATTCATGGGATGCCCTCTTTTGCCGCCAACCCCAAGGCGCCGTCAATAGTAACCCGCCCGAACGAGCCCCAACGGGTTTCACGCGGTGAATGTCGAGCACCCGAACCGCTCCGATGGGCTCGGGGGAAGAAGGGAGGGCAATCGGCGCTTGGGGGGGTGGGAGAGCCGAAGTGGACAGCTCGACCTCGTGGCTGGAGGCTGGACAGCGCCCGTGGGGTCATTCTTCATTTGGCATCTGGGGCTCTTTCTCGCGCAGAGAGCGCGGAGGGCCGCAGAGAGGAAATGGGGAGCTTGTCCCTTCGTCGAGGCTTCAGCCGCGCGTTGATCCGATTTATGCAAAGAAGTGCGGGATGAAACGGCTTCGGTTGCCGGTGATCAGGGTGCGGTCCTCGCGAATGCCGAGGCCGCAGGCTTCATGGTTTACAATCCAAAGGCCGAGCACAGGATGGTTGCCGCCGAAATCCGGGATCTCCGCCATGGCCTGATAGACATATCCCTCCTCCCCGTATTCGCCTTGGGTGGAGGCGAGCACTTGATCGCCGCAGTGCAACGTCACGTTGGCCCCTTCCCGCGAAAGGATCGGCTTTTGGACGCAGCGGTCCCGGGACTCGACCGGCAGATCGTCGCGAGCGAAGGCGGCGGGGAGAAGATTCGGGTGGCCGGGGAAGAGTTTCCAGAGGATGGGCAGCAGGCCTTTGTTCGAGAGCAACATTTTCCACATCGGTTCGATGAAACGGCAGCGTTCGAGGGCAAGCTGGTCCGCGTAATCGGAGCCCCACATCCACTCCCAGGGGAATAGCTTGAACCAGGTCGAAATCGTCTCGTTTTCCAGATCAACAAAGGAGGAACGTTCCGCGTCCCAGCCCACGTCCTCGACCGCGGCCAGCTTCACTTTCAGTCCGGCCTGATGGGCGGTGTCGGCCAGGTAGAGAGCCGTTTGCTCATCCTCGAGATTGTCGCGAAGGCTGCCGAGGTGCACGCGGCTCAGTCCGAGCTTTTTCCAGGCGGCCACCAGTTTTTCGTGAATCGAATTGAACTGGTCGGACTGGGGCCGCACTTCCTCCAGCCAGTACCATTGCGCCACGGCGGCCTCCACCAGGGCGGTCGGCGTATCGGCGTTATACTCGAGCAGTTTCGGCTGCTGGCCGGGAACATAGGCCAGATCAAACCGGCCGTAGAGGCTGAAGTCATCCCGTTCCCACGACTTGATAATGAAGGGGACGGCCGCGGGAGGGATGGCGAGCTGAGAGAAAAGGCCGTGCTCGATCACATGTTCGGCCGCCTTGAGGCACAACTCGTGCAAGGCGTTCGCCGTGCTCTCGAGTTCATCGATCTCCCGGGCGCTAAAGTGGTAAGCGGCGGATTCATCCCAGTAGGGCTCGCCGTCGAGCGAATGGAAAGTCAGGCCGACTTGCTCCACTTTCGCGGGCCAGTCTGGGCGGGGTTTGACCGTGATGCGTTGCATGGAAAAAGATCCTCCGATAAACGTTCCGATGTTGGGACGTTACGACGAGACCGCTCCGACACGGGTGGAACTGCGGGCGAATCCCCCGCGGCTGCTGCTGGAGATCACGCGCGTGGGCGAGCTGGCCGCGATGCCGCTTTGATTCGGCTCCAGCGTGTAAGTGCCGCCGTGGTAGTAGCCCCGCCCCGGCGTGTAATAGTTGTACGGGAACGGGTAGAAGGAGTGGTAGGGAGCGTGATAATAGCCGTGCCCGGCGACGTAGGCATTGTTCGTCAACACCTCGGACGATTCGGCCGGGTCGTCCCAACGGGTCGTATTGCGGCCGCAACCGGTAAGGATGGCGCCCGAGATCACGAGCAAAACTTGCGCGGAACGTTTCACACCCTCTTTTTACTCCATCGGCGCACGTCTGCGATTACAAATGGCCGGCAGGATTAGAACTCAAACGGGAAGATGGCGGCTCGGCGGCCAGCAGCGCCAAGCCGTGGCGATGCAATGCGACCCGTTGCGCACGCCTCACCGGTCCGCAGCCTCGAGCCCGGGTTCAAGCGTCGCCCCGCGAGGCGATGGGCCATTGTCCTTTCATTCTTTTAAGGCTCCAACATGACCCGTTGTCCGGTCTGGGCCGACTTGCGGGCGGCATCCAAAATTTCGGTGACGACCAGATTGATCTCCAGCGAGGAGAGTCCCTCCGGTTTCCGTTCTCCCCGAGCCACGGCGGCCAGATAAGAGAGCGGGTCGGCCTGGGCTCCGGTCAAAGCGGGCGGCGCCAATTCCCGTTCGGAGGCAGCGCCGGAGCGCAGTTTGAGCAGGTCCCTGCGCGGAACGAGCAACTGCCCGGCATTCCCGTAAATTTCCATATCCTTCCGGTCATACGGCCAATTCCACGAAGCCTGGATGATGCCTTGCGCGCGGGGATAAGTGACGATGATCGTCGCTTCATCCTCCACCTTGGGATAGATCGCCGGTTTGATCTGCTGAACAACCGCCAGGACCGAGACCGGCCGCTGCCCTTTCATCAGCCAGGTCATTAAGTCCGCCCCATAACAGCCGAAATCGGTGAGGGCGCCACCGCCGTTCAAGACCGGATCGGTAAGCCAGCGGAGAAAATCCTCGGAACAGCCAATCTCTTTGGGGCCGCGATGGCCGTCATGGACCACCATCTTGCGAATTTCACCGAGCGCGTTCTGCTCGTGGATGAGGGAGTAAGCCTGCTGGTTCGCCGGGTACCAGGTGGTTTCGTAATTCACCATCACCTGGATGCCGGCTTTTTGCGCGGCGGCCTGGATGGCGCGGGCATGCTCCATGTTCACCGCGAGCGGCTTTTCCATCATGACGGGCAGCTTGTGCGCCGCACATTGCTCGACGATCTGCCGATGCTCGAAGGTGCTGGTAAAGATCGCCACCGCCTGCACGTTGGTGCGAGCCAGGAGGTCGTCCAACGACGGGAAGAAGAGGTCCAGGGGGAGTTTGTAAGCGGCGGCATACCGCGCGACGAGCGACCGATCCGCCTCGACAAAACCGGCCAGTTGAACATCCGAGCGGCTGCGCGCGCCCGGGATAAAGCCGCGCGCATGGTCGTGGCTCAAACCGACGATGGCAAAGCGGACGGGGGCTTTGGCTTCCTGCGGCCAGAGCGGGGAGGCGCAGAGAAAGAGGAGCGCAACGGCGGAGAATAACCGGGAGAAACGCATGGCGCAGAATAGGTCGGGGCGGACGGCCAGACAACCTTCTTCCAGGCAATGCCGATTGACCGGAAATGAACTCAACTCCGGGATCGAAATTCCGATAGACAGCCGAAGAAGGAGCGCGGTTGTCGCGCATCGCTTTCTCGGGCAGGACGGATGGACCTGTCAGTCGAAGGCACAAGCAAATCATCGATCCCCCCGGGGGCTGCGGATGATTGGCTTGTGCCTTTTGCCTTGCCGAGCGCCGCATTCAAGAAACTGGAAGACAAAGCTTTATGACTTGGAGTATTCGAGCCCGGCTGATCGGCGGTTGCGCGGTGCTGGTGGGAGTGACTGCGATCGGGTGTTGCATCGGCTGGAGGCAGGCTTCGAGCGCGGAGAGGCACATCAGCGGCATCGTGCAGCAGAACCAAAACGACACCACCACCCTGCTCACCGTCGGCGACGGCGTGCAGAAGCTGCTGGAGGCCCGCCGTGGTGAAAAGGAATTCCTGCTGACCAAAGCGCCTGAACTGCCGGACGGGGTGATCCACCTGATCACCCAGGTCAAATCCAACCTCACCACGCTCCGCGACGGGACGACGGAAGCTGGCGCGCGCGCCAGCTTTTCCGAGGCGATCCAGCTGGCCGAGGCGTACGCGCAAACCTTCGGCACGCTGCGGGATCTTTTGATTCAGCGCGGGCTCAATCCGGATGCCGGACTCGAAGGGCGGTTGCGCAAAGCGGTGCACGGGATCGAATCGACCATCACGCCCCTCGGTGTTCCAGAACTGGACATCCTCCTCCTCCAGTGCCGGCGGCATGAAAAAGACTATCTTTTGCGCGGGCGCACCAACTATCTGGCGGACATCAAACGGGTGATCGACGACTTTGGAGGGCAGCTGGCCAAAATCCAGGTCGCGAACAAAGGGCAGATCACCGAAGCCTGGAACATTTACTATCAGTCCATGCAGGACGTGGTGGAAACGGATCAATTGATTGCGGGAGCGACCGGCCGATGTTCCAGCGCGTCCCAAGCGTTCCAGGCGAAAATCCTGCAGGTGAGCGAAGCCACCGCGGAAAGCATCCGCCAAGCTAACGCCCGCGCGCTCTCTGTCCTATCCAACGGGCGGATGGTGATGGCCTTGATCCTGGCGGTGTCGGTCGTGCTGGGGAGCCTGATCGCCTTGATCCTGGCGCGCTCCATCATCCGGCCCGTGAGCAAAGCCGTGGCGGCGCTGCGGTCAGCAGCCGAAGAGACTGCGGGTTCGGCGCGGCAGATCTCCGGGGCAAGCCAGACGCTGGCCGAAGGCGCGAGCGAGCAAGCCGCCGCACTGGAAGAATCGGGCGCATCCCTGGAAGAATTGACCAGCATGGTCACCCGGACTTCGAACGCCGCTCTGCAGGCGAGTGCGCTCTCCGCCGACACCAAGGCCGCGGCTGACACGGGCAAAACCGCGATGGATCAAGTGATGGATTCGATGACCGGCATCAAGACGTCCGGGGACGAAGTGGCGAAGATCATCAAGAGCATCGATGAGATCGCCTTCCAGACGAACATTCTGGCCCTGAATGCCGCGGTGGAAGCGGCGCGGGCTGGGGAAGCCGGTTCCGGGTTTGCCGTGGTGGCCGATGAAGTCCGAAGCCTGGCGGCACGGAGCGCCCAAGCCGCGCGGGAAACGGCGTGCAAAATCGAGCAATCTCTCGATCGGGCCACCCGTGGGGTCGAAGTCAGCAACCGGGCGGGCGCGGCTTTGAACGCGATTCTCGACAAAGCCCGGGCGATGGACCAACTGGTGGGCCAGATCGCATCCGCATCCAAGGATCAAGCGCGCGGGATCAACCAGATCAACAGCGCGGTCGCCCAGATGGACAAAGTCACCCAAAGCAACGCCGCCAGCGCGGAGGAGTGCGCCAGCGCCGCCGAAGAACTCAATACCCAGGCGGGCGCGCAAACGATCACCGTCGGAGAATTGGAGACGCTCCTCGGAAACAACCGCAGCCCGCAGCCGGCTCAATGGTTGGAGACCGAGGCGCCGCAGATTCCGGCCACGCCGCGGCGAGCGCGGAATTCCGCAGGCACCCGCCGCTCGTCTGCAACCCGGGCGCCGCAGAATCCGGCAGCCCCGGTTTTAATCCAGCGGGAGGGGCCGGGGGAAGAGATGGACTCTCGATCGGACCGAGCGGCGCTGAGCTTCTAAGGGACCCCAAACGGCCCGGCTACGGCTTGAGCGGCGCCAAGCCCTGCAAATAGCGCGCGGCGTAAGCGTTGCCCGGGTCCAGAAGAAGGGCCTTGCGAAAATGGGCGCGCGCCTCATCGAATCGCTCCATTTGATGGCAGATAACGCCGAGCTTCTCGTAGGCCTGGCCATCTTCCGGGTTCAACCGCACGACCTCTTTAAATTCCTGGAAAGCCCGGGAGATGCGCCGTTGCGAGAGATAAACCGACGCGAGGTCGAAGTGAGGCAGATCATTCGTCGGACTTAAGGCCACGGCCTGCTGGAAGGAAGGAATGGCTTCCGCTCCGCGATTCAAGGCCACGAGGCTGCGGCCCAGTTTGATCAGGGCATCGACATCGGCCGGATTATCCCGGAGGCGAAATCGATTATAGCTCACGTTCAGGCCGGCGTTGAACTTGCGGAAATCCTCAAACAGAAGGTCGTAATCGGCGGCGCTGCGCGGCAGGGTCTGAAACATCAGCTCCCCCATTTCATCGGTGGTTTGCGGCCCCCAAATGACTCGCCGAGGGGGAGAAAACGGATTGCGCAGATTGTTCGTGGAATTGTCGTAAGTGAAGCGCATGACGACGCGCGAGTTGCGCGGAAGCCGCACCGGAGTCTTATACTCGTAGTCGCCCTGCCATTTGAAATCCCAATCGTTGATCAGGAGAAGCCAAACGCGGCCGCCTCCGGGCAGTTCGGCGTAACTCTCCATTTTCCGGCATAAATAGTGAGCGTGGGCGCCCACGCGGAGAAAATCGAGATCCACCGGCAGCGTGTAAACGGTCTCCGCGGTGTAATTCGAGAGGCTGGGCGGGATGTCGAGGAGGAACGTGGTGAGCCACATTCGATAGGCCTCTGCGGTGGGAGGGGAATTGGTGAAATGCAGACCGAGCCGGGGGCGAATCTCGTCCGGCTTGCCCTGGGGGTTCAGGTGCACCTGGAGGACCAGGTCAGAGTTCGTCCGCAACATCCAGAACAGCCCGTTCGTCTCACGGTGCGGGGCGCGCCCGGGGTTCCAACTGGAGAACTGGCCCGCGGGCATGCAGGCGGACTCAGGCACGCTCATTCCCGGAAACCCATTCCCGCCCGCCGCGATCTCACGGCGCCGGGAGGCGGGAGTGGGATCGATGTAGACAAAGGCGTGATGCACCGCCCGGCTGCCTGGAAGCAATTCGAAACCGGAAACGTAGCGATTTTGGCCAAGCGGGATCGGCATGACAAAGTTGAAGTAGACATCCCTCCCCACAGCCGGCAGGTCAAAAGCGCTTTCGGGCTCAATCACCAGATCCGGCTCGCCCAACTGCCATTCCCCCGAGAAGAGAGGCGCCGCCGGGGCATCGTCCAAATTCCCAGCGGGGGCTCCCTCCTCCGACCAGCGTCGCAGGAGATCGATTTGGCTGTCGGCAAGGCGCCGCTCCCCTTTGAACTCCGCCCAACCATGCTCCGGCAGCCAGGGCGGCATCAAACGGCGCTCAACGGCCTGCGCGATATCAGGCGCTCGCTTGCGGGCGTCTTCGTAAGTGAGGAGATCGAACGGGGCCGCCTGCCCCGGACGATGGCAGATGACGCAATGGCCAAACAGAATGGGGGCAACATCACGAGCATAAGTAACGGAGGCAACGGAGCGGGCCTGAGCTGACGGAGCGGGCGCGGCCGCCCGACCGTTCGAAGGGGCAGCAACAAAAGCCGCAGCGACCAAGAAAGAGAAGAGCGTCCCGATGACCCGGTGAAGGCACGGGAAATCAAGGCGAGCGAATAACCATTCGCGCGCTGCCGCATTGAAAAGCCTCCCTTTCCGCCAAATCTCCAGAACACCCTCCTTTCCTTTAAAAGCGCGGAGCCGCGGAAAAATCCGCCAGCCAATTTGGCGGCTAACTTGCTAAATTTCACAAAGCCGGCCATCGAATCAGCAAATCACAAAAAATCGGCGGGCGGGTTTCCACCGGAGAACGGGCAAAAAAAGGGGAATAAATGGCAAGCGAAGGAGTGTCCGGCGCCTCCGGGCAACCGATGGAGTTCTTATGATCGCATGAGGCCGAGCACCCTGAATCCATATCCGCCTGCCGGCGGGACCCTCTCGCTGGCAGGGAAACTCGCGTTGCTGCTCTCGCTGCCTTTGGCGGGCTTGGTCCTGCTGGGGGCCATCGGCACAACGCAAAAATGGCAAATCAAGCGGGACTACGCAGCCTTGCAGGGCAACAGCGCGGTCCTCCGCCAGATTGGCAATCTGGCGCACGAACTGCAAAAGGAACGGGGCCGAAGCGCGGGCTTCCTGAACAGCCAGGGGGCGAAGTTCTCCACGGAGTTGCGAACGCAGTACGACGCGACCGACGCGCAAGAGAAGCAGCTGACGCACTTGCTGGAGTCGTTCCAGGCGCACCTCTTCGGCTCTGATTTCGAAAACCTGCTGGCCAAAGCCAAATCAGGCCTGGCTTCGACGACCAGCCTGCGCGCGAGAGTCCAGGCTTTCACCACCACCGCGGCTGAGGCAACGGCGGGCTATTCGGACAGAATTGCCGCCCTGCTGAAAGTCATCGTTGCCATGTCGCACCTGAGCAAAGAGGCAGCGATCAACGACGGCATCTCGTGCTATGTGAACTTCCTGCAGGCCAAAGAGCAAACGGGGATCGAGCGGGCGGTGCTGACCGGCACGTTCAGCCTGGATCGCTTCACGGAGGACGCTTTTCGCCGCTTCAGCCGCGCGCTGGCGAGCCAGGAAACTTACCTCCAAGTCTTTGCGAGCTTCGCTTCACCGGATCAGATGGAGTTCTGCGACCACACCATCCAAGGCTCAGCGATCGAACGCATCGCCCAATTCCGGCAACTGGCGTATCAACACTCGGCCGAAGGGAAATTCGGAGTGGCGCCAACGGAGTGCTTTAATGCGTTCACGGAGAGGATCGAGCTGATGAAGCGCGTGGAAGACCGACTGGCCAACGACTATGAAGCGAAGGCGGCCGCGATCCTCCAGGCCGCACAGCATGGGGTGTGGGTCTACTCGAGCCTGACGCTGGGCACGGCCCTGATCACGGTCATCTTCGGGTTTCTGCTCATGCGGTCGATTTTGAAACCGGTTCGCAGCATCAGCGATTCCTTGGCGCTGGGAAGCGACCAGACCTACTTCGCGGCTTCGCAGATTGCGACGGCCAGCCATGCCCTCGCGGATCAGGCGAGCACCCAGGCCTCAGCCCTGGAAGAGACGAGCGCATCGCTGGAAGAAATCGCGGGCCGGGGCAGGCTGAACGCCCGTCACGCAGCCAAAGCGATGGAAGCGGCGAAGGTCGCCCATGCGGCGGCGGAAAAGGGATCGGCGGAAGTGCGGGAAATGGCGGAGTGGATGAAGGAGATTGCGAAGTCCGGGGAGGAGATCAGCCAGATCATTCAAACCATCAGCCATATCGCCTTCCAAACCAATGTCCTGGCCTTAAACGCGGCCGTCGAAGCCGCCCGGGCCGGCAACGCGGGCCTTGGTTTCGGGGTCGTGGCCGACGAAGTGCGCACTTTGGCCCAAAGGAGCGCCAAAGCCGTGAACGACACCACCACGCGCATTCAACACGCGGTCACGAGCAGCCGCCAGGGGTTGGCTCAAATTGAAAAAGTGACCAAAAGTTTCGAAACAATTGCCACCCAGATTGTCGCGGTCGACCAGCTGGCGTCCGAGGTCGCCACCGGATCAGGCGAGCAGAGCCAGGGGATGGAACAGATCAACTCCGCCGTCGGACAAATGGACCAGTTGACGCAAGCCAATGCCGCCACCGCTGAAGAGTCCAGCAGCGCAGCCATGGAGCTAACCGGCCAGGCGAACTCGCAACGGGAAATCGTGCAGGACCTGATGCGCCTGATCGTTGGCGGGAGACAGCATCTTGCGTCGGCCTCTCCCTCCAACCCAGAGCCAGCCTCGCGGCCAAAACTGGTCAATCGGACAAAGGGAAACCGGACGAAGGCCACAGTCAGAACCACGAGCCAGCCGCTTCGCAGTTCACAGCAAGATATTTCCAATCAGATACTTACAACCGCATAAGCCCCATCCGAAACCTCAGCGACCGGCCCTGGCCAAGGGTGGGCGAATTGACGGTCCCCCAATTTCAAGATATACCTTCCTTCAGCAGCCTAAATCCTGCGCGTCTGGCAGGGTGCGGGGGAACCAACTCCGGGAAAACCGGATGGGGCGAACGGTGTGACGTTTTTAAGCGGCGCGCCGCGGCTACTTTCAAGGCCGAGCCCGTCAGCTAACCTCGTCGGCACGTGAAAGGGCGATCTTCGCCGTTCGTCGGCTTGGTCCCGTTTCGCTGTCCCGCTGTTTGCGCCCATGGCCTGACAGCCGGCTGCTACTGCACTATGACAACAAACGATCGAGGCGGCCGCTATATGGCGGGGTTGGTAGTCGGCGCCTTGGGAGTGGTCTATGGTGATATCGGCACCAGCCCACTCTACGCCTTGCGCGAATGCTTTCACGGATCGCATGCGATCGCACCGTCGCGGGCGAATGTCCTGGGAGTCCTTTCACTGTTCTTCTGGTCGCTGATCCTCCTGGTCTCGATCAAGTACCTGACGCTCGTCATGCGGGCGGACAACCGGGGCGAGGGCGGAATCCTGGCCTTGATGGCTTTGGCCTTTCCGGAGCCAAAACGAAGGCAGAATTGCCGGAAGACCGCGATCATGGTGGGGCTGGGAGTTTTCGGCGCTTCCCTGCTTTACGGGGATGGGATGATCACGCCCGCGATCACGGTGTTGAGCGCGGTGGAAGGGCTGGAAGTGGCCACGCCGATGTTCAACCCGTACATCGTGCCGATTTCGATTGTCATCCTGATCACGCTGTTTGGTTTTCAACGGCATGGCACGGCGAAAGTCGGAAGAATTTTTGGCCCAGTGACACTGGTTTGGTTCGTTACCATCGCCCTGCTGGGGCTCCGCTACGTGATCCGGGCGCCGGAGGTCCTGACGGCTTTCAACCCGTATTACGGATATCATTTTCTGGCGACCAACGGACGGCTCGGCTTCGTGATTCTCGGTTCGGTTTTCCTGTGCGTCACCGGCGCGGAGGCCCTGTATGCGGACATGGGGCATTTCGGACGGAAGCCCATTCAACTGGCGTGGTTCACCATCGTGTTCCCGGCGCTGATCCTGAATTATCTGGGCCAGGGCGGGCTGCTATTGCTGGACCCGAATGCCACGGGGAACCCGTTTTACCAGATCGCGCCGAGCTGGTCGATTTACCCGTTGGTCATCCTGGCGACGGCGGCCAGCGTGATTGCTTCCCAAGCGCTGATTACGGGTGCGTTCTCCCTGACGATGCAGGCGATCCAACTGGGCTATTCGCCGCGTTTGGAGATCGATCACACCTCCGCCTCCGAACGGGGGCAGATCTACATGCCGCGCATCAATACCCTGCTGATGCTCTGCTGCATCGGGCTGGTGCTCGGATTTGGTTCTTCCAGCGGATTGGCGGCGGCGTATGGCATTGCGGTGTCGCTTACGATGGTCATCACCACCGGGCTGTTCTATTTTGCTGATCAGAGTCTGTGGGGCTGGTCCCGCACGAAGGCCGCGGCCGTTTGCAGCGTTTTCCTCCTGGTCGAAATCGCATTTTTGGCCGCGAACTCCCTGAAGATCGCTCATGGCGGCTGGTTCCCGCTCCTGACCGGCGGCATCATTTTCACCCTAATGGCCACGTGGAAGACTGGCCGGGTGATTCTCGGGCGACGGCTGCGAGCCGGCTCGCTGCCCCTCACGATGTTCCTGGATGACATCGAGCAGAATCCGCCCGTGCGAGTTCCCGGAACCGCGATTTTCCTGGCGGGAAATCCGGACGGAACACCGATGGCGCTCATGCACAATCTGAAGCACAACAAAGTGCTGCACGAGCGGGTGATCATTCTGACCATCCAGACCGCCGAGATCCCGCATGTCCGGTCCGAGGAGCGGGTCCAGATTGAAAAGCTGCGGGCGAATTTTTACCGGATCATCGGCCAGTTCGGCTTCATGGAAGATCCGGACGTTCCGCAACTGCTGGCGGTGTGCAAAGAAAAAGGAATGGAGATCAACGAAAACAAGACGACCTTTTTCTTGAGCCGCGAAACGATCATTGCCACGCCCCGGCCCGGGATGTTCCTTTGGCGGGAGCGGCTTTTCTCGATCATGTCGCGCAACGCGCAAAGCGCGACGGCATTCTTCCGCCTGCCGCCCAACCGCGTCGTCGAGCTGGGCATGCAGGTGGAGATTTAAGCTCGAGCAGCCGTCTCGCCGCCCTGGAGAGATTAGTTCCGCGTGACCACGTAGCCATCGACCAGCTTGCGGACGCAGACGTCGTAAGCGTGGGATTTGATGGAAGCGAGCGGCCATTCCGGCGCCTTTTCCCGGGCGTAACGCGTGGTGAGAGTCTTATCTTCCACCGGCTCGGTGCGAAACGTGGCCCATTGTCCGGAACGAACATCAATCAAAGCCACTTTCACGTGCATGCGGACCTTTTGGTATTCGTCCGGGACGACGAAATCGACCACGGGCACCCAGGAAACGATGCTGGTGGGCAGATCATCCCGTTTCATTTCCGCCTCGGGCCAATAAACGATTACCGCTTCCGCTTTGGCGTGGGCAGCGGAGAGGCGCAACGAACGGGCCGTATCCCCGCCGCCTTCGGAACGGAGATCAGCGGGCTTGCCGGAGGAAGGCACGACCGTGAAGTGTTTGGACAATTGCCGGACCATTTCCGCATCGGGCTGGGAGGCGCCCGACTGCACGAGGAGAACGGTGCTGTTGGCCTGCAGGTTGAAAGAATGGGCTTCGTCCAGAATCCGCTGGATTTCGCGGTCCGTGACCGTGCCGCCCTCCTTCAAGCCCAACACTTCATTTTCCGAAAGTTGCGCGGAGGGGTTGTGGTGGTGATGGTTGTAGGGCCGCTCGTTCGAGAGATCCGCAGAGCGGTACTCGCGGCTGGTTCCACAGCCCAAAAGCAAAGCGGCGCCAGCAACGACGGAAGCAAATCGCAAGTTCATTTTGACCGATTAGACGCGGACGAAAGAAGAATGTTTCAAAAACCCGCGCAGGTCGTTCCGCCCCAAAAGCTGGCGGGCGGAGGTCCACGGTTGACCCGGACCAAAGACCAACAGTAGCTTGCTTGCATGCCGTTGCTGCTGTTGATTCTATATGGCTGGCTCTTGGGGCCAGGCCTCACAGCAGCGGACGGCCGGCTGATTCGCGCGGGGAGCCTCTGGCGGTTCTACAAAGGCACCAACGAGCCTTCGCAAACTCTTGGGAGCTGGAGATTTGAGGGGTTCGATGACCGGGGGTGGACCGAATCGATGTCGGGCTTCAGCACCACCGCTTACGCTCCTGAGCCGGGGTATCTGCCGGATTACGGCTACCTGTACCGCACGCTGTATCTGCGCAAAACCTTTGCCGTGACCGATCCCGCAGCTCTGGCGGAACTGACCTTTCGCGTGGATTACGATGACGGGTTTGTCGCTTATTTGAACGGGCAGGAAATTGCCCGCCGGGGAATTGCGGGCCCGCCCAATGTCCCCCTGCCGGTAAACACCTTTGCCACGTACCACCCGCGAGGCCCCACCGAAGAAATAAACATCACTGATGCCCTGCCCCTGCTCCGCGGGGGGACAAACCTGCTGGCCATTCAGGTGTTTGGCTGGGGAACGAACGATTACACCGTGGCCTTCGTCCCCGAGCTCGCAGCCAACTTCACCCGGGGTCCCTACATCCAGAACACGACATCCAATTCGACGCAGATCATTTTCAAAACCCTCTCGCCCGCCCCGGCTTTTGTAGAAGTGAAAACCAACGACGCCGCGAGCGTGCGGCTGGATCTGCCGCCGGGGACGAATCACGTGGCCACGCTGACCGGGCTCCAGCCGGACGCATCGTACGATTATCGGATCGGCGCGGATCTGCACGGCAGGGAGGTGCTGTCCGACTGGCACAGCTTCCGCACGTTCAAGCCGGCGGGGGGCATCAACTTCCAAGTGCTGGGCGATTCCGGATGGGGCAGCGCCGCGCAGCACGGCATCGCGGGGCAAATGCGAAACGCGGAAACCGACCTGATCATGCACGTGGGCGATCTCGTCTACTACGCCTTCACCCATTCCGCCGAGGATTTTCGCTGCCTAAGCGTTTATGCGGATGAAATGTTCAGAACGCCGATGTTTCTCGCGCTCGGGAACCACGAAAAGTATGCGAATATCAACGATGTGCTGGAGACCTTTTACCTGCCGACAAACAATGTCACCGGCACCGAGCACTACTATTCCTTCGATCACGGCGACGTGCATTTCACGGTCGTCTGGAGCGACCTGGAGGCGGCCTACTCGGATTACAGCCCGGGCAGCCGCCAGTATCAATGGCTCGAGAACGACCTGCGGACCACCAGCAAACCGTGGAAGTTTCTCTTCTTCCATCATGTCTGGCGCAGCTCGGGCCCGCATAGCTTTGACGATTATGACCTGAACGGAACCAAAGACTCGGTGCAACTGGAACAAGGCCCGGTGGCTCTCGCGCAAAAATACGGGGTGCAAGTGATTTTCAACGGCCATGACCACGATTACGAACGATTCACCCCCAGGGGCGGAGTCTTGAGCGTGGTGACGGGAGGGGGCGGGGCCGCGCTCTATTCCCCCTGGCAGATGCATGGCGACAGCGTTCAGTACTACTTGAAGAATGAATTCCTCAAGATCGCCGTGGACGGGGAGCAAACGCTGATCCAGGCCGTCGGCCTAAATGGTGAAGTATTCGATCAAATCCATCTGCGCCGCTCGCTTCCGGAGCGAAAGACCGTGGCCACGCGCTGGAATACGCCTCAGATCGATCGGACGGCGCCGGGCGATTTGGATGGCAACATCAGCGGACAAAGTTTCGACTTCGCTGGGGATCCAATCGGGGGAAAAGTAGGCCAGTACAGCAGCACCGGCCGCCTGTTTCTCAACAGCGATCATCGGAACCTGTACATCGGCCTCGATGAAGTGATGCTCCACGCGGGAGACGAACTTTTTCTGTTTCTCGAAACACCGGGAGTGACCGGCATCACTAACATGGCTTCGCTGGCTACGGCGCCCGGCATCACAAACAGCCTGCAGACCTTAGGCGGGCTGGCCTTCACCCAGTTCGCGCCGGGAATCGGACTGGTGCTCGGGGACGAATATGGCGATGGCGGCTTTACCAACTTCGTCCGAGCCGGAAGCAGCAACAATACAGGCCAGGGAGCGTTTTTTCTGACGGCGGACCTGCCGCTGGTTCCCGGCCAGAAAATCACGCAGTTCAATCGCTCCCCGGAAGGACCGGCGGTCTCATATGAACAGAATGCCGATTTCATCAAAATCGCCCTACCCTACGCATCGATCGGAGCGAAACCGAGCGACCACATAAAAATCGGAGCGATCGTCGGGCTGCGCGCCAGCGGGGCGCCTCGGACGCTCGACTCCGGAATTGGCTACAGTGTCACCGGCAATGATGCGGTGGTCCTGCTTGAGCCGGTCGAATTCGAAATTGGAGCCGACCAGGACCTGGACGGTGACGGTCTGACCTTTGAGCAGGAGCTGGCACTCGGGACAGACCCAAATAATCCGGACACGGACGGGGATGGAATGCCGGATGGATGGGAAGTGGCGAACGGGCTCGACGCGCTGCACGCGGACGGCCTGGAAGACGCCGATGGGGACGGAATGAGCAACTGGGCTGAGTTCGTGGCCGGCACCGACCCGCGGGACGCGGCCTCACGGCTGATCGTGACGGCCCTGAACCTCGGCGGAAAGGTCACGCTGCGCTGGACCGCAATCCCGAACAAACTCTATCAAGTGCAGGCCCGGAGCACGGTGGAGGAGGGTTATCGCGACCTTGCGGATGCTTCCCTCCCGCGGAGAGCCACCCAAGCCTGGGAAACCTACGCAATTACGATTTCCCCAGGAAACCACGAACAGTATTATCGAATCACAGTGCTGCAGCCATGAAGCGGATTTTTACCCTGGAACACCTCGGCCTGGCCGCCCGGGACCCCCAAGCGATGAAAGATTGGTACACGCGGGTGCTCGACGCCGAGCTGGTATTTGCCATGCGGCAAACTCCGCCGGCGTTCCTGCTGAACGTCGGGGGAATGATGATCGAGATTTATTCGGCCGACTCGAGTTCAACCGAGACCGCAAAAAATCGGCTGGCGGGCTGGCGGCACATCGCCCTGAAAGTGGATTCCATCGAGGGCGCCAAGGCTCATCTGGAATCACGCGGGGTACCGTTCACCGAACCGATCAAACCTGCGGGCGGGGGCGGACGGGTTCTTTTTTTCCAGGATCTCGAAGGGAACCTGCTCCATTTGACCGAACGGCTGCCGGGCGGATTCGCGTGAGCCGCGGCCCGCAGTGAAACCAGGCGAAGAAATGGACCTCCGGGCTCAAATCAAAGTCGAGGTGAGCGAGACCACCCGAATCGGGATGGATGGAATTCGTCGGCCCGATGCCGAAGCACGCCACCAGATGCAGCTGGAGCCGGACGCCACGCCGGTAATGTACCAAACCTGGAAGGATCTGCTTTTTGTTCACTGGGAATGGCCCGTCGAGGAAATCCAGGCCAGCCTGCCGCCCGGCCTTTACGTGGATACGTTTGGCGCCAAAGCCTACCTCGGCCTGATCCCGTTTCGCATGCTGGACGTGCGCGCCTCGTTTCTCCCCGCCATTCCCGGGGCGGCCGATTTTCTGGAACTGAACGTCCGGACCTACGTGCACGACCGAAACGGGCGTCCCGGGGTCTGGTTTTACTCCCTGGACTTGAATCACGGCTTGGGCGTGTTGCTGGCCAAGGTCTTTTACTCCCTCCCCTATCACAACGCCGACATTCGGGCCGACGAACAGGCCGGGATGATCCGGTTCGAATGCCACCGCCAAGGCGCTCTGGAACCGAGCGTTCTGCACTACCGCCAGGAGACGAAGCCGGTGAGCGCGCCCGCGGGTTCACTGGCCCACTTTCTGGTCGAACGATATTTGTTGTATTCCTACTCCAGCCGGGCCAGGCAACTTTACTGCGCCCAGGTGCATCATGCGCCGTGGCAGCTATTTGAGGCCGTTTTGGGGAAGCACGACGACACCATGCTTCGACTCAACCAATTCAACGCGCGCCTGCGTCCTCCGGACCATGCATGGTATGCCTCCCCTGTGCGCGTGAAGATCTATGCGCTGGAAAAAGCGTAAAGCGCTGCCTGACACGGCGTGTCAGGGAATGCCCTCAGCTTTTGGTGGACAAGGCATCGGCGCAGTTGAATATTCCCGCGGTCGCGGATGTCTCTTTACGGGGTCAACAGGCTGTCGTATTGTGGTTTAAACCGGAAGCCTGTGACGAACGTCCTTCGCAGCAATTGGAGAGCGAAAGTTTGCCGGAGGGCGGAAACGGGATGTGAGGGGGGTTCGTCAGAAACGTAAAACAGACGCAACCAAAACTGATTTTATATGAACGCGATGTTCGCAATGCTGAATGGATGGGAAGTTGTTGCCATCCTCGCTGTAGTCCTCATTCTTTTCGGCGCGAAGCGCCTTCCCGAACTGGCGCGCGGCCTTGGCCAGGGCATCCGTGAATTCAAGAAATCTTCGCGGGAAATCCAGGACGAGATTCAGCAGGCGATCGACGTGGATGCTCCGGCTCCCCCTCCCCGCCGGGTGGCCACTCCAGCTGAAAGCACGACCGCCCGCACTGAGGCAGTGCCCCAGAACGCCGAGCGCAAGGCTTAATCTCTCTCCGCATGGCTGACGAGCCGTTAGAGCCCGTTCCTGTTCCCGAGGAAGAGGAAGGCGGCCCAGTAAAAACGTTTCTTGAGCACCTGGAGGATCTCCGCTGGGTGCTGATCAAGTGTGTTTCCGCCCTGATGCTGGGCATGGTCGCCTGCCTGGCCGGCTCGAACTATATCGTCAAGATATTGAAATGGCCGCTGGATAGGGCGGCCCTCGGGATCAAACTCAATCCCCTCCACCCGATCGGCGGTTTCACCATCGCGATGAAGATCGCCATGTATGGAGGGGTCACCCTCGCGCTGCCATTCATCCTCTACTTCGTGGGTGAGTTTGTTCTGCCCGCCCTGAAAAAGAACGAGAGGAAGTATTTTGTGCGAGCCTTCACGATTGGCGGCATCCTGTTTCTCTCGGGCATGCTGCTTTGCTACTTTGCGGTGCTCCAGATCACCATTCGCGGCCTGGCGGCGTTCAACATGTGGATGGACCTGCAAAACGACATGTGGGGCGCGGAGGAGTACTTCTCCTTTGTCATCCTCTTCATGGTGGGCATGGGCCTGTCGTTTGAAATCCCGGTCGTGATGCTCACTCTGGTCCGGATCGGCCTTATTCCCCACGAATGGCTGATCAAAGGGCGCTCCTATTTCTTCGTGGCCAATCTCGTCATCTGCTCCTTCATTACTCCTGACGCGCTGAGCACCATTTTCATGGTGATTCCCGTCCAGGTGCTGATGGAGATCTGCATTCTCATTTCCAAACACTGGGAGCGCCAAAAAAAAATAGCCGAAGCGACGGCAGCGGTGGCGAGTAACCAGCTGGGCAGCGGCGCCTGATGAACCGGCCCACGCGCAAAGTCGCGCCCCAACCCGACGAAATGGCCCGCCACGTGCAGCAATTGCGTGGTTGCGCGCGCTGCCCCAAAATGCACAAGCCGGTGGTGAGCGGCGGACCGGTCTGGAGCAAAACCGTGCTGGTCGGGCAGGCTCCGGGAGATAAAGAACCCGTGTTCGGTCGCCCCTTCGCCTGGACCGCGGGGAGGACCCTCTTCAAATGGTTCCACGAGGCGACGGGACTCACCGAAGAAAAATTCCGCAGCAGCATTTACATGGCGGCCGTTTGCCGTTGTTTCCCGGGCAAGAAGGAAACCGGCGGCGACCGGGTGCCGGACCGAGAGGAGATTCAAAACTGCTCCGCCTGGCTCGATCAGGAAATTGAGATTCTTCAGCCCGAACTAGTGATCCCCGTCGGCAAGTTAGCCATCGAGCAGTTTCTCCCGAACGGGCGGCTCGATCAGGTGATCGGCAAGATTTTTCGCGCCCGCTATCGGGACTGCCGTTTTGACCTGATTCCCCTGCCCCACCCTTCAGGCGCCTCCCCCTGGCACCGGATGGAACCGGGCAAAACGCTTTTGCACTCGGCGCTGGACAAGATTGCAAAACATCCCGCCATGCGCGCGGTGACAGCATGCTGACCGAGCGAATTCTGGAACCCGGGGAGAGATCTGAGAGAACAAGAAGCGCACCGGCGCACTTACGCCTTGAAATCACCCTCACAATCAGGCCAAATGCGGCACCTTACTTGAGCGTATGACGCTTGGAGACATTCTGCAGAAGGAACAGATCGTTATCGAGCTGAAGGCGAGCAATCGCTGGGAAGCAATCGATGAACTGATCGGGCGTCTGGTCGAGTGTGGCAAGATCAAGCCGGAAAACCGGGATCAGATCGCCGCAGTCGTCAAAAAGCGTGAAACGTCCATGAGCACCGGCATTGGCTTCGGGATCGGCATCCCGCACGCCTCGACAGACCTCATTTACGAAGTCGTGGGAGCATTCGGGCGGTCGACCAAAGGGGTGAATTTTGACGCGCTCGATAATCAACCGGTCCATCTGGTGATGCTTTTTCTGGTGCCGCAGGGTCAGTTCCAGAAGCACCTCCACACGCTCGCGAATATCGCCAAACTCCTTCACAATAAGGATTTTCGCTTTGCCCTGGAGCAGGCTCCGGACGCTGAAACAATGCTCAAGGTAATCAAGAACCCTCAGGGCACAGTTTCCTGAGGGTTGCTTCCGAGATTGGCATCGGGTTGCGGCGAAGAAACCGAAAAAACCGCAAACCGAACCGTTTATTTCACCGAAATCCAGGCGAAATGAGAACTGCCATCCGATAGTGTGGCAATCACCTGCCAAATCCCCTTGCCCATGCCGGTGCTTTTCAGGTCGATCTCAAACTGCCAGCACGTTTCATTGTAATGGAATTGATTGCCTTGTGATGACTTGTCCCGCGATCGCGCATCGATCGGAGAACCGGGCGTACTGGCATCGATCCATTTAACCACCTGAAGCCGATGAACTCCGTCGGTGACGGACGTTCCGCCGCACGCGGCCTTGAATTTGACCGGCAGAGTGCTGCCGGCATTGAACGTCCGCAATGGCTTAGAAAAACTGCCTCCGGCGCCATCGGCTCCGCCCAAAGGAGAAAGAAAGCCGTCAAAGCCGAGCGCAGCGCGGGTCACCGTGAAACTGCCCGAGGCTTGATTCCCGTTGAAATCCGTAGCGGTGCATCCCACAACCGTGATCCCAACAGGAAAGCCCGATCCGGACGAAGGGGAACAGACCACCCCAGGGGCGGGGTCACAGTTGTCCGACGCAGTGGCCGAGAATACCACCGGCACCAATAGGTCCAAGCTGCAGGGCAAGTTTATGTCCTGGGGACAGACCAGCGTTGGAGACTCCAGGTCTTTCACCGTGACGATTTGAGTTGCGGTGGCGGTGTTGCCGGAGTCATCGACCGCCACCCAAATTACCTCAGTGACTCCGTCCGAGAAGACGGGCGGCGCATTATTATTAACGCCCAGGATACCGCAGTTATCCATCACCGCGGGAGTGCCGAGCGCCACACTGGCTCCACACGCGCCTGGAGCGGTTTGGGCTGTCACAGGCCCCGGCGCGACGATGGCAGGCGGAATCGTATCCACAACCGTGACAATTCCCGCACAGGTGGCAGATGCTCCCTCGCTGTCCGTAACGAGCAGCGTCACAGCGGTATCGCCCAACGGGTAGGGGCCACTGGGGAATTGCGCCAGCGTTATCGAGTCACCATCCGGATCAAAAGAACCGGCGTCGATCGACCCATCCGCCAGGCAATTCTCCCCGGCCGGAAGCGTGATACTACTGCAATTTGCCACCGGGGCCTGGTTGATGTGGAGCTTGGCAACGAAGCAATCGTAGGCCCCACCCGCGGTCTGGCCAGGGAATGTCCCCGTAGTGCTGCCTCCGACATACAGGCTGCCGGGAACCGCAGCGAGGTACGACTGATCATCGTTTCCCGCGGTGCCAAACTGAAAGGTCCAGAGCAAGGAGCCATCGTGATCGTACTTCTGAACGAACACATCCAACCCGCCTGCGCTGGCCTGCCCGGGCAAGGCAGATGGCGTATAACCCGTCACATAAACGCCCGTTGGGTCCAGTGCCGCCCGACCGGCGCCTTCGTTGGCTGAGGTGCCGTATTGCCGGGTCCAGATCACATTGCCATCCCCGTCGTACTTGCGGACGAAGTCATCCTCACCGCCCATGGACGCCTGTCCCGGGAGAGCACCCCGGGTGCTGCCATGCACGTAGATGCCGGACGCATCAACGGCGATGCCATTGCCCACGGTATCGCTGCCGGGGGCGCCAAACTGACGAATCCAAATGACGGCGCCATCGTAGTCGAGCTTCCACAAAACCACCTCTCGCACAATCGTCCCAATGCCTCCCAAAACATAAAGCCCCGAGGCGTCGACCCCCATCGCGCTCACCCCCTCGTTCGCAGACGAAATGCCGAACTGGCGGGTCCAGATTTCATTGCCATCCCTGTCATACTTGCGAACAAAGGGATCGTTTCCGCCAGCGGAGGTCTGTCCAGGCAATTGCCCCGCTGTTACTCCGCCGACATAGACGGCGTCCGGGGTCAACGCGATTGCCAGGACATCCTCCCCAGCACTCGTGCCAAACTGCCGGGTCCAAATCTCGGCCCCGTCAAGGTCGTACTTGCGCACAAAGCAGTCGATCTCCCCGCCGGCAAAAGTCTGCCCGGGCAGGGCGCCGCCCACCCACCCTCCCACGTATACGCCGCTGGCGTCCGCCGCGAGCGCATAGGACGAATCCGACCCCGTCGTGCCAAAAACATGACTCCAAAGTTCATTCCCACTTGGGTCCCGCTTCTGCACAAATGCATCGGTCCTGACTCCGCCCGTGAGGTACACTCCCGAGGCATCCGCCGCGATGCCCCGCACGTCTTCATCGACGCCCGGGACGAAAGAGAACTGACGGATCCAATCGATAGTCGGGAGAGCAGCCACCGCAGACGTGACGGTGAATGCCCCAACCATCGTGAGCATGCGAAAACTGGTCTTCATGTTCGGCCTCTGTGGTTTCAAGTGGAATTCTTTCAAAAACGTTTCCCAGCCAATTGAGTTTAGGCCGGGACAACGAATCCCTCTATTCGATGAATTGCCGCTCGTTCCTAGGTAGCTCAGCAAGGGGCCATTAAGAAATCGCCTTAATGACGGACAGAAGTTCAAAGGGAAGCGGCTGCCCTCAGAGTTCTTGATCCCTACGCGGTTTCGGCGGCATCGAGGAAGCGTTCTCAATAACCGCCCCGCACGGCAATTTCTCCCTCCAGCCGAAACGCGGAACCAAAAACAAGGGAATCGGGGAAAAGGGCAACTTGCGGCGAGGAAAGGCGGGGAACGATCACTCCGGAGTGCTATTGATCTTCGCCGGTTCGTTCTTTAGCTTCTGCGCCACGTTATGGAGAAAGTTGTGATCATCGGGACCGGATGCGCCGGGCTGACCTCGGCTCTTTACACCGCTCGCGCCAATCTGTCCCCGCTGGTGCTCACCGGGACCATGCCGGGCGGGTTGCTGACGACCACGAGCCTCGTGGAGAATTACCCAGGATTTCCCGAAGGCGTGGACGGCTACGAGTTGATGACCCGGATGCAGAAGCAGGCGGAACGGTTCGGCGCGCGGATCAAGTATGGCACGGTCGAATCGGTCGACCTGAACAGCCGCCCCTTCAAGCTGAGCGTGGATGGCGACCCGGTGGAAACCGAAACGCTGATCATTGCCACCGGGGCCGGGCACCGGCATCTCGGGCTCCCGAGCGAAGACCTTCTGGAAAAGAAGGGGGTTACCTATTGCGCCACGTGTGACGGGGCGCTCCCGATGTTCCGCAATCAACCCCTGGTGGTGGTGGGCGGCGGGGATTCGGCCTGCGAGGAGGCCACTTACCTGACCCGTTTCGGGTCGACGGTTTACCTGATCCACCGGCGGGATAGTTTGCGCGCGTCAAAGATCATGGCCGCGCGCACCCTGACCAACCCGAAGATCAAGCCGATCTGGGACACGGTGGTGACTGAAGTGCTCGATGTGAAGCAGGACAAGGTCACGGGCGTCCGACTGAAGAATTTGAAGACGCATGCCGAGTCCGTGCTTGATTGCGCGGGCGTGTTCGTGGCGATCGGCCACATGCCCAACACCCAGCTCTTCAAAGGCATCATCGACATGGACGAAAACGGCTACATCAAGCCGCAGCGTGGCACCGAGACGAACGTGCCGGGAGTGTTCGTCGCCGGCGACTGCTCGGATCATGTCTACCGGCAGGCCATCACCGCAGCCGGCCAGGGCTGCGCGGCCGCCATCGACTGTGAGCGCTACCTCGCCGGGCTGAATCAATAATCAGCTGCGCGGGCGGGGGCAGCGGAACAAGGTGGGCCGCGCGTCTTTCGGATATTTGACTCGCGGCAGGCCGTTATTATCGGTCACAAGCCAGAAGTACTGGCCGTCGATCGCCAGCCCCTCCATCGTTCCCGTCGGATAAATGGTCCGGTAGGCGGCCTCTTCGGCCAATTCCATTTGCCCGAAGCTGTACTCCGCGAGAGCGCGTTTGGCCTCCGGATCAACCTCCAGAATGGAGCGATGATTGCGGTCGAGAATAAAGAGGCGGCCGTCCGCGACCGCCAAATCGCTGTAATGGGCTCCTCCAAACGCGAACGCGTCAGAATCGACAAAGAACGAGTCGAGCACTTTCAACGAAGCGCGATCGACCACCACGATCCGAGGCACGTCCCGCTCGTTGGCCACGTAGATGCGATTGGCTGAGACTGCCACGCCTTCAAAAGAGGCGTTCGAGTCTCCCTTGAAAAACTGTTTCACCGGCGAGAAATCAATGGCCAATCGTTCCACTTTTTGCCCCTCGCCCGCTGTGCGAAAGATGCTCCGCTGCGATTCCTCGGAAATGTAGACATTTCCTTCCGGGTCCGCGCTCACTCCCTCGCAATCGTAGCGCGGGGCGGGCCTGAGAGCGACCTTGGCCACCTGAGCGTGCGGGAAGAGCCCGGTCGGCTTTAGCTCGGCCGTATGGTTCGTGCCCAAAACAATCTCATACACTTCGGAGCCCCGATCACTCAGGGTGAGCATTTTGCCTTTCCAGAAGGCGAGCCCAGAGGCGTCAAAACGCTGGTTGCCCGGGGAGTTCAGCTGCCAGGTCTGATCCGAAGTCAGCGTAAAGTGCTTGCGCCCATCATTTGTCCGGACGACCAATGAGCCGCCTCGCTCGCCAGCAGCCAGAAGGGAGCCCGCGGTCAAAAACAGAGCCAGGCGGACGATCAGTCGAGGTTTCACCGGGTCCAAGCTATCTCAGAACAGGTTCCGATCAAATGAAGCTTCCGCGGCCCAACGGTTCTGGGAGATCAGGGCTTGGGAATCCTGATGGTGCTGATCATCAAACTGCCGCTCAGAAAATAAATCGCGGAGAAGGGATGCATCACGCGGGTCAGAAGATGGAAGGTCCCGAACCAGAAGTTTGAACCGGTGTGGCCCAGGCGGTAGGCGACCGCGAGCAGGAGAACGATCAGAATGCTGGTGGGGATTGGCGTGCCTTCGAAATAGCGGACTTTGCCGGTGCTCGCGTTGGTCAGAGCGGCCGAGGTGACATTGAAACGGGCCAGGCGGCTGATGCCACAGCAAACGAAATAGGTGAGGCAGACCACATCCCAAAACCCGCGGAGTCCCAGAGTGTATCCCAACACGGCTGGCGCAACGCCGAACGAGACGATATCCGCCAGAGAATCCAGGTCGGCCCCGAGCAGAGATTGGCGGCGTTTGTTGAGCCGCGCGACATAGCCATCCAGAACGTCAAAAGCCAGGGCAGCCACCGGCAAAACAAAAGCGGCCCACAACTCGGTGCTTTTCTCATCCGCGATATAGCCGAGGGAGAGAAAGATGGCGATCGAGCCGCAACTGGCATTCGCCAGCGTGAAAAGATCCGCCACCGTGTAGGAGCGGATCATCGACAGCCGCTGTTGGGATGACCCCATGCAGGCCGATTATCGCCTGCGGCTCATCTTTTTGAGAGCATTTTTTGTGGCATAGACCAAGCCGTCCAGCTCCGGCTTGATCTTCTTGAGAGTGGCTTTGTCCATCCGGTCGATAAACAAGACTCCATGCAAATGATCATATTCGTGCTGGATCGCGCGCGCGAGCAGGCCGCCACAGCGGAATTTGATCGTTTCACCCTTCTCATTCATCGCGGTCACATCGACCGTCTCCGGGCGGGAAATATCGGCGTAAATCTCGGGGAAACTCAGGCATCCCTCGGCACCAGCCACCGGCTCGGTCACCGCTTTCCACTCCGGGTTGATCAGGACCATCGGCATGAGAACCGCCGGGTCGGCCGGCTGGCCGTCCAACTCGAGGGTTGAAGGGCGTTCGGTGGCTTCCCGGACATCGATGACCGTGAGCTGAAGCGCTCTGCCAACCTGCTGAGCCGCCAGCCCAACCCCCTTGGCGTCATACATCGTATCGAGCATGTCGGCGATCAACTGCTGGATATCGAGCGTGATCTTTTTGATGCGCTCTCCCTTTTGCCGCAGGACCGGGTGGCCGTAGGTAACAACAGGCAGCTTCATAGACTCATTTCGACGGCCAAGCGCACAGCAAGCCGGCGAGGTCGTTGATCGCCGGACTCAGGCCCGTCTTCACATAATACCCGCTGGTGGACACGCCGGTCAGCAGGCAGCGCGCGTTATCGAATCCCAGGAGCTTTCCCAGGCAAAAGCCCGAATTAAAATGATCCCCGGCGCCGGTGGTGATGACGGGCTGGGTGACCACCGGACCGTGGACCAGGTCGGCTTTGCCGTTCGACACCGCGAGGGCGTAGGTCACGGGGTGGACAACGACCGTGTTGATGCGCAGTTTCGCGTGAATCGCGCAGGCCATGTCGGACAACGCTTCAGGCGAATGCCCGTGCCCGGAAATGCCGAGCGCTTCCGCGACTTCGAACGATTCCTTCTCGTTCACGCCGAGAATCACATCGAAGTATTTCTCAAAATCACTGATCAGCTGGAGCGCGCGCGCGATATCTTCTTTCGGGCGTTTTTCTGGATCGGCGAGATCGAAAAACATGGCGCGCCTCTTTCCCTGAACTTTGGGACAGGCCTCCTTGAGCAGTCCTTCCCAGATCTCGCTCATGTAAGGGATCATGGTCCAATTGACGAAAGCGACGAGGTCCGCGCTCAGCACCTGCTGGATGAAGCGATCCAGGCCGAAGCGAGCGCCGATATTGGCCCACGTAATGTCATTAAGGGCGACGCTCTTGACCAGCATCACCTTGCCGTCGAGAAACTCCGCCGCGTCCGTCCGGCCCGGGTCACCGATGGAATGGACGCTCGCCACGCGGGCAAACGGCTCGAACACCGGATGCAGATTAGGGTAGCCGAGCGCCCCCACATAGGTCGTCTTCAGCCCCAGAGTGGCCAGGGCATTGGCCATGATCGGTCCGTTGCCCCCCAACTTGGTCCGCTGATTGACCATCTCGATATTGGTGCTCCTGCCCGCGGCGGCGGCGATCCGTTCGGCGAAACTCGCGATGGTGGGCAGGCGGGTGTATTCCTGCGCGTTCTCCCGCTGGTCGACCGCATGGACGATCTCGTCCACGAACCCGTCCAGGCCAACGAACGCTTTGAATGAGAGCACGCTGGAAGCCAGGGAGGTTAATTGACGGGCGCAATCAGCCCGAAACTCTGTGTTATTCATCTCTGCCCGCTAATCGATCTTCACGCCAACGATGTCCAAAATCCGATCGAGATCATCATCCGAGAAAAACCGAATTTCAACCGCCCCTTTGCCTTTCCGATAGCGCACGAGAACCTTGGTCCCGAAACGTTCCTGGAGCTGCCCTTGCAGGGCGGCGATATGGACGTCGGGCGCAAAGGAGGGCTTGTGGGCGAGGGACCCATTCCCGGCCGGGGCCGTTTTCGAGGCATTCCGCTCGTTCACCAACTGTTCCGTTTCCCGCACGCTCAAGCCATCCCGAATGACTTCTTCCGCCAATTGCTTCTGCGAATCGGGATGGGTGATCCCGAGAATCGCGCGGGCATGGCCGAACGTGAGCAGCCCGGAACGCAGGTAGCTCTGGACATCGGGGTGGAGCTGGAGCAGCCGCAGCAGGTTGGCGACCGTCACGCGGTTCTTGCCGACCTTGACCGCCGCCTCTTCCTGGGTGAGCGCAAAGTCCTTGATCAGTTTCTGGTACCCCAGCGCCTCTTCGATCGCGTTGAGGTTTTCCCGCTGGAGGTTCTCGATCAGGGCGAGTTCCAGCACTTTGCGGTCGTCCGCCTCGCGAACGAGCACGGGCAGATCCGCCAACCCGGCGAGCTGGGCGGCCCGCCAGCGGCGCTCGCCAGCGATCAGTTCGTAGCCGCCATCCCGCGGGCGAACCACCAAGGGCTGCAGGATCCCCTGCTCGCGGATGGAGTCGGCCAGCTCCCGCAAGGTTTCCTCCGTAAAATCCCGGCGCGGCTGGAAGGGACAGGGGCGAATGGAGGTCACGGGAACACGTTGCACCTGCTCCCCGGAAGCGACTTTCGCGGGAGCAGGTTCAGCAGCGGCTGGAGCTGCAGGAGTCGGCGCCGGAGCTTTGCCCGGAATGCCGCCCATGAGTGCGCCCAAGCCGCGACCCAACGCTTGTTTGGCCATCCCGCGAGATTGGAGCACGCCTCCGGTGTTGTCAATTTTCGCTCCACCTGAATCTCGCCAGGCCAACGAGATCCGAGGCTCAGGAGGGCGGCAAAATGCCTTCCAGCCGCATCAGTTCGGCCAACGCGCGGGCGGATGGATCGTCCGATTTCCGCAAGCCTTCGTACGTGCCGGCAATGTCCCCCGGGCTGCGGTTCTGTCCGAGCTTGAACTTGCCTTCGAGCCGGGTCACTTCGATTTCAAACGCCACAATTCCCTTCAGCATCTTGTCGAGAAACGCCGGAGACCAACGTTCGCGCAAGGCCGCCAGCCGCTCTCCTTCGAATTGGGCGGTCAAGGCTTCCACCATCTCCCGGGCGCGATTCAGGTCGTGGACCAGCCGGGCCCGGCCGCGGATATGCACGGCGGCGTAGTTCCAAGTCGGAACAGCCTCCTGGCGCTCGTACCAAAACGGCGAAATGTAGGCATGCGGACCGTGGAAGATGAGCAGAATCTCGCCGCGCTCCAGGTCCTCCCATTGGGGATTCGCCCGGGCGAGATGCCCGATCAGCCGGGCCGGGGGGCCCTCGGGATGGTCGATCAGGAGCGGAATGTGACTGGCAGACAAAGCCCCCCCGCCCGCACAGACCAGCGTGGCAAAAGGGTTTTCCTGGACGAATCTTCTCAGCTTCGCCTCATCTCGAACGGCAAAAGGCTCCGGAACGTACATGCGTCTTGGTCAGCTGGCACCGGCTTTAGCGTCTTCCGGGCGGGTTTAGCCAGCAAAATTGAACCCCAGCCCGCCCCCCCGGGGCGGATCTGTAACCAACGCCAAACCAATCGGGTCTGAAGAGTTGGACGAGTCAATTCGACAGCCGAAACCGTCGAGCGTATGTCTGTGGAGAACCAGACAGGAACTATCAAGGCCAAGTTGATCATCAAGACCGGCCGACTGGCGGGGACCGAGTTGGAATTGAAAGCCGGGGCGAACTCCGTGGGGAGATCCCCGGAGGCCGACGTCTGCATTCCCGAACCGAGCGTCTCCACCCAGCATTGCCAGCTGAACGTCGCCGAAATTGGGATCGGGGTGCACGACCTGAATTCCACCAACGGCACGTTCATCAACGGCGCGCGCATCTCCCACGGAGTGCTGCAAATGGGCGATGCCCTGACTTTAGGCGAGGTGCAGGTGGCGGTCGAAATGCCGGAAGTTCACATCGCCCTGCCCGAGACCCCGCTCCAGGAAGCGCCCGGGGCTGCTTTTCTGGAGGACGGAAGCCCGGCCTGCCAGGGCCACCGCGATCGCCCCGCCCTCCACCGCTGCGTCCGCTGCGAGAACTGGTGGTGCGGGGAGTGCGTGCGCCAGCTGAAACGCCTCTCGGGCGATTTCATCACGTTCTGCCCGGAGTGCTCCGCCGCCTGCGCGCCGATCGCCCCTTCCACCAGCCGCGCCCGGAAATCATTCCTGCAGCGCGTGGGGGATACGCTGCGGCTGCCGCGCAAAAAGTAATCCCCCACCCGTGCGGGAGGCCTGTCTGGAGCGAAAACCCGTAAAATGCGGTGCGCCCCCTGATTGTTAGGCGGCAAGTAATCGCGCCCGGCAGGCAAAACCGCTGCCGCAATCAAAAAAGTCTCCCAAGGCCGGGAAGAGAGGGTTGATCTTTTCCAGATCGCGCCCTATTCTTCCCCAGAACCCAAACACACACTATTAGCCAACAGACCCCGTAACCGTCTGCTGGCTAAGGAAAGACATACATGCTCCTACTGAAAGACATACCTAAGTATGAGACCCTCCTCGCGTACTCCAAACGGTACCCGAACGTAGATCCCGATTCGCTTGAGGCCTATTTCAACCTCCTGCGAGTCGCGAGCGATGTTCTGGAGGGACTCGAGCGGTACTACGCGATGCATGGCACATCGCAGGGCCGTTTCACCGTCCTGGCGCTCCTGAATCGGGAACCCGACAAACCGCTGTGTCCGGCGGATTTGGCGGACCGCTCCGGGGTCACTCGCGCCACCATGACCGGCCTGCTGCAAGGTCTCGAAGCCGATGGCCTCATCAAGCGAACCGCATCCCTGGAGGACAAGCGGATGTCCTACGTGGCCCTCACCGCCAAGGGCCGGAAGTATCTCGACTCGGTGCTGCCTGACCTTTTCCGGCGGCTCGGAGACCTGATGAATGGCGTTTCGGACCGAGAAGGCCGCAGCCTGGTGAAACTCCTGGAGAAAGTCCGGGAGCGGATCCCCGTCCTCGAAGCGCGTACTAGCGATCGGGGCTCGAAACGTTCCATCCGGCCCGCCGCGCCAATTTCAAGCCGGGCTCAAGCTTAACAGTGATGCTCTCTCCTTGCAGGGGCGGACCGCGCCGATGCGCGGATGGCCCTTGCAAGGGGATGGCCGGATGGCCTTAAGGCAGACGGTCAATTAGGCAGACGGGCGATTCCCGACATCTACTCAGCCTCACTCCGGCCGGCGTGGGGACAATTCTTCATCGCGGACGCGCCAGCGCAATTACTTGCCGCTGAAGGGCGGGAGCAATCCTTTGTCTGGTCGTCCTTCCGAACGCAACAACCGCCACCCCCGTCCTTTCGCGGAGTGGCTGCGTCCTGATGAGGCGCGAGCCGTCCTGCGACAGACGGCCTTGGGGGAGCGACCGCATTTTGCGGAGTGAGAGCCGTCTGCATCGCAAGGGCAAAGCCCGTCAAGGCGAAGGCAGATCCCAAAAGAGCCAGGAGCTTCATACAGTGCGCAGGCGGCGAAAGCGCGCCTGACGACGATAGCCTGAACTCGCTCCGAAGATTGCGCGCGCCCTCTTTTGCGCAACCCACCGCGGCAATTGCCCCATCCCGCACGGGCTCAATGGCCGGGGCTCAAATCGCGGATCTTGATATTGCGGAAGCTGGCCGGGTCGTTGTGATAGGTGAGGAGGATGTGCCCCTTGACTCTCGTGCCAAATCCCGGAATCGATTTGAATTTGCTTTGCTGGACCGCGGCCAGGACTTCGGGGCTGCCCAACTCATACTCCAGTACCTTCTTTCCGTTCAGCCAGTGTTCCACATGATTGCCCTTCACCAGCACCCGGGAAGAATTCCATTGCCCGGGCGGGTTCAACGGCTTTTGCGGATCGGGAGGAAGCACGTCGTAAAACGACGCCGTACTGTGCTTCGGGCCAGGGTCGTGGCCGCCCACGTCATCGAGCATCTGGTATTCGTGCCCGATGGCCCTCGGGCGATCTTCAAGCACGAAATACTTCACGCCGTTGTTGCCCTCCTTTTCGATTTTCCATTCCCAGGTCAGGTCGAATTCGGAGAAGGTTTCGTCGCTCAAAATGTCACCCGCTTTGCTGCCGCCGATCAATTGCAGAATGCCTTCCTGCACCACCCATCCCTTTTCCGGAAAGGTGGTTTTCCCGAAAATATGCCAGCCGTGGGTGGTCTTGCCGTCAAAGAGCAGTTTCCATCCGTCTTTTTTCTCCTGGGCCGTTAATTCATTGTCGGCAGCCTGGGCGGAAACCCAACAGGCCAGCGCCGCGATCGCGAACGCGCGAATCCCGCTTGCGAGAAGATTTGTTTTCATAGGCATGCAAGGCATGGGCGCCGTTTACTATTCCTTCCCTTTCAACCGCCGGATTTTCACATCGCGGAACCAGACTTCGTCCTGGTGATGCTGCAGGACGATATGGCCGCTGGGCAATTTGGCGAATTTCGGGAAGGGCCCGAATTTGCTCTTCTTGATCAACTCCGCCAGTTCGGGGCTGGCGAGATCGCAATCCACCACTTTGACGCCGTTGAGCCAGTGTTCGACATGGCTCCCGCGCACGACGACTTTGGCCTTGTTCCATTTGCCCACGGGCTTGAGCGCTTTGTCCTGGGGAGCAACCAGGGCGTAAATGGACCCGGCGGTGGTTTTAGGGTTCTTGCCGTCGGCATGCTTGTCGTCATCGAGAATCTGCATCTCGGGTCCGGTTTGCCAGGGCGCCTCAAAATCCTCGCTGACGCGATAAATGATGCCGCTATTCGCGCCCGGGGTGACTTTCCACTCCACCCGCAGGTCAAAATCTCCGTAGGAATCCTTGGAGATCAGGTCGAGAGGCTGCGCCTTGGGATTGGTCTTCAGAATCCCATCTTCCACCTTCCAGTTTGCCTTGGGAAAATCGGCCTGCTTGTACCCGCGCCATTTGTCGGTCGAGGTTCCGTCGAACAGCACCTCCCAATCGCCCTTCTTCTTGTCCTTTTTGTCTTTCTTTTGTTTGTCGGCGGCGTGGCTGACCTCAGCGCAAAAACCGGCGGCGACCAGCAGAAAAGCCAGGGTACGAAGAGTCCGAAACAGCGGTATCATATAGGTTGGGTCGATCATTCCAACCACCCGGCCAAAGTCAAGGTGCAGAAAAGAGGTGCATCGAGCGCACTCGCCGGTTCACCGGTCCGCGCCAGCAATTGATCCTCGACAATCGACGATCCGTTCCGAGTATTCCGGCATGCGCCTTCGGATCTTTGCATCGATCGCCCTGGCCTGTCTGGCCGGCCCGTGCCGCACGCTCGCCCAAACCTACTGCAACCCCTTGGACATCGATTACCAGTACAATTTCGAGGAGAAATGGCGGAACATTTCCTACCGGGTGGGCGCCGATCCGGTGATCATCAATCATGAGGGGAATTACTTCCTCTTCGGCACGATCGCCAACGGGTATTGGGTCTCGACCAACCTCCGGAACTGGCGCCATGTGAAGCCGCAGGGCTGGCCGGAGAAGGACATGGTGGCGCCCGCCGCCTTGTCAGCCAGGGGGAAGCTCTGGCTCCTGCCTTCCACCTACGAACTGCGGCCGATTTATGTGCTGGAAGATGGGGCCGGCCCGTCCCCGCGCCTGACGGTTTACAACGATGCTCTCGGCCTTCTTCCGGGCGCGCAGGGCCCGTGGGACCCTGCCCTCTTTTACGACGAAGAGAAGGACGCCTGGTCCCTTTACATGGGGTCCTCGAACCTCTACCCGATCTACGGCATCGAGCTGGACGAGGCCAGGCGGCTGGCGTATCGCGGCACGGCCCGGGAGATGTTCGGCCTCCACCCGGAGCTGCACGGGTGGGAGCGATTCGGCCGGGACCATCGGGACACGATCAAGCCGTTCATTGAAGGCGCCTGGATGACCAAGCACGACGGGAAATATTACCTGCAATACGCCGGGCCCGGCACGGAATACAACGTCTATGCCAACGGCGTGTATGTGGGCGAAACCGCGTTCGGGCCTTTTACCTACGCGCCCAACAACCCGGTCTCCTACAAGCCGGGCGGTTTCGTGCAAGGCGCGGGCCACGGGAATACGTTCGCGGACAATTTCGGAAACTACTGGAACACCGGCACGCCCTGGATCGCGGTGAACTACGATTTCGAGCGCCGGATCGCCATGTTCCCGGCCGGTTTTGACAAGGACGGCCTGCTCTTCGCCAGCACCCGATTCGGGGATTTCCCCCAGCGCGTTCCCACCGCCAAGTGGGCCAGCCCGGATGAACTGTTCTCCGGTTGGATGCTGCTCTCGTATCGCAAGCCGGCCAGCGCTTCCTCCGTCCAATATCCGTATGCCGCCGCCAACGTGACGGACGAGAATCCCCGGACTTTCTGGCTCGCCCGGACCAATGCTCCCGGCCAGAGCCTGACGGTCGATCTGGCCCACGCCTGCGATGTGCGAGCGGTGCAGGTGAACTTCACCGATTACAACAGCGGGCTCTACGAGAGCGGCTCGAACGTCTACACCCAGTTTCGCCTGCACGGCTCGGTGGATGGCCAGCACTGGCAGGTGCTGGCGGATTTGACGCGGGAAAAACGGGATCACACCCACGCTTACGTGGAGCTGGCCAAACCGGTCCACACCCGCTTCATTCGCTACGAACACATCCATATCGGCGCCCCGCACCTCGCCATCAGTGATCTGCGGGTCTTTGGCACGGCCCAGGGTCCGTTGCCGGCCACCCCGGCCAAGCTGCAGGTGCGCCGGGACGCGGATGGGCGGAACGCGTTTCTTTCCTGGGAGGATGTTCCGGAAGCGGTTGGTTACAATATCCGCTGGGGGATTTCGCCGGATAAGCTCTACCAGACCTACCAGGTCTTTGCCGACAGCCGGCCGCAGCTCGAAATTCGGGCGCTCAGCCTCGGGCAGCACTATAGCTTTGCCATTGAGACTTTCAGCGAGACGGGAGTTTCTCGGCTCAGCGCTCCGGTCTCCGTCGAGTGACCGCCGGCCGGCCGGGACCTACAACATCCCGGCGACTTTTCGCCCGATCCAGTAGACCGTCAGGAGGGAGAGCAGCAACCCGCCCCACCAAGGGCTGCTCCAGATCCGGATGCGCTTTTCCAGAGCGCGCGGTTCCGGGGTGAGCGATATCCGTTGGACGATGTCGGACAACCCGTCCGCGAGGGCCGAACCGCCGCCCGTGAGAGCGGCCACTTCCGCGAGGATGGTGCGGTTGATCGGCCGCCCGACCTCCTCCAGGTTCCGTTGTTGCACCAGCAGTTCCGTCTCGAGCTTCCGATTCTGCTTCGGCGCGTCCAGGAGCACTTTGTATTTGCCCGGTTCGCTCGGTTTGAACTGGCTTTTAAATACGCCCCAGCCGCCCTCCACCGCGGAAAACTGGACATGCTCGGCCCGGCCGGACGGAGCGATGATCGAGCCCGAAACCGGGCCTTCCTCGGCCGGAAACCCGGCGGGGTCCAGCACGGTGCTCTGCAGGAAAACAGTATCGTTCGGTTCCGGCCGTTCCGGGGTGTAGGCCAGGCGGATCCCATCCTTTTCGGAAAGATGCCTTTGATGCGCCATCCAGCGCACCACCTGGCTCCAGAAACGATAATGGTATTTATCCTCCACGCCCCGCCGCCAGCGCCAGGCGCTATCCGTGCCGAGGAACAGCACTTTGCCCGTCCCGGCCGGCCGAATGACCAGCAAGGGCATGCGGCCGGACGCATTCCGCAAGGAAGAATGGACCCCGAGCACTTCGCTCCCCGGGCGCGCCTTGTCGACCGCGGCCGACCAGAAGAAACCGGGGAGAGCCTGCCAGACCTGGGCATTCAAATCTTCGTCCGCTTCGAAACGGGTGAGAAAATGGCCTTTGCCCGCCGTGGTCAGGGTCAGCACCGCTTCATTTTGGAGGGTCTGGCCCTGCGCCTTGCTTTCGTCAAAAATCACCGGCAGCAAATCCTTGAGCGCACTGTCGCGGAGGGTCAGTTCACGACCGCGCTGGCCGGGAAGAAAGATCAACCCGCTGGACTGCTGTTCCACCAGGCCTCGGATCAGTTCCGCGTCCCCTTCGGAGAGTTCGCCCTGGCCCAGGCCGACATCGCCCAGGAAAATGACGTCATAGCGGGAAATCGCCTCGCGCGTCCCGGGAAAGGAGGCCAGATAATTCCGGCCCCCGCCCGTTTTCAGGCCCGGATGAAACAAGAGGGAGTGCACCTCGACGCCCGGATCACGGCTGAGCGCGTTCCGCAGGTAGCGATATTCCCAGCGCGGAGCGGAATCGATGACCAGAACCTGCAGTTTCTCCACCCGCACGGAAATGCGAAACGTCTGCTGATTATTCTCGGCCACCGTCTCTGCCGGTTCGACCGGGAGCTTGAGGGTCAATTGCACGTCGCCCACCGAACGCGGATACCAGAGCACCGTGTCCTGCATCTGGCCTTTGGCCGGAATCACGATCTCTTTCTTCACCTCTTCCTTCGTCCCGTCATTCAGGACGATGGTGGTCTTCACCTCGTTGGTCAGGTGGCTCCGGACCGTAAAGGGAATCGTGATCTGTTCGCCGAACAATCCGTAGGAGGGAGGCGAGACAGCCTCCAGGATGAGATCGGGCAAGGGCACTTCGCTCCCGACGCCAAGCGTAAACACCGGCACGCCCCGCTCCCGATACTCCGCGGCCGCCAGTAGCGGGGAGCGGCCGCTATTCCAATCGCCGTCGGTCAGGAGCAGGACCGCCTGGAGGTTCGCCTCGCGACTGAGCGGTTTTTCCAGCGCTCCGTTCAGGTCCGTGCCATTGTTGTTGGTGCCCGGAGCGCCGAACTCTTCGATCACGACTTTGGTTTTGCCCTGGAGCGGCTTCCAGAATTGGTTGCTGAGTTGAGCGGAGATCCATTCCGCCCGGGTTTGCAGATTGGTGACCGTCTGCACATCCTTCGTTTCCATGCTGCCGGAACGATCCACGAGGACCGTCAGTTCCGGCTGGTTCTTGCTTTTCACCACCTGCACGATTTCCGGCCGCAACAGGGTGAAGCCGAGCAAGGCGATCAGGACGCAGCGCAAAATCTCGAGGCGCGCCACGGCCCGCCGCCGCCCGCTCCGATCCCAATTCAGGTAGGAGATAAACGCGCAGCCGCTGAAAACCGCCAAAGAAAGGAGAACCACCCCGGCGGACGCGCCAAAAGACCAATTCATGCCGCCACCTCCGCGCGCTGCGCCGGACGGCCGGCCGGGCCGGTTTCGCCGCGGACCACTTTCGGCGGCAGGATCAAGATTCCCTCGGCCATCAGGAAGAGCAGCAGCAAAGTGACAAACACGCGCCAGATCTCCCCCTGCAGGCGATCCCCCGTCCGGCCGCGTTCCTGCAGCAGTTGGAACGGCACATCGCGAAACAAGCGCCGCGCCTGATCCTCGGAAAGAGCACCCGGATCGTTCTCCGCCGCCGGGCGGTTCACGGCGATAAACCGATTCTCCCAGCGATAGACGCCCGCCTGGAAACGGGGATTGCCCGGGCTGCTGTCATCCACGCGCGTCCATTTCTCACCGTCGCGCGCCGCGCCTTCGCCGCACTCCATCATCACGCCCGAGTTCAAACGGCGCGCGCCCGTGGCTATCAAGCGCTGGAACATCGGGACCAGCACCGCCCCATCCGCCAGGGTCGACCAGGCCGGGTCGGCCGAAGTCGCGCAGAAATAAACCTCCCCTTTCCCGAGAGCTTTTCGCACCAGGAACGGAGCGCCATCGCTGAAGGAAGCCAGCACCGCCCCTCCGCCCGCAATGGCCGCGCGCCGCGACACCTCCAGCGTCCGCATCGGCACGCCGTACCCCTCCTCCGTGCGAGCGAGCGGGCCTTCCAGCTCCGTCCATTTCGTCACGACGAACGGAGTGTTCGTGCGGGCGGCCGAAATCTCGCCAAAAGAAAGGCCAGCGAAGGATTGCGTGCTCGATTCCCCGGGCAGGAAGACCAGATTCCCGCCGGCGTTGACAAAATCGGCCAGAATGTCGGAGGACGCACCCGGCAACGTGAGGGCATGCCAAACGATCAGCGCGGTGTTGGTCAGGCTCAGCGTCGCAAAATCGGCGGGCGCCGCCACCCGCGCCCGTTCCGCCACGCCGCGGGACAGATCCGAACCGGCCAGTTGCAAGGGCCGGGCCCGATTCGGCGTCGTCGTCACGATCAAGGCCGTCGGGCTGCGCTCCACGTCATAGGCGAAGAAGACCTGGTTATCGGCGCTGTTGGCATCGGCGCTCAGGCTGAGGGAGCCCCAGCCGGCCTCATTCGCGTTCGGCAAAGGGAAGCTATTGCGCCAGCGCAACGATTCCGTCCCCAGCTTGAGTTCCGCCTGGGACGAATTTCCGCCCAGCGCCCAGCGCAGGACGATCGGGTCGGTGAAGGCCTGCCGGGACTGAACGTCCACCACGACATTCAATTGCCGTTGATTGCCCCGCGACCGCCGCACCGCCTCCACCAGATTAATGGACGCGTTGCGCGCCCCCTCTTGCGGAAAGCTCAGCAGCCGAAACCGGATTTTCTGCCGGAGCGCCGAGAACTGGGCCATCAAGCGATCCCATTGGGCATCGGCCGGCGCCCAATTGCTCTCCTGCAAGTCGGACGCGATCCAGACTTCCGCCGCCCCGGATTTCGAATCGCTCAGGTAAGCGTAGGCGCGCTGGAGCAGCGTCGGGATATCGGCCCGGGTATCCGTGGGGCCGACAAAGGTTTTCTGGGAGAGAGCGCTCACGCCCGGGATCTCCTGGGCCTGTTGCGTGGCGCTGTCGATCAAAACCAGGCGCGAGGACGGGTAGGCGCGCAAGGCATCCGTCCAAAGCTGCAGCGCCTGCTCCCGCCGCGTTTTGCCGCTGTCCGCCACTTGCGCCTCCATGCTGGCCGAGCGGTCGAGCACCAGGACGACCACCTCGGGCGCGGGCGAAAGCGCCCAGCCCAGCCAGCCGCCGGCCATCGGACGGCTCAGGAAAAAGACCAGGGCCAGAACGGCAAGCACGCGGAAGAGCAAAACCAGCCATTGCCGGAGTTTGGCCTGGCTGATCGAACTGCGATTGGCCGCTTGCAGGAACCGCATCGCGCCCCAGGGCTGGGGCCGATGCCGGAGACGATTCAACAAATGAATGATGATCGGAATCGACAGGAGCGGAAGGCCCCAGAGAATAAACGGCTGGAGAAACGTCATGCTTCCATCAGGTCGCTCGGCGCGAACCCTGCCGCCTCCAGTTCATTCCACGAACGGTATCCATCTGCTTCGGTTGAATCGGCGCTAAGAGTAATAGCTGAGCCGGGCGGGTGCAATCGCCAGTTCCCGGCGGGTTGACGGCAGGAAAATACCAAATACCAAATACCAGGTTCAGGGGGGCGGACGGGCGGCGGTGATTTTCCAAACCGCGTTCGAAGCGGCCCGCGCCACGTGCGCGCTACGACACTTCAGCAAAGCCCTCAAGCGGGGAATCGCGGGCGCGGCATTCGTCCCATACTCTCCGAGCGCCTTGCACGCTTCTTCCAGCAGATCAAAGCTGCCCGACTCCGCGAGGTTTGAAATGAGCAGCGGCACCACCCGCGCCGGTTCCCGCGGATGCTCCGCGAAATAGGCGGCGGCGTCCGGCCGTTCCACCGCCACGCCGGACTCAAGGTAGAGCACGCTCCGCAAATAGCCGTCGGGATCGAGCTGCGCGATCGCCCGCAGCACGCAATTGAAGTGGGGCCGGCGGAACGGCCAGAGACGGCGGACCATCGCCTCCCGATCCGCGGGCGGATCGTATTTCAACAGAGCCGAGAGCACCTGGATTTTTGGATCGTTCAGCCCTCGCCGCGGGTCGGCGGTGACGTACTGGACAAAATCGGAATTCTTCCGCGCCACCCGCCCGCTCACCGTCGCCGGAGCGGCGTCCAGAATCTGAACCACCAGCTGCGCCGTTTGTCCGCCGAGCGGCCCCGAATTGGCCAGGACATCCCGACAGAGCGCCCGAACCACCGGACCGGCCTGATCCGGAATGGCGCGACAGAAAACCTCGACCGCAATCGATCGAGGTTCGGTGGCCAGCCAGGGAATCTGCCGGAGCCAGTAAAACGGTGACCCGGGTTGCCACGCGAGCCGGCGCAGCTTTTCCCGCCAGCCCCATTCCGCTCGCATCCAGGAGATCAACAGAGGCAACGCCTCCGGCCCGAGGGCTTTCACCGCTTCATCGGCTTCCCGGTTCCTGCGCGACAAATCGGCCATCGCGGCTGCGCTGGCGACCCCTGGCCCAAGACCGGGCCGCACCTCGTAGAGGTATTGGGACAGGCGCTTCCCATGGTAGAAAGGGTCGGGCGGCGATTGCCACCGGATCATTCCCGCGGTCGCGGCCAGCAACAGAGCGGCATAAACCGCAAGTCTCCACCCCATTGCCACCTCTTTCCACGCCCGCACGGAAGTGTGACAACTGCCAAGGGCGGATGTTCAAGCGTTCAAGCTTGCGACCGGATCCTATCTTCGATGCGAACTGGAAATGCCGAACGACCGGACGCGGAAGCGATCACAGGCGAAAAGGCGCAGAACCGCCCTAATTCCGTGCAGGCCCATCGTGGCAAATTCACTTACTCTGATGACCGCATTGAACTCGGCGACTTCAGCAACCCCCGATCCGCAGAAACGGTATCTTGAGACAGGGATCAGCGATGATTTGCCGCACGTGGAGATATGGAAAGGCCTCTTCCGCAGCTGTTATTTGGAATGGACAAGGCAAGTCTCCTTTGATGGCCAGCCCAAATCCACGATTGTCCTGCTCAATCAGAGCAAAAAAATGGTAAACTTGAATCAGTTTGTTCTCACGCGGCTCACGGTCGTCAGCTGGAGTACATTGCCAATATGCGACATTACCGGTCCCACCAGGCTTGCCGTGACACTGATCACACTGTCGTCGTTCACCTCGACGCCATCAGCAAATCCCGTGGTCCCCGTAATAGGCTCTTCGGTATGAAACTCTACAAGAAGCCCACCAACGGCCGGTTCATAATTAAACTCTTGGGTAAGCGGCAACCGAATTTGGAATTCCCCTGGATTGTTGATGTTCCGCGAGCCTTGGAAGTGCACATCTCCACCCGAAAAGACCAGAATGCGATTCAGCCCCTGATTTTCACCGGGAATGAACGAGAGCTCTGAAGGCGGTTTGGGAAAAGTACTCATATAGATTTCCACCTTGGCTACTAACACGTCGATCTTACTGTAATTCTCATCAACACGGAACCCAATTTCCCGAATTGTGATGCGATCATGTAAAAGCGGTTGAAAATTTAATGGATTATAATATGACTGATAATCGACAGCGGTTCCAAAAAGGCCACCCCTCCAGTTGCCGAAAGTCTCGCTAGCTCCCTTTGGAATCACGAGCACTTTCGTCTCTGGAGTTCCCCACGACCTGGCGCTTACAAGTTGCGGCGGCAAGGCGTTTGTCTCCCCCGCATTCACTCGAAAGAATTCCGCTGTTCCGGCGGCCGGAACAGCGACTGAGAGGGTTCGGTTCGCGCCGGCAGCAAAGTTTGTCAAAGTTCTCCAGGGACTGCCCGGCGCGAACACGTTGCGAACTTCCACGAAATACGACACCTGAGCAGAAGCGTTAAAAGACAACTCAAAGATCGGGACATCCGCTTCCACCTGCGATGGAGGACTGGAATTCAACTGCCTAACCGGATCGCGCAACAACGGTGGGTCCGCTTCACGAGCCGTCACGTCCGAGCGCCAAGTCGGCGCCACCGCCCCAACCAGGCATGCCGCAAGTAAAAGCGCCAGCTTCATCAAATAGAAAGGAGCACATCCTCGACTGAATCCGCAAGCTCGAAACTGTCTCCGTTGGCCACGGCCTCCAACGCCGGCTTTGAGTAGCGACTCTTTTTACCCCATTGCTCCCAGCTTCGCCGACCACTTCATCGGCTTCCCGGTTCCTGCGCGACAAATCGACCATCGCGGCTCCGCTGGCCACCCCCGGGCCCAAGACCGGGCCGCACCTCGTAGAGGTATTGGGACAGGCGCTTCCCATAGTAGAAAGGGTCGGGCGGCGATTGCCACCGGATCATTCCCGCGGTCGCGGCCAGCAACAGAGCGGCATAAACCGCGAGTCTCCACCCCATTGCCACCTCTTTCCACGCCCGCACTGAAGTGTGACAACTGCCGAAGGCGGATGTTCAAGCACGTGGAGAAGAGCGCGCCCGCCCGGCCCTGGCCCGCATCTGGGACTGCGGCCGGAGGGGTTCAATGCCCAGTAACAGGCTTTGCGCATTCCCTGCTATTCGTGGTAAACTGTTCCCAACGATAGCGTTTTAGCGAGTCCATCATGAACATCTCGATCACCCCGGAACTGGAAAAATTCGTCCGACAGGAGGTCAAAACCGGCCTCTACCAATCCGCCAGCGAAGTGGTCCGTGCCGCCCTGCGCCGCCTCCGGGAAGACAAGGAGAGCAAACCGCGCTTCATCGTTTCCACCAAGGAAGAACTGGAGGAAAAACTGCTCGAAGGCATCGAACAACTCGACCGGGGCGAAGGGATTCCCGCTGAGCGAGTCTTTGCCGAACTGAAAGTCCGTCGCGCCCAGCGCCGTCGTCGTCATGGCTGAAGCGCTTGCCTCTCCGGCGGCCCGCGCCAACTTGATCGCCCAGTGCGACTCCGTCGCGAACGAAGCGGGCAACCCGGCCCTCGCGGATCGCTTCGCGGCCAGCGCTCAAGCGACCTTCAAGAAGCTCGCCCGCACTCCCGGCCTGGGCCGTGTCCGCTCGTTTCGTCATCCAAAAATGGCGGGCCTCCGCTCCCGGCAGGTTGCTGGTTTTCCCAAGCACCTGGTCTTTTACCGCCCGCTGCCCCAAGAACGCGGTGTCGAGATCATCCGCCTCGTTCACGGCGCCCGCGATCTCATGGCGATTTTTGGCAAGAGCGATGCATGAAACGGAAAATCGTCCGCCAAAGCTGCCCCAGCCTCTCCGCTGATCCGAAACTCCCCGATGCCGGGCAGTTCAACGCCAAGGCGCAGATCGCCTTACCGGCTGTCATTCTCATTCGAGGAACAAATTCCTTTCTCATCTTCAACAAACAAAAGGCTCCTGGCGGTCCTGCCGGCTCACTCAATCACCTTAAAGATAGCTACCCAATCATCCCTCGATAAGCTCTTGTACGGAGGATTGCCCAGGGCTTTTAGGTATGTGTCGGTCAACAAATGCAGACGCTCGTCCCGCACCAACTCGAAGTCGGCACCCGTATTAGACTTCCGATATAGCGTGTTACCCTGCCACGAGCAATTCACACCGTTAACAATAAAATAGCCCTGTCGAAATCCATCGACGGATTTGCGCCGTTCGCTATTGCCATTAGCGAATCGGGCCGCTATCTCCAAAATCACTCTTGCTTCCTTTTCCGTTAAGTTAATTTTCTCGGTGCCGTTCGGGGAGAAAACAACCTTTTGATCCGGCCCTGCCCGCTCAGTTTTGGATGCCTCGCGCGCGCAACCGAAAAGTATAAACAAAAGCAGTGAAGCCCGCGCACTCAAACCAATGCAAATCCACAGAGAGTGGCTCCTTTGCTTGATGGACGCGACTACAGACATCATCTTCCACATACGCAAACTGCTCGCCGGGGACAAAGGTCCCGTCGCTGAATTTCCTTTCTGCCGAAATCACCTGGCCCAGAGCATCGTAGCCGTCAGCCCAGGTCGCGCCATCCTTAAGCTCAATGCCGTTAAGAAATTAGCTGTATAAGACTTCTGTAAGTGACTGGTAGGC
>CAZMKE010000029.1:80304-81777 GCA_964566945.1 uncultured Verrucomicrobiota bacterium | reverse complement strand
GTTTCAATCCGCGCTCCGGTGCGATGACCGGAGCGACCCCGCCGTTCCGGGTGCAAGCGGAGACCAAGCCGAGTTTCAATCCGCGCTCCGGTGCGATGACCGGAGCGACCCGCTATGGAGGCTGCCGTCGAGCAGGCGCTGGACGCGTTTCAATCCGCGCTCCGGTGCGATGACCGGAGCGACGCCGCAGCGGCTGCACTCGTAATCATCCGACGGAGTTTCAATCCGCGCTCCGGTGCGATGACCGGAGCGACCAGGAGCGTATTCACGCGGCCACCTCATCCAGCTTGTTTCAATCCGCGCTCCGGTGCGATGACCGGAGCGACGTGATGTGGCCGGGCTTCTCATGGGCGGCATCGAGTTTCAATCCGCGCTCCGGTGCGATGACCGGAGCGACCCTCCAGCCGCCACGCGGCCCGCTCCGCCGCCGTTGTTTCAATCCGCGCTCCGGTGCGATGACCGGAGCGACCAACGCACTAGCGGCCCCCACTGCCAGCCCATGCTGTTTCAATCCGCGCTCCGGTGCGATGACCGGAGCGACCACTGCCGCATTGCACTCATTCCACTGCGCCACGTGTTTCAATCCGCGCTCCGGTGCGATGACCGGAGCGACCGATTCGGTATCGGGCTACAGGGCCACATGTCGTTGTTTCAATCCGCGCTCCGGTGCGATGACCGGAGCGACTCAGCCGCCTGCCGCAAGCGGCCCAGCCGACGCAGTTTCAATCCGCGCTCCGGTGCGATGACCGGAGCGACGCGCGCCCTACCTCCGAGCTTCCAGCTCGGAGAAGTTTCAATCCGCGCTCCGGTGCGATGACCGGAGCGACATTCTCTTTGAGCCATTGATGCTCGGCCTCCGTCGTTTCAATCCGCGCTCCGGTGCGATGACCGGAGCGACAGCATGTGGGGAGGATTTATGGGCGTTCGCGGCAGTTTCAATCCGCGCTCCGGTGCGATGACCGGAGCGACATGCGTGTGGCGGCCGGGACCATCACTCAGATCCAGTTTCAATCCGCGCTCCGGTGCGATGACCGGAGCGACTCATAATCAACTTCGGCGGCGGCAGCATCTACGGTGTTTCAATCCGCGCTCCGGTGCGATGACCGGAGCGACCTGCCGATGCTCGTTCGGGATGGCACGCTGAACACGTTTCAATCCGCGCTCCGGTGCGATGACCGGAGCGACGCAGGTTGCGCCGTGCCACCGCTGAGCGCCACTCCCGTTTCAATCCGCGCTCCGGTGCGATGACCGGAGCGACAAGTGGTGCTCGGAATTGCGGTGCTCTCGATTGTGTTTCAATCCGCGCTCCGGTGCGATGACCGGAGCGACTCGCTGTCGTTCAACCCGTTCGCCAAGGCTTACGGGTTTCAATCCGCGCTCCGGTGCGATGACCGGAGCGACTTGCGCGCGCGGCAATAGCCAGCGGCCCACTTGAGGTTTCAATCCGCGCTCCGGTGCGATGACCGGAGCGAC
>CAZMKE010000029.1:0-80204 GCA_964566945.1 uncultured Verrucomicrobiota bacterium | reverse complement strand
GTTTCAATCCGCGCTCCGGTGCGATGACCGGAGCGACTGCGGCACATCCAAGGGGATGAACCGCAGAAGTTTATATCCTCGCTGCCGCGAACCGGCAAGGGTTTGAATTCGGCGGGACGTGATCCGGGGGCGGAAAGTCTTTAACATGCTCGAAATGTAGATTCTTCGGTTTCCGCGAAGCTCCGGCGTTTGATCCGGCACTCCAGGTTCGCGGAGGGACGGTCACAAGATCAAAGGTTCGGTCAGGTCGATGGGTTTGCCGACCCCGTGATGTTCGGTTCGCTCGACCGCGGTTTCGTCGAGGAAATAGAAGCGAAGGGAATCTTGGTCCTGTTTGATCTCGCGCAGAAGCCTGGCTTTGAGGGAGACCCATTCCGCCGGTCCAACGCGACACTCGAAGACTGACTTTTGGACGCGGGTGCCGTAGTCCTGACAAGCCTGAGCCACCCGGCGCAGTCGCCGTTGACCGGCAGTTTCGGTGGTTGAAACGTCATAGGCCACGAGAACCACCATAGGCAACGATGTTCGGAGATTTCTAAACCCGCTATTTGGGGATGAGCGGCAGGTAGGTCGGAAGGTCCCCGCGCAGATGGCGGGCGAGGACGCGGGCTTGCAGGAAAGGCGTTTGTCCGATACGGGCATTCTGATCGAGCAGGGGATGTTTTAGCGATTCCTGCTTTCGTTCCTGGTAGGCTTTGATGACGAGCTTGCGTCCGCGCTCGCTGAACTCAATGGCTCCGCCTTCGCGGGCCTGGAAATCACCGGGGCCGATCTGCTGGCGGTTGATCAAGGTGATGGCGAGGCGATCGGCGAGCCAGGGGCGGAATTCCTCCATCAAATCGAGGGCGAGGGAGGGGCGGTTGGGCCGATCGACATGGAGGAAGCCGACAAAGGGATCGAGCCCGGCCGCGGTCAGGCCCGCGATGCAATCGTGACGCACGAGCGCGTACAAGAACGAAAGCAAGCAGTTGATCCGGTCGCGCGGCGGCCGGCGGCTGCGGTGAGCAAAGTGGAACTCGGTTCTCTGCTGTTTCAACATGAGGCTGAAAGCGCCGAAATAGAGGGTGGAACTGAGCCCTTCCACTCCGCGCGCGGAGTTTAGATCCGGGGATTCAGCCAGGTCGCGCAACTGCCGTGCCAGAGCGTCGGTCGCTTCTTCGAGTGGCTGGCGTTCCGCGTCCGCATCGGTCTCGCGGGCGGCGCGCAAGAGGCTGTTGCGGCTGTTTTGAATTTTGCCTGCGATGATGCTGCGGGCAACTTCGAGGCATTTCCTGGCGTCGTCGGCTGTCCGGAATTGCGTGCGCCTCAAGACCACGCTGGTGTCCGCCACGCCGGTCAGGCGGGCCTGGAGATAGCCGAACTCGCTCAAATAATTGACCGCCACGCCATGCTCCCAGCAGAGATCGAGGGCGGGCGGGCTGATGGTGCTGGCGCCAAAAACGCAGATCGATTCCAGGTGATGGATGGGGATGCAGACCCGGCGCGTGCCGGTGGCTTTGTCTTTCGCTCTCTCTTCGGGCGGCAGCGTGTCCGCGTAAACCGGCACCTCCACCTGCAAGGTCAAATGATCCCGGGCCACGTAGCTTCCGCTGGTGGTCAGATAAAGGGTGTTCTGTTGGATTGAGGCCATTTTGGTGAAAGCTCAGAAAAGTGTCAGAACTGGAGCGGGCGCAAAGCTGCCGCACCTGGACGGCCTTCCGGGCCGCCATTGCCTCTGGTCCTGATTTGCAGGGCTCGGATGTTTGGCCTCAGTCCCGATATAACTCCGCGGCCAGGCGCGCCGCGCGGGTGTTCCTTTCGGTCGCTTTGGGCAGGCAGATCTCGAAGAGCGAGCACTCCTCGCAAGCCGGTTTGAAAACGGCGGCTGGCACGGCTCCGGCGCGGAGGAGCGCATGGAGATCGCGCAGCGCGGCTTCGGTTCGCTCTCGCAGTTCGGCGGTAAACGCGACCTCCCGGCGCCGCTTGCTATCGGCGTGGAAGACCGCCCCGCGCTCGACCGCTGTTCCGAACATCTCTTCCAGGCAGAGCGCCTGCGCGCAAAGCTGGGCATCGTCGTTTTCCCACTGCCGCCTTTTCCCGACCTTGAACTCGACTGGCGCCAGGGTTCCGTCCCGGCGCTCTTCCACAATGTCGCACTTGCCATTGATGCCCAGCCTTTCGGACCAAACCGGCAAGGCCCGCAACAGTTTCACTCCCTTCGCCACTTCATAGCCGGGCGTGTCGGCGTTTTCATGCGTGATATCTCCGCGGATTGTATGCGCATTGGCCGCCCTCCAGCCCTCCAAGGTTTTCAATGCCGCGCGCCGATGGCAGTAGAGGTAGTCGTTGAGAAGCGAGAGGGGCAGAAGTTCACTCGCTTCGGCTCCCGGAGACCGGAGATTCTCGGGCGGCTTCATAAAACAAACCCGCCCGCCTTCTGTCCCTCCAGCAACGGAATGATCCCTTTCATGTACCCGAGGAAGCCGTCGTAACAGTCCGGGAGGATGCCGACCAAGTCCTGCTCAAAACCCAGGGTGCGCGTGACTGGCAGGTCGCGCAGCTTGTTCGCCCAGACTTGAACGCTGTAGCGCATTATTTCGCGCGATGTAGGGAACCTCTTCCGATCCCCCGCTAGAAATCGAGCGATCAGCTCCTGACTCACCAGCAGAGTGTGGGTGTCTGCGGTAATCAACCGGCAGTCTTGGGCGACCTGAGGATATTCTCCGTATTTCTCGGCCAATTCAATTCGGGCGGCCAAACTCTCAGGCTCCCCAAGGCTTGCGTTCAATTCCCGCTTTAACGCTTCTGTGCAATGTTGTGGCCCGAGCTTATCACCATATTCTTCAAACAAGTCCGCGAGCACCCTGCGGGCGATCTTGAAGTGGGGATGCAAGTTCAGCCACCCAGACTCATCGTGGCGGAAATCCCAAACCTCCGCATCGCCAAACTCTCCGCTCCTGCTGACACGTCCGGCGATTTGAAGAAGGCTGGTCAAGGCACAACTTTCACGGAACCCGGAGCGGAATGAGAAGTCCACGCCAGCTTCCACGCAACTCGTGGCTACAAGCATCCAATCGGTGCAGTTTGAGCGAAGTTTCTCTTTGACTCGGCGAAGGGCGGCCTCGCGGTCTGCAGGACAGAGCGCGGTTGAAAGGTGTTCAACGGCGGAACCTTTGTTTCGTGCGTAGCGCAAATGATGCGCAAAGATGGCCGCAGATTGAACTGTATTGAAAATGATGAGTTGAGGACCTGGCTTTGCGGCCGCGAAATCCGCCAAGCCCGAGAGGGAAAAAGGCTTCGGGCTTGTCTTGAGCCATACGCGCTTCGCCTCAAAATCTGCGGCCTTGGCGCGAAGACTGTCGCTGACCAGCTCGGGAACCGGGCGACGCTCCGCAGCGGGAACAAAGTCTGTCAATTCCCAGAATCGCGCGAGTGATCCACTGGCTAGGACGAGGTGACAATTCCAGTCGTCACAGAATTCGCGCAACCATCGCCACTCCTGCGGCCAGATTGGAGCGGGCATGGCGGCGTGCGCTTCGTCCACGAAGATCGCTGATCCTGGCAGCCGATGGAGTTTGCGAAGCGGAACCGTCTGGTTTGACGCGAGTGTTTCGAAAAACTGCACTGCGGTAGTAACAATGATGGGCGCGTCCCAGCGTTGCGTTAGTTGGCGGAGTTCACGCCAGTTTTCACCCGAGAACTCGACGCGGTGGTGATGAGCCGCGACAACTGCTTCCGCATCTTCCCCGGGCAGGACCAAGGCGCGCCGGTAAATCTCGACGGATTGATCGATAATATTTGTGAACGGCAACACCACGAACACGCGCCGTAGGTTTCGTTGGATTGCAACCTGAAGCAAGTGGGCCATCACCGCTGTAGTCTTGCCTGTTCCGACCGGGCTGTCGCATGCCACGATGCGCTCGGCAGGCTGGAGCGCGCGGTTGCGGCAAGTGGAGTAAATCTCCTTGCGCAGTTGGAGGCGGATACTCTCCCGTTCCGTCTCCGAGGGATTCCCGGGAGCCAACGACTGGATGTAGCAGTCCAGCGCTTGCAATCTTTCCGCCGGCCTGAGGGGAGGTCCGTCCAATTCGGACTCCTCCCTGTAGTGCTGGGCCGTATCGCTGTGGTCGGCATCCACGAGACACGAAAGTGCAAGCCGACGAACCAATCCGGTAAACAGGACCGAACGGCCCAACGGCGGGGGCGGAAAGATCGCATGGTGCTGACGAAGATATGTTTCAAGGAGGTCATTGGTGCGTTCCCAGGATCGCTGGCCGAACCCAGTCAGTTCGCTTTCGTCTCGAAGAAACAGCCGACCCTCGGCGCGCGCTTTTTCTCTCGGCATTGATTGCAAACCGATATGATGGGCGTAGGAGCATAACGCCGCCTCGCCTTGCTTCAGCCGGAGAAGATGCGCGGTTCCAGCGTCGACGTGATTAAAGCTCTCGCGGTTCGGCCGGTTTCGACGCAGGATGTCCTGAAAAATCTCATCCAGTTTGCCAAGATCATGGTAGGCAGCTGCCGCTTCAAGAGCGGCGTTGAATGATTCGCGCCATTTTTCAGAATACGCCCCGGCTTCCCGTCCAAACTTCGACGCGAAGCGACGCACGTTGGCGACATGATCGCGGTAGGTCTGCTCCGTCGCTCCGTGGCGAGCGCTGTGGGCGAGAGGCGCTGAGTTGGAGTCAGCGAAGTTCACTCCGCATCGAGCGCGTAGTCACAATAAACGCCGCACTGGGCAAACTTCCTTTTGGAGCCAAGGCGAACCGGGTTGTCCTTAATGTCATCCCAGACTGGTATGTCATAATCGCCCAGGGACTCAGATGGCTTGTCGGCATTCGACCGTTTCTTGGGCGTCAGAGCGTCCAATAGCGCAAAGTCTGATACGGAGCCGAGTGGGTTCGCGTGCGTGAAGACGTGCGCATGGATGACTTCGACCATGGTTCTAACAACCGACCGCGTGTGGGCATAAGCGAGTGGAATAAGCTTTAACATCAGATTCACGTCTCGGGCGTTGCATCCCGTCTTGTGCGCGAGGTTCGGGTTGACGAAGAATGGCACGGCGTAAACACCGTGCTTCACAACGCGGAAGGCCATCGGAGCCATTCCGCGATCCTTCCCTGCCTCGACCCCCGCTTTGTTTGTCCAAGTGGAAAACTCGATTTCAATCGGCGCGATCGATACGCCGACACCGAAATGAGCAACACCAGCGCGAATCGTATCGCTACCGCCCTCCTCCAGAAACGTGTTGCCGAACAATCTGCCATCCCAGTAGGCGTCTTTGAAAGCCTTCGACAATTGACCGTCAGAGCCGTTCATCAGTGTCTTAATCTCGTCCCGCTTCCGTCCTCGGCTCTCGAGCACCTGGAATTGTTGGTCGTTCTCCAAGGCTAGCTTGGATTTGACCACTTTCCACACTATTCCCTCCTTTTCGAGGACAAGGTCGCGTAGCTTGCGTTTAATGGACACTGGGGAGATTTCACCCTTTCCATCAGGTCTCTGACGAGGCGAGCTTTCGCGCTCTGGATCGCCGTTTGGGTTGGACTTGCGCACCTCCAGAACCATAAGGCCAGTGATGCGAGGAACGGTTTCGTCGTTTTGGTTCGTACTCATGTTTAGTTTGGCTTCGTCGGTTGATCGCTTTGAGATTCCTTCTTCGAGTGGTCAGCGAGGTAACCCAGGATGAGCTTGGCTTTGTCAGAATCTGCCATTCGTGCGGGCAGTTCCCCCGCGTTGATCGAGGCCGAGCAGTCAGCGAGTTCGGCCAAAAAATACTTTACAAGGCCCACCTCGCTTGCGGGATCTTGACTTTTGAACGTCCGCGCCCAGGCCTGGTACGGCGCAAGTCTTTCTCCCAGTCGCGCTAAAGCAAAGACCGGTTGCTCGAGCGCGGTGTTGAACAAGGCATTGCCAATGAGTTGAGTCGGCGTTTCACCCTTGCGGACATGTTTGCAGTACTGGTGATGGAGGCCGTCGGCAAGATTTAGCAGGCGTCCGATTTGAGTGATAGAATCTTTCATAAAATTGTCTTTTTCGTGCCCAAGTTGCTTAAGGAAAATGCCCAGCAGGGAAACAGCTTTGGCGGACTGCCAGCGGGCGGCATCGCCCAGCGCAGTCCAATCGTGGCTAACCTTCGCCGCGCCAAAGCGAGCCAAGACGACGGACATCCGCCGCAGCAACAGGGAAAGACACAGGCGGGTCTTCTCGGCTGACAGCGGTCCATCTGCCAAAAAGACCTCGTACGCGTCCGCAGCTGTGACTGAGCGTTGGAACGAGGAACTGAATCCGCTCTTTGAATCCGAAGCCCAGACGCGATTTACCATAGAGGATGCGTCCAGAGGGTGGGGAACCACCTGAGTCCTGGTAACCATGCCTTTCGCCCGCTTGTCGTAGAACGAAATGGAGACGAACGGTGCGTTGGCCACGCCAGCCTTCCAATCATGGGCCGCCTTGAGCACATCCTGCACACGGAGCTGGCGATGAAGGCTGATTTGCTTCCGTCCTTTATCGAGCGAAGACAGTGCCAGCAAGCGGACTTTCAGGGTTGGGTCTGTGCTCAGGCGTCCTTTCAGGGCCTCAAGAACAGGCTGCGTCCTCGCGGCAAAGTCTGCGTCGCTAGGGTTTTGGGCCTCTCCGCCGAACAAATCTGCGAGCGGTCCGTCGAAGTCGGGCGCTTCTTCAAGATAAGCAATTAGCAAATCGCGCTTATCCGATTGAGCGCTTGGGATTGGTTGACAGGTAATGCCTGTTTTCGCGTCCTGAGCCAGATAGAGCAATGCGTCGTTCATGCGTTGAGCGAGCTCGCCTGAGGCGGGGAATTGCTCCGCCCCTTTAAGACCGTACCGAACCAGCGCGAGCACCTCGGTCGTGTTCGCAGAGTACAATTTGAGATTTCCCAGCTCGGAAATCTTCGGCGCGGGGAATTTATTCTGGAGAATTGCGGGCTTTCCGGTGAACGCGTCGATCCCCCGGTTTTCAGCGTCCGACTGCGGCAATTCACTGCCCGCAGCTCGGAGGAGGGTCGCATTGATCGCATCACTCGTCCGCGGGTGCGCCACTGGCTTGTGATCTCGGTCGGGTTTGGCGAGATCAAGATAGACTGGCTGATTCGCATCCCCGTCCTGTTTCGCCTTTTCCGCCCAGTATTCGGTTGAACCGAACTCGGCGGTGCGTTTCTTCCAATCGAGGGCACCGAAGAGGATCGTCTGGATTGATTGAAGTGTGGCGCGGTCCGCCCTCGAGGCTTCACGAAGCAAGGCGTCTTTCAGCCCTTCGCTGAATTGCGGGAGCGTCAACTTCGCCTGATCGAGAACTTTGAGTAATCGGGTGAAATTCGTGAGTTCCTCCGGTGCGGTGCTGCATGTGATCAGGAGTTCCTGAACGAGTTGAACCATGCTGCGCTCAAACTGTTTGCACTGGCGGGGCGTGAATTGGCGGCGTTGCGCCAAGCCTGAAAGCTTCGTTAAAGCGTCTGCGAATCGGTTGGGGGGCGACGGTGGCTTGCAAAGAGAGCATAGCGCGGCCAACGCAGGGTTCAGGTCACCGGGAGCACCCTCGCTCAAGTCAAACAGTGGCGTAGGCAGGTTGAATCCGGGAAAGCTGGAGCCGGCTGAACCCTCTTCTACCCGAAAGAGGGTCGCTGCTTGGTTTCCGGGAATGAATTGGATTTCAGCTGGAATTCCGTCGTCGTCAACGCCCGCTACCAGCAGTTCCCGGTTTTTGCCCATCGGATTAATCCGGGGGTGGCGTGAGCCGACGACGACACCTACTCGCTCCAATGCGCCGACGACCAGAGATAGCTCGTTAAGCATACACCATAACGCCTTTCTCAACTTTCAATCTCTGACTGTAGCTCGGCTTGATTCGACCTTGTTGAGGGCGGTCGAAAACCATTCGCAGCATGGTTGGGATTTCGTGATTCTCGTTCTTGTGAATTTCTGTCTCAGGGCGGAATGGACCCACGTAATCGGGTGCGAATTCCTTCCATCCGAGACAGGGCGTGTAAAACCATTGGCCGTTCGCGAGTCGGCGATTAAAAGTGTCCTGAAATGCGTGCGGCGCACACTGATTATCAGGCGATTCAGCCGGCTCGCCACCGGGTCCACGGAGCCAATCCACTTCGGCATAAAGTCGGTAACAGACGTTCACCAAGACCATTGCGAAAAGCTGGAACGATGCGCCTTTCGCTATTGCGTCCGCCGCTCGGAGGGGACCACCGTAATTGGTGACGTAGCGGTGAAATTGAACGGGTCGGCAAATCTCGACTTTCAGCGGACGAACATGCACGGACCTCCAGCGCAGGACCGACTCAAAGATTCCTTTTGCTGCGCTGAACGTCGGGGCGACGTAGGAAACGGGCGAAGAGCCCGTGTCAGGGCGGGTCCACATCGCGGTTGGGCCGGAGATTTCAAGTTGGACGGGGTACGTCTTCATAAACTATGGTTCGGAGAGCAAATCGAGGGCTGACGGTTTCAGGCAAATCGAAGAGGTTACGATTGTAGTGATATTGAACTGCCGTGAAGGGCTCGCTTCCTGTCGCGCAACATTGCGCAGATGGTCCGAAAGCAATTGCCATTTGCCAGACGATTCGGGCAACGGGTTTCCCGCGTCATCCTCCGCCGTGTGCGCGTAAAAGGCCATGACCTCCGTTTCTAATTGTGTAAAACTGCCGTCAAGCAAAAGCGCCATCAAGAGCGCTTCACTCATTCTTCTCGCCAACGCACTAGAAATAGCCTCTTTCGTTTCCGCTGCAAGACTTTTTCTGGAGAAAATGTAAAACGTGAAATTCCTCGAGTTCAGCTCGAAATTCTCAAAGGGAAGGGATTGGGTATGCCATGAAGTGGCATAGGCCAGACGCAAAAAGCCGAGAGAGGAAGGGCGACTGAAAGAAAAGGCTGAAGGCTGAAGGCTGAAGGGGGAAGCCGAGAGGGCCAGATACGAAATGCGAAATCAAAGGGAGTGTCGGGAGCGGACCGCTTGCTGACGCGCGCGGCTCCGTTTGGGCGCTCGGAAGAGGGCAAGGAGCGGGGAGCAAGGAGCCGAGCCGGCAACGCTGACTTCCAGGTGGTCCTGCCTATCGTTTCCGCCGCGCAGAGCGACGCCGGCGTTGTTCGACGCGCCATTAAACCGCTCGATCTGGACCGCGCCGAACCCACGAAAATCTACGACCACGGCGACGCCTGGATTAAACGGGTGGAGCGGCTGCGACAAATCAAGCGGCTCCCCGAAGGCTTTCTTTTCACCCTCCGCTATCCGAGAGAAGGCGAGAAGCAGATCAAAGCCGCGACCGAGATCGAGAAAGAACTGCGCAAGCTCGATGTGCGGGTGCTGCCTGATGACGACGAAAACGGTGTCCTTGAGTTTGCAAAGATGGAAGCGCAAACCGCGTAGGACACTGTCGATCGGTTCCACCTCAAAGCCCATCGCCTGAGCCCGTTGTTTAGGGCTGGACTCGAAACTCCCCGGTTCTCTGTGCCAAGGGGATCGTCCATCGGTAATTCAAGACTTTCTGAGCTTTAAAAAGCCGAAGGAAACTGCTTTACAAGAATACTGCGACTATCTATTATGTTTTCATGATCAGGAAAGCACATTCCTGGTCACTCGGTTCGACTTTAAGCAAGAGCACCGGCAAAACCGGCTTTCCTGCTTCCAGTCACCAAAGTGACCAGTCAAACCTATCGGTTCCGATCCGGCCCGCAGTGTATCGACTGCCTTCTCTCCTTCATTCGCGCGATCCGTTTTATCCGCCGTTAAACTCCTCCGTTCATGAACGTTCAGCCTCTGTTCATGAACGTTCAACCTTTTTTGCCGCCCTCCCCCCAGCCCCGGGAGCAGTCAGGGAGAAAGGGAGCGGACCGCTTGCTGACGCGCGCGGCTCTGTTTGGGCGCTCGGAAGGAGGGGTGCCATTAAAGAGGGATGGTTCGGGGTTATCGGCTACCGGTTGGGGGGGCAACCAAAGTTTTGAACAGGAGGTAACGGAGAAGCGAAGTGCGAAGGGCGAGGGGGAGGGAGGTTATCGGTTAGGGGTTATCGGCTACCGGTTGGGGTCGCAAGCAGAGATTTGAACAGGAGGTAACGGAGAAGCGAAGTGCGAAGGGCGAAGTGCGAAGTGCGAAGTGCGAAGTGCGAGGTGCGAGGTGCGAGGTGCGAGGTGCGAGGTGCGAGGTGCGAAATCGTCGGGAGCGGACCGCTTGCTGACGCGCGCGGCTCTGCTTGCGCGCTCGGAAGGAGGGGCGCCATTAAAGAGGGATGGTTCGGGGTTATCGGCTACCGGTTGGGGTCGCAAGCAGAGATTTGAACAGGAGGGAGCGGAGGGGGGAGCTGAAATTCGAAGGGTGACGGGTGTTTTTTCCAGTTTCGCAATCGTGGGCGGCTTCGCTATACTCAGTGAATGCCCTTGCGATCGATCAACCACGGAATCCGCGGGCCTCGGCCTGTCGGGAGGCGCGACGCGTGAACGCGCGGTTCGGCTATTCGCGGCGGCAGTTTTTGCGGTCTCTGACCGCGGGCTCGCTGCTGCTGCCGGGGCTCACGCGAGAGCTGCTGGCGGCGGACGGGCTGGCCGGGGCGGCGCCGCATTTTCCGGCGAAGGCCAAACGGGTGATTTTCCTGTTCATGACGGGCGGGGTTTCGCATGTCGATTCGTTCGATCCGAAGCCGCGGTTGTTTGCGGATCACGGGAAGGAGATCCAGGCCGCGCATCCGGAGATCAAGAATCGGCCGGGTTATGAGCGGATCTTCCTGAAACGGCCGCAATGGGAGTTCGCGCCGCGCGGACAATGCGGCACGGAGGTGAGCACGCTTTTCCCGCACATGGCGGAGTGCGTGGATGATTTTGCGTTGATCCGGTCGATGCACACTTCGCACTCGAACCATTACAACGCGACGCTCGGGATGCACACCGGGTCGTTCACGTTTGCCCGGCCGAGCCTGGGATCGTGGGTGAGCTACGGGTTGGGTTCGGCGAATCGAAATTTGCCGACGTTCGTGGCGCTGGCCCCGGCGCAATCCTACGCGGGCGGGCAGGTCTGGGATTCGGATTTTTTGCCGGCGGAGCATCAGGGCACCTGGGTGATTCCGGGCGCGCAACCGGTGGCGAATATCAAACGGCGGGTCGGCACATCGCGCTTGCAGGAGCTGGAACTGGCCGCCTTGCGCGAGCGGAACGCCGCGCATCTGGCGGAGCGGGCGGGCGATCCGCAATTGACCGCCCGGATGATGTCGTTCGAAACGGCCGCTGGCATGCAGCTGGCCGTGCCGGACGCTTTTGATTTTACGAGTGAAACCGAGGCCACGCTGGCGCTCTACGGCCTGCAGCGCGGGGAAACCAAAGGGTTTGCCTGGCAATGCCTCGCGGCCCGGCACCTGGCCGAGCGGGGCGTGCGGTTCATCGAGTTGATCGATGTCGGCTCCAGCAATAACTGGGATGCGCATGGCGACATGCTCTCGCACGTTCCGCTGGCCCGGAATGTCGACCGGCCGATTGCCGGCTTGCTGCAGGACCTGAAAGCGCGCGGGCTGCTGGAGGATACGCTGGTGGTCTGGACGACCGAATTCGGCCGGACGCCTTTCAACAACAGTGCGGACGCCAAAGGACGCGAGCATCACAATTGGGCGTTCAGTTCGTGGCTCGCGGGCGCGGGAGTGCGCGCCGGGTCGGTCTACGGGGAAACGGACGAATATGGGCTGCGCGTGGCCAAGGACCCGGTGCATGTGCACGATTTTCATGCGACCATCCTGCATTTGATGGGCTTCGATCATACGCGGCTGACCTTCCGGCAGAGCGGGCGGGATTACCGCCTCACGGATGTGTCGGGCGAAGTCATTCACGGTTTGCTGGCATGAAGCGGTTTGCCACAGGCTTCGCCTTGATCGTCGCACTGGTGGCCGCAGCCGCCGGGCTCGACAGCTTGCGCGCCGCCATTGCGCCGGAAGCCGCGGCGCAGCATTGGGCATTTCAACCGCTCCAGCGCGCGACTCCACCTGGCGATTCATCGGCGAGCCCGATCGATGGCTTTCTCGGAACGGCCCGCGCTCCCGCCGCGGCGCCGCGCACGCTCCTGCGCCGGATGACCTACGACCTGACCGGCCTGCCGCCGACCGTGGAGGAGATGGACTCCTTCGTCGCCGAGTACCAATCCCATCCCGCCGGCCAGCGCGAGCTGGTGGCCCGGACGATCGACCGCTTGCTGGCCTCGCCCGCGTATGGCGAGAAGTGGGGCCGGAAGTGGCTCGACCTGGCGCGCTACGCGGATACCGCCGGGGAAAACACTGATCGCCCGCTCCACCACGCCTGGCGGTACCGGAATTACGTGATCGGGGCATTTAACAAGGATCTCCCCTACGACGAGTTCATTCGCGAACAGATCGCGGGCGACCTGCTGGCCGCGCGCGAGCCGGAGCGCTACGCGGAACTGACCACCGCCACCGGGTATCTCGCGATCGCCCGGCGGTTCGGGCACGACATCGAGAAGGACATGCACCTGACGTTCGAGGATGTGATCGATACGATCGGCAAGTCGGTGCTGGGCCTGACCCTGGGCTGCGCCCGGTGCCACGATCACAAGTACGACCCGGTGAGCACCGCGGATTACTACGGGATTTACGGGATTCTGGAGTCGACCAAGTTTGCCTTCCCGGGATGCGAACCGAGCCAGAAACCGCGGGACATGATGCCGCTCTGGAACGCGGCGGAGATGGCGCTGAAACGGAAGCCGTTCGAAGACGAATTGGCGGCGGTGGAGGAGCGGATCAAAAAGCTTCGCGATTTGGAAAAAGCCGCGCGGGAAAGCCTGGCCAAAGTCGCCACAAACAACGTCCGTTTACTGGCGCAGGGCGAGTTTGAGGATGGCGGGGCGGCATCGTTCTCCAGCCCGGAAATCGTGGTGAAGCCGGGCGAGATGGTGCGCCTGACCGTTCTCCCGCGGGCGAATTACGGAGCGGACACCACCTTGCTGGAGTTTCGCGTGGAGGAACTGGCTGGCGAAAAGCGGAAGTGGGACCTGACGGCGGATGTGGTGGACGATTTTCTGGCGGGCAATCCGCATGCCGATCGAATGGGGAATCCCGCGGCCTGGTGTTTTCTGGATGGGCGCAAAGGCTTTGAACTGTTGAACGAGACGGTGCGCGATCATCAGGGCAAAAAGGGGCTGAATATCTGGCGGAGCGGCGAGAACCCGGCCGCCTTCGTGAATGCCAGCGGGGACCCAATCAAGGTTTGGACCCCGTTGCCCGCTCGTTCCTTGTTTGTGCACCCGGCAGCGGATGGCCCGGTGGCGGTGGCCTGGGTGAGTCCGGTGGGCGGGGCGGTGCGCGTGCATGGGCGGGTGGCCGATGCGCACGCGGGCGGCGGCGATGGCGTGGGCTGGAAGGTGGAGCATTTTGGGGTCGATCTTGGGGCGGGCCTGGGCGCGCTGGCCAAGGTCAGCGCGGAGTTGCGCGAGCCGCTGCGGCAGAAGGCCGGCTTGATGGCGCGTGAGCCGAGGGTGCCGGTGGCCTACGCGGTGACGGATGGGAAACCGGGTGACACCCATTTGCAGAAGCGCGGCGATCCCGAGCAGCCCGGGGAGATCGTTCCCCGCAAAAACCTGGCCCTGCTCGGCGGGCAAAAGGTGGGCGGGACCAACCAGAGCGGACGCCTCGATCTCGCCCAGTGGTTGACGGATCCCAAAAACCCGCTGACCGCGCGGGTGATGGCGAACCGGATCTGGCAGGGGCATTTCGGCGAAGGAATCGTGGCCACGCCCAGCGATTTCGGCGCCCGGGGCGCGAAGCCGACTCAGCCGGAATTGCTCGACTGGCTCGCGCGGCAATTCATCGAGAGCGGCTGGAGCATGAAAGCGATGCACCGGCTGATCATGAGCAGCGCCGCCTATCAACAAGCCGGCCAGGTGATTCCGGCGAGCCCCGGCCGCGGTTTTGCCCGCCGCCGGCTCGAGGCCGAGGAAATTCGGGATACGCTGCTGGCGCTGTCCGGCGAGCTCGATCCGACGCCCGGCGCGGGGCATCCCTTCCCGAAAGAGGACGCGAATTTCACCCAACACACCCCCTTCAAAGCGGTTTACGACAGCAAAAAGCGGAGCGTGTATCTGATGACGCAACGGATCCAGAAGCATCCCTTCCTGGCCCTGTTCGACGGACCGGACGCCAACGCGAGTTCGCCCGCCCGCGGAAGGAGCACCGTGCCGACGCAGTCGCTCTACTTCTTGAATGATCCGTTTTTCCACGCCCAATCGGAAGCGTTCGCCCGGCGGCTCCTGCGGGAACCGGAAGGGATGCGCGTCCGGCTGGCGCACCGCCTGGCATTTCAGCGCGAAGCTTCCGATTATGAATTGCACGAAGCCCGGGAGTTTCTCGCCCAGTACCGCGCGGCGCTGGACGACTGGCCCGAATTGGCGAATGGGGATCGGGATTTGCTCGCCTGGAGCGCCTACGCGCGCACGCTCTTAGCCTCGAACGAATTGCTCTACGTCGATTAGATTAAGGCGGTCCGCCATTATTTGGCGGGCAGGGAGCCCGGATCGATGGCGGCCAGCGCTTTGCGGGCGGCGGGCGGCAATTCCTTGCTCGGATACTTGAGCAACGGCACGAGCTTGGGCGCCGCTTCTTTGGCCAGCGGCCCGTATTCCGCCAGAGCTTCCGCAGCGTGCACTTTGACTTCCTCGTCCGGTTCGTCCAGGCACTGGACGAGGAGCGGGATCACGGTGGAGGGGGCGGTGCGAATCTTGCCCAACGCCTCGATGGCGGAAGGGCGCACCTCCGTATCGTTTCCTTTAACCAGCCGGATCAGGTCGGGGAGGATCGAGCCGGCGTTCGAGCCAAATTCGCCCAGGCCGCGGGCCGCCTCGGCCCGGCGGGTGGAGGCCGGGTAGACTTGAATCGCCACGCCAGGGAGTGAGTTGAGCTGATCGGCCAGTTTCATGCGCAAGAGCGAGTCGTTGGTGTCATTGAACATGCGATCCCGGATGGCGGGCAATATCTGGTTCGTGATCGTGGCCCAAGCGGGGGCTCCGGGAGCGGTCGCGGCCCACTCCGAGATCGATTTCCCCTCGTATTTTACCTCGCGCTCTTGCAGACCCATCGTCAGCAGCCAAATGACCAGCACCAGAGCTCCGGCGCCGAGAGCGACTCCGCCAACGAGTTTCAAAACGCGACGATTCATAGATAGGCGAGCAGCAAATTCACCTGGAAGCGATCGTTGATGGCCGGGAAGCTAACCCGGTGGCTTCGGGAATGGCAACCCGTCGCTTTTGGGGCTTTGGGGTGTGTCGCGTTGCGTGGCGGCCCGGTTCAGAACTTGAAGGTGAGCCAGGCCGAGACGTAGTCCACGTCTTTGCCCGGCGTGGTTTCTTTCAGGAATTCCCCCGCGAAGAAGCGGGCGTAGACACCGGTGAGCGAGATGTGCCTCTCGATTTTCCACTCGACGAGCGCCTGGAGCTGATCTCCCACATAGCGGGCGCGGCTCTGGCCGGGGGGAACGACCACGTTCACGGCCGGTCCGTAAATCCCGTCATGGATGCTCTCCCGCCAGAAGAAATCCCAATCCAGGGTGAAGGTGAGGTTGGACCAAGGGTGCAGGTCCAGCTCCGGGTGAAGGTCGATGTGATTGGCCGGTCCGATGAGGGCCGGCTCGCCGAAGTAGGCTCCGCGGGGAAAGAGCGGGTTGAACGTTTGCAGGTCCGGGTTCTTGGGATCTTGATCGCCGCTGGTGGCGTCCGCCTTAAACCCAAGGCGCGGTTTCCAGGCGACGTTGTGGAACGTGTAGCCCTGATCGGACGCGGCGGTCCAGGCGGAGATGTCACCCGCGCCGAAAGTTCCACTCTGGTAAACGAACTCGTAATTGCAGTCCCAGTTGCCCTGCTTGCGTGAAACCCGCGCGCCGAACGTATGCCGCAGCTCGCTCGCCGGGCCTTGCGCGAAAACGGCGCTCCGCCGTTCCAGGCCGATGTAATAGAAATCGGCATTCAGGCCGAGGTCTGGCGCGAGCGGGGTGACGGTGTAAAGCCCCCAGAGCTTCTGTCCCCCTTGGGGTCCGTCATCGAAGAGATCCGGCCGGGTTTCGACCGGCTTGGCCGCGAACAGGTCCAGGCGGGTCGCGGCGATCTGGGTGAAAAGCTTCAGTCCGTCAAAGCTCGATCGATTGTTCGGGCCTTCGCGAAAAGAGAGCAGGCGGGACGAACCGTATTCCAGTTCCTGCCGGCCGACCCGCAGCGTCACGCTGGCGGATGGAAAGGGCGCTTTTAGGTCAAAGAACGCCTGGTGCAATTCCAGCAGATCCTTGTCGGTCGGGCGGGGTCCGCCGACCCGGTCCGTTTCGATGCTGCTCTGAAGCTGGACGAACGCGCGGAAATATTCCGAGGCATGAAGGTCGGCGTGCAGGAGGTAGCGCTGGAGCAGGTAGCCGTCATCGTCCTGCGGGCCGCGGCCCCAAAGCGAATGGTGGAAGTATTCGTAGCGTTCCCGGGCCTCGCCGCCCAGGGAGAGATAGGTGGTCCCGCTTTCCGTGAGAGGGATGTATTTGATCGGGTCCAGCAGGTCAGTGCGCCGGGCGGGATCACGGAGGTACTCGTAATTTTCGTCGTAGCGGAGCTGCTTGTAGGGTGGGGGAGCGGGCAGGTCCGCCGCCGCGGCCGGATGCGTGAGCATGGCTGCGGCGAGGAGCGGGGGCAGATAGAAACGAGAAAGGCCGTAAGGACGAGCCGGCGGCGCAGCCCGAATCACTCTGCGCCTTCCAAATGTGCCTCGACCATCCACAAGAGTTTGTCGATATCCCGGGATGCGCCCGTGAACAGATCGGCGGTGTCCGCGTCGCCTTCCTTGGCGGCCGTCTCGATCGCGTCCCGCGTGGTCTGCCCGAATGCCGCGAGCGCGCTCGAGAGCGCGTCCACATGTTCCCGGCCGGAGACGAGCGTGAGGGGATAGGCGGGCAGGCGGGAGGTTTTGGCGAGGACCTGAACCGTGCCCAGCGCGGTTCCGCCGAGTTCAACGGCGCGCTCGGCGATTTCGTCGATGAATTCCTCCAGCTCCTCGGCGACCTTGTCGAAGAGCTCGTGGAGGCCGATAAAGTGAGGCCCCTTCACATTCCAATGGGCCTGTTTGGCCTGGAGCGCCAGGTCAATGGCATCGGCGAGTTGCTGATTCAGGAGTGACACCATCGCGCGACGCGTGTCGATGGCTAATCCGTTCTTGGTGGCATGCAGCTTCGTTTTCATATCGCAGGACTGTTTGTAACGCTTCTAGAACGCAAAGCAATCACAGCCCAAGCCGAAGAAGCCGCGGAAACGGGAGGGGGATTCGCAGCAGCGATGCTCCTGAATTCCGGTGACCCGGTTGTCCGGGAGTGGGACGCCGGCTTTCACCGCCTTGCGCAAGTCGAGGGGCGCGCCGTACCCGCCGAAGACGCTTACTGGCGACCATTCCGGCAGGACGGGCAACGATGGGGGAGCGCAGGGCGCGAACTCCCCGGCGGCGTGAACGATTCGGCCCCCGACTACGGTCAGGACCGATTCGATGCCTTTGATCGCTTCGTCAGGCACGGCGAAGTAATCGTCGCTCAGCACGGCGAGATCGGCGAGTTGCCCGGGCGCCAGCGCGCCTTTTTTTCCGGCTTCGTTGGAAAACCAACTGCTGCCCTGGGTGTAGAGGCGGAGCGCCTCTTCCCGGGACAGGATATTCTTATCGGGATACATGGGAACGCCTCCGACCGTCTTGCCGGTCACCATCCAATAGAGCGAAACCCACGGGTTATAGCTCGCGACGCGGGTGGCGTCCGTGCCCGCGCCGACCGGGATGCCGAGGTCCAGCATGCGCCGCAGGGGCGGCGTGCGTTCGGCGGCGGCTTTTCCGTAGCGGTCCAGGAAGTACTCGCCCTGGTAGGCCATGCGATGCTGCACGGCGATGCCGCCGCCCAGAGCTTTGACCCGATCGAGATTCCGGTCTGAAATCGTCTCGCAATGGTCGAAGAACCAGTTTAAGCCGCGAAACGGGATGTCGCGGTTGACCTCCTCGAAGACGTTCAGGAACCGGGTGATGCTTTCGTCGTAGGTGGCGTGCAGGCGGAACGGCCAGCGGTTTTGAGCGAGCAGAGATACAACGTCCCGGAGTTCGCTCTCGAGGGATGGATGCAGATCGGGGCGCGGCTCGAGAAAGTCTTCGAAGTCGGCCGCGGAGAAAACCAGCATCTCGCCGGCTCCATTGCAGCGGAAGAAATCGTCCCCCCGGCCCGGGGCGGTCATTTTGATCCAGCGCGCGAAGTCCTCCTTTTCCTGCTTCGGCTTTTGCGTGAAGAGATTGTAGGCGATGCGCAGGGTCATTTCTCCCCGCCGATGCAGTTCGTCGATGACGGCGTAGTCCTCGGGATAATTCTGAAAGCCGCCGCCGGCGTCGATAATGCTGGTCAGCCCGAGGCGGTTGAGCTCGCGCATGAAATGGCGGGTGGAGTTGAGCTGATGTTCTGGCGGCAGCTTCGGCCCCTTGGCCAGAGTCGCGTAAAGAATGGTGGCGTTTGGGCGGGCAATCAAAAGCCCGGTCGGATTTCCCTGTCCATCCCGCTGGATCTCGCCGCCGGGCGGATTCGGGGTGTCTTTCGTGTATCCGCAAGCCCTCAAGGCCGCCTTGTTCAAGAGAGCCCGGCAGTAAAGGTGGAGGATGAACACCGGCGTCTCCGGGGCCGCCGCGTTGATTTCGTCGAGCGTGGGCATCCGGCGTTCGGCAAACTGAAATTCGCTCCAGCCCCCGACCACGCGCACCCATTGGCCCGGGGGAGTCCGCTCGGCCTGGCGTCGCAGCATCCGCAGCGCGTCAGCGAGGGAGGGGACGCCATCCCAGCGCAGTTCCATGTTGTAGTTCAGGCCGCCCCGAATGACGTGCAGGTGCGAGTCATTCAGGCCTGGGATGACCCTGCGCCCCTGGAGATCAATGACGCGCGTTGCCGGGCTGGCGGGATATTTGTCGGCATCGTTGACGCTCAGGACACGGCCGTCCTTGATGGCAAGGCTGGCAGCATCGCCATCACCGGGCACGAGGGTGGTTATGCGGCCGTTGCGCAGGATGAGATCGGGAGTTGCAGTGGTCATGGTTTTTTAATGGGTTGAGTTGGAGTTGAGCCAGGGATGGAGCAGGCGCGTGACCAGTGGCATCACCAGCCAGGTCAAAGCCGCGACCACGCCTGCATTGAACGCGATATTACGGGCGAGAAAGGGCCACGAACCAATCGTGGGACCGATGAGCAGATTCAGAACCATTGCGGTCGGCAGGACGCCGAGAAAGGTGGCGACGGCCATTTTCCAGCGTTTCGGCGGCGCCGGCGATCGAAACCAGGCTTCGAGGCCGTGCAATTGACGGTAAACCGGTTCCCCCTCGGTGAGGCTGCGGGCGCGGGCTTCCCAGTCAGCGAAGAGCGCCGACCGATAAAACGCCTCGCGCTCCGCCTCGTCCGCGAAAGTGCGCAGAATGCCGAACTCCCGCTCGGCCGATCCCGGCGGGGGCACGAGCATGCTCGCGCCATGGACTCCACCGAGAGCGAACGAGGCTTGCAGGAATTGCCGCAGGGCGCGCTGGAACTCCTCCTCCTTTCCCGCCCGGACCCGCCGGGTGATGGCGACGTGGATGGGCATGGATTATTTGCCTCCGTCAACGAAGCGGACGATCTCGGGAATGGACTGTTGCGGCGCTTCGTCCATCAGCCAGTGGCCCGACCCCGCGATAACTTTCCCGTCCACGTTCGCCGCCACGAGTTTCGCCTGCTCGATGAGAAAACTGCCGCTGGCTTTCTCGCCGGTGAGCACGAGCACCGGCATGGGAAGTTTGGTGGCGCCGAACTCGGCGAAGTCCCGCGCGTCGCGCTCGAAGTTTTTAAAATATTCGAAACCGGCGCGCATGCCGCCCCGTTGCGCATAGGATTTCGCGTAGAGCCTTCTGTCCGCTTCGGGCACGGAATGTTTCGGGTCCGCGGCAAAGTCATTCCAGAAATGCTCGAAGTAAGTTCGCTCTCGTCCTTTCACCAGCGCGAGTGGCGTCGCGCCGTAGAAATGGAAATGCCACAGATCGCGCATCAGCCAGACGCTTTTCCAATCCCCGATGCCGGGCAGAAAGGCGTCCATCAGGACGAGGCGTTCGGTCTCTCGCGGGAATTGCGCCGCGTAGGCGTAGGCCACCATCAAGCCAATGTCATGGCCGACCACGGTCGCACGGTCGATTCTCAGCGATTTGACCAGATCGTGGATGTCCACGGCCATGTTCTTCTTGTCGTAACCGGATTCCGGCTTGGAGGAGGCGCCCGCGCCGCGCAGGTCCGGAACGATGACGGTGTGGTTCTTGGCGAGTTCAGGCAGGAGCGGGTTCCACATGTGGCTCGTTTGCGCGTAGCCGTGCAACAGAACCACCGCGCTGCCCGTGCCGCCGGTGAAGTAGTGAAGCCGAACTCCATTCACATCGGCGAATTCCTCGATGAAACCTGCGGGAACTTCTGTGGCGCGGGCCGCCGAAGGCAAGCCCGCCAGGAGAAAAGCGCCAGCGAGACTCGTGAGGCCGGCCAGCCAATGGCGCCGGAATAGTCTTGGGTGAGCGGTCATATTGTGTCTCGTCAGATCTTTTGCCTTGAGGGACTCAAGGCGCTTTCTTCGGCACGATCTGCGGTTTTTGGGCAGATTGCGGCGCCTTATGCACCATCGTGTAGGCGTATTCCACGCCCACGCCGTAAGCGCCTGCTTGTTGTTTCAGGATGCCCATGAGCGCGTTGTAATGATCGTGATTCTTCCAGTCGCGCTGCCATTCGAGCAACGCGGCGATCGTGGTGGTTCTGACCGCGCCCGCCTGGACCATGCGGGAGAGAGCGGCTTCCTGCGCGGCCGGCGAGGTTGCGCCGCAGCAATCTTCCACCACGTAGATGTTGTAGCCGGCCCCGAGCATCTCGATGGTGGGCCAGGTGACGCAGACTTCCGTCCAGAGCCCGGTCATAATGATGTTCTTGCGTCCGGTCGCTTCGATCGCCTTGCGAAATCCGGGGTCATCCCAGGAATTCATGGAAGTGCGCTCGACCACAGGCTGGCCCGGGAAAACGTCGAGCAGCTGCGGCCAGATGTAGCCGGAGAACCCTTCGGTTTCAACGGCGGTCAGGACCGCCGGGACGTTGTATTCCCGGGCGACTCTGGCCATGAGGGTTACGTTATTGATGAGCGAGGCGCGGTCGATGCTCGCCACCCCAAAGGTCATTTGAGGCTGATGATCAATGAACACGATCGCGCTGTCCTGAGGGGTGTAGAGTTTATGGTAGTTTGGCATGTCTTTCTCCTTTTTTTAGCTTTTGTTTAAGTGTTTACGGATTTTGAATTATGCGGCGAATCCGCCGTCGATCGTGAGGCAGGCTCCGGTCACGAAGCCGGCCAGCGGGCTGGCGAGATAAGCAACCATGCCGGCGATTTCCTCCGCCGAGCCATAGCGCGGCAGGGCCATGAGTGCTTTCAGACTTTCCGCGAACGGTCCGGTGGCGGGATTCAAATCGGTGTCCACCGGGCCCGGTTGCACCGCGTTCACCGTGATGCCGCGAGGCCCGAGATCCCGCGCCAAGCCGCGGGTCAATCCGGCCACGGCGGCTTTGGTCATGGCATAGACGCTGCCGCCCTGGAACGGCATGCGATCCGCGTTCACGCTGCCGATCGTGATGATTCGGCCTCCGTCCTTCATGTGACGGGCTGCCGCCTGGGCCGCCACGAACACGGCTCGAACGTTCACCGCGACCGATTTGTCGAAGTCCGCGAGGGAAAACTGGTCGATCGGGCTGATGATCGCGATGCCCGCGTTGTTCACCAGGATGTCGAGGCGGCCAAATTTCTGGGCGGCCTGATGGATGGCGTTTTGCAGGGCGGCGGCGTCTGAATTGTCGGCTTGGATGGCCAGTGCTGTTCCGCCCGCGCTTTCGATTGCTGCGACGACCTCCGCGGCCTTTTGAGGGGCGCTCGTGTAGGTCAATGCAACTTTCGCGCCATCTTGAGCCAGGCGTTTCGCGATGGCTGCGCCGATCCCGCGAGAACCGCCGGTGATAAATGCTGCTTTTCCTTCAAGTTCTTTCATAGGGTCTTTCTCGATTTTTTCTAGTCTTGATTGTTTCGAATCATTGCCCTGCCGCCCAATGCTTTGTTTTTCTGGCGAGCATGCTTTTAAGACATGCCGCTTCGACAAGCTTTAAGGAGCCTGTTGAACTATGGCCACAGGCCGCCTTGAAGCCCTTTTCGGATCCGGCAGCGTCACTCCTCAATCACGTATTCATGGGAATATGCTCAATCGTCGTTCCTCGCCGGACTCCAAAAATTGCGTTCAACTCGGCATGCGCCCATAATTCAACAGGCTCTTAGGAGCGCGCAAAGGAGAGCAGATCGGCGTTTAACTGTTCCTTGCTGGTGTTCCCGAGGCTATGGGAGCCGCCCGGGTAAATCTTCAGAAGGGCGTTCCTGACCAGTTTCGCGGAGAGCTTGGCTGAGGCGTCGATCGGCACGATTTGATCGGCATCTCCGTGCAGAATCAGGGTGGGGAGATCAAATTTCTTGAGATCCTCCGTGAAATCGGTTTCGGAAAAGGCCTGAATGCAATCGTAGGCGTTCTTGTGCCCGGACATCATCCCCTGCATCCACCAGGACCGGATCAGCCCTTCGGAAACTTTGGCTCCGGGTTTGTTGAAGTTGAAGAAGGGCCCGCTGGCGACATCGAGGAAGAATTGCGCGCGATCGGCCAGGTAGGCCTGGCGGAAGCCGTCGAACACCGAGAGTGGGAGGCCTCCAGGATTGGCGGCCGTTTTTACCATGATGGGAGGGACCGCTCCCATCAGCACGGCCTTCGCGATGCGGTTGGTCCCGTGCCGGCCGATATAGCGGGCGACTTCGCCGCCGCCGGTCGAATGGCCAATCAATACGGCGTTTTTTACGTCCAGTTTTTCCAACAGTTCCGCCAGGTCATCGGCAAATTGATCCATGTCATTCCCGTTCCAGGGCTGGCTGGATCGCCCGTGGCCGCGCCGATCGTGCGCGATGCACCGAAATCCGTTGGATGCCAGGAAGAACATTTGCGACTCCCAGGCATCGGACGAGAGCGGCCAGCCGTGGCTGAAAACAATTGGCCGGCCTGCGCCCCAGTCCTTGAAGTAGATTTGCGTTCCATCCTTGGTCTTGATCGTGTTCATGATTTCTTTTGCTCGGGTCGGGATCGTGATTTGGTTTCTTCGGGAAATTTCTTCGCTCTGTTCGCGGGAAACCTGGAGGGCAATCTTGCCGCGCAGACCGCGCTCTGTCGCCTGAGCGTAGGCCCGGGCCGCCTCCTGCAGTGGGTAGGTTCGGGCCAGGAAAACCTGCAACTGTTGCGCGTCGATCATCCGGCCGATCTCCATCAGATGGGAACGATCGGCGCGCACCCGGAGAAACGCGGCGCGAACCGTGGGATCCTGGCTGGCGCCGCTCGACGTGGCGACGGTGATAATGGACCCGCCTGATTTCAGCAAACTCCATGAACGATCGAGTGTCTGGCCGCCGACCGTGTCAAAGACGACGTCGACCTTGGCCATTCCTTCGAACCAAGGCCGGTGGTAATCAATTGTCTCCGCGGCGCCGAGCGAGCGAACGAAATCAAAATCATTGGCGGATATGGTTGCGATCACATGCGCTCCCCGCGCTCTCGCCAACTGGACCGCAACGGCGCCGACGTTACCGGCGGCTCCATGAATCAAAATGCGCTGTCCGGGGGTGATGTTGGCCCGGTCATAAAGCGCCTGCCAGGCGGTGAGCGCCGAGATCGGAACAACGGCGGCCTTGGAATGGGAAAGCGATCGGGGTTTCGGCGCGAGGGCGTCGGCGGTGGCGACACAGTACTCTGCCTGGGCGCCATTGGAGAACCAATCGTTCAGGCCGTAGACTTCATCGCCGATCGTGACGGATTTAGCCGCTTCGCCCGTGGCTGCAACAACGCCCGAGAATTCGTGGCCCAGGACAACGGGAAAGGAACGGAGAGTTCCCGCTGGAGTATGGAACGTCGGAAACCAATCGAGTTCAGCAGGCGTGACGCCGGTAGCGCAGACCCGGATCAGCACTTCGTGGGGCCGCGGCCTCGGTGCGGGAATATCACCCCACGAGAAAGCCTCGGCTCCTCCGATTTGATTGAGGCATATCGCCTTCATGAACGGCCCTCCTCCTTTCGGGCCCTCTGGGTGTTCAAAAGGTCCGGGCGCCGCTTGAAGCTTTGTCTCCTTTGGTTGCTTCTGTTCCACCTCACCGTTCTAATGCGAGATTCAACGGCAAAACGGACAAGCGAACTTAAAGATTTTCTTCGAGCCGGAACGGAGGAGGGCGGCCGGGCTCAGCTCTTCCGGATTTCCTGCAAAAGCCAGGCGCGGGAGAACGCCCAGTAGTTCTTCACCGACGAAACGGATATGTCGAGAATCTCGGCCACCTCTTCATTGGTCCGGCCCGCGAAGAATCTCAGTTTCACCACTTCCGCCTGCAGGGGATGTTCGCGGGCGAGTTGGTCCAGGGCTTCGTTGATCGCCAGGAGTTCATCGTCAGATTGCGGGGCGGGGGAATCGCACTCGTCGAGTCCGACATGTTTGTACTCGCCGCCGTGCCGGCGAGTCTGGCGGCGGCGGGCCCGGTCGATCAGGATGCGGCGCATCGCTTCCGCAGCCGCGGAAAAAAAGTGAGCGCGATTCTGGAACGTGGCATTCTGCGATCCGACCAGCCGGAGCCAAGCCTCGTGGACCAACGCGGTAGGCTGGAGAGTCTGGCCGGGCGATTCCTGCGCCAGGCGGTGCGTGGCAAGGCGACGCAGATCCTGGTAAACCAGCTCCAGCAGTTCGTCCGCGGCCTGGCCGTTGCCATTTTCGACAGCGCTCAATAATACCGTGGCGTCGCTCATGGTTTAAACCTCCTGTGCAATCTATGGGTCAGTGGCGGCCTGAAAACAACGAAAATTGCGAGCGTTGCACAATTGTAACATTCACGGTTTCTCCGCGTTCAGCGTCACGGCGGCCTCGTCGAGAGAGATGCGCGCGAAAAGCCAGGCCAGCCACGCCTTTCCGGGATCGGTCGCGTCGCGCGCCGGCGGCGCAGCCGGAGCGAGCGCCTCACCCCGGGCCAGGAAGGATCGGGCTTCGTCCGGATGCCCCAGCTTCTGATGGCACATGGCGATCACGGCGCATGCTTGCGCCTCGGCGTAGACCCGTCCGCTCTGCAGCACCAACTCGCCGACGGCGAGGGCAGCCTCATAGCGGCCGCGCCGATAATCGGCCAGAGCCAGGCCGACCCGGAAGAAGGGCAGGGCGCCGGAGTCATGTTCGCCTTGCTTCACGGCCATTTCAGCCAGTCGCGCGCACCGTTGGACATCGACGGTTTTGGATGGCGCGAGCAGGCAGAGCTTCGCGGCCTTGTCCGCCGTGTATTCGCTGGCGGTTTGACCGAAGGCATCCAGGACAAGGGGGCAGAGACGCTCGAAGCGCTGACGCTCGTTCAGACGGAGATAAAGCGCGCCGAGGATTTGCCACGCTTCGTCTTTGTCGGGCTGGTATTTCACGACCAATTCGGCATCGTCCGCCGCCTCGCGCCAGCGGCCTGCCCGCCCGAGCAAATCAACACGCAACAAGAGCAGGCCGGCACTGGAAGAATTTTGGCGCAGGGCGGGCTGGAGCGCCTCGTTGAGCATTTGTTCCGCTTCCGCGAACCGCTTTTGGCTGACGAGAGCCCGGGCCACTCTTTCGATCTCTCCGATGACCTGAGCGGAATCGGCGGGAGCTTGCCGGCGCCATCCGGCCAGCGCCTCCCGGTGCATTAATTCGGCTTCGGGCCATTTTCCTTCCTGCTCGAGCGTCCAACCCAGATTCCGGATGGAATCGAGAATCGCCGGGTGATCTTCGGGCAGCAGTTTCTTTTGGATGGAGATCGCCGCGCTCAGAACGCCTTCCGCTTCGGTCAGCTTTCCGCGCTGCCGCATGCGCTCACCGAGGGAAAAAAGGGATTTGGCGACGTCCGGATGTTGATCGCCCAGTATGTTGCGCTGGATTTCGAACGCCTGCCGCTCGAAACCTTCGGCTTCGTCCAGCTTGCCGTTGAATCCGGCCGCCCAGGCGACGTCCGCCAGGGCCGATGCGACCTGGGGATCATCCGGCCCGAGCAGCCGCCGCCGGATCTCCAGCATCTGCCGCCCGGTGGCCTCGGCTTCCGCCCGGTTCCCTTCGTCGCCGAGGATAATGCTCAGGTTGCGCAGGGAATCCGCGGCCTCAAGGCTTTCTTTCCCGCACAGCTTTTCCCGGATGGCGAGGCTTTCGCGCGTGATCGCTTCCGCTTCAGGGAGGCGATGCTGGCGTCGATAGACCGCGCCAAGGTTGTTAAGCGATGCGGCTACGTCCCGATGTTCGCTCCCGTAAAGAGCTTTGCGAATAGCCAGGGCTTCCTGATGCGCTGCTTCGGCTTCGTTCAGCTTGCGTTCCTTCCAGAGCGCGTTTCCGAGAGCACTGAGCGCGGAGGCCGTCTCGGCGCTCTTGTCTCCAGCGGCGCGGCGATAGAGGGCGGCCGCGGCCGCCTGCATTTTCTCGGCCCGGTCATAGTTGCCGATATCGAGATAGAGATTGCCGATCAATGACCGGATTTCTGCTTCGACCAGCGGATGAGCGCCAAGGTCCGTGCCAATCTGGTCTGCGGTATGGTCCAGAATCTCACGGAGCATGACAGTGTCCCGCCCGCGGGCGACCGACGGGCCGACGCCCGCGAGCATGCTTTTGAGAAACGAAGTGATCTGCCGGTTGCGCGCCTCCTCGATCTGCGCACTTTTTCGAGCTTTCCGCTCCGCGTTCCAGGAGGCGCTCACCGCCAGCAGGCCGCCCAAAAGGAGGGCGAGAACGGCGGCGAGGCCGCTGCAGAGGAGCTTGTTCCGCAGAAACATCTTCCGAAGCTTGTAGAGGAAGCTGGGAGGGCGGGCCGCTATGGGCTCATTGGCCAGGAACCGTTCCACGTCGCGCGCCAGGCCGTTCGCCGTTTCATAGCGGCGCGTCCGGTCCTTCTCGAGCGCCTTCATGACGATCCAATCCAAGTCCCCCCGGACCAGGCGAATGAGAGCGGGGGCAGCCGCGCGGCGGCGTTCGGCGGCCGCGCCCAGGTCCGCCGCAGTCATGGTGCTCAGGCGGGTGGACGGGCGGGCAGGCTCTTTTTCCCGAATGATCCGGCGAATTTCATCCAAGCCAGCCTTCATCAAAGCCCGGCTGTCGAAGGGCGTTGATCCGGTGAGCATTTCGTAGAGCAGCACGCCCAGGCTGTAGATGTCGGTGCGGGTGTCGACATCCACGCCAGTCAATTCCGCTTGTTCCGGGCTCATATAAGCGGGCGTGCCGATGAGCATCTCAAACGCGGTGAATAACGTTTTATCGGTCAGGCGCTGGTTCGTGGTCGCTTTGGCGATGCCAAAATCAATGATGACCGGGAGGGGAGTTCCTTCGAGCGTTTTGCTGACCAAAATATTGGACGGCTTGATATCGCGGTGGATAATTCCTTTTTGGTGCGCGTGCTGCATCGCCCGGCAAACCTGAACAAATAGCCCGAGCCGCTCGGCGGTGGTGAGGGCGGATTGATCGCAATACTCGAGAATCCGGACGCCGCGGACCAATTCCATGACGAAATAGGGCCGCCCGGATTCCGTCGCGCCGGCATCAAACACTTTCGCAATGTTCGGGTGATCCATGAGCGCGAGCACTTGGCGCTCGGCTTCGAACCGGGCGATGACGCTGCGGGTATCCATGCCCGGCTTGACGATTTTGAGCGCCACCTTCCGCCGGACGGGCTCTTCCTGTTCGGCGAGGAAGACGACGCCGCAACCGCCTTCGCCGATTTGCTGGAGCAGTTTGTAATGCCCGATCCGGTCGCCGGGCTTTTCGCCAACAGCCGGCCTTGCGTTTGTACCGAGGCGGGTTGCAGGCGTTTCCAGAAAGTCCCCTGACTGATCGTGGAGCTGGAGCAGGGATTGCAGACGGCGCAGCAAGGCTGCATCTCCCTGGCAACGATCAAGCAACAAAGCCGCTCGGGCCTCCGGCGGAAGGCTCAGCGCTTCGGTGAAGATCGCAATTTCCTGCTCCTGACGCGTCATTTCCAGCAACCCATGGGCCGGCGCGTTGGTTCGGACGATCTTCGGTGTCTGTCCTCCTTCAAACCCCGCGCGCGAGGGCTAAAGGTTAAGGCGAGATTCGTTCTCGAAAAGGACAAACCCGATGCGAGATTGTTCCAAGCAGGCCCCTTCCAGCCGAAGGCGGCGAGCGCTGAGAAGCGCTGGCCGCCCCGGAATCCGCGTTCGGAGTGCTCTATTGGATCAACACGTTATTGCCCGGGCCGCCGTCCAGTACGTCCTGCCCGAGCCCGCCGATCAAGATGTCGTCCCCGGGGCCACCGAGCAGGGTGTCATTGCCGTCGCTGCCGATCAGCACATCCGCGCCCTCGCCCCCATCTCCGGTAAGTGAGATGACGCCTGCGGCCAGCCCCGAGGCCGAAAGGACGTCATCGCCGCCCAGCAGGTTGACTCGGAGGTGGTCGTTGCTCCCTTCGCTCCCCGAGACGTTGATCTGCGCGGCGAGCCCGGTGACGGAGAAGGTGGTCCCGGAGCCCGCGACCTGGACGGTGTCGGCACTTGCAGTGGCATTGACCACCACGGTATCAGCCGCGCCATCTCCGAGTCCGGAACCCGGAGTGGAAGCGAGATCGAGGTCGACCTGCGTGACCGCGGTGCCGGTGAGGTCGTTAACCGTGATGGTATCCGCGCCCCCGCGAGCGTTGAAGATGACCTGCTCGATGCCATTGCAATCCATGGTGATATTTCCGACGTCGCGCGTGAAACGGAGCCGCGCTCCGTTGGCTGAAAAATCGATATGCTCGCTGATATTCGCTCCGTTGAAGATCAGTTTGTCCGTCCCGCCCTGGCCTTCGACGATGTCGCTGCCGTCGCCGGGGTTCCAGATGAACGTATCATCACCGGCGCCGCAGAGCGCGGCATCGTCGCCTGTTCCGCCGATGATGACGTCGTTGCCCTGGCTCCCGATCAGGAGATCGGGTCCGGGACCGCCATTGAGGGTCAACGCGATTTTGCCGGCGGCGAGCCCGCTGGCGTCGATCACGTCCGCGCCGGCCTGGGCGTTGACGACCAGAGCGTCCAAAGCCGGTTCGGCCCCGAAGATGGCCACCTCCGCCGCCAAGCCACTCACCAAGATGCCGCCGCCCGGATCATCAACGATGATCGTATCGTCGCCGGCAGTGCCGTTGACAATGACGGTATCCGCCTGGGCGTCGCCGACGTTCGAGCCGGGTGGCGCTGCGAGGTCGATGCCGACCGCAGTGGTGGCTGTTCCGGTGAGATCGTCGACCGTGACCGTATCGGCGCCGCCCAGAGCGTTGAAGGTGATTTCCTCAACGCCGGCGAGGTCCATGGTGATGTTGCCGACGTCGCGCGTGAAGCGGGTTCGTTGACCGTTGGCCGAAATGCTGATGTTTTCTGATACATTGGAGCCGTTGAAGATCAAGTGGTCGGTTCCGCCCTGTCCTTCGACCGTGTCGCTGCCGTCGCCAGGATTCCAAATGAAGGTGTCGTCGTCCCCTCCGCCGAAGAGGACATCGTCTCCCCGCCCGCCGGTGATCGTGTCATTGCCGGCGCCGCCTACGATAACGTCGGCGCCCTGGCTGCCGGTGAGACGATCATTGCCTGGACCACCGTCCAAGGTCAGCTGGATGACCCCGGCCGGAAGACCCGCGGCGTTTACGATATCGTCGCCCGCAACGGTGTTGAGAGTGAGTTGATCATTGGCGCCTTCCGCTCCGGAGATCTTGACCGTCCAAGGGAGGCCGGTCACCGCCACCTGGCCGCCGGAGCCGGTGATGGAGACGATGTCGGCGTTTGGCGTGCCAGTGATGGTAACGGAGTCGGCCGCGCCGTCTCCCAGGCCGCTGCCTTTGGGGCTGGCCAAATCCAGATTGATGGCGCTGACCCCCGTTCCAGACAGATCGCCCACAGTGATCGCATCCGCGCCCCCGAGGGCGCTGAAGTTGATTTCCTCGACTCCATTCAAGTCCATTAAAATATTGGCCACGTTACGCGAGAAGCGCACGCGCGAGCCGTTGGCCGTGATGCCGATCGTTTCACTCACGTTTGCTCCGTTGAAGGTAAGGCGATCGGCGCCGGCCTGTCCTTCGATCGTGTCGCTGCCGTCACCCGGATTCCACACGAACTCGTCGTTTCCGTCGCCGCCCACCAGGATGTCATTTCCGCGACCGCCGATGAGCAGATCGTCTCCGGGCCCGCCATCCAGAAGATCGGCCCCTGATCCGCCCCTGAGGGTATCTTTGCCAGCTCCACCGAAGAGTTGAGCCGGGGGCAGCGCGCCTCCGCTTTCATCCATTGTCAGCGTGTCATTGCCGTCCAGTCCGTAGACCTTCACCAGGGTGGTGTTTGCGACCGTGGGAACGCCTCCGCGGATGGGAATGGCCCCGTTATTCACGAGGATCTCGCCATTGGAATTGCGCGTGATGGTCAGGGTGTCGTCGTGCGCCGTGCCGATCACCGTCAGGACTCCGCCCGCGAAAGTGGCGGGCCCCGAGGCCACGCCGGCTTTGGTGCTCGCCTGTGCGAGGTGGTGAGACGCGTCATACAGCACGACGGTCACCGTAGCTTGCGATCCGGGCGGCAGACTGACGTCGGCAGGGACAAGCGTGGTTCCTTTCCAGACTGCCCCCTGTTTAGTCAGAGTGACCCGTAGCAGCCGGTTGGCCCCCGGCCGGAAATCGATATTCGCCACGCCCTGCACGACATCCGGGGAGGCGCTCGCGGTCACGGTCACGTTCTGCCCGGGGATCATGGGGGATGGAGTGATGTCGACATTGAGAACAGTGGGCGCGCTCGATGCCGTCACTAGGCTGAAAATGGCCAGAAGGGCGAAGGTAAATCTATGAATCAGGTCAGGCATAAAATCTCGCGGTTGAAGGTTCAGGAAGTGCGTCGCGCACGGGGGCGTTGGTGCAGGCCCAGCGCCGCTGCTGCGCCGAGCGCTGTCAGGCTAAAACTCGATCCCGACTCCGGCAGGGTGGCAGTCATCGTTGCCGGCCCGATCACTGAACCGGAAATGGCGTCGCCTGTGCCCTCAGCGAACTCGGTGAATGACACGGTGCCGGGCGCGAAACTGCTCCGAAAGGAAAACCCGTTCAGAGTGGAATTAACCTTGATGTCGTCGTTGGAGCTCAGCGTGAAAAAATCCTGAGCGGAAAGGCCGGTGACGGGAATTCCGGCGGCGGCGCCCCAACCGGAGTTAGGCACTTGCACATCGCCCGTCGGGGCGTCGGCCTGATTCCAATCGGGCGTGAGGAAGCCAAACTCCAGCGACCAGGCTGCGATATCGAAGGCCCCGCCCGAGTTGTCGACGGTGTAGGAGTAGGTGTAAGTCCCATCTCCGTTGGCGCTGGCGGCGCCGGTAATGGTGGCGAAGGCGGCGTTTTGACCGAGCAAAAGAGCGCTCGCAATAAGGCAACGCCGCAACAATAAGTTGCGTTCTTTCATAGTTCGTTTGTTCGTTGTTGGAAGCGCGAAGAAAAAGTGCGCACCCTCCCGCTGGTGCGGAGCACAAGCCATTCCATTTTTGGCCGGTTGTTCTCTTTCGAGTTGAGTGGCTGCAAATCAAATGCTTGGAGTGGACGAACGGTCGGAACTGCCCACGGCCACCTTTCTTCATTCGTCAATTCGTTTTACATTTCGGTCGCCGAGAGAGCTTCTCAGCAAGCGCGTGCTTTGTTGGAAACTCAGCGCTTCCGCATTCCTACGTGTTGTTTCAGCGGCCCCAACGATTAGCCCACCTTTCCCGACGGGACAATGGTCCTAAAGGAGAGTTCTTGATCTCGCCTGGTCAGGCACGCTTTGCGGAAGAAAACCGGCGCAAACTCTCGACGGCGGCGGCTTCGAATGGAAATCTCCAGGCATGGACGTTCCTCCCAAGGAGCCGCCGGTGTGGATCGAGCCGCTTCAAGTGCGCTCCTTCGACGTCGATGCGACGCGCCTCATGACCGGCGTGAGCCTTTGCCGCTGCTTTTTAGAGGCCGCCTGGAATCATGCGGAAAATCTCGGCATGGGATTTACAGGGCTGGCCGGGCAGGGGAAATTCTGGGTCCTTTCCCGGTTGCGCCTGGAAGTGGAGGAATATCCGGCGTGGGGCAGTGGCGCGACGTTGCGGACCTGGCCGCGGGGCATCACATCGGCTTTTGCTCTGCGCGAGTTCGAGTTGCTCAACGGCGCCGGCCGTTGCGTGGCCGCCGGGACCAGTGCCTGGCTGATTGTTGACTCCACCTCAAAACGCCCGCAGCGCCTGCACAAGCTTTGGCCCCAGCTGGCTGCCCTGGACGGCCGGGCGGCGCTCGGCCGCGATCCGGAAAAGCTGCCCGACCTGGAAGGCTGGACAGGCGAATCCACCCTGAGGGTGCTTTATTCGGACATTGACGTGAACCGGCACGTGAACAGCACCCGGTACCTTTCCTGGATTTTGGACGCGTATCCGCCTGGTTTTCACCTGTCTCATTCCCTGCGCGTCATTGAGGTGAATTATCTTAACGAAACGCGCGAAGGAGAGCAGGTGACGGTTCGTTCAAAGGAGTGCGAGCCCGGCCGTTTCAGTCATTCCGTGCTGAAATCCGACGGTGTCGAAGCCTGCCGCGCTCGATTTGAGTGGGAGGCGATTGCCGGGGGCTGAGGGGGACAAGCCGGTCTGCGGCCTTATTGGCGATTCTGCATCCGTTCGTAGGCCTGCACGGCCGCAATCGCGCGCGCGTCGCCGTTTTGTGCCGCCGTGTAAACTTCGCTCATCACGGCCGCCACGCTGTCTTGCAGCGACATTCGCTGCTCCGGCGTCATAGCGGTTTGCATCCGCAGCATCTGCAGGCGCGTGACGGCGTCTTCCATCTTCCCTGCTTTGTACTCCGCGATCGCCTCCTGTAACTGCGCGGCTGGGGCGGGGCCTGCTTTGCCATCCGCCGCGGCCGAGGCCGGGGCGTCTTTCAACGCGGCGGCGGTCTTCTCCAGTTCACTGAGCGGGTTGGCCTTGCGACTGCAGGCGCTGAGCGCGAGGACGGCCGTGAGGATCAAGGCCCGATTGGTCCAAACGTAATTCATTCGAAGTCTCGTTTAACGTCCGTTGGCGGAGGCGGGACTGCACCAGAGCCGGTTCTTGACGGTAATGGCGGCCTCTTTGTAGAAGTTCACCGTCTTCAGGTATTCAATGTGTCCGTCCGCCACTCCCACGGTCGTGCCGAGGGAATGCAATTTGGTGATCCCTTCGCTGGGTGCGCTGGATCCGTCGTTGAAATCGCCCGGGTTGGTCTCCAGGGCTTGCCAGAAGATAATCGCGTCCGGCTGGAAGGAAGTGGTTTTGTACGAGCTGGGCGATACCGTGCCGAAGCCGCAGACCGCCCCGTTCATCAGGTAGCTGGACATTTTTTGCGCGCGCGAGCGCCAGGCTGAAGTGTTGGTTCGGTCAATCGGGCAACGGAAAACTCCGATGCTCTGCATATAAGGGTAGAGCAACCCGGTTTCATACGCGCTCACCTGATTGGTGGCGTATTTGCCTCGCGAGATGTCGGGGGGCGCTCCCAGCGAGGCGTCGTAGAGCCAGCCTTTTCTCACCCAGGGCGAATTCCAGTTGGGTTCCGGCAGGTAATCCGAGAAATCGAGCGAGTACATATGCATCGTGAGCGCGATCTGCTTCACGTTATTCTGGCAGGAGGCCCGCTGCGCTTTTTCCTTGGCTTTGGACAAAGCCGGCAGCAGCAGGCTGGCCAGGATCGCAATAATGGCGATTACCACCAGCAGCTCAATCAACGTAAATCCAGCAAACCTGGGTCGGGCGGTTCGATGCGATGTTGCTTTGTTCATAGGCTCTGATTATTGAGGCGTTCGGCTTGGGTCAAACCATCAAGCACTGGCGGGTGAGCGACGTCAATCGTATTCAATCCGCGCTTCGTACTTCTGATAATACCCCCCAGGATTTTTCGGCCAAACTGTGTCTTTGGCGGCACAGGATGCGAAAATCAGCGGTCAAATCCCGCCAGGACGATCTTGCCGATGGTTGAGCCGCTCTCGATCTGAGCGTGGGCGCGTTTCAGGTTCGCCGCGTTGATCGGGCCAAAGTCTTCCCGCAAGGTGGAACGAATGCGGCCAGCGTCCACCAAGTCCGCCACCTGCGAAAGCAGCCGGCCTTGTTCTCCCATGTCAGGAGTCTGGTAACGGGCCCGGGTAAACATGAATTCCCAATGCAGCGAGAGACTCTTGGGTTTCAACAGGTCAATGTCGATCGGTCGGTTGAAATTCTCGATCACCGCCAGCGCGCCCTGAGGAGCCATCGCCTCCACGAGCTGCTCGAAATGCTCATCAACCTTGGTCATGCCCAGGACGTAGTTGACGCCCGCCGGCTCGATCGCCTTGATCTGCTCGCTCAGGGGATACCGATGATCAATCACGTGGTGCGCTCCGAAATTCTGACACCAGGCGCGCGTTTCCGGACGGGAAGCTGTGGCGATGACCGTCAGCCCGGTCAGGCTGCGGGCGAGCTGGATCGCGATGGAGCCGACTCCTCCTGCGCCGCCGACGATGAGCAGCGAACCGCAGGTCTCCGGAACCGGCCGCAGCTTGATCCGGTCGAAAAGCATTTCCCACGCGGTGATCGTGGTCAGCGGCAGCGCCGCCGCCTCCCCGAAACTCAGCCGCTTCGGCTTACGCCCCGCGAGGCGTTCATCCACCGCGTGGAATTCGCCATACGTGCCGCTGCGGTCGATCGCTCCAGCATAATAGACCTCGTCTCCGGGCTTGAATCCCGAGACTTGGCTGCCGATCTGATCAACCACTCCGGCGGCATCCCAACCCAGAAGCTTGTGTTCGGGATCTCCGGGTTGGCGCGGCCCTCCGCCTCGGCGCACTTTCGTATCAACCGGGTTCACCGAAATTGCCTGGACCCGCACCAGCAAGTCCCGCGGCCCCGGCGAGGGACGCTCTACCTCCAGATCGATCAGGCTGTTTGGTTCTGAAATGGGGAGTGGTTTGAGGAACGATACGGCTTTCATCCAATGGTCTCGCTTGGCTTGTTCTTTCCTGTCACCCGATTCGCATCGGACCGGATTGAGGGCAGAAGGTAATGCGTTTCCACCTGCGAAGGCCACGGATTTCTTTTACCCAGCGCTGACGAATCCGGTGCAGGTTCGAGGAAGGGCCTTGCGCTTTCGTTCATTACAATGGGTGGGCAGGGTTGTAATCGATGGCTGTTACCACAGAGGTTAGATGGACGATAGCCCTATGATCGATCTGCTCATGCTGGTAGTGGAGTTGATCGCCTGCCTCTGGTCGGCGGATTGGCAGGTGCGGGGTGAGACCCGTTTGGGCGAATCCCCGCAGGAACGATCTGACCGGTGGATCGTGGCTTGGGTCTGCGGTGGTTTGATCGTGGTGTTGAGCTTGATTGGGATTATCCTCGCCATTCTGTGGGATTGAAAGAGCCTCCGAAAAAGCAAAGGCGGCTCCACAAGGAGCCGCCTCGGCTTTTGGTTCAGGACGGAAAGTGTGAGTTTAGCGGGTCTGCGAGATCACGCCGCAGGCCAGGCGAGCCCCGGCATTGCCAGCGGGCTGGCTTTTCAGGTCGTCCGGCTTTTCGTGGACAATAACGCCCCGGCCAATGATGGAGTTGGTCCCCTGGAAAGTGAGCCAGTTGAAGACGCGTTCGTAACGAGCCAGGCCCTGGTCGTTAGCTTCCAAATTGCCGAAATCGCCGAAGTGGTGCTGCGGATCGGTCGGTGATCCGTGCGGAGACTGGGCGGGGTTGAAATGGCCGCCAGCCGAGGTGAACCCGGGGCTGGAGCAATCCCCCTTTTCATGGATGTGAAAACCGTGCAAGCCCGGTTTGAGCCCTTCGACGCTGGCGATGACGCGAACGCCTTCGGTCTCTTCGGTGAAGGTGACTGTTCCGCGAACAGTGCTGTTAGTGCCCGGGCTGAGGACGGCGATGGCCATCGGGCGAAGTTTGGCGGTTTGGGCGCTGGCCGCGGTTGAATCGGCATGTCCGCCACTGCTGGCGCACCCGGCCAGCAAGAGCGAGCCGAGCGCCACGGCTGATCCCGCGAGTAACTGAAAGCGTTTCATGAATGCTCCTGTGCAGGCAACTGCCATGGGGCGCATTGGTCTCAATGCGAGAACCCCAGGAGTTGCAATGCGGAGGGGTTCTAGCGCAAGGAGCTTCCGGGCGCAAGCGTGGAGAGGCCATTTCAGATCCTGCTCTGGCAAAATCCGGCAATTCCTGACGACGAGGCGCGGGAAGTCGAAGGCCTCTGGCTACTGTTGGATGAAGTAGCTGAGGTTCTCGAGTTCGATGGCGAGGTTCACGTTGTTCACCATGACTTCGTCGGGGACATGGAGGACCATGGGCGCGAAGTTGAGGATGCCGGTGATGCCGGCGGCGACCAGCTGGTTGGCGACGTCCTGAGCCGAAGTGGCCGGGACGGTAATGATGGCCATTTTCACGCCGCGTTCGTCGACGATCTCGGACAGGCGTTCCATGGGGAAGATGGGAGTGGAACCGCTCTTATCCCGCTTGTGGGTCGCATCCATGTCAAACGCCGCCACGATCTCAAACCCTTCCTGCTCGAATCCCTTGTAGGAGAGGAGCGCGAGGCCGAGGTTGCCGACGCCAATCAGGATGACGGGTTGCAGGCTGGTGGTGCCGAGCAAATCCGAGATCATCTTGCTGAGTTGCTCGACATCGTAACCGAGCCCGCGGGTGCCGAACTGGCCGAAATAAGTGAGATCTTTGCGAAGCTGGGTCGATTTCACCCGCGCGGCCTTGGCCAGGGCTTCGCTGGAGACGGTGCGAATGTCGTTGGACTTGAGCCGCTGCAGGCAACGGAGGTAGACGGAAAGCCGGTAAACGGCTTTGCGTGGAATTTCAGTGCGCAGGACTTTTTTCAACGGCGGTGAAGCTATGCAATCAACGGCATGGGTTCAAGGGAAAGCGCGATCTCCGCGGGCGAACAGGCTTGGGGGTTGCGCCTGGCAGGGTTGCGCCGCAAAGTTCGACCCATGTTACGGCAGGAAAGTGGGGAACTACGGGTGGCGACGCAGGGCCGGGGCTTTTACGAAATAACCGAAGCGGTGGCGGAGCGAGTTCGCACGAGCGGACTCAAGACCGGGCTTTGCACCATTTTCGTCGAACATACCAGTGCCTCACTGCTGATCCAGGAGAACGCCGATCCTGGAGTCCGGCGAGATCTGGAACGCTTTTTTGCCCGGTTCGTGCCGGATGGCGATGCGCTGTTCGAGCACACGGCCGAGGGGGAGGATGATATGCCGGCGCATATTCGTGCGGCGGTGACCGCTGTAAGCCTGGGAATTCCGATCGTCCGAGGGGCGCTGACGCTCGGCACGTGGCAGGGAATCTACCTGTGGGAGCATCGCACTCACCCACACAGGCGACGGTTGACCGTGCACCTGGTGGGTGAGTAAGCGAGGGAGGGATTACTTGGCCGCGATCGGCTTGATCCGGATATTCCGGAAGGAAACCTGGCCGTGGTCGCCCTGCAGGGCGAGGTAGCCGGAATTCGCCTTGGCGAAGAGCGGCATGCTGCCGAACTTGCTCTTGGCGACGCGTTGCTTGAAGTCATCGCTGCCGAGCACATATTCGACATACTTGACGTCGTTCACGTAGTGCTCGCATTTCTCCGGGGAGATCACGATGCGCATCTTATTCCACTCACCAGCCGGTTTGGTGGAGTCGATCGGCTGGCCGGTCTTGGGATCATCGGCGGGCTTGTAAAGGGCGTAGAGCCAGCCGCAGCGTTGCGGGTCCTGGGCGGCTTTGTTGTCTTCCAGCTGGATTTCCGGTCCGGTAGCCCAGACGGCACCGCCTTCGTCCGTCACATGATACATGATGCCGCTGTTCGATCCGCTGGCCATCTTGAATTCCAGCTCCAGCTCGAACCAGTCGAATTGTTCATCCGTGCAGAGGTCGCCGGCGTTATGGGGATCAACGCACACCAGCACTCCGTCCTGCACTTGCCAGCCCGGACGGACGGACTTTGACTTGAAGGTATGCCACCCGGAGAGATCGGAGCCGTTAAAGAGGGAGGTCCAGCCTTTGGCAGGGCTCAATTCGTAGTGATGGGCCTTGGGTTGGGCGGCGGCGCGCTGTTCCTTGACGATGTCGCCCTCAAGCGCGTCGATGCCAGCCATGGCGTCCTTCAGGTGAGGCAGGTCGGCGTTGACCCGCGTCTGGATCTGGCGCCAACGGGTGAAATGGATGTCGTTATGCTGCAGGGTGAGGCGATGCACCTGCTGGGCTTGGCGGCTCATCGGAGTGCTGAGCAGGGCAAGGTTGACGCCCTGTTCGAGTTTTTCGCGAGAGAAAGTTCCGACTACCTCGCCGTCAATGCGGAGGGTGTAGTCCTGTCCGGAGAGGCCTGAGACTTTCAGCGTTTCGCGATTGAGCGCATCCATGAAGTCTGAGGAATTCATCGCCAGGGCGGTGGCGGAGTCCTTGAGATCAACCGGCATTGGGAGCGCTTTATCGTGCTGGGTCCAGCGCAGTGATGCTCCGCCGTTTGCCTTGCTGATGTCGGTCACTTCGGTGCGGTCCGCCTTGGAAGCTTTCCCGGCTGAGGCATCGATTTCCACTTCGGATACGACGGCCGGCGCATGCCAGGCTTTCAGCAATTCGCCTGCCATGAGGAGCTGGCCGGCAGCGCTGGGGTGAACGCGGTCCGGGTTCAACTTGATTGCGAGGTCATGATCCTTTTCGTTGGCCTTTTTGGTCGCTTCCACGACACCCGTGTTCAAGTCGGCCACCGAGGCGTGAATCCGTTCGGCCAATTCTTTCACATATTGGCCGTATCGGACCAGCACGGCGTTGTAACCGCCTTCGAAATTGGGCTGGCGCGTCACATCGTCAAAGGGCGACGGCTGGATCAGCGTCAGGCGCAAGTCGGGAAGCGTTTGATGCAGGGAATCGACGATATGCTGGAAGCCATTCGTGTACGTGCCAAAGATCTTGTCATCAAACGCGCGGTAGGAGGCGTCGTTCATTCCGAGCATGATGGTCATGACGGTGGGGTTGTAGGCGAAGACGTCCCTCTTCAAACGCTCGTCGATATTGCCGCCGCCGCCGCCCGTGACGCGATCGCCACCCCAGCCGGAGTGCACGAACGAGACGTCCATGCCCGGGAAGCGGGTGACCGCGTAGGTTTCGGTGAAGGTGGTGTAGAGCCGCTGATCGGTGATGCTATCCCCATAGAAAACCACGCGGTCTCCATTCTTGAGGGCGAACCCGTCGGCGGCGCCGACATTCCAGAAGAGGCCGGCTAAAACAGCGCCGGCATATAGGTAACGGTTGTTCATATAAAATCAGGCTTTGAGTCCGAGGCCGAGCATCTCCTTGGCGTTGCGGATGCTCCGCTCGATCTCGGCTTTTTGATATTCCTGGTCGGCTTGCTCCCGCGGCTTGTCTTGGGGCGGCTTCCAGGCGTCGCGGGGCTTGCCGCGTTTCGCCAGGGCCACGAATTTCGCGAAATCCCGCGCGGCCATGTTCGGGAACAAATCCCAAAAGCCGGGTTGCAGGTAGGGAATTTCGCGGTTGAAGCCAGAGATGGTCTCAATGTGGACGGGAATCTGGGGGCAAAGTTCTGCGTAACGCTTGAAGTAGGCGTGGACATCGACCGTCCCTTCGCCCATGGCGGTCCATTGAACGATCGCGCCTTTCTCCGTTTCCCAAATGGCGGAATCGCGCAGGCTGGTGGTGACCGCGTACGGGGCAAGGATCTCGAGGCTTTCCTGGGGATCTTCGACCGTCCAGGCGGCGTTGCCCGAGTCCATGTTCGCGCCCACGTAATCCTTGCCCGCGGCTTCGATGAGTTGCACGAGCTCGCGGGCCTGCATGTCGCCGGCATGGTTTTCGATGGCGATCTTCACGCCGGTGTCGAGCGAGCGGGACCGGCCCGATTTGAGGACTTTCAGGGTGTCCTCCATGCGGGCTTTGATGCCGCCCGGGCTTTTGCGGTCTTCCTGGTTGCCGAGCACCACACGAAAGACGGGCGACCCGAGCGCCTGGGCCATGCGGAGGCCGAGGGCGAGATGTTCGTCCGCCGTGCCCCATTTATTCCGGAAAGTTTTGGAGGTGGGGCAAATACTCCAGCTGCCCAGATGGATTTGGAGATCTTTGTCCGCCGCCTTCTGCCGCAACCCCTTGAGGTAGGGCTCTTCGAACGATTCGAAGGCATCCAGATCGGTAATAAAGAGGGAGTCGGTGCGCAATTGCGCCGCGTAATCGATCAGGGCATCCGCCTTCCATTTCCAGGCGCGAATGGAGAAATTATCGATCCCGAGTTTGATCTTCTTGTCGCCCACCCCGCCGGCGGCGCGGGTCGCGGACGGGGCCAGGCTCAAAGCGGCGGCAGCGGTGGCGGAGGCCTGAAGGAAAGCGCGGCGGCTCAGGGTGTTCGACGGTGAATTCATGGGGCTAAACGTTTAATTCGGGGTCGATTTCCCGGCAAGGCATTTCGCTCAAGGGCGAAAGGCTTAGACAGGGGGCTAAGGATCCAGACCTGGCGAGGCTTTCCCCTGACCGAGCTCCAACCGCAACTTTGCGCGGTTTCAATTGTATAAACCCTTGGAGTAATGAAGAATGAGCCGCATGGCCCTGAAGTCAATCAAGAGTATCCTGGCTGAAGCGTCGCTGGTGAACTCGGAGCAGTTCCTGGAGTGGTCGAAAGCCTGGCGCGTGGCGGTCGAGAACGGCTCGACGGAGTCGATGCTTGCGTTTTTCGCCCGCGAAGCCGGTTTGACCGAGGAAGTTTTTCTCCAGCGCCTGGCCGATAAACTGGGCTGGCCGTTTGTGGACTTGCGGAACATCTCCGTCTCTTCGGATGCGCAAAAGAAGATTCTCACGAAAGTGGCCTTCCAGTACGCGGTCATGCCGACCCGCTTCGAGAATGGCGTGCTTCAGGTCGCGGTAGGCAATCCTTTCGATACCGCGCTGTTGAACGCGGTGCAGTTCAACGCCCAGTGCACCGTGCAATTCGGCTTGTCGCCGCGCGATGAGATCGAAAAGGCGCTCAAGAAGTACTATGGCGTCGGCGCGGAAACGCTCGATCAGATGGCCGAGGATGAGCCGATCGACCTGGCGGTGGAGGACAAGGAAATCACCGAAGGCGACCAGGAGGCGAGCGTCATCAAATTCGTGAACCAGGTGATCTGGGAAGCCTTCAAGGATCGCGCCACGGACATTCATTTCGAGCCGGCCGAGGATGAATTGCGGATTCGGTATCGCATTGACGGCATTCTGCACCAAACGCCGATGCCCCCGCAGTTGAAGAGGTACCAGGCCGCGCTGATCTCCCGCATCAAGGTCATGTCCGGGATGAACATCGCCGAAAAGCGCCTGCCGCAGGACGGCCGCATCAACGTTCGGATCAAAGGCGAGGAAATCGACATCCGCGTCTCGACCGTGCCGACGGTTTATGGCGAGAGCGTTTCACTTCGCTTGCTGACCCGCGGCAAGATCTTCCTGAGCCTCGACAAGCTGGGGTTTGCTCCGCATGAGGAGGCGGCCCTGCGGGAGATCATTGTTAAGCCACACGGCATTCTACTGGTGACCGGTCCGACCGGGTCCGGCAAGTCGACTTCGCTCTATGCTTTCTTGAGCACCATCAATTCGGTGCACAAGCGGATCATCACGATCGAGGAACCGGTGGAATATGAATTGAAGGGAATCAACCAGATCGCGGTCCGCTCGGATATCGGGCTGACCTTCGCGATGGGCCTGCGCCATATTCTCCGGCAGGACCCGAACGTGATCATGGTGGGCGAAATTCGCGATTTGGAGACGGCCGAAATCGCCATTCGCGCCGCGCTCACCGGCCACTTGGTGTTCAGCACGCTGCACACGAACGACGCGCCGAGCGCGTTCACCCGCTTGATCGACATGGGAATTGAGCCGTTCCTCGTGGCTTCGTCCGTGGAAGCGGTGCTGGCTCAGCGCCTCGTCCGGACCATTTGCAAACATTGCCGGGTCGAACAAAAGGTGGAGAAGGATTACCTGCGAAAGATCGGATTTCCGGAGGACGAAATCGACACGGCCAAATTCTACAAAGGGGCGGGCTGCGAAGCGTGCCGGCAATTGGGCTACCAGGGCCGCATGGGCATTTACGAATTGCTGCTGCTGAACGAAGCGATTCGTCCGCTCATCCTGAACCGGTCTCCGGCTTCGACCATTGCGCAAAAAGCAATGGAGACGGGCATGCGCACGCTGCGCACGGACGGCTGGAACAAAGTGAGAGCCGGCCTGACCACGATTGAGGAAGTCCTCCGCGTTACCCAGACCGAGGAACACCTGGCCGCTTTGGTGGAAGATACGCGCGCGCCGGTTTGGACCCAGAAATAGCGCTGGCTGCCGGGAAACTCGCCGTCTGTCGCAGGCGACTTACTGAAGGCCGCGGTGTCACTCAGCCGCAGCGGCGGCTGGCGGCGTGGCCGTTGCGAGCGGGTGGCCATTGCGCCCGGCGAGCACCTTTTGCGTGGGGATGTAAGTGCGCGCGAACATTTCCCGAAACTCTCCGAAAGTGCCGGTGGCAATATGGCTGCGGATATCGCGCATCACTTTCATAAACATGTGGCTGTTGTGGACGCTGAGCATCCGCAAGCCGAGAATCTCGTCCACATTCAGCAGGTGCCGGAGATAGGCTCGGGTGAAGTTCTTGCAGGCATAACATTCGCACCCTTCCTCGATCGGGCGGAAGTCCGCTTTGTTAAACCCAGCTTTGATGCTGACGGTGCCCTTGTAGGTGAAGGCGGTGCCATTGCGCGCCACTCGCGTGGGTAATACGCAGTCAAACATGTCCACGCCGCGTGCGACGAGCTCCACCAATTGAGCTGGGGTGCCCAGGCCCATGGCGTAGCGCGGCTTCTCCGCGGGCAGGAATGGTTCGGCGAGTTCCACCGCGCGCATCATCTCCGGCTCCGGTTCGCCCACGCTCACGCCGCCGATGGCGTAGCCTTCGAAATCCATGGCCACCAGCTCGCGGGCGCAGTGAGCGCGCAGTTGCGGATCGACGCCGCCCTGGACAATGCCGAAGGATACCTGGCCGTCCGCGCGCGGTTGCTCCCGGCAGACCTTGGCCCAGGTGATGGTGCGGTCGACCGCGTCGCGGGCCTGTTCCGGGGTGCAATTGTGGGGCGGGCACTCATCGAACACCATCGCTATGTCCGAGCCGAGGAGGCGCTGGACCTCCATCGCCTCCCGCGGCCCGAGGAACAGAAGCGAGCCGTCCAGGTGGGACCGGAATTCGACGCCGTGCGCGCGAATCTTCCGAATGCGGGCGAGAGAAAAGACCTGGAAGCCGCCGCTATCCGTGAGGATCGGGAGCTTCCAGTTCATGAATTTGTGCAGGCCGCCCGCCGCCTGAATGATATCGAGCCCCGGACGAATGCTCAGATGATAGGTGTTGCCGAGAATGATCTGGGTGCCCATCTCGTCCAGTTCGCGCGGATCTATCGCCTTCACGCTGGCCTGGGTGCCCACGGGCATGAAGACAGGGGTGTCGATCACGCCTCGACTGGTGCGGATCTGGCCGAGGCGCGCTTTGCTGGAGTTGTCCGTTTTCTTGAGCTCAAAAAATCCCATTTACGCCCGCTACAGTAGCACCAGAACCGCTTGAGGAAAGCGCGATGCTCCGGCGCGGTCTTGCGCGCGGTCTCCGCGGCTTCGCAAGGCCGCTGATTCGTCCTGTTGGTTCTGACCGATCCAAGGCTGGCGTTGCCTTCGGTCCTTTCTTCGCGGAAGATCACTCCCATGCCCCTTGCCACTGACTATCGATCTCGTTTGACTCGTCGTGCTTTCGCCTCCAGGGCGGTGCTGGCTCTCGGCGCGGCCATGGCCGGTGCGCGCTTTGGCCTCGCGGCGGCCCGTGCGCCCGTGTCCCATCGGTTCCTCTGTTGCGATTACCAGGGAAACAAGGTGGCGATCGTGGCCGCGGACGGCCATGTGGAATGGGAGTTCAGCGCACCCACCCCGCAGGATTGCTGGATGCTGCCCAATGGCAATGTGCTCCTCTGCTGCGCCACCGGGGCCCAAGAGGTTGCGCCCGATAAGAAAGTGGTTTGGGAATACACGGCTCCGGCTGAAGCCCGCTGCCATTCCTGCCAGCCTCTGGCGGATGGAAGCGTGCTGGTGGCCGAGTGCGGCTTAAACCGGGTGGTGCTCGCTGGCCGGAACGGCTCGGTGACGAAAGAGATTAAGATCGATTCTCATCCCAAAAACGTCGGGCACCAGTTTCGCGGTTCCCGCCAGACCGCTGACGGCCATTACTGGATTTGCCTGATGGACGAGCAGACAATCGTGGAATTGGCTCCGGACGGCAAAGTTCTCCAGAAGATCGCGGTCGATGGTTTTCCGCACGAAGCAATAAAACTGCCGAATGGCAATGTGCTGGTCACGCTGGGAGAAAAGGGCCGGGTGATTGAAATGGATCCAAGCCACAAAATCGTCTGGCAGGTGGAGAAGGAAGAAATCCCTGGCAACCCGTTGCGGTTACCGGCGGGCTGCCAGCGGCTCCCGAACGGGAATACGATCATTTGCAATTATTTGCCTGGACCATTTATGGGCAAACAGCCGCAAGCCTTTGAGATTACCCGCGACAAGCAGGTGGTCTGGGAAATGGCCGATCACGCTCATTTCAAAACGGTGAACCAGATCTATCTCTTGGACTCCGCGCGCAATGCGGGCCTATCGCCGTTGCTCCGTTAGTGCCGGCCTGGCAGCGCAGCTTGTCCGGCCTTTCCGTTCTTCGCGTTTTCCATATTGTAACAATATTATTGTTGATCATCAGGCGGGCTTCTGGTTTCCTTGCGATGGCTTCAGAAAGGAAATCTATGAAACTGGCTGGGCGGATGGCGATGTTCGTTGGTATTCTTCTTTTGGGCGGCAATTCCAATTTGTTCGCCTGGGGCGACCAGGGGCACAAGGCGATCTGGGCGGCGGCTCAGGATCAACTCACCCCCAAGGCCAAGTCGCGCGTGAGCCAGATCCTGGACCACGATAAGCTGGCCATGACGGCCACCTGGCTGGACGAGGCTCGTAACGCGTTTCAACATCACAAGGGCAAACTGGCGGGCGATCCCGAGACGGATGCCTTCAGCGCCAATTTTCCCGATCATCCCAGCTGGCACTTCATCAACCTGCCGCTGGATGCGCAGACCTATGAGACGCCCGGCTTCACCGGGCCGAATGACGTGGTGCAGCGGATAGAGTTTTGCATCAAGGTGCTCGAAGGGAAGGACCAGTCATTGTCGAAGCGGATCGCTCTGCGCGTGCTGGTTCATTTGGTGGGCGACATTCATCAGCCGATGCATTGCACGGCCGGTTACTACGACACGGCCGACCCGGATCATCCCGTTCTGATCAAAGACGTTGCTCAGGCGCGTCAGTTCAAAAGCTTCAACGATCGGGGCGCCAACCAGCTCCGCTTTGGTTCGGGCGAGTTTGACAAGCTCCATGGCTTCTGGGATGCGGAATTGCCCAAGACCATCTGTGGCGGCAGCGCTTCCTATAAGGAGCTCCAGGAGATTCTGGATGATCACATTATGAGCGATAATTGTCCGGACGACGGCGACAATTTCCGCAAATGGCCTGAGCAGTGGGTAGTGGAGTCAGTCGTCTTGGCTCGGGATGCCTACGCCAGCCTGGTGTTTGGGGCCTGCAAACTGGGAAACGCCGCCCCCGATACCAAAATTGACCGGATCGACATAGCGTTGCCTGCGGACTACGGCCAGACCTTCGCCAGCCCCGCCGAAGCGCAAATGAGCAAAGCAGCCTGTCGCCTGGCCGCTCTGCTGAACCGGATTTTCCGGTGAAACCTGCGTAAGGCGGGGGCGCCGCGACGGGAGTTGATCGTGCTCGCCCCTTCAAATCTTTTATGACTTTGGAGACAGACTTTCGATGGGGTTACCGTTGGAGGACTTGGGTTTCGGGGAAAAAGGGCTTGCTACTTTGCCGCGATTGGCGCAGAAGAGCCTCCGTCCCCTGAACGGTCGCGTAAAAAAGAAAGCTGTTTTATGAATCTACCCATTCCTGGTTCCTCCAAACGCCCCAATCGGCCGGGCTTCACTTTGATCGAATTGCTGGTGGTGATCGCGATCATTGCCATCCTGGCGGGCATGCTGCTGCCGGCGCTGGCGAAGGCGAAAACCAAGGCGCAGGGGATTCTGTGCATGGGCAACACGAAGCAGTTGGGCTTGGCTGTGATCATGTATGCCTCGGAAAACGGGGACTGGTTTCCGCCGAATCTGAACGGGGGCACGAAAGATGTGAACCAGAGCTGGGTGGCGGGCTGGCTGGACTGGACGGCGTCGAACACGGACAACACGAACACGCTCTTCCTTCTGAACGCGAGGCTGGGCCGCTACAGTCAGAGCTCGTTGATTTACCATTGTCCCGCGGACAATCACCCGGTGAAGGGCTCGAAAGGAGCTGTGCAACGGGTCCGGAGTGTTTCGGCGAATGGTTTTGTGGAGGGGGGCGCTTACAGCAAAAACGCCTCCGCCGGATCGACCTGGTACCCGGCTTACTTCGGCTACAACAAGACCTCCGACGTGCTGGCGCCATCCCCGAGCCAGCTCTGGCTGATGAATGACGAGCATCCCGACAGCATCAACGACGGCTGGGAAATCATGAATCCGACCGACCCCAACTCCTGGACGGATTTGCCGGCCAGCTACCATAACAACGCCTGCGGATTCAACTTCACGGACGGACATAGCGAGATCAAGAAATGGCTCGAAGCGAGCACCGCAGTGAAGGTGAAATACTCGCAATACAACGGTTTTTCGGCTCCGAAAAGCCGGGATATTGCCTGGATTATCGAGCGTTCCACAGCCAAGCGTTGATTTTGCGAGCCGCGAATTCTTCGCCAAATCAATTCAGGGTTGCGGCATTCAGCAACCAGGCCTGTCCGGTAAAGACGAAGCGCAAAACAGGTTCGGCGGCAGTTCCGCTCGGGTTCGTCTGAGCGTCTTGCAGGGCGAACTCAACCTCATTCGATCTTTGGGCGAACTGATTTTCAAAGGCTTTTCGCGCGTCTGAGGTGCTGCTCGCAAAGAGAGTGCCGTAGCTCCCGACTCGCTAAAGGCCGCCGCTGCAGGTTGGTCGGTTTAAGGCTTTCGCAGGCGGTAGAAGAACTCGGGGCTCTTGGCTTGAACCGGGATCTGCAGGAGATTGGTCTTCGCTGATTGGGGGAGCGGCGACCAGGTGGAAGGTGAATCAAGCCCCGGGGGCGCGTTGCGAGCTTCCAGAATCCAGCCGACGAAAGCGTTCGGCCAGGACAACGTCAGTGAATCGACGGTGTAACTGGCCCGGATTCGTGGTGTGAGATCCTCTTGGTAGGCGACTGTGAGGAAGCCGCCGTCCGTGAACCCGGCGACGGCCAACCGGTTGCCCCGGACCGCCCAGGCGGAAGGCATCGGCTGCGGCCGGGTGGCTTCCCAGAGAGTGGTGCCGTTGGCGCCATCCAATTTCGTGTAGAATAGGTCCTGAAAGTCCCCCGGTTTCATCTCGCGGATTCCGCTGAGGATCAAATCTCCGTTGAGATCGACGCCGAGCGGGGCAATTTCGGTCGACAGTGGCGCAGCGAGATATGTTTTCTCCCATCGAATTTGTCCGTCGGGATCGAGCCCGAGAATGGCGGTGTCGATAACGAAGTGATTGGACAGGGTGCGGCCCAGATTGAGTCCGGCGTACAGATTCCCATTGGGGTCGATCACCAAACCCACCGGATTAAGCGGTCTGCCATTGAACGGCGGCAGGCATTGTTGCCACAGGAGGCGACCGTCCCCGGCCGAGTATTTAAGAATCAGCGGGCAGGAGGACGATCCCAAAATGATGACATCGCCCTGCGGATCAAAGCCCAGGGATATGACCGTGGAGCCGTTCGTGGGAGAACTGTAGCGCTGCTCCCAAAGGATCGAACCATCCAGGCCGCTGTACTTGGCGGTGTAAATGTCGGTCTGGAGGAGAAGATTTGTTCCGCGAGTGAGGGAGGTTCCGGTGACGACGACATCGTCATGAGCGTCGAGGAGCATGGCGCTGATATCGTCCATGTGCGAGTAGGGTCCGTTGTAGCGGCGTTCCCACAGCAGAGCGCCGTTTGTTCCGTTGTACTTGGCGGTATAGATGTCGTCCCAGTTGTTCAAGCTGCGGGAGTTGCCGCTGACAACGACATTGTCCTTCGAGTCGACGGCGGCCATGATGCCAGCGTCATTCAGATTATCCGGGCCGTTGTAGAGGTGCTCCCAAAGGAGCGCCCCGCCGGAGGCTGCATACTTCGCGGTGTAGATATCCGTAGCGCGATACCCGTTGGTGAGCGATTCGGTGGATCCGGTGACGATCACATTGTCGTGAGAATCAAGAGCGAGGGCTGAAACCATGTCCTGCAGGTTGCCCGGGCCCGCGTAAGGGCGTTCCCAAAGGATGCGGCTGTCGTCTGTGGCGTATTTGACGGTGTAGAAGTGATTATCGGTCCTGACGGCGACAATGACGTTGCCAAGCGAATCAATCCCCGCAGCCTTCGGCACATTCAAACTGGGGCCTTGCGCGTTGTAGTTCGTCTGCCACATCAATGCGCTGGAATCGCCGGAGAGGCGAGCGGTTTGAAAATCGAAGCCTTGCAGCGGCTTATTGGTGTTGGTGATGTAGCCAGCAATGATAAGATCTCCACCTGGTTCCACGATGAGATCCCGGATATTGTCGGCGGCTCCAAAGGTGTTTTGCCGGGCCCAGACGGTTCCGCCATCGCTGCCACGGTAACGGGCGATGAAATCGGCCCCGACTGTTCCGGCTACGACAACATCATTATTCGTTTCAATGATGAGAGCTGCGGGTTGATTCAGATCAGTGGGGTTTCCAGGCTCCTGCTTCTCCCAGAGGAGTTCGCCGGTTGAACCAGAGAGTTTGACGGTAAAGAATGTGCCATCTTCGGTGCTCGCCAGGAAAACATCCCTGTTCGAATCGGCGCCGATATGGACGGTCTGGTTCACACGATTGAACGAGCCTCGATGCCGGTTTTCCCAAAGGCGGACGCCATCCGTTCCTCTGAACTTGGCCGTGTAAGTGTAGTATTCCTGATCAAAAGCGCTCCCACTGGCCACGACATCGCCCGCCCGATCCACGATGAGATCTTCTGCGTTTGCCGGAAAGAGTGATGCGGTCGCGCGGTTGTCCCAAAGGAGCCTTCCGGTTTGACGGGCGTACTTAACAACATAAAAATCCGAACCGTAATTGCCTCCGACGATGACGTCTCCCGTTGGGTCGAGCGCCAGAGTCCGGCCGCTGGAGCCGGCGGGAGGGCGGGCGTCCGTTTGCAGGCTGAACCAAAGCATGGCGCCCGTTTCGCCAGCGTATTTAGCTGTGTAGAGCTGGGGGAAGCGGTGGGCGTCGGGAGCGATGCCGGTGACAAAGAGATCGCCCGAAGGATCGACGGCCAGCGCGGTCGCGGTGGGCGGTTCGAAGGATTGCGACCACTGGAGGGTCCCAGTGGCAGCGGCAAATTTCACAATTACGTTGCTGACGGTGTTTTGTCTATCGAGGTTGATGACGGCGAGCACATTGCCCACTTGATCGACCTGGAGCAATCCGAGTGAACTGTCGAATTGGTTGGTGCTCGCGTAGGTTTGGCGCCAAAGGAGAGTTCCATCGCCGGAATATTTCAACACGGTCGCGTCGGCCCGTGCGGCAGTGGAGCTTTGGCCTCCGACGATGAAATTGCCGCTGGGATCGCGGACGACTTTGCTCGCCTGGTCCGAAGCGTCGGTGGGCGGTCCGTCGTAACTGCGCGACCAAAGTTCGTGAGGGGCGGGCTGAGCTGGTGTTCGGCTGAGGGTGCAAAGTAAAACGGCGAGGAGGCGAAGTGAATGCGAAACCTTCATTAGGTGCATTGTGACAGGAAGCCCGGCTCTGTGACTATCCTCATTTGCTATGACATTTTGTCATCTCTCCAGATGACAGGCAAAGGCGGGCGATGACTCTGACTGGGACGGCTGGGGCGCTCTTGTGGCTGAGGCGGCGCTGCGTAGATCCACCGGCTCCCCAATGGGAAGGGGAGCCACTGGCTGTCGGAACGAGCGGCGCGATCAAGGGCCGTTGGCTGCTGCGACCCCGGTGGGCGGCGGATCACTGCCGATAGATGCGGACGCGCAGGAAGAGGTGGCTGGGGGCGTGGCCGGGGCGAACCGCGAAGGAACTGATGGCTGCGCTAGCGCCAGGAGGGGAGACGGTTTCTATGTCGTTGGAGGCGTCCTGCCAGGTGAATAGGTCGACGGAGGATTCAATGCGGTAGGTCAGGTCGGTGGCGGCGGCGCGCTTTTGGAAGGCCAGGCCGGTCCTTCCGGTGAGGTTGACGATGTGGGGCAGTGCTGCCGAGGCATTGCCATCCGCCTGGGTCGGGTTCAAATCGAATGCGTATTCGAACAGGTTGGAGATTCCGTCGTGGTCAGGATCTTGCAGGCCGAAGGCATCGAGATCGTCCGCGTTGGCTGGAAACCAGGCGGAGCGCCAGGAGGCGAAAGTCTGAGCCTGTGCGGCGAGGGCAGGGTCTGGAGCGGAGAGTGCGGGTGTGAGGGAGAGGGCTTTGGCGGCGTCGGTGGGATCGTACTTATTGAAGCCATTTTGATCTTCCCACCAATCAGGCAGGCCGTCGCCATCGGAATCCTGGGTGTTCGTGGAAAAGGCCAGATCAATCCGCAGGGCGCTGGCGCGCTGGGGCTGGGACAGGCTGAAGCCGGCGACGGCCGCGGGATTGATGGTGAGGGGCTGCCCGTCAACGGTGACGGAAAGATGCTCAACCGGCGCGGCGCTGCCGGCGAGGCCCAGTGCGTTCGACCGAACGGTCAGGTCGTAAGCCAGCACCTCGTGCGGAATGGCCAGTTGATAGGAGTAGACCCCGCCGCCGAGAGGCCGCAGCGGCGCGGTGAGTTGAAAGGTGCGCCCGGCCGGTCCGGTCGTGCGAAGGTTCCAAGTCAGGTTTCCGGTGGTGCGGAGGAATTCGCGCGGGCCGACTCGCTCAACGACCCGGCCATAAAGGACGGTGCTGGGCTCGGAGATGCGGGCGGCGCTCACGGTTCGCGGGCCGGCGAAGAGGGTGAGAATGACAGCCGCAAGGCCGAGGGAGCGGCGGGCGCGAGACGGGATGCAGGAAGGTGCTTTCATGGATGGAGTGGAATCAGAGTTTGTCCGAGCGGGAGCGCTAGTTTCCGGAGTAGCCATAGGTCTCGAAGGTGAGTTTGATATCGCTGACGCTGGTGGCGAACTGATCGACTCCGGCCTGGGGGTCCGAACTGAGGGAGCGGCCGGGGATGATGAGGAGCCAGCGGCTGTTCCAGACGCTGCGGCCGATGAAACGGGTCGCGTTTAGAGCTGGGTCACCGTCCAGAACGGCGGCCCGGAAGCTCGAAAAGCGGCGGGCTTCGCCGAAAGCGCCGCTGAGGGAGCCGAGAGCGGCGAGCCAGTCCGGATTGCTAAGATCTGACGCCTGGGTCGGATTGGGCACAGGGATGGCCTGATCCACGACATTCCAGTCGCGCGTGCCGAGGGTGGAACTATTCGGGATGGTCATGGTGTCCATGCCGGCGGGAATGAGGTAAACGTACGGGGTGCGAGCCAGGTTGGTGAGGGGATAGTTGACAAAACGAATCCCGGCGGCGCGGATTTTGGTGGCGAAGTGGGTGGGATCGTAGGCGGAGTCGCCCGGGCCAAGATCGTTGCCGAAGAAGTTTTGCCCGGCTTTCACCTGAGTGGCGAATCTAATCACGAGGCTTGGCTCGGCCTGGCCGCGTTTGATGAATGGCCGGCAGTAGAGACTGAACTCGGGCAGGGTCCACAGATCCTCAACTTTGGCAGCGGTGAGTTTGTTGGCCCAAGCGGCATCGTCATTAATGCGCGCTTGTTCGTAGCGGAGGGAGAACTGGGTGACATCCCGCTGGGGATTATTAAAGCCGAGGCGGCCTTCGACGGCGCGGAAGTTGCCGTGGAGTTGAGCCATGATGCCGGCCAGGCCTGGGCCTGCCGCAGCCGCCTGTCCGCTGACTTCGCCCAGGGTCTCTTCCCGGATGATCTGATTGAGGATCGGCTGAGCCGAAGCTCGGTCCATCGGGTCAAAGTTGGTTTCGTAATCGTAGGCTTTGGCGGCCAGGAAACAATAGCGCTGGGCGAGATCGTAGAGCACGCGGTAGCGCTGAAGAGACTGATTCTGGGCGGAGCGGAAGAGCAGATCGTGATACCGATTATTCTGGGTATCAGCGGCCAGCCGGGCATTGGCGTTGGACCGTTCTTGAATGATGCGCAAGCCCTCCTGCAGAGTGGCGCGATATTGATCGATCTGTCCGCGCAACTGCTCGCGGATCTTAAAAATGGCGATGCGTTGGGTGCCTTCGTTGACGAGGAGTTCCTCGATGTCTTTGAGCATGTCGACGAGGTCGAGGCTCATTTCATCGCGGGTGAACTGGAGCTCATGCGCGCCCTGGCTGGCTTCGAGGGAAAGCTCCGTGGCTTTGGCAAGACTTTCGCTGGCGGTGCCGAGGCCTTCGGAAACCTTCGAGGCAGTGTTGCCGGCGGCATAAATGATCTGCCGGGCGGCGAACGAAGGATCGCTGGAAGTGCCAATGACCGTGGGGAGGCCGTTGGCGAGGCCGAAGGCGGTGTAGTGCCATTCTTCGGCGAATTGATCGGCGATGGTTTTTGATATCTCGAGGCCAGCCACGACAGACTTGAGAGTGGTGGCGGCGATGAAGTCGTCCCGCTTTAATTGCAGCTGATCCGCGTCGATCGAGGCCTTGGCTTTGAGAACCTCCACTTTGTCCCGGATCTGCTTGATCAGGTAATCATAGTCGCCAACGGACAAGGAAAGGGCGGCTTCGGTTTGCATCATGGCGGAAACCATGATCTGGAGTTTGCCGGGGGAAGCGCGTTGTCCCCAAGAATCCGGAGCGGCGAATGTGTAATCGCCGGCGCTCGCGGGGAGCTTCAGGTGGATCAAGTCATCTCCGAGGAGTTCGACGGAGGTGTTGCCGGCCAGCGCATCGGCATTGGATATGCCGGGGAAGAAGTGAGCTTCGATGTCGGCCTTGAATTCATCCGGCACGTCCTGGGCGAGTTCATAGAACGAGACGTACTCGTCGAAGTAGGCCTGATTGTCAGCCACCGGGACCGTGTTGCTGTTGATGGCATTCACATCGACATACATGAAGAGGTTCAGGTCGGGGCCGGCATAGCCGTCGGGATAGGCCTTTCCGGCACCGATCGTGCCCTGGTAAGGGGTTCCGAAGATTTCGATCAGGCGATTACGGTATTCGAGGTCCTGGGCGACGGCCTGTTTGCTCAGTTGTTCCGCGGACGCCGCGACCTGGCGGTCGAGGATCTTCTGGTGATTGGCATTGTCGAAGGCCGCGCCGGCATTTTGCAGAGCCTCAAAGGCCCGTTGGTAAATCTGCTCGAAGTGGGAAAGGCCCTGCACCGATGAGCCGACATCCAGCAGAGTGGGGTCGATATCGAACGGCACCACGTTCGGATCGACGCCAATGGCATTCAGGCCGGAATTGGCAGTGTCGAGCGTCCGTTGAATGTTGCCCATTTCGTTGGCGATTTGGGCGATCTCCGGCACAGCAAAGCGATCAAGCCGCTGGGTGCCAACGTGGTTCGTGTCCGGATCAGCAGCCGGGAGCAAGGCATTGGCGGTCACCCAGTCAAAGAAGGAGGCCTGGCCGGCGCGGCGCGCCCATTCGGTCACGCCCCAGGCTCGATCGGTGTCCGAATCGGTGTAGCCGCTGAAGTTGCTGTTCGGTTGGGTGCTGTAACGGGATCGGAAGGTCAGATTGACGATTTGGGCGCCTACTTGAGCCCGGGCGGCGGCCGTGCGGGCGAAGTTTTTTTCATCGTTGTAATCCACGCTGATCACGACATCGAGCAGGTTGTAATACTCCCCTCGGGCCGCCCAGACGAAGCTGGGAGTGGTCAGCAGGTCGTAGCGTTTGCGCATCGCGCTGAGATAATGCCCCCAGGCATCGCCATGACCCATGGGAAAGAGCGTCCTCGCGTCGTTGACATCGATCAGCCCGTCCTTATTGACGTCGGTGATCTGGTAATTGAGCGCGTACGCGGCTTCGCCTTCGCTCTTGGTGAAGTTCCAGAACAGGCGATTGAAGACCGGGCGTCCCAAGCTCTGATCGACGCCCCGGAGCAAAGCGAGTTCCTCGTCGAGCAGGGTGGGCAGCTGGTTTTCGAAGGAGAACATGGGTGATTCGACGATCCCATTGTCTATATCCGATTTTCCGTAGCCGATGGTTGGATCGAGTGCGTCGGTCCAGGCTTCGCGCGCCAGGATAGTGTAGAAATCCGCCAGGCGAGTGGAGGCCAACAGGAGCGCGGCGTTGATGCCGGGAGTGACTGTGACCGCGCTTGAGTCAACGCTCAGAGCCCGGGCTCGTTGGAGTACCGTTTCATAGAGCTCGATCAAGCCGAGGTTCTGGACCACGCTGGGGGTGGCGTTGAGCGCAACAGGCCCGAGAAACGGCTCGCCCAATTGCTGGATGATGCTGGCCGCGGTGGACGGGCTGTCGCTCTTGCCAAAGTCCTTGACCCGCGCTTCGTAAGGATTGATCCCATCGAGGACTCGTTTCACCCAGCCGGGCGCGAGTTGGGCCTGATAGTCCGGCCGGCCGTCGCCATTCAAGTCCTGAATGGAGGAATTGGCCGCGCCGGCCCAATCTGACCAACCCGGCTGCGGGGGGAGCGGGGTGGCGGCGAAGCGGTAGCGGACGAAGAATAAATTGTCGGCCAGCAGGAGCGCGGGATTCCCGTTGAGCTCGATCTGGTTCAACCCGGCGACGCCGTTGGCGTCGGTGAATGGGCTCCACGCCGGAGAATTGCCAGTCGGTCCGGGCGGGACATCACCCATTTGGACGGTGCCGTCTTCTTCGTGCGACCACCAGGAGAACGCCACCAAGTCCACATTGCCTCCGAAATCGGCGGTGTGCCGCAGGGTGATCTTTTCGTCGAAAACGTTGGGGGGGAGGATGGTCTTGGTGGCGCCGCGATAACGCTGGGTGGGATCGATCTTGATCACATGAAGGGCGACGGGCGCTTCGCCCAAGCTGGGATGATTATTCTCCGCGATGGTGACGTAGCTGTTGGTTTGGGGTCTCGCCGGATCAAGCAGGGCGGGATTAGTCACGAGGGCGAGGCCGGGGCCAAGGCCGGTGAGGGGTTCGGGTTGCCCGAGGCCGGCGGCGGAAGGTTCGAGGCCGACGAGCCAGTTCCCTACGACAGTGAGGAGGTTCGGGTTGCGGCTCAGAGTGTAGAGAGCATCGATCAGCTTGCTCCAAGCCTGGAAATTGGGGTCGGTCGAGCTGGCGGCGGCCTTGAGGGCGTCCCGCTCGGTGGCGGTGAGGATGTTCGGCTCCAGGAGATAAACGGGCGGGGGAGCGGCGGTGAGGTCCGGCGCGCCGAGGGTGCGGTCATTGACGTAGCCGCGGAGGCCGAGAACGCCGGGTGGGGCGGCGGTATTGAGCTTGTCGAGCGGCTTGAAAAAGATCCGCTTCTGCAGGGAGGGCGGCAGATTATTGAAGGACCAGCTATCGCCGTTGACCGTCACGTCTTTGCTGGCTGGGCTGGCAAGATTGGCCGGAAGGCTGGCCACGGAGCAGGCGAGGGCGCGGGTGTCCAAGGGAGAGATGAGCCGGGCGGCGAAGGAGCTGGCGAACTGGCCCGCCGCCATGGCCGGATTTTGGGAATCGAAGACAACTTGTCCCGCGGCAAAGCCGATCACTCCGGGAAGTCCCGGGGCGCTCGGATTGTCCGCTTTGAATTCCCCTCCGGCATAGGTCAGAGTTTCTCCCACTTTCAATACGGGCAAATTCGTCGGCCAGGCCGTGTCATAGTGGATGTTGACCGGAGTGCTGCGCACTATGAGGTTCGCGTCGAAGACTCCGAGCGATTGGGGAACGGAGGCGTAGTTCAGGGCGGGCAGGAGAGGGATGCAGTCTCCGACGGATTTTAGGCTCAGAGGCGCGTCCTGTTTGCTGGGATACCAGAAATCGGGCTGGAGAGGATAAAAGAACCGGGCCGTGAAACCCGAATCCCCGGAAACGACCCAAGCCCCATTTTTATGGTCGATAAACCAAGTCCTTTGTTGGGCGTTGTCGTCGAGGAAGTAGGTTCCGTCCGGCAGCAGGGTTGGCGTGGCCGAAGCAGGCACCGAGTTGGTGCAGGGCGCAAGGCCCGCCACCAGGTTGATGGGATAAGGCGCCTGGATCAGTTCGCCGGCGGTGATCTGATAGCGGAATTGATAATTGGCTCCAACCGCTCCCGGGAGTTGAGCCACGCGCGGATCGTTGACTGCCAGGTCCTCCCGCTGCAGGGCGTAGACCGCCATCTTAAACTCGTTTGCGGCTTGATCAAAATATTGAACAAGCACATAGGGGTCCGAAGTGTACTCAGCTGAGTTCAGCTTTTTCGCTTTGATCAGCGCTGTTGTGATGTTCAGGTCGTCGCGCAAAGCGAAAGCAGCCGGAAACGGCGTCCCGGAGGAATTCGCGAGAAGCGAGGGATAGATCCGGGCGTGTTCTTCGTTGGGATTGAAGCCCGGCTTGGTCCGGTCCGGTTGATTGTAGATCTTGACCTGAGTGTAAAGAGCCGGATCGAAGCTGAACTGCGGCTGGCCCGATGCGTTCAGCCCCTCCGAGCCGAGGCGGCTGGCGATGACGATCCGGTTGCCCGTCGGCCAGTTGAACGTGCCGTACCAGACCGGTTTGTAAGGCCAGAGAATGCCATCTACCTGTTGATACCAGACCACGATCAGGTCGGAACTCGAGGGGGAATTTCCAGAGGAATCCAATTTATTCACCGGAATGATCGGCCCTTTGACGGAAGCCGGATTGTAAATATCCGCGTTGTAGTTTGCTCCGGATTGAACCACGTAGCCGGTTCCGATGGGATCGGAGGCCCCGTCCGGGCTGATGAGCTTGGTCCCGATGGTGGCGGCCTGCTTGGCCAGGGTGGCGTCGGTCCAAAGCGTGGTCTTCACCACCCGGACTTCAATCGTTTCCCGAGTGGCATCCCCAACGGCTGGTCCTGAGGGTGATCGATAAAATACGAGCACCGATTTGCCGCGGGCGGAGGCGGTGAACTGGCCGTTGGCGGCCCTGCCGTCGCCGGTCGTGAATTGTCGCGTGCCGTCAAAATATCGAGAATCAGTCGAATCTGAATCCAGGTTTACCGGCGGGGTCCCGGCGATATGGTTGTAGTAAGCAGGGCCGCTGAACGATTGAGTGGAATCATCCTGCCAGGGATCGCCACTGAAACCGGTAAAAATCTGGGTGGTCACCTTGGCGCCAGTCCCGGTGGGCCATTGGAGGAGGATGATGCCGGGCCGGAGGGGAAAGGCTTTTTTACTGACCGCATCCCAGACCAGCATGTTGTCGATCGTGCTTCCCGGCGGGCCGTCTACGACCTGCGCTGACACCCATTGCCCGGAAATGGAGGGAGGTGTGGGGATGCTGGACAGATCGACCGCTTGGCCGATGCCGGTGTGGAGGGTATAGATCAGATCGCCGTAGTCCCAGAGAATCGCGGCGGCGCTGGTGAAGGAGGGGATGGTCTTGGACCAGTACTGTTTTCCATTGATGGTTTCACTGGTGAGATATTGGGCCAGTTCGGTGCCATCGCTTTTTGTCGGATCGGAAACAGCGAACTGAATTTTCGGGAAATAGTTGGTCACCGGATCGGCGTAGCGCCAGCCCTTCAGAGCGAGGCCGGTGCTGGCGTCGCTGGCCAGCGCGGAAATATCCACCTTGGACTTGTCATCGAACCAAACGTCGCCGTTGCCGGTGGCGGACGAAACCACCGTCGCCCCGTTGAGCTGCCGGTTGAGCAGGAAGGCGGCGCTGTTGTCAACGGAAGCGTTGACCTGGAGGCGATGCTGCTTCTTCCAGGAATAGTTGACCGCAGTAGGGCCGGTCATGGTGAAATCGACCACTTTCAAGCGGGAAACAACCTGGGTAATGACGCTGGTGGTTGGACTGCCGGTGGGTGGCGTGATGGTATAAGTTTGAACTACGTAGCGATCCCCCCACTGGGTCTGGTCGACCGGGGTGGCGAGCCCATCGATTGTCGCTTTGACCGTCGTTCCGTCCGGGACCCAGGTTTGCCCGAACAACGGGTCTGGGTTCCCTGCGGACGCATCAGAAAGGAGCCCCGCCGCAGCGTGATCACTGGTAATTGTGAGCAGATGCTGCGTCTGGTAGGTGAACTGGACCGAAGTGTCGTCCAGGAGCTTCAGGGTGAGGCTGTTGCCGGCACTGGTGCCGATCTGATTCGCGACGGTATATCCCGTAACCGTGAGGCGGGTCTTATTATTATTCAGCAACTGATCGGACACCGAGATGTTGAGCGTAGTCCCCTGGAAGAAAACCTGGTCAAGGTGATTTGTGGGAAACGCGGTGCCATTGATGGTGATCGGGCCGTAGGTGGAGTCCACTGTCAATTCGGACCGCTGTAAGTAGGATCCGCTGGGCTGGAGGGCGGTCAACCATCCCCAACTTCGGGGCGGGTTCCTGGAGGAGAGGTCTACGGTGGTGCTCAGCAGGTTCGGGGCATCGCCCAGGACCAGAGGAAGCCCGCCCCCAAAGCCGCCACCCCAGTAAAGGCGCTGGTTAGCGCTGTCAAAAGCGAGCATCCCCGCGGAAAAAGATTTCGGAGGCAGGTCATCGTTCGGCAGCGAGGTGGTGCGCAACCATTGAGGGTTGAGCGCTGCGTCGAATGCGCCAATGAACCAGCCTGCTGTGAGAGCCGTGAGCGTTTTGGTGGGTGTGCTCGGCAGGCTGGCGACGGTGTGATCCTGGACATCCACATAGAGCGTCTTCGGGCGAACCCCGACCACGAAGACCCCATCGTCCGAGCCGCGAATTTCCGTCGGATAGACAGCGGATTGAGAGCCGCCCGCGACGAAATAGGCTGCCGGTCCGTCCGGGGCATAGTTGTCTGCGAGGAGGCGGAGGAGAAACCCGGTGTAGGTGGCGCCGTAGATTTGGTAGCCTGCGACGTAGACTTCGCCATTAATCAGTTTCAGGTCAGTTCCCCGGACGTTGTCCGTGGGGAAACTTGGAGACAAAGGGTTGATCACGGGAGTGGTCAGGCCAGCGAGATCAACCGAGGTGTCAATCGGGTTGCCGGCGATCCAAAGGCCGGAAGGGCTGACTGAACCCGCGAAGGGACTTAGTTGCCCCAAGTAGTAGTTTCTCGTTGAGTTCGGGGTGGTGCGGAAAGTTTGATAGACGGTGCCATCAAAATTCAGGACGGTTACGGGAGTCTGATTCTGACCGGTGTTGCCCAGGCCCCCGCCCAGATTCATGAGCACATGCAGTTGGTTCGCGCCATCGCATTGGAGAGCGACCGTCTCTTCGGCAGTGCCGGCCGGCGATCCGGCCAGGAGCCAGGACTTTGTGGAGGCCAGCGATCCATCCGATCCAAACTTGAAAATGTAGGCATCATAGTTGCCCTGCGCGGCAGCGCCGATTTGCTTGATTCCAGAAGGCGTCAGGACCGCTGTTTCGCTATCGACCGACAGGAGGAGGGTGGTTGTGCTGTTGATGAAAGTCGTATAAGAACCGCCCACATAAACCGTTCCGTTTCCGTCCACGGCGACCGCGTTCGCGGTGACATCCTGCCCAACCATGTAGCGAGTCCAGACGCGTGCGCCGTCAGTCGTCAACTTGGTTACAAACCCCAGGTTATTGCCATTGGAAGCGGCTCGGGCAGTTCCGGCGAGAAAAACATTGGTCCCGGAAACTTTGATATCCTTGACGTCGATGTCGGTGATGGCGGTGGCGGCGAAGATATTCGCGACGTAGGGCCGCATCGCCCAGAGCCAGGCTCCATTGGAGTCCTGCGCCGCGAGAAACAGGTCATGCCTGAGTTTTGTATCGGGCGCTGGCAGATCAATGCCAGCCGTGAAGTGAGCCGACCCGAAGTAATTGCCGGCAACAAATAGCCTGCCGGTGGCGGGGTCAACAACGCCCTGTTGGATATTGATGTCGGCTGGCACGGTGTCGGTGCTCAGGCCGGTGACGGTTTTGACAAACGGCTGGACCGCTTGAACGGAGAAGGCCCCGAGTGGTGCGAGCAGGGCGGCAAAGCAGAGCGAGAGCAAATGAGGCGCGTGGAAGCGCCCTTGGGATGAAAACAAGTTCATGCTGCTTGGTGTTGGTTATTGGTTTAGGGCGCCCGCGGTGGTCACGTGGTTGAGGACGATCGTTCCTTGAACAGTGAGAGGCGCGTTGTGCAGGCCGGTGATCTGTTCCTGATAAGAGCCGGTGAACTGATCCATGCCATTGACGTTCTCCGAGGGAGTGCTGAACTGGAACTGGATTTGCCGGGTGATCGTGTAAGCTTTTGGGCCGTTATTGGCGTGATCCGGATGAAACTTGTGGCGGAAGGGATTGGTGGGGTTCTGGGCGTCCAGGAGCAAGGTCCCGGAGATCTGATAGTTTTGCCCGAGGCCACCGGTTAGAATCAGGGCATTGTCCGTTGGGTCTGCATCGTTGTCTTTGAAGTCGTAGCCAACCGTGGAGAAACGCTGCCCGCGGATGCTTGCGGTGTTGGCGTCCGTCGAGATCGGCAAACTGTTGAGCAAGGCGGGTTTGGTGACGAGCACAAGGTCAAATGGCGCAGCCGATCTTTGGCCCACGACCACATCCTTCAGCAGCCGCACCTGTCCTGACGAATCGACGTGCAGGATGATCCGCAGGGTGACAGTGCTGGCCACTCCGTCGACCGTTCCTCCGTTCGGGTAACTCACAAAGCGCAGCGTGGCATCGCCAATCCACAAGCCCGCGGTGGCGGGATTGGGAGTCTGGAGGAAGCCGTCGCTCGCGAGTGCGCCCGCCGCGCCCAGAAATGCGAATGCGCCCCAGGCCAACGTTGCATGCCAAAGGCGCGCCAGGAGCCGTGGATTCTGGCTGAGAGGAGAAGGGATTGGATTCATGGTGAATTCGAGAGAGAGGTGAATCAGGGGATGGCTAATGCCGCACTTATTCCATCCGGGCCGCTCTGGCGAGCCGACACCGGAATCCATTGCTGTGTGCCTCGGCCGTCGGTGACCCGGAGGAGTGTCGAGGCCTGGCTTCCGGGCATCGCGTCGCGATTTGGTTCAATCCTCAGGGCCGTCGATTGGCCGGGCGCGATTGGCGGCAATGCGGTCGCACCGGGGAGGGCCGTCCGCACGGGGCGCAAGGTCGAGGCATCGCGTGCCACCGTTCTGAGTGGCAGGGTGTTGGATTGGCTAACGACCTCGATTTTGACTTGAGCCGTGGCGCCGACCGCTTCATTGGCAAATTCGATGGTGCGGCTCGTGCCGTGAAGATCGAACGCGAGTTGGCCCGCAGCCGGCAGTTTGATCCGCAGGGGGCCCTGGTAAATCGACGCCCCGTCGGTCTGAATCCAGTAGGCCTCGCCGCTTTGCACCCGGTCGGTGGCCGGGCTGGTGATCAGGCTCCAAGTGTCGTTCTGAAGGCGGAAAATTCGGAGGCGCTGATGAGCCGGGCTGCCCGCGAAGAACTGCGCGAAGGTGGGCGGGGCGGCCGGGTCGACCGGCAAGCCGGTGAAAGTGCAGGTGTTTGGATGCCAAGCCAAGCGAGTGGATCGAGCCTCTCCGGAAACCGTCCAAGTGAAATTTGTGCGGGCATGCACCATGAAGGGGCGGAATGCCTGAATGGCGTGCAGGGTGGAAAGAAAAGCTTCGGGTTTGGATGGCGCATACCAGACCAGCCAGCCTTCATCGCGCCAGGGGGCGTCGCCCGGGTTCCGCAGGTATTGGGCTTCCTGTTGGCCGGGAAAGAATGATGCCACCGTGTCGACGGGGAGTTGCGAGAACAGATCGTCCGGCTTGAGGCTGGCCGGTTGGACTTCCAAAAACACGGCATTCCAGCCCGCATGCAGTTGGATCGCCTGGGGGCGTTCGACGCCAGCGCGTGCGGTGAGCAGCCAGCAAGCGCTCGACAGCCCGAGCGCAATGGATAGAAACCCGGTTTTCATGGTTCGGATCGTGTTCACGTCATTCCCCGCGTCAGTTTGCGGTGGGAGTCATGTCCGCTGCGCCCATGGTTTTGCAGCGAGCGGGCAGCCTGACCGGGCATGGCGCGTTACTGGCTTCTAAAGAAAAATGGGCGGGAAGTTTCGAAAAATGTTCAGGAAAAGAAATTTCGCCTCTTTTTCCAGCCAATTGCCTTCCCTTTAAACGATCGAGGTCCTGATTTTGTCTGGGAAATTTCGAAACTTTGTCCGGAAATCCCGTTACAGACAATTGAGCTTTTCTGTGAGGGGTCGCGAGCTAAGCTCTGGCTATCGTTTTGTCCAAAACCACTCCTATCTCCTGCGAGAACTGCGGATGCCCGTTGGTGAATGCGGTTGCGGAGGGCTTGTGCTCCCGGTGTTTGTTGGTGGGAGCTTTGGATGGGACCCGGGATCCAACCGAGGCGGCCAGCGACCCTTCCGCTGAGCCGGTGCTGGGTTCCATTGGGGACTACCAGTTGTTGGGGGAGATCGCGCGGGGCGGAATGGGGATTGTCTACCGGGCTCGCCAGATCCGCGCCAATCGGTTGGTCGCGCTGAAACTGCTGGCAGCCGGCCCTTGGGCCTCGCCGCAGTTTGTGGAACGTTTTCGCACGGAGGCGGAAGCGGCCGCCACGCTGGATCATCCGAATATTGTGCCGATTTACGAGGTGGGCGAGGCGGACGGCCAATCTTTTTTCACGATGCGGCTGATTGAAGGGGGTTCCCTGGCGGAGCGGATTGGGGGCAACCCCGCGCTGCCGCTCAGTGCCGCGGCTGTCATCGTTGCCAAAGTGGCGCGCGCTGTGCACTACGCCCACCAGCGCGGTGTCCTGCACCGGGACCTCAAGCCAGCCAATGTGTTGCTGGACGCGCGGGAGGAGCCTCTGTTGACGGACTTTGGCCTGGCGAAGTTGGTGCAGAAGGAAAGCACGCTGACGCAGACTCTGGGGTTGCTGGGGACGCCGGCCTACATGTCTCCAGAGCAGGCGGCTGGCGCGAGCCACGGGCTGACCACCGCTTCGGATGTTTATGGGCTGGGAGCCATCTTGTATGAGCTGCTGGCGGGCCAGCCTCCTTTCGCCGGGGGGACGACTTTCGAGACGGTTCGGATGGTCCTCGAGCGCGATCCGAAGCGGCCTTCCGCCCTGAATCCGACGGTGGATCGGGACTTGGAGGTGATCTGCCTGAAATGCCTGGATAAGGATCCGGCGCGCCGCTATGGGTCGGCGGAGGCTCTGGCGGAGGATCTGGAGCATTGGCTGAAGCAGGAGCCGATTGTGGCTCGCCCGGTGGGGGGATGGGAGCGGGCGAGGAAATGGGTGCGGCGGCATCCGCGCCGGGCCATTCTGCTGGCTGGGATGGCCGGGTTGACGCTGGCGCTGGTGCTGGTGCCGAGCTGGATGAGCCTCCGCCTGAAGAAGGCGAATGCGCGGGCGGAATTGAAGGCGGAGGAGGCGCGGGGCCATCTGGCGCGCTTTAATGTCGCCCGAGGGGTGGATTTGCTGGGGCAGGGGGATCTCGCCGGTTCGTTGCTGTGGTTTGTGGAGGCGCTGAAGCTGGACCGGGGACGGCCGGAGGAAGAGGAGGTGCACCGGACGCGGATCGCCGCGGTGCTGAATCAGATGCCGCGATTGGTGCAGGTGATCGCGCACCCGACGAACATGACGGGGGCGCGGTTTAGTCCGAATGGGCAAACGGTCCTCTTGCAGTCGCATGATGCCGGCCTGGCTCAGGTTTGGGATGTAGCCACAGGCCGGCCGGTGACTCCGCCGCTCAGGCATCGCTCGTTTCTGGCCAGCGCTGAATTCAACGGGGATGGCACCCGGGTGGTGACGAGCAGTTATGACGGGACGGCCCAGGTGTGGGACGCGCAAACGGGCCAGCCGGCTGCACCGCCGCTGCGGCACGACTCGGGGTTGACGGGGGCGGTGTTCACGCCGGACGGCCAGCGGGTGGTGACGGCTGGGCTGGAGAATGGGGTCGCGATCTGGGAAGCGGGAAGCGGCCGTTTGCTGCGCCGGCTGCCGGCGGAGGAGCGCGTGAATCAGGTGGCCTGCAGCCCGGACGGCCGATGGATTGCGGCGGCGCTGCCGAAGAAGATTAATCTGTGGGATGCTGAAACCGGGGCGCTGGCGGCCGGGATCGACTCCGGCTTGAGCATTGAGCTGCTGCAGATCCGCATCAGTGAGGATTCCAAACGCCTCCTGGGCCTTTGCGGATTTGGCATGCGGGTGTGGGATATCGCTTCGCGCGCGCCGCTGACGCCGGCGCTGACTCACCCGAATTTTTGGGTGTTTGACGGGCAGTTTAGCCCTGATGGCACTCTGGCGATCTCATGCGGGCGGGATGCGCTGGCCCGGATTTGGGGCATAGGCGAGGAGCCGGCCCGGCTTCCGCCGCTTCGCCACGATCATGCGGCGCGGCACGCGGAGTTCAGCCCGGACGGCTTGCGGGTGGTGACTGCCAGCGACGACCATAACGCGCGCGTTTGGGATGCTCGAAGCGGAGAATTGCTCTGCACTTTTCACCATGGCGCCCGGCTGATTTGGGCTGCGTTCAGCCCGGATGGCCGCCGCATTCTGACCACGGATGTTGCGGTGACGCGGGTCTGGGATCTGGCGGGCCGGGCGTTGATCGGGCCCATGCTGCGGGTGGCCCAGCCGCATGGGCTGGGGTTTTCGGCCAGCGGCGATCAGTTGGTTACCGCCGACGCTGAGGCCGATGTCCGAGCGTGGGAGATCTCCACGGGAAAGGAGCTGCCGCTGGCCAAAGTGGATGGGGGATCGGCTCTGCCGACCCTGGCTTACACGAAGCGTCCGGAGAAAATCCCTCATCCGGACGGCCGGCGGGAATTGGTTCTGGGTGATGGGGCGGTTATTCGGGATAAGACTTCCGGCCAGCTTCTCACGCCTTTCTTGCGCCACCGGGAGGATTTGGTGACGGCGGCTTTCAGTCCCGATGCGCGCTACGTGGCCACGGCGAGCATGGATCGGACGGCGCGGGTTTGGGAGGTGGCCACGGGCATTCCAGTCACGCCTCCGTTGCGCAGCCCGGCCACAGTCTATCAGGCGGTGTTTAGTCCGGATAGCCGACGGTTGGGAGTGGTGACCGGTGCGTCGGCAGTGGAGGTGTGGCGGCTGGATTCCGACAGCCGAGCGATTGAGGAGTTGGAAGCCTTGGCGGAGGTGCTGGCGGGACGGCGGGTCGCGGGCTCGGGAGATCTCGAAGATGTGAGTCAAACCGCTTTGGACGATTTGCGCCTGCGGCTCCAAAAGAGCAATCCCCCGGAGTTCCAAACAACGGCGGAGCAGCAAACGTTTTGGCATTGGCGCGAAGCGGCCTTGATCCGCACGGGCCTGGCGGAAGGCCCGGAAGTGAGCCGCCTGCTCGATCCGAAATTTGACCCGCGCCGCTGGCCATGGCGTGGCCGGTTCGAAGCCAGTCGAAAACGCTGGGCCGACGCTGAGGCTTCCTTTTCTCAAGCTCTGAAATTCGAGCCTGAAGACTCGGGGTTGTGGCGCGAGCGCGCTCAGGCGCGAATGAAGCTCGATCACTGGGAGGAGGCGATGCAGGATCTTTCACACGCGCTCGAATTGGCGCCGGCGGATCCTAACCTTTGGGCGGACCGCGCCCGGTCCTGGCAGGCCATGCGCCGGGACGAGGAGGCGATCAAGGATCTGGACCGCGCGCTTCAATTGTCACCGGCGAGCTCGGAGTTTTATGAATTGCGAGGCGAGTCCGGGGCCCGGCTGCGGCATTGGGAGCCGGCTCGGCGCGACTTCGCGGAGGCTCGGACCCTGCGTGCGCGCTTGAAGCCCGGCTTGTTAACCGGAGTGGCGAACCTGCCGACGCCCGGCCGGAGCCCGGAGGCCAGCCCCGGCTGCCTCGACTTGGGCGCGTATTTTAACGGTTCGCTTACGCCTTGTTGGATGGTGCCCAGCGATCCTCGCACGGGGGCGGGGCTGCCGGCGCTGCCGCTGGGCTCGGTGGCCTTTGGGGGGATTCCGTTTGAAATCCGCGGCGTGGTGCAGCTGGCCGGACGGGAGTCCCGTTTGCGCCGGGCCACGTTTCCTGCTTCCGCGCGAGGCCTGGAGTTGCCTCGATTTGCGAAGCGAATTCACTTCCTGCACGCGATGGATTGCCCCCTCGCCCAAGGATCGATCGTCGGAAAGATCGTCGTGCATTTTAAGGCGGGGCCGCCCGAGGAGATGCCCCTCCGCTCCGGGGAGCACTTGGACGCGCTCTTCTCCAGCAGCCGCCAGCCTCCGAAAGATCCGGGATCCGCCATCGCCTGGCAGAATGATGGGACGGGGGACTTTCGGCACCAGACCTTGTTCCGGACGACTTGGGAAAACCCGCGGCCAGCCGAGGAACTTGCCATGTTGGACTATGAATCGGCCCTGGAGCGATGCGCCCCGTTTTTATTGGCGGTGACGGTGGAACCGTAGCCGGACCGGAGGGTCGATCACTCCAGCACGCTGATCAGGTAACGGATCTCATCGTCGACCTCCTGGCTGGTGGCGCAATTCAGGGTTTGCGCGATCTCAATCCGCATCAATTCGCGCCATCGCTGGCGCAGCCGGTGCACCGCGGATTTGACCGCCTGTTCCGTCATGCCCAGGTCGCGTCCGGCGTCGCTGTAGGAACTGGTCCCTTTCAAATCGGTCAGGAAGGTTTTCAGCGCTTCAAACCGCTTTGCGTTCGCGCCCCCGAACTCTGCGCGCAAATGCTCCAGAACCTTGGCCAGCACCGCTTCGGCCCAGCGCTTTTCATAAAGGCGCTCAGGATTCTGATCGTGCTCGGGATCGATCGGACGCTCCGCCTCCTGCTGCCGGACGTAATCCAGGGAAATGAAAGCACAGTCGCCCCCGCGTTTCTGCGCGCGTTGCCTGGTCCATTCGTTGCTCAGAAAATGGTTCATCGAGCTCAGCAGAAAAGTGCGAAAACGGCCCCGGGCCGGGTCCGCCGCCGCCAGGTAATTTCGGCTCAAAAGTTGGCTGAAGAACGCTTGGGTCAAATCCTCCGCCTGATGCACGGAGCAGCCGCGGCGGCGCACATAGGCAAACAATGGATACCAGTAGGAGCGGCACAATGTCTCCAGGGCCTGGGCGGCTTCGCCCGACTGCTCGCTGCCCGCCAGAACCACCGCGCTCCAGTGCGTCGTGCGAAAATCGCGGTTCCCCTGGATGTGCTCGAGGTCTGGTTGAAATCGCTGTTCCATTCTTTCCCTGCTCACGCGGTCGTTGCTCAGGAAGTCTCCCTTCAGCTTAGCCGAGAGGCGCGGCGAATGCCATCGTTAAGCCCGAGGGGAGGCCTCGGGGCATCGGCAGTTCCACATCTGTGAATGGAGGGTGACCATCCCGGCAGGTGCCGTGGCCCGCGCAATTCAACTGTTGAACCCGGATGACCGTTCTTATCCCTTATCGGTTGCTCGCGCCGGGCTTTTAAGGGGAGATACCCTTGGGGCGAGTGCAGCGTCCAGGGGAGCAAAGGGGGGGCCGCGCGAGGAGGCGCCCTAATTGCGGACTCGCAGAATCTGGCGGTTTTCCAGTTTGAAGCGGTCGAATTTTTCTTTCTGATCTGGCGTCAGCAGGGTGGAAATTTCGGCGTTTACATTGGACACGATGGTGCTGAAGCGGGGAGCGAAATCTTCGCGCAGTTGCTGGATCTCGGCCTGATGGCGCGCGAGAATTTCGTGAGCCTTTTTCCGTTGATCAACGTCCAGGTGGAGATGATTGTTCATGCGGCGCTCGATGACGGCCAGCATGCGGACAGGGTCCTGGGCGGCCTTGGCGACGAAGCGGCGGGTGACGGCGCGCACGGTGACCGCGCCCGATGCGAACCCGGCCAGAAACACCGCGGCGATTACGACCCAAACTTTCATTTTAGCCATGGGTCAACCTCCGGGAAAAAGCCACTCTTCGGTCAAAGGAAACGCTCCGTCCCCAATTTCCGTCGGGCTGAAGTTCGTGAGATAAAGATCGCAGGCGCCGCAAAGAACGATCAAGGAGAGGGCAGCGACGGTGAGTCGCGGAAAGAGGGCGTTCAAGGCGGCCGCGAGCGTTGGCTCTGGCGCAATTTTCGCCCTCCGAATCGATCGGCAGACGTCGTCTGGAAGGTCGGCTGGGGGAGGGGGCGGTGATTCCTGGCGGGCGGCGCGCCATAAGTGGCGGAGTTTTTGTTCGTTCATGGTGTGTTTTTGGGGTTGTGGGCGGCGTTTTCCAGCCGCTCGAGTGCGCGGCGAAGTTTCGCCCGGGCGCGCAAGGCCCTCACTCGCACCGCGACGCTGGAGGATCCGGTCCGGGCGCAGATTTCTTTCACGCTCAATCCTTCCAATTCCTGGAGGGTGATGACAACTTGCTCGGCCGGAGAGAGTTCGCGGAGGGCTGCGGCCAGCAACTCTCCGGCTTCGCGTCCAGCCAGGTCCTTGTCAGAGTTTTCGCAGCGCAGCCATTCGAGCACATCTTCGCCCAGATCCTCGAGGGCCATCTCCCGTTGATGGCGCTTTTGTGCCCGGAGGTGATCGAGGGCGACGCGGGTGGTGACCCGGGAGAGCCAGTGGGCGAATGGGGCCCGGGCATCGAACTGATCCAGCCCTCGCCAGACCTTAAGAAAGGTCTCCTGGGCGAGATCCTCGAGCTTGTGCGGATCTCGCTCGTAGCGGTAGAGAATGCCGCAAACATGCGAACTGTAGCGCCGCACGATTTCCGCGAAATCTTCCGGGGCGCCGTTGCGAATCCGTGAGAGCAGTTCGGCATCGTCGTTCACTCGGGCGCTGCGTCAAGGCTGCGGCTGGCCAAAACGATCGATGGCGTTTTCCACCCATTTGTCGATCCGGGCATGAAGCTCTTTCACCTTGGCTCGCTGTTCGTCCGTCAAAATCGGGTTGATCTTGCCACGCAATTGCAGGCGCTCAACTGCGAAATCGGCCTCCGCCGATGAGAGTTTCTGGGCGGCCGCGCGGACCGACGTTTCGGTGGCGCCGGGAGCGTTGATGGCCTCGCGGACGGCGACGCGGGCATCATGGACGGCAGTTACGAGTCGCTTGAGGTTTTCGCGATCGCCAGCGATGACCTCCTTGATCTTGGCGGTTTGCTCGTCGGTCAGGTCGAGTTGCTGGCGGACCCGGGCGATAAGCCGGGCGCGAGCGGGTCGGGCCTCCGCCGCTGAGTCTGCCGCGAGGACGTTGGTGTTTTGCCAAAGGCCGGCAGCCAGAACCGCTGCGGCCCAGAGATTGATGCGCTTTGGTGATTTCATAGTCGAGATCATTGACGGTGCGTGACCGCCCAAAGTTACCGCTCACGACGGGCGTTCCGAGGGCTCGTGCGCTGGGGGCGCCAGGCAGGGGGTTGGGCGTTCAGTTTTGTGGCCGACCTTATTTCTCCGCCGGGAGGGTGAAGGCGACGAGTTTGCCGCCGGCGGGGCGGCCCGATTTGCCTCCGCCAGCGGAGATGACGACGTACTGGCGGCCGTTGAGGAGGTAGGTGCTGGGCGTTGCGTTGCCGCTGAATGGGAGGTCCGTCTGCCAAAGAATGGCGCCGGTGTCTTTGTCGAAGGCGCGGAATTTTTCGTCGGCGGTGGCGCCGATGAATATAAGGCCGCCGGCGGTCACGACAGGGCCGCCGTAGTTTTCCGTGCCGGTGGGAGGGAGGCCGCGGGCAGTGAGCTGCGGGTATTCGCCGAGCGGAACTTTCCACTTGAGTTCGCCGGTATTGAGATCGACCGCGTTCAGGGTTCCCCAGGGCGGCTTGATGGCCGGGTAGCCTTCGGCGTCGAGCCAGCGGCGGAATCCGGAAAATGCATAGGGCGCATTGTTGGAAGGGGGCTTGGCTTGTCCGGGCGGCTGGTTTTCGGGCCGGGAGGCGGAGGGCTGGTTCAGGCCGAGGACGTAATCGAGGATCGCGTCGCGCTGGCTGTCATTGAGAGCGTCAAAGGCCGGCATGCGTCCGGCCCCTTTTTGGGTGATCTGGAACATTTGTTCGCGCGTTTTCCTTTTCGAGACATCGAGAAGGGACGGGAAGCCGCCCAAGGCGTTGCCGGCCCGGTCCAGCCCGTGGCAGGGGGCGCAGTAGGACATGTAGTCGCGCTCCCCGCGAGGCACCGTGGTGCCGTCCGCGCGCTCGAGTTCGACCATTTGGACGAGCCAGGGGATTTCGTTGACGTTGACGTAGTAGACGCCATCTGGATCTGCGCCGCCGCCGCCCCATTCCATGCCGCCGTCAAAGCCGGGAAACATGACGGTCTGTTTCAGGCTGGGGGCGGGAAACGGGCCGAAGTTTGGAGCCACGCGGATGCGTTCGAGCGAGTTGGTGTAGGCTTCGGGCGAGATGCGGGAGACTTCCGCTTCGTCGTATTTCTGCCGCATGAGCGGGGCGGGGCGGGTGGGAAAGGGCTGGGTGGGCCAGGCTTCTTCGCCGCGCAGGTCGGAAGCGGGAACGGGCCGCTCTTCAATCGGCCAGAGTGGCTCACCGGTAACCCGGTTGAAGACGAAGAGCTGGCCGTGCTTGGTGCCCTGGGCCACGACCTCGACCTTCTTCCCCTGGTGCGTGACGGTCAAAAGGAGCGGGGGGCAGGGGAGGTCTTTGTCGAGCAGATCGTGATGAACGATTTGGAAATGCCAGAGCCGCTTGCCGGTGGCGGCGTCGAGCGCGACGAGGGAGTTGGCAAAGAGGTTCTGACCGTGGCGAAAGCCACCGTAGAAGTCCGGCTCGGCCGTCTTGGTCGCCACGAAGAGAATGCCCCGCTTTTCATCCAGGCTCTGCCCGGGCCACGGCATCAGCCCGGTAGCCGTCTTGTAAGCTTCGGGCGGCCAAGTGTCGTAGCCGGCCTCACCGGGCCGCGGGATCAGGTGAAAGATCCAGCGCAGCGCGCCGGTGCGGCCATCAAAGGCGCGGACCGCGCCGGGGCCGCCCAACCCGCCGATGATCAGGAGGTCACGAAAGATAACGCCGGGCGTGTTGAGGCCGATGGCGGGAGGAGGTCCGCCGCGCTCGAGGCCGGTTCCAAGATGAACCGCTCCGTTGGTTCCGAAAGTGCGAATCGGGGCGCCGGTGGTGGCGTTCAGCGCGTAGAGGTGATTCCCGGCCGCGGTGAAGAGGCGTTGGTCGCTGCCGGTGTCGCTTTGCCAGAAGACCAGGCCGCGCTCGCGGTTGCCTCCCGGAATGTCCCGCTCGGAACGCGGATCCCACTTCCACAATTCCCGGCCGGTGGCGGCGTCGAGCGCGATGACCTTCCGGCTGGGGGAGGCGGTGTAGAGAACGCCATTGACGATCAGGTTGTTGGCCTGGTACTCGCCCCGATCTCCGGTGTCGTAGGTCCAGGCGATCTGCAATTGCCCGACATTGCTGCGGTTGATCTGGGCCAGAGGGGAGTAATGGCTCCGGCCTTTGTCACCCAGGTAAACCGGCCAATCAACGTTCGGCGGGCGCGTGGCATCGGCCGCCTGCCCGGACCGGCAGAAGAGGCTGGTCAAAGGCAGAAGGACGCCCAGGAACAATGGCGAGAATCGGTGGATCAGCATGGAAAGTGCAGACTTGGAAAACGGGTTTTTATTCAGCTTACACACGTCGGAGCGAATCGGTCGACCCGATAAGCCGCGCGCTTCGGGCAATGATCGGACGGGAGGGTAACCTCGCCTTCGTAGGAAAATGGCTCCAAAGTTAGGACTCGTAACCCGGACGACTCTAAACCTGGGGCATTTTCCTCAATTTTCAAGGCTAACTTGTCAATGCGGGACTACTCGGCCGTACTCCTTCACTGCTTTCCTCTGACACGTTGCCCACCATTGCCTTTCCCGCATTTTTTTGAAAGATTCAGGGAAAGTCGTCCGATTCTAGAATGCATGCCTCAAGCACCTCCGACGAAAGCTGAAAGAGATGAGTTGTTACCGACCCGGCATAGCCTGCTGGACAGGCTCCGGGATTGGGAGGATCAGGCAAGTTGGCGCGATTTTTTTAACACGTACTGGAAATTTATTTACGGCGTTGCGATCAAATCCGGCCTGAGCGACTGCGAAGCCGAAGATGTAGTTCAGGAGACGGTATTGTCGGTGGCGAAAAAGATGCCGGAATTTGCTTATGATCCGGCGCGCTGTTCGTTTAAGGGCTGGCTGATGCATGTGACGCGCTTGCGAATTATGGACCAGCTTCGGCGCAGACAAACGGCATTCCAGCAAGGTCCCGCCGGCGACCGCGACAGCCGCCAAACACCAACGATCGAACGGGTCGCCGATTCAGCGGGCAGCGTAGCGGAACAGGACGCAGCGTGGGACGCGGAATGGGAGCGGAACCTGGTAGACGCCGCGATGGAACGCGTGAAGTTACGCGTGAAAGCAGAGCACTATCAAATTTTTCATCTCAGCGCGGTCAAGGGGCTCAAAACCGGTGACGTCGCCCGCATGCTTCAGGTAAATGTCGGGCAAGTGTATCTGATCCGCCATCGGCTCGCCAAAGAAGTGAAGCGCGAAGTCGCGCGGTTGAAGGAGAAACCTCTTTGAACTTTTTCCACCGAGTCCGCGCATGGCTCAATTGGTTTTGTTCGCCGCAATTCGCCAAATATCTCCCCGCGCCACGTCTCGGGACACGCGATGTGGAGAGACGGCTGGCGCGCCGCATCAATACGGCAACGCAGCCGCAGAGACCTGCGACCAGGCGCTGATTTGATTTGCGATGCCTGATCCGAAGCCCAAAATCACTAGCGCCACGGGCGAGCCTTCGTGGCTGGCGCCAGTGACGCCGATGGTGCCGGACCATGAGCTGATTCGGCGGATCGGGGGCGGCAGTTACGGAGACGTGTGGCTTGCCCGCACAACGGTCGGCACCTGGCGGGCCGTCAAGGTCGTGTTCCGTGACCGCTTCACCGACGCACGGCCTTTCGAGCGTGAATTCAATGGCATCCAGAAATTTGAACCGCTCTCACGCGCCAACGAAGCGTTCATCGACATTCTCCAGATCGGCCGCAACGACGCCGAAGGTTATTTTTATTACGTCATGGAGTTGGCGGATGATGCCGTTCCATCCCTGGCTCTCGATCCTTCGGCGTACGTTCCGAAAACGCTCGCGAAGGTCTTGCTCCAGCGGGGTCGTCTGTCTCTGAACGAATGTCTCGAACTCGGTCTCACACTCAACCTCGGCCTCGCGCACCTGCACCGCGCCGGATTGATCCATCGAGATATCAAGCCTTCGAACATCATCTTCGTGGGCGGCGTGCCGAAGTTGGCGGACATCGGCCTTGTCATCGAAATGTCGGAGGCGCGATCGTTCGTGGGCACGGAAGGCTTCATCCCGCCCGAAGGTCCAAACTCGCCGCAGGCCGACCTTTATAGCCTGGGCAAAGTCCTCTACGAGGCGGCGATGGCGAAAGATCGCAAAGATTTTCCCGAACCGCTAACGCAAATCGCTGAAGGGCCTGATTCGGCCGAGTTGCTCGAGTTCAATGCGATTCTGCTCAAGGCCTGCGCCGCCAATCGTGCCGAACGTTACCAATCCGCCGAGGAGATGAATGCCGATCTCGCGTTGCTCCAAAGCGGCGGTTCGGTGAGGCGACAGCGAAAGCTGGCCGGACAATTGCGCTTCGTCCGACGCGCTGGCGCCCTGGTCACTCTGGTCGCCGCCCTGATCGCACTTGGCTGGTGGTGGCAGGCGAAACAGACGCGAGTTGTTCGGGAGTTGGCGACGCAAAAGTCACGCCTGGCGGAAGAAAAAGCGAGGCTGGCCGAGGAGAATCGCGAGCGAGTGGTTCGCCTCGACGTGGCCAACGGAGCGCGCCTTCTTGAAGAGGACGACCCAGCGGGCGCCTTGCTCTGGTTCGCAAACGCCTTGTCCCTCGTCACAAACGATCCCGCGGAAGAATCCATTCACCGCATTCGTATTCAACAAACGCTCGATAAAACCCCGCGACTCTTGCGCGCCTTTCCACATGAGTCGGGGGTGACCTGTGCCGCATTCAGCCCGGACGGACGGCTCATCATGAGCGCGACTAAAGATGGCAATGTTCGTGTTTGGAACAGCGCTGATGGAAAGCTGAAATGGGAGCCCAAACTGCTACCTGTGCCTGCGCGTTTCGGCCGCTTTACGCATGATGGGAAGCGCCTCTTCCTGAGTTCTTCAGCGGAGCAAGGCACCTTTAACGGTGCCATACCGTCAGATTCTATTTTCGCGATCCGGGATGTCCAAACCGGAGAGGGTTGGGATTGGCCAGACGACGCCTTCGAAGGTGCAGGTCAAGAGATGATTGGTGCATACTTCAGTCCAGACGACCGATGGCTCGCAACCGCCCATGCGGACGGGGTCGTGCGCATCTTCGACATGGAAACAGGACGGCGCACGACAGAACTGCGAGGGCACACCAATCAAGTCCTCTTTGTGTCATTCAGTGGCGACGGAAGATTGCTCGCCTCCGCAGGCGTCGATCACACCGTCCGGCTGTGGCGGCTTCCCACCGGCGAACCACTTGGTAAGCCATTGGAACATAAATGGCCCGCTGCCCGGGTCCTCCTTTCGGCAATGGCGAGCGCGCGGTTACTGTCGGCTGGGAAAGTCTGGGTGACGATGGCGGAGCGGAGGTTTATATATGGGATCTCTCTTCAGGCAAGCTCCTGTCGCGGGTCACAGAAGCGCGGGATCGAATTGCCGTACTTCTGGGGCCGCACCCGGAGGAACCGTTGTTTGTCCTGGACCGTCCTCCGAGTGCCCTTCGGGTCTACAATTCAAAAACCGCGGAAGAAACTTCTTTTGGTCCGAAAATAAAGGCGGTCCGGAGCTGGGATTTCTCCAGGGACGGCTCGCAAATGGTTTTTGGCCTGGGAGAACACGTGGCGGAGATTCGGGATGCCCGGACGGGTAGTCGCTTGATGAAACCGTTTCGCCACGGAAGTTGGGGGGTAAATGCAGTTCAGTTCTCGCCCGACGGGTCCCAACTACTGACAGGTTGTGAGGACGGAATTGGGCGGCTGTGGGATTTACGACCGCTGCCGACGGAAACGGCGAAACAGGATCTGCCGGAGGGCATAGCTCCGGGATGGAGTATTCGAAACCGGCAGGAATTTGGGCGTACGGGCGATCAATTTACGGTTCACCTGAAAGGAAGCGCAACCGGCGTTTTCGACGGGGCACTGCGGAGGGTTCGCCAATTTAAGGCGGATTCTCCGGGAACTGACATCTTTGCTGGAGCCCGGTCTCCAGATGGAAAGAATTGGGTCGTAAAAGTTATCGAGAGCCCCTCCCTTAAAACGATTGGATTGAAGCTCGCGATCGTTAACAAAGATTCGCTCAGAGAGATCAATCTGCCGCACCCCGCAGGATTGACGGACCATGCATTCAGTCCGGACAGCCGTTATCTCATTTCAGGCTGTGAGGATCACCGAGTGCGCTTTTGGAATGCGAGCAATGGCTCACTGGAACGAACCATCGCCGTTTCTGGCGATAAGAATGGTGAGTTGAGCTTTATCGGCCCGGATGGCCGCACCGGTCTTTGGCTGGAATACCGCACCAATCGAACAGACCTGCACTTTGTTGATTTGTTGTCCGGTGCATTCATTGGCCAACCGCATGAACTACCACTTGGTTTTTTCGATGCCGTGTTCTCGCCAAAAGGCCAGTACGTGGCTTTGCTGGATCGCCTGGGTCCGGTCAAAATCCTCGAAAACCGAACCGGGCGTCTTATTTCTTCCTGGATTCGCCATCCCGGCGAACTGGAATGGCTGCATTGGGATTTGGACGACCAAAGGCTGCTTACGGCCGGGGAAAGTGACGAGGTGCTGCTCTGGGACATCCGAGCAGACGCCCGCCCATTGCGCGCCTTGAGAACGCCCGGCGCCACCACCCGGACCGCAAGATGGAGCGCGGATAGTCGTTTCATCGTGGGGGTAGGCAGTGACTACAAGGTGCGCGTCTGGGATAGTACAAACGGTGAGATAATCACCGCCCTCGAACACGCCTGGGTTCTGGCAGCGGCAGCGATCTTGAGTAGTGGGCGGCTTATCACCCTCTCCTACACGGGCGACGCGGAAATTCGCGCCTGGGACCTGATAGAAGCGAAACTTTCGGTCGAGCTGCTGATCGATTACGCGCAATATCTCTCCGGCCGCCGTCTGGACTCAGCCGGCTCGATGGTTCCGCTTACTCCCGGGGAACTCGCCGACCTCGATCGATCGCTTCACCAGCGCGCACCCCACCTGTTTCAGTAATCCGCAATCGGCCGCTTACTCTCAACCTGCCAAACCCATCGCGGACCGACGCTTATTCGCGATGGTCTGAACCTTGAAACGGCACTTCTCGGGGCTGCCTGAAAATCGCTGAACATTTTTGAAAGATTTTGGGCGAGTCTCTCGATTGTTCCCGCAACGAGACGAAAAACGCAGACAAATCGCCTATGAAAAAGAATATCCCTTTTGCTGATCACTTGAAACTCGCCACGGTGCTGACATTCGGAATCTGTTTCACCGCTTCCGCGCAGACCTGGGTCAATGTTAATCCACCTATCACCGGGGTTTGCGGCGACGTTGGAATCGATTCCGCAGGCTCTGTTTACGCGGTGGGGCGTCAAATCGAGTCGGATGGTAGCTCGGTCGCGATCGTGCAATGGAGCGCCAATCAAGGAGCAACTTGGACGGGGATCGACCACTTCACCGAGACGGGGCGCTCCTATGCACACAATCGCGCTTTTGCGCAGAATCCGGTCACTGGCAACCTTTTCGCGGGCGGCAATCTTAACAATCTCCTGCCCGACGGCACGTATCAGTTCGATACGTTGTGGTTCATCCGTGAACAGAATTCAGGCACGGGTGTTTGGAGCACGGCGGACGATTATTCCAAACTGGCGAGCGACGTCGGCCAGGCCAGTTGCGCTGATATTATGGTTTCCCCTTCCGGCGATGTTTATGCGACGGGCGGCGGTCAGTTGGGTAACGGTCTCGGTTGGATCACCCGCAAACGGGCTGCGGGCGCTGCAAACTTCAGCACCGTGGACGCCGATTACTCTGGCCAAACTTCGGGGACTGGTTGGGACCTGGCGTTTCATCCCAGTTACGGTGTCTTTGCGGTCGGTGACGCAAATGGCATTTGGACGGTGCGCCGCAGCCCCAACGGGGATTTGGGAACCTGGACCACCGTGGACTCGTTCTACGTTTCGCGCCAATGGACCTCCGGGAGCGCAAAGTTCATCCTGGCGACACCGTCAGTGATCCATGTGGCGGGTTCAGCCTACAATGCGACCACGAGAAAGACTCACTGGGTCATTCGCAGCAGCGCGGATGGGGGGGAGACCTGGTCCATCACGGACAGCCTGGCGCCCGCAGGTGCTTCGGCCGAGGCGCGGGGCATTATCGAGGACGCAGACCACAATCTGGTGGTCTGTGGGTATGTCACCGGAGCGGCAGGCGATATGCACTGGGTCGTCCGCAAAGGAACGCCCGGCACCAAGCTGGTGAAACAGGGGAAGGTGTGGGTTCAGGTCGTGTACTTCGCCTGGACCACGAGCGACGATTTCCAACTGGTTTCCGGGAAAACGGCCCAGCCCAACGCGATGACCACCGACCTCCATGGAAACATTTTCGTCGGAGGCGCCGCCCTGGATGCGTCCGGCAAAGCCAACTGGATCGTGCGGAAGCTTTCGGCGCAGTAAGATGCCGTGCTCACGGCGGAGCACGCCTGACGAACGAACAACCCGAACCCCAAAACCCATGACGATCCAAACCCATCGAGTCCGTCCCCGTGCACTGGGGCTGGCGCTAGCCGCTCTGGCTTTCTTCATGTCGATCAGTGAACCGGCTCAGGCGGGTTCCTTTACGAACACCGGCGCCCTGACCACGGCACGTTCACAGGGTCACACTGCCACGTTGCTCCCCAGTGGGAAGGTGCTGGTCGCCGGGGGATGGCAAATCGACAATGCCGGCAATTATGACTATCTGGCGAGCGCGGAGCTCTATGATCCAGCCACTGGGACTTGGACGGCAACCGGCGACCTGGCCGGCCCTCGCACGTTTCACACCGCGACTTTGCTGTCCGATGGCCGGGTGTTGGTTGCGGGAGGAAAGACGCGGGGGGCGGATGGCTACGGACAGTCGATTGCCACCGCGGAGCTTTATGATCCGGCCACCGGGATCTGGACGCCGACCGGCGACATGACTGGACCACACGCGGAACACAAAGCTGCCTTGTTGCCCGGCGGAAGAGTGCTGGTCGCGGGAGGTTGGGGCGACGGTCTGGACGGTCGCGAGCTCTCGACTGCCAGGGCAGAGCTGTATGATCCCGCCACCGGGATCTGGACGGCAACCGGCTCGCTGAGACTCGGCCGTACCTTTGATCACACCGCGACATTGCTTCTCGGTGGGAATGTCCTTGTAACAGGGGGTATCAGCAAACTCGCTGTTCGAAGCGCGGAGTTGTACGATTTTCTGACCGGAACCTGGACCGCCACCGGCTCGATGACAGTCGCGCGTTACATCCACACCGCTGTCTTGCTGCAGAACGGAATGGTGTTGGTGGTTGGAGGCGTCTCCAACAGCGGAATTAATCCATATAAGAGCGCGGAGCGGTACGATCCACTCGCCGGGACTTGGGCGGCGACCGGAGCGATGAGTGTAGGCCGAGTGTTTCACACAACAACCTTGCTGGCCGATGGGAAGGTGCTCGTGGCGGGGGGGACCGAAGACCTCGTCACTCCTCATTTCACATCGGAGTTGTACGATCCGGCAGCCGGGACGTGGTCGATCGACGGCCCCATGATCACCGGACGCTATTTCCATACGGCGACGTTGCTGGCCGATGGGAGGGTGCTCTTCGTAGGAGGGAAGTCGGGGTACGATGACGTGGTTACCCGCGATACCGCGGAGCTCTACGATCCAGGCGCCGTGAGTGTGACGGCAATCCGCCTGACCGATGCGACCAGGCTCCCGAACGGAGCCTTTCAATTTGGCTTCACCAACAGGCCTGGCGGCAGCTTTAGCGTGTACGCCGCGGCCGATCCGTCAGTCCCCTTGACCAACTGGACCGCGCTCGGTGGTGTCCCGGAGATTTCGCCTGGCCAGTTTCAATTCACCGACCCGCAGGCGGCAGGCAGCTCGATGCGCTTCTACCGTGTCCTTTCGCCGTAAGCATGAACCTTGGAAGCCCGGGAAACGAGTTCCGCGAGATGCCGGACTCTGCTCCCGCAGCCAGGTCTGAACCGCGCATAGCTCGGTCCTGAGGATTCCCGACAGGAAAGTCCGCATAACACGGACTGCGAATCACCTTTGGCTCTGGAGCGCGTTCGCCCCTGCGGTGCTCTTCAATAGGCTGTGATAACCAAAGCGCCCTCCGTCCACTCCAGGTTTCCTGAAAATCGCTGAACATTTTTGAAAGATTTTCGGCAAGTCTCTCGATTGCTCCCGCAACGAGACAAAACATTCCTGGAAATTCCCTATGAAAATCAATATCCCTTTTGCTAATCGCTTGAAAAGTTCAAGGACATCGCATCATCCTGAGGCGACATTCCAGCCACAAATTCCCAAAGTCGCTTTGGCGATTCTCGCTGTCCTCAATCTTTATCCAGTCGCAGGACAGGGACTCGTGGAATTCGCAGCTCCGAATCCGGCGAATCAGTATTTTGTCTATGGTTCGTCGGCGAACGGGACGGCCATGGTTGGAACTTCCTGGACGTATCTCCCTTCCTTTGATGTATGGGATCCTGCGGGTTTGTGGTATTGGTCTCCCAGTCGTCAGTTCGTGTCTTTGCCCGACGGGTTGATACCGCCTGTGGACTACGGTTGGAACCCCACGCAAATCGCCCTTTCGGGCGACGGTCAGGTGGCTGTCGGTGTGCGCCATTCAACCGGCGAACTCTGGCGCTGGTCCACGGACGGCTCCACGCAGTTCAGCGGAGAAGTGCCTTACCATACCAGCGCCGGGTACAACGATGATTGGAGAATCGAGAGCGTTTCCTCTGACGGTTCGATCGTGGTCGGCAGAGTGCTCTGGCAAGACGCGGATGGATATGAGTCTATTCCATTTCGTTGGAATAAGTTGGGCGGGTTCTCGCGCTTAAATGCAATGCCGTTAAGAAATTAGCTGTATAAGACTTCTGTAAGTGACTGGTAGGCAA
>CAZMKE010000028.1:0-84504 GCA_964566945.1 uncultured Verrucomicrobiota bacterium | reverse complement strand
CAACCTGCTCCATCCCCTCAATTCGCCCGGTAAGGTTTTCCCATGAGTCAACGCGGCTATTCCCATTGTTGTGGAACATCAAATTCCTGCCTCCCTGGTTTCCGACCACAACGACGTCCGGAAAGCCATCGTTGTCGTAATCGGCCCATGCGGCGTCGATGGAGGCGAAGACGAGACCATCATTCACCAAGCTTCCCGAAGTAATTTTCGTAAAAGTGCCGTTGCCGTTGTTGTGATAAAGGAAATTATTGTCAACCACGTTAATGACCAGCAGATCGAGAAAACCATCGTTATCGTAGTCAACCCAGGTGCAACCAATCGATTCGTTGAAGGTAGAGTCCGTGGTGATTTGACCGGACGCGATCCTCTCGAACCTGCCGTGGCCGATGTTATGGTAGAGCAGGTTCGTCCGACCGGCGACAAACAGATCAAGGAGGCCGTCGTTGTCGTAATCTCCCCAGGCGCACCCCCGCGAGTAGCCTCCATCGTTCGGGGAGATGCCAGTTTGAGCGGCTCCGAGTTTGGTGAAGCCGGCCGGGCCATCGTTATGATACAAGCGATTCGGTTCCCCCAGAGTGCTGGGAGTGAAGCCTCCATTGGAGGTGACGAACAGGTCCGGCCACCCATCGTCATCGTAGTCCGCCCAGGCGCCAGTCCACGATTCATAAAGGTCATTGACGATGCTGCCCGTGGTGATTTTCGAGAACGTGCCGTTTCCCTCGTTGTGGTAGAGGAAGCTCTTCATGTCGCCGCCAAAGGTGCCGTTCGCCACGAAAGCATCGAGAAATCCATCCCGGTCGTAGTCACCCCAAGCCACGCTGCCGGAAAACGCGTGTTCCCCAATGATGGGCCCCACAACCGGAGCGTTTGTCCGACGCAGTAAAGTTCCATCACCCTGATTGTGGTAAAGGCTGACGCCCAGATCGCGGCCGCTAACAGTATAAAGATCCAACAAACCGTCATTGTCGTAGTCTGCCCAGGGGCCCCCACCCGCAGTCAGGCCGCCAATAACATTGGTCAGCAGGCGTTCAAAAGTGCCATCCCCTTTGTTTCGATAGAGGAAGGCAGGCCCAGTGATGTTGCCGACCAACAGGTCGGGAAAATTATCGTTGTCGTAATCCCCCCAGGCGGCGGTGGCGGAGGCGCCCGTATCTGTGACAACTGGGCCGGTGGTGATCATCGTGAAGGCGGCATCCACTTCGAGTCTCGCAACCCGGCTGGTCACAGAACCGGAGGAATCGGCCACCACCACTGAATAGCCGCCCGCATTACGAACGAGGATGTTGGTTATGGTGAGCGTGCGCTTGGAAGCGCCCGAAATCTCTGTGTCGTTGAAATGCCACTGGTACGAGAGCGGTGGGGCCGAACTCGAAGCAGCCACGAGATTGGTCACAATCGCCCCGAGACTGACGGATTGATCCGAGGGCTGCGTGGTGATGCGCGGCAAAGCGAGAGCCGGGCGAAAGACGCCGGAGATTAAGACGATGGCGAGAAGCATGTGAAACTTCGTCGTGCGCGTCCGGCCGGGTGGAATTTCGGTTGGTTCGGTCATGCGGTTTGTCCCTTCGCGGTCTTTGAACCCTGGCGACGTGTGGCCGGAGCAGATCGAGAAAGCAGCAAGGCTCTCGCTCGACCTGTGGTCAAAGTCTCCAGAAGTGAGTGCGCGGATCGGGTTGGGAGGTTTTACTTCTTGTTCGCGCCAGGAGTGGAGATTGTGCCCGCGATTTCGGCGACATACGGATTCGGAGAGGCAGGGAGGTTGACGGCCGAGGCAAATTGTTGAAGCGAGACAAAACCTCCGGCGGCCCCGGCGAATCGTCCCGTGCCCCCGAAAATCGTGAAAGTGGCTATCGTTTGAGTGAGGTCCGTTGGAACCGCACGCCCTGTCATATCGAGGAAAAGCACGTCTCCATTGGCTGCGGTGAGAGTAAAGACTCCCGTAGCGGTTCCTGACCTGACATCGACCGTAAAATTCCCGGCCAGCGTGTAGCGTCCGAGGTGGGTGGCTTCTCCGACTGCGAAAGCACTTTCGTGGGCGAAGGGAAACTGAAATGCCCCCTTGGCCACGGTCCCAGCCTCTTCGCCTTTGTATGGAACCTGGTCATCGGCCGACGCGGGATGGGCCATCGGCAGCACAGCTAAAGCGCCCAACAGGAGTCCGATTTTCAAATGGCATGGTGTCATGGTCATAAACTTGGCGATTATTGAATTTTGAGTGACGAATTACTGACAGCGGTTGCTACAACGAACCCAGGCGGAGGTTACAAAACAAATGAAGCCTTCGGAAACCGCCCGACGGCGGTTTCTGCGCGGGAGGGGTGGATTCATTCAATCCATTCCGGATGCGGTTGATCGTCCCGGAACCAGCGCCTCCGATCCCGATCTTCATTGCTGAAGTAGAGGGCATCGACTTTCGGCGCCTCGACATGAGCGTCCGCAAAGGCTGTATTGAGCCTGGTGGAGTGCCTTTTATAAACTTGAGCTGTGTCATTTGGAAGTCCGGTTCCTGTCGCGGAGCCAATCCAATGAAACCCAAGCCAGAGGATGGGTTCTCTTCGGACTTTAACAACACTATCAGCGAAGGCGATCATGTTGGCGGGATTGACGACGTCTGCCTCCCTGACTGGATTATACGCGTCAATAGAGGTAAAAGTGAATCCAAGGCCGCCCATCCAGTCGTTACTGTTGCGATCGTTAAAGCCGTAGGCATTGAAACCGTAGTCATAAGCGGCCCAACGCAACGGGAGCTCCACGTAAACCGCGGCGGGGCAGCCGCCGAGAAGGATGTTTTCACCGAGTTGTGAACTCAGAAGATTGAGCCAGGCGCCGTTTTGGCTAAAAGGGTACACGCCGTGATCCGTCAGATAAAAGGACTGAGCCAAGGCAATCTGGCGAAGATTGCTTTTGCAGCGGACGGACTGAGCTTTGGATTTGGCTCCACTCAGCCCAAGAAGCAACAGCGACGCCAAAATGGCGGTGATACCGATCACCGCGAGCAACTCCAGAAGGGAGAATCCAGCTGTGCCGGGTTTTGACTGCATAATCCAGATTGGGCATGGCGAGACGAATCCGGCCGCACGGGGCTGGATGCCTGTCAGGGATTGCTACAACGAAGTAGTGGAGAGGTTACAGAGGGATGATCGAACAAAAGTCACCCGTCTCCGGGCCGGGAGAAAGAGATTGGCCGGGAACGATGCCGGGCGGTCTCAGCGAGGGGACCGAATGGGAATCGGGGCGGGTGGCACGGACCACTGGCCAGCGCAGGCGGCGATTTCACCCGGAGTTGCGGCGCGAAACAATCTGAGCATTCCACCGTGCGTCACCGAGGCGAGCGTGTTCCCATCCGGAGAGAAGGTCAGCGACCTGATTTCGCCAAGAACAACACCCGGGTTGATGTCCACTTGATTTCTGAGGACCGCCAATTCGCGGCCAAGCGGGATTTTCCAAAGTCTGACGGTGTGATCGCCACTGCCACTCGCGAGGATTCCTCCATCGGGAGAGAAGGCGAGAGCCCAGACCGGGCGTTTGTGGCCGTGCAACTCGTGCAGGAGTTGTCCGGTTTTGGCTTCCCAAAGTTTGATGGCGTGGTCCGTCCCGCCGGAAGCGAGAAGGCTGCCGTCGGGAGAAATCGCCAGGCTGGTGGTCCGGCCGGCGTGAGCCGGAAAGAACCGAGCGGATTGGCGCGCCGGCACGTCCCACAAGGCAACGAACCCCTCAAAGCCCCCGCAGGCCAAGATGCGACCGTCGGCAGAAAATGCGGCGGCCATGGAAAGGCGGATGGGGCTCGCGAGCGGCTCAAGTCTGCCCGAGGTGATGTCCCAAAGAAGAACGCGCCCCTCGATGACGAGGGCGGCGGTCCGTCGGTCCGCGGAAATGGCGATGGTGTCCCAGTTATTTGTGGGTATCGCTGGGCCTTCTCTGGAAATCCTGCCGGCTGCCGCATCCCAATACCGGACGGCTCCATTGGCGGTGAGGGTAAGGAGTGTTTTGCCATCAGCAGTGAAAGTCAGGGGAAGAGGAGCACCTGGCAAAGTGCAGAGGGGTTTCAGGGTGGTACTATTCCAGAGTTTGACCGAGTCATCGTCGCAATCTGTCGCCAGCACCTTACTATCAGGCGACCAAACCATATTATCTCCCTGGCCTTTGCCGAGGTTCACATGGTCCGGGCCGGCGCCAAGACCCGGGACCACTGGCGTTGGCCGGGCATCCCAGATCCTCACGGTTTGGTCCTGGCTGCCGCTCACCAGACGCTGACCGTCGATGGAATACGCGAGGGCCAGGATGGCACCTTCATGGCCCTTCAGAGTCCCGAGTTCACCCGACGTCGCGACGTCCCAGAGCTTGATGGTTTGATCAATGCTGGCGGTGGCAAAATTCTTCCCATCCGCCGCCCACGCCAGGGAAAAGACAGGTTCCGAATGCGCCTGGATGGAGGGTCTCGCTTCACCGCCGGTGGCGGTGTCCCAAAATTTGACCACACCATCGAAGGCGCCTGTCGCGAGAATATTGCCTTGAGGAGACAAGCTCAGAAAGGTGATCGGCACGCTGCGTCGATCGAACGCGGGATTGACTATTTTGCGAGCTTGGAGATCCCAAAGGGTAATGCCGGCGTGTAAGCCATTGCTGATCGCCAGCCTCCGGCCGTCCGGCGTAATGACAACACCCGCCCCAAATTCGGAGCCCCAAAGATTAAGACCGCCCTTTCCAGAAAGAACGTCTTTTTCACGCCCACTGGGGATGTCCCAAAATTTTACAAGGAAGTTCTCGGCGGTGGTTGCCAAAGTCTGGCCATCGGCGAGGACGGCGACCAGTTCCCCTGCATTGGCGATCTCCTTGATGGTCGATCCAGTTTGGGCGTTGGCAAATTTCACTGCGCGATCGCGGGTCCCATAGACAATGGTTTGGCCATCCGTGGAAAACCCGGCGAGAGCTGCCACGTGGGCGATCGTGAAGCGTTCCGTCCCAAGGGCGAGATCCCAGGCCACCAACCGATCGTCCGCACTCCGGCTGGCAACGGCGCCGCCATCGGGCGAGAATTTCACTGATTGGACGAAGTTTGAATGTCCGCGCAAAGCAAACAGGTCGTCGCCCCGGGATCGCTGCCAAAGAAGGCGCCACGCAAAATCCCCGAAGCCGGACTGACCGGAATGCGCCGCAACCAGTTCCCTGGCCTGGCCCAGATCGCCAACTTCCAGCGCCCTTTCGGCCCGGGACAGGTCGGCGGCATAAAGACTCTCTTCGGCGCGTTGCCGAAGCTGATCGGCCAGCGCGCGTTGCGTGGCTTCCCGGCGCGCGGAACTCACCGCATGCCGCCACTGCCAGAGGGTGCCGGCGAAGCCCAAGGCAAAGACGAGCGCCAACAAGACGGCGAGATTTGCCAGGGCCGGATTGCGGCGGGACCAGCGCCAGGCCCGCTCTCCGAAGGTGATCGGACGGGATCGAATCGGTTCTTTCCGAAGGAATCGGGCGAGTTCGTCGGCCAGTTCCTGCGCGCTGTGATAGCGATGGGACGGCTCCTTTTGGAGGCACTTTGTACAAATCGTTTCGAGATCACGCGGGACGCTTGGATTAAGCGAGCGCGGATCGATCGGTTCGGAGTGCAGCACCTGAGAGATAATGCCCGGAAGCGAGCCGGCATGGAACGGAGGACGTGCCGTGATCAAATAGTAAAGAATCGCCCCAAGCCCGTAAACGTCGCTCTGGCGTCCAATCTTTCCACGGGCAGTTCCCGCCTGTTCGGGCGGCATAAAGTTCGGCGATCCGAGCACCTGGCCGGTGAGCGTGAGTGACGATTCACCGTCGAGCCGTTTTGCCAACCCGAAGTCGGTAATTCGCGGCTGATCCGTGGCGGCGTCGATGAGGACGTTCGAAGGTTTAAGATCACGGTGGAGGACGCCCTGCTCATGCGCATAGTGAATGGCTTCGGCAGCGAGCTTTACGTAACGGGCCGCCTGGTCGGGAGGGAGCGGATTGGCGCCGACCAGCTGGGAGAGATTCTGGCCCTGAACATAATCCATCGAAAAGTAATGCTGGTCCTCGTGAAGGCCGACATGGTGAATGGCGACAATGTTGGGATGTTGGAGAAGGGCAGCGGCAGTGACTTCACCGCGGAAGCGTTGAATGATTTGTTTGCTCGCGAATTGGCCCGCTAAAATCATCTTGAGCGCGACAATCCGATCGAGACTTGCCTGGCGGGCGCGATAAACCACGCCCATGCCGCCGCGGGCAATCTCTGCGAGCAGTTGGTAATCACCAAAGGAACGAACCGGAAAGATGCTTTCGGCTTCAACCGCCTCTTCCGGCGGAGGCGGACTCCGTGGCGCGCTGAGGCCGCCTTCCAACAAGCAACGAACGCACAATCCGCCCGCGTCGTGAGAACGCAACTCGGCCCCGCATCGGGCGCATGATTTCATGATGGCCACCGTGGCAGAAAAACAATGCTCGCACCACCTTTCTACAACAGGCCTGAGCGGAGGTTACAGAAGGGTTTAACTGAGGACGGCAATCAAATGCCGCAGCTCGCCGTCAATGTCCTGGGGTTGGGATACTGTTTGTGCGACTTCCTCGCGCAACAATTCCCGGAAGCGTTGCCGCAACCGATGGACCGACACCTTCACGGTTCCTTCGCTCAGGCTTAACTTGCCGCCAATTTCAGCGTACGAAGCGGAGTTCTTCTCGCCCCAGACAAAGCCTTTCAATTCTTCGAGCAGCGTGCCTTTATCCGCGGCGCCGTACTCGCCGCGCAATGTTTCGAAAACCCGCTCGATCAACGCCACGGCCCACTGCCTCTCATAAAGGCTTTCGGGAAGCGCTTCAGCGGTCGGCTCAGCTGCATAACGTTCTTCAGCAGCCTCGACATTGAGGGAAATGCAACTTTGTCCACCCCCGCGCTTTAAGCGGGAGGCCCGTTTCCATTCGTTCACCAGGAAATGCTTGAGAGACGAAAGCAGGAAGGTGCGAAATCTGCCTCGTTCGGGGTCGGCGTTTGCCAGATAATTCTTCTGCAGCAATCGGGTAAAAAACTGCTGTGTCAGATCTTCCGCATCCTCCGGGGCCTTTCCCTGTCGCCTCACGTAGGCGTAGAGTGGATACCAGTAAGTCTCGCAGAGCTTCCCCAAGGCCTCGTCGGACCGTGCTGACGGGTCCTTCCCAGCGGCCAGCACCACAGTCCAATGCGTCGTGGCAAAGACCCCTTCGCCAGCTCTTTGCCCAACCTGCTTCCCTTCTGGACGGCTTTTGACCACATGCCAATCTAGCAGCTGGCGTTCGGGGATCACACTCAAAAACGCATTCAGCCTTTTACCGATTTTCACCGATGCGACTGAATCGAGAAACAGCTCGTCATTCCTCTGATGCTCTCTTAACAGCGCATCCCGGTTGCCGCGGAATGCGCTTTTCGCCCCGAAAGCCAAGTGGTCCTTGTGCGATAACTGCGACAGGAGAGGGCTTCCGATCCTGGTCTTCAAACGTTGGACGTTGCATTCCCGTGACGATCAGAAACGCTTCATCGCTGTCGCCTCCCACCTCCCTTTAACTCTCCGAGAGATCTTCTTCACGCGAACCGGTTCTTGCCCTCCTCCGGTCGCTATTCTGTACTTTCCACCTCTCCAAGCTCCGAAAACCCCGCAATTGCACAGCCGCCCGGGCAAGCCTAGATTCCGGGTCTTTCGATGAAGTCCAAAGGAATGGTCTATTTGGTTGGCGCAGGCCCGGGTGATGCCGGCCTGCTGACGCTGCGCGGCGCTGAATTGCTCAAGCGTGCCGACGTGGTGGTCTACGACGCCCTCGTGAATAAGGACCTGCTGCGGCTTGCTCCCAAAACCGCCGAAATTATTTACGGCGGGAAGCGCAACAAGGAGCATGCCATCCCGCAGAACGAACTCAACGCCCTGCTCATCGCCAAAGCGAAGGAAGGCAAAACCGTGGTGCGCTTGAAAGGCGGAGACCCCTACATCTTTGGCCGGGGCGGCGAGGAAGCGGAAGAGATCAGCGCGGCCGGCCTCAAATTCGAGGTGGTGCCAGGCGTCAGTTCAATCACCGCCGCGGCGAATTACGCCGGCATCCCGATCACCCACCGGTCGCACGCTTCCAGTTTCACGGTGGTCACCGGCCACGAAGATCCCTTGAAGGACGATGGCCAGGTCGACTGGGCCTGGATGGCAAAAGAGCCGGGCACCAAAGTAGTCCTCATGGGGGTGGAGCGAATCCGGCAGATCGCCGCCGAACTAACAAAACACGGGCTCGCTCCGAAAACGCCCGTGGCCATGGTCCGCTGGGGCACGCGCGGACGCCAGACTTCGATCGACGGAACTCTGGAGACAATCGCGGACCTGGTCGAGCAGAAGAATTTCGGCGCACCGGCCATCACCATCATCGGGGATGTGGTCAAGCTTCGCCCGCGGCTCAACTGGTTCGAGCAGAGGCCGTTGTTCGGCCGAAAGATCGTGGTCACCCGCACGCGGGAACAAGCAAGCCAGCTGGCGGATCAATTAAATGAACTCGGGGCCGAGGTGCTCGAAATCCCGACCATCAAAACGGAAGACCCGGTCAACAAAGGCGCGTTGATGGATGCCATGCTGGGCCTGGGTGAATACGACTGGATTGTTTTTACGAGCCCGAACGGCGTGGACGCTTTCTTCACCTACTTTTTCAAAGGGTTCGAAGATATCCGGGCCCTGGGCAACCTGCGCATCGCCGCGGTCGGTCCCGCCACCGCCGCGAAGCTCAAGGCGCTGCATTTGCGGGTCGATGCCATGCCTGAAGATTACCTGGCTGCCAAAGTGACCGAAGCGATCAGCGCCTTCGAGAGCGTGGAAAACCTGCGAATTCTCCTGATGCGAGCGGAAGTGGCCAACCCGGAGCTGCCCAGCGAATTGGAAAGAGTGGGGGCGATCGTGGACGATGTCGCTTGCTACCGCACGGTCCCGGAAACCGAGGACCTGAACGGCAGCGCGGAGCGCCTGATGGAATCCGGCGCGGACTGGATCACCTTTACCAGCAGTTCAACCGTGGAGAATTTCCACGCCCGCTTCGATCTGCCGAAACTCAAACAACAGTTCCCAGCGATGCGCCTCGCCTCGATCGGCCCGGAAACCAGTAAAACGCTGCGGAAACTTGGCCTGGAACCGGATGTCGAAGCCCGCGAACACAACATCCCCGGATTGATCGCGGCCTTGCGGGAAAAGACGCCTCATTCCCGTTGATTTCGGGGCGTGTTTCGCCCATAACACCGGCCAGCACCAACCCTGAAGGAGAAGTTATGCCCGGAGCACACGAAATTGATTACAAGATTTTCGGAGATGATCTGCAGTTCGTGGAGATCGAACTGGATCCGCAGGAAGCCGTCGTCGCGGAAGCCGGCGGCATGATGTACATGGAGGATGGCATCGAGATGGAGACCATCTTCGGGGATGGCTCACAGCAAAACAGTGGCTTTCTGGGCTCGCTGCTGGGCGCGGGCAAGCGCCTGCTCACTGGAGAATCCCTGTTCATGACGGTTTTCTACAATCGCGCCGTCGGCAAGAAGCACGTGGCTTTCGCGGCCCCCTACCCGGGAAAGATCGTGCCGGTGAATCTGCCGGAGATCGGCGGGGAACTCATCGCGCAAAAGGATGCCTTTCTCTGTGCGGCCAAGGGCGTGAGCGTGGGAATCGCCTTTCAGAAGAAGATCGGAGCCGGTTTGTTCGGCGGCGAGGGATTCATCATGGAGCGCCTGCAGGGGGACGGTTGGGCGTTCGTGCATGCAGGCGGGACGCTGACCCAGCGCGACCTGGGCCCGGGAGAGATCATCCGGGTGGATACGGGCTGCATCGTGGCGTTCCAACCTTCCGTCGATTACGACATTCAGTACGTCGGCAAGATCAAGTCGGCGCTCTTCGGCGGGGAAGGCCTTTTTTTCGCCACTCTTCGCGGGCCTGGGCGTGTCTGGCTCCAATCCCTGCCGTTCAGCCGGATGGCCGATCGCATCATCGCGGCCGCGCCGCGAGCCGGCGGACACCGCAAGGAAGAGGGATCCGTCCTTGGCGGTCTCGGATCACTGCTGGCCGGAGACAACGACTAGCTCCGCTCCCGCTACTTCAGCGAGAAACGCAGGGCAACCACTCCGGCCACCGCAATAAACCCGCCAAGAATCGATCGCGCGCTGGGTTTTTCATTCTCGAAACGGTGCGAAAGAGGAATGATGGCCAGCGGGGTCAACGCCACGATTGGAAGGACGATTCCGGTCGGAGCCTTCGAGAGGGCAAATTGGAAAAAACTCACCCCGAGCACTCCGCCGGTGGCTACATTGAGAGCCAGCCATTTCCAGGCGCCACGAATCCTCCGCCCCAGCGGCTCGCGCCTCTCGAGATCCGAAGTGCGCCACCGGTGCACGAGGTAGCCAAGCGTGGCAAAAACCACTCCGCCCCAAATGCGCTGATAGGCAGCGCTGATCCCGTCGATGTGCTCATGAGCCAGGCGCGCCACCAGATAAGCCTTTCGGCTCGTAACCGAGGCGAACGCCTGCCCAACGGCCGCCACCACGCCCAGGGACACCCCCAGCCAGAGCGCCCGGCGCTGAATGTGCAAATGCTCTTTCGGCAGGAGCGCCAGCCCGACTCCCAGCAGGATTAACAAGCTGCAACCCACCTGGTAAACGCCGAGCGAAGTTCCCAGCCAAATCCACTCCACCAGCGTGGCGATCGGGGCGGCGAGGCAATGCACAAGAATCATCGCCAGACGGGAACCGATCAGCGGGTAGCTTTGGTAGAGGGCCAGGTCTCCAATGCCAAAGCCGATCACGCCGCTGAGAAAGAAGTAAGGGAGCGACTGGCCCGAGAGCCCGGCGCCCACCGTATGAGCGTAGAGCCCGAGCACGGCGGTCGCGCAGAGAATGCGGATAAAATTCGCCTCGACGCCGCCCAGCAATCGGCTGAGCCGGCTTCCGGCAATAGCCGAGCACGAATAAAAGCAGGTAGTCGCCAGCGCGGCGAAGACGCCGGTTTGCAGTTCGGAAAACCCGCTCAATGGCTTACTGGCTGTTGCCCAGCGCGCGGTTCAAGGGACGCTCCAGCGATTGCGCCCAGATTTCGTACCCTTTGGGAGAAAGGTGCAGATAATCCGGCATGATCTCGCGGGAGATCAGCCCTTCATCCGACACGAACTTGTGGCCGAAATCGACCCAGATCACGTTCTGTCCATCCGCCAGCTTATGAATGATCTGGTTGACCTGCAGAATCTTGCCCCGCTGCGGATTCGGGTTTTCACCCCGCGGAAAAACTGACACGAGCAGGATCTTGGTGTTGGGCAGTTTCTCGCGGAGCTTTTGGACGATGGCCCGGACTCCGGCGGCAATTTGCTCCACGGAATTGTCTTCGCCATTTGAGTTGTTGGTGCCGATCATGACCACGGCGGCCTTGGGCGCGAGCCCCTCCAGGTTTCCGTTGTCGAGGCGCCACAGCACATGCTGCGTCCGGTCCCCCCCGATCCCGAGATTAACCGCGTTATGCTTCGCGTAGTTGTCCGCCCAAACCTGCTTCCCCTCCCCTTCCCAGCCTTGCGTGATCGAGTCGCCGATGAACACCAGCTCGCACTTGGCGCCCGCTTCGGCAGCACGCTTGTTCAGAAGGGCCTGGCGGTCCTTCCAGCCCTGATCTGTCCGGGGGACAGGGTCGATGGCGGAGTGCCCCCCGAAAGTGAGGCGGGCCGCGATGAGAAAGCCAAAGAGGCAGGTGAAAGCGGATGGAATCTGGTTCATGGAGGCCGATTCTAGCCCGGCCTCACCGCCGGGCAAGCGGATTGCTAGCCTTGGAAAGCGAGCCTGCGGCCCCGGCACCCAGCATAAGCCTCCGTCCGATGAAAGCGAGCGCGAACGCGGCCCGATCAAACCGTCATGATCTCTTTTTCCTTGTGCGCCAGATGCTGATCGATCTTGGCGATGTACTGGTCCGTCAGCTTTTGAATCTCCTTTTCGGCCGTCTTCACTTCGTCCTCGGTCACGCCGCCTTCCTTGCTGACTTTCTTGAGATGCTCCATGGCATCGCGGCGCACATGGCGGACCGCGACCCGCCCATCCTCGGCCAGCTTTTTGACGATTTTGACGAACTCATTCCGGCGTTCGGTGCTGAGCTCGGGCAGAACGATGCGAATATACTTTTTATCGACCGCCGGATTCAGGCCGAGGTTGGCCTTCTGAATCGCTTTTTCGATCGCGTGAACCGTTCCGGCATCCCAAGGCTGGATCATGATCACGCGCGCTTCCGGGGTGGTGATGCCGGCGAGTTCGCGAATGCGCATCATCGAGCCGTAAACATCCACCTGAATATTCTCGACCAGCCCGGCCGAAGCCTTGCCTGTTCGAATTCCCGCGAATTCATGGGTCACCACCTCTTCGGTTTTCCCCATCTTTTCTTCGGCTTCCAGCAATACATCATCGACAGTCATAAAAATCAGAAATGGTTTAGGAGCTTACGAGGGTGCCGACCTTCTCACCACACACCACCTTGGCCAGATTGTCGTGGTCGAACATGTTGAACACGATGATCGGCATTTTGTTGTCCATGCAAAGCGAGAAGGCGGTCGAGTCCATGACCTTCAACTGCCTTTGCAGGGCTTCCAAGTAGGAAATCTGGTTGAACCGTTTTGCTTTCGGGTTTTTTTTCGGATCGCTATCGTAAACCCCGTCCACCTTGGTGGCTTTCAAGATGACATCCGCGCCGACCTCAGCCGCGCGCAAGGCCGCGGTGGTATCGGTGGAGAAGTACGGGTTGCCCGTGCCGCCGCCAAAGATAACCACGCGCCCCTTTTCCAGATGGCGCACCGCGCGGCGGCGAATGAACGGCTCCGCCACCTGGGACATGGCAATGGCGCTTTGCACGCGCGTGGCGACTCCCTGCTTTTCGAGGGCATCCTGCAGCGCCAGGGCGTTGATCACCGTGCCGAGCATGCCCATGTAATCTCCGGTCGCCCGCTCGATCCCCTTCTCGCTCCCCTGAAGGCCGCGGAAGATGTTGCCCCCGCCAACCACGATCACCACATCAACCCCCATTTCGCGCACTTCACGCACCTGGCGGGCCATTTCATGAATGGCTTCCGGGTTGATGCCGCTCCCGGTGGAATCTCCGAGAGCTTCACCACTCAATTTGATCAGGACGCGGCGATACTTGGGCGTCGAACGTTTCTTCATTAATGCGGAGTGTGTTTACCAGCGCAACACCGGAGCGTCAATGCAGGCCGCAACCCGCGAAACCCGCCCGGACCGCCCCTCAAGGACGGAGTTGCTCCTTCAAGGCGTGCAAAGAGAGTCGCATATCCCGCAGAAAGAGCACCAGCGCGATGATCAAAAGAATCAGCGAGAGCGCGAACAACGCAAACACGAGAATCTGCAAAGGCGCCCGCAGAACAGCGATCGCGAACAGGACCAGAACCAGCACGCTCGTAACCAGGACGCTGCCCACCGCGCAGCCGATGGAGGAGCGCAACAGCTCAGCACGGGCGCTGAAAATGCGGATCTGCTCGTCGCGATGCTTTTTGGTGCGGTCCGATGGCTCGGCGGCGGCCAGTTCGCGCAAACGATCGGCCACCCGGCTGAAGCGATTGGTCAGGGACAGAATCAGCAGCCCCACGCCCGAAATCAACGCCATGGGCGAAATGCTGGCCTGCAAGATTTTCGTTAAGCTCTCCAGATCCAAATCCACGGGCCTGACACTAACATCGCCGGGAGTTCAATGCCCACAGCTTTCCGCCCGCGAAAAAAGGGCTTGAGCGCGGCCAGAGGGTGTGTTCTCTCTTCAGCACCATGAATGACCCGGCTGAAAGCGCTGCTCCCGCTCCCCCAGCCGTTCCTCCCGTTATTTCGGCGAATGAAGCTGCTCCGGCCCCCATCCCGGAAATCCCCACCGCGCCGCCTCCGTTAATTTCGCCACTTTTGACACCGCCGCCGCCGATCGTCCAAGCCAAACCGGAGCCGAACCCCGTTACCGTGGTCTCGCTTTACCTGATCGCCGTGTTCCTTGGCGCGGCCTTGGTGGCGCCGCGGCTCTACCACACCGTCCATTTCCTGGCCGAAGAGCATCCGATGTGGCGTCCGCTGGCCGAGCATCCGTTCCACCGATACGTGAGCCGCTGCCTGATTCTCCTGGCGTTGATCGGCCTTCCCACATTCCTCAAAGGGCTTCGCATTCGTTCCAAGCAAGCGTTGGGCCTCCGTTTCCGGGCGCGCGATTGGATCCATGTCACCGAGGGGATCGCCTGGGGCTTTTTTGCCCTGGCGGCCGCGAGCGCGCTCGCCCTCTCGTTCGGAGCGCGGATCTGGGACGCGAACCACGACCCGGTCGGACGGCGCATCGGCGGCGCGCTGCTGGCGGCGGTGCTGGTGGCCGCCATCGAAGAATTGCTATTTCGAGGCGCGCTGTTTGGGACCTTGCGAAGGCGCTACTCGTTTTGGCGGGCGGCGATCATCAGCAGCGGATTCTACGCCCTGGTCCATTTCTTTGAAAAACCGACCAGCCCGGAGGTGGTGGAATGGTTTTCGGGCCTGACAACGCTCGGTCAGATGCTCGGCGGTTTCACCCAGTGGCACGCGCTAATTCCAGGATTCTTCAATCTGGCACTGATCGGGATAATCCTCTCCCTGGCCTTTGAACGAACCGGTTCGCTGGCATTTTCCTTTGGCGTGCATGCCGGCCTGATTTTTTGCGTAAAACTCCTGGGCGTGATCACGAAAACCAGTCCCAATGCGAGCGCCTGGGCCTGGGGCGGGAACAAGCTGGTGGATGGCTGGGCGCCCGGGTTCATCCTCCTGGCCATTCTGCTCCTGCTGAACAAGGTGCTTCCCAGCCAACCGCGCCCGAATGTTTAGCCTGTCCTTGCCAGCCTGGAGCGGCTTCACGAGCCGATTGCTCGCTCTGTTTTACCCGGACGTTTGCCAGATCTGCCGCACGGGAAAGGCGACCGCCCCGGAAGGCTACGTCTGCGTCGACTGCTGGAGCAAAAAGGACGGGGTGCAATTCATCGTCGAACCCTTTTGTCGCTGCTGTGGGCTGCCGTTCCAAGGTGAGATCAGCACGAGCTTCGAATGCGCCAATTGCCGCGATGAAAAACTGCACTTTCGCCGGGCTCGAGCCGCAGTGCGCTTGAGCGGCCTGGTGCAAGAGGTCATCCATCGCTACAAATACAACCAGGCCACCTGGTTCGAACCGTTCCTGGCCGATCTGCTAATTCGGCAGGCCCGCCCCGAACTGGTCCGGGAGTCCTGGGATTGCATCGTGCCAATTCCGCTGCATTGGTTGAAACTCCGGGAACGATCGTTTAATCAGTCGGCCCGCCTGGCCCGAGCCTTGGGCAAGGCCACGGGCATTCGCGTCGAGAATCGGCTGCTCCGCCGAGTCGTACCGACGCAAACGCAAACCCGCCTTTCCCGCAGCCAGCGATCAGAAAACGTTAAGCGAGCATTCGCTTATCGCGCGAAAAAAGCTCTCCAGGGCGAAAAAATCATCCTGGTGGACGACGTTTTGACCACCGGAGCGACCGCCAACGCTTGCTCTAAACTATTGATGGACAACGGAGCTTCAAGAGTCGATGTCTGGACTGTTGCCCGCGGCGTTCTTCAGTAGTAAAATACGGCTCACATGAAGTTCAAACGGTGGTCTTACCCCCGGACGGTTCGGTTGGTTACGTCTTTGAAACATTAGCGGTCCGCGTCATCCACGATCATGCTTGTCCTGAGCAAAATGGCCACTACATCATTTACCAAGAAGTCACTGGGTCTGGAAAGCGTCGAGCCTGCCGTGACTCCTCCCCCCAGTAACGCCACCACCTTCGCCAAAAAGCCGAAGCTTTCCTCAGCCAAATCCCGCAAAAAGGAGATACCCGAAGGCCTTTGGGTCAAGTGTCCCAAGTGCGACACCATGCTCTATGACAAGGAGCTCGATGAAAACCTGAAGGTTTGCCTCCATTGCCAGCATCACTTTCCCATCGGCGCGCGGGAGCGGATTAATTCCCTGGTGGAAACCTGTTCGTTTGAAGAGATCGACGCCAGCCTTTCAAGCGCAAATCCGCTGAAATTCCCATCCTACCCGGAAAAGATCGAAGCGTATCAGAAGTCCACCGGGTTCAAGGATGCGGTGATCACCGGGATCGGCAAGCTCGGCCATCACCGGGTCGCTCTCGGAGTGATGGATTTCAGCTTTCTGGGTGGTTCGATGGGGTCGGTGGTGGGCGAGAAACTCACGCGCCTGATTGAGGCCGGCACCAGCAAAGGCTTGCCGGTGATTATTATTTCAACCAGTGGCGGCGCCCGGATGTACGAGGGAATGTTCAGCCTGATGCAAATGGCCAAAACGTGCGGCGCTCTGGCTTATCATGCGCGCAACCGCCTGCCTTACATCAGCGTCCTCACTCACCCAACCTATGCAGGAGTCATGGCCAGCTTTGCAACGGTGGGCGACCTGAACCTCGCCGAACCCGGAGCGATGATCGGCTTCGCCGGCCCTCGCGTCATCAAGGATACCACTCAATCCGAGCTGCCTCCGGGCTTCCAAACCGCTGAGTTCCTCCTCGAACACGGGCTGATCGATGCGATCGTCCCGCGCAAGGAGATGAAGGATCGGCTCGTTTATTACCTGGATTTCATGCTGGACGGGCGCAAGCAGAACACCGCTTCGGCGTAAGCTTCACCGGGCGCGTTAATTGGGCATTCCCTGCCAGCCGCCACCCAGCGCCTTGATCAACTGAACCGTCGCGGCGATCTGTTGAAACTGGAGAGCGACCGTGGTGCGTTGGGTGCCAAGCAAAGTCGTCTGCGCGGTAATGACGTTCAGATAACTGTCGATCCCCAGTTTGTAGCGATCCGTCGCCAGCGTCAGGTAGCGCTGCGACGATTCCACCGCCACATTCTCGTCCTGAATCTCCCCGGCCAGCAGACGCAACGCCGCCAGAGCATCCTCCACCTCCTTAAATGAGGTAAGGACCGCCTCCCGATAGTTCGCGACGGCGAGATTGTAGTTGGCCCACGCCTGGCGGGTCACCCCTTTGCGCCGTCCAGCGTCGAAAATCGTTTCGGCGACATTGCCCCCGATCGACCAGATAAAGTTCGGCCACGAGGTCAGGTCGCTCAGCGCAGTGCTCTGATAACCGGCCGAACCGCTCAGGGTGAGGTTCGGAAAGTAAGCCGCCCGGGCTACCCCAATCTGGGCGTTCGCGCCCATCACCCGGCGCTCAGCCGCCGCCACGTCCGGGCGCCTCTCCAGCAGGCGTGAAGGCACTTCCAACGGGACGGTGGGAGGCAGATAGCGCGTTGCCACCGGGGCCACCGAAAAATTGGAAGGCGCGCGGCCCAGCAAAACGGCAATCGCATGTTCAAGTTGCGCCCGTTGAATCCCAGTGTCCGTGGCCTGGGCCCGGGTGGTCGTCAATTGGGTCTGCGCCTGGGCGACGTCCTGTTCCGACGCGATGCCCGTCTCATAGCGGGCGCGGGCCAGATCATACGATTCCTGGTAGGCTTTGACGGCGGAATCGAGAAGCTGCTTCTGAGCTTCCACCGCCCGGATTTGAAAGTAATCCGCGGCCAGTTCCGCGTGCGCGGAAAGGCGGACATTTTCCAGATCCGCCTGCGCTGCGTCTGCAGCCAGCCGGTCCGATCGCACGCCATTGCGAATGCGCCCCCATAAATCGGGCTCCCACGAAGCGGTGACAGGCAGGGTGTAATCCGTAAAGCGCGTTGAACTGGGGAGATTCGCGGTCGCATTCCCGGAGGTGCGCAAACGCGTCTGGGAGCGGCTCACCCCCGGGTCAATCGCGATCAGCGGAAACAAACTGGCGCGGGTCTGCTGAACGACCGCGCGGGCGACATCCAGGCGGGCCACCGAAGCGGCAATGGTTAGATTCGTGACTTCGAGCTGAGCTTGCAGGGCGTTGAGCTGCTCATCTCCGAAAAGCTCCCACCATTTCCCCCGCCAGGAGGCTTCGGCGGGATCCGCGGGGCGCCATTGCGCCAGATGATTGGTCTGCTCCGGCGTCAGTTCTTTGAATTCCGCCGGTGCATCGGTGACCGGCTTCTGGTATTTGGGAGCGAAGTTGCACCCAGTCAGCGCGATGGCGGCCACTGCCGCCGGTGCGGCCGCGGCGGGCCGCAAAAACTGAAAAACTCGTGAAAGCGAGATCATGCCGTTTCTGAAATAGGTGTGCCTGGCAGCTCCGGATGTTTCGGGGAACCGCGCAGGCGGGCGGCCCAAAGCCGGAACCGGTCCAGGTAAAGATAAACGACCGGGGTGGTGTAAAGCGTGAGGATCTGGCTCATGATCAGCCCGCCCACAATGGTAATGCCGAGCGGGCGCCGCAGTTCCGAGCCGACCCCGGACCCGAAAGCGAGCGGCAGCGCGCCAAACATGGCCGCCAGAGTCGTCATCAGGATTGGGCGGAAACGGAGAAGGCACGCCTGGAAGATCGCATCCCTCGAACTGCGCCCCTCGTTCCGCTCAGCTGCCAGTGCAAAATCGATCATCATGATCGCGTTCTTTTTCACAATGCCGATGAGCAGCAGAATGCCAATGATCGCGATCACGCTCAGGTCCGTTTTGCAAAGCAGCAATGCCAAAGCGGCGCCCACGCCCGCCGAGGGCAAGGTCGAAAGGATGGTAATCGGATGGACGAGACTTTCGTAGAGAATGCCCAACACAATATAGACCGCAGCCAGAGCGGTGATGATCAGCACCGGGGTGTTTGCCAGCGACTCCTGAAACGCCTGCAGCGTTCCGGAAAAACTGCCGCGAATCCGCCCCGGCATGCCCATGCGCTGTTCCATCTGGCCAATCGTGACCACCGCGTCACTCAAGGCGATTCCGGGCGCCAGGTTGAACGAAAGAGTCACCGACGGGAACTGGCTCTGGTGGTTGACGGAAATTGGCGCGGTCTTCGGCTCGAAACGAGCGATGGCACTGAGAGGCACCACCGGCCCATTGGTCGGCCTCAGGTAGATCGAGTTCAGCCCTTCCGGTGATTGCCAGAACTTCGGGTCAACCTCCATGACCACATGATACTGATTGAGCGGGGTGTACATTGTGGACACCTGCCGCTGCCCGAAAGCGTCGTAAAGCGTGTTGTCGATGAGCTGGGGCGAGAGGCCAAGCCGGGCCGCGGTCTGACGGTCGAAGACCAAAGAGGCCTGCAAACCGTTGTTCTGCTGGTCGCTATTCACATCCGTGAACCCAGGCAGCTTGCGCATTTCCACGAGCAACTTCGGCCCCCACTCGACCAGGTCCTCCAGGCTTTCACTCTGGATGGTGTACTGATATTGAGCCGCGCTCGCCCGCCCGCCGATTCGGATGTCCTGCCCCGCCTGCACGAAGACCGAGACGCCCTGCGCCGCCGCGAGCTTGGGCCGGAGACGATTGATCACCTCAGTGGAACTCACCTTGCGCTCCTCCAGCGGCTTCAAAGCCATGTAGACAAATCCGGCATTTCCCGCGCCGTTGCCGCCGGTAAACGCGGTGGCGCTGGCCACGGCGGGATCCTGCCGAATAATATTCACCAAGCGCTCCGCGGCGGACTGCATCGCGTTGAACGAGGCATCCTGCGGACCTTGCATGCCACCGAACACTGTGCCGTTATCTTGTTGCGGGAAGAAGCCTTTGGGCACGATGCGGAACAGGTAAACGTTCAGGCCCACCGTGAGCAGCAAAAGCAGGATGGTGACCACCGGATGCCGAAGAACCAACGCCAGGCTCTTCTCATACAGCCCCAGCACCCAATCAAACATCCGCTCGCTCGCTTGATAGATGCGTCCATGCTGCTCCCCTTTCTGCCGCCGCAACAACCGGGAACACATCATCGGAGTCGTGGTCAGCGAAATGACCAGCGAAACCATGATGGCGGTGGAAAGGACAACAGCAAACTCGCGGAAGAGCCGCCCCACAATCCCGCCCATGAGCAATATGGGAATAAAGACCGCGATCAAGGAAATGCTGATGGAGAGGACTGTGAACCCCACCTCGCGAGCACCTTTCAGGGCCGCTTCGAATGGATTCAGACCGTCCTCCAAGTGCCGGGCGATGTTCTCAATCACCACGATGGCATCGTCCACGACAAACCCGGTCGAAATCGTCAGAGCCATGAGGGACAGATTATCCACGCTGTAATGAAGGAGATACATCACCCCAAAAGCGCCGATGAGCGAGACCGGAACGACCACGGCCGGGATGAGCGTGGCCCGCAGATTCCGGAGGAAGAGAAACACGACAAAAATGACCAGGACGATGGAAACAACGAGCGTTCGCTCCACTTCAAAAACGGACGCCCGAATGGTGGTGGTTCGATCCAGCACGACTTGAAGATTCATCGCCGCCGGGATCGCGGCCCGAATGGACGGGAGAGCTTCATGAATGTGATCCACCGTTTCGATAATGTTCGCGCCCGGCTGGCGGAATAGAATCAGGGACACACTGGGCTTGCCATTGACGTAGCCCGCAGCCCTGACGTTCTCGACCGAGTCCTCAACCGTGGCAATATCCGACAACCGGATCGCGGAATCGTTCCGATAGGCAACAATCAGCGGCTTATATTCCTCCGCTTTAAGCAGCTGATCGTTCGCCCGAACCTCCGCAGTGGTTTCTCCATCCGACAGCTGGCCCTTGGGCAGATTGGCATTCTGGCGGCTTAACATTCCCCGCACATCCTCCAAGCCGAGGCCAAGACTGTTCAGCTGGACCGGATTGACATCCACCCTCACGGCTGGCAGGGAACTGCCGCCGATGTTCACCTGCCCCACTCCCTGAATGCGCAGAAGCCGCTGCTGGATGATGGTCGAGGCGACATCGTAGAGCTGCCCCCGTTCCAGGATGTCTGAAGTCAGCGCCAGGATCATGATGGGCGCATCCGCGGGATTCACTTTCCGGTAGGAGGGGTTGCTGGGCAGGTTGGCGGGCAGGTTGGCCCGGGCCGCGTTAATCGCCGCCTGAACGTCACGGGCCGCGCCATCAATGTTTCGGTCCAGATCGAACTGGAGCGTGATTGAAGTGCTGCCGAAGTAGCTCGCGGAAGTGATTTCCGCGACACCGGCGATATGCCCCAACTGCCGTTCGAGCGGAGCGGCCACGGACGAAGCCATGATCTCGGGACTGGCCCCCGGCAGGGAAGCATTGACGGAGATGGTCGGAAAATCGACCTGCGGCAAAGGCGAGACCGGCAACTGGCGGTAAGCCACCAAGCCCGCCAGGGCAATCGCGGCCGTCAGCAACGTGGTGGCGACCGGCCGGCGAATGAATGGAGCCGAAATGTTCATGCGGCCGGCGCCAGGACCGCCTCCTCGCCCAGCCGCTTCTTGCGGGCCTGGGAGAACCGGGTCGCGATTCGGTCAAAAAAGATGTAAATCGCCGGCGTCGTATAAAGAGTCAGCGCCTGGCTGAGCAAAAGCCCGCCGACAATCGCGATGCCGAGCGGCCGGCGCAGTTCCGAGCCGACGCCGCTGCCAAACGCCAGGGGAATTCCTCCGAACAACGCGGCAAATGTAGTCATCATGATCGGCCGAAACCGGAGCAGGCAGGCCTGGAAGATGGCTTCCCCAACCGGCTTCGAATCATGCCTCTGCGCTTCCAGGGCAAAATCGATCATCATGATCGCGTTCTTCTTCACGATCCCGATCAGCAGGATGATCCCGATCAAAGCCACCACGCCCAGGTCTTCCCGGCAGATCAGGAGCGCCAGGATGGCTCCCACCCCGGCCGAAGGAAGCGTGGACAAGATGGTCAGCGGGTGAATGTAGCTCTCGTAGAGCACGCCGAGCACGATGTAAACGGTCACGATGGCCGCCAGAATCAGCATCGGCTCATTCTTGAGCGACGCCTGAAACGCGCGAGCCGTTCCCTGAAACTCGCTCTGGATGCTCAACGGCATGCTGAGGTCCCGCCGCGCCTGCTCGATCACGCGGGTGGCCGCACCCAGCGAGACGCCCGGCGCCAGGTTGAAGGAAATCGTCACGCAGGGAAACTGGCCCTGGTGATTGATGGCGAGCGGCCCAGTGCCCCGCTCAAAGTGGGTGAAAGCGCTGAGCGGCGTCATTCCTCCGTTCTGCGCGCGCACGTAAATATCGTTCAGGCGCGAGGGGCTCTTTTGAAAATCCGGGTTCGTTTCCAAAATCACGTGATACTGATTGAACTGGGTGAACAGAGTCGTGATCTGCCGCTGGCCAAACGCGTCGTAGAGCGTCTCGTCGATCGCCTGGGCGGTAATCCCGAGCCGCGACGCGGTGACGCGGTCCACCACCAGAGTTTCTTGCGCGGCCTCGGTCTGTTGATCCGTGGCGACATCCCGCAACTCAGGCAGGACTGAGAGTTTATCCATCAATTTCGCGGTCCATTCCTTCAACTCGGCGGCATCGGGGTCTTCGAGAGTGTATTGATATTGGGTTCGGCTGACCCGGTCCTCCACCGTCAGGTCTTGCACGGGTTGCATGAAAAGAGTGATGCCTGATACCTTGGCCAGCTCCGGCTGCAACCGGCGCATGATATCCAGAACCCCCACGCGCCGCTCTTCGAGCGGCTTGAGATTGATCAGCATTCGTCCGCTGTTCAGCGTGGTGTTGATTCCATCCACGCCGATGAACGAGGAGACGCTTTCCACCGCCGGATCTTTGAGAATCACTTCCGCCAGCGATCGCTGCCGTTCCGCCATGGCCGGGAACGAAATATCCTGGGGCGCTTCGGATATCCCCTGGATCACCCCGGTGTCCTGCGAAGGAAAGAATCCTTTGGGAACGATGACGTACAACACCACCGTCAAAACCAGTGTGAGCGCGGCGACGAAAAGCGTGCCGGTCTCGTGCCGCAGCGCCCATTTCAGAGTGCGTCCGTAAATCTCGACGACGCGGTCGTAGAACTTTTCAGAAGCCCGATACAGGCTGCCCTGCTCGCCACTCGGTTGATGCCGCAACAGGCGGGAGCACATCATGGGCGTGAGGGTGAGCGAGACCACCGCTGAAACAAGGATGGTCACGCTGAGCGTCACCGCGAACTCGCGGAACAAGCGGCCCACGATATCCCCCATGAACAGCAACGGAATGAGCACCGCAATCAGCGACACGGTAAGCGAGATGATGGTGAACCCGATCTGTTCCGCCCCTTTCAGCGCCGCCTGCAGCGGCTTTTCTCCAGCCTCGATGTAGCGCACGATGTTCTCAATCATCACGATGGCGTCATCCACCACAAACCCGGTGGAAATGGTCAACGCCATCAGCGTCAGATTGTTCAGGCTGTAACCCAGCAGATACATCACCCCCAGCGTGCCCACGAGTGAAAGCGGAACCGCCACCGCCGGGATGATCGTAGCGGAAAGGTTGCGCAGGAAGAGAAAGATGGCCAGCACCACCAGCACAATCGTCAGCAGCAACTCCCACTCCACGTCGCGCACCGACGCCCGGATCGTAACCGTCCGGTCGGTGAGAATCGACACATCCACCGAAGCCGGGAGGTTTGCCTTCAATTGGGGCATGAGCGCCTGAATTCGATCGACCACTTGAATAATATTGGCCCCAGGCTGGCGCTGGATGTTAACAATCACCGCTGGATCGTGGTTGGCCCACGCCGCCAGTTTGGAATTCTCGACGTCGTCGACCACGGTCGCGACGTCCGAAAGCAGGACCGCCGCGTTCTTCCGATAGGCCACGACGATTGCGCGATAGTCCTTGCTGGTCAGCAACTGGTCATTCGCATTGATCGAATACGCTTGTTGCGGACCGTCGAAATTGCCTTTCGCCTGATTGAGGCTGGCCTGCTGGACCGCAGTGCGAAGATCTTCGAGGCTAATGCTGTAGGACGAGAGCGCCGTCGGATTCACCTGAATTCGGACGGCAGGCTTCTGGCCGCCGCTGATCGTAACCAGGCCCACCCCGGGCACCTGGGCGATCTTCTGGGCCAGCCGCGTATCGGCAAAATCCTGCACCTGGGAGAGCGGCAAGGTCTTGGAGCTTAACGCCAGGGTCAGGATCGGAGCATCGGCCGGGTTGGACTTGCTGTAGATTGGCGGCGAGGGAAGCCCGGCCGGCAAATAGGTCTGGGCAGCGTTGATCGCGGCCTGCACTTCCTGTTCCGCCACATCGATGTTCAATGACAAGGCAAACTGGAGGATGATGATGGAACTGCCTCCCGAGCTGATCGAGGTCATCTGATTCAGCCCGGGCAACTGGCCGAACTGCCGCTCCAGCGGCGCGGTGATCGCCGAGGCGGTCACGTCCGGGCTGGCGCCAGGATAAGAAGTAATGACCTGGATGGTGGGGTAATCCACCTGAGGCAAAGCCGAAACCGGCAATTGCCGGTAAGCCACCACGCCGGAAAGAATGATCGCCACCATCAGGAGCGAGGTGGCGACCGGCCGGAGAATGAACTGCCGCGAAGGACTCAACCCGGCCCTTTCTTGCCGCGGGGAGGCCCGCTCTTCGCGGCATCGGGCGGAGGCCGGACAACGACTTTGGCGCCGTCGTTCAGGCGGTTGAAATTATCGACCGCGATGCGGGTTCCGGCCTCCAGCCCGCGGGCTTCCGAAACGGTGCTGTTGCTGGCCGCCACCTCGATCGGCTGGGCTGCCGCCACCAGGTTCGTGTCCGCCGCTTTCACCACAAACACGAATGGCCCCTTGGAACCGCGCTGGACCGCCCCATTAGGCACCAAAGTAACATTGTGGTGCGTTTCCACCAACAGGCGCGCGTTCACGAACTGGTTCGGAAACAGCGCTTCATCCTCGTTCGTAAAGACCGCCTTCAGCTTGACGGTGCCGGTCCCGACGTCGATCTGGTTGTCGAGCGTCTGCAGCATGCCCGCCGCAATCCGATGCTCCTGAGCCCGGTCATAGGCGTCCACCGGGAGCTGGTTCCCCGCGCGCAATTGCTTCTGAATCTGCGGGAGATAATCTTCCGCCACGCTGAAAACCACCGAGATTGGCTTGAGCTGGGTGATCACCACCAACGGCGCGGCATCGGCCGAGTGGACGATGTTCCCCAGGTCGATCAACCGCAGGCCGACCCGCCCCGAGACCGGCGCCTTGATATGGCAGTAATTCAACTGCACCCGGGCATTATCCACCTGCCCCTGGTCCAGCTTGACCGCGCCTTCGAACTGCCGGACGGAGGATTGCTGGGTGTCGAGTTGCTGTTTGGGAACGGCGTTGCGGGCGAAGGCATCCTCGTAGCGCTTCAGGTCCAGGCGGGCGTTTTCCAGCAGGGCGGCATCCCGCGCCAGCTGGCCCTCCGCCTGGGAGAGCGCGGCTTGATAAGGTGCCGAATCAATCTCCACCAAAGGGTCGCCCTCTTTGACCCACTGCCCTTCGGTGTAGTGAATCTTGACCAGCTGGCCTTCCACGCGGCTCCGCACCGCCACCGTATTCAGCGGCGTGACCAGGCCGAGCGCACTGACGTAGACGCCGATATCCCCGGTTTTGGCGGTATCAACGCCCACCATGATTGGCCCAAAAGCGCCCGGACGGCCGCCACCGCCGGGAGCCTTGCCGGCCACCGCGGCTTTGCCGGACGGGTCAGCGCCGTTTTGAGGCGCCCCTTTGGCCCGCCGGTAAAAGAAGGCGCCCAGGGCGAGTAAAATTAGAAATGACACCAGCCATAGCCATCCATGGCCCTTCCTGGCCGGTGTCGCCGGAACTCCTTCGCTGGGGCCGGGCATGTTACGACCTCGCCTTTCGGCCAAGCTGTTCTCTTTGCATACGCGATTCGATCACGACTACAACTATTTCCTCCTCACACTCTGCGGACCTGGATTTGCGTCCAAGATACGAAGAGCGCTCACTTTTTCCAGCTCCGAGCAATCTCGGACGGATGGACCCAGTCTAACATTCAAGACGCGCGCGCAGCTCCGGCGGTTGCGCGCTCCCTGCCTCAGGCCTTGCGCAGACTCAAAACCGCCTGTTTGAAGTCGTCCGGCCACGGGGCCACACATGAAATCGCCTCCCCCGATCTGGGATGCTTAAAAGACAGGGAATAGGCATGCAGCATCTGGCGGGCGGCGGTAAAATTCGTCTGCGTTGTCAGCCGCGCATTTTGTCTTCCGCCGTAAACGCGATCGCCAGCCAGGGGAAAACCAAGGTGCTGGAAGTGCACGCGAATCTGGTGCGTGCGTCCCGTGTGCAGCACCACCTGGACGAGCGTCGCGCAGCGCAATCGCTCGAGAATCCGGTAGCCGGTCCGCGCCTCCCGCCCCTTGCCCGCCTCGGCGATCGTCATGGAACGCCGGTGGGCTGGATGGCGCGTGATGGCCGCGCTGATCTCCCCTTTCGCGTTGGGCAGATCCCCGCAGAGAATCGCATGGTAAATCTTCTCCAGCGTCCGGTTGCGAAACTGATCGGATAATCCGAGATGAGCCACGTCGTTCTTGGCAATCACCAGGCAGCCGCTGGTATCCTTGTCCAACCGGTGCACGATCCCCGGGCGCGCGTATCCGGCAATTCCGCTCAACTGCCCCGCGCAGTGATGCAGGAGGGCGTTCACCAGGGTGTGCTCGTAATTTCCCGCCCCGGGATGAACCACCAAACCGGGCTGCTTGTTCAGCACGAGCAAGTCGGAATCCTCATAGAGCACGGTCAGCGGGATATCCTCCGGCAGGAGGTCCAGTTTTTTCGGAGCCGGCCATTGAATGGTGATGACATCGCCGGCTTTCGGCGAGTGGGTGGGCTTCACCGGATGGCCATTCACCTGAACATCCCCGGTATCGATCAGCTTTTGCAGCGTGCCCCGGGAAACATCGGGGAAGTGACCGCGCAGGTAAACGTCCAGCCGCTCGCCGGGCAGCGAAGCCTCCACCACCAGACTGTCCTGGTCCTCCTCCATGCCCGAAGTCATGCCGGTGGCGCGCCGGCGCGGACCGGGATCCGGCGGCGCCAGAACCAAAGGGCGGCGCCCAAGGAGACAATCAGGAGGCTTACCGACTGGCCCGGAGTCAGAATCCCGCCGAGGTAGTGCTGGGTGTAGTCGCCGCGGAAAGCCTCGGTGAAAGCGCGAAGGATCGCATACCCCGCGAGGTAAACCGCGAACACCTGGCCATCGAATTTACGCCGGCGGAACAGCCAGGCCAGCCCGGCGTAGAAAAGCAGATTCAAGCCGCTTTCATACAACTGCACCGGATGAACCCCGAGGCCATGCGTCCAATGTTCTTTCGGGAAATGCACCGCCCAGGGCAAATCAGTCGGCCGCCCGTAGCAGCAGCCAGTCATGAAACATCCCACCCGGCCAAACGCATGGCCCAAAGGAATGCTGGGCGCCATGACATCCGCGAGAGTCCACAAGGGCAGCCGGCTCTTGCGCGTGTAAATGATCGTGCCCAGGGACGCGCCGATCAGGCCGCCGTAGTAGACCAGGCCGGAGCGCATGTTGAAAATGTGCGTCCAGGGTTCGCCGGCAAATTCCTTGTCCCAGTAGGAAACGACGTAGAGGAAGCGCGCGCCGATCACCGCGCCGATAATAATCCAGGGCGCCAGGTTGTAGACATCCTCGCCTTTCAAGCCAGCCCGCGGCGCGCGCAGGCTTGCCGTGCCAAAGCCAAGAAGAAAACCGGTGGCGGCCAGAATGCCGTACCAATAAATCTGAAATCCGAAAATCTCGAAAGCAACATTATCCACCGGGTGGCCAAAGCTAAATCGATCTTCACCCGGTGACAAGCCAAGCCCGCCGCGGCCCGGCCCGGCGGAAAGGGCCAGGAAACGGGCTAAGGAACTTTTGTTCCCGCCATCCGATTGCGAGGCTGGGAAGCTTCCGGCCGGGGCGGTTCCTGCAGCGGCATGGGAGGCAAGGGCGGAATTTTCGTCACCAACTTCTTCCAGAGCGCGCGATCCTCCGGGCTCATCGCCTGCCACCGCGCCGCATTGCGGAGGAAAGAGGCGCGCTCCGGCGGAGGCATCATGGTGAATTTTTGGAACGACTCGACGCAGACACGGCGCTGCTCAGGCGAAAGCTGCGCGAAGGCCTGCAGCGTCTTTTCAATGTCCTGCCGTTCACTGTCCGAAAGCTGCTGGAAAGCGCGGTCCTGTTCCACGCGTGGAAGTTCAAAAAAGGCAGTCAGCTGTCCCGCAGTCCGCACCCGCGCGGACGCGGAGAGGCCATTCCAGGTCCGCAGCGCCTGATCCATCTCCGCCCGCCGGGCGGGATTGAAAGAGCCGAGAATCTCCTCTTTGGACCGGCCCTGCGAAAGTTGAAGATAATACTTGGTGACCAACTCCCGCGAATTGTCGTTGGCCAGGATTTCCTGCTGTAAATGGACATCCAAAGAGTCCCAATTCGAGAGCCTCTCCAACACGAGCGCCTTCAGCGAGAGCGGCACCAACCCCAGAGTGGAAGCACGCTCCTCGGGTTTCATTCCCATGAGCGGGCGCAAATAGTAACGCAACTCGATCATCTTCAGCCTGCGTTCCCGCTCCTCCGCCGGTAGCGCCTCGTAAGTTCGCAGCTTCCGCAGCAACACCTCCTGCTTCCCCGACGGCCACTCCGCCACCGCCTTCTGCCGCTCGGAGGGAGGCAGCGCCAGCCATTCCCGGAATTGCTGGACGGGCGACGGCGGCAATGGAGGCAAGCCCGCCCCCTCGGGCAAGGGCGCCGCGCCGAACGCCTCGGCAGCGAGGGCCAGCCCGAGCAGCCAAAGAGTCCAGGCCTTTCCGAAAGTGGGGAGCGAGGTTTTCATCACTTTTGCAGGGCGACGAGCAATTCCAGATCGACTTCGTTGTCAGTTGGCATCGACAACCGCTGAATGGCGTCGAAGTTCGCGAAAACATCGGCGGCCGGACCGTGGCTGCTCCCGATGGCGGCGGCCACCTCGGTGAACGAACGCACTCCCAGGGCCATATCCGCCCGCTCTGTCTTGCGGTATCGATAACCAAGCGCCAGACCCACCGTGGCGATGACCCCGAACACTGCGGCTGCTTGCGCGAACGCCGGGAACCGAAAGCGAAACAAGCCGCTCCAGAACGAGCGACTTTCTCCGGACCGATGCGCTTCCTGCAGAACCAGGGCCGTAAAATTTGTGGAGATTTTTACATTCGGCAGCTGATCCAGCGCTTTTTCCAGGGCCAGTTCCTCCGCATACTCCCCTCGCAAGGCCGGCTCGTCCTCCAAAAGCTGCTGCCATTCCCGCTTTTCCGCCTCGCTCAACTCGTCCCTGAGCGCTTTGGCGATCAAATCCCGTTCGTCTGGCTTTTTCATCGCTTCATCCTTTTAGTAAACCGGTTCCGATCGAAAGTTGCTCATGATTCGCTCCACGCTCCGCTCCGCAAATAAGGCTTGAGCCGCTCCTTCAATGTCTCCCTCCCTCGGTGAATCAACGATTTCGTGGCGGACAACGAACACCCCAGGATTTTGGAAATCTCTTCGTAGGACATTTCCTTTTCTTTAAACAGGAGGATCGCGTTCCGCTGGTTTTCAGGCAACCCGGCCAACGCCTCCTCCACCTTGGCGCTCAGCTCGTCCTGCATCAATTGCTCTGGCGCGGATACGTTGCGGCGATCCTCGAATTGGCGCGGACTCCCGAAGTCGTCCTCCGCATCATGGGCTGCGTCCAGCGACTCCGCCGGATGGCGGGACCGGCGGCGGATCTCATTCAGACAAAGGTTCCGGGTGATGGTGAAAAGCCAGGTGGAAAACTTCGCCTCCACCCGGTAGCGGTCGGCGAATTTGTAGACCTGCACGAAGACATTCTGGGCCAGATCCTCCGCTTCGGTCACATCCCGCAGGTTCCGGTAAAGCAGATTAACCACCGGTTGCTTGTATTTCTCCACGAGTTGCTCGAAGGCAACAGCATCACCCTGCTTCACTCGAAGCATCAGCTCTGCATCTGGATCACGCTCGCGCAACATCGCGTCGATTCTGAACAAACACCGAATTCGGAACAAGTTGCGCTTGTTTTTGTCTTATGACCAGTGCCAGCCTCGGAGGCCGGATCATTTTTCCTGGTTTACGCGGGGGGCAAAATGATCTAAGTACCTTTTACTTTTGCAGCTTAACTAACATGCTATGAGCGTGGAATACATGGAGAGGGTGTACAACACCTATTCGGGCGTTTACGATTTCCTCTTCGGAAAAGTCTTTCAAAGCGGGCGCGAGCTTGGCCCGGAATTGCTCGATCTCTTCCCCGGAGCTCGACTCTTGGAAGTGGGCATCGGAACCGGTCTTTCCCTTCCCCTCCTCCCTCGAAATATCGATTTCACGGGGGTGGATCTATCGCAGGGCATGCTCGAGAAGGCCCAGGAACGGGCGGAAGCTTTGCGCCTGCGCAACATCCGCCTGATGAAGATGGATGCGACCCGACTCGAGTTTCCCGACGCCAGTTTCGATCGCGTCTTCGCGGCCTATTTCATTTCCACGGTTCCCGACCCAGTCGCCGTGGTGAAAGAAATGAAACGGGTTTGCAAGCCCGGTGGTTACCTGGTGTTCCTCAACCACTTCCAGAGCGAGAACCCCTTCTTCGGCTTTATCGAAAAGCTCTATTCGCCCGTTTGCTACCGCCTCGGTTTCAAGACCGACTTGAGCCTGCGCAAGCTGATGAAGGAAGCCGGGGTCGAAATCGAAATCTGCGAACCGATTTCCGTCCTGTGGCGGGCGGTTCGCTGCATTAATCCCTGACCACGCTCGCAATCTGCAGGCGGGTCTTGGCCCACCTCCCGAGCCGAAATCCTTTAATTCGTGCAGATGCAAATTCCAGGCCGCGGCGTCGCCATCCGACTCGCGGTCTGGCTCGTTTTGACTGGGATGCTCTGCGGCAATCTGCGCGCCCAGTGGCATAACTTCCCAGGCGGCCGCTGGATGGAATTGCCTCCGGCCCAGGGCGAGAAACCAGGCTTCACCCGGCTTGAACCAAACCTCACCGGAATACTCTTCACCAACCGATTGACCGACGATCAGGGGGCGACCAACCGGACGCTGTACAACGGCTCAGGAGTCGCGTCCGGGGACTTTGACGGAGATGGCCTGCCCGACCTGGTCTTCGCCGGCCTCCAGAGCCAGGTGGAGCTTTACAAGAACCTCGGCGGATGGCGGTTTAGCAACGTCACCGCGCAAGCAGGCATTTCGGTTACCAACTTGAATTGCCGGGGTGTGGTCCTTGCCGATATCACGGGCGACGGCGCGCTGGATCTCCTCCTCACAGCCAATGGAGTAGGCGTTCGTTGCTGGGAAAACGACGGCCGCGGCCACTTCAAAGAAATCACCTCGCCAGCCGGCGTCAGCAGTCCGTTCGGGAGTTTGACGATGGCTCTGGCTGACGTCGACGGCAATGGAACACTGGATCTGTACGTTGCAAACAATCGCACGGATGATATCCGGGACCAGGGCCAGGTGCAGCTGCGAGTCGTGGGAGGGAAACCAACGGTGCCTCCCGCGTTGACCAACCGCCTGGTGATCATCGACGGCCGCCTGGAGGAATACGGCGAACCCGACATGCTTCTCCTCAACCAAGGCCATGGCCGTTTTCAACAGGTTCCGTGGACCAGCGGAGCTTTCCTTGATGAGGCCGGCCTTCCCTTGAAACGCCCTCCCTTGGATTGGGGGCTCACCGCCACTTTTCGAGACCTCAATGGCGACGGATTCCCAGACCTCTACGTCTGCAACGATTTTTGGACGCCGGACCGAATTTGGCTCGGTGACGGCCATGGGCGTTTTCGCGCGGCCCCCTGGACGGCATTTCGACAGATCAGCGGCAGCTCCATGGGCGTGGATGCCGCCTATGTCGGCGAGGATGATCGGCCGGAGATTTTCGTCGTCGACATGCTCAGCCGGCTTCCCAGCTGGCGAAAACGCCAGATGGCGGCACAGCGCGATGTCGTCAACCTTCCGGGATTTATTGATAATCGCCCTCAAAGCTTACGAAACACCTTCTTCCACGGCAGGCCAGACAACACCTTTGCAGAAATTGCGAACTTTGCGGGCCTCGCTGCTTCCGAATGGGCCTGGCAACCGGTTTTCCTCGATGTCGACCTCGACGGACGTCCGGATCTGTTGATCACGACCGGGCATGCTCATGATCTACAGGATCGCGATGCGGAACGCCTCGTTCGAGCCAATCAAAAAAATTACGGCGCCATCACCAACGCCGCGGACCGACGCCGCACCTTTACGGCCGATCTCCGAGCCAACATGACGCGATATCCGCCCCTGAATACGCCAATTGTCGCCTTTCGCAATCAAGGCGGGCTGCGTTTCGAGGATGTGACCGCGGATTGGGGCGCCAATGATCCGGGCGTTCATCATGGCATCGCGCTGGCGGACTTCGACGGAGACGGCGACCTCGATTTCGTGGTTAACAACCTCAACTCGCCAGCCTCGGCTTATCGAAACAACAGCACCGCGCCCCGAGTGGCGGTCCGGCTGAGAGGCTTGCCCCCAAACACGATGGCCGTCGGAGCCAAAGCCACTCTCCGCGGGAGCCAAGTCCCCGTACAGCAGCAGGAAGTCGTAGCCGGTGGACGCTACCTGTCTGGGAGCGATCCACTTCTCGTTTTCGCGGCCGGACAGGGCGGCGGCTCTCTTGAGTTGACCGTACGCTGGCGCAGCGGCCGCGAAAAACGCGTTACTGGCCTGGCCGCAAATCGCCTTTACGAAATCAGCGAGTCTGGCGATGACGCCGAGCCGCCGCCTCAAGTTGCCCGGCCGGTCCGCCCCTGGTTCCAGGATTCGAGCGATCGGCTTGGGCATCGGCATGCCGACGAACTTTATGACGATTTTCAACGACAATCCCTGCTCCCTTGGCGCTTGAGCCAAAGCGGCCCGGGCGTCGCAATCTTCGACCTGGACGGCGATGGGTGGGAGGACTTGGTGATCGGGTCCGGAGCGGGCGGCCGGTTGGGAGTCTACCGGAATGACGGCCATGGAGGTTTCGCACCGGTGCAGACCGCACCCTTCAACCAACTGCTGCCTCGCGACACCACCTCTATCCTCGGCCTTCCAACCGCCTCTGGCGGCAGTGAGGTGATTGTGGGTGCTTCAAGCTATGAGGACGGGATGACGAACGCCGCCTGCCTCCTCTCTTTTGCCGCGGGCAACCCGAGTTATCGCGCTCTGCTCCGAGACCTGCCTTCCAGCATCGGCCCGCTGGCCGCGACGGATATGGATGGGGACGGCCAAATCGAGCTTTTCGCCGGCTCACGCGTTCTCGCGGCCCGGTGGCCAGAAGCGGGCGCGTCCCTCCTTCTGCGGAAGCGGAACGGCGGCTGGCAGCCCGATGTCGAGAATAGCCCTATCCTCAGCGCCCCAATCCCGGTCAGCTCTGCGGTGTGGACCGATCTCGATAACGACGGGTTTCCTGAACTCGTTTTGGTTGGCGAATTCTCGAGTCCCCGCCTCTTTCACAACCAGCGCGGGCGTCTGGAATCGCTGAACCCTCGGATCAAAGCCTCTGGGCGGCTGGCGAAAATAACAGAAATGTCTCAATTGACCGGACTCTGGATCTCAGTAGCGGCGGGCGATTTTGACAACGATGGGCGCGCAGACTTAATCCTCGGAAACTGGGGTGAAAACGGCGAGGAACGAGCCAGCCCTGACAGGCCCCTTGTCGTCCTCGCCGGGGAGGCCGGATCATCCGCACTGGCGCTGATCGAGACGACGTACGAACGAGGCGTGCTCACCCCGACCCGTCCATTTGACGAACTTTTCGCGGCAATCCCATTTTTGGGCAATCGATTTCAAACCTACGCCGAGTACAGCGACGCGGCTCTCGACCGCGTTCTTGGCCCCGAACTCCCGCGGTTTCGACGTTATCAGGCCGCGACCTTGACCTCCGTCCTGCTGTTGAACCGCGGAGATTATTTCGAAGCGCGTGAGCTTCCGGCCGAGGCCCAATTTGCTCCCGCCTTCGGCCTCTGCGTTGCGGATTTTGATCTTGATGGCAATCTCGATCTGGTCCTCGCGCAAAATTTTTTCGCCACCCGGCCGGGCAAACCGCGCTTGGACGGGGGGCGCAGCCTCCTGCTCCGCGGCGATGGCCGCGGGCAGCTCTCCACGGTCGATGGCAGTCGTTCCGGCCTTGCCGTTTATGGCGAACAACGTGGAGCCGCGGTCGCCGATTTCGACCACGATGGAAGGCCAGACCTCGTCATCACTCAAAACGCGGCGGCCACGCGGTTTTTCCACAACACAACCGAAAACTTGGGCATTCCGGTTCACCTCATCGGGCCGCCGGGGAACCCGCTCGGCCTCGGAGTGCGACTTCGAGTTGCCGCGCCTGATCGGTCTGGACCAGCGCTCGAAATCCGAGCCGGCTCCGGCTATTGGTCGCAGGATGCTCCGTCCGTTCTGGTCCCGCGCCCCCGCGTTACAAGTCGAGTCGAAGCCACCTGGCCTGGTGGACGCAAGCAGGAGCTGTCATTCGGACCCGACGACAAATCGATTGTCATTCGCTTTTCCGAAGCCCCCTAACCGTCGGAATCATACTCCAGGGATCGGATCGGTTTGGCCGCGAACTAAAAACGCGTAAACAAAGGAACTCAACAACTTCCCCTTCAACGCCTTACACAAGACACGACTTCAGCTGCCCTTTTTAGATTCCTTGCTGCACAGACGATCCGTTTCGTCCCCGTCTTTAGGAATTCGCCACATTTCCGAGGAGATTAGCCACATTATTCTTGACCCTCTATTCGCACCTCCTAATTTGGCCACTCCCAGCAACAACATATGCGAAAACCAAGTTCGTTAATCAGAGAGTTCCTCATAGCAGGAGCCAGTTTGTGCTGCTCTGCTGCCGTTTGGGCGCAGAGCGATGTAACACAACCGGGCGACCCGATCTTTGCCAGTTCGGCCAACAGCCCAGGTTCGGAAGGGGTGGCAAACGCCATCGATAACAAAACGACAAAGTACCTCAACTTCGACAGCGGCCGGGATGGCAACCAAGTCGGCACTTTCTCGCCCTCCGGCTTTGCGGTAACACCATCCGTCGGACTGACACGCGTGACCGGCCTTACAATCCAGTCCGCAAACGACGGTCCGGAGCGCGATCCGGACATCGTCCTGCTCGAAGGCTCGAACGACACGATCACCAACTACTCGGGCGGAACTTGGACGGCCATCACCACCATCAGCAACATCGCCGCCGGCTTCACCAGCCGCTTCCAGACTCAGACCTTTGCTTTCGACAACACAAAGCCCTACAAGAGCTATCGTTGGACGGTCCAGCAGGTGCGCACCACGCCCAACGGCTGCTGCATGCAGGTTGCGGAAGTGGAATTTCTCGGAACGGTCGTCCCCCAGGATGTGACCCAGCCGGGAGACCCGATTTTTGCATCCTCCGCCAACAGTCCGGGGTCTGAGGGCGTGGCCAATGCCATCGACAACAAGACGACCAAATACCTCAACTTTGACAGCGGACGCGACGGCAATCAGGTCGGGACCTTCTCTCCGTCCGGCTTCGCAGTCACCCCGTCGATCGGACGGACGGTAGTCAGCGGACTCACCATCCAGTCCGCAAACGACGGTCCGGAACGCGATCCGGATATCGTCCTGCTCGAAGGCTCGAACGATGCAATCACCAACTACTCGGGCGGAACCTGGACGGCCATCACCACCATCAGCAACATCGCCGCCGGCTTCACCGCCCGCTTCCAGGAACAGACCTTCTTGTTCGACAACGTCACGCCGTTCAAGAGCTATCGCTGGACGGTCCAGCAGGTTCGCACAACCCCCAACGGCTGCTGCATGCAGGTTGCGGAAGTGCAATTCCTCGGAACATCCGCTCCGCAGGACATCACTCAGCCGGGTGATCTGATCTTTGCGTCCTCCGCGAACAGCCCTGGATCCGAAGGCGTGGCAAACGTAATCGACAACAAGACCACGAAATACCTCAACTTCGACAGTGGACGTGACGGCAATCAAATCGGCACCTTCTCGCCTTCGGGCTTCGCGGTGCAGCCCAGCATCGGAGCGACGGTCGTAACCGGCATGACGATTGAATCGGCCAACGACGGTCCCGAGCGCGATCCGGATATCGTCCTGTTGGAAGGGTCGAACGACGACGCCCTGACATCCTACAGTGCCGGCACCTGGTCGCCGATCACCACGATCAGCAACATCGCCGCGGGCTTCACCTCGCGGTTCCAAGTGCAGGAATTCTACTTCGCGAACACCAAGTCTTATAAGAACTACCGCTGGACCGTCCAACAGGTGCGGACGACTCCGAACGGCTGCTGCATGCAGGTGGCCGAAGTCGAACTGCTCGCCGTGACCAGTTCCGCCCCAGCGTCCGCCCGGTTCCTCGAACAGCCCATCGACACTCCGGTGCTTAGCGGACAGCCGGCGACGTTCTTCATCACCCTCAACGGTCCGTGGCCGGTGCAATGGTACAAGAACGGCACCCCAGTCCCCGGCGCCACCAAAACCACATTCACCACCGAGCCGATCACGGCTGCTAATACCACCAATATCTACACCGCCCAAATCGTGGGCCGGGAAGCAAGCACGCCGGTGCATGCTGTTCTCTTCACTCCCTCCCCGACCAAGAGCGTGGCCGTCAATTTCATCGGCAGCGGCGCCAATGGAGCTCCGACTTCGATCGATACCAACGCCGTCATCGGCATCTGGCCCCAAGCCTACTGGAATAACGCCACTGGGGCGTCTGGCGACCTGCCAGCAGCGGACGGGTCAACGTCGTTCTACGACAGCGACGGCAAGGATTCGAGCCTGGCTGTCACCTACTCCGCCAGCGGCACGTGGGGCGCCGGGACCGGCGTGGATTCGCCGATCGACCAAATGCTGAATGGTATTCTCGGATCCGGCGGGGTCACCGATCCGTCGAATCCGAATGCGATTACATTCCACAACGTTCCGACCGGAAAACACTCCGTACTCATCTATGCGGTCAGCCCGCCTCTGCAGGTCCAGACCGTCGCCTACACCATCGGTTCCCAAACCTACTACGTCCGCGTGATGAACTCGGACGAATACAATGCCGCTCCGGCCTTCTACCGCGGCATCAGCACCGATGCCGCCAACCCGTCCGTTGCTAACTTCATTCGCTTCGACAACGTCTCCCCTGACGGAAATGGCGATCTCACGCTCAACTTCATCACCACGGTGGGCGCAGCTCAAGCGACGGGCGTCAACGGCATCCAGCTCGTGCTTAATTCCACCGCTGCCGCAGCGCCTCCGACCATCACCAGCCAGCCTCAATCTACGGTCGCCCAAGCCGGCGGCACCGCCCGCTTGAGCGTGCAGGCTTCCGGAACCGCCCTGCGTTATCAATGGCGCAAGAACGGGCGCAACCTGCCTAATGGCGGCAACATCACCGGTGCGGATTCGGCGAATCTCGCGATCAGCTCGTTCGCCGACACCGACGCGGGCGTCTACAGCGTGGCGGTCTTCGACCAGTCCGGCAACAGCGTGGTCAGCCAGAACGCGGCCGTGAACCTCTCGAAATTTGACGTTACGGATTCCGAAGTGGTTTATCTCCCACTGGACGCAAGCAGCGGCACTACCGCTGTCAACAGCGCTTCGGGCGGCCAGCCCGGCACGGTCAACGGCACTGCCACCTGGGGCGCTGGCAAAGTAGGCAACGCCTTCACCTTCGATGGATCCACCTACATCCAGATTGCCGACTTCGCCAAGCCGACCAAGCTCATGGGCGCGTCACTCTGGGTAAACGCGGACGCCGGCATCTCTGCTACCGTTTCCTTCGTGCGGGATGCGGTGGGTGGACTCGCGGTCGGTGGCACCAACTCCGGCTTGTTCGACTTCGGCCTCGTTGCGAATGCTGACGGGACCCTTAGCCTCCGCGCCCAAGTCGCGGTGGGTCCGAACATCGTGACTGTCGCCGATCCGAACAACTTCCCGCTGGGAGCCTGGCACCAGGTGGCATTCAGCCTCGATGGAGCAAAGCTGCACCTTTATCTGGATGGCAAAGAAGTAAACGCCACCGCTTACAGCCTGGGCGCCCTGAACGCTCCTTCCGTCAAGTCTCTGACGGTCGGCGGCGGCATCTCCTACGATGATAGCGGCAACGTCAGCATCGATTCCAACAATGCCTTTGTTGGCAAGATTGATGATCTCGCCATCTGGTCCCGCACCTTGTCTCCAGATGAAGTCGCGGCCATTAACACCGCTGGCAATCAAGGAAAAGCGCTCACCACGGTCGTGCTGACACCTCCGCCGGTGGACGTTTCTCCCACGATCGTGCTCACGAGCAGCAACGGAAACCTGAACCTGTCCTGGACCGGCTCGGGCTTCACGCTGCAGTCGGCCACGACGGTCAACGGACCTTACAGCCCGGTCTCCGGGGCAACTGGCTCGGCCTACAGCACGGCCATCAACCCGGCCACTCACGCCATCTTCTATCGTCTGGTTAAATAACCAGAGCGTTTAGAGTTGTAGAAGTCGCATCGGCGCTGGAGTCAGACTCCAGCGCCGCTTTCTTTTGGCCGCCTGCCTCAAAACGCCGCTTCTTAGCCGAGGAAGCCCAAATCGATTGTCGAAAAGTTTCCGATGGTCGGAAAGACCGTGGGCAGATTCTGCGCGGGCACGCCCAGCCAGGTGGCGAGTGTGGCCCCGAATTGATCCATGGAGGTGCTCGGGATCAAAGTTCCCCGGGAACCGGAATCATCCGGGCCGCCAAGAGCCAGGTCTGGGAACGTTCCATATAGCTGGCCGCCCTGGACCGCCCCGCCCATCACGAGGTGGTGGCTTCCCCAGCCGTGATCCGATCCGGTGCCGCTCGGCTGAAGGGATCGGCCAAATTCGGACAGGGTGAAACTCGTGACACAATTGGCCACGCCCATTTCCATGGTCGCACTGTAAAAGGCGGCCAACCCTTCCGAAACTTGCCGCAGGAGATCCCATTGCTGCCAGCTTTGACTGCCGTGCGTGTCAAACCCGCCGAGGGAACAGAGGAAAACCTGGCGTTTGATCCCGGACACGTCCCGCAGCTTGATGATTTTTGCCACCTGGAGCAATTGGTCGCTCAGGCTGCCGCCCGGGAATGGCGTGGTGATGGTGGCTGAGGTCCCGCGCAGGAGCGCATTGAGATCCAGGGCGTCCTGGCGCACATCGTTGGCCGCCTGGACCAAAGAGAGGCCGCTGTCAAATTTGAGCACTTGCTGCAGGCCGTTCACTCGTCCCTGGGTGGCCGCCTGAGGCCACAGACTCATGCCGCTCACATCCAGGTCAAAACCTGGCAGGAGGCTCGCCGACGAAATGACATTGCCCGTGCAGAATAACGATCGGCCCGCCGTCGACACGCCCGCCGGAAAGGTCGAAGTGCCGTTCAGAAGGTTCAGGACATCCGCCGCCCGGGCGCCCCACCCCGTCCCGCCCGAGGTCGACGGGATGCCCGTCTGCATTTGTTGGGTCTGATCCGAGTGCGAGAAAAGGTTGGTCGGAACCGGGGCCGCGTTGCCGAGGTACTGGTTGCGGTTGATCGGCTGGACCAGATTGCCGACGTTGGCGACGAACGCGAGCTGCCCCGAAGCCCAAAGGGGATGGATCGCCGAAAACCCCGGGTTCAGGCCGTAGGGCGTTCCCAAAGGCGTTTGCACCGGCAGCAGAGCGCCGTTGCCGTCCGGCAAAGCGAGCGTCCCTCGCGCCGCCTTGTAGGCGTTGAACTGGCTCTGTGTCAGCGGCACGATCACATTGTGCCCATCGTTGCCGCCGTTGAGGAAGACGCAAACGAGCGCCTTGTAGTCCGGAGGCGTGGATTGCGCCAAGGCATTCATCCAGCCGAAGCGGGAGAGCAACGCGGTGACGCCGAGGCCCTTGATCATCTGTCGGCGATTGAAACGGTATGAAGTCGTCATAAAGTCTTTCGTTTAGGGAAAAATCGGAATCAGTACTGAACGGCGTAAAGCCCGCTGAGCGAGGTTAAATAGAGAACTGTTTCGATCCGGGTGCGCGCATCGTAACCGGGCGTCGCGGCATCAATCAGCACCTGCTTCATCCCGGCCGGCATCCGGCCATAGAGAAGCCGCTGGTTCGCCAGCTCAACCAGGCCCGCCATGTCGTTCCCGAAAGTTTGGTAAGGCGAGAGATCGATCGTGGCGTCCGTGCCCGGCGTATCGAGCAGGTAGAAGAAGAAGTTCCCGCGTAACGTCGCTTCCGTCGGTGAATAGATCTGGAACTCCGGCCCAAACAAGGGCGTCTGTGGAATGTGGAACAGCGGCGAGAACCAACTGAAGACCGAAGGCGGCCCCAACGGACTCTGCCCCATTTCCCCATACAGATACGTGAGCTGCTCGCCAGGATTGAAATAGCCATCCAGAGCGCGCAAAAATCCGGAGATGTGCAGGATCGGTTCCTTCAGCCGTCCCGAGTTCACCGACGGAACATCAGTGCGGGCCTCAACGTCGGTGAGAATCGCGCGGACCACCGCTTTCAAGTCACCGCGAACTCCCGCGCCGTTATCGGCGAAGACCGCCGCCACGCGCTGGATGTAGCCCGGGCTCGGATTGCTGGTCACGAGACTGCGAATCAAGCGAGTGGACACGAAAGGGGCGATGTTCGGATGATTCATCAGGCAATCGAGCAAACTCTCGAGATCCTGCTGCACGGTCTGACCCGCCGGAACGGAGCAACCCAGGAAAGATTTGGCGGTTAAATCGTGATTCGCCGGCCTCGGCTCCAGCGGCGCGCCAAAATATTCCCAGTTGGCGCTCTGAGGCGTGGCGCCGGGAGCGGTCGCGTAGGTCCAACCGGTAAGGGCCAGGGCCACCTGGGCCACAGTACTCTGGGTGTAGGTGGGAATTGGTTGATTATTTGCGTCCAGCACGTCGGACCCGTCCGGGTTCAACAGTCGCAGGCCAATCGTAAACAGCTGCATCAACTCGCGGGCGTAATTCTCGTTGGCCCCTCCTCCCGAACCGGGCTTCATGGAGTTGGCCAGGTCAAGGAACTTGGCCATGGACGGGCACATCGTCACATCCCGGAGGAGGTCCCGGTAATTCCCGAAGGCGTCCTGGTTGAGCACATTCAGCCAGGGAAGAATCTCATTCGCGTAAACCAGCTTGCTGGCCGAGGTGACCATGATCTGGCTGAGGGCGTAAGCCACTCGCTGGCGAAGCTGGTCGGGCGCGCTCGTATAATTGTAGAGCACCCACTGCTGCAGCGAGCCCATGGAATTGTCCGCGGGGGCCGGAATCGGCGTGGGCGGCATGGCAAACTGCTGATCGAGATAGGCATCGATGCCCATTTGTTGCACTTGGGCGAGTGTCGTGGAATTCGGACCGAACGAGGATTGCTCAAGAAATCGAGCGGCTTTAATCAGCGCGCTGTAATCTGGCGGCAACTGGAGCGTGATGCTCACATCGGCGCTTGAGGAACCGTTCGCCGCCGAGGTCGCCCGCACGGTCACGGTGCTGGAGGCAGGCATCGAGGACGGAGCGGTATAAACGCCAGCCACCGTCACCGTGCCGTTGCCCGACCCGCCCAGCACTGACCAGTTCACCGCGATGTTCGCGGTCCCTGTGACAGCCGCTGTCAGAGATTTTGAGTTGCCGAGTTGCACCACTGCGGCGGCGGGCGAAACTGTCACAACGATCGGTGGCGCTTTGAGCGTTACCGCCACATCCGCGTAGGCCAATGCGTTGGCTGCGGAAGTCGCGCGCACGGTCACCGCAGAGGAAGCGGGCATCGATGCGGGGGCGGTATAAACGCCGGAGGACGAAACGCTCCCGTTGGCCACCCCGCCCAGCACCGACCAGTTCACCGTCGTGTTGGCCGAACCCGATACCGTGGCGGTAAAGGCCGCGGTCGCCCCCAGAAGGACCGTCGATGTCGTGGGCGCGACGGTCACCGTCACGGGCGGAGGCGTGGTCAAAGTGACCGTGGCTTCGGCATAGACTGCGGAGTTGGCGGCCGATGTGGCCCGCACTTTGACGGTCGAAGAGGCTGGCATAGCCGCAGGACCGGTATAAACGCCGGACGAACTGACAGTCCCGTTCGCGGCCCCGCCGGTTACCGACCAGGTCACCCCGGTATTCGAAGTGCCAGAGACCGTCGCGGTAAACGCCTTCGACGCTCCAAGCTGCACCGATGCGCTGGAGGGCGAGACGGCCACGGTAATGGTCACGGCGGTCACCGTCACAGCCACGCTGTTGCCCGTGACCGCGCCGGGTCCCGGTTGCCGCACGGCAAAACTGATGGCGCCGGTCGTCGAGGCTGTCCCGGTCGCGACAATCTTGGTGCTGGAGAAATAGGTCGTGGCAAGATCCATCCCGTTGGCTTGCGCGATCGAATCGGGAGCAAAGTTGCTGCCGTTAAAGCTGACGGAGTAGTTGCCCACCTGCAATTTCGAGGGAGATACGCTCCAAAGCCACGGGTACGGGCGGGTGATCGTGAGGGGCGTCGAGGCAAACGAGGCAGGATAGGCCGTGCTCCGTGCCTTGATGGTCACCGCATTATTTTGCGGTGCCTGCGCGGGCGGCGTATAGAGCCCGGCCGCGGTAATCGTGCCGATGGACGAATTGCCGCCGACAATATCGTTCACCAACCAAACAATGGTGTTGGGGTTGATCGGCACGTAAGCCCCGAATTGCGTGGTGCTCCCGAGCTCGACGGACGAATTGCGCGGCCACACATCCATCGCCCCAGCCACTTGGGCCCGGGAAAGGGGCTGGAAAAAGGCCATGCAAGCGAGAGCCAGCCCGAACAAAAAATTGCGGACCATGCCTTGCCGTCGTGGATTGACTTCGTTACGCGCCGGTTCTGCGCCCCATAACACCATGCCATCGTTCTTCATATCTTCGCCCATGAGCTGAGCTTTCGGCAGGTTGTAGCAAACCCCCGGGCCTACTGTGAACTGGGCGAAGCGCGCGCAGGGGTGGGACTTTTGGGCGCACCATTCCTAAAAAGGGACGGTGCAGCGCGATGCGAAGTTAAAGAGGCAACAAGTTGGCGCGCGAGGGCAACTCCGCCTACCACTGAATGACGGCCGCGCCCCACGTGAGGCCCGCGCCGAATACAACCAACAGAATGAGATCTCCCCGTTCGATGCGGCCGCTTTGCACGGCTTCGTCCAGAGCAATGGCCACCGAAGCGGCCGAAGTGTTGCCGAATTTGTGCAGGTTCACGAAGAGCTGCTCCTGCGTCGCGCCCAGCCGTTCACCCACCGCGTCAATAATGCGGCGGTTGGCCTGGTGCGGGATGATCAGTTTGATTTGTGAAATGTCGATCTCGCAACGGCGCAAGGCTTCCTGGGCCGCGCTGTACATCGCATTGACCGCGCTTTTGAAGGTTTCCTTGCCGTCCATCCGCAGGTAGTGAAGCCCCTTGCTGACGGATTCCAGAGTCGCCGGCTGGCGGCTGCCTCCAGCGGGCATCGAAAGCAGCTCAGCCTTCGTCCCATCCGCGCCCATGCAGGCAGTCAGCAGTCCGTGAGTTTCCCCGCGGCTCTGCAGGATGGCAGCGCCGGCGCCGTCGCCAAACAACACGCAGGTGTTGCGGTCTTTCCAATCGATAATCGAGGAGAGCTTCTCCGCCCCGATCACAAGCACGGTATTGTAGGTGTGCGAGGCGATAAATTGCTGGCCGATCTCCAAACCGAAAATGAATCCGGAGCAAGCCGCCTCGATATCAAAGGCCGGCACGCGCCGGGCTCCGATTTTTTGCTGCACAAGGCAGGCGGTAGAAGGAAAGAGCATGTCCGGAGTGATCGTCGCCACGATGATCAACTCGATCTCCTCCGGCTTCACCTGGGCGCGCTCCATGGCGATCAGAGCCGCTTTTGCAGCCATATCCGAGGTGAACTCCCCTTCCTTGGCAATGCGCCGCTCCTGGATGCCGGTGCGCGAGGTGATCCACTCGTCGGTCGTATCGACCATCTTTTCAAGATCGGCGTTGGTCAGAACCTTTTCGGGCACGTAGGCGCCGACCCCGGCGATGGCGCAAGTGCGGGGGTGAAACCCGCTCTTGATGCGGGGGTTCTTAACAGGTCGCGGAACAGGGGATTGTGTCGTTGTCATGCGGAAACGCTGATCACCTCGTTGGCTTTGGCAATTTCTTTCACGATGGAGTCATTCAGTTGATGCTGAATCGTCTCGGTCGCCACTCGAATGGCATTCTTGATTGCAAAGGCGTTGGCTGAACCGTGGGCTTTGATCACGGTTCCGTTTAGCCCTAACAGGGGCGCGCCCCCGTAGGCATCCGGGTCCAACTTTGTTTTTAGCGCAAGAAGGGCGCTTCCGGCAAGCACCTTGCCCAGCTTCCGAATGGGGTTGGCGTCCAGCTCGCGCTTCAAAAAGCGCCCCACGGCCCGGCCCAGACTTTCACAGCTTTTCAAGACGATGTTTCCCAAAAAGCCATCAGTCACAACCACTTCCACCCGATCCTGGAACAAATCGTGCCCCTCCACGTATCCGACATAGTTCAGTCCCAAATTCTGGCAAAGCTTGTGCGCGTCGCGGGTAAGGTCGGTCCCTTTGATCTCTTCGGTTCCGTTGCTCAGAATGCCCACGCGCGGGTTGCTCGTGCCGAGGATCTTCTGGCAGTAGAGAGAGCCCATGATGGCAAACTGGGCGAGGTATTGCGGCTTGCACTCGGGCGTGGCACCGCCGTCGATCAAAATAAAATAGCCCTTCTCCGAGGGCATCACCGGGGCGATGGCAGGGCGCTCTACGCCTTCCAAAGTTCGCAGGCGAATCGCCGAGGCGGCAACCATGCCCCCCGTGTTCCCCGTGGAAATCAGGGCCTGGCCACGGCCATCCTTCAGCAGATCGACCGCACGCAGGAGCGAGCAATCCTTCTTTTTGCGCAATCCTTCAACCGGCTTGTCCTCCATGGTGAGGACCTGGCTGGCGTGAAGCACCTGCACCCGGCCGTCTTTCAGGCCGGTTTTCTTCATCGCCGCCCGAACGTCCGACTCATTTCCGACCAGATAAAGCTCGGAAATCGCGGAATATTCGTTCAGCGCCAGGCGAGCCCCGTCTACGACCACTTCGGGACCTCGATCACCGCCCATCACGTCGACGACGATGCGCATAAATAAAAAGAGCGCGGTGAATATGTCATTCAACCACGCTCTTTCCAAATCGGCTTAACCGAGCGCCTCGACCGTGATAATCTGACGGCCCTTGTAGAAACCACAGGCCGGACACACCCGATGAGGGACGAACGGCGCGGCGCACTGGGGGCATGTGCTGAGCTGCGGGAGCGTCAAAACGCTATTATACGCCCGGCGCATGCGCTGGCGGCTACGAGAAGGTTTTCTTTTGGGAACACCCATATAACTATTTCAATTTCAACTTGTTCAGCTCATCCCAGGCGGATTTTCCCACGCCCTGTGCTGAAGGGACCGCAGCCTTCGAACTTTGTAATTCGGGGACACGGTTACAATCCGCCTCACACAGCGGGTGCTGCGGAAAGGCGAGAAGAATATCTTCACGAAGGTAAGGCGTCAAGTCCACCAGATCATTTGTCACCGAAGCAGAGTCCTCCCCTTCCAGCGGCACCAGGGCATCGTACGGGTCAATGTCCACCTCGTACACAAAGGACCGAAGGCAGCGGACGCATTGACAAGCCAACGGCAGATGCAAATGCCCACGCACCAACAAGTTATTTCCACTCTGCTCCACCTCTAAATCATAGTCCAACGGTTCATTCGTTTGGATCATTTCGTCGGGCTTGCCAAAGTCCAGTTCTTCGGCCGCAAGCTCGCCTTCCAAATGAACATCTTTATCTTCCAGATGCCGCAGATTTACGGTCACAGGCATAAATGCTCCTATCTCTTCTTCCGGCGCATCGGGTCAGCCGCGCCTGAGAAAAACTACCACCGTTCGGTAAAATGAGCGAAAGAATCCTTCCACGCCGTTTTTCAATCCTGTGCGCCCCTCTATTTTCCGGCCGCGGCTGTTACGATTTCCGGCTGAGGCTCGATCGGCTGCAGCTTCCGGCCTTTTAAGGCCGGGTGGTCAAGGGGGATTTTAGTTGCCCGAAAAACCGCGTAGCTGTTAGCGCCCACCGGTTGCGGCAGAGCCCCATCCGCCATCCGCACCTGGCCGGAGTAAGGATCCCAGAACTCCCAAACAATTTTGCCTTCGCGCGTCACCTCGATAAACCGTCCGCCCGCCCCGGAGCAGATCAACGTATTTCCGCCGCGAAGTCGTCGTGCGCCGGAAATAAAGCCGCTGTGAAAAGGCTTTGGCGCCTCGTATTTCCACTCGGGCACGGCAGGACCAAAAGGCTCCTGCGCTGGCGCCAGGTAGGATCCATCCGGCGCGGTGGGCGGCGCCCATTCGAGAATGGCGGATATCGGGCCTTCCTGGCCTTTGGCGTTGTTGTTGTAGACCATCAGCCGGCCTCCACCGGGGAAGTCTTTTTCAATCCAGCGAACATCATGCTGCCCAAAGAGGGCCTGCTGCTCTTTCTCGCCCCGGGAATAGGCGCGCGGATTTCCCCACCGGTACAAAAGGTCGCCGCCCTTTTTCCAACGCCCCCCCGAATGCGTCGCTGCCTCCGCGGTCGTCGTGCTATGATCGATAATCCAGATCTCATTGAACCGCGGAGAACTAACCACGATCTGATCGAGGTCAGGGTTGTATTTCACCGCGTTGAGATGCAGCAGATCGGAACCTATATCATTTTGCTTCGTTCCCGCCGGGATGTAGCCCAACGCCTTTAATCGCGCCAATTCCGCCGGATCCAGCTTGCTCGGTTCGCCGTCTCCATTGACGTCCACCAACTCCGGATGTTCGGAGGGAACGCCAAAATGATCCTTCTCGCGATCGTAATTCTGGATGAGATGGTCCCACATGTGCCATTCCCAGATGATGCGCCCCTCGTTCGGCCTTTGCGGTTCAATCTCCAGAATCATGTCGGGCCAGATCCCCGCCTGCGGAGTGAGATCCGGCCTGCGGCCGGCTTGGTTGGCTTCTTTGGCGCTCTTCCCTTCCCACGAGATGGCGAGCACATGGCCGTTGGGCAACGGCTCAACGTCGTGGTGCATGAGATGATTGGTATTGGCAAACTTCCAATCCCATAAAAGCTCGCCATCCCACGAAAACTCTTGAATCCGCCCGCCCTGCCCTCCACCGCGGAAGCGTTCCAGATTCGGTTCGCGTGCTTCCCGGATGAGATTCCCGTTCTCGAGCAGGTAGGCAGTCCCTGCCGGTGAATATGCGCTTTTCCAGGTGTGCACCACCCGGCCATCCAGATCGATCAGGTAGGTGAGGTCAGAGAGGAGCGGGGTGTAGAGCACGTAGCCAGGCTCGACGTCATTCGATTTCAGGCGCAGCCCGCGCTTTTCTTCGGGCTTCGACGGCGCCGCGGGCTTGCTTGCCACCGGGGCCGGTTCCTTGGGCGGTCGCACATCGCTGATGGCTGCTCCGGCAGCGGGCAGGAGCGCGGTCGGAACGGCCATGATGTTCCAGGTAAAGCGATTCAGCTTATCTTCATATTTCAGGAGCACTTCGTGCCGCCAGCCCTGGGCCGTCCAATCATAACGGCGAACTTCGCGCTGGTTGTCGCTCGCCACATAAAGCTCGTCGCGGCCATCCCCATCCAGATCCAGCAGGATGGACGCATGCTCGAACCCGCCCGACTGGGCATCGATCAACTCCTTGTCCCACGGACCGGTCTTGTGCGGACGCAGCAGCCACAGGCCGCTCTTGTTGGCGGCGGCCACCATCTCCTTCTTGCCGTCGCCGTCGACATCGCCCACGGTCAGAAAACGGCAGAGCGTATCCTCGATCGTCGCCACCAACTCCCCCTCGCGAGGGTTGGTATTCCAAAGGTAACGCCGAATTTCAACCCGTCCGCCGGATACGGCCTCCACGGAGACGTAAAGTTCATCGCGGCCATCGCCATCCAGATCCGCGAGCAGAATTTCCTTCGCATGACGATCGCCAAGATCTGCCACCACCGTCCGGCCTTGCCCTTTGGCCGGCACGTAGCGCACAACTTTTCCCGGCTGCGGCGTGCCATCCACTTTATTCGGCGCGGTCGGCGTCGCGTAGATCTCCATCACCCCATCGCCATCCATGTCTCCCAATTCAATTTCATGCACGATCGTCTCCGGCTGGCGATCCAGTTCCTGCACCGAGAACTTGCCCTTTCCGTCCGGACGCAATACCGCCACCACTCCCTGGTCATGCGTGCCGACCGCAATCGCCGGTTGTCCATCCCCGAAAATATTCCCCACCTCGACATCCCGCATCCGGCTGACCGCTCCGCCGAAATCCGCTTCCCAAAGCAACTCGCGCTTTCCGTCCGGCCGCCACAATTTCACGACGGCTTTGCTGCCGCCAATGCTCAGAAGTCCTTCCGAGCCGTAAGCCATCGCCTTGTGGAAGACGTTGTTGTCCGTGTCTTCAAGAGTGCGGTGAAGCCATTTGCCGTCTTTGGGGGTGAGAATGCCCAAAACTCCCGGCAGTGGTTTGGGCGAACCATCACTTTCCTCGCCCATCACCGCGAGAGCCAGCACCAGCGACCGATCGCCGCTCAAACGGGATGGGGGCGGGCTGGCCTGCTTCGCGGGCTCTTGAGAGCATCCACCGGCCAGCAGCGCAACGAAAAGAAACAACAGGGCAAATCTCGTTTGATTCATAGGTCGGAGGGAACAGGCGCAGCGTAGAAGCAGGCCCAGGAAAAAGCCAGCCAGGAAATAGGCGAAGGAATGTGCACAACCCGGGGTCCAGCAAAAGGAACTCCTGTTCCCGCGAATTCCGGCTTTTCTCTGCCAGAAAAGTTTGCCTCAATCCCGCGGTTGAGTTCATCGACGCTGAGCTGCCGCTGCCGCTTTTGCGGATACGTGCTTTCCTACCAGAAGGAGGATGTAGGGATGGATGCACGCTGCCCGCAATGCGCCCAGACAATCCGCTTGCCTGGCAAGCTCGCCGCCGTCGCCACTATTATTACTCGCCGCCAGAAGAATCTGCTCGGGATCGGACTCGAGGCGGCCGGCTTCGTGAGCATGGCGTTCTTTTTCCCTTGGGGAATGTTGGTGGGCGCCGCTTTGGTATTCGTGGGGTGGAAAAAATCACGCGCCCTGCTCTGCAGCAATTGCGGGGCGCGCGTGAGGCACCCCTCGGTCGAGAAATGCCCCCAGTGCCACAGCGGCTTCGGGGTCGAGTAGCCCCAACCGCTTCGCACGGCCGATTTCTTCCCGCTCTCCGTTCGCCGAGACGACAAGCGTTGCCCAAAAACGTCAAACCGGGCGCGGAGTGATTCTTCGGTCTCATTTTCGGACGCTCAAGGCCGGCTCGCCGGCCCAAAAACGCTTCAAAACGCCCAAAATCGGCCCAAACACACGCTTTTTCGGGGTGAAGTGTCAGCTTTCTTTACACCGCCAACCAAACCTCGCGGGGGCCAGAACGGACCCGCCTCATTGCAAACAAAGGCGTTAGCCCGTTTTCAACCTCATGGCATAACGGGTGCTAAAAGGCGGGCGGATTGCTTGATTTAAGTTACAGAAGAAATTGTCCAGTGAAAAAATCTCTCCAGTTACTCGGGCTCGCCGCCGTCGTTTCAGCGACCGGCACTTTAGCGAACGCCACCACCTACAACCTCGGGGACCTAATCAATAACCACGCCACCATCACGGTTGGCGACAAGGTTTTTGGTGATTTCAATATGTTCTCCGCCCATTTCAACGCAGCCGACGCGACCGTCACTCCGAGCATCGACGGGGACACCTACTACCTGACCTTCCAAGGTCCTTGGGTTGCCGTCAACGGCGCTGCCTACGACATCGGCCTCAACTACACGGTTGCCACCGTTTCCGGCGTTCCGCTCATCAACATGATCGATCAGGCGTTCGTCCTGAGCGCCGGCGGCAACACCGGCACGGTGTTGCTCGGTGAAACGGTTCGCACCGGTTCGTTCTCGGGCCCCGCCGTCGCCCAATCCAGCCTCAGCTTCAGCCCGAACACCACGCCCGATCTCGAAGATCCCGCGGCCGAACCGCTCCAGGGGGACAACCTTTACGTCAACCCTCCGCAGGCCAAACTCTGGGTGACCAAAGACATTTACTTCGCCTCGGCTGAAGGCGGTTTGATCGGGCCGACCACCGTTCGCCAATCCTTCCATCAGGTTTCCACGCCTGACACAGGCGCGACCGCCAGTCTTTTCGGCGTGGCCCTCGCCGGGGTGGCTTTCGCCAACCGCAAGCGCTCCTGATTTTGTTGCTGCATAGAACGTGTGAGGCGGCATCCCGGCAAGCAGGGATGCCGCTTTTGCTTTGGAGAGGGCTCCAAGGCAGCAGCTCAATTTCCTCGACGGACGAGGCGGCGACGCTCTATTGATCCGAGCATGAAACCAATCGGCTGGGCACTGCTCGCGGTGCTGTGGAGTCTGAGCGTTTTCGGCCAGGAGTCATTTCCGGTTCGAGTCACGGTTGATCTCTCGCGAGCCCAAGGAACGTGGAAACCGATCTGGCGCTTCTTCGGCGCGGACGAGCCGAATTATGGCTACATGAAACATGGGCAGAAGCTCCTGCATGAACTGGGGGACCTCGCTCCGGACCAGGTCTACTTCCGCGCGCACAACCTGCTCACCTCCGGAGACGGCACGCCCGCTCTGAAGTGGGGCTCCACCGGGGCCTACGCCGAGAACGCGGCGGGCGCCTCTGTTTACGACTGGACCATTCTTGATCGCATTTTTGACACCTACCGCGAAAGACGAATTCGCCCCTACGTAGAGATCGGCTTCATGCCGCGCGACCTCTCCATCGAGCCGGAGCCGTATCAGCATCACTGGACTCCCAAAGCGCGGTACGACGAAATCTATACCGGCTGGGCCTACCCTCCGAAGGATTATCGCAAATGGGCGGATCTGGTTTACGAGTGGACCCGGCACTGCCTCGCGCGCTACGGCCGGACCGAGGTAGAGTCCTGGTACTGGGAAACCTGGAATGAGCCGAACATCGGTTACTGGAGAGGCACGCCCGCGGAGTTCCAGCAATTGCACGATTATGCCATCGACGCCGTGCGCCGCGCCCTGCCCACGGCGCGTGTCGGAGGACCGGACAGCGCCGGGAGCGGCGGGAAATTCACGCGCGAATTCCTCGAGCACTGCCTGCGCGGCACAAATTACGCCACCGGAAAAGTCGGGACTCCCCTCGATTTCATCTCATTTCACGCCAAGGGAGCGCCCGTGACGACCAACGGCCACGTGCGCATGGGACTGGCGGCGCATTTGCAAACGATCGCCGACGGTTTTCGCATCGTGGCTTCCTATCCGGAGCTCAAACCAAAACCGATCGTGATCGGCGAATCGGATCCTGAAGGATGCGCGGCGTGCCAAGGCCCGGCCCTGGCTTACCGCAATGGCACGATGTACTCGAGCTACACCGCCGCAAGCTTTGCCCGAAAATTGGAGTTGGCGGAGAAATACCAGGTCAACCTCGAAGGCGCGCTGACCTGGGCTTTTGAATTCGAAGATCAGCCTTACTTCGCCGGTTTTCGATCCCTCGCCAGCAACGGCCTTGATAAACCTGTCCTCAACGTCTTCCGTTTGTTCAGCCGGATGAACGGAAACCGGGTTTCCTGCCAGAGTGATGCCGCCATTCCCCTCGAGAACATCGTGTCCCAAGGAGTGCGTGAGAATCCGGACGTCGGCGCGATGGCCACCAAGGACGGCAACCGCGCCTGCGTGCTGCTCTGGCATTATCACGACGATGATCTGCCGGGCCCGGACGCGACGGTGGAAATCGCCCTCCGCGGGCTTCCAGCCGGCAGTGCTGTGAAAGCGGGGCAGTTTCGCGTCGATCAAACGCACGGGAACGCTTTTACCGGGTGGCGTCAGTTGGGGTCGCCTCAAAATCCAACACCGGAAGAATACCGGGCTCTGGAGGCCGCAGGTCGTCTGGCACAACTCCCAGCGCCGGAGGTGCGAACAACCCAAGGCATCGCCACGTTGACACTGGTGCTGCCACGGCAAGCGGTTGCGTTGCTCGAATTCGATTTTTAACACTTCCAACGGCCAACTCGACGGAAACATTTTCTGTTGTCGAGGTGTCTCTGTTAAGAATGACCTTAAGAAATCGATCCGATCGTGGAATTCGACGAACCCAACCGGGTTCCGGGGTCCAGTACAGCTAATCGCAAATGCCTGGCTTTGAAATCGATGCCGCCGCGCTCGCCGCGGATATGACCGACGCTCTGCGCCGCTTGCCCGCGCATTGGATCCGGGCCAGCTCCAAAGCAAACCAGGCAGCAGAGGCCAGTTTTGCCACCGCGCAACGGGCCTTTTCCCTGGAAACCGACAACGATTCGTTTGATCCCGCTGAGTGTCTTGATCGAGTTCGGAAAGGCGACAATGAGGCGGCCGAAGAACTGATCCGGCAGATCTATCCCCAGGTCATCCGCATTGTTCGGCGCAACCTCGCCCGGCGGGACGCCGAAGAGGATGTGCTGCAGGAAATCCTGATTCGCATCCTGTCCAAACTGGAGAGTTATCGCGGCGACGCCCCGTTTGAGCATTGGGTCTCGCGCATTGCGGTCAATGTCTGCCTCAATCGGATCCGGACGCAAAAGGCGCGGCCGGAATGGCGCTGGGCAGACCTGAGCGAAGAACAAGCGGAGGCGCTCACCGCGGTTTCTGCCGGGCAGTCGCTCGAACCGCACGCCGAAGTGGCGGCGAAGCAATTGGTCGATCATCTCCTGGCCAGCCTAAGCCCGGAGGATCGCCTCATCATGCGCCTGCTGGAAATGGAGGGCCTGACCGTGAAAGAAGTCTGCGCGCAAACCGGCTGGACCGGCGCCTTCGTCCGCGTGCGAGCATTTCGCGCCCGCCGAAAACTGAACCAAAAGTTTTCCCACCTTTGGAGAAAGGGTGAACTGTGAACGCGCTTGATCCCCGCCTGAAGAACTTGATGGCCGCCGCCCAAAACGCTGAGCAGGCGGCGGAGTCGGCCGAAACGTTGCATTGCCCGGAAGGCCTGGCGAGGCGGGTCGCCGCCAACGCGCCCGCGAGCGGGGCCGCGGCCCTTTCCCTTCTTGACTTCATGGTTCAACGCGCCGCCGCCGTCTCGGCCGTGCTCGGTGGAGCCAGCCTGACCGCCCAATACATTTCGTTCGGTGCGCCGTTGGGCAGCATCGGCCACGCGATTACCCGCGCAGCCGGACTCTTCCGGGACTTTCTCCCATGACGGTCCCGCTCAAAGTAAAGATTTCTGCCGGGCTTCTGGTCGTGTTTGCCGCCGGTGCAATTTGCGGCTCGTGGGCGCACGCCCGGGTCGCCGAACGGGTCTTCATGAAAGCTCTGGATGCCAGCAACTGGGCTCCGGCCGTGGTCGATGGACTGGACCACGACCTGACGTTGACGGCGGAGCAAAAGATCCAGGTCCGCAAGTTGGCGGACGAGTCCGTCGCCCAGGTGTGCCAGGACTTTGCCAGCATGGGCGAGGAATTAGTCCGTCTTCATGTCCGGCTGCAGTCCATCCTTACCCCGGAACAACGCGCGAAGAATGCCCGGACGTTCGCTGGACTTCGCTGCCATCTCAAAGACAAATATCATCTGACTCTCCCGGCGCCTGAGCACGACCCGGCCAACTGAACTTGCGCGGTTGAATTTGAAAGGTTTTACCGCAGCTCCAGCCCGCTCAAAAGAATGCCCATCACGAAATGAAAGCGGCTTTTGCCAATCGCCTTCTGGTCGGTGCGTTCGCGTCCGTCGCCCTTTGCCAGGGCCTGACCCAGTCCTCCCCATGCCTGCCCCAGCCGAAACTTACCGTCACCCAGTCCGCTGGAACTGACCTTTGGCTCGACCTCGCAGGCTCGCCGGGAATCAACTACGCTCTTGAAATCTCCACCGATTTGGCCCAGTGGCTGCCCCTGGCCACCAACCGCAGCTCATCGGGAACCGTGCGATTCTCCCAACCGGCCTCTGGCCGGGCGCGGTTTTTCCGGGCAGTAACGGTCCGTTCCGCCGATGGCCTGGGAGGGGCCTTTATCTTTGATGGCCAAACGTTCGCCGGTTGGGAGGGTGACACGACCAACGTTTTTCGCATCTCGGAGTGCGCGATTATTGGCGGATCGCTCGAGCAATCGTTCGCGGAACGACACTACCTCTGCACCACCCGCTCCTACACCAACTTCATCATTCGCCTCGAGTGGAAGCTGGTTGGCGCCAACGCCAACTCGGGCGTCCAGTTCCGCAGCGAACGGGTGCCGGACAGCGAAGAGGTCAGCGGCTACCAGGCCGACCTCGGGGATGGCTACTGGGGGAGCCTGTACGATGAGGCCCGGCGCGGACTGCTTGTGAACGCGGACCAAACCGCGGTCCTCGCCGTGCTTAAATCAAATGACTGGAATGCCTACGTCATTCAGGCGGAGGGCCCGCGCATCCGCCAATGGGTCAACGATCGCCTCACGGTCGATTTCACAGAAACCAACCTCGCGATCCCCCAATCTGGCATCATCGGATTCCAGGTTCACTCCGGCGGGCGCTTCGAGGCTTCGTTCCGGAATATCAGCCTCGAAGTTTTGCCTTGAAGGCGCTCCGCTCCGTTTAAGGATTCGCCGGTTTGGGCTGGGATTTTTCAAACTCAGCCGGGCTGACCGATTTCTTTTCGTGAATTTGCACGAATGTCCCCTTTTTGTTGCCAACAACGATGTCCGGCAGGCCATCTTTGTTGACATCGCCCACCACCACCTGGGTCCCGACGCCTGAGTTATTGTCGATCTGATAGGGCAGGAAATCGACGCTCTTATCCGGGCGGCGGACCAGCTTGAACCAGTAAAGGACCGCTTCGGAATTGCGGTCCGGATCCCCCATGCGCCCGTGCGACCAGAAACGCTTGCCCGTGACAATGTCCTTCAAGCCGTCCCCGTCCATATCCACCAATTCGATGGCGTGCAGCTCGGAAAACTTAACGCCGTACTTGTTCGGCTCCTTGCCCATGATCACGTGCTCGCGAAAGTTAATTTCGCCGCCTTCGCGAGTTTGTTCAAACCAGGCCAGGCCAAATCCATGCGCCGCCAAGCCGGTGATCACATCGTTCAGCCCGTCGCCATTCACGTCATAGGCGTACATTTGCGAGCCGCCGTTCCCAAACTGCTGTTTGTGAAATTTCCAGACGGGATCGCCCGACAGCGATGCGGGCTGCTCCCACCACCCGTCCTTCTCCAGAAGATCCATCCGGCCATCTCCGTTCACGTCGCCAATTCCCATCCCGTGCGTAAAATTGCCGTATTTGTTATCGGGCGAAATGGGGTGAAAATGCCAGGGCTTCGCGGGGTCCGCCCAATCCGGCTCAGCATAGCCATACTGCCCGCGCGTGATGCAGATCAGCTCAGGCTTCCCATCGCCCGTCAGGTCGGCGAATGTCGGCGATTCATTATCCGTCTGCGCAAAAATCTCGTGCCGCACCCAATGTCCATCCTTGCCTTTCGGATTCTCGAACCAGCCGGTGGATTGACCGGGAAAACCGACCACCAGAATGTCGTTCCAGCCATCGTGGTTGAAGTCATAAACCCAGACAAAAAAGTTGTCCGAGTAGGCATTCTGCGAGCCTAGACCGCCTTCGAAACCCGGCACGGTGACGCTGGTCATGGGCCCCAGTTTGAGCTGGAAAGTGGCTGTGGGCGCATAAATCTCGTGGCGTTTCTTGAAGTCGGGCCCTTCCCACCACCACGGGCCGGAAATCACATCGTTAATGCCATCGTTGTTCAAGTCCCCAAAGCTCGCGCCCTCGCACCAGAATTGGTCGCTCAACTGAATGCGCTTGAACGCGTGGAGTTCTTCGGCCCGGGACAGCGTGGCCGCGATCGCTCCAAGCGCGAAGACGGGGACAAGGGTTTTGGCTTTCATTGATTCCTCCCGATTTAACCGAAGGACGGAGAGATGCAACTCTCAAAGCGCCTTGCGTTTTTCGCCGGGCTGCCCTACTTCTGGCCGAAAGCCAGGAGTTTTCGCGCCCAGCCGCATTTCAGCTGGCTGGATTTGGTTCGAATTCGTTTCCGGGCCGCCCGAAATATGAAAGATCGTCAACTGAACCGCCGCAATATGATCAAAAGCAGCGCGGCAATCGCTGCTCTCGCTTTTGCCCAGTACCCACTCTCCTTGTTTGGCGGGCCCGGCCCGGAAGAAGGCGGCGTCCTTTTGCCTTTCCTGGATCCCCAACCGGACGTCAAACACCAGACGCGCTGGGCGGAATTGACCGATTGGCACACCCAAAGCGACGACCTCTACGTCGTCAAACACTACAATGTTCCCACGCTCAAGGCCGAAGACCATGTCCTCGAAGTTTCCGGCCTGGTGAAAAAGCCGCGCAACTTCACCCTCGCCGAAATCAAGGCCCGCAAGAAAAAGACGGTCACCGCCACTCTCGAATGCGGCGGAAACGGCGCGGGCGCCGGCTTCATGGGGGCAATCGGCAACGTGCGCTGGACCGGCACCCCTCTGGCGGACCTGCTCGACGAATGCGGGCCCCTGAAACGCGGGATCGAAGTGGTGTTTTTCGGAGCGGACGAGAAGATCGAAAAGATCCGGGACAAGGATTACCTGCAGAATTTCGCCCGCAGCCTGCACATCAACGACGCCCGCCGGGAGGATCTGCTCCTTTGCTACGAGATGAACGGCGAGCCGCTCGGCAAAGAACACGGATTCCCCCTCCGCCTGGTCGTTCCGGGATGGTTTGGCATCAGCTGGGTCAAGTGGCTGAACCGGATCGAGGTGTTGGACCGGCGCTACATGAGCAAATACATGGCCCAGGAATACGTCACCCTCCGAGGCGAAGAGCGTCCGGACAAAACGATCTGGCGCCTGACCAGCGTCGGACCGATGGACGTCAAATCGATCATCGCCCGGGCCGTCAAGTTGCCGAACGGCGTCATTCGCCTGACGGGCGCAGCCTGGGGCGATGGCACCCCCATTCAAAGCGTGGAGGTTAAAATCGATAACGGCCCCTGGATGCCTGCGAAAATCGACCGATCCCCCCGCGATCGCTATACGTGGCGGTTCTTCAGCTTTGATTGGAAAAACCCCTCGCCGGGCGAGCACCAAATCGTCTCCCGAGCGACCGATGCGGAAGGGCGGGTTCAACCCGCCCAAGAAGATCCGGCCATTGTTTTGAAAAAAACCTACTGGGAGGCCAATCAACAATGGCCTCGGAAATTGAAAATCTGAAAACCAACGCGGTGAACCCGTTGACACTTCCTCCTCGAGCCTTGCCAGGACAAAAAACGGAAAAGACTCAACGGCTTTTCGTCAAGGGGGTTTACGAAACCCTCACCTACGGGCAAAGCAAACCCGAACCGATTTTCCAACAATACATTGATAGCCAGCGCTTTACAACACAATGAAATCCTCCATTTAAACTCGGCATTGCCCATGCTTAAGGTCCATTCACATGCAACTGATGTCAGACCTTTCCAGCTCGATCGCTATGACGCTCCGAAGGACTCATGGCTGGCTGGAGTTGGGCTGCACCAACGAAGCGATGCAAGAACTGGATGAGCTTCCGGATGTTCTGCACTGCGCTCAGGAAGTTCTGAAACTGAAATGCGAGGTTCTCTCCGCGGCGGGCCGCTGGATGGATCTTTCCGATTTAAGTTCTACGTCCGCAAAGTATTATCCAACGGAGCCAGCGTTTGCCGAGAGTTGGGCCTGGGCCGAGCACAAGCAGGGACGCACTGCGGCGGCTTACAAACAACTGCTCTCCGCCTCATCCCGTTTCGAGAAAACCTGGCGCACCAATTACTTCCTCGCTTGCTTCGCTTTCACGCTGCAACAGGCGCAGGAAGCCGCTGAATGGCTCGGACACGCTTTTCTCTTGCACTCTGCGCCCAGTGCTTTAAAAGAACGAGCACTGCGCGAAGAACAATTTCGCTCCTAAATTCGACGCACGCTACACGTCCCGAGAGGACGCCGTGAGAGTAGCCCCGGGCGCTCCTGCTGAAACAGGAGCCCCCGGGGTGAACGGTTTCTGGGCTTGACCTCCTTCGCCGCGGGCGCCTTGGCCTTATCCCGGTGGAAAGAACCGCGGAACCGCGTTAATGCGAAGATTCACCTTTTAATCCCCGATGCCGCCGGTATGTTGTGGCCCCGATTTCGCGGGCAAAAATCGCGGGACTGAGTTAATTTGCCCCGCAGCAGTTGTTCATGGATACAGCGCACATAAGAAACTTTAGCATTATCGCCCACATCGATCACGGGAAGACCACCTTGAGCGACCGGCTTTTGCATCGGACCGGAACGATCGCCACCCGCGAAATGCAGGATCAACTCCTCGATTCGATGGATTTGGAGCGGGAGCGCGGCATCACGATCAAGGCGCACCCGGTGACGATGTACTACAAGGCCAAAAACGGCGAAGAGTACGAGCTGAACCTGATCGACACCCCGGGCCACGTGGATTTTGCCTACGAAGTCTCCCGCAGCCTGAGCGCGTGCGAGGGAGCGCTGCTCATCATTGACGCGGCCCAAGGGGTCGAAGCTCAGACCGTGGCGAATGTCCACCTCGCCATGAAACAGAATCTGACCATCATCCCGGTCATCAACAAGATCGACCTCCCCCACGCCAATGTGCCGCTGGCGAGAACCCAATTGGAGGACATCCTGGCGATTCCGGGCGATACCGCGATTCTGGCCAGCGCCAAGGAGGGCATTGGCATTGATGACATTCTCGAAGCGATCATTGTGCGCATTCCGCCGCCCAAGCCCACTGGCGAACGATCTCTCCAGGCTCTCGGATTCGATTCTTATTTTGATACGTTCAAAGGGGTGGTGACGCACGTTCGCGTCTTCAACGGCGAATTAAAGCCCGGGCTCCAATGCAAGCTTCTCCATTCCGGCAAGACGGTGGAAGTGAAGGAAGTGGGCAGCTTCAATCCCAAACCCTACGTGCGGGAAAGGCTCGAAGCGGGCGAAACGGGCTATTTCACCGCCAATATCAAGAGCCCGAAGGAAGTGAAAATGGGCGATACCCTCACGGACGCCCGCATCCCCTCCCCCGCGCTGGCTGGATTTCAGGAGATCCACCCGATGGTGTTCAGCGGCATTTACCCGATCAACACCGCTGATTACGAACACCTGAAAGCCAACCTTGCCAAGCTGCAACTCAACGATTCCGCGTTCGTTTATCAATCCGAAAGCTCCGTTGCTCTCGGGTTTGGCTTTCGCTGCGGCTTCCTCGGGCTGCTCCACCTCGAAATCGTCCAGGAGCGCCTGCGTCGCGAGTATGACATGGACATCATCGCGACCTATCCGAGCGTTATTTACCGGGTCACCATGACCGACGGCACCGTCAAGGAGATCGACAACCCGGCGTTCATGCCGGAGCCGAACTACATCGAAACGGTCGAGGAGCCGATGGTGAAGTCCTTCGTGATTTGTCCCAACGAAAACATCGGCGACATCATGGCGTTGATCGCGGAGAAACGCGGTCTGGTGGAACATACCGAGACGCTCGACACGCGCCGGGTGATGCTGACCGCCCGGATGCCGCTCAACGAAATCCTGATTGATTTCCACGACCGCATCAAGAGCATCACCCGCGGCTACGGCTCGATGGATTATGAGCACGACGCCTACTGCGCGTCGGACATGGTGAAGCTGGACATGCTCGTGAATGGGGAACCGGTGGATGCTTTCTCGTGCATCGTTCACCGCGACAAGGCGGAGTCGCGCGGACGCGCCCTGGCGGCGAAGCTCAAGGAGGTTATTCCCAAGCAGCAGTTCGCCGTGGCCGTTCAGGCCGCCATTGGTGGCAAAATCGTCGCCCGCGAGACCGTGAGCGCGATGCGCAAGGACGTCACCGCGAAGTGCTACGGCGGCGATATTTCGCGCAAACGCAAACTGCTGGAGAAGCAAAAGGAAGGCAAAAAGCGGATGAAAGCCTTCGGTTCCGTGCAGATCCCGCAGGAAGCTTTCATTGAGGTGTTGAAGGCCTAGAGTTTCAAATGACTGTCAGCTGGTTCTTTTCCAAAACGGTCCGGCAATTGTCGGAAATGTGCCGCCAAATGTCCCGCGTGCTCAACGAGCAGCGCGACCTGCTCTCCGCCGAGGCGATCGACGGCTTGGAGAGCGCCCGCAAGGAGGCCCTGAGCGCCATTACAGCCGGAGGGGCGCGGCCGGAACTCGAAGGCCAGATGAAGAAGCTGGAGGACGCGGCCCGCCGCTGGTTCAAGCCGTATCCCAACGCCGCCATCCGCGAGAACATCAAAGAATTCCTCGTGGCCATCGTCACGATCCTCGGCTTCACCACCTTCTTCCTGCAACTGACCAAAATCCCGACCGGCTCGATGCAGCCGACTCTTTTCGGGATCACACACCAGGATCTGCGGGGAACCAACACGGAGATGCCCTCCTTCTTTAAGGGCATCGTTCTCTACTGGACCAAAGGGGTCTCCTACAAACAACTGGTCGCGCCCGAAAATGGCAAGATCACCGGAATTGGCGAACCGCGCATCCTGCTCCCTTTTGTGAAGCGGCAGGAAATCTATTTCAACGACAAGCCTCTTACCATCTGGTTCCCGCCCGAGGACCTTGCCAAACGGGCCGATCTCTGGCCGGGCATGTCGTTCAAGAAGGGCGAAGACATCATCAAACTGAAAGTGGTCGCGGGCGACCATCTTCTGGTAGATCGCTTCACCTACAATTTCCGCCATCCCCAGCGCGGGGAGATTTTCGTCTTCAAGACGAAAGGAATTCAACCGCTCCAGCAGGATGTGCTCTACATCAAACGGCTGGTTGCGCTGCCCAACGAGGAAGTTCGTATTGGGAATGACCGCCACCTGATCATCAACGGGGAAAAGCTCGATTCACGGACGCCGCACTTCGAAATGGTTTATTCCTTCGATTTTCAAAAGACGAACAACCCGTACCTCGGTCACGTGAACGATTTCGCCCTGCAGCAGATGGGATTGCGTGATCGGTATCAAAGCGGCCTCTCGCCTCTGCTGCCGGATGAAACGGTTTCGCACCGGGTGGGGCCGCGGCATTATATGGCCATGGGCGATAACACGCTGAACAGCTACGATTCAAGGGCTTGGGGCGATGTCCCCCGAGAGAACGTGATCGGACGCTGCTGGTTTGTCTATTGGCCGTTCACCGACCGTTTCGGCTGGGGTTACCGCTGATTCACTCTACCGAGTTGGACTGAAGAAGCCTCCCATTTCCTTTGGCTTTTGGAAGTCTTCAAACGGAGCGAAAACCGGGACTCCCCCCTGTGCCTGCCCCCCCTCGGCTGGAGCAATCACTCCAAACTTCGGCGGTTCGCAAACCGCCGTTCCTGTGCCGATTACTTGACGGACCCGGGCGGAACGAGATTCTTGATCTCAGCGGGCAAGGTGTCAAAAGGCGGTGCGGCGGGGTCGATAGGCTTGGCAGAGGCATCCTTCTTGGCGTCGTCTTTCTTCTCCGCCATGAAATCTTTGCGCTCTTTCAACAACGCGTCGACCGTCCACTTGCTCACCAGATAGGTCCACTTATCAAATTTCTGCTCGTTCTTGAGCTTCTCCTGAAGCTTATCGACCTTTTCCTTGAATTCCTTGTCGAGCTTGGCCTTATCCTCGGGCTTCTCGTCCTTGCCCGGCGTCCGCTCCTTGGTGATGTTCGCCTGCACGCTGAATTTGAAGAAGTTATTATCTTCGTTGGTCTTTCCGCCGACGCTGACGGTGTAAACAAAGCCTTCAAAGGTTTCCAGCTTAGCCACGGTCGGTTGAGCAAGGCCCGTCTCTTCGGCCTTCAAATCCGGCGAAGCCACATCATTAAAGCTCGGAGAAGAAAGGGCGTAATTCAGACTCGAGGCCTTTGAGGCTTCGAATTTTTCCTCCGGCTTCAGATCGGCCAGCTTCCACTCTCCGGCTTCCGTTTCGCGAGACATGGACCAATTGCTGGCGGGCTTGTCCGGAAACGACACCGCGACCGACTTCACCTTTTCGACTTTAAAGAAATCCTTGCTCAACCATTGGTCGGGCTTGGTCTCAATGCTGTTAAAAGTCTCGTTAACCAGCCAGACCTTGGACTGATCGGGCACCAATACATACCGGCCGACCGGAAACTCGCCACCTCCGCCAAACATGCCCCCTTGGGATTCCTTCATCTGCTTTTTGCCCAGCAGCATGCTTTTCACGGTGGCATCCTTGGCGTCTTTGAACTCCACCATCGTCCCGGAGTTGGTTCCTTTGGACTCAGCCGGGCTGAGCAACTGGAGCCGGCCATACTGGGATTTCCCGGCTTCCACCTCCTGGATGGGCTTCAGTTCCCACACTTTGCGCAGGAATTCACTCACCTCCGAGAAGTTGGCGGGATATCCGTAGCGCTCCTTGACGGTCCAGCCATCGGCGCGCACCAGGTTCACCTCATTGCTCGCCTGCAGAATTCGGACATGGGCAATCTCGTTGAGCGGAAAATCCTTGATCACTTTCGCGCCGGTCTGGAAGGACGAGGGCGCGAACGACTCTTTCTGCTTTCTGTAGAGATGAAGCCCCAGACCGCCGACCAGGACCCCTAAAACGATCAGTATGAAGAATTGTTTCCGGTTCATCGCGCTGCAGTCTTTTTGCGTTTAACAAAAGCCAGTGAAATCCCGGCGACCGTCACGAGGAGCGGCATGCCGGCAATATTCAGCCACTTCAACCGATTCTCGAGCGAATCGATCTCGCGCCGCAGGTCTTTGCGCACCTGCTTCAACTCCTTGTTCACTTCCGCCTGCTTCTGCTTGAACTTCGTCAGCTCCGCTTGCTGCTCCGGCGAAAGAATAAATTTCTGCTGGTTGTTCCCCTGCTTCGCCTGCTGCAATTCATTCAGGCGGGTCTGCGCGTCCTGCAGGCTCTTTTCCAGGTCGCGAATCTTGCTGCGGTACCGCTCCTGCGCCGCCGCTTCCATTTCGCGCACCTTGGTGAACGGCCGGTTCATCGTCGCCCGGCTGCGGACGCTGATCAGGTTCTCATCACCCGCGTTCTGCTCGATGGCATTCTGGAGGAAGTTCAGGTTGCCATTCATCGGGAAGACCATCTTTTGGCCGAAGATATTCTGCACCTGGGCCGCAAACCGGTCGTAAAGCAGGTCCGAATCGCCCACGAGAATCACGGCGTTATCCTTCGCGGATTCCTTCAAATGCGCGCCCGTCGCGGCGGGCTGGTTGGTCGAAGTCGGGTCGCTCGGCGGACCATCCGGGAACGCGCTCTTGAACTTGCCGTTCAATCGAATGGCCAGCGCGTATTCCTTGCCCGAAGGCTGAAAATCCTTGGTGATATTCTGGCTGCCAAACTCGGCCATGAACTTCTCCACCAGCTGTGACTGGGTGGAGCTGTGCATCAGCACGGTTTGTTTCAAGCCATCCACCGGGGTGCCGGTGAAAGCGCCCGAAAACGGCAGCAGCAAATTGTCGATCTGGCTGGTCACGACCTCGTTGGTATTCACCGACCGATCCGTCAGGGACAGAACCGCCGGGTTATCTTCGGTCTGATTGCCGCGATTGATCTTGGTGGCAAAAACCATGTCCGCCACCACTTTGCTGCCATCAAATTCAATCCCCCAAGCCTTGGTCAGCTTGTCGAGGCTCGATCCGGCGTTCATCGCCCCCTGCAACGGGTTCTGTTGCGGGCTGTTCTGGCTGTCCACCACCGACATCGGGTCCAAGAAAGCCATCAGCTTGCCGCCCCGCATGATGAACTGGTCGATGGCATAGAGCGCCTTGTCGCTGAAGTTCTTCGGATGCACCACCAGCAGGATCTTCACGTCGTCGTCGATCTTGTCGGAGGTCGGCTGAATCTCCTTCACCGTGAAATCATGCTTCAATTCGTCGACCAGCAGCCACGAATCCTGGCGGGCGCCGCCCCCCATCCGCATCATCATGGGGTTGAATTGGCCGAAGATTGGGAGGCTGCTCATGATCCCGACCACCGGTTTCTCGGTGGTCATCACATTGGCGATCGCGCGGGTGATGTCATATTCGAGCAAACGCTCCCGGCGCGGATCGAGGAAGGGCAAAGCGACTTTCTGGTCGAGCATGCTGACAGCCAAACCGAGGTAAAGCTTCTCCCCGATGTTGACCTGCTGCCCCTCTACTCCGTCCAGATTGGCCGAGTCCTCAGCGTCGGAATCCGGCTGCGGATCGTACTTCTTGACCTGGATTTTGTTTCCGCCGTGCTTCTTGTACTCGTTCAGGATGTCCTCCACGCGTTGCGCGTAGGTCTTGAGTTCCACCGGCATTTCCTTGCTCTGAGTGGCGTAAAAGCGAATCTGCACCGGCGTATCCAATTTCTTCAGGATCGCCTTGGTTCCGGCGGACAGGGTGAACATCTTCTCCTGGGTCAGGTCGACGCGAGCGGCGGCCAGATAGGAAATGACATACACGCCGGCCAGCAGCACGAACATGGCGGCCACTCCGCCAACGGAAAACAGAAAATTTTCGATGCTCTTTTTCTGATTCATGAAAGCCTCCTTTTAGCCCGCGCGATGGCTGCGAATGATGACGCTGGTCGTGAACAGGCAGAACACCATCACCGCCAGATAGAACACCACGTCACGCGTATCGATAATGCCCCGTTGAAAACTTTCGAAGTGCGTCATCACGCTGAACGACGCGACCGCCTCGATCAGCCCGGGCCGATCAGTCACCTGCTCCAGCAGCTTCGTCACCGGCGGCCAGCCCGCCAGAATGAGAAACAGGCAGACCACGACCGACAAAATAAAGCTGATAACCTGGTTGCGAGTCAGCGCGGAAGTCATGCAACTGATCGACAGGTAAGCGCCGGCCATCAACAGGGAGCCGACGTAGGCGCCGAAGATAACCCCGTTATCCGGGCTGCCGAGGTAATTCACCGTCATGATCACCGGGAAGGTGCAAACCAGGGTCAGAGCCAAAAATGCCCACGAAGCCAGAAACTTGCCCACGATCGCCTGCCAGGCGGTAATCGGCATGGTCAGCAGCAATTCCATCGTGCCCATCCGACGCTCTTCCGACCAAAGCCTCATTCCCACGGACGGCACCAGAAACAGGTAAAGCCACGGATGCCACAGGAAGAAAGAGGTGAGGTTGGCCTGGTTTCGCTCAAAAAACCCGCCCGCCATAAAGGTAAAGAACCCGGCCAGCAGCAGAAAAATGACGATGAAGACGTAGGCAACGGGCGAGGCAAAATAAGCCGACAGCTCTCGTTTGGTAATGGTCTTGATATTAGCAACCGGACTGTTCATTTCGAGTCCTCCTTGGCGGCAACAGTTTCAGGTAAAGTAATGCTTCGGAACACCTCATCCAAGCGGCCTTCTTCCGTGTGCAGCTCTTCGATCTTCCAGCGTTGTCCCACCGCCAGTTCCGCAACGCTTCGGGCCAGTTCGCCCTCTCCGCTGCCCGCTTTCGGATAGACCCGCGCGGTCACGCCGCCCGCTTCTTCTTTGACCACCAGCACTTTCCGGCCGACGCCCGATCCCGTCAGGCGGTCTTTCAGTTCCGCGGCCAGAACCCCGGGCACGCGAACGAGCACCGCGCCCGAAACATCGGATTTCTGCCGAAGTTGCGCCGGCGTCCCATTGGCGACGATCTGCCCCCGGTCGATGATGATGGCCCGTGAACAGGCCGCATCCACTTCCTCCAGAATATGGGTGGAGAAAATAATCGCCTTCTTCTCGCCCATCCGGCGGATCAAGGTCCGCACCTCGTGCTTTTGATTCGGGTCCAGACCGTCCGTCGGCTCGTCCAGGATCAAAATATCCGGGTCATGAATGATCGATTGGGCGAAACAGGTCCGGTGCCGGAAGCCTTTCGACAGCGTGTCGACGCTTTGGTGGACGACTCCTTCCAGAAAGCACATTTCCACCACCCGGTTCACCGCCCGCTTGCGGGCGTCTCCGTTCAGCCCCCGCAATTCCGCAGTAAAATTCAGGAAACCGTAAACGGTCATGTCCGAATAGGCCGGGGCATTTTCCGGGAGATACCCAATCAACGCCTTCGCCGGAATCGGATTCTCGACCATGTCGAAGCCGCCCACGGTTATCTTCCCCTCGGTGGGCGGGATGAAACCGGTAATCATGCGCATCGAGGTGGACTTGCCGGCGCCGTTGGGCCCGAGAAAGCCCAGCACCTCGCCCCGCTCCACCGAGAAGGAGATCCGGTTCACAGCGACTTTCGGTCCGAACGTTTTCGTCAGGTTTTCGACTTTAATCATTCGCGCTTACTCTCCGATCCAATTAATCACACCCATTCTGCGGGTGACTGACAGAGCCTTGACCCGCAAATAATACGTTCACGTATTTAACAAGGTCACGAATAGGCTGCTATATACACCATCTGTCAATAGCTTCAAATCCATCCTTGAACGGAATCAAGGCCCCTTCTGACGCTGAATCCGCCCTTCCCCTTCAAACCTTTTCCTTCCCGCCTCCCTAATTCAAAGAATTCAACGGGCTGCGTCACCCTGCCCCCGGCAAATTCATCGGCCAGACTCGATTTCACGCGGTTGTCACCAAATCCCTCGGCGAAAGCTGTGATGTGTCTTGTCTGTGTTGCGCGGTTTTGCGAGCTTCAGGGGATTCGATGCCGTCAAACAGTATCTATACCCTGAACGAGGCTGAACTCCTCCAGCAACTGGGTTCGTCCTCCAGCGGGCTTTCGGCGGAAGCGGCCGCGAAAAAGCTCCTTGAGTTCGGGCCGAACAGCGTGGCGGCCGGGCAGAAGCATTCGATCGTTCGCGATCTGCTCCATCGCTGCAAAAACCCGCTCGTCATCCAGTTGCTCGTCATCGCCACGGTCTCCTACCTGATGGGCGACCTCCGCTCGGCGGTTGTGGTCGGCGGCATGCTTTTTCTCAGCGTTTTCCTCTCCTACTTCCAGGAATCCAGGTCCTCCCGCGCGGTCGAGAAGCTCCAGAAACTCGTCAAAACCACCGCCACCGTCCTGCGGGAGGGCAAAGAGCTGGAAGTCCCGCTCGAAGGCATCGTGCCGGGCGACATGGTGATCCTCGCCGCCGGCAGTCTGATCCCGGCCGATCTTCGCATCCTGTCCGCCAAGGACTTTTTCGTCTCCCAATCCGCCCTCACCGGCGAATCGATGCCAGTGGAGAAGAACTCGGATACGAATCAGCCGGCCAACCGCGCCCCGTTCGAGTTTACGAACGCCTGTTTCATGGGCAGCAACGTCCTGAGCGGCTCCGCTCGGGCCGTCGCCCTGGCCACCGGTTCCCGGACCCAGTTCGGCTCAATTGCCGAAAAAATGATGGCCCGCCGCGAGGGAACCAGCTTCGACAAAGGCGTCAGCGATTTCACCTGGCTCATGATCCGGTTCATGATCGTGATGGTCTCCCTGACCTTCCTGATCGTCGGCCTGACCAAGCACAATTGGACGGAAGCCCTGCTCTTCGCCCTTTCCGTCGCGGTCGGCCTCACCCCGGAAATGCTCCCGATGATCATCACGGTCTGCCTCTCGAAAGGCGCCCTGATGATGGCCCGCAAGAAGGTCATCGTGAAGCACCTCCACGCCATTCAGAATTTTGGGGCCATGGATGTGCTCTGCACCGATAAGACCGGCACGCTCACCCAGGATCATGTGGTGCTCGAACGCTACGTCGATGTGACCGACCGCTCCAGCGAGGATGTCCTCCGCTACGCCTACATGAACAGCTTCTATCAGACGGGCCTGCGGAACCTGCTCGACCGCGCCATCCTGGCGCATACCGACCTCGACGTGGAGCACAACTGCCGCAAGGTCGATGAAATCCCCTTCGACTTTAAGCGCCGCCGCATGTCGGTGGTCATCGACTACGAGGATCGGCACGTGCTGATCTGCAAAGGCGCGGTGGAAGAAATCACCTCCGTTTGCGAGAGCTATCAGGTCGACGAGGACATCAATCCGCTGATCAAGCTCATTCGCGACGATCTGATGGACGAATACCGGCACCTCAGCGCCGAGGGGTATCGCGTCCTGGCCATTGCCTACCGCGAATTCGACCGGTCCAAGCAGGTTTTCTCGGTCGCGGACGAGTCGCAACTGATCCTCCTCGGTTACATCGCCTTTTTCGATCCGGCGAAGGACACCTCCGCCAAGGCGATCGAAGCGCTCTCGCGGCATGGCGTGGCGGTCAAAATCCTCACCGGCGATAACGAACTGGTCACCCGCAAAGTCTGCCGGGACGTGGCCATGGAGATCACCAAGGTGGTCACCGGCCCGCAGCTCGCCGCCCTGGACGAAGCCGCGTTCGCCCGGGAAGTGGATGAAGCGAACGTGCTCGCCCGCCTGACTCCCGATCAAAAGGAAAAGGTCATCAAAACCCTCCGCGCCCAAGGGCGCGTGGTCGGCTTCATGGGCGACGGCATCAACGACGTGCTCGCCATGAAAGCGGCGGATGTCGGCATCTCGGTGGATACCGCGGTGGACGTCGCCAAGGAATCGGCCGACATCATTCTGCTGGAAAAGAGCCTGCTCGTGCTGGAGGACGGGATTATGGAAGGCCGCAAGGTCTTCGGAAATATCATCAAGTACATCAAGATGGGGGCCAGTTCGAACTTTGGAAACATGTTCAGCGTGCTGGGCGGCGCTTACTTCCTGCCCTTTCTGCCCATGGCGCCGATCCAGGTGCTCGTGAACAACCTGCTTTACGATACCTCCCAGGTCGGCATTCCACTCGATAACGTGGACGAGGAGTATCTCGCCAAGCCCCGAAAATGGAACATCAAGAGCATTCGGAATTTCATGATTTTCGTTGGCCCGATCAGTTCCTTGTTCGACTACGCCACCTTTTTCCTCATGCTCTACGTGTTCGGCTGCGCTGCGTTCTCCGCCCCGGGCACATCGGACGCGGACAAGGCGCATTTGGAGAGCCTTTTTCACACCGGCTGGTTTGTGGAATCGCTGCTCACCCAGACCTTGATCGTCCATATCATCCGCACCCATCGCATCCCGTTCCTTCAGAGCCGGCCCAGCCGGCCGATGCTCTTCACGACTCTGACGGTCATGGCGGTGGGGCTTTGGCTTCCCTTCTCTCCCCTCGCAAAGTTCCTTGGATTGACGCCCCTGCCCTCCATATACTTCGCCTGGCTGGCCGGTTTCCTCGTCGCCTACGCGGTTCTCACCCACTGCGTCAAGATGTGGTTCGGCCGGCGGTTTGGCACTGATTAAGTATGCGCAGCATGTTAACAGCCCTCCAGGAGGGCCGCTTGTTTGAGTTGCCCGAGGCAGGCAAAGATCGCGCCCTGGAGTTTCTGGCCCGCGTGCTCGACGCGAACCCGGACATCGTCGTCGGCACCGACACGGTCGAGGAGATCAAGCTGCGCGAGCAGGAATGCAACACCGGCATCGGCTACGGCGTGGCGGTTCCCCACATGCGTTCCAAGCGCGAGGATGGCGAACTGTTCTGCGCCATCGGCTGGTCCTCCCCGGGCATCGATTACGGCTCCCCCGATGGAGCCAAGGTCTACCTCGTCTTCATGTATTACATTCCGGGCGCGCAGAAGAATGTCTACCTGAAGGAGATCTCCAGCCTGGTCAAAGCCATGAAGAAAACGGGCGGCATCGAACGGATCGCCCACGCGGAAAGCCTCTTCAACGTTCGCAATCTTCTCCTCGATTGGGTCGTCGAAGCTTCCGGCAATACCGGCCCGGATGCGGTCGCCCGCATGATCAAGCTGGACGTCAAGCAAACGCTGGCGGCGCCCGCGGCACCAGCCGCTCCGACCCCGGCCGGAGCCACCACGCTCCTCACTCTGCAAGCGGCCCGGCCTTCCGCCAAGGCCACCCCGCTCACCGTCCTTGCCACCGGGGCGAACGGCGTGATCGTTCTCGCCCAGGATCCCGATCTCACCGCCGACCTCGAACGCGAACACGACCTTGCCCAGCGGATTTCCTCCGGCATTCCCTTCACCGTCGCCGGCCGCCAGATTTTTGTCACCAATGCCACCGCTTTCCCCGGAGGCCGCACTCTTTACCAGGGCGTCGCCATCACCGCGCCCGCCCCTGCGTGATCCGCCCCTGCGTGATCCGCCCGGCCTCGGCGGGCGGGGCGTCCTTTGGATTTTTCTGCCATGAAAACGCGTTCTCTCCTCACCCTGTCGATCGCGTGCGGCCGCGCCGCGATCGTTCTTTCGTTGTGTCTCATTCCCTGCCGGGCCGCCGATAGCGCGGCGTCTGACCCGGCGCCCCTCCTCGAGCTGCGCACCCGCACCGCTCGATTCAGCATCTCGGGCCAGGGCGCTTTCACCGCCCTGGCGTCGGCGGATGGCACGCACAACTATCTCGCCGCCGGGCAACCCGCGCCGGTGCTCAGCCTGCGCGTCGGGCAAAAGCTCTACCGGCCTGCCCGGGCCAGCTGGGACGCTCCCGCCAAGCGCCTGACCCTCGATTATCCGGACGCGGGCGCCAAAGCGGTCCTGCAAATCCAGGAAAAGCCATCCCACCTTGCCTTTACGATCGCCGAGGTTCAGCCGGTTGATCGCGTTGAACTCGCGCTCTGGGGCCCGTATCCCACCACGATTGGGGAAATAATTGGGGATACGGTGGGCGTGGTGCGAAACGCTGGTTTTGCCATCGGCCTGCAGGCGCTCAATATCAAAACTCTGGGCGGCTACCCGGAGCAGGAAAATGATGTCGAACAAGGCCGCGGCGGGGAGGACCACGGCCAGTACGCCGATCTCCCGCCCGAACTGAACCAGGGCCAGAGCTATCGCGGGGACACCGCCCGGGCCGCCGCCTTTGGCAGCGTTCTCCAGGCCTTCTGCCGCAACCGCGATCACACCCGCGTAATCCCGAACTGGAGCCACAACCAATTCGTCGCCCCTGCCCTCGCGGATGGCGGCGTCATCGGCAGCAGCATCGCGCTCTTCGCCGTCCCCGCGGCCAGCGCTCTCTCCACTCTCGGTGAGATCGAACTCGCCGAAGGGCTTCCCCACCCCATGATCGATGGCGTCTGGGGCAAGATATCCCCCACCGCCACCGCCTCCTACCTGATCGTTGATTTCAGCGAAAGCACCATCGACCGCGCCATCGACATGGCCCGGCGCGCCGGGCTGAATTACATCTATCACAGCTCCCCGTTTGAGACCTGGGGGCATTTTCAACTGAAGGCCAAGGCCTTTCCCCACGGCTGGGACGGCTTGCGCGCATGCGTCGATCGGGCTCGCCAGGCCGGCATCCGCGTCGGTTTCCACACCCTCTCCAACTTCATCACCCCGAACGATCCTTACGTCACCCCCACGCCCGATCCGCGCCTGGCCCGGGTCGGAGCCGCGCCGCTCGCCGCTGACCTCGCGCCGGATGCGCGGGAAATTCCCGTGGCCGCCCCCGACTTCTTCACCCGCCAGACCGACCTGAACACCGTGGTCATCGGCACCGAACTGATTCGCTACCGAGCCGTCACCACCAACGCCCCGTGGCGCCTGCTCGAGTGCGAGCGGGGCGCCTGGGGGACCGCCGCCGCCCCGCATCATCGCGACGATCCAGTCGCGAAGCTGGCCGATCACGGGTATAAGGTTTTCCTCACCGACCCCGCCCTGTCCCAGGAAGTCGCCCGGAACATCGCCGCCCTGTTTAATCAAACCGGCTGCCTCCAACTCTCCTTCGACGGCCTGGAAGGGAACTTCTCCACCGGCCTCGGCCAATACGGCACGACCCTGTTTCCCAAAGCCTGGTTTGACGCCCTCTCCCCGGAACTCCGCGGCCGGGTGATCAATGACGCCAGCATGCCCGGCCATTTCAACTGGCATATCAACACCCGCATGAACTGGGGCGAACCGTGGTACGCCGGCTTTCGCGAGAGCCAGACGCTTTACCGGTTCAAGAACCAGGTCTATTTCGAGCGGAACTTTCTCCCCCGCATGCTCGGCTGGTTTGCCCTCCGCGCCGACACCAGCGTCGAGGATATCGAATGGATGCTCGCCCGCGCCGCCGGCTATCATGCCGGGTTCGGCCTCGCCACCAGCCTGGCCAGCACCGCCCAGCTCACCGCCGATCCGGACTCCGCGGACACTCTCCAGAAATTCGGAGCCATGCCCTCGATCCTCCAGGCCATCCAGCAATGGGAGACCGCCCGGATCGCCGGCGCCTTTCCGCCCGAAGTCCGGACCGCTCTGCGCGACAACCTCAAGGAATTCCACCTCGCTCCCGCCGGCCCCGGCCAATGGGACCTTGCCGAAATCACCGTCACCCGCTTTACGAACAACCTCGCCAGCAACCCGAGCTCGTCGGCCGAGTTCCATTTCAACGACCCAACCCCCGCCGCTGGCGCGCACTGGATCATGCGTTCCAGCGGCACGAACTCCGCAGAACAGATCTCCATCGAACTTAATGGCGTTCCCCTGCTGCCTGCCCTCGCCGCATTGCCAGCCCGCCAATCCCTCAAATACACCGGAGGCGCCGAAGCCTGGCTCTACGACAGCCAATGGAAACGCCTCGCCTCAGTGCCGGTAAACGCGAAAGCTCTCGATCTCCCATCCGGATCCCGGACCTTGAAACTCACGTCCAGCGGCGCCCCGGTAGCCCTCGAATGGCGCAGCGTCCACCCGCCCGTTCGAGTCGCTCGGCGTTCTGGTTCAGGCCAAACGGATTGATTGGCTCTAAAAAGTCAGCGTCGAAAGGGTAGCTGGGAGCTGGGAGCACGGGGCGGTTCAGGGTTCGGTCAATACATAGGACCGCGGATCGACCCCAAGGCTAAAAGTGGTGCTCTCGGCGGGCCGCGCGCGACGAACGGCCCGCCGAGATGAACCGGCCTAAATGCTGCAGTATGTCAAAGAACAAGGTAAAGGGGCAGACAACTTGGAGCGGGACAAAAAATGGGACAGTTATGGGCTGGCCCACGCGGAAGCTCTCGGTCTGCGAAGGAAATCTACAACCGGATTTTCGATTCCATTTGCATTGTTCACAATGTGTTGCGTCGCAAACAATCGGGCCAAGGTTGGATGATTTAGGGTCGAGAGAGGGTAACCGGTGTCCCAAGATTTTTGAGCAACTGGAGGTACACTCATCTCGATCATATTAGTCGGGATTGCGCGGAAGTCCGAAATTCGAAAGGCGAAGGAAGAAGTCCAAGGGGTAAAACAAAGCCAGCGCGGCGCGTTGGCAGACCACAAAAACGGAAAGCTGCCCACGGTTGGGAGCACTACAAGAGGGTCACTGGTGGTGACAGCTGAGAGCGGAACCGCAGGATCGGCCCTGCTCTCAGTGGTCGTTCGCAGTGACCGGAACGCGGGATTCCTGATCACGGCAGACATGTTGCCAAAAGACGCTTTCCAAGTCCACTATAAACACATCCGCACACACTCGATTCATTTCTGAGGCCGAATATTTCTTCACTGGCGGGCGGTCCGAGCGCTGCGCCAGAACAGGGGATCGGCACCCCGCCCTGTTTTCGCCGCGCAGATCGGGTCCGGCTCGACCGAGGCCGAGGGAGTCGAGCTTTGCCTCTCCCATGGACCGCAAAAACGTACGGAAATGCGTTGCCGAATGAAGCATCTCAAGCCGGGGACGTCTTGCCGGTCACCAACTCGTCCGACTACGCGCTGCCGCCCGGCCTCGCCCACGGCGACACGGTCACCCACGTGGCCTTCGACCGCGGCCACTGGCAGGTGGAGAAGGATGGGCAGCGCTTCATGGTCTTTTGCACCCGCCTCGACGGTGGCTTCGAGTATGAGTATGGCGGGGAAGTGGCTGCCCGGGACGGATTGGCGGGACAAGGCCCAGTTGGAGGCCACGACGCTGCGCAATTCATGGGCGTAGAGGTGTGTGGATGGGGCGACTGCGCTGCCGCTGCCGCTGCCGGGCACGTGAAAGGAGGTGTAAGCGCCCGCGCTACGCGGAACGGGAAGCTTTTCTTTTGGCAACGTTCCTGCCAACAAAGATCATCGCGAGAGCGACAAAAAGACCATCGAGCACGAGCACCGCACTACGGCGTTGATAAGCGACGAGGCATAGGCCGACAAAGAAGAGGATGCCAAAGAGCTGGATGAACCAAGTTGGCATGACGGTGACTCCGTTAGCCGACGCATGGTGACGAAGAAGTCTCCAGCTGATATACGCGGTCGCGAAACCGATCATCGCGAGCACGATCACACCCATCCACAGGGGCTTCCCTTCATATTCCAGCGAGTGTCGTTGAAGCATATCACTCCCGAGAATCAATGAGACGACCAGGCAAGCTACGGATGCGAGTGTGCAACCGACTATGCTGGCAAGACGGTAGGTTCTGCCGACTAGATCGAGATAATCCGCCATAAAGTAGCACTTCCGACTGACGCCCCGAAGCTGCCCGCCTCAAAACGATTCCGCAATTGCGAAGGCACGAGCCACGCGGGCCCAAAACACAAGACGATCTGGGCACTCTCGATGGACTGGGAGCGCCCTTCCGCGTTGGCTCCAGCTTCGTTTAGGAGTGCTCACCAAGTTTGTCCATGATGAATCGCTTGCAACAAGGGCACTCGCCACGGAACCCGATCCGATTATCGCGCCCGTCATAAAGTGGCCCTCCGCAGAGCGGACACACAAAGCCTATACTGACACTCTGTCGCTTACTGAGGCGCATGACGTACACAATCGCAGCCACCTCCATCACGCCGACAACGAGAAACCACGCGAGCATGAGCTGACGTGACGGGAAAACCTTTACCCCAAGGTACAGCAATGCACCCAGTCCGATCGCAAGAGCCATCACCCGGCGATTGTGCGACCGGGCGAGAGTCCGGCGCATCTCGTCCATTTTAAGAGGCAGTTGAAATTTTGCCATAACGCTCAAACGCTGACCCACGCGGACCGAAACCGCAACAACTCCCGCACACCCCCGGCAAGCCGGGTGCCTCCTGCCGCGTTGGCTCCAGCGCAGTGCTAGGCGGCCACGTCATATCCGAGCCTCTGCAGCTGCGACCTCAGCCTCTGGAAGCCGGGGGTCCAAAAGAAGAACGATGCCCAAAATACAATGAAGCCAGGCAGAGAAGCCTGAGTGTGCTCGATACGGAGGCCGACTGAAAATAAACCGCGATGCCGACTCAATCGGCGAATGCTGCTTCGGGGAAAATGATAATTGCGGCCAACGCAAGAAAGACGAATTGCGTCCGAGTCACCCGAAAGCGTTGCGAACGGATAGCTCGCGTTGAAGTTGCCGAGCCTCGCACCGCCAGTCTGTGTGAATGTCGCCATTGGTGATGACGCCTAACGCTCCAAAGCTGAGCCAAGCGCACGCAAAACACAAGAAAACCCGGAGCCTCCGGGCGAACCGAGCGCGTTTCTCCACGTTGGCTCCATCGTCGTGTTAGGCATTACTATTTCTCTCTCAGTTTCTCGTAGCAATCCCTGCAAATTATCCAAATGCCACGCCCGGAGTCAGCAGTCCAGCACACCTCCCCGATGTAAACGTGCTCGTTGCAGTAATCGCAGTGCTCGTGATCCCATCCCTTCTCTTCGCGAGAAAATAGTGACTCATAACCTCGGCAAAAGTGCCACGGCACTTTCACGTCGTGTCCGCCGGCAACGGGAAACCATCGCCGCTGACCCGAACGCTTTAATACCTCCGCGATTTCGGGTGACGGGGGCTGCCCCTCGGGAACAAACACGACAGCGGCGTCTGTGCCGGGAAATTTGTATTCCTTCAGCATCGCCTTGGTGAAACTATCGAGTGGTGGCGCGGTCACGATAATGCCTAACGCCTCCAAGCTGTGCCAAGCGGCCAAAAAACACAAGACGATCTGGGCACTCTCGACGGACTGGGCCCGCTCCTCCGCGTTGGCCCCGGCCTCGTTTTAGGCGTTGCGGTCATTTCGTTTTGAGGATGAACGTGTCGCCTGGAGGATACTCCTGAACATAGAGTGCAAGGCGCCCGGGAATGCAGGACACAACAGTGCCCCAGCCGGACGCCAGCGAACTCTCGATAGCCTCCTCCAACGGCAACTCGCTGCCGTCGCTGCCGCCGCCAATGATGTAGCCGTAGTCGCCAGCGCCACTGGATCGGAGGAGGCGAGCAAGTTGAAAAGACGATGCACGTGGAACCTGGGTGGCGCGCTGTGGGATGAAGTCGAAGAAGTGGTTGAAGCGATCGAGAATCTCGCCACGGCGCTTCGGGTTTGGCAGAAAGTCAGAGTAGCGAGAACACTTGTCGGGAATGACAAACGCCGCAATGAACGCGGCCTCGTGAGCCGAGTTGAGGGTTGGCTCAGTGGTGGGCAGTTTGGCTTTCATTCATACGACTCGGCTCGCAGACTAACGCTCAAAAGTTGAGCCACGCGGTCGCAAAACACAAGTAAAGCGGCAATCTGTGATCTGCTCATTCTGCCGACTGATCGCACTTGGGCTGCACCGTGAAATCCACCAACACGCCCCCCGGCCTCTCCGCGCCGTCCGGGAAATCGTTTCATTTCTCCAGCGCCACCACCCGGCCCACCTCGCCCTTCCCGTCCCGTTGATAGAGGATGTCGTCCACGCGCAGCTCATTGGCGCCAATCGGAAACTTCGCCTTTTGCATCCCAGCGCCGCTCTGACGCAATCGTGATCGGTCCGTAGTGGTACGCCTTGGTCGTCTTCATCTTGGTCCCGTCCGGATTAAACAGCACCCCCTCGGAGATGAAGATCCGCCAGTTTGTGAAGTCGAGGGCGAGGTGCCACGGGGATTGCCTTTGGGCAGCGGCGCACAGGAAGAGCACGGCGACAAGCAGGAGCGCCGCCGCCGCCACGCTCCACCGCCCATTACATCTGGTGATCATGATGCCACACGAGGCTGGAGCGATTGTACTCTGCTGCCGGGGAGCCGCAAGATAGATGGCAGCGAACGCGACTCGCGCTCGGGAAGGTTAATCGCCTTGCTAACCGCTTCGCGCTGTGCTGTCTTGAAGGAGTCCACTTGTATTCACTATGGGACGCCGCAGAGGTAAGAGCCCGGAGGGAGCGCCACACAATGTTCCTGTCTGCCCACCCACCCCAACCCCTCCCGACCGGCCGGAAGGGGCGGAGACAATGGGGCAGTTACCCCGGGTGTCGCGCGGCGCTACGCTTCACCGCGCTGTACCCGGGGCTATTTTCATATCGGCCCGCTGGGACTTCGTCATGCGCTGGCGCGAGGACTTGAACTTTGGCTGCACGAGTAGGCCTTGTGCTGACGGACGATCGAGGCGAGCAGATCGCCGTCCAATGCAAGCAATGGAGCAAATGGGATATTGGCGTGCCGAAGGTGCGCGAGCTTGTGGGCGCGATGACCGACGCTGGCATCCGGAAAGCCCGGCTCGTCACGGTCTCCGGCTACAGCCATCCCGCAAAGGAATTGGCCGATCCCCACAACATTGAAATCGTCAACCAGGCCGAGCTGATCCGGATGCTCGAAGCCCTCTCCGGACACTCTGACCCTGAAATTCAAGCCCTCCTGACCAACACCCGCAAGTTCTGCCCGAAGTGCGACAGCCTGATGGTGGTGCGCACGACCAAGAGGGGCGAGAATACTGGACGGCAGTTCTGGGGCTGCTTCACTTATCCGTCGTGCAAGCAGATGGAACCGATCTAAATCGCCGCAAAAGGAGTCGTTGGCGCTTGAGCCTGGGCCTGCCTCTCCTTGCGCTCGCAATGATCGCCGCGGCCTGGCGGTCAATCGCGCCGCCAAGCGAGAGGCTGCCGCCGCTCCAGATGCGTTTCGCGGGCAAATGCTCAAAACCCGATTTCGGGACCGTGGCGTTTCAACTTTCATCCCCTGAGCCGTGTTCGATTTTTCTGGTGAGCGCAACGGTCGAGGCGCCAGAGGCTGACGGTTGGAAGGCAGCGGCGACCTTTGCCCGCAACGAAATTGTGCGCCTGAAACCGAACGTTCCGCAGGAAATCTGCGTCGAGCCGTCCGCCTCCGATCCCTGGCGTCTTTCGATAAGCTACGGAACAGAGATGCACGGCCCGCGATTGTTCCGGCTTCAACTGCGGGAAGCGTGGATTCTCAAGAGCTTCTCCAACTGGACAGGGAGAGCCTGGGGCGGCGGCCGCTTCAGTGGGAATTGGACTTTAACCAGTGAGGAGGTGCAAAATGTCCGCTGATCGGGGTTTCTTCATTGCCCCCCTACCAACAGCACCTCCGCGCTGCGCCGACGGCTGGCTCGGCCTGGGCGGCTGGCGCTCCGGCAGCGGCGAACTGGAGGAGATCGCGCCGCAGCGGAGCCCAATCGCTTACGCAAACTGCGGGAAAATTACGCACCCACTTTTCCACCGCTCATCACCTTGATCTCCACTACGGCGAGCCCCACCTCGCGGCACTTCACGCGTACCAATCACGCTATGGACTGCCTTCCGTCCTGCGCGCAAGCGTCGCAGTGTGAGCCCGGGTTGGCAGTGCGGTGAACGAAAAGACAATTCCGGTGGCACAGGCGGACGGGGTGGCGCGGATGAATCACCTGACGTTGACGAATTCCGAGGCCGAAACGGCGAATGTGACGAATACGGTCTCGCGGGCGTCGACAGGGACTCAGGATGTGCCGACCACGGTGAATCCGGCCTCAGGCTCATACCTCGATGGGCTTGGGACGTGTCGGCTCAGCGCCACCACCCTTTGCCCGACAAGGCCAGCGTCCAGTCCGAGTCTGCACGCGCTCGCCGTCAGTTTCCCGACCGCACATAAATATTACAGCCATCAGCGTATCGGCAGAATCTGCGCCCGCCCCGCTTCCGTTCCTTGTCCAAGTCATCCAGGAGGACGTTGGCCAGCAGCGGGCTGAGCGGTCTTCCTTGCGGAGTGCCAGCTTCCCGCCGCACGCAGATCCCGTTCTGCATCGAACGCCATTCCTGACATTGCAAATTCACGCGACGCAACATCGTTCCGGCTAATTCAACTCGCATTAATTTAACCTTACCAATTGCGGCTTTTCCGGAAGACCGGCCACACCCCAGACGAGCTTCCGCACCAAAATTCATCCCCATTTTAATGCACCGTTCATCGCTTCTTAATTATCACCCCCTACAATTCATGCATCCGCCGTTCCACGAACGGGAGAAAGGAGAACGAACTTGAGCGAACAGCAAATCGACAACAGGACCAGCAGCTTTCTGCGGGATCAAGTCCGCACGTCGGAGGCATTGGAAATCCTGCTCCTGCTTCATGAGCATCCGGGACTAGATTTTTCGCCGCGAAAAGTTCATCATTACGTGCAATCCACCACTGAGGCAACGGTCTGCGATCGCCTCGAAATGCTCCATATGAAAGGATTGATCACAAAGGCTGGCGCCGCGCATGACCCGATTTACCGCCTAGAATTGGGCGATCCGGATCGCGCTCAGATGATGGCCCGAATCTCACGGCTCTATACCTCTCAGAAAGTCTCCGTGATCCAGGCACTATTCTCCCCAACACGCTCCGCGATCAGTAACTTGGGAGCAGTTCTCCGATTGAAGCGAGACTACATTGCCGAATAGCCACGAATCCCCCGTGAGCTAAAAAGCTTTTGATTGCGTGGCGCCCCGACTGTGATTTCACAGACTTTCGCATATCTGGCGCGACGATGCCGACAACGATGCAAAAGAATGCGGCGGCACGCCACAAGTAGACCGTCGAACTCGCGCTGTGGCCCTGATCGCAGACAATGAAACGCACCACGCGCTCCGCCCCGAGGAGCCAGAACCGCCAGAAAAGGAAGCCGCAGGTCCATGCTCCCATTAGCTTGCCCCTGAAATTAATGAATGCACGTGGTTTATATCAGGCCCAGGTGCGGGCCGAATGAGAGGAATGCCAGCGCATTGGGCATGGGCCGCCATTGCCGCCAGCGCGGCGAAGCACACAGAGCGGGCGCGAGCAAGCAGGAGGCCGTCGAAACTCCTGGTTTTACCATTTCTGATGGGCGGCGATCTATTCCAATACACCAGGCGGCTAATGGCAAACTGTTGATGGCGCCGCCCCGACCGCTGCACCCACCAAAGCAAAGCGCACGATCTTAATGAGCCGTTCATCGTCCTTTCATCTCACCAGATCCGATTCCTACGGTTGCCAGCAGACAGAGCACAAACGCCGCCGAGACTTAAGAGCCTTAAGAGGTTCCACCATTCGTTATTCATTCGCGGACTGGATCCTCAATATGCAGTGGACATTAACAGGACATTAAAGTCCCTCCCATTTTGACGCTTTCGCCGACTGAATGCGTCTAACCATCACACGGAGGGGAGTAACCTTGGCCAAACCGAAATGGAGAAACGATGAAAACTATTTTTGCAATCTGCCTGGCCTTCGCATTGACTTCGCCCGCCGGCGAACCGGCCCTGACCTCCAAACTTGCCGACGTTCTCAAGCTCTCACAATCACAGATCGAGGCCTCGGTCATTCAGGCGTTCATCAACAACTGCCCGGTGCTGTACAATCCAAGTTTAGACCAAATTGTCTATTTGCAACAGCAAGGGGTTTCAGATGACCTGATCTCAGCTATCCTTAAGCACGACGCCGAACTTTGTCAGCGAGATTTAGCAGCTTCAGCGCCGCTGGCGCAAACTCCTGCCGCGACTGTGCCAATAACGCCCGAGCCTCCGCCGAATCAACCCTCTCCCGGGGACTACGCTCCATCCGCCCCCGTCGAAGGGGCTCCTGAGGAGGCGATCCTTCCTTCGAATGATTACTACTGGGATAATGGCTTTTGGGGCTGGGCTGGTGGTGGTTACACGTGGATTGGGCCTGGATGGCGTCGGCGCGGGTTTTACGGTCACGCCATTCCCAGAGGTGACTTCCATGGAAGCGCGGGCCCTAGCGCTGGTTTCCATCCCGGTGGCAGGGGCTTGAACGGTGGCCGCGATGGAGGCGCGTTTCCCGGCACTCTGAGCGGAGGGGTTTTCCACGGAGCTGGTGGCGCAGATCGAGCGCAGGGAGGCGCCTTCGAGCGCGGTGGCGCCGGGGGTGGTTTCCACGCAGGTGGCGTGGGAGGCGCCTTCCACGGCAGTGGCGTCGGAGGTGGCTTCCACGGCGGCGGTAGCGGAGCTGGCGGTAGCCACAATGGTAGCGGAGCTGGCGGTTTCCACAGTGGCAGCGGGGCTGGCGGTAGCCACGGTGGCGGTCACGGCCGGTGAACCCACAGTGAGTGCCGAAATATGTAATGTTATCCTCAGAAAATGCTAATGGTTATCCCATCTATTAAACCCACTAGGCATACCAAATGAAAACTCTCTGCCTTTTTGTTCTTCTCGTGATCTCGGCTCACTCCATTGGAGCGCAAGGTATTTCCGAGCCAAAAGCGAAGGCGGCCCTCGGACAGCCGCACATACTGGTCGCTCCGTCGTCTCTCAAAAGTCCCAACCACCATCAGATCTACTCCTATAACGGATTCTTGATTGAATTGGCTCGCGCGCCGCGGCCCGTCCACCTCCTAAGTTTACGCAACCCGGTCGATCCGCCAAGCGAAGGAAAGAACCTGATTCGCTTCCCTGTGAGGAATCGACCGGTTGGCCTCAAACTATTCTCGCTGGACTTCTGACAGCCGGGCCTTCCTTCGCAGGCAAAAACTGTGGCCAACCCAAAGAAATCGTCCCCGGCCGAGGTTGCGAATCGCACTCCCAACATGCGCCTTGAAAGGAAACTCGGCAAGGTGTGCCAGAACTTCGTTCGCCAATTTGTTCTGTTGGCGAACACTGGCGTGTCACCTCTTTCGGCACTCCTCTACGCGCTTGGCAGCAGCACCCTCTGGAAGAGAGCGAGATCTCGTGATCCGGAGATCTTTCGAAAAGAGCTAAACGACGCAACGGCGTCTCCTGATTTTCTCTCACGAACCTTTCAGTGGGACGCAGGTTCCCTTTGGAAAGACGGGCAAGTGCCAGACAAGCAGAAAGCTGCCAATTCGGCTCTGAGGCGAAGCATCGACGTGGCTTTTGCGCCGGAACCTGCGACGCAACTTGAAATCTCGCTCTCGTCCGACTGATAAGATGCAACCTCAAACTCGCACGCAATATGCAGATTCTACTTCAACAAAGGAGCACGGGGCGGTTCTTCGCTCCGGGAACGCGGTGGACGTCTTTGGTTAACGATGCGATTGATTTTGGCTCGGTAGAGCGAGCCGTCGGATATGCGCGACACTGTCAATTGAAAAACGTCCAAGTCGTCGTAAGATCCAGTTCCGGCTCCGCCCCACTTAACTTTGAACAGCCACGACGGTCCACAACTCCGGCAGCTCCTTCAGCGCAAGCACGAAGAGTATCCGATAAGATTTGTAAAGCGGCTGTCACCTCACGGGATGACGCTTTAAGGGCTCAAGGATCGCATCTTTCCGACACGTGATCACTCCGAGAGTACGCACGCGGGAGTTCCTCGCCATGTTGCTTGAGGCAAGATGCGGCACGGCTTGAAAGCTCCTGATTGACGTTACGGCGCAAGGTGAGTTTGCCGCGGTGCGTTGTCGAGAGTTTGTGAGGGATGAAGGCTGCAACACACATGACGAGACCCTGATTTTGGACGCTTCTCAGAGCGTGTTTGCAAATGGTGACGAGTCGTTTGCGAGGCGGCGAACCCCGAGGCGAATCGTAGAGAGGCGAAGCATCGACTCGCCGTGATTCGGGCGGACTTTATAAACCCGGCACACACGGTGAGATTTATAGGCCGCCTTGGAGCCGTGTTTCGGATCCGGCAGCGTCACTCCTCAATCACGTATTCATGGGAATATGCTCAATCGTCGCTCCTCGCCGGCCTCCAAAAATTGCGTTCAACTCGGCGCGCCAATAGTTCGACAGGCTTCTTGGCGACTGGGGTTCCGCCCGCCTGCCAAGCCGAGTGCGGAGGAAGCGCGATTCGATTCAATCCCTCCAGGATAGGAGGGTGTTGTCGCCGCGATTTCCCGGGGTAGCTCGTTCCTCGCAACCCCGGGCTTCTGTGAGTACATCCCGTTGGGATGTTTTCCCCGGAGCACGATCCGGATGTGGGGACAATGACCAAATGCCAAATACCAACGAAAAGTGAGTGATCACCTTTTTCGTTGGCATGGCACACGAAATCCGCGGCGGATCGGCGAGTCAGATTTCTGGACACTGCGAGCGGGCAGGATGCAATCCTGCTTTGATTCAGTAAACGATCTGGACCGGAGCCAGCTCCAAGGCCCACAATTCGCCTCCAGCGCCGCGAATGAATGCCATTGATGTAGATTTCTTATTGACAGCATTCCTCCTATTTGGATCCTAAGCGGCGTGAAAAGCCCCATCCAGTCTCTGATTCGAGCGTTTGCTGTTGCCGCGGCCACATTGTTGTTATCGGTGCAGGCTGCTGAGCCCACCCCGAAGCCCCCACAGGAATTCGAGCATTTGAAAGCGCTGCCCGGACGGTGGCATTTGGATGGTGAGATCTCCGAGAGCCCGTTCGGACCGGCAGGGCGTGATTCTTTCGAAACTGAGATGCGTTTTCTCCATGACGGTTTCGCTCTCGAGGAGGCAGGTGTAGCGAAGGGCGACGACGGAGGCAAGTTCTCCTATAGCATCACAACCTACTATGATAGCAAAACCAAGACGGTCAGCGGGTTATTTTTGGACAGCGTGGGCGGCGTGATGAGAAGCCGCGTAAAGGTGACCAAGGGAATGGTCCTTTATCAATGGGACGAAGAGGCCAAAGGGAAGACCTACAAGTGCAAGGATACGATGCGTCTGGCCCCGGATGGGGGTAGTTGGACGTACGAATGGATGTATTCCGAAGATGGAGTGAATTGGAAGCTCCGATTCAAGGGAACCGCCAAAGGGGTTGGGAAGGCGTGATCGGCAGCCCTTAGCTCAACGCGAGGATCGCGTTTGCGCCGAGGCATTAAATCCTCCGAAAATCCATTTTCAAAACCTAATAGTCCCATGTCCCACCGAATCGATCGCCGGAAATTCTTTCGACTTCTCGGTGCTTCGTCCGCGCTCGGGCTCGGGAAGCCATTACTGCGAGCGGCCCTCGAAATGCCGGGTTCGCTGGTCCGAAGAGCCAGAAGCAAAGTGCTGATCCTTGGCGCCGGCCCGGCAGGCCTGGCGGCGGCTTTGGAGTTGAAGCGCGCTGGACATGAAGTGACCGTGCTGGAGGCAACTCTGAGAGCAGGCGGCCGGGTGCATACCGTGCGCAATCGGTTTTCGGATGGCTTGATTGCGGAGGCAGGCGCCGGCCGGTTTCCACCGCATCATAACCTGACCTTTCATTATCTGAAGGAGTTCGGGATCAAGACGGTTCCATTTTATCCCGCCAAAGGGCTCGACACGTATCTGTTGCGCGGGAAGCGGATCCTGGCGCCGCGCGGAGCGGATCCGACCATGGCTGAAGTGCCGCTCAATCTCACTGAGGAGGAGCGAAAGCTCGGGTTCAACGGGATCTACAACAAGTTTGTGGGAGAAGGGGCGCGCCCGTTTGGCAAGGGCTGGAACGCTGAACATGGCGCAGCCGCGGCTCTGCTGGATGAATCGAGCTTCTTCGATTATCTCCGCGCGCGGGGAGTCTCAGCCGACGCAGCCCATTATCTAGCCTCCGGGTTCGAGGACGATTCCGCGCTGGACTATATCCGGGACGCCGCCAGCCACGACGTGCCGACGCTTTTCAAAGTCCCCGACGGGAATGACCGGCTGCCTGCTGAATTTGCCCGACGGCTCTCGGCAGAAATCCTTTTCGGCGCAGCCGTGAGCGGGATCGCAAACGAGAGACAAGGCGCCAGCGTAACGTTCACCCAAGGCGGGCAGACACGGAGGGTGTCTGCAGATCACGTCATTTGCACTCTTCCGTTCAGCGTTTTGCGAGGAATTGAAATCCAGGGGCAGATCTTGTTAGCGGCGGCGTGAAAATGGTGGAAAAGCGCCGGTTTGAAAATACTGACGG
>CAZMKE010000027.1:0-87366 GCA_964566945.1 uncultured Verrucomicrobiota bacterium | reverse complement strand
GCTGATTGAGGCAATCTGATGGAAAGGATTGACACTCAAGAACCGTTTCGGTAGAAGATTCTCAAAGGGATACTCATGCGCGACTTCGTAAAAACCCATTACCTATGTGCTTTTTTAATTTTAGTAATGCTGATGCGATCTGCGCTAGGACAGGTCTTGATCTTTAATCCTGGGGGAAAGGTCACCGGCATCAACGACCTGTCTATTCAAGGCCAAACTTGGAACGTCGCCTTTGGGGATGCGCAATTTTCTGATATATGGGGGAATCCGAGTGCACCTTCTCCGACGCCGACCTTTTGGAATAACCTATCGGGAGCTCAAACCGCAGATTCTGCAATCACAGACGCCCTGAATGCCGGAGGCTCTCCACCGCTAGCAACCGTTTCAGGTTTTTCTCCGTTTATTTTATACGTGATTCCGGTGGCTCTAGTAGATTCAACCACGATGACGCTGCTCCTTTCCCAACGAACATCGGAATGGGTACATAATGGGGAGACATCAATAAATCCGATCTTAGCGCAGCCCTACGCCGTCTTTACATCCGTTCCGGAAGTTCCCCAAATCGGCTTGGCGATGGGCATGGCAGCTCTCGGGTTCACGATTTGGGTTCGGCGTTCGCGAATCCGGGAATGTCACGCCCACCCAACCGCTCCCGGCCGGGAATAAATAAGGGCTCCTAACCCCGGGTAGCCGCGCGGCGCTGCGCTGTTTCCGCCGGCGACCCGGGGCTATGTTCGCATCATCCCTTCGGGATTTCGGTTTGCGCTGGCGCGGGGGGAGGCAGGAAGTGGCGGAGGTGGGCGTGGGTCGGCAGCTACGCTCGGGCATTGAAACTGTCGGCCGACTCTGCGAGACTCCTGATCGTGATGGATTTCAAGGGACTCAGAAGCGGAGCGGCGTCTCCCACGAGCGCGATGGGGCGATGCTCTGACCCCGCTGAAGGATGTTTACAAGTGGGCACCAAAGCCACCACAATGAAAAACTTCCAACAAATGCCTGAATCGGCCTTACTGATAAAGCGCTCCTTTGGCAGAATTAAGGATTACACGCCGGATTTGGAAGAAATCGCGGACGATCTATTTTTGGCGGCGATTCAGACTGGCTCCGTCGAGTTAAAACCCGCCGAGGTTGATGCCCTTGACGTCCAGTTGCCGGACGCGGAATCTTTTGAAGTGCCTTTGCCAGTCGGCCTTTCATCGTTTCGATCTGTTTTGGCACGCATTGGCATTATCTGCATGTCGGCTTCCCAGAAAAATCACTTAATTGGACGATTTCGGGGATGGTTGTGCGATTTGGGAGTTTTGAAGGACAAACTGTTGGTCAGCATGCCTCACAAGCCGTTCGTTTATCGAAGGTGCTCTTTCAAACCAATTTCGGGAAGCCCTGTGTACGTTCTCGATGGGGTGCTTCAGTTGCGGGATTCAAGCCGGAAAACGCACAGTTTGAAAATCACGATGAAGAACTCCGCAAGCGACATGTATTTGAAGATGGAACGTCTTCCTGCTTGACCCGTTCCGGCACATGTCGGAACGGGCTACAAGCGATTGTTTTCCAGTGAGCGAATCGTGAACTGAAAAGGGTACCAACTAGAGCAATGCCAGATGAGCCGTTTATCGGCGATCGGTTGCGCCGCGAAATGTCCTTGGAAGCGGGGGGATGGGATGCTGGTTACCCGCGCGGCACTGACGGCCACGAAGAAGATCACCAGGCAAAATCATTTCAACCCGGCGCTGGATTGACCGGTGAGAGGATTCAACCAACGCAAGCCGGGAAAGCGCAGAAAATCGGAGTCGGCTGTATGGAGGATCGCACTTTTTTCAACGGCCAGCGCGGCGATTTGGGCGTCAGTCGTCAGATTACCCCCCGTCCCGAGCTCTTCGAGTGCCGCCAGGACATGCTCGACGTGGGTCTCCGAGGTTCGGAGAATCTGGACGCACGGCTGCCCCAGCCAGGAACGAACGTGACCGGCGGCTTCGGCAGAGGTCATGGGATTCTTAAACACTCGCGGGTTGGTCGCAATGCGCATAAAGCCAAAAATCACGACTTCCGGGAACCCTACGGGATCTACCCCGGAAAGCTGATCTTGCAGCCAGGCGGCGGCTTTGGGATGGGATGGTGAACGGGAATCATAGGCGTAAAGCAGCAGGTTGATGTCTGGGATTATCATGACGCAGAGCGTTGGGTTGAAAAGTGCCGACCGGTTTTTATCTGGCCGCTTTCTCGAGAATGGCGTCGGCCTCCAGCTCATCGGCCAGCCGGTTGAAGCTTCCCGGGTCGATGCCAGCACGCAAGCCCATGGGGCGGGCCTGTAGAGTAAACGGCTTACTCTTCGGCTGAAGGCCGTGGCTCAATCCAGAGCGGATCGCTTCGTTGAGGACTCGCTTAAACGGTTTTCGCGAACGGTGCATCGCGTCACGGAGCAATTGCTCGACATCAGCGTCCAAAGTGACTGTAGTTCGCACGAGAGCATCATGATGTCTCATAGGTGTGCTGTCAAGATGGCACAAGGGGTTATCAGTTGTTGGCTATCGGCTATCGGTTGGGGGGGCAACCAGAAAATTTAACAGGAGGTAACGGAGGGCCGCAAGAAGTGCGAGGTTCGAAATGAGGTTGCTTCGAATTGACGGACAGGGAATTGGGCGAACAATGACCTATCGAGCCCATGAAAGAAACACCTGTCAAAACGCGACGCAAATTCGACGAAACCTTCAAACGGGAAGCGGTTCAGAATTGGCTGGAGATCGCGCTCGCGGGGCTGAGCGTCGCGAGCGCTTACTCTCAAGGCACGATCCACCTGGATTTTCACGGTGTTTCGCCAGGTGAAGCTGTGGCGGAGCAGTTCGCTTCTTCCGGGGTGCACTTCCTTCCTGTTGCCCCGGGCGTGCAACCCTTGATGACAAGCAGCGCGCCCTCTTTTTTCGACCCATCTGGAGCAACCGTCGGCTACTCCCCGGTGTTTCGGATAAAATTTGATCACCCAATTACTTTTATTCGATTCGATGTCGGCCAGGCGCATATACTTAGCTCGACCGAAGCGGAATGGCGAATCGGCGGTTATGACGCTCAAGGCCTTATCGGTGGAGGGCGGGGCGTCATCCCAGCCGACACGCGATCGACGGCTGCAGTGACATTCTCGAGCGAGTCGGAGGTCACCTCCGTCGTGGTTCAAGGGTTCTGGCTGATTCCTGGCGAGGCCTTCTCGGGTCCGCTTTACATCGACAATATGACGGCCGTTGTCGTTCCCGAACCCTCGACGTTCGTGCTGATTCTTATTGGCTCGGTTGTTCTCTTCCTTCCAAAAAGGGGGGCAGAACAACGACCCTCACCCTCCCAGGTCTAGCCCCGCAACATGAAACCCGGGTCTCCGTTCTTTGCTCTTCGGTCCACGCTCCATGCGCGATCCCTATTGCATGTGTAACCCGTTGAGTTCAAGATTCGTAACAATCTTAAACCACCCGCCCGGTAGCGATCAGAGCCAGTTTTTTGAGTGGCGCCGGAAAAATGCCGATATTTAAAGCAAAAGGTAACGATCATGTCCGATTCGAAAAAAGCCGAGCCGCAGAACGATGACTTGATCACCCATTCTCTTTTGTACCAGCAGTCCCAGGCGCAAGCCGAGGAGATCATGAAGCACAAATGGTACGAATCCGAACGCGCGGGCCACGACATCGGCCTCGATCGGGCTCGAACGGATTGGGCGATCAAACACCGGTCCGAGTGGCTCAAGCGCTGGCGCAAGGACCACCATTAAGCCGCGTTAATCCTCCTCCAGACGGACCCGTCAGGCTGGGTGGCCAGGATCGGTTCGCGGGTTCGCCGGGCTGAGAGTCCGGGCGTGACATCGCCGGTGGGCTCGACGATATTCCCGGCGCATGAAAAAACTCTTGGGATGGATCCTGGGCGCAAGCCTTATCGCTTTAAGTTTGGCGGCCGCGGAAGATAAAAAAGAAGGTTCTGCGGAGCCGAAAAAGACTGAAACCGCTTCGGCGAACGAAGTGGCGGTCATCAAAACCTCGATGGGAGACATGGTGGTCGAGTTCTGGTCCGACGTGGCTCCGAAAACGGTCGAGAATTTCAAGAAACTGGCCAAGTCCGGCTTTTACGACGGGACCGCCTTTCATCGCATCATCAAGGGCTTCATGATTCAGGGGGGAGACCCGAAAACGAAGGATCTGAACAAGGAGGACGAATACGGGACGGGTGATCCCGGCTACAAGATCAAAGCCGAGTTCAACAGCCGGAAACACGTCCGGGGCGTCCTCTCCATGGCGCGCTCGATGGATCCGGATTCGGCAGGTTCCCAGTTTTTCGTCATGCTCGATGCGGCACCCCACCTGGATAACAAGTACACCGGGTTTGGCAAACTGATCAAAGGAGAGGATGTCCTCGCGAAGATTGGCGAGACGCCGGTCACGCGCAGCCGGACGGGCGAGCCGAGCAAGCCGAAGCAGCGGATCGAAGTGCAAAGCATCAAGATCGTGCCGGCAGACTCCGTCAAGTGATCCACGCGCAGGAGGTTTTTAATATGAGCAACGAGGAAGTAGCAATTATCGCCACGACAGAAGGCGAGATGGTGGTCAAATTCTGGCCGGACGTAGCGCCCAAAACGGTGGAGAATTTTAAAAAACTCGCCCGCGAGGGATTCTATGACGGCACGGCGTTTCACCGGATCGTCAAGGGGTTCATGATCCAGGGCGGCGATCCGCTCAGCAAAACGGATGACCCGATGGTTGGGACCGGCGGACCCGGTTACAAGATCAAGGCCGAGTTCAGCGCCAAGCCGCATGTGCGCGGAGTGCTTTCCATGGCTCGATCCCAGCATCCGGACTCGGCGGGCAGCCAGTTCTTTATCTGCCTGGCCGATGCGCGTTTCCTCGACCGCCAATACACCGCGTTCGGCGAGTTGGTCAAGGGCGACGATGTCCTGGAAAAGATCGGAAACACTCCAACGACCCGCAGTGGCGGCGGTGAGCAGAGCAAGCCGCTGAAACGGATGGGCGTGCAGAGTGTGAAGATCGCGCCGCAGTCCTGATGGACTTGGAATTGGTCAGGCAGATGCTCGTGGCCCTGGGATGCCCGGGCGAGAAAAGCGCTGAGATGGCCGCGCAGCTGGACAAGCGGGCGCGGCAACTTTCGACCGAGCGAGGCCAGAGCTACGAGCAAGCCCTGGCCTACCTGGTCAGCCTGTTGAAACAAGGTTGGGCGGCGCAGGAACGGGGGTTTTAATGTCGGACATCGTCAAACCGTGGCCGAAGCTTTCCTCGAAGCGGGTGGGGGACTTTCGGGTGTTTACCGTTCGTTCCGACCTCAAGGTGTCGCCGCGGACGGGCCGGGAACACGACTTTTTCGTCATCGAATCCGTCAACTGGGTGAACGTGATCGGCCTGACCACCGGGGGGCAATTGATCATGATCGACCAGTACCGCCACGGGTCGAACACCGTCGAGCTGGAGATCCCGGGGGGGATGATGGACCCTGAAGACGCCTCGCCCCTCGAGGCCGGCCTGCGCGAATTGCGTGAAGAAACGGGCTTTGAAGGCACGCAAGGGGAGCTGATCGGCCAGATCTACGCGAACCCGGCGATCATGAACAACGTGTGCTACACCATTCTCGTGCGGGGTTGTGAGAAAAAGCACAGCATCGAGTTGGACCAGGGCGAGGACCTGGCCACCCGGCTGGTGAACCTCGATGAGATTCCGAATCTGATCCGGACGGGCCGGATTGGGCATTCTCTCGTCGCCGTCGCTCTCTACCACTTCGATCTCTGGCGCCGGAATTCTGGAAATCCGGCGGCTTAGGAAGCCGTGAGGAAAAAGGAGTTGGAGGAGCCGGGACGGGGAGTCGCGGGGCGGTTTACCGCTTGCTCGCCTGTTTCGCGACGACGGCCGCCTGTTTCCTTTCGTTCGATTTTGTGGTTTTCACCTGCTTTTGTTTGGCTTGTTTCTGTGCTGATTTCGGCGATCTATCACCCATAGTATTGTTTCTTGTTTTTCGCGTTTCTCCGCCTCGCGCCCGGATTTGGGGGAGCGAGTCTCCCGTTCGCGTTCAGGAGGCTTGGGGAAACGCCAAAGTGTTCCTTAAAGCGTTTTGAAAGATGGGAGAGTGGCTTAAATCCGATGGCGCCAGAGATCTCCTTGAGTGTTTTCCCGGTCGCGACCTGCTGGTAGGCGTCCGCCATCTGCAGGTCAAGCAACCACTGGCAGGCGGCCATGGAGAGGTGCTTCTGAAAATAGCCATCCAAAGCCTTCACCGAAACACCGAGCAAAATCGCCAACTGCTTCCGCCCATAGCCGCTTTCCCGGGCAAGTCTTCCCCAGTTCTGAACAAAACTGGTGTCCCGCGGCAAGGCGTCCTTTGACATTCATAAAAGAGCCTACCCGGTCTCCGGCGCCTGAGTATGGGGTGAACACACACCATGGCGATGGCCCGCTCACTCCCGGGCGCCAGGGCGAGGTCATCCACCATCTCGAGGCACTATCCGCTTGCCGGGCTTCGTCCGTGACGGAAAATAAGCGGGTGCAAGTTGCTCGCGTCGCGTCGATCCATATTCATCCGGCCAGATCCGGCGGCGAAATGATCTCGCTTTCCGAGATCGAGGTCGTGGCCGAGAAGGGAATTGTCCAGGACGGGCGGTATTTTGGCCGCAGCTCGGCGCTTGGCCGGCCGAGCAAGCGGCAGTTGACCTTGATCGAACGGGAGCAAATCGAGGAGCATGCCGATGCTTTGGGAGTTCCCGTTTTTGAGCCCGGAGTGGTGCGATCCAATCTCGAGACGGAGGGCATCAAATTGGTTCCGCTCGCGGGGCAGGTTTTGCAGATCGGCACGGCTCGGGTGCGAGTTGGGGCGCCGCGCGATCCGTGCGAGAAAATGGATCGAATTGCGCCGGGTTTGCGCGCCCTGATGGATCACGGCCGCCAGGGGGTGCTGGGGCAGATCGTCGCTTCCGGAGTGATCCGGGTGGGCGACGAGATTCGCGTGCTCTCAGAGCAGGCCTAGGCTCTTGAAGCGGGCTTCGACCTGCTGATAATGGAAGTCGAGGCTGCAGAGGGCGTCGAGTTCCTGCTGGCTCAGCAGCTTTGCCACCTCGGGGTCGGCCAGCAATTGCGTTTTGAAATCCGCCCCCGCCACCCCGGCGTGTTTGGCCTGCCAGGTTTTCATGGCGTTGCGCTGCACCAATTCATAGGCCTCCTCGCGGGTCAGCCCCTTGCGGATCAGAGCCAGCAGCACCGTCTGGGAGTGCCACATTCCGAGCGAGAGCTCCATGTTGCGCTTCATGTTTTCGGGATAGACAATCAAGCCTTCCGTCAGCTTGGTCAGCGTGGCGAGCATGTAATCCAGCAAGGTGCACGAATCCGGGAAAATGATGCGCTCGACCGAGCTGTGGCTGATATCCCGCTCGTGCCAGAGTGCGATGTTTTCCAGCGCGGCCACGGCATTGCCCCGGAGCACCCGGGCAAGCCCTGTCAGGCGTTCGCCCGTGATCGGATTGCGCTTATGCGGCATGGCGCTCGAGCCTTTCTGGCCCTTGGCGAAGAATTCTTCGGCCTCCAGCACCTCCGTTCGCTGCAGGTGCCGGAATTCGGTGGCCCAGCGCTCAATGCTCGCTCCCACCAGCGCCATCGTGGTCATGAATTCCGCGTGAATGTCGCGCTGGACGACTTGCGTGGCAATGGGCGCAGGCTTCAATCCCAGCTTGCGGCACACATACTCCTCCACGCGCGGTGAAAGGTGCGCGCTGGTTCCGACTGCCCCGGAAATCTTCCCAACGGCGACGGTCTCGCGCGCCTGCCGCAGTCGCGCCAGCCCGCGGCCGAATTCGTCGTGCATCAGGGCCAGTTTCAGGCCAAAGGTCGTGGGCTCCGCATGAATGCCATGGCTTCGGCCGATCATGGGCGTGCGGATGTGTTCCCGCGCTTTCTTGGCAATCACGCCTCGCAGTTGCTCCACGTCCGCGATCAAGATGTCCGCGGACTGGACCATTTGCACCGCGAAAGCGGTATCGATCACGTCGCTGCTGGTCAGGCCGAAATGCAGCCAACGGCTGGCGGGCGCGCCGATATTTTCCGCCACGTTGGTGGTAAAGGCGATCACATCGTGGTTGAGCACTTTCTCCAGCTCTTTGCAACGGTCCACGGAGAACGCTGCCTTCGCCCGCATTTGCTCGAGATCCTTTTGCGGGACGATCCCTTCCTGGACGAGGGCTTCGGAGGCGAGCAGTTCCACCTGGAGCCAGATTTCCAGCTTGCGCTGTTCCGTCCAGATTTCCCGCATGGATTGTCGTGAATAACGTTGGATCATGGCTTAAAGAGGGGAGGGTTGTGGTTTGCGGCTGGCGGCGATCGGGGTTTCGCTCTCTCGCCGCCTTCGGCCAAAGATGAACCAGACCAGCAACAGGCCCACGGTTGCGCCAATGGTGTCGATCAGCACGTCGATCACACTGGCCTGGCGGCTGGACACAAACAGTTGGTGAAATTCATCGCTGCTGGCGTAAGCCGCGCAAACGCCGATCACGATCGCAAATTCTCGCCGGGTCCAGGCGGTCGCTTGGGCTGTGATGCGGCGTGCGCGCCAGACCCAGGCGGCCAGCACCGCGTATTCGCTCACATGTCCGGTTTTACGGACGGCTGTCTGGACCGCTTTAATCGTCTCTTCGGTCACATCCGGCTTCAGCCATTTCAGGAAGGGGCGAATGAGCCGGCCGGTATGCTGGCTTGAACCGATATCGGTTGAAGCGAGGAAAATAACCCCCATCCAAAGGACTACCGGCATGTAGGCACTGAATCGCCGCATCGAAAAGGCTGGAACCATTCCAAAGCTGGGGAACAAATCCAAGTGGAACTTTTGCAGACCGCAGAACGGGGACGTTCAGTCCTCGTCGAACTTGCGCTTGAGCAGGGCTTCGATCTCCAGGACGGCTTCGCTGGCGTCCGCCCCTTCGGCCCGCACGCGCAAACGGCTGCCGGGACCGGCGGCCAGCATCATCAGGCCCATGATGCTCTTCCCATTCACCGTTTCGCCGTCTTTTTCCACGTAAATATCGGATTCAAAACGATTTGCGACTTTTACGAACATGGCCGCAGGACGGGCATGCACCCCCAGCTTGTTTGTGACCACCAGTTCCCGGGCCACTTCCCTATCCTGTGCTTTGCGCGCTGAGCTCATCAAATCCAGCTGTCATTGTGCGGCATTTCGGAGTTTTGCCAAACCGTTTTTGGCTTTTGCCCTTAAATTTTGCTTCGATTGGTCATTTTTGCGATCAAGCGGTCATTCAGTTCCTTCGCTGGATTATAGCCGCTCGCTCGGAGTTTCGCCTGGAACGCCGCCACTTCAATCAAACGGGCGAGGTCACGCCCTGGCCGGACGGGGATGATGATCTCAGGTATATCAACGCCGAGAACCCGGACGAACTGCTCCTCCATCCCGAGGCGATCGACGTCCTTGACTTCATCCCAGTTTCGAAGAGTGACGATCAGGTCGACTTTCTTTTCCTTGCGGATGCTTTTTACGCCAAACATCGCCGCCACATTGACGATGCCGATGCCGCGCACCTCCATATGGTTGCGCGTGATCTCGGCGCTGGTGCCGATCACTTCCCGGCCATCCATCAGGGTGACCTTCGTTACGTCGTCGGACACCAGGCTGTAGCCCCGCTCGATCAACGCGAGAACGCTTTCGCTCTTTCCGATGCCGCTTTCCCCGCGAATGATCACGCCCACTCCCAGGATATCCACCATGCTCCCCAGCTCGCTTCCGTGCGGAGCGAACATCATTTCCAGCGCCAAGGTGGCGAGGTTGATGAATTTCATGGTGATCTGCGGCGTGTTGAAAATCGGGATGTTCCGTTTTTCCGCAGCCCGGCGGAATTCCCGGTCGGGATGAAAGCGCCGGCAAAAGACAAAACAGGGGATTTTGTGGGAAAGCAGGTCCGCGTAACGCCTTTCGCGCTGATCGGTGGGAACGGACTTGAGAAAGTGCGATTCGGCGTTGCCAATCGCTTGCACGCGCTTGCTGGCGAAATAGCGGGTGAACCCGGCCAGAGCCAGTCCGGGGCGGTTGACGGTCGGCTCGCGGATGATCCGCTTCAACCCCTCCGCGCCCGCAACCAGGTTCAATTCAAGCGAGCTGGCGTGTTCGGTATAAAACCGTTCGACGGTGACGACATCGCGCTGCATGACGGGACAATAAACAACTCGGGCCGCACCGGTCGAGTGCCGTGTTCATCGATTCGATCAGGATGGATCAGGATGGCCGATCGGCTCCGAAGAACGAAAAACCCAGAGCCGCTCGCGCGACTCTGGGTCTGAAGGCGGATCGGATTCCGGTTAAGCCTTGGCCACAGCCGGAGCGAGCAGGGTTGGCAGCGTGCCATTGAGGGCCGCCGCATAGAATTCGCGAGTGCGCGCCTGAAGATCGGTGAGCGCCAGCTTGCCCGAGTCGACTTCCTTGAGGAGCGCTCTCTGGGCCGCGTAATCCTTGTTTGCGAGGCCGGCGCGGCTTTGGAGCATGCGCCACGATTTGCGGCGTTCCACCGCGAAGAGGACCATCTGGCGGGATACCGCGTAGTAGCGGATCTTCCCGTTGTATTCCGCTTTGATGTAGACGCCGAAGTTCGGCACCCACGAGCGGTGATCCTTGTTGAACACCCGGCGATGAATAACGTCGTCCTGCGTGATCAGCACCAGCATGTCGTCCAGCAGGATCAACTCTCTCGCCTCGTCCTCGGTAATCGATTTGAGGTGCTTGCGGAAGCGGCCCTCAGTCAGAGCCCAGTGCGCCACTGTGAAGGTGTAATCTTCGCCGTTGGTGTATTTGGTCTGCCACCAATCGCGGTCCAGTGAGGGATTTCCCTTCAGGTCGAACGCTTCCTGCAGCGTTTCGCCCCGGCGCGGGTTGAAGATGAATTCCGGCATGCCGCGCGCGTCGCGCACCATCTTCGCCTGGTCGGCGGACATGTTGTCGGCCACGCCGTGCTCCGGCTGGCAGGTGGTGTAGCACTGGAAGAAGGCCGTGCCGCGATATTCGAGGCCGTCCAACATCGACTTGTAGAGCTTGGCCGCGTTGGCGATCGAGACCTGCGCCACGTAGGGCGAGCCGTGCCCCGCGGTAAAAGCTTCAGCCACGCTCTTCTTCTCGATCAGCTTGCCCTGGGAAGCGACGCCGAACTGATTCATGTCGTAGCCGCCGAGCATGGTGGACGAGTCGGAGTTTTGTCCGCCGGTGTTCGAGTAGACCTGGGTGTCGAGCATCAGGATCTTGACGTTCGGCCGGTTTTGCAGAATCACCTTGGACACGTTCTGGAACCCGATGTCGCCGAGCGCGCCGTCGCCGCCGATCACCCAGACCTTGGGCATCTCGCGAATTTCCTGTTCCGTCATGAGCGCATCATCCAGGTGCGTCAACGTGAAATAATCCGATTCGGAAATGACCGTTTCGCCGCCGCCGAGCAGAGCGTCCGCCAGCCGTTCAGGCGCCACCGAGCGCCGCGAATGGTTGAGCATGAGCGACTCGCCCAGCAGCCACCCGACCGTCGATCCGTCCTGAAAGAGGGAGTTCATCCACGGATAGGGGTGTGGGTTGCCGGGAGGTGTTGATCCGTAGACCGTATTGCAGCCGGTGCTGGCGCCCATGAACATGACGGACATGCCGTTCGCCAGCCGGCCATCGATCGCCTGGAGTTCCTTATGGTTAAAGGCGTCCTGGCGCATGACGGCCGCAATTGCCTGAATTAACTGTTCGTCGCTGATGGGGCCGTGCGCCTCGATGCGGCGGGTGGTATCCTCGTCGTCTTCGCCGCCCAGGCCCATGATGACGTGCGCCACGCTGCGGCGGAAAAGTTGATACTGTTCGTCGCTGCGGGCTTTAACCTCATGAAGTTTCGCCACGCCGGTCTTTTCGAGTTGGGCCGCTTTGGCGCGGAGGCGCTCCGCTTTCTTATGGTAGAGCGGACGCATGTAAGCTTCCGTCACCGAAGCGCAGGCCCGCAGAATGCTCTTCTCGCCGCAGCCAGCGCATGCTCCGTCGCCGGAGACGAGCGCTTCGTAGTTGCGCCGGACCATCAGGTGGTTCCGCAAAGCGGCCTCGCGCGAGTCTTGCGGAGCCGCATCGGTGTAAAGGCCGAGGAATTTCTGGCTCGTGTCGGGCAGGAGCCGGGAGAAGATCTGAGCCGTGGTGTGCTTGGCGTTCAAGTCTTCCGTTTCGGAAGTCATGCGCAGCGCATCGTGATCGCCGCACACCTGCACGCACTCGCCGCAGCCTTTGCAAAGGTCGGACACGAAAATGCCGAAAATGCCGCCCGCGCCAGAGGTCTTCTTCTCCGCATTGCGGAAGATGGCCGCCACGCCGGTGTAGGCCAGGGGAACCTGGTCAAGAATCTCATAGAATTCCTGTTTCGCCTGCGCGGAGATGCCCGCCAGAGCTTCCACCTCGCCGCGGATCACTTCGTTGAAGGGACGCTTTTCCTTCTTTTCGATCGCTGCCACCATGGCCGCCCGCGCCCGCGTTTCCACTCCTTTGAGTTCCGCGGCCAGCTTGTCGCGTTCGGCTGCGTCCTTCACGTAGTAGCGGGTCATGGTCGCCAGCACCACTCCGATCTCCTGGGCGGTGTTCGGCAGAGCCGTGTCCGGGCAGGCCGTGATGCACTCCATGCATTGGGTGCAGTTCTCGGCGATGTAGACCGGAGTTTCGCGGCGGGCCACGTATTTCGACTGGGTGGCGCCTGACCCGGCGGCCAAAATGCCCGCCGAGGCCAGCGCGCTCGAAGGCTGGTGATACCCCAAGCCGCAGCGGAATTCAGAATCAAACTTGGCGGTGGTTTGGAACGGGGCGCGGACCTGTCCGGCCGGGAAGGCGATTCCGCCTCCGCCCGTGCCGCAACCGGCAGTGGGAATGAACTCGAACTTCTCGATCGGCCGCAGCGGCGGGTTTCTCATGCTCGACCGGTCCGATTCCTCGATCTCACCGTAACGAATTTCCTGCACGCGATTGAAGCCGTCTTCCATCACTTTCATGTTGGAAGTGACGACCGCGTCGCCGAACCGGCCGAATTTTTTCACATACTGTTTCTTCACCGTGGTGAGGAACAGTTCGTCCGAAATGCCGTTGAATTTCAGGAACGGGGAGACGCGGAAGAAAGCGCCGAGGAATGTGTTGCCCTGCATGCGCAATTGCAGGTCGCCGCGGTCGGTGGCCTTTTTGGCGATTTCGAAGCCGGGCAGAATGAAAATCCGAATATTGTTTTCCTGAATCCATTTCCGATATTGCGTCGGGATGCGCTGCCACGCGGTCTCCGGCGTGTCGCTCGATTCCCAGACGAGGGAGCCGCCCTTGTTCAGCCCCTCCAACGGGTTCGTGTGCGTGAATGCCTTCGGATCGCAGCAAAGCACCACGTCCACGTGGTTCAATTCGCAATTCACGCGAATCTTTTCGGGGGCCACCGTCAGATAATAATTCGTCGGCGCGCCCTTCTTTTCCGATCCGTATTTTGGATTGGCCATGACGTGCAGCTTGGGCACCGGCCGGCCGGAATCGTCGGTGATCGGGTCCTGCTCCCAGAGCGCCTGGCCCAGATCGCCAATGATCATGCCCAGGTTTTTGCCGGTCGTGATCATCCCCCAGCCGCCGATCGAGTGGAAACGGACCGCCACCGATTTCGGAGGCAGCAATGATGGACGATCCTTCGAGATGACCGAGTAAGGATGGTCAACTCCGAGCACGAAATAAGTCTCGCCGTCCGCGGCCCCCCGGCCGTCCTTGCGGCGGGTCTGGCCGGTGGCGAACTCATAAGCCCCCAGAGAGTGTTCCGGGCGGAAGTCGCGCGACCCAATGCCGTACGAGCCGCGGAAAATCCGGGGCATTTCGCTCACATCCAGCGGCGGGAGCGCCCCGCCGTACTTCTTGGATTCAATCGCCTTGGTGAGCGCGGTGCGGATGTCCCGGCCCAGCGGATTGTCTCCCGCCAGCCCTTCATCCGTGCGTTCGAGAATGATCACGTTCTTTTTGCCCTTGAGCGCCTTGATGATGGCGGCTTCGGGGAACGGACGAATCACGTTGACGTGGATCGATCCGACGCGGGCGTTCCGTTGCTCGCGCAAGTAATCCACCGTGGCTTCGATGTTCTCCGCCGCGCAGCCGAGCGACACGAACACGGTGTCCGCGTCGTCCGTGCGGTACTGGGTCAGCAGGCCGTAATAGCGGCCGGTCAGATCCCCGAATTCCTTGTAGCACTGTTCGAGGATGCCGAGGATCGGCTCATTGAAATTATTCCGGCGGGCCACCACGCCGTTCATGTGATGTTCCTGATTTTCCACCGGGCCGAGCAGGATCGGGTTTTTCAGGTCCATCATTTCCGGAACGCGGCGGCGGTTCGGGCCGAACAGGTCGCGCTGGGCCGGGGTGGGGCAGGGGATGAGATCGTCCGGCGCGCCAAGATACTCGCGGAGCAGGCCCGGTTCGGGCGACAGGTAGGTGCGCTCCGAGTGGGTGGTGAGCATGCCGTCCTGGATGTTCATTCCGGGGTTCAGCGACAGCTCGTTCGCCTTGCGCAGGATGATCGCCTGGTCGGCCGCCTGCTGGGCATCTTTGCCCATCAGCATGGTCCAGCCAGTGTCCAGTGCGGCATAAAAATCGTCATGGCCGCAATGCACGTTCAGCGCATGCTTAGTCAAAGCGCGCGCGCCAATTTCCAGCACCATCGTCGAGAACTTTCCTGGCGCGTGGAAGTACTGTTCCATCGCGTAGACGATCCCCTGGCCGGAGGTGAAATTCACCGTGCGCTTGCCGCTGACGGCGAACGCCGTGGCGCCGCCTTGCGCGGCATGTTCGCCTTCGCATTCGATCGCTATTTTTTGCTGTCCGAAAACGTTCAGCTCACCCTGCGCGTAGGACTGTTGGTAGAGCTCGCCTCCTTCAGTGGAAGGAGTGATGGGATAGAAGACGCCGCCTTCCGTGATTCTTGTCTCAACATACTGAGCGACAAGCTGATTGCCGTTACACGTCACCGGCACGCCGGGATACTTGGGGCTGTTTGTAGAGGGACTCGTCGAATGTGACTTCGCGACTACATGATCTGATGCGATCTGCTCGGCCATAATCTGTAAAAAAGCTAATCGGACAGTTGCTGCCCGCTTCTTGAGGAGACTCGCACAAAAAAGGGTTGGAAGGAAACGAATTCTTTCACCGTCTTTTGCCAACGCAGGTCGTTGAGCGGCAACGTTTGATTAGTCACCTCCTTTACCCCGAAAGGCCTCTCCGCGGATCGGGAATCCCAGCTGGGCTTTATGCGGCAAAATCCGGGAGCTCGCAATTGCCTCCCATCTTTGTTTCCGGCTTACTTCTCCGATGAACACCGATCTGGACATTCCCTCTCAATTTCCCTCCGAAACGTCGGCTGAAGGCGAATTCGAGCGCCAGCCCGATGCGTTTCGGGACTGGATCAGTGCCGCGGGCCCGTTTGCACCCGAATCGGGCCGTTATCACCTCTACGTTTCGCTGGCTTGTCCCTGGGCCAGTCGCACCGTGATCGTTCGCAAGCTGCTCGGCTTGGAAAACATAGTTGGTCTGACCGTGGTCGACCCGATTCGCGACGAGCGCGGCTGGGCATTCCGTGAGGGGCCGGGTTGCAGCCGGGACCCGATCAACGGTTTTGAATTTCTGGCCGAGGCTTATGCCGCCACTGACTCCCACTTTGACGGGCGCGTCACCGTTCCGGTTCTGTGGGACAAGCACCGCCGCCGAATCGTCAATAATTCCGAAGACGACATCTGCCGGATGTTCAACGACGCTTTTCGGTCGTGGTCAAATCCTGCGGTTGATCTCTTTCCGCCCGATCTTGAGCCGGAGCACGCCCGGCTCAGCGAATCCATTTACGAGAATATCAACAACGGGGTTTACCGGGCCGGTTTTGCCGCCACGCAAAAGGCTTACGAACACGCTTGCACCCGCCTCTTCGCGGCGCTCGACCAGATGGAGGCAAGGCTGGACCGAACCCGCTGCCTTTTTGGCGCCCGCGTGGTCGAGGCCGATTGGCGCCTCTTCTGCACCCTGATCCGGTTTGATCCGGTCTACCATGGCCATTTCAAATGCAACCTCCGCCGCATTCTTGATTACCCGAATCTGCAAGGCTACTTGCTGGACCTCTACCAGCGCCCGGGCATCGCCGAGACCGTCAATATCGACCACATCAAACGCCACTACTACGTCACCCACGACGAAATCAACCCCACCCGCATCGTGCCGCTGGGGCCCGTATTGCACCTCGACGCCCCGCACCAGCGCGCGCAGAAAGGGTAACAACGGATGCGATGATTGAGGTGGCGTAAGCCGCGGGCCGTTACCCGGCTATTCGTCTCCGTCCGCTTGGAATGGATTTCGCCCGCGCGTTTTCGGGCCGGCGGAATTGGCGAAGGGGTTGGCTCGATTTGCTTTTCCGGCGGGCTTTGATTTCTCCGGGCGGTTTCGGGCTGGTTTCAGCCTCTCCACGCGCCGGGTGGCGACCGGTTCAGGCGCTTCCTCTTCGTCCTCGGCCGCCGCGGCGTCAACGAGTTGAGTTCTGGGAAGAAAAAAGGGCGGGATGAGCAGGTTGAACAGGGTGGGAATGAAGTGGGCAAAAAACATGATCACGACGAAGAGAAGGGCAATTTCTCCCGTGGAATAGAGGGCGAGGGCGAAAGTCATGAGAAGGGAGGCCGGCCATTGGGCGGCGACGCTCATTTTCCAGGCGCGCAGAAAGTTGATGCGCCGTCGGGCGAGGCCGGCGACGGTGAGGACGATCGGAGCGTAAAACAGCGCGAGGGTGAACCAGGAAAGGATCAGCAAGATCAAAGCGCTCGCGGCAACCGTGAGGAGGATGGGGCCTTTCCAGGCGCCCCAGAGGGGCCAGATGACTTTGTGATCGAGCGTGATGTTCCAAGTATCGGGGTACGGAAAGGCGTTTTCCCCGAGGACCGAGGTGATAATCAGCTCGTAGCGCCCAAAGTCGAGGGCGAGGTCTACGGGCGCGTTTTCTCTGGCCGCTTCGCCGAGTGAAAGTTGGAGCGAGAGGAAATGATTGGCGGCCAAAAGGCGAGGCTCCTTGAGCTGCAAGGCGCCGCGCTGGATCGTGGCGGCTTCGGGGAGGTTGCCCGCGGCTTCCGTTAGGACAGGCCACCAGCAATGGCCGGCCAAACGTCCGATGGCCACCGCTGGCAGGAGGGCGAAGAGGAAAGCCACGGCGAGCAACCTGCCAAACCGGGCGGAGGCATAACGAGCCACCCCGGCGAAGGTGAAGGGCTGGCCGGGCGCTCTTTCCATTTCGGTCATTTGCGCCATTTCTGCTTTGGGCAGTATGTCTCGATCGTGGCGGTTTCGGGAATGGAAAACTAAAACTGTTTCAACCGGTAGAATCCGCGCAGCGGGTTGGGACCATTATCGATTATGGAAAAGATGCCATCCTGGTTGGTAAAGATTCCGAGCGGGGTCCAGTTGGTGAGGGTCGACGAAGTTTCGACCTGCACGGTGGCGCCAGCCGGACCCTGGAAGGAGAAGCCGAACTGGCCGTTGGTGGCAAGCAGTGAAGTTCCCAGAATGGCCGGCGGCGGAGGCGTAGCGGTGAGGCTGACGGTGCGGACGCAAATGGCGCCCGCGGCATTGGTCGCGCGCAGTTGGAAAATGTAGGTGTCGAGCACATCGGGCGTGAATGTGGGATTCCGGACATTCGACGCGGAGAGAGTGGCATGGGAATTGGCCGGGCGGCGGACGATGCTCCAATCCCAGGCAAGGGCGGTTCTCGGGTTGGTGTCGAGCTGGCGGAGTTCCCCGGGGCGGCCGATCGCGGCATCAATGGTAGCGAGGTCGCGGCAGGCGTTGGTGGTTCCGACGCGCACTGCATTGTTGAAGCTGTCGGCAACGTAAATCGTTCCGGCCGGGTCGACGGCGATTCCCTTTGGATTGTAGAAGCGGGCCGCGCTCCCCGCTCCATCTGCGCTGCCATTGAGCGGGAAGTCGTCGGGATCGTTCTCAACCTGGCCGGCGACGGTGGAAACAAATCCTTGGGGAGTGATCTTGCGGATGAGGTTATTGAAGTAGTCCGCGACATAGACGTTGCCTCCCGCGTCGACCGCGACGCCGTAGGGTGCGGTGAAGCGGGCTTGCGAACCAGGCCCATCGTCATTCCCGGTGGATCCAGCCTGGCCGGCAAGGGTGCTAACCATTCCGTCGGGCGTTATCTTGCGGATGGTGTGGTTGAGCGTGTCGGCCACGTAAACATAACCACCGCTGTCCACCGCGATGCCATACGGGCTTTTAAATTGGGCCTGGTCGCCCGGGCCGTCGGTGGAGCCGGGAAAAGCGACAATGCCGGCGAACGTCGAGACGGCGCCGTCCGGAGTAATCTTGCGGATGACCTGATTATCCTTGTCCGCGACAAAGAGGTTGCCATGGCTGTCGGCCGCGACGTCATAGAGGGCGTTGAACTGGGCCGCCGTCCCTGCGCCGTTCGCGGAGCCTGGGTTTCGGGCCTGGCCGGCGAAGGTGGAGACGATCCAGGCGCCGTTCGGGCTGGGCGTGAGTTGGCGAATGGTGGCGTTGGCGGTATCCGCGACAAAGAGATTGCCGCTGGGGCTGAGGGTCAGCTTGCGCGGCCCGGTGAAGCGCGCGTCCGCCCCGGGGCCATCATTGATTCCGCTGGCACCCGCCAGGCCGGCGATGGTCTGGACGAGTCCGTTGGTGGCGATCTGGCGGATGGTGAAATTATCGCCGTCGACCACAAAGAGGTTCCCCGATGGGGTCGGGGCCAGCCCGGTGGGATGGCGGAATCGAGCAGAGCTGGCCGGTCCATCCTGCGATCCTGGCGGGATGCTTCCGGCGAGAGTCGTCACCTGCCCTGCCGGAGTGATCCGGCGAATGGCGTTGTTCCCGCTGTCCGCGACGTAGGCATTGCCGAGCGCGTCAATGGCAATGCCTTGCGGATACTTGAACTGAGCGGCCTGGCCAAGGCCATCGGCAAAACTGATGAACGGCCGGGAGCTGAGATCTGGCGGGGTGGGGTCCCCGGCGAGAGAGGTGACTGTTCCGTCCGGCGTCACTCGCCGAATGGTGTCGTTGGCGCTATCCGCCACATAGAGCGTTCCATCAGGTCCGGCCGCGACGGCGTAGGGGCTGCTGAAGCTCGCGCTGGCGCCGGTGCCGTCAGCATTGCCCGGCTGGCCGGCTGTTCCCGCCAGGGTGGTGACGGTTCCGTCGGCAGTAATTCTGCGCAGGGTCTGGTTGTCCGTGTCCGCCACGTAGAGCAGGCCGCCGGGGGCATAGGCGATTCCGCGCGGCGAATTGAACCGGGCCTGGTTGCCGATCCCGTCATCCGTTCCGTTCGCTGCCGGATTGCCAGCGGGAGTCGTGACCTGGCCGGCCGGGGTGATCTTGCGAATGGCGTGGTTCAAAGTATCCGCCACGTAAAGATTGCCCGCAGGATCGATCGCGAGGGCGCTGGGGAAGTTGAAGCGGGCGGCGTTGCCAAGTCCGTCATCGTGTCCGGTCTGGCCCGGACTGCCGGCCAAGGTGGTGACAAGGCCACCGGGCGTAATTTTTCGGATGGTGTGGTTGTACTGGTCCGCGACGTAGACGTTGTGATTGGCGTCAACGGCCAGCGCGGCGGGTGAATTGAACCGGGCGGAGGCGCCCGCTCCGTTATCGACGCCGATTTTCAGCGCGAGCCCGGCAACGGTGGCCACGGAACTGTCAGGGGCCACTTTGCGGATGGTTTCGTTCAGCGTGTCGGCCACGTAGAGATTGCCCTGAAGATCGAGAGCGATCCCTTGGGGGGAGTTGAAGCGGGCTCGTGATCCCGGCCCATCGACCGCCCCAGGGCCGCCGGCGCCCGCGAGCGTGGTGAACATGTATTCCTGAGCGCCGAGCGATGAAGCCAGAAGGCTGGCGCAAAGAACAACGGAATGAAAACACCGGCGGCGAGTGGTGTTGTGGAAGCGTCGGCAAAAAAGAGAGGGATGTTTGGCTTGCATGGAATGCGCTGCGGGCTGACGGGAGTTTTTAGTGTGCCTGGTGGTCGATGTTCCAGAGAGAAATGGCGGTTGAGTTGGTGTCGAAGTAAAGCGTTTGAACTTTAAACGCCTCGATATGGCCATCGACGAGCAAGGTATTCGCCCGGCCATCGTGGAGCTTTCGGGCCGCTTTCGCTCCCGGACCGTCAGTCGGCGCGCTTGCGGCGGTCACCCAGGGGAGTTTGTTGCGATAGAGGACGTCCGAACCGGCCACGGTCCAATCTCCCGCTCCTTTCATCAGGCCATCCGCAAAAGCGATCATTTCGGCCGGGTTCACGACACTGGCTGGGCGGGTCGGGGCGAAGTAGGGATCGGTGGCGGTTGATTGCCCCATCAAGCCCAGATGGAGGGGAAATGGGTAAACATCCGCTCCAATAGCGTTGTAACCATAGGTGCGGGAGACCTCGACGAAGTTCGTTCCGCCGCTGCCGCCTGACGAAAGGAAGAACCAGGGATTGGCGGTCGACGGACAATTAAGAATGGGTGAATCGACATACGTGATCCGCTCGGCGGCGCTCAGCAGGTATTTCGTGGGTCCCGGCGGCAGGTACGGGCCAAACCAGATCTTCCAGGCGTTCGCGAGCACAACATTAGGCGAGAGTGCGCCGCACGGGAACCCTTCGTGATCGGAGGTGTAGAGGGCGAGAATCAGGCCGATCTGGCGCAGGTTGGATTTGCAGTTGGCGTTGCGGGCGGCGGCCCGGGAGCGGGAGAGGGCTGGGAGCAGCAGACTGGCGAGGATCGCAATAATGGCAACAACGACCAGGAGCTCAATGAGGGTAAAGCCAGTTCGGGACGCTCCCCCTCGCTTTTGTGTGCGCAGCTGCATCAATTGTCCCGCGGCGGCAATCGCCCACGGTTCCTATCAGCGGGTGGATTCTGTTCCGGCCCGCTTGCCTTTAAGGTTCAGCAGGTTGGGGCGAAGCTCAAGGGAAAGAGGAATCGGGCGGGGCAGGGTCTCTGTTCGGCGTTTATCCGCCTTCAAATTCTTTCACAGGAGTGATTGATTGCGGGGCAAGCTTCGCTCTGGCGCGTTGGGATTTGCTTCCGCCGGACGGTCGGCGTAGAAAAGCGGGACGAATCTGGGAAAGTTCACATGCAGTTAGGTTTCGTTTCAGCGATTTTGGCAGAGCAGAGCGTCGAGCAGGTGTTTGCGTTTGCCAGCCAGGAAGGCTTTCAGTGTGTTGAATTAATGTGCTGGCCGGCGGGCCGGGCGGAACGGCGCTTTGCTGGCGTGACGCACGTCGACGTCACCAAGCCAAAGAGCATTCCCGTCGACCTGATCCTGGGCCAGGCCGCCCATCAAGGCGTTGAAATCAGCGCGCTTGGCTATTATCCCAACCCGTTGGATCCCGATCCGGCCGTCTCAAGGGCGGCGGTGGACCATTTGAAAAAGGTCATTCTGGGCGCGGAGAAACTCGGGCTTTCCCAAGTCAACAGCTTTGTCGGGCGGGACTGGACCCGGTCGGTGGATGAGAACTGGCCGCGATTTTTGAAGATCTGGAAGCCGATCATTCGCCTGGCGGAAGATCACGGCGTCCGGATCGGGATCGAGAATTGCCCGATGTCGTTCACGCGGGACGAGTGGCCTGGGGGCAAAAACCTCGCGGCCAGCCCGGCCATTTGGCGGCGCATGTTTTCTGACATCTCCAGCGACTCGTTTGGCCTGAATTATGACCCATCGCATCTCGTCTGGCAGCAGATGGACTGGCTGAGGCCGATCCAGGAGTTTCGGGACAAGCTCTTTCACGTCCATGCCAAGGATGCCCAATTGGATCGGGATCGCCTCAATGAGGTCGGCATTTTCGCCTATCCCAAGGACTATCATACGCCGCGCATTCCAGGCTTTGGCGAGATCCATTGGGGAGAGTTCATCGCGGCCTTGATGCGGGCGGGCTATGATGGACCCGTCTGCGTGGAGGTTGAGGACGACACGTTTGGCAAATCGCTGGAGGGGCGCGAGCGGGCGCTGCGCGTTTCCCGGAATGTTTTGAAGCCTTATATTTCGAATTGATATGAAGTATTCGTACCACGAGCTGGCGAAAATGATCGACCACTCGCTTTTGCATCCCACCATGACCGACCGGGAATTGGAGGAAGGATGCGCAGTCGCCGCCAAGTACGGCGTGGCCAGCGTCTGCATCAAGCCCTATTTCGTGAAGCGCGCCGCCCAGCTTTTGCGCGGGACCGGGATTCTGGTGGGCGCGGTGATCGGCTTCCCGCACGGCAACAGCCTCACCGAGGTGAAACGCTACGAAACCGAACTCGCCTGCCGTGATGGCGCGGTGGAAATCGACATGGTGATCAATATTGGAAAGGCTCTTTCGGGAGATTGGGAATTTGTGGAGCAGGATATCCGGGCGGTATGCGACGAAGCGCATAAGCACGGCGCGATCGTCAAAGTCATTTTCGAAAACGACTTCCTGCCCAATGACGAAATCAAGATCAAGCTTTGCCAGATTTGCGAGCGGGCCGGGGCGGACTACGTCAAGACCTCCAGCGGTTACGGTTTCGTCAAACAGAAGGACGGCGGGTACAACTACAAGGGCGCCACGGAACACGACCTCAAGCTGATGCGCGCGGCCTGCTCGCCCAAAGTTAAAGTGAAAGCCGCTGGCGGCGTCCGGGATTTGGATGGATTAATCAAGGTGCGGGACCTCGGCGGGGACCGCTGCGGCGCCAGTGCCACCGTGGCCATGCTGGATGAGTACAAACGCCGGGCGGCCGCGGGAGACCTTTCCACTGGCAAGCCCGCAGCGCTTGGCACGGGTGGATATTAGGGATAGACAGGCGAGGTTCTTCCCAGGATTGCTCGCCTTTCTCTGCACCGAGCGGACTCTCACCGCTCCCGGGCTATCATCCGTGCGCTCCTAGCTGGCGCAGAGAACTGAAAGCAACCATGGTGGTAACCTAGCACAGATTGGGAGTATGGCAGCCCGTTTTCTGGGATCTGCACACCTTTCCTTGATGTTGTTTTGACGGACCTCCGTGGCGGCCCCTTCTCGGGCAAGCCTTTAAGCCAGAAGTTGTTTAATCACGTTTCCGTGAACGTCAGTCAGGCGAAACTGCCGGCCTTGATACAGGTAGGTCAGTCGTTCATGATCGAAGCCGAGGCAGTGCAAGAGAGTGGCTTGCAGATCGTAAATGTGAACCGGATTTTCAACGACATGAAATCCGAGATCATCGGTAGCCCCGTAAACCAGTCCAGGCTTGATGCCGCCGCCAGCCAGCCAGGTGGTGAAGGCTTGGGGATGATGATCGCGGCCGAGGCTCCGGCCCAGCGCGCGGTTGCTTTCGACCATCGGCGTCCGGCCGAATTCGCCCCCCCAAATGACCAGCGTGTCCTCCAGCAATCCGCGCTGCTTGAGATCCTTCACCAAAGCAGCTGAGGCCTTGTCCGTGGTTCCGCAATTCGATCGGAGATTTCCGGCCACGTCCGAGTGCGCGTCCCAGCCTTCATGATAAATGTTCACGAAACGGACTCCGCGTTCGATCATGCGCCGCGCCAGCAGGCACGCCCGGGCGAACGACGGCTTGTCGGGATCGCAACCGTACATTTCCAGGGTTTCTTTGCTCTCGCTCTTTAGATTCATCAACTCGGGAGCCGAAGTTTGGAGCCGGTACGCCATCTCGTAGGAGGCGATCCGTGTCTCGATCTCCGGATCGCCAACGATGCCCAGATGCTCGCGATTGAGCTCTTCGATCAGATCGATCGAATCGCGCTGAAGTTTCGCGTCAACTCCCTTGGGCGTGGAGACGTTCAAAATCGGATCGCCCTGGTTGCGAAAGCGGACTCCGGAATAAACGGACGGCAGAAAGCCACTGGACCAATTGGCGGAGCCGCCGCTGATCCCCGCGCCGGTCGACATGACCACAAACGCCGGGAGGTTCTCGCTCTCGCTGCCGAGGCCGTAGATCGTCCATGACCCCAGGCTCGGCCGGCCGGGCTGGCCAAACCCGGTGTTCAGGAAGATCTGGGCCGGGGCGTGATTAAACTGATCGGTCTTCATGGACTTGATCAGGCAGATGTCATCCACCACTTCCGCCAGGTGCGGCAGCATCTCTGAGAGTTCCGCGCCGGATTGGCCATGCCTGGCGAACTTGAAGCGGGGCCCGAGAACTGCGGCATCCGGCCGGATAAATGCGTAGCGCTGTCCGCCAATGACCGAGGGAGGCAAAGGCTTTCCCTCGAGCTTGGCCAGCTCGGGCTTGTAGTCGAACAGGTCGAGCTGGCTGGGCGCGCCAGCCATGAACAGATGAATCACCCGCTTGGCCTTCCCGGGGAAATGAGGCTTCTTCGGCTTCAGCCCTCCACCCGCGGAGGCCGAGGCTCCTCGGGCGCGAAACGCATCCGCCAGGAGCGAGGCCGCGGCAATCTTCCCGAGGCCGAGCCCGCATTCGCGCAGGAACCAGCGCCGGGAGTTCACCTGCGGGCGGGTCCAACGATAAAGGTCATCGTGACAGTTCATAACTCAGGATTTGGTGATCGTCTCGTCGAGGTTCAAAATGACGCGCGCCAGGGCCGACCACGCCGCCTGCTCGCTCGCCTGAGGGTTTTTCTCATCGCCCAGCAGATCCTCCGCTTTGAGCTCTCCTCGGGCGAAGCGTTCCAGCTGCAAAGTATAAAAACGGACAAGGCGATTGGTCTCGTCCGGAGTGGGCGGCCGGGTCAGGCAGCGCGCAAAGAGTTTTTGCACAGTGCCCGGCGTGTTCGCCGGTTCGTGCGCGGCCCAGCGGCCCAGGGCCCGGGCGCATTGCACAAACACCTCGTCGTTCAGAACGGTCAGAGCCTGGAGGGGAGTGTTCGAACGATCCCGTCGGGCGAGGCACGCCTCGCCGCTCGGCCCATCGAAGGTCAAAGTTGTCGCGTACGGCGCGGTGCGCTTCATAAAGGTATAAAGCCCGCGCCGGTAGCGGTCAGCTCCATCGCTCACCTTCCACTGGAGCGCGCCGTACGCTCCTTCGGTGGTTACGCCAGGCGGTTGAGGGGGGAAAACACTGGGACCGCCGATCTTTTCACTGAGCAAGCCGGCCATCCGGAGGGCTGAGTCGCGCACCAGCTCCGCCTCGAGCCGGAAACGCGGCCCCCGGGCCAGAAGCAGGTTGAGCGGATCGCGCTCGCGCAATTCCGGCGTCACGGCGCTGGACTGGCGGTAGGTCGCGCTCATCACGATCATTTTGTGGAGTTTCTTGAGCGACCAGCCTTGCTTCATGAATTCCACGGCCAGCCAGTCGAGCAGTTCGGGATGCGTCGGCAATTCCCCTTGGAATCCGAAATCTTCCATCGTGCGGACGATTCCTCGGCCGAAAAATGCTTCCCAGTTTCGATTCACGATCACGCGCGCGGTCAGGGGATTGTCTGTCGAGACCAGCCACCGGGCGAACGAGAGCCGGTTCCTCGGGGCGCCAGGTGTGAGCGGCGGCAGAAATGCCGGCACATTCGGTTCCACTTCCTCCTTTGGCTGGAGGAACTCGCCGCGGTGATGGCGATAGGTGCTGCGGCGGTAGGCGCGCTCCCGCATCACCAGAGTGGTGGGTGGTTTCGGCTCCGAAGCCCGAATCTGCTCGATTTCCTTGCGTGCTCCGGCGAGTTCGGGCGCCACTTGGGCAAATTCCTGCAGCAGCGCCGCTCGATCGGCTGATTCCAGATTTTTCGTAATGCCCGCGTCCTGCCTGTACTTCAGCAGCGCCGCGTAGGCGTTGTCTGTCAGAGCGGACGCAACGGCATTTTCATTGGTCGTGACCCAGATCCGGAATTTTCCCAAGGCCGCCGCGTAGTACCGTTCGAAGGTCAGGCAAACGCTCAGTTCCTCCGACGCCGTCGGTTCCGCAAACTGGAACACGGCGTTATGCGCCCGACCCTGGCCGCCGTTGATCGACCAGCCGCTCTGCTGATCGTCGTCAATCGCCTTGGCGGCGTTGCTGTCCCCGCTGGCGAAGCTTTCGGTGGCGTTCTTCAGGACCACCGGCGTGCCGCCATTCGTTACCGTGAGGGTCGATAGAAAGAAATCCCCTTCCGGACCTTCGTAATGCACAGTTCCTGGTCCGTGCGCCGGAAGCCTGTCGTCCGGCAGCGCTTCGATCCGCAGAGCGCGGATGCCGCGTGGGAGGCGGCTGAATTTCAGCCGGTAAATGTCCTGTTTGGTAAAATCGCCGCTGGCGAAGACCGCGCCGTCCTGTTCGATCGTCAGAACCGGCGTGTCGCTCTTTGCTTCGTCCGGCCGCAGGGGCCGCCACTCGACCAGGCGGCTTCGCTCGGTTTGCATCCATTTGGCGAACTTCTGCTCAAGCGCCTGCCGCCGGCGTTCCGCCGCGGTGCTCGCGTTTGAAATGTCGTTGCCGAAGCTGACCCGAAACCGGCCGAGGGTGTGTTTGCCGCCGTACTGTTGGACCAACCGGACGGTCACGGTTTGCTGTTCCTCGAGAACGAGCGGCTCCGACAGCGTAAAAATCGCCCGTCGATGCGTTCGCGTCTTGTCGTCATTGGCGATGGCCCAGCCGTTATCCGATTTGCCGTCGATGGCTTGCTCGACAGGGAAGCCGCTTTGGGAGAAATCGGCTTCGGCCCCGCTGAATTTCACTTCTTGCCGGGTTCCGGCTTTCGACGCTTCCATTTCCAGTTCGCTCAGCACGAAATTCCCGTGATCGGTGCGGCCAGGGCCGCCAAACTTGTCATCCGGAATCGCCTCGAGCTGCAGGTGTGTGATTCGGCGCGGCGCTCGTTCGAAAACCAGAGTGTAAGTGCTCTTATCCGGGTTGTTTCCGGTCACCCGAAACGAGCCGTCATCCAGGTGGTGCGCCTCCGCTCCGCCGGTGCAGCTTGCGTCCACGGTCGCGGGCGTCCCCCAATCGATGGTTGAATCGGCGGGAAAACGGTCCAGCAGCCCGGCTTCCAATCGGGCGATTTTTTCGGCGGCCGCTTGTCGTTTCGCCAGGATCTGCGCGTCGGGCACGTCCATGACCGGCTCGTCCGCGTTGTTCAGGAAAGCCATGAACTGATAAAACTCGGTCTGCTGGATCGGATCGTACTTATGGGTGTGGCATTGCGCGCAAGCCATGGTCAGACCGAGCCAGGCGGTGGCCGTCACATGCACCCGATCAATCATCGAATAGAAGCGATACTCCAGGGGATCGATTCCCCCCTCTTCATTGATCATCGTATTGCGATGGAAACCGGTCGCGATCCGCGTTTGCGCGGTGGCGCTTGGGAGCATATCCCCGGCGATCTGTTCGACTGTGAACTCATCGAAGGGCATGTCCTCGTTCAACGCCTGGATCACCCAATCCCGATACGGCCAGATCGAGCGCTGGCGGTCCTTCTCGTAGCCATTGGTATCCGCGTAGCGAGCCAGGTCCAGCCAGCGGCGCGCCCAGCGTTCTCCGTAGTGCGGCGAGGCCAGCAGGTCATCCACCACTCGTTCGTAGGCGTTGCCCGACACATCCTTCACAAACGCGTCCACTTCCGCCGGCGTGGGAGGCAGGCCGATCAGATCGAGGTACACCCGGCGCAGGAGCGCATACTGATCCGCCGGGCGGGACTGGGATAATCCCTCTTTTTCGAGCCGGGCCAGAATGAAATGGTCGATCTCATTTCGCGCCTGCTCAGGGTGGGCGATCTTCGGAAGTTCTGCCTGCCGAGGCTTCACGAAGGCCCAGTGCGGTTTATACTCGCCGCCGCCGCGCACCCATCGGGCCAGCGTCTCCTTCTGTCCCTCGGTCAGGGGCATTTTCGCCGCGCTGGGCGGCATCAGATCATCATCGTCGTGCGTTTCGACCCGTCGGATCAACTCGCTCGACTCAGGGTGCTGCGGGACGATCGCAGGCTTGCCGGACTTGCCCCCTTTGAGCGCTTCTTCACTCAGATCCAGCCGCAGCCCGCCTTTCCGGGTCGTGGCATCCGGGCCGTGGCACTTGAAACAGTGCGAGGACAAAATCGGCCGCACATCACGCAGAAAATCGACCGTCGGCCCGGCGTCGGTCGTTGCGGCCAGGGCGCGCGCGGAGGTCCAGAGCGCGAGGACAAGAGCGCCTGCTGAGGAGCGGAACTTCGTCAGGTGCATCAGGAGCATGATGGATAATGTTCCGGAATTTGCGTCGAAATCCACTGGAAAGCTCGGCGGTTGCGGCTCAGCGCGGAGCCGTTTTGAAACAGGCTGTAGGCGGACCTCCTGCTGCGATGACCGGATCGATCAGGCCCGCGGCGTTGCCTCAAGCGGGCGGCGCACCTTGCCGACGCGCGCGGCGAAATCGTGAATCTCCTCCTGCCGTTCGAAGCCCACGTTCAGGATGTCCACACAGCCGAGCCCGAGCACATATTTCACTGACTGATCCCTCTTTTCATCGCTGTTGCGGAACTCGCCTTCACCAATCAATTTCATTCCGACCACCCCTTTGCCCGCGGCGTGAATCTTCTGAAGAATTGGGGCTACAACTTCCGGCGGGCCGTCCATTTTCGTCCCGTAGGCGTTGATGCGCGCGTGCACCGAATCCACCCAGGGCTCTTTCGCAGCCGCTTCCAGCGCCGCGGTGGAGTGGCAGGAGACGCCGTGCGCCCGGATCAATCCCTTGGCTTTGAGCTTCGCCATGATTTCCATCTGCCGTTCCAGCTCCTTTGGCCAGGAGCCGGATTCCACGCAGTGGAGCAGGAGCAGATCGATGTAGTCCGTCTTCATTTCCCGCAAAAACCGTTCGACCACCACATCCGCGTCAGGCCGTTCTTTTTCCGGAATGCCGCCCGGTCGAAACCAGATCTTGCTGATCATGACGAACTTGTCCCGCGGAATGGAGCGCAAGGCGGGCAACACGAAAGGGTGGGTTCCGTATAAATCCGCCAGATCGAAACCTCGCACTCCGGTTTCGAACGCATCGCGGATCAGTCGTTCGCATTTCTCCCGCCCCATGCGAGTGTGGTTCGATTCCCGGTTCCCGCCTCGCACGCCCGTTCCCATGCAGACTCGCGAAAGTTTCACCCCGGTTTTGCCCAACGACACGGTGGCGAACGGATCTACCCTTTCCGTGGGCGCTTCCTCAGCCACAGCCGAGCGGATGAAGAGCCCGCTGGCGCCCAGCGCCGATTGGCGCAGGAATTCACGACGTTTAATGATGGATCTTTTCATGGAAGCTCGACGCGTTGAGTGGATCGTTTCCTTCAAACCTGTTTACGTCTCGTAATCTGGCCTGCGCGAGTAGCATGGCTGCTTCCAGAATGGAAAAGACGGCCGCGGAGCCCAAGCCGTTTCTTGCCGAAAGCACGCCCTTTTCCGGAGAAGATCCGTTGAGACGCCCGTTCTGGCGGCGGGCAGAGCAGGGGAGGGATGATGAGACGGTGCGAGCCAGCCGTCGCAGAAGAGAGCGGCGACCGCAGCTAAGGCAAGAGACGACCTACCACCTGGCTGATCGTTTTGCCTTCAGCTCTTCCGGCGGCTTTTGCCTGGACGGCTTTGATGACTGGCCCCATCTCCTTTTTGGAGGTTGCACCGGTCGCGGCGATCGCTTCACGGATCAGCGCTTCCAGCTCTTCCGCGCTGAGCGGTTGTGGCAGAAATGCTTCCAGAACGGTGATCTCCTGCTTCTCCCTGGCCGCTAATTCCGGCCGGCCCCCTTTATCGTATTGCTCGATCGAATCCCGCCGTTTCTTGACTTCCTTTTGCACGAGTCCGATGAAGTCCGCGTCCGCGATCGTCTCCGCCTTTCTCTCGATGAGGACGTATCCAAGGGCCGATTTGAGCATCCGCAGAGCGCCGAGTTTGTCAGCGTCTTTGGCCAGCATCGCGGCCTTGATTTCCTGGTTCAGGCGTTCCTGGAGTGACATGTTCTAAATCAACCTTTGGCGCGCTTCAATTTGTCGCGAAGTTGCGCCGCCTTTTCGTAATCTTCCCGCCGGATCGCATCGTCGAGTGCCTGCTCAAGCCGCTCACGCTCGGAAAGCGGCCGGGTGGAACGGATCTCAGTCAAGTAAGCATCCAGGGAAGCGGCCTCGGCGCTCTGTTCCATCAGTTCGGGCCGTTCGATTCGACTGAAAAATTGCCGCAATTCCTCCAGGCCTTCCTCCACCGCCAGAATTGCGTCATCGTGGCTTCCGCCTTCGAGCGCCATTGTCGCCTTGGCTCGCACTTGCATCATCAGCAGTTGCGGCCGGAGTTGTTGCACGGACAATGCCAGTTCCCGCTGTTCCGCGTACTTTTCCACGAAATCGAAAACCGAAATATTCCGGTCGGTGTCCCGGATCACCCCCAGGTAATCCTTGAGTTGGAAAAGGCAGATGTAGCGATGATGAAATTGAATTGCTTCTTGTTGCAGTTTCGAGCACTCCTCCGCGTCCAGTTTGAAGCCTTCGTCGCTGCCTTCATGGTCATCCATGAATTTTTGCAGCCGATTCTTGAAATGTTCAAAGAGTGTTTCGTGGCCGAACGGCTTCTTGCCATCCGGTCGTCCGAAAGCGTCCATTTGCAGTAATCCCAAGTCCACCCGCAGTTGGATTTTCTCCTTCCCATCCTTGCCTTTGAACCGACGGACGACAATCTGACCTGCCTGGTATTCCCACGAGTTGAGCAGGTCGGAGATGTCGAAATTCATAAACCGCTGACACTCTGGTCAATGGACCGCGGAGTGTCAATTAATCGACTTGTCTATCGACGCTTACGGATTCGCGCTTAAGTCCGCGCACACCAATTCCTTGTCATTTCTCGCATAAACACTTCGGTTTGCGTAGGCTGGATGCGACCACACCACCTCCCGGCCTGCCGCTGTATTTGTGGGATCCAGCAGGTGTGCTCGGCTGATTTCGTTGTAACCTTTCGGCGTCAATTCCGCGATGATCAGGTCTCCCTTCTCGTTGGAAATGAAGTAGCGATTGCCGTTCTTTACCAGAAACGCGTTCCCCCAGCGCTGTGGTTTATTGTCCGACGTCGTTGCCGCCAAAGTCTCCCAAATCCGCGCGCCGGTGCGCGCATCCAGACAGCGCAACTGGCCGTAGGAACAGACCCCATAAATGTAATCTCCGTCCAGGGTCGGCGTGCTGATAATGCTGTTCAGGTGTTCAGTGTCCTTTTCACTGGCCTTTTTGGTTTGCCAGACCGACTCGGGCGCGCTCCCGTCCACCTTGTACATCCGGGACCCATTGTAGAAGGCCGTCAGAAAGAGATGAGTCCCATGCCACGGGCGCGGGGTGGACACGCTTAAAGCGCTTTGCACGCTGTAAGGCTCGCTCCACCGCACAGCGCCCGTTTCCGGGTCCAGGGCCTGGATCGCTTCGGGCGTCCAGATGATCAGTTGGCGTTGGCTGCCCAGTTCCAGAAGAGTCGGCGGACAATATCCTGGCTCCTTCGCGGACAAAGCACGCCAGAGTTCGCGTCCCGTCTCTTTGTCGAACGCGACCACGGTCGACCCTTTTCCTCCGGCGAGGCAGATCAATTTATTGCCATAGATGAGCGGATGGGCCGAGAATCCCCAGAGCGGCGTTGGAATCTGGAATGCCTCGTTGAAGTCCGTCGCCCAGATCTTTTTCCCGCTTTCCGCGTCGAAGCAGATCAAGTTTCCTTCGGCCCCTAACGTATAGACCTTGAGTCCGTCAACCAACGGAGTGGCCCGGGGGCCCGCAGCGTAGCTGATCGTGTAGGGGCAATCATATTCGTGCGACCATAGGACCTTGCCGTCGCTTTCCTTCAGGCAGAGCACCCGCTCCGTTCCATCGATCTTGCCCCGGTCAAAAGGGTTGGCCTGTCCCGCCGCCCCTGCCTTCAATTGCCGGTCCAGGACGTACACCCGTCCCTGGGCTATGGCCGGTCCGGCATAGCCAGAGCCGATCGGCGCCCGCCACCGGATCTTCGGGCCGCCTTCCGGGAATTTCTGAAGAATGGAGGTTTCCCGCCAAACCCCGTCTCGCTGCGGGCCGAGCCATTGCGGCCAGTCATCCGCCGCGGCGTGGGCCACGGCAGCCAAAACCGCCGCCAACACGAACGATTTGTGAGCCATGTCGCGAACCATTCCAGAATCGCCCGTGCAGGGCAAGGGTCTCCGCGGCAATGCCCGCGCTTTGTCCCGCGTGTCCTTTGCCTTCTGGACGGGCGCCCGGCCTTCTCATAGCTTCTCGCCAGCCGATGAAAGGAACTTTGAACCGCCGTTTCTCACGGATCGCGGCCCCGTTTATTGAATTGTTTGGATTAAGTCCTTCCGCCGCCACCGTAGTGGTTCTGCTGGTGGGGCTGATTCTTTTTCTGGCGGTCTTTTGGTTCTTCTATTCCGCTCCGCCCAAAAAGATCACCATCACCAGCGGGTTTGCCGGGAGCACGTTCGAGACGAACGCGATTCGTTACAGCCACACCCTCGCCAGCAATCGGGTTACCCTCAAGATTCTCAATTCCGAGGGATCGCTTAAGAACTTTGAACGGTTGAGCGATTCCAACTACCCGGTCGACGTCGGGTTCATCCAGAGCGGCATGACCAATCGCCTGAACGGCCGGAAGCTCATGTCGCTCGGCAGCGTTGCCTTTCAACCGCTGCTCGTCTTCTACCGGAGCAATGCCCCGGCCGGGCTTCTCTCTGATTTCAAAGGCAAGCGGCTCGCGATCGGTTCGGTGGGCAGCGGCACTCATTCTCTCGCCTTAACCCTGCTCGGCCTGAATGGCATCGCTCCGGGCGGATCGACTTCGCTCCTGGAGATCGAGGCGGCCGATGCGGCGAAGGCGCTGATCGAGGGCAAACTTGATGCCGCCTTTCTGATGGGGGATTCAGCCTCGCCCCAGGTAATGCGGCAGTTGCTGCAAACCCCGGGCATTGAGCTTTTCGATTTCACTCAGGCCGACGCCTACACCCGCCGCCTCAGCTACCTGAACAAGTTAATCTTTCCGAAAGGGGCGATTGATTTCGGCAAGAACATTCCCTCTCACGATGTTGCTCTTGTGGCGCCCACGATAGAACTGGTCGCAGTCGCGAATCTGCACCCGGCGCTTGTCGATCTGGTGATCGAGGCTGCGCAGGAGGTTCACGGCGCGTCGGGCCTTTTCAAGCGAAAGGGGGAGTTTCCGGCGCCCATGGAGCATGACTTCCCGATCAGTTCGGAAGCGGCGCGCTACTACAAATCGGGCAAGAGCTTCCTTTACCGTTATCTTCCATTCTGGCTGGCGAGCCTGGTCAACCGTCTGGTCGTTGCCTTCATCCCGGCTGTCGTCCTGCTCATCCCGGTGATTCGCCTCGTTCCCACCCTGTTGCGCTTGCGGGTCAAACTTCAGCTGATCCGTTGGTATCGCGGCCTGCTGGTGATCGATCGCGAGTTGCGGTTGAACGGCGCGCAGGACAAGCGCCGCGGACTGTTGGAACAACTGAAGGTCATCGAGGATGGCGTGAATCGCATGCGAGTCCCGGCTTCCTTCGCGGATCAGTTTTATGGGCTGCGCGGCCATATCGATCTGGTGCGCGCGCAGTTGACTCCCGAAAGCGACTGACGGCTTGAGAGCCCTCTAAGCCTCCGATTTAGGTCCCGGCCCTTCCCGTCGCGGACCGCTGTCCCGTTTCCGCTTTTGCACTGCCTGGCGCAGGACAAACTCGATCTGCCCGTTCACGCTGCGCAGCTCGTCTTGCGCCCAGTGCTCCAGTTCCTTCCAGAGATCCGGATCGATCCGCAGCAGAAATGATTTGCGACCTTCAACCGCCATCGAGCCAGGGTCTTACTGGTACAGCGTGCCGGTGTTGATGATCGGGTGCACCTCGTTCTCCCCGCACAGCACCACCATCAGGTTGCTGACCATCGACGCCTTGCGTTCGTCATCCAACTGCACCACGGACTTCTCGGCCAGTTCCCGCAACGCCATGTCCACCATGCTCACCGCCCCGTGGACGATTTTCTGGCGGGCCGCGATCACCGCTTCCGCCTGCTGCCGGCGGAGCATGGCGTTGGCGATCTCCGGCGCATACGCGAGGTGGGTGATGCGCGCCTCTTCCACCAGAACGCCCGCTTTACCCAGGCGATCCTGCAGTTCGTTTTGCAAATCGTGCTGCACTTCATCGCCACCGCCCCGCAGCGTCAGTTCATTCTCTTCTCCGTGATCGTAGGCGTAGGAGGTGGCGAGATGCCGCACCGCGGATTCGCTCTGCACCCGTACGTAATCATTATAGGCGTCCACATCGAAAATCGCTTGCGCAGTGTCCGCCACCTGCCAGACCACGACGCATGCGATCTCGATCGGATTGCCCCGCTTGTCATTGACCTTCAGGCGTTCGCTTTGGAAATTTCGCGCCCGCAGCGAGATCTTTAACTTGCGATTGAACGGGTTCGTCCAATGGAAGCCGCTTTCCCGCACGGTCCCCTTGTAGCTGCCGAACAGGATCAACACCCGCGCCTCGTTCGGCTGCAGCGTGAAGAGCCCTCCCGCAGTCAGCACAAACAAAAGCTCAAAACCGATCGCCCCAATCACCGCTACGACCGGTTGATCGATGCGAATGCCGATCACCGCGGAGAAAATGCCCGCCAGCATGAACAATATCGCCGCCGTCAACATCAGTGCGCCGGGCAGAGCGCGCACGACTATTTCCGAACTCGCCGATCGAATCGTTTGAGTGTTCATATCAAAGTGATATCACTGTCATATCTCAAGCGGCCGAGTCAAGCACCGCAAATCGCTCTTGGCGGAGGTGATTCCAGCGGTCGAAACTTACGAAAGACGCGGGCGGACGTAGTCGCGCAGGTGGATCGCCAGTTTCGGGAAATCGGCAATAACTGCGGCGTCGGTGGTTAGAAGTTTCAGGCTTAGTTCCAAAGCCAGGGCGGCAAATTCGCAGTCGTAGGCCGATCGCTTGGAGTTTTGGATGAGGCTGAGCACAGTCGACGATTGCACTGTAAACTCTCTCCCCCACAAGCGGGCCTCTGCGAGCTTCATCAGGGTGCTGGCTTCTCGTTCTGGCATGGACTCACGGCGGATATAAAATGCCAGCACGTTTCGGAACTCCGATCTCCAGAGGATTGGCGCGCACCAAGTATCCGCCCTGGATGCTTCTCTCGCCAATGCGGAAAAGGGGCCGGGAATGAACAGGTAGCTGATGACGTTGGTATCAACCACGATCATCGGCGGCCCTCGTTCTTGGCTTGCTTCAGAATCTCATCGGTCAGAGGCCGAACTTTTAAGCGGGCGTGGACTTCGTCAATCTGACGAATGAGACTATTTACGTTCGTGGAGCCCAGTTCTACCGCGGTCTCCAGCAAGTCAATGACCTCCCCATTAAGGCTTCTCTTGTTCGAGACGGCCCGAGCCTTGAGCTTTTTGTGCAGAGGCTGGGGAACGTTCTTGATGGTCAGGTTCATCGTTTCGGACGCTGGCACCAAAATGGTGCCAGGTCAAGGACGGGCGGCCTATCTGATTGAGCTCGGGCTTTACAATTCTGATCGCGAGCAACGGTGTTTCGGAAAAGCGCCGCCTGCATCCGGCGCAATGCGGGCTCTTCGATATCAGGGCTGGATTCGGAGCCGGAAGTAGCGCTCTCTTTGCCCTGGACCGGCTTCGTAATGGATTCGTTCCGGGCCCAGGGTGATCTCGCTGCCGCCAGCGTTCGCCCACGCTGTGGCGTCGCTCAAGTGATCGGCGGCTTCGAGGACGGCCCCGACGATTGTGCCCGGCCAGGCGATTTCGCAGAGAGTTCCGACGGGTGCGGCCGGACCGGGGAGACGGGCGGTGAGGGTGACATTGCTCAGATTGCTGTCAGGCTTTGACGATGGGTCGAGCGGATCGGTGCCGGCGAGATACTCCTGAAGGTTCGTTGCGCCGTCGCCGTCCGGGTCGCCTTGGGGATCGCTGACGCCAAAAGCCTTCTCCCAGGAATCAGGCAGGCCGTTGTGGTTGGCGTCGACCGCGGAGGGAACGACGGCCGGGGGAGCGTTCGCTATGACATAGGAGGCGGAACGAATCGGCCCGGGCGCGGCAGCGTCGACGAAAGCCTGGACGACGGTGGAGGCCGCGATGAGGGGCGGTTGGGAGGGATCGTAAAGAGTCCAGTGGCCGCTGGAATTGGTGCGATATTGAATCGGGTCGTTAGAGGCCGCCGAGAGCAGAATAGCGAGAGGCGCGCTGTTCTTGAGCTGGTAGGTTCCGGCTGGCGGCGAAAAGGAAACATCCAACGGATTGACCGGAGTGGGCGGAGCCAGCACGGCCACGGTATCGAGCGGCGCCCGCTGGTTCACAGCGGGGAAGTAGCCCGAGAGCAGAACGGCCACATCGGTCGACGCCGGTGATCCCAAGCCGGTCGCTGATCCGAGGAACTGTTCCTGGGTGACATGCAGTTTGCCGCCGGCCGGCGCAGCGCTGTCGCTCCATTGTCCGACCCTGAGGGTTTTCAAGAGAGACGCGGTGGGGGAGAGATCCGGATTCGAATCGAAAAGCAGCACGTTGGCGCGAGTCTGAGAGAGTGTGAGGGGAGGCAGGCTGCCGCTAGCCACGAGCTTGTGCTGGCTTCCGTTTGCGCCCCAGTGTTGCCAGGAAGAGGAGGAACCATGCGGTCCGTTCGCTCCGCCAAGCATGACAAAATCTCCGCCCGCCAGGGCGCCTGCGGTTGAAAACGGGAGTCCGGCCGGCGCGGTGAAGCTTTGGCGCAGCACCGGCGCGCTGTTCCCATCGAAGTCATAAGTCGCCGCGCTCTTCCCATCATCGAACAGGATCAAGAGCAGAGCGCTCGATCCGGCGGGAACAACGGTGATGCGACTGATGGGCGAAGGGAACGCGTAGGTGCTTCCCGCCCCCCACGAAAACGGGCCTGATCCCGAACCTGAAATCGCCGGAACGTTCAGATTGGAACTGCCGGGGGTGTAAAACAGGAAACGAGGCAGGTCGTTGGTCTGGAATTGTCCCCAGGCCCATTCTGTGTCTGGCGCCAGGCCGGGCAGGGTGGGGCCGTCTGGGAGGCTGGCTGAGAGCGTGCGGAGGACGAAATCTTTGGCGCTGCCTCCGTCGCGGAAGGCGCCGACGAACGAAGGGCCGCCTCCAATTTGAGCGCGATTGCCTCGGGAGAGCGCGCCAGTTTCCGCCTGCGGACCGTACCCCAAATTGAATCCCGACGAGCTGGCGATCAAGCCGGAGAGATGCGTCAACACATCTCCCTTGTCCCAAAGCGTTCCAATCGCGAGATCGTCCGTGGCATCGCCGCCGAAATTGATTCCTACGACCATGGCGGGCCCGATCCCGGTGGTGGGCGCTACCGCCGGGTCGCCCATGGCATCCGCGAACACGGCCACCTGGTTCCAGAGAGGAGCTGCGACGGCAAAGCCGTCATTCGCGTTTCCAAACCGGCCGACTCCCAGGCCGGTCACCGTGTCCACGCCGGTGGACGCCGGCTCGGCCCATTGCAGGGAGCCATCCGGTTGCTGCAAACCGAGCTGGCGGAGGCCGGTGGCTTTATCGATCAGGAGATAATCGATTTGCCCGTCCCCATTCGCGTCGAGCGCGCCGGCTAATTCGGCGTCTGTTTCCGTTATGAACGCGATGGGGCCCGCGCCCGGAGAATTGGTCTTCGTGGTGGATCCGGTGTAATCGTACCCGCTGGCTGCGCTCACGGTGACATTCGCCGGATCGTCGATGCTCAGAGATAAGGTGCAGCCCAGATCGCCGGTGTATCCGTCGCTGACCAAGTCTCGATAATCTGCGATACTGCTGGATAGATACGTGTCCGCCTCCAGCTCGTGCAACATGCGGAACGTCTCACCGACCTTCGCTTGCAACTTGAAGACGTTGCTGCCCAGCGTCCCTTGAAGATGAGAGAGCGTCTTGTGCTGAAACTCCACCGTTGTTTGCATCACGGCATCGCCGACCACGTCCGCGGTAATTCCGGGCCGCCTTTGGTCATCGGCAGGAGCTGAAACTGTCCCATGCACCGAGAGGGTGAAGGTCAAAGTTACAATCGTTCCCGGCGGCAAGGTGGTGGAACTTACGGTCAGGAAATCCTCAACCCTGGCGCTGGCTGAACATTCCATATATCCTCCGTCGGTCTGAGCTGGGACGAAGTAATCAAAGCCGCCGGTGCTCCAGCATCGGAGGTTTCCCGCTTGAGCTGTTAGTTTGGCCGAGGCTCTGCCCGAGCCGTAAGCTTCAGCGTGGCTCAAGGAGATCGGCGAAAGGACGGCGGCGCCTGTTACAATCGGGTTCGTACCGTAACCGACAGTATTGGGAGTCTTGGCCCAATCAATGATGCCGAGCGCGAGGGAAACGCTGAGGGATGGCGCTTGCGCGTGGCAGGGGATCAAATGGAGCAGCAGGCCGAGGCTGGCGAGGAGAGTATAAATCCTGGATTTCATGGCGTTTTCACCGTCACCTCACCGCAGGGCACTGTCTGGATCGGTTCGCCCAGGTCGGAGAATCGCATCAGCCAATAACGATAGCGCGCGCCCTCCACGACGGGCTGCGTGTCCACCAGATACAACTCGAGCAGGGATCCGTTTTGGAAGTCGGGATGCACCCAGCGGAACAGGGGATCGACCAACTGGCCGAGGACGTCCGCCGTATTGATTCGCTGCGAGAGCCAGGCGACGCTTCGAATTAACGGCGAGCATTGGATCACATCACCGCTCACATTCGGGAAGCGGTCGTTGGCCACTTGTTGCCGGTAGAGCACGGCGGGCAGGAGTGCCTGCGTATTATCCCCGTCGCGCTTGTAGATTTGGAGGTTTGGATCGGCGCGTCCTGCGCTGGCTGACGAACCCGGCGCGAAGAAGGTGGGCCCGGGCGGGTTGGTGGAATAGCTGAAGAAGGAGCGGCCGTCGACCGGCAGAGAGCCGACGCGGATTCCGACCGGCGTGGTGTCTACCGCCACCGTCCGAACCTGGATGGGTATGGCCGCCCCGGGCAGGCTCGTCCAGATGAGACGCGAATCCGGAATGTCACGGAAATCGACGACCTGAATTCCGGAGTTGAACGAAGCGACCGGAGGCAACGGCCGTTGCGGCCACGGGATGTTGCTGGGAGGAGCGGCCGGTGGCTGCCATTGCACTTCAATGGTGCGGCTGGGCCCGCTCGGCTCGCCGCCCGGGCCGAGCGCGCGAATCCAGGCACTGTATTTCAGAGCCGGATCGATCTGCAGAGTGAAGGTGAAGCGCGGTCCGGCTTGATAATCATTGCCCACCCGGCCGGTCAGGTAGCTTTGCGGCAGGCTGGCGATCACCTGTTGCAAATAATTCAGTTTGCTGCGCGTTTTCCAAACCACGGGCTGGGGGCTAAGGCGGCTGTTGAGCACGCCGGTAATTCCGCGAACGTGCGGATCAGGGTCGCTGGCTGGCTTGTCGACCGCGAGCAAGATCTCAAAACGCTCCACGTGGTCCGGCGGTTCCACCCAGGTCAGCGTCACCGTCGGCGCCGCTGGAGTCCCGCCATAATCGCTCGCGCTCGGGGTCAGCAAGACCGGGACCGGCGGTGTGTCCCCCGTGAATGCCAGATGTGCCAGGTGGCGCATGGTGCTCGACACGCCATTCTCGTCCAGGAATTGCGCGAAGTAATCGACCGCGCCGTTCGAGACGGGCGGGGCGGGGTCCTCCGTGGCAACTGTCGAGCCGGGGCCGCCATAATCTTGCAACCCCTGGGCCACCAGGGTCAGCGCTCCGCCATCGATTTTTCGGTAAAGCCGGTATTGTTTGGCTTTTTCGCCCAGCGGAATTTGGAGCTGCGGATGAAGGATGCGCCCGGTGCCCGGCGAGACTACGAGATGAATGTTGTTGGTCCAGTTCAGGGCGCAATCGGCTGGGGAAAGCCCTTGGAACAGGGGATAGAGAGGGTCGCTGGCGGCAAGGGTTTTTCGTTCGGACTCCGCCAGCGCGGCTCCGACGAAGGAGAAGACCATTTGCTGGTTTCCAGCAGGCGAAACCCCTGTGCCGAGGGACGCCACCCACGCGCTTTGGTAATTTCCGAGCGCTTCGGCCTGGCACTCTACTTTTAGCTGGGAGCCCGCTTGCCCGAGGGGCAGCGTCCACGAGACCTCCACCGTATCCTCGTCCGTCGGGAAAACCGCGATGGTATCCGGGAGAACGGCGGCGGCGGTATCGAGATTCGTGACGCGGAAATGCGCGGCGCTCAAGCCGGGATAACGCCGGCAGCGCGCCACATAGTAAGCGGTCGAGGGATCGAGGGTTTGGGAGACCGCTTCCGGGGCGGGGGGGCGGTCAATTGCGGCAACCAGTCGCAAGCAATCCAGCGTCGGCTTTTGCAAGGCGGAGGCAGGCGGGGAAACCGGCGTCCGCTTGTCGGGCAAGGTGCTCAGGGCGGGCGTGCTCAGCGCGGAGGCCAGATCTCCGCAGGTGGACGGCCCACTGTGAACCGCGCGAATTGCGAACCACCACATTCGACCGTAGGAGCCGTCTCCAGGCCAATGGGCGTGCAGCACCTGCCCGGGGATCCCCGGGTCGGGCACAACTGCGATGCGCTGGATCGCGTTTGTGTTGCCCGGAATGATTGGGTTCGCGCCCAGGTCCAGGCTGCCTCTTTGGGCAGCCGTCAAATCCGTGAAATCGTTCCCCCGGTAAACTTCGTAGGCAGTCGTCGGAGTCCCGGCGCCCGCCGGGTTGGCCGTCCAGGAGATATCCCAGTACTGGCCGTCCGTGGCGTTCCACTGCACCGTTACTTTCAGGTTGGGAGGAATCGGCGGCGGAATATGCCGGCACATGGAGGCGAGCAAGCCCGGCGAAGTGTTGCCCGGGTGTCCCAGCACGTCAGCCGCCGCCACGAAATAGTAATATTGAGAGCCTTCCACGAATGGGCTTCCGCCCGCCGCGCTTCGGTCGTTGTCGTCGAGGATAAACGAGTTTGTTCGGTCAGCGGTAAAATCCGAGACGGACAGCGCGTCGAACAATTTGGTTGGGAAGATCGGACCCGCCAGCCGATGAGCGTTCGCCGGGTTCGAGATCGCCAGTTGATCCAGAACGGATGCCGCGGGCGGCGACTTGTCGAAGCCGCTCGCTTCCGCCACGGCCTTGGCCACTCGCCAGGCCACATCGCCATGGTGGCGCGTGCTGGCCAGGCGCAGAGCATCGGGCGTGGCCCAGCGAAGTTTGACTGCCAAGTCGGATTGGCCCGTGAGGTCCGGAACCGCGACGATTGGGCCCGGAGCGGGGAGCACCTCGGGCTGGCCAGCGTGCAGCGTCACTCGGCCGATCACCGCCAAATCTTGATTCGATGAATCGGTTTCGCGGATTTCGATGGTGACTTCGGTTCCGATCGGGACATCCAGGCGGCCCGCCCACGCGGTTCCCCGAACCAATCTCAAGGCGGGGTGCGAGAGCCCATAAAGGTCGAGCAGGCTGGAGAGCCTGCCATCCCCGGCCGCGCGAGCTTGAAGCGCCGAGAGCCGTTGAGCGAGGGACATCGCGGGCGCGGTCGCTGGGGGCTGGCCCGGCGTGGTCAGGAGCCACCCGTGGAGCGCAATCAGCTGAGTTTCGAGCGCACCCAGGTTGTCACCCAGGCTGGCGCCCCGCGCCAGCATGACGGCGATGGCGGACGGATCTTGAGCGGCGGTGATAGGGCCGCGGGGGACAAACGAAGCGCCGGCGCTCGACCGCGAGTAAGCGGCGAAGCGATGGCTGGCGATCAAACCCGGGCGGTTTTCCCCAAGGATGACGTAGGCCCACGGACGCCCGCCCGAATCCAGCGTGGTCGCAGCGCTCGTCGCAACGAGCGGCGGCAAAGTTTCCGCGCTTCGGGACGTGTGCATCCCGGTAAGAAGGGCCGCGCTCAGGGCGATAATGGCTCGCACGTTGGTCATGGTCAGAAATCGATTCTCCGGGCCAGGAAAAAGCCCGGCGGGGGCACAGGCAGGTACGAGCCCGACGCGGTGAAATCATAATCCTGGGTCCAGGAAATGAGGCCGGCGGTGAACTTCGGGCTGAAACGCCCGGCCACCGCGCCCTTGACGGTGTTGACCGGGTCCTTCAAGAAATTTTCGGCTACGTTGATGAAATCGGTGGTCGAAGGCGCCAAACTAATCGGATCGAGCCCGCCGAGGGCAACCAGTTCGGCCTGGGCTGAGAGTGAACCCAACCCAACTCCGATGGCGAGTCGGTAATGCATCCCCGGGATAATCGACTTTACGGCTGGGTCGCAGAAAATGAAGCAGCCCTGGCCACCGCCGGCCTTCAGCAGCACGACTGCGTCGGGAATATCCAGAAGACGATTCAGGACCACGTCACCGTCGGCCATCCCATAGTAGCCGATGAGAGGGCTGGCCGCGCTGACTTTGGGACGTCCCAGTTTATCAAAGAGCGCGTCGATGTGGGGGTCGATCCATTTGACCAACTCGGGATCGCACGTGCGGCCGAAGAAAGCCCGAGTGTTCACATCGAACAGCAAAATGCTGCCCGCGCCTTCAGCTCGCACGTAGTTATCCCCTTCGCCAATGACAAACTCAAAATCAGCCTTCTTCAGCGTCACAATGTCCACATGCACATCGGCGTCGAGGGACATTCCGCCCGACAGGGCCAGGGGATCGCCCTGAGCGGTCATCGTGTATTGCCCGTGGAGTTCCGCGTGGGCCGCTTTGTTGCCGCCCAGGCTGGCGTCCCCGCGGGCCGTGACGGTGATCTGGATGCTGCCGTCCGCCGCTCCGGTGACGCAGGGCGGAACGGGCTGATCGGCATGCACCCGCTTGAAATCGATGGAACCGGCAAGGGTTACCTTGTCGGGAAAGGCGATGCCGAGCGTGGCATTCAGATGGGCGTGATCGAGCACGTTCCCGACGATTTGCGCGCTTCCATCAACTTTGCTGATTTGCAGGGCCTTTTGGAAATTGCCCACGGCCCGGTTGACGTTGCCCACGTCTTCGTTCAGGTGATCGACCACTTGATTGTTGAGCTCTTCGAGAGCCGACCGGACAATGTCGTTGAACGCGCCCAGGATTTGGTCGAAAACCACGCCGTATTCATCGTGCAGCGGATCAACCAGGTCGCGCACGGTCTCCTGCAGTTGTGCGACGAAATCGGATTCCATGATGGCATTGAGCGCCACCTTTTTTAGTTGCGCCCTGAGTTGGTCCACTCCCAATTCCTGGAGGGCCGTGCCCGGGTTCACCGGGTCGTGCAGCTGCGCGAAGTAGTCGTGCATGGCCGAGAGAATGTCGTTGGGCAGGGTCTCCGCCACGTTAATGGCCCCGAGCGCCTTGGCGGTGACGTCCCGGCCGGTGGTCACGAGTTTGCGGGCCGAGTCGGACAGCGAGTGCACGTCGTCGAGGGAATCGCTGAGCTGGTCGAGGGTCGGGGCGAGCTCTCCGTTAATGGTGTCAGTGATGGAGCTGGTGACCGATTGGACATCGTCCGCCTGCACTCCCGCGGTAATCGCGTAGTTGACCGCGTCCGTTATAAAGGTGCCGCGTTTGCCGTTCTTGTCCTTCTGCAGCAGCACATCCGCCGTTGAAAGCCCCTTGTCGATGATGTCGAGACCGTCCGCCACCTCGCCAAAGAGCGAATTGGCGAGATTGAGAGCGGTGGTGGCGCCTGAGAGCTGATCCTTCAACTTTGCACTCAGATCCTTAAAAGCCTGATCGGCCGGGGCGCCGATGGCTTTCGCTGCGTCCGTGGCCGCCGAAAGTCCTTTCAGCGGGCCGTTGTCTCCAAAAAGGTAATCGAGGAACGTATTCAGAACCGTGTCAAAACCGGCGGCGATCAACTGGTCGGAATCATTGCCCAGCAATTTGTCAAAAGCGCCAATGGCCGCCGAGAGCTGGGTGACGCCTGGAATGAACTGTTGCAGGGCTTTCTCCGCCTCCTGATCGTCGATGATCAGCGAGGTCAGATTCAGGCGGGGCAGATTGTTGAATTGAAGGCCGAAGCGGATGTCAGCGCCGGAGGGCGTCAGTTGCTGAAGGACCCGCTGAGAGGTCATGATCAGGAAGTCGCGTTGCTCCGGCACGGTCGACAGGAACCGGCGCCGGGCCGGGTCCCACTTCACCGGGAGCGCGAAGTTGACCCCGCCCAGCCAGCTCTGCTGGACGAGCGGATTGTAGAGGTTTCGTGGGTGACTCGCGTCGCCATCCACGAAATAGGTAAACCCGGCCGGTTCGTTTTCGTTGATGTAATTCGCGTAGCTGTCGTTGGGCGGGAAGCCAATGTTGGCCGAGTCAAACTTGCTGTCGGTAAAGAACGTTTGCTTGTTGAGCTTCCAGCCGGCACGGATGGCGGAGCGTCCTGAATCCGCGCGCGCCAGGACGTGCACCTGGAGGTTCGCGAAGAACGGCAGTTTGATGATGCCGGCGAATGCGACGAAGCCGTCGTCGGGCGCCAGCAGCGTGCCCGGCGCTTTGGGATCGGCATAGTAAGGATCGTTGAAATAGAGATCGCCCACCGGGTTGACGACAAATCCAGCGATCTTGTCGTTGTTCAGCGAGCCCGGCCCGTGCAGCGTGATTTGCTTGGGCGCTTTCAGCCGGGAGTTCACGCCCGGAAAACCATCGGCGGCCGAAGCCAGCCGGCCCGACGGCAGAAAGCCCAATCCCCCTCGAATCGGCTCCTTTACAAGGCCGGGAAGCAGCACCTCCGCGCCAAAGACCAGGGCTGCCTGCTTGGGATCGGAAGGCTTGGGCAGGAACTCGGCGCCGAGCGGGTGGAACCGCGCATGCCAGTAGTAGAGGGGATGTTCCAGCGCGGGATTCTGGGCGAGCGTCAGTTCTCCCGGCTGGCCTTGTGTGTCAAAGATCAGTTTTGTGAAATCCTGGGAGAATCCATTCGTCCCGCGGACGCCCGGCACATTGATCGTTCCGGCCACGCGCGAATCGGTCGCTTTGTTATCGAGGTAGGCCAGTTGATAATCGGTCAACATGAGCGCAAAACCGTCCATCGTCAGTCCGATCCCCTTGCCGGAAAAATAGGAATGGTCCGCTGCCTGGATGCCGCTCACGCCCGCTTTCCGCAGGTAATACTTGCTCGTGGCGGACAGTGGATAGGGGCCAAACGTCGCGTCCCCGAGCAGGCTTGTTCCATTCTGGCTGCCGTCGCCCAGGGTGCGCACGTTGAGCCCGGCATAATCCGCGAGGCCGGCAGCGTAGGGTGGCGTCAAGGGGTGCTCGACGTAAGTTGGATCGCCCGGCTTGCCCTGGCCGGTCAGCAGCAATTCGCCCGGGTGCGAGTCGATCGCGGTCGTCGCCGATGCGCCCCGCAGCAGAAAGCCGGGCACCAACGCGGAAGCCGCGCCGAACGACGCGGCGGTCTGTGCGAAATCCGTGGCGCTCCGCGCTCCCCACTTCAGGGGAGACGTGGGGAAAGTTCCCTGCGCGTAAAGCGCCCCGTCCGGCGTGAAATTCCAAGCCCCTGTGTCGGGATGGAGTTGAAAGGTCTCCTCGCCGCCAATGAGGGTGAGGGTGGGGGCGCCTGGCAATGTGAACAAGGCGACATCGGCAGCGCCCGGGAGGCTGCTGTTCGCCGGATCGACGGCGCCTCCCTTAAAGGTCAGTTCGCCGGTTTGCCCCCAAGCCACAGTGATGTCGGACGGGAAGTGCGAAGTAAATTGGTTTGCCGGCAGAGTGACCGTCGCCTGTTGCAGAATGGCCCGCCCCTGCGCATCCGCCTGGATCACCACATCGCCGCCATCCGGCCCGGGCGCGGCTAAATACCCGTCATTCGAGGGCCGCAGTTTCGCGATCAGGGTCTCCAGAACCGTCGGCAGGCCGTTCAACGTGGCAATTTCATCGGCCCGCACATGGCGCGTGCCCGTGCGATGCAGAGTGAAAGTGCCGGCGGCGGTGTCCCAGCTGATCAAGTCGGCCAGGAACTGTTCCGGCAGATCTTCGTGGACCGCGTAGAACAGTTTGCTGTCCAGTTGCCCGGGCAAAAGAGCGATGACTCCTGCGGGTTGCAGGTTCGCATTCAGGTCGAGGGCTCCGATGGGATGGCTGGCGTTGAGCCGGCGGACATTCGGCGCGGAAGATACGCCGAAGCCGGCGGGAAACTGCACCGTTCCACCCGAGGCGTGAATCCCGTTGTTGTCGATGCTGGCGCCGCTCAAAGTGTAGGAGACTCCGGCCACAGTGCCAAAAGCGCCGTTCATGTCGGCCAGAGTGGCGGGGCCTTGCGCGGTGGCGGTCCCATCCAGGCCAAGCAGCACGTGAATGGTCTGTCCCGAGTCCAGCATAGCCGCCGGGTTGGCATTCAGGTGCGCCCCTTGATCGTCAATTTGCACCTCCGTGTTCTCGCCCGTTTGATCGACCGTCCCTTCCGGGGTGGGATCACTCCTGAGAGCGGTCAGGGTGGTGGCGACCGCGCCGAAGAGCAGGGTCCCGTTAAATTGCAGCAGGCGCTGGCTGGATAACGTGGTGTCCTGGTCCGCAACCTCCACCCCGTCCGGCCCGGCGTGCGACAGGGACACCTTGATCGCGTAGGAGTCCGTCGGGTCGATCTGCTTCTGCGGTTGAAAATCGAGTGCTTGATTGATCACGGCAGAGCCGGCCGCGCTCCCATCCGGCGAGTGGTTGGCGACATTCACCGTGAAGCTGAAACGGGGATTGATCAGGGCGATATCGCCGGACCGAGTCCCGGTCACCACCAGCGTGTAAAACACCTGGTAAGGACTCGAGGCCGCTGGCTGGCCGGCTTGCTCGAATCGGCCCAAGACGCTCCCGGCCTGGATCTCGAATGAATTTTGAGTCGGAGCGGTGGCCACCAGGTAGGCGCGGGTCAGCGAGGGGGGGCTGAGCAAGCCGACAGTAGGAATACTTTGCCCGGGATCGGCGAACACGAACTGATAGTCATCGTTGCTCGTATTCGGGAATCCAGCCGCGGTCCAGGTTCCCGCCACCGCGCCGGCCACGTAGAGCTGGGCTAAAAGCTGGTAATGGGTGCGCTCCGCCAAAGCCGACGACGGAATCACGGCAGTGGCAGTTCCTTGCGCGGCGCCTCGCGGCGGCAGTGAAACACTAAATGAACTGGAAAACGCTTCCGGTGTGACTGCATTCCCTCCGGCGTCGATCAACTTAAAGCCTGCCCGATAAGTGCCGGACAGCGTTTTGACCGAAGAGAAATTGTTGACCGTGTAATCGGCGGTGACGGTCAAGTTTGGCAGCGAACCACCCGAACGCACCAAAATGGGCGAGTAGTTGACGATCTGGCCGTTGCCCACCCCCGTTGCGCGCACGCTGCCGACCAGCGGCAGCCAAGCCAGAAAAAGGATCAGCCAGAAGCCGTGCGATCGCCCGGATCGCGCCCAGACTGACAGTGGGAGGCGGTCGCGCCGAATCCCCCGAGGGTGAAAATCAGACTTCACAGGAGTAATTCAAAAGCTCAGAGAGTGGCAACTCTTCGGTCCGTCGACCAACGGGTTGCGTGAGTGCCGGCGCGCGAAAGGTTGACCCAACCTCACGCATCCCCTCAGACAGGCCCCCCAACGTTGGGTTAACGCATTGCTCCGGCGTTGATAGTAAAAACCCCGGAAAAAGTCAATGAAATCCTTGCTGCCTGTCGGGCAATTTCGGACATCGCGAACGAAGAAGGTTAGGTCCGACGATGCTTGATTGGCATTTCGCCGTCGAAATCCAGCGGTACTTTGGAAGGGTGGCGGCTGGCTCGGGATCTCAAGAACGGCCGCCAGTCATGATCAGGTGTTGAATGCGCGTTCGCGGTCGTCTCGACTGCCGCCATTCGGACGAGGAAGCTTCCGCTAAATCGGGTGAGGGCCTTGGCCTCCGGCGGTTGGCTCCCGCACCTGTTCGCGTTCTGTGCTTTCGTCGTCTCACTTGGGGGCTGACAGCCGTTGACATACTGGCTTCAAGCCCGCCCAAATCCAAAACCAGGCAAAAACCAGGATTCGAACGGGGCAGGATGCTCGGTTTGAGAATTCCGGCCGGCTGCGTGGAACAGCTCAAGAGGTCGGTCGTCCCAGGCGTGCCGGGATGCGGGCCCGGCGGACCTCGGGCAGGGGCGACCGCAGTGCGAGGGCAAAGTAGACCAGGCAGGTGAGGAAAGCGGTGCAGGAGGCTATGCCCAGGGCTTCGAGAGGGCGGGCAATTTGACTTTGGGCGCCGGCGAGAGTGGCGGCGAGCCGGAGCAGGCTGCAGACCGCGGCGAAAAGGCCGGAGCAGCGGGTGAGCGTGCCTACGGGAGTATTGAGAACCCGGTTGATGTTTCCTCGCATATCAGGTTGGACACCGTGGCGCTGAGAATGTTGCGACGCGGAATGAGAAATTTTCAGCCATGGAGCCGGCAGGCATCGAAGGGTCGTAACAAAAACGTAACCGTGCGGTCACCTCCCTGACGCGCGCCCTCCCTACGTTCCGCCGGATGCATAAGCATGGGAGCGCTCGTTCGCTCAATAAATCCCGGAAAAGTCCAGGCGGCCGATCCCGCGGCGGCACGCCTGTGGCGGCGCTGTTTTGTCTGGCTTCCCTGGTGTCGGCGTCCGCGCTCGCGGCGGACACGTCGGACCTGATCATGGATCTCTTCCTGCAGAAGGGGATGGTGACGGCGGAGGAGGCGGCCCGGATCAAGGCGGAAGCGGAAAGGATGCGGACGAACGCACCCGCGGCCGATATGCCGGCCGCCGAGTCGAAATGGAAGCTGGGCAAAGGGAACAAAGGCGCGGAGTTGTTCGGCGATGTGCGGCTGCGCTACGAGAGCCGTTCGGCGACGGATCCCATGGGGAACGAGATCGGGCTGGACCGCTTTCGCTACACAGCGCGGATCGGGCTGCGCGGCGAAGTTTTTGACGGCTTTTACTACGGGTTACGGCTGGATCCGAGTTCGAACCCCCGCTCGCCGTGGCTGACGGCGGGCACGAGTGCCAGCGGCAACACCTACCAGGGGCCATTCGGCAAATCGACCGCGAGCCTCAACCTTGGCCAGCTCTACCTGGGTTGGCACGGAGTGGACTGGGCGGATATCACCATCGGCAAGATGCCGAACCCGCTCTACGCGACCTCGATGGTCTGGGATTCGGACTTGAACCCGGAAGGGCTCGCGGAACGCTTCAAGTACACGGTGGGGGAAGCGGACTTTTTCCTGACGATGGGTCAGTTTCTCTACCAGGACACCAACCCGACCCAGGCGTCCAAGGGCTTTTTCAACATCGACTACACGGATTCCAGCCTGCCGTTTCTCCTGACGTGGCAGATGGGGGTGAATTACCATGTAAAGTCGAACCTGACGGTGAAGGTCGCGCCGACCTATTACTATTACAACGGACACGGCGTGAACAATTCCGCGGGCACTTCCGAAATCCCCGGGTTCAACGGCTATTTTGTGGGGCAGGGCTCGACGAACGGGATTGTGGGCGGTTCGGCGGCGTTCAGCGGTTATCCGGGTGGGGCGTATGACGGCTTCGCTGCGAACCAGACCGGCATTCGGGACCTGATGATCGTCGATTTCCCGATGGAGGCGAACTACAAGACCTCGTTTGCGGACTTCCGCTTGTTTGGCGACTACGCCAAGAATTTGCAAGGGTCCGATCGGGCAAAGAACGCGTTCGCGGCGCAGTCGAATCCGTTGCTGGCCACGGCGGGCCTGATGCCAATTTCATCGCCGCAAACCTCGGACGACACCGCGTGGATGGCGGGCCTGGCGGTGGGCAGCCCGGATTCCATCGGGCTGATCAGCGGCGCGGTGACGAAGCGGCATGGCTGGGAGGCCAAGACATACTGGCAGCATGTGGAGCAATATGCCCTCGATCCGAATCTGCTGGATTCGGACTTTTTCGAAGGGCGGGGCAACCTGGAAGGAATCTTCGCGGCGCTCGGGTTTGGGCTCACGGACAATCTGACGGCCGTCTTCCGGTATGGCCATGCCAGCCGGATCAACCCCCTGCTGGGGACAGGCGGCAGCAACCTCGATATCCCGCAAATGAACGCGATCAACCGGTATGACATCTTTCAACTCGACCTGGCGCTGAAGTTCTAAGCCAGCGGTTTAACCCTGTCACACAGTTGCCACAATTCCGTTTCCTGAAATTAACCCTTTGCCGCTTCTCCAGTCGCGCTCCGGAGCGCTAGACTTGCGGTTCGTTGGCTGATTTTGCCCAAGAGTTATGAATGTCCGGATGCCAGGCGCCAAAAAGATAAATCGATTGTTCCCTCGTGAGAGGGGAGCGCGCGTTCACGGCCCGGAATCCCGCTTTTTGCATCGCTGAACTTAAACCTCCCGATTCGCACCCATGATTCTCTATTCCGTCACCCCAGTTCTGGCCAGCGGCGCTCTGAAGTTCGCCTTCGAGAAGGCGACCACCGAAGGCAAGCTGACGATCTGCGCCTTGATTATCGTCTCGGTTTTCAGCTGGACGGTCATCATCACCAAATCGCGCCAGCTCATGCGGGCCATCAAGATGAGCAAGAAGTTTTTCAAGGCGTATCGCGCGACGCGCGACCCGCTCGAAATCGCCCGAAGGGGCGAGGAATTCGATGGGTCTCCGGCGTATGAGGTCTACTACACGGGCGCGGAAGAGACCGAGTACCAGCTCAAGAACAACCCGGTGCAGGTGAAGGCGGTGGCGCGGGTGCACTCCGGGATCGAGTCGGCGACCGGCGCGGAGACCGACCACATCGCCCGCCAGATCAAGACCAAGGTGAGCCTTTCGTCCTTCGATTCGGTGAAGGTTTCCCTCGAGCGGGTGGCGAGCGCGCAGGCCATGGCGTTGGAGAAGGGGATGATCGTCCTCTCAACCGCGGTGGCGGGCGGGCCGTTCATTGGGCTGCTCGGCACGGTGTGGGGCGTGATGGAAACCTTTTCGGGCATTGCCCGGGCGAACTCAGCCAGCCTGACCACCATGGCGCCGGGCGTGGCCGGCGCGTTGATTGCCACGGTGGTGGGGCTGTTCGTGGCGATCCCGGCGATGTTTGCCTACAACTACATGGTGACGACCATCCGGGCCATCACGCAGGAGCTGGACAATTTCACCGCGGAATATGCGACCGCGCTGGAGCACAAGTACGTCGATAACCGTTCCCTGGTGGACGAGTTGAAGGAAGTGCTGACCCTGCAGAACACGCCGCTGACCTTTGAGGACCCTTCGCTGACCAGTTGAGGCGCGCCGGATGAAGAAGTGCTCGAAAAGCCATCACCACGCGCTGGCGGAGCTGAACATCACTCCGTTGCTGGACCTGGCGTTTGTGCTGCTGGTGATTTTCATCATCACCACCACGCCGATCGTGAACGATCTGGAGGTGGATCTGCCGAACGCCGCCCGGCGGGCCAAGGACCCCAAGCCCAAGCAGACCTATGTCACCGTGGCGGCGGACGGAACCCTGTTTCTCAACAAAGAGTCGATTCAGGCCTCGCAGTTGCAGCAGAAGCTGGCCGATCTGCGCATTGATGATCCGGACCTGAACGTGATCATCCGCGGGGCGGGCAAAGCCAAATACCAGAACATCGTGGCCGTCATGGATGCGATCCAGCAGGCGAACGTGGGCAAGGTGAACCTCGCCACTGAACCGCTCGCGGACGGCGCGCTGCGCTAATCAAGCTATGATCCAGAAACGAAAAAAGAGCAATTCATCCAAGGTGAACCTCACCGTCTCGGTGGCGTTCCATGGCGTCCTCATTTTCGTCGCCTTCTATTTTGCGGCCCGCGAGGGGATGCTCGGGACGAAACTGAAACAGATTACCGCCACGCTGGTGGCCAAGGAAAAAAAGCCGGAACCGCCCAAGCCCAAGCCCGAGGAGCCAAAGGAAGAGCCGCAAAAGAAGGAGGAACCGAAGGTGGCGGCGGTTCAGCCGAAGGCCATTCCGGCGCCTGTTGCCTCGGCTCCGCCCGCGATGGTGGATCAGTCTCCCTCCGTGGCTCCGGCGCCGGCGGTCCTTTCCGGCTTTGAATTCGGGGGCGGCAAAGAGGTGGTGAGCATGGCCTCCGATCCGAAGAGCCTTTACAAGGCGCGCGTCGAGCGGGCTCTGCGCGAGGCGTGGAAGCGGCCCAATGATTTGCAGGATGAAACCTTTGTGGCGCGCGTGGATCTGTCGATCGAGCCGAACGGCCGGCTCGCCGGTTATCGCTGGGTGAGCGGGTCCGGCAATGCGCGGTGGGACGCCTCGGTGCGCGAGGTGTTGGACAATACGAAAAATGTCGGGACTCCGCCGCCCAAGGGCTTTCCGCCCACCTTTGAAGTCCGCTTCGACGTCGAGTCGGAGCTGGTGGAGAATCTGCAGTTGAGCAAACTGTGAAGAAGATCTCGAAGAACCATCACAGTTCTCTCAACGAGCTGAATATCACGCCGTTGCTGGATCTGGCCTTTGTTCTCCTGGTGATTTTCATCATCACCACGCCGCAGCTCTCGAACGATCTCGAGATGAACCTGCCGACCGGCCAGAAAAGCCGCAACCCGGGCCCGCCTCCGAAAATCAACCAGATCCTGGTGGATAATACCGGTCATGTGCTGATCAATGACCAGGAAGTGCAGCCCGACGCGCTCAAGCCCACGCTGGTCTCGATGAAGGCGGCCGATCCGGAAATGAGCGTGGTGGTGCGCGGCGGGGCGGACGTGGATTACCAGCGCGTGATCACGGTCCTGGACGCTTTGCAGCAGGCCGACATCACCCGGATCGGCCTGGCCACTGAAACGGTGCAGTAACCCCTCCTGCCTTCGCCGCGTTGCGGAGGTTTCTTCATCCTCTTCTTCCAAAAAGACCCGGTCCATTTCGTGAGTGGGGCGGGCGCAAATCAGTTTCACCCAAGCGTAACCTGCGTGCGACCTGTTCGAAACAGGTTCCTCCCAGACTGCGCCCGCCCGTTGAAGAGGCGGGCTCGCAAATTAAACAAACCAATACTCCTAAGACGCTATGAAGATTGCCCAGCACTGGCCTGCGATTCTCGCAGCCTTGCCGCTCGCAGCCCAGGTGAACCTCCATGCCGACCCTTCGACCCGGCCGGAGGACGAACACCTGAAACGCATCGGACATGTGATTGTCATTTATCAGGAAAACTGGAGCTTCGATTCGCTCTACGGCCAGTTTCCCGGAGTGAATGGCCTGCAGAATGGTTTTGATAACCTGCCGCAGTTCGACAAGTTCGGGAACCCGATCTACATCACTCCCCAGCCGCTGAACGGCGGGCCGGACAATCGCTTCCCTCCCGGCAACGGGCAGCCCGCGCTGCCTTTGATTCCGTGGGATGTGACGAAGTATGTGGCCGCCGACCAGACGACCGGCGACATCATCCATCGCTTCTACCACCAGCAGCTGCAGATCGGGAATAACCTGCTGGAAGCGGGCACTGGCAACATGGGCAAGTTCGTGACCTGGAGCGACAATGGCGGCCTGGTGCTGTCCTACATCGATGCGACCGACCTGCCGGAAGGCAAGCTCGCCCAGCAGTACACGATCTGCGACAACTTCTTCCATTCCGCTTACGGCGGATCCTTCCTGAACCATCAGTTCCTGGTGGCAGCAACCGCCCCGCCCTGGAACCAGCCGGTTCCCGCTGGGTTTGCGTCCAGCTGGGACCCGGTGAACAAGGTGCTGGCGGATAGCAATCTCACGACCGATGGCAGGTTTGCGGTGAATACCACCTACGGCGCGCAGACCCCGCATCCCAACAAACCGGCCAATCAACTGATGCTGCCGATCAATGACAACGATTCCACCGCTGCGGGCTACACTCCAAACATCGGCGACCGGCTCGATGCGGCGGGCGTCAGCTGGAGATGGTATTCCGGCGGCTGGGATAATGCCTTGAACGGCCATGCCGATCCGCTGTTCCAATACCATCATCAGCCTTTCGCCTATTACGCGAACTACGCCCCCTTCAAAGCGGATGGCAGCAAGAATCCGGCGACCACCGGTCCCGGCGCCCATTTGCAGGATGAAACGCAGTTCTTCGCGGACGTCCAGAACAACACCCTGCCGGCGGTCACTTTTATCAAGCCGCTCGGCCCGGATAATGAACATCCCGGTTATGCCAGCCTGGCGCGCGGCCAGCAGCATGTGGCCGACATCATCAGCGCCGTGCAAAAGAGCAAGGCGTGGAAGGACTGCGTCATCGTCGTCACCTATGACGAAAACGGCGGACGCTGGGATCATGTGACCCCGCCGGTGCGAGCGGACAAGTGGGGCGTGGGCAGCCGCGTCCCGGGCATCATTGTCTCGCCTTTCGCGCGCAAAGGAACGATCGACAGCCACGAGTATGAAACCGTGTCGATCCTGAAGCTGATCGAGCGCCGCTACAAGCTGGCGCCGCTGGCTGCGCGCGATGCCGATCCGGCCGTCAGCGATCTCACGACCGCCCTGGTGTTCGACGGAAACGATCAATAAAGGGTTCCTCGTTTCCTCTCGTCAATTGGGCCGGGCGCTCTCGTCGCGGAGAGCGCCCTTTCGTTTGGGTTTTTCGGGGGTTTCAGGGCGTGCCGGTGCGCAGGGCGAAAATATCGGCATCTTTCAAAGCGAAATGCAGCCGCACCGGCTTGCCGACGAACGGGGAGAGGTCGGCTCCATTCTTCCACCGGACCACGGCGTCCAGTTCATCGCCAAAGAGCGGAGCCATGTCCGCCAGCGATCGGCCCGCGATCACGGTGCCGTCCAGATCCTGGAGTTCCACCTGCACGCTGCCGGCGGCCGAGGTGGCGTAATTCAGGATCAGGCTGGCCCCGGTGAAAGTGAACGGGCGGGTCGTGAATTCGCCGCCGGCCGCCCCGGCGTGCATCGAGGCGAATCCGTGGCGGCGCACGGTCACGCGGCGCAGGCGATGGTCGGGCCACTCATAATGCTCGGTCAGGTAGAGGGAGAATTCCGCCGGGTCGAGCTGCACAATGCCCCAGGCCGGCATGTTGCTGCGCTGGGTCCAGTTCCGCGGGTCCGGGCCGGGGCGGACCCAGGCTTCGAGAAACGTGCGGTCCCAGTTCATGCCGTCCCGGCTGCTGAGGAACAAGGCATCGGAAACGCCCGTTTCCGAGTAATCCGGGAATTTTTTGCGTTCCGGAACGAAGCGCTTGGGAAAGGAGAGATAAAGGTGGGGAGCGCCCGGGCAGGGGCGGGTGCCGTTCGTGTAAAAATGTTCTTTGGGCGCTCCGGGCGGGTAGCGGTTGGGAACCGGGCTGCCCCAATGAATGAAATCGGACGAGGTGCAGCTCTGCACAGAGCGGACGCCATCGAGAAAGATGCGGGAGAAACAGCGGTACTCCTCGGTGCGCTCGTCCCAAAAGCCGAGATTGAGCGAGTCGAAATCCCCTTGGGTGATCACCGGTTCGGCCTGCATCTTTTTCCAGTGGATCGCGTCCGGTGAAGCGAACGCGTAGAGCTTGCCCAGCACTCCCGCCAGCGCTTTGTAGCGCTCTTCGGGCCTGGCGCCTGGGCTCGCATCGCGGAACGGGGCGAAGTTATGCGCTTCGAGGCCCCGGTAAATGATGTTGTTCTCTTTCGATCCCTGGAACTCGATCAATCCGAGATTCGGCCGAGTGAAATGGATGCCGTCCGTGCTTTCCGCGTAGCAGGTGAGCTGGCCGGGCGAACTGTCCGCGCCGCCGGGCACCAGCCCGCGATAATAGAGGCGCACCACGGGGCCGTCTTGAAACACCGTGAAGTAAGCGCTGTCCGGCCCTTCCCACGGGCGGTCGGTCACGAGCACAACCTCGCGCTTCACCGGCGTTTGCAGCTGCAGCGCGACCGCGCCCCGGGTTTGACCCGGGTCGATCAGCCAGGGATCGACGAACAGTTCGAGGCGGTTGCCGATCGCGAGCACTGGGGAATTGGTTTGACCGCGGGAAGGAGGGGGCGAGAACAAGGCGGCGGCGATAGCCACCACGAGTGGGATTGGTTTCAGGCGCATGAGGCGATGATGGATTTGAATGCGGGCAAATTCCACCGTTTTCAACGAGGCGAGGCCAATGATTGGCGCTTTGGCGCCCCTCGCCAAGCTCTCGGCTCCCCGCTCTCATCGCCTTTTCCTTTGCAACCGGTTGCCCGTTCGCCGGGCGGAGCGAGGCTCGCCCGTAGGCGTGGGTTTCAACCCACGTTCCGGCCCAACCGAGATTCTCGCGTCGCGGAGCGACGCCTGCCGCCTGCAATTTTCCAGGGATTGGTCCATCATCTCCCAGCCACCGGCTCTTCCTCGCCTCCCTCCGCCCAAAATGCCAATTGAAAAATGATCAATGTCTAATGATTGGCGCCTTGGCGCCCAACTCCAAGTTTTCTGGTCCCCGCTCTCATCGCCTTTTACTTTGCAACGGGTCGCCCGTTCGCCTCGCAGAGTCCTTTTGGAAAGACAGCAGCAGGGTTGAACTGAAGATCCACCCCCTTGCGCTCCCAGAAGCGGCCCACGGCCGCGGTTGGAATCGCAGGGAAGACGAACTTTGGGTTTCAGAACTTCTGTCGGGTTGATTTTTTCGCTTATGGGCGACCCCTTTACATGCAAATAATCTATACCTACTTAGCGGAACTCGCGCTAGAGTCGCGGAAGCCTTTAGAATCTCGGGCAGTAAGACCAAGACGGCTGTAGAGGGCCGATTGGTCTTTGAGGTCAATTTCCTTGAAGTGTAAATCCTTTCGGGCGAAAAGCACGCTTCCCCCGGTTCGCGCGACTGGTCCGTAATGAGCGACAAACTCCTTCCAGGCAGATCTTCCCACAGCCTCTTCAGTCAGCACGGCGCCTCCAATACGATTGGAGAGGAGAATACCCGCAATAGCCGCTTCGCTGATCTCTCCCGACCAAAAGCGTTTTAACGACACGAATGTTAATTCCGGCGGGGACTGAGTCATGTCCGCGGAGAACGTCCAAAGCGGATCGAGAGAAAACGCCTCCTCACCGCGGCTTCGGAGAGAACGCAGTCCGGCCACGACATCGCTGGCGCTGATGGGAGCAGTCATCTGAAAATGATGGCGCAATGACGCCAGGCCAACAAAAATCCACACACATATTAGCGAACCAGCACCCGCTATGATGGCACCTCGTTCCATTCGAGACAATTCGCCCCTTAACGTAAAGTTTTCCGCCAACACGAGAAGGTCCAGCAGCCCGACAGCGGCGAGAACAGCCAAAGGAGCAATAAGGTGGAGATTATAGTATAGATAAAATGGCTTGTGTAGAATGTGTATCAATATTGACGTGATAGCCGCAACGATCCAAGGCATGACTGGCCTTAACGCCTGCCTAAGGTACCGGTTACCGACAGCAAACAGGGAGAATATGCATAGTAGCCAAGCGTCAGTATACGCATTAGCACGCAGGTGGAACTGTTCCATGCCGAGCTTTGTCCCCTGGAAATGCGAAATCAGAATGGTGTTCCAGGACCATCCAGGCAATATGCAGGAAAGAACCACAACGATCAAAACGGCCAGACTTCCCCAAATGAGCGGCTTTAGAGCCGACTGTTGGCATAAAAATATGAACGGCACGAGGAGAGCAAAGGCTGCCGTAAGCTTAATAGAGAGCGCGAACGCGGCGATCGAGGACGAGATAATCAACCTCAGTCGAGAACCCTTGGGATCACCGCACAAGGGGATCAGCGACGCTAACCCGAGGGCGTACGCAGGCCCCTCTTGCATGAACACACCCCAAATGGTGGGAAAGGCGAACCAAAGGAAAGCCGCAGCTATTGGCGCTCCCCATGGCATCCGCATTTGGCCAAAGTAGCATGCGAGAGATAATGGAAGGCCGAGACAGAGGAGTATAGAGCAGAAGCGCACCGCCTGCATGTCCTCGTGTCCGAGTTTGAGTGCCAGTGCACCGATAAAGGAAAGCAGGGGCGGCTGATCATTCCAAACACGCAGCCATTCGCTAGGCATCCGCAGCCATTGGAGGGCCTTCGCCGCCTCCAGTCCCTCATCTCCGCCCAAAACCCTGTCCTTCCATAAGACGGCAAGTGCAAAGCTCAACAAAACCCATAGTCCCGCTGAAGTCCCGGCCCAGAAGCGCCAATCGTTTCGCAGTGATCCATTTTCCGGCTCAACAGCATTAAACTTTTCAAAGAATCCCAGAAAGGCCGCGGTAGAAAGTAAGCTGGCGAGCAGAAACGACAGGAGTTGTTCAGCCCCAGAAAGTGGTTTCCAGCGACTGAGCATGCTGCCGAGGCAGGGGCAAGGGCCCTTAATGTCAAGTCCGACCTGAACAGCATGATAAGCAATAATGAGGGCGCCGAGACCGAGGCAGAAGGCAGCGAATTCCCGACTCCCTGCAAAAGCTAAGACGACAAAACCCAAAAGCTCCGCCGCCAGGGCTACGGAAACCCAGAACCGAAAGGTTCCTGGAAGAAATGGGTGTGGGCTTGCGAGTGTCCCGCTGCCGTGAGCAAGAGCGAATACCTTGATAAGAACGGTGAACGCCAAGATCAGCGCGCAAAGGAATGTTGATTTGCTTTTACGCAAGGATGCAAGCATGGGCCGGAATTAACACCGTACCTGTTGTGGTCGCAAAGAGAATCTTCGCGACTTTATGTAAGGAATTAATGTTATCCTTTCTTCTTATTTTTACCTGCGTTTCCAGCGTCTAAGCCAGAGCGCTGAAATCGTAATCACTGCGAGGGCGCAACCAGCGAAAACTCCCCGGGCGACCCCCTGCGGATTCCCGGCTTTAAAATCTGGCGCGGTTCCAGCCTCAAACACCGTGTACGAATGCTGATTAGTCCAAATCGTGGGATGTCTGACTAAATTTGCCGCCGCGAACATGGTCGGAACGTAGCCGGCTGTCTCATTCAGGTCTGCTTGTCCTAGTTCCAGCGAGAGAAATGTCCATACAAACTGATCGCCGCCGCCAGCAACTCTTTCCTTAAACGAACTTGGGAGACCGTTCGTTACACCGTTGTAAGCGTAAATTATCTCCTCGGCTTCGAAACTACCGCTCTTTGGAACCCGGCATTCAAGCGTGTAGCCAGCCTCGTTTACAATCCTCTCTCCGAAGATGCGATTCGTTCTGACTCCTTCGCCGTTCAGTCCGGTTTGCGCCATTTCGGTCGTGAACGCGGATTCCCGCCACGACAACGATTCTAAAGCTGTGTGGGGGATTCCAAGCGAGATTGCTCCCTCCATGAAATTGATCCCGAAGTCACTATTTTGTTTGGGACCGCTCCCAGCGGCCACCGTCTTTTCCACGACGTGTACGTCGGTGTCGGTAATAACCCACAGATGGGTCATTGAAGCTCCCCACGTCCGGTTTGCCCCAGCAGACACTAGCTTCGAAGGATCATTGGTGCTCGGAGCCAAGCGTTGGATATAGTAAGTGGCCCCCGCCGCCTGGAAAGAGAATTTTACCCATTCGCGGTTAAATACCGTTCCGTCGGGTTTTTGGGCTTCGCGGTAGACGACCGCTTCCCGAATAGGGATCTCTCCTCTGGTAAATTGTTCAAACAGGGTCATTCTCTTATTCGCTTCTGAGTCGCGAGCTAGGAGGCGGTCCGAATGAAATAGAATCACCACACAAACCAGGCAAATGTTTAGCTTGGATGTGGAGGAAGAGATGCGGGCATCCATGTTAAGCAGTTTCAGCATGCAGTTTGCGAGAATAATCCAGACAACAGCATCAACTCAAGAATCAGGGCTTTGCGAGCGAAAGGAGATCCTTGTTCGCTTTCGCCGAACTGAAATCTACGTGTCCGTCCAGAAATGAAATCGATGTTCGGCCGCCTTCGGCTCTTGCAGGCATGCTCGGTGAGCCACCAGGCTCAAGTTGATTTACAAAGAAATGACCGTCGTCAATAGTTTTGGGACTCTCGTGAATAAAGCAAAACATGGTTTCTGGATGGAGGGCCTCGGTTATGCTTTTAATGACCTTCTGCAAACCGTTGGTCCTGCCGTTCAGCGATCCGTTCATGGAATAGCTCCGCTTTCTTAATTGGCGCGCAGAGGCTCCGCCGCCCTCGATTTCACTTCTATCTAGCGGGCAGTGGTAGGCAAGGAGTGTGTTAACATACGGGAATATCAACCCTGCCCGCAAATGATCGGCGTCATTCGGAAGATTCACGTTACTGGGACCAACCCAGGAGAGCTTCTCGCTTGTCCAGAGCCGGTTTGGTTGTTGCGAAGCGCGGTTATTCGGAAGGGTGAAATTGCAGTCACCCACATACATGAGGTAGGCGGATTGTAATTGGCGAAGGTTTCCAGCACATGTAATCGACTTGGCTTTGCGTGCGCCACCGCCTACGGTGGCGCCGATTAAACCTGCTAGAAGCACTATTACGGTTAGCGTCACCATCATTTCAATAAATGTAAACGCTTCGTTTCCTCGCGAAAGTCCGGCGGATCTTTCCTTCTGAGCTTGTTCGGTGAGTAATACGGGCCTTGTCGATAGAGACAACTTTCTTTTCATTCGATAAATGCCCGCCAAGTGTTCGCATATGGATGAAATTAGGTGTACGGTGCTTCCCTTGTCCTCAGTCCACGAGACGGGTTCTTCGAGAATCCTCCAGCCGTCATCTTTCGCGAGCAGGAGCAGTTCCGTGTCGAAGAACCACCCGTCATTCTCAACTCGGGTCAGTAGCGCGCATGCGGCTCGTCGCGTAATCGCTTTGAAGCCGCATTGCGAATCGGCAATCGGCAGGCCAAAGACGACACGCACAAGAAAGTTGTAAACGCGGGATGTGATTTCTCTCTTTGCGCCGCGAATCACTTTCGAATCCGGTAAGAGGCGAGAACCGATTACTAGATCGTGTGTCCCTTGCATCAAGGGCAGCACTAAGCTCCGGAAGTGCTGTAAGTCGGTTGAAAGATCGATGTCCATATAAACGAGGACGTCTTCGTTCGCTTCCGACCAGACTTTTTTAAGCGCGTGGCCACGGCCTTTGACTTCAGTACGAAAGTATTGCACGCGAGGAATCTCTCTGGCGAGTTTTTGAGCGATCACTGGCGTGGCGTCATTTGAGCCATTGTCGGCTACAACAATTCGGGTCCCGCGGTATTCGCCATTGTCTAGAAAACGCCGGACCTTTCGGAGGGAAAATTCCAGCTCGATCTCTTCGTTATAAACAGGAAGAACAACCAAAATCGATTGTACGGAGGCTGAACTCGGATGATCCGTCACGGATTGACTCTCGACAGTATCCTTTGAGAACCTGTAGGGCATGGGACCTTAGTAGCTGGTGTTTTACGTGGGTGGCTTCTTCGTGTCAATTAAAAAACGCAAGGCCACTGAAGGACTGAGTTTGCAAAGTGATGGAGATTGGCGGTTTTAGCCCGGCAGACCTGTTGGATTAATTCCCTCTTTCTCGAAGCGACAGTTCTTCCCAGGTTTCCTTTTCCTCCGTTTATTGCGGCAAACTGCCAAAGAGGATCGACCCTAAGGTGCCATCCCCAAGCGTTGTGAACTTGTATCGAACCACCGCGCCCGGTTCAGTCCTCCTAAAGGCCTAAGTCTGGCAAAGGAGGCGAGTCTTTGAGCGTCGTCTTTTCCGACCGCACGAGCTGGGCTAAGCCATCGCAAGAACCTTGGACGAGGTCGGGCAGTAGGCCGTGAAGAATGATTTCAGCCTGCGGCCAGCCAATCCAGCTTTGGCAGAGGCTGGGCTCAGTGCGCGACCAGGGCCAGCGCAGCGGCAACGTGGCTCGAACCTGAATTGGGCGGGCGTTTGGATTCGACGCGCGCGGTGTGATTCCAACGTCATCGCTCGTCCCTTAATGTCCAATGGTGGCCGCTTTGGCGCCCCTCGCCAAGTTCATGTCACCCCGCTCTCATCGCTCTTTGACTTTTGCCACGGGTCGCCCGTTCGCCTCGCGGAGCGAGGCCTGCGCGTAGGCGTGGGTTTCAACCCACGTTCCGGCCCAACCCAAATTCTCGCGTCGCGGAGCGACGCCTGCCGCCCGCAATTTTCCAGGGATTGTTCGATCATCTCCCAGCCACGCGCTCTCTTCCTCGCCTCCCACCACCCAAAATCCGAATTGAAAAATGATCAATGTCCAATGAATGGCGCTTTGGCGCCCCTCGCCAAGCTCTCGGCTCCCCGCTCTCATCGCCTTTTCCTTTGCAACCGGTTGCCCGGTCGCCTCGCAGAGGGAGGCCCGCCCATAGGCGTGGGTTTCAACCCACGTTCCGGCCCAACCCAAATTCTCGCGTCGCGGAGCGACGCCTGCCGCCCGCAATTTTCCAGGGATTGCTCGATTATCTCCCAGCCGCCCGCTCTCTTCCTCGCCTCCCACCACCCAAAACGCCAATTGAAAATGATTGATGTCCAATGAATGGCGATTCGGCACCCCTCTCCAAGTTTTCTGCTCCCCGCTCGCATCGCCCTTTGACTTTTGCCACGGGTCGCCCGTTCGCCTCGCGGAGCGAGGCCTGCGCGTAGGCGTGGGTTTCAACCCACGTTCCGGCCCAACCACAGTCGGGCGGGTTGTTTGCGACCGACAATATCATCGAGATCGCCCGTGCTCTCAGCAGCCCTGTCGGCCTCCAGTTTTCAGGGACCTCCTCAAACCAGTTTATCGATCTGGTCGTTCGCAAGAACTTGATCCGCCAGGTTGCGGAAAGAAGCCATTCCTTGAGAACTGACATGACCGGCGTTTCAGGAACCCAGTGCGCAAAGTTGATCGCGGAGAATAGCGTCATAGCCGACTCGGGAACGACCGGGAGCACGCGAGCGGTTGTATTCACGAACTGCGGCTCGACCAAACTCTTCAACAATCAGGATGACTTCGGAACGTTCATGAGAGGCTACAACACTGTCAGCGGCTTGTCCGTAAAAGAGCTTGCGGACGCTGTTCAGGACGTGCTCCTCCCAATCTGACGTGCGTGTGATCGCCAGCCAAAGACGCCGTAGGGGGCCGGTCTTACCTTCCGTGAAGCGACGAAGGTTCATGACGCTGACGAGTCGACCCAGCTTGGTCCCAAGACTGCGAGCGATGGGAACGCCTCCTGAGCGTCGCCATGATCGGCCGCAGAAAGCTGCGGTTGGGGGCTGGTTGCCGCTGGATGGCGAGCTCGCAAAATGCTACGTTCCCATGAAAATGAAAAAGCTTCGTCGCGGGGGCGTTCTGCTGAGCATCTTGTTACCGCTAACGGTCAACGCTATCCTCGGCCAAACCAGTTCAAGCACGAGCACTAATACACTTGTTCTGCCGAAGGAGGTGGAGTTCACCGCCGGAGACAGCTCGCTGGCACCGTTTACCGCCGGAAGCAATGAACCTGAGCAGGCCTATGGTCCGAGCGAGTTCGCATCTTTTCCGCTGAACGTCATTCACATTACGGAAGTCGCATTTCGCATCGATGAAGTCCGCGCGACGAGCCCAAACGCCGTTTTGCGAGGGGCGTTTGTCGAGCTAAGTGCGTTTCGCGGTACGTTGGCCGAATTAGTTTGCTGCGCCAGCAGCAATTTGACTCTCTGCCACCCGTACCCTTCAGCTCCTTCCGCGCAGAGCGACGTGCGATTCTCGGGTCAGTTGGGAGGCTTCGATGTGCGCTTTCCCTGTGATTTTGCCTACGATCGGAGGTCCGGGCCGCTTATAGTTGCCTTCCGGGCCAACGAGGTTGACGGCCAATATGCGCTGGACGCGCAGACGTTATCGGATGCTGGAACAGATCAGTTTTGCGGTGAGTCCCAGAGGGACTACTTCATCTCGGATCGTGGAGTTTTCATCTTTTGGGGTGCGACAGCGTCTGGCGCGACGTTCTATGTCGGGGCGGGGATGCCCGTAACCAGATTCACTTTCCGTACGCCCGACGCGGAAATAAACGGCGTTCGCATACTCGATAATCATGTGCAGATAGACTTCACCATTCTGGGAAACCCGGACTTCATCCAGGCTGAAAGTGCTGCGGACGCTGCGGGGCCGTATCTTGCGGAAGTGGGCACCCGGTTAAAGCCATTCAGCGAAGGTAAGCTGGAAGCCAGCATTCCGGTTTCGACCAAGAATCGCTTTTTTCGAATTCGCTTGAACTGATCAGGAACCGAGCGGTCAAGTTCCGGATGCCTTGTCGGGTCCGTGATTTTATGATTTGATTGAGGGGTGAAAGCAATGGATGCGGTGACTCCGAACCGAATGGATCCGGGTTTCGCTGCTCTCGCATGCGGCCTTTTGGGCCTCGCCGCCCTTACACAACAATGCGCTGCGCAAGGAAACGGAACTCAATCTTTGGTGGTGCCAAACGTCGATGCGTCCCGTCCGGGGCCGACATATCGCGATGATCCATTCACCATCGGGTCTAGATACCTCCTCGAAGTCTACGACGCCTCTCAGTTCCCTTCGTTATCACAGGGAGGAGTAATAACTGGGATCAGCTTTCGGGAGGACGAGGGAAGGGGAGGCTTTGATGCAAAGTACTCCGCGGTAAAGATTCAGCTTGCGACATTTCCGCAGGCGGTCAACACCTTGCCTGCAAGCTACAATGCCAGTAACTACAAAGATTCGACGGTCGTGTACTCGCATCAGGATGTTCGACTGACTGGGCAAGGAAGCACAAGCCTGAGCGTGCCTCCTCCATTTGAGCTTCGATTCGCATTCGATAAACCATTCGTCTACAACCCGGCGGCCGGGAATTTGTTGGTTTACATTGACCTTGGGCTGCTGGTCGCTGGTGGCGTCGAGGTGGATGTGGACGATTCACGGCCCAACTTCAGTCATCCGGCGGGCTATTCCGTCGCCGGGCCGGGGCCTCTACCCCCGTTTGGAGGGGTTCCTGGGCCCGAGGTGCTAGTCGCGCAGTTTGAATACAGCGCGGTTCCGGAACCGCGAACGGGAGCAATTCTCGTTTTGGGTGCGCTGTTCTGGGTCGGGCGCCGTGAATCTAGGAAGCAGTCTGCATAGCAATGAGTTGGCGAGTTCGGTGGTTGGCAACGCCCGAACGCCATCGCAAGAACCTTGGACGAGGTCGGGCAGTTGGCCGTGAAGAATGATTTCAGCCTGCGGCCAACAGCCGGCCGGCCAATCCAGCTTTGGCAGAGGCTGGGCTCGGTGCGCGTGCAGGGCACGCGCAGCGGCAACGTGGCCTGAACCTGGATGGGGCGGGCGTTTGGCCCCGAAGTCTTCGGCTTGATTTCAATGTCAGTGAACGAACCCGACGGCGGGGGGCGGAAGTGTTCTCTGGCTGTCGTTAGGCAAATGAAAAAATGGCAAACGCATTATGTTCCGGAGCGGGAGGACACTGTTCAAGATGTCCTCCTAGGGCTATGATATCGAACATGACGTCAACACGTTGTGGTTCCACATTTCTTCTTTTGCTTTGCTCTGCCTGGCGCAAGGCATGCACGGCCGCATTGAGCTTAATTTTACTTTCCTCCGCGCGAGGTCAGGAAGCGAATTCAGCTCCCGTGACCGCAGTTATTCAGGGCCAATATTCCACGAGTCCAGGGCCGGGTTCAGAAGGGCTGTTCGCGCTCTCTGGCGCTCGCTATCAGAACATTTATAATGCCCGAGATCTTGCTGCTATAATGCCCCTCGGTGGGTATATCACGCAGATCGCTTTAAGAATGGATGAGAATTATCGAGATTCCTTTAGTGCTGTCATCCCAGATATTGAGATACGAATGTCAACGTCTTCGGCCACTTGGCCTGACCACATTTCGACGGTATTCGCTGCGAACGTGGGACGAGATGAAACCGTTGTTTTTGGAAGAAACTCTGTAACGATGTCTATTCATAGTAGTGCGGAGTCAACCGTGAATGCCTTTCAGTTGGTTTTTCCCCTATCACACCCTTTCTACTACGATCCTCGGAACGGCAGTTTAAATATCGACATGTTCATTTACCAAAGAAGCGTCGGACCGGGCCTCGTGGTTGATGCGGGAGGGGGGTTGGCACGTGCCGGTGGGATCGGCCTTGAATCGGGCACTACCTTAACTGGCGATCCGGTGACCCAATTGACCTTCTATCCGACGCCGGAGCCGGAGATTCTTGTCCTCTGCGCCTTGGGAGCGATCGTGTTGTTTGCGAAGGCATGAACGTCTGATATGAGCCGGCTTAGTTCGCTCCTCGATGAATCGTTGCCTCCGTAATGGGGCCGGGCCGCTGGAGTCCTGGTTGTAATGGGTCTGGAAGGCCCCCGCTGGCGCTTACCTTCAGGGACCGAGCGATCAAGCTCAGGAAGTTTGCGCAATCTTCGATTCCCTGATTTTGTCGCTCGAGGAAGAAATTGCGACGCTGATCCTTAGTTTGATTGTGCGAGGCGATTGTGGCGAGATTGCGGAAGAGATCTTTCCGAATGCGCAAGCGGCGAGCGGCATTCTCTCACGCGGTGATAATGAGAATTGAGAAACGGGCGCCGCCCAGGCCTCGAACCGGGCCGAGTTGGCCTCTGTCCGATCCGCCCTCGTGTGAGACGCTGAGCCGCGCAATTCAGGCAATACTCACACGATACCCACACGATAACTCACACAATAACACGTTATTTTGACACGATTCACACGTTATTTTGACACAGTAACACGCTGAATGGGCGGCAAAAGGGCAGGGCAGGGTGCCGGAGCATGGAGCGGAGAGCGCAGAGCGCGGGCTGGAGCGGTGGGCTTTTCGACCGGGGGCGAAAGGCTGCGGGCGGCCTTTTCGTTGCGCCTTCCGAAGCTTCCCGGCCCTTGCGTAACGGGAGATTCGTGTCATGGTTTGCCTCTTCTGGTGAAAGTAAAAAACACTGAAACAAAGCCCGTGAAGGTCGGGATGATCTCGCTCGGGTGCGCGAAGAACCTGGTCGACGCGGAAATCATGCTCGGGTCCCTGGTGAAGGGTGGCGTGGAGATCACTAATGATGCGGCGTCGGCCGACGTGGTGATCGTGAACACCTGCTCGTTCATCGACGCGGCGCAGGAGGAGAGCGTGGACGCGATCCTGGAATCGTCGGCGGTGCGCGAGGCGCAGAATCGCGGGCAGGGATTGATCGTGTCGGGCTGCCTGCCGCAGCGGTTTCGGGAGGAATTGCCGAAGCTTTTGCCGGAGGTGGACGCGTTCATGGGGATTGACCAGGTGGAGCGGGTGAATGAGATCGTGCACGAGGCGATGACGCATCGGTCGCAGCGCCTGGCCCAGGAAGCGGCCGGTCCCAAAAAGGAGCGCAAGCAGAAGGTGCTGAAACGGCTGGCGACGGTCGACAAAACCTTGCCGCAGCACGAGGAGCGGAAGCCGCTGCCGCCGGTTTTCGATGTGACGAACCGGCCGGTCTACATTCCGGACTATGGCACTCCGCGGTTTCGGTTGACGCCGAATCATTTCGCCTATGTGAAGATTGCGGAGGGGTGCAATCATCCCTGCAGCTTTTGCATCATCCCGCGGATGCGGGGCTCGCACCGGAGCCGGCAGCAGAGGGATGTGGTGCAGGAGGTGCAGGAACTGGTGCGGCAGGGGGTGAAGGAGATCAACCTGATCTCTCAGGACTCGACGTATTATGGCCTGGACTTGCGGCCCGCCCGGACCGGGTCGATCGCGGCGCCGGAGAAATTCACGGCGGCGGCGAAAGCGCTGCCGGCGGACGCGACGACGCTCTGCACGCTGTTGCGGGCGCTGAACGAGATCGAAGGGGATTTCTGGATTCGCCTGCTGTATACGCATCCGGCGCATTGGACGGATGAGTTGATTGCGACGATGCGCGAGTGCGGGAAGGTGGCGCGGTATGTGGACATGCCGCTGCAGCACATTCACCAAACGATGCTGGAACGGATGCGGCGCGAGACCTCGCAGCAGTACATTGTGGACCTGATTCGCCGAATCCGGGCCGGGATTCCAGGCATCGCGCTGCGGACGACTTTCATTGTGGGGTTCCCGGGGGAAACGGAAGAGTATTTCGAGGCGCTGCTGGAGTTCATTCGGGAGACGCGGTTCGAGCGCCTGGGCGTGTTCACCTATTCGCACGAGGATGGGACGCGGGCGGCGGCGATGGCGAGCCAGCTGACCGAGAAGGCGAAGAAGAAGCGGCGGGAGCGGGCGATGGCGGAGCAGTTGAAAGTGGCGCGATCCCTCTCGGAATCGTGGGTGGGCCGGGAGCTGCGAGTGCTGGTGGAGAAACCGGCGAAGGGCGAGGAGCTGGGCAACGTGAGCTCGTGGGAGCACGGGCTGATCCGCGACGGCGCACAGCACGTCTTGAAGGGGCGGTTCCTGGTGGCGCGAGGCGAGGCGGATGCGCCGGATATTGACGGCCGGGTTTATGTGCGCGGGCACGATCTGCCCCTGGGCCAATTCGCCCGGGTGAAGGTGGTGGGCCATACCGATTACGACCTGATCGCCGAACGGCTTTGACCGCCGGCGGTTGACGGAGCGGGGACGGGCGAGGTCGAGGCTTCTGCTTGGTCCATTCGACCGTGAGGCGGGCGGCATTTTTCTGGTTCCGCCAATCGTCTGAGACTCGTATGATTCGCGGGTGACCCTGAAAAAATGGTGAGCCGCGGATCGGTGCGCAGATGAGGTGTGGAACGCTGATAAGACTGGCAGTGGTGTTGAGCCTGGCGAGCGCGAGGCTGTGCGCCCTGTCCACGAATCATTGGGCCTTCTTGCCCCTGCGGGAGGAAGCGCCGCCGGTGGACCGCACCGGTTGGTCGCGAACGCCGATTGATCCCTTCATCCTGGCGAAACTGGCGGCGAGCGGTGGCGCTCCAGCCGCCGGGGCAGAGGCGCGGGTTCTGCTGCGCCGGATTTATTTCGACCTGATCGGCTTGCCGCCCGGCCCGGCGGACGCGGAGCGATTCCTGGGCGAATTCGAGCGCAATCCCGAGGACGCGGTGAACGGGTTGATCGATCGGCTGCTGGCGGCCCCGCAATACGGCGAACGCTGGGGGCGATGGTGGCTGGATGTGGCGCGCTACGCGGATACCAACGGGCAGGACGAAAACAAGGTGATGGCCAACGCGTGGCGGTATCGCGACTGGGTGGTGCGGGCCTTCAACGGGAACAAGCCGTTCGATCAATTCGTGACGGAACAACTGGCGGGTGATTTGCTGCCTGCGGAAGCGGGCGAGCAGGCGAATTTCGATCATCTGATCGCCACCGGGTTCCTGGTGCTCGGCCCGAAAATGCTGGCGGAGCAGGACAAGCCAAAGCTCGTCATGGACATCATCGACGAGCAGATCGACACGGTGGGCCGGACGTTTCTTGGGCTGACGCTCGGCTGCGCGCGCTGTCACGATCATAAGTTCGATCCGGTGCCGACGCGGGATTACTACGCGCTGGCAGGCATTTTCAAGAGCACGAAAACGATGGCCGACCTGGCGTTCGTCTCGAAATTCAACGAGCGCCCGGTGGCTTCGAAGCGCGAATTGGCGGCGGTGGAAGCGCACCAGCAGCGAATGCTGGAGCAGACCAACCGGCTGGAGCGGGCGATCCGGCAGGCGAACGAGGAATTGATCCAGAGCTGGAAGGATAAATTCTCGCAAGATCTGGCGGCCGGATGGGAAATTGCCATGACGGGGAAAACTCCGGGGGCGGCGACGAACACCGCGCAGAAGCTGGGCGCGCTGATGGCCTCCGACCCGGCAACCCATGCCATCAGCCGGCGCCTGCGGGAGGCGGCGAGCCACCCGGAACAGGCGCGGGAATGGCTGCGCGGGCTGGAGGTCCTTCCGGAAACGGAAGGCGCCCGGCAATTGGGGCCGGGCCGGGTGGGGGCGGGCTGGGTGGCGCGGGGCCAGAACTATTTGGAACTGCCGCATGCACCGGAGTTGGATCCGCCGGCGCTGACCGTGGAGGCGTGGGTGCGGGCGGAGACATTCCCGAAGACGGGCGAGACCCGGCGCTGGCTGGTGAACAAGAATGGGAATGAGTGGATCGAGGGCCACTATGCCCTGCTGCTGGATCGGGATCAGGCCGGGGCCTATCTGAATATTGGCGGCGGGCGCGATCACGTGTTTTCCGTGTGGAGCGGGACCGCACTGGAGGCGAAGCGGTGGCATCACCTGGCGTTTACGTATGATGGGGCGGATCTGCGGCTGTTTGTGGATGGCAAAGCGGCGGGAGAGACCCGGATCGGCCTGAACCGCGTCCCTGGGAAGTCGGCGCTGGCGCTGGGGCGCCGGCAGGACGGCTACGTCGCTTTCGAGGGCTCCTTGGATGAAGCGCATGTCTATGATCGCGCGCTGTCCCCGGCGGAACTGAAGGAGCACTACGAGAATCCGGAGAAAAGCGACCGTGAGCATCGAGTGGCCAATTGGGATTTCAATGAGCTGACGGCCGAGGAGCAGGATCAGGCGGACCGGGCGGCGGTGCGAGAGGCTCTGCTCGGCCCGGGCGGGGTGTATGCGCTCCCAAAGGAGCCTCGGGCCCTTTATGCGGAGAAGGCGCGGCAGGAGCTTGATCGGTTGGAGGCGGAACGCGCCCGAATGCAGGCGGCAGCGCCGCCCGATCCGGCCTGGGCGCTGGCGGTCGAGGAGGATAAGCCGGTGGACCTGCCGGTTCACCTGCGCGGGAGCCATTTGAACCTGGGCAAGGATTCCGTGCCGCGCGGATTTGTCTCGACCCTGCCGGGAGGCGAGGAAAGGCACATTCCGCCCAATCACAGCGGACGCCTGGAACTGGCGCGGTGGCTGACTGATCCGCGCAATCCTTTGACCGCGCGCGTGATGGTAAATCGGATCTGGCAGGCGCACTTTGGCGAAGGGCTGGTGCGCACGGCGGACAATTTTGGCGTGCGGGGTGAGGCTCCAAGCCATCCCGAATTACTGGATTGGCTGGCCCGGACTTTTATCGCGTCCGGGTGGGATGTGAAAGCCTTGCATCGATTGATCCTGCGGAGCGCGGCCTACCAGCAATCATCCAAGGCCGGGTCGGGAGATTTCAGCCGGGCGGTCGATCCGGAGAACCGGTTCCTCGGTCATTTTCCCCGCCAAAGGCTGGAGGCGGAAATGATCCGGGACTCGTTGTTGTTTGTGTCCGGCCGCCTGGATCCCGGCCTCGGCGGCGCCCCCGCCGCGTGGAAGAACAATGAATACGTGCCCGGGGACGAGATCTCGCCCGGGTCGGTGCGGCGGACGCTCTACCTGCCGATCGTGCGCGACCGCGTGTTCGATGCGTTGACGATTTTTGATTTTGCGAACCCGAGCGTCTGCTCGGCGAAGCGGACGACGACCGTGGTTTCACACCAGGCCCTCTTTTTTCTGAACAGCCCGCTCGTGAAGGATTCCGCCGCGGCTCTCGCCCGCCAGTTGCTGGCCAGAAGCGACCTGGATGAGCCGCGAAGGATAGCCGAGGCGTATTGGCTCCTGCTCGGGCGGCGCCCAAGCCCGGGAGAATTGGCCCGGGCGGAGCGTTTCCTGGCGGATCTTCCGCCAGCTGGCGGCGCCGGGAAGAGCGCGCCGGAAGGTCGAGCGGAGGATCTGGCCGCGCTCTGCCAAACCGTGATGGCTTCGAACGAATTCGTGTATCGCTACTGACCATGCCAAAGCTGCATTCACTTCCCCGTCCCATGACCCGGCGCCTGGCGCTCCGGCAATGTGCCGTTGGTTTCGGCGGGCTGGCTTTTTTGGATCTGCTGGCGCGTACGGGCCAGGCGGCCGCGCTGTCGCCCCTGGCAGCCCGGCCCGCCCATTTTCCGGCGCGGGCGAAGCGGGTGATTTTCCTCTTCATGCATGGCGGGCCTTCGCACGTGGACACTTTCGACTACAAGCCAGCCCTCACGCGGGACGCCGGGAAGCCTCTGCCGTTCGACAAGCCGCGCGTGCAATTTGCGAAGACGGGCAATTTGCGGCCGTCGCCCTGGCAGTTCCGGCCGCACGGAGAATCCGGCGCGATGGTCAGTGAACTTTTTCCGCGCGTGGGAGAATTCGCCGATGACATCTGCTTCGTGAAATCGGTGCATGGAACGAACGAGGCGCATGGGGGCGCTTTGCTCAAATTGCATACCGGGTCGGATACGTTCGTGCGGCCGAGCATGGGGTCGTGGATCAGCTATGGACTGGGGACGGAGAATCAAAACCTGCCCAGTTTCATCACGGTCAATCCCACGCGCGGGCATGGCGGCGTGGCGAATTGGGCGAGCGCGTTTTTGCCCGCGGTGCATCAGGGCACGCCGATCGGCGGGAGCAAGGGCAAGGAGGATCATGCCAGCATCGCGTATGTGGATGACGGCTCGAATCGCGCGCGGCAACGGGCGCAATTGGACCTTTTGAGCGAGATGGCGCGCGAGCAGCAGGCCGTGATTGGTTCCGACTCGGAGTTGGAAGCGCGGATCGAATCGTTTGAGCTGGCGTTCAAGATGCAGGCGGAGGCGCCGGAGATCATGGATGTGTCGCGGGAAAGCGCCGCAACGCAGCGGCTCTACGGGATTGACGATCCCAAAACGGAGAGTTTCGGCCGGCAATGCCTGCTGGCGCGGCGCTTGAGCGAGAGTGGAGTCCGGTTTGTGCAGATCACCCATGGCTATTGGGATCAGCACGACAAACTGACGGTCGATCACGCCCGGCTGGCGAATGAGGTGGATCGGCCGATTGCGGGCCTCCTTTACGACCTCAAGGCGCGCGGTTTGCTGGAGGATACTCTGGTCTGGTGGGGCGGCGAGTTCGGCCGGACGCCGACCGTTCAGGGGACCGATGGCCGGGATCATCATCCGCACGCGTTTACGATGTGGCTGGCGGGAGGCGGGGTGAAGCGCGGGTTCAGTTATGGCGTGACGGATGATTTTGGATTTTATCTGCTCGATCAGAAGGTGCACATCCACGATTTGCATGCGACGATTCTGCACCTGCTGGGGCTGAACCATGAGGCTTTGACCTACCGTTACGGCGGACGGGACTTTCGACTGACCGATGTGCATGGGAATGTGGTGCGCGAGATTTTGGCGTAAGCGGGCCTGGGGCGTGCTGGCGGGAGCCTTCGGTGCGAGGGCGCTTGGCTCCTGCTGCCTGATCCTTCTGTTTCTCCCGCGCTTCACCGTTCATGGAGCGGACCTGCCGGTGCAGGACATTTTTGGCCGGGACATAACCGAACGCGGCATCACGCTGGTCGATTGGGAGGGATACCTGGCCAACCCGCTCATCCGGTTTTACGTTTTCCCGCCCACCAACGCGGTGCTCCCGGCGACGGCGACCCTGATCGCGAACGGGCCGAGACTCTATTTCGAAACGGCGAGCGCGGTGAGCAGCCAGGGGCCGTCGAAGATCATTTATTTTACGGCCAAAGATGCCGCGATCTCGGTGAATCTCTCCATATTTCCCGATCGAGATGGGATCGATGAGGATTATCTTCTGACAATTGCCTATGCGGACGGCGCGGGACGGAAGCTGACGAACACGCTGCCGATTCACGTCATCGATCAGGACCGGGAACGGACCAATGAATTCGCCGTGACCGTGAATTACGACCGGGACGCCACCGGATTCTTTACGAACCCGGTGGCGCGAATCGTGGTGCAGTCTGCCGTTGACGATTGGGCCTATTTCTTCGCCGCGATGAATCTCGATGCGGTCAAGCGAGGGACGGAGACGACCTACATTTGGGCGAATAACTTCAATGGCGGCTACACCTTCACCAATACCAACGATTATCGGGGTTACCTGCTTTACGCGTATGGCACCACGAATGCGGCCCATCGTTCCGGCGGGGAGGGGAGCTTCAGCGGCGGGGTTCAGCGGAGGGGAGGGGTGGAACTGGGCATCAAACGTTCCGGTGGGTTCGAGGCGGAAATCTACGGCAATTACAATACGCTCGGCTGGTTGTACCTGACGAACGATGATCAATGGCTGGCCACGGGCAATCTAGGGAACGAAACGAACGATTTCTACTCCATCGCCCATCACGAGGTTGGCCACGCGCTCATGTTCAACCCGGCGCATCCGGGCTTCAGCGCCGCCAAGTCGGCCGGGGCGTTTACCAATGCTACGGTGCAGGCCTACTACGGGAAGCCTGCGTCGATCGATGGCTCGGATCATTTGAACGGCGCGATCGATCCGGAGAGCGGCCAGGGCGCGTTCGGTTATGATTATTACGGACGGATTCCGCGGAAACGCTGGCTGATCACGAAGCTCGACCTGCTCGCGGCGCAGGCCGTCGGCTATGAACTGCGAGCGACCAGCCCCTTTCAGGCGCTGGCTTTCGCGACGAATTCTCCTGCGGGAGGAGCCGTAAACGTGCCTTATTCCGCGGCTTTGGAGGTTTCGGGTGGCATCCCAGTCTACTTTTGGGAGGTGGTGGGCGGAGCTTTGCCGCCCGGTCTGAAGCTCGATTCATTCAACGGGACGATTTCTGGAACTCCCACGACCTCCGGGGATTTTCCGTTCAGCGTGCGCGTGCGTGATTATCACGAGAACGGTCCCGGAATGGTCCGAGACTTCAATCTCCGGGTGAGCGAGATCGGCCGTTCCCATCTGCGGTTGACGGTGGCGGGAAGCGAACTGCGGATCGATGTGGAGAGTGCGGAGGCGCAGGCGGCGATCGTGGAGGCATCCGCAGATCTCATCAATTGGCGTCTCATAGCGACCAATCCAATGCCGGCCCTGCTGTTTGAAGTGGTGGAGCATCCGGCGACGTTGCCCTCGCGCTTTTATCGGGCCTTTGTGCCGTGACCCGGGCAACGGGAGTGACAAAGGTTTCGGGCGTCGTGGCCAAAGAGCCGAGTTCAGTACAAAATAAGGCGGCGTCGCCGCGGATGCGGCGCGCTCAACATGAGTTTGCCGGATTTAAATGAGCAATTCTTTGCCCGGATTGCGGGCTGGGATGTAATCAAGCAGTCTCGCGCCGCCTTGGCGGGCGGGCGGGTGCTGTCATCCAACTGGACCGCGCCCGTTCTGAAAGGCGTGGTGCAAGAAGGACAGACCTCCTATCGGGCGGGCCTGATCATTAAGGACAGCATCAATATCGACAATCTTTGCACCTGCCGGGCGTCCAAAGCCTGGGGAACGATGTGCGTGCACTCGATTGCGGTGGGATTGCATTATCTGCAGGGATTGTCCCCCGCCGCTCCGGCCGTCAAAGCGGAGCCGTCGCTCAAAGCCGCGAGCCATTCCGCCCCCGCGCCCCCTCCGGCCGCGGCCGCGGCCCGGACTTTTCGTCGGATCGAGCGCTCGACCCACGGGCCCAAGGCCGAGATCGCAGTGATCTTTCCGCCGAACTTTGCCCAGGCGCTCGCGAAAGGCAAAGTCATGCTCTATTTGGAGGGCATCGGGCCGAAGGGGCGCGCCCCCCTGAATTCGTTCGTGGCCGCTGGTGAGTTCAGTTTTTCGCCGGAGGACGAAAAGGTCCTGGATGCAGTCGAAGCGATCGCCGGCGATACGCCGGGCATGTATATCGCCACGCCGGACGAACTGGCGCGCGTGCTCTCCGCGCTCATAGGGCATCCGAGAGTGACGTTGGGCAAGACCGAGACTCTCGGTGTGAGCGGCGAGCCGGTGCGCCTCAAGATCCGCGCCCAATTGGAGGGCAATGGCGAGATTAGCGTCTCCCTGCAGGATCGCCTCGCTGATGCCGCGATCATTACCGGGCAGGCATCAACCTGGTTGTTCGGCAGTGGCGGATTCCAGCCGATTTTCCTCCCCGCCGCGGCGCGCGGCCTGCTGCAAGGATCGGTGCGAATCGCCCGCAAGGATGTTCCTCTTTTCCTGAGCCAGGATTGGCCGCAGCTGCAGGAAAAGTGCGACGTCAGCGCGAATTTCCGGCTCGAGGATTTTGAGCTGGTCACCGCGAGCCCGCAGGTGATTTTGGAACTGGCCGGTGGAATCGCCCACCTGCAAGGCACGCTGCATTTTGATTATGGCGGCCGGCGCATCACGGTGGGGGCGGGTTCGCAGAAGGAAAGCGTCTGGATGGCCGATCCAACGAGCCGCACCCGCTATGGCACGCGCGATTTGCAGAAGGAGCAGGAGGCGCTGGGCCGCCTGGCGCGCAATGGCTTCACCGGCCCGCACGAGGGCGGAGTCCTGCAACTGGCCGGGCAGAATGCGGTCCTGGCCTTCTTTGCCCGGGATTTCTACAAGCTCCAGCGCGAGTGGAAGGTGGTCCTGGAGGAGCGGCTCGACCGGAGCACCAAGGCCAACCTGGAGCGGATCGAGCCGGGCTTTGAAGTCACCCCTTCAGGCCAGCAATGGTTTGACCTGAGCGTTTCCTACACCACCGGGTCGGGAGAGAAATTCTCCAACGCGGATATTCAACGGCTGTTGCGATCGGGGCAGAGCCACACCCGGCTGGCCAATGGCAAGTTTGCGATTATCGACACGGGCGCGGTGGAGGAGCTGCAGGAGGTGCTGCTCGACACCGCGCCGCAGCAGCATGGCAACGGCTATCGGATTCATAATAATCAGGCAGGCTTCCTGGCTTCTGCTCTGAACGAGAATTCTTCGTGGAAAGTCCAGGCGCCGAGGGATTGGCGGGAAAAGGCCCAGCAGCACAGCGGCGAAGCCAGAATGGAATTGCCGCCTTTGGGCAGAATGGAGGAGGTCCTGCGGCCTTACCAGAAGCAAGGCGTGGCCTGGCTGGAATTTCTCCGGGTCAATAATTTTGGCGGCATCCTGGCGGATGAGATGGGGCTCGGGAAAACTCTGCAAGCCCTGGCCTTCCTGAAGACGGTGGTGGAACGGGCGGCTGGACCGAATCGCCTCCCCTCCTTGATTGTTTGTCCTACCTCACTGGTGTTCAACTGGGTGGCGGAAGCGCAGAAGTTTACGCCCGAGTTGAAAGTCATCGCGGTGCAGGGCGCCCGTCGGGCCGAGCTATTCGCGGACATCCCGAAGGCGGATGTGGTGGTCACCAGCTACGCGTTGATCCGCCGGGATGCGGAGCAGTATCGCGGCTTGGAATTCGAGACGCTGGTCCTGGATGAGGCGCAGCACATCAAAAATCGGCAAACTCAAAACGCGCAGTCGGTCAAGTCGGTCCGGGCGCGGCGCCGTTTTGTTTTGACGGGCACGCCGATGGAGAACTCGGTGCTGGATCTCTGGTCGATCTTCGATTTTCTCATGCCGGGTTATCTGGGGACGGCGGCCGACTTTAAAGAGCGCTACGAAGTGCCGATCGCCCGGGAGAAGGATGCGGGGGGGGGGGCGCGGTCGCGATTGGCGCGCCGAATCCGCCCCTTCCTCTTGCGCCGCCTGAAGCGCGAAGTGGCGAAGGATCTGCCGGAGAAAATTGAGCAGGTCTCGTTCTGCGACCTTTCCCCGGAACAGCAGGCCGTTTACCAGCAGTTGCTGGAGGCGAGCCGCAAAGAGATCACGGACGCGGTCGGTCAACAGGGCTTGCAGAAGAGCCGCATGCTGATTTTGACGGCGCTGCTGCGGCTGCGGCAGGTGTGCTGCGACCTGCGCCTGCTCAAGCTCGAAGGCGCGCGCGACGACAATTCCGGCAAACTGGAACTCTTCAACGAACTGCTGCAGGAGGCCATCGACGGCGGTCATCGCGTCCTGGTGTTCAGCCAGTTTGTCGAGATGCTCCAATTGCTGAAGGCAGCCTTGCAGGCGCAGAATATCGATTTCGCCTATCTCGATGGCAGCACGGGGGATCGGGCGAAGGTGGTGCAGGAATTCCAGTCAAAAGACATTCCGGTGTTCCTGATCAGCCTTAAGGCCGGTGGCGTTGGGTTGAACCTGACCGCGGCCGATACCGTGCTGCATTTTGATCCGTGGTGGAATCCCGCGGTGGAGGCTCAGGCAACCGACCGCGCACACCGGATCGGCCAAACTCGGGTGGTCACCAGTTACAAATTGATCACTCGCGGCACGGTGGAGGAGAAAATCTTGAATTTGCAGCAGCAGAAAAAGGAATTGATCCAGTCAACGCTGGCCGGTGAAGAACAACTGACGAGCGGGTTGACCTGGGAGGAACTGCAAGGGCTCTTTGCTTAAAGGACCGAGATTGCAGGGCCGGGCGCAGGCGCAAATTTAAGTTGGCTCGAATTGACCCAGAAGTTTAGCTTCAATTCACAAGCCACGTGACCGTCAAAGTGGAAATTGATAACGGGCGCATCGTCCCACGCGGATCGGAGCCTCTCCCCAAGAAGGGAGTGGGGCTTTTAACGGTTCTGAAGGCTGACAGCGAAATGGAAGGAAGTCGTCGACGAGTCCGCCTGCCGCTGATCCGCGGGGCGGGAAAACGGCAGATAAACCCCGACCGAGCGCAGTTGGATGCGAGCTTCTGGGAAGATTAAGCTCGTCGATGCTAATGTCTGGCTGGCACTCGCTTTTTCAGATCATCTGCATTTGACAAACCGCGCAATAATGGGTGACTTCGTCCAATCCATGCGACGTGCGTGGACGACCTTGGATCTGTTTCTTGAAGACCCCCGAGTCGTTTTTTTGCCGGAGCCGGATCAACTCGATCAGATATTGCGCAATTTGACGCGTAGCTCGGCGGTGTCGCACAAGCGATGGACGGATGCCTATCTCGCGGCCTTTGCGATCGGTTATCGAGCGCAATTGATAAGTTTTGATCAGGGGTTTTCGTCATATCGAGGGCTCGACTTCCGGAACGTGAAGCCGAGCCCTCCCTGATTCGACGGAACGTGCGCTACACGTGTGCGGCATGGCCGCTGGTATTGGCGGCGCGCCGCTTTTTGGCGTCCTCAATGACCTTCAGCTCGAATTCGCGCGGCATCTCTTCGTAGTGGCTGAAATCCTCGGAGTGAATGCCGCGCCCGCCGGTGAGCGACCGCAACAGGCTGGAGTAGCGGTATAGCTCCTTCGCCGGGACCAGAGCCTTCACGACCTGGAATTGGCCTTCCGAATCGATGCCGAGAATTTTACCACGCCGGTGCGACAGGTCGCCCATCACTTTCCCCAGGCAATCTTCGGGAATCCGAATTTCCACGGTGTGGATCGGCTCGAGAAGGCAGGGGCGGGCGGTGGTGAAGGCTTCCTTGAAGGCAAAATAACCCGCGATCTGGAAAGAGATGTCGTTCGAATCGACCGGGTGCATTTTGCCGTCATAGAAATCGATGGCGATATCCACGACTTTGTAGCCGGCGAGAATCCCTTCGGCGCAAGCGTTCTTTACACCGCGCTCGACCGACGGAACAAAAACGCGGTCGACGTTTTGCCCGGCCAGAGACTGATGGAAATCCACGCCTGAATCGCGTGGACCGGGTTTTATCCGCATCCAGACTTCCGCGAACTGGCCGGACCCGCCCGTCTGTTTTTTGTGGCGGTATTTGGATTCGGCCGGGCTGTGGATGGTTTCCCGGAAGGCGACGCGCGGTTCGGTCAGTTCGACATGAACGTTGAACCGGTTGCGCAGCCGTTCGGCGAGCACTTCCAGGTGCAACTCGCCCTGGGCCGAGAGAATGGTCTGATGCAATTCGCCGTCCACCCGATGCAGGAAGGTCGGATCTTCCTCGTGCAAGGCGGCCAGGCCGACCGCCACCTTGTCCTCTTCGCCGGTCGCTTTCACCTGCAGCGCGGCGTGGATGGTTGGTTTTGGATAGGCCACCTTCGGCAAGGTCAACGGTCGTTTCGCGCTCGAGAGAGTATTGCCGGTGTGGGTGTCCTTCAGCTTGACCACGGCGCCAATGTCGCCCGTGCCGAGTTCCCCCACGATCTGGCGGTCCTTGCCGTTGATCGCAAAGATCTGTCCGATCCGCTCCGAGGTTTTCCGATCACTATTGTAGAGGTCGAGTCCGGTTTTGACCTTGCCGGAATAGATGCGGAAGAACGAAAGCTCGCCGAAATGTTCTTCAGCCATGGTTTTGAATACGTGCAGCACCGGGTCTGGATCAGTGAGCTTGACCTCGACTTCGGCGCCCTCGGGATCATGAGCGGTGACGGTGGCCCGGTCGACCGGGCTGGAGCCGTACTTGGCGATAAACTCCATGACCCGGGTCACTCCGACATTCGTTTCGGCGGAGGTGCAGAAGAGGGGAATAAAGAGCTGCTTTTGCACCGCGGCGTGAATGCCTGCGCGGAACTCTTCCTCGGAAAGGCTGCCTTTTTCGAAAAACTTGTTGAGCAGTGAATCGTCGCTCTCGGCGATGTGCTCGATGAGCTCTTTGTGCAGACGCGTCACCTTCTCTTTCCACGCTCCCTGCGCCGGCTCTTCCTTGTAAGCGCCCTTGCCATTGATTTCATACGTAATGACCTCGCTGCGCATGACGTCCAGCACGCGATAGAACCCCGGTCCGGCCTCGATCGGGATGCTCAGGGGAAAGACGCCGTGCTCCCCGTAGTGAGCGCGGGCATCCGCGAGAATGTTGTCAAAGTGGACGTTCGGCTTGTCCACCGCGTTTACCACGAGGATTTTTGGGATGTTGTATTCCGAAGCGTATTTCCAGACACGATCCGTGCCGATCGAGACGCCGTGTTGGGCGTGGACCACCACCAAAGCGAAGTCGGCCACGCGCAGCGCGCCGAGAGTTTCACCGACAAAATCGGGATAACCCGGCGTATCGATCATGTTGAATTTCTTTCCCATCCATTCCGTGAAGAGGATGGAGGATTGGATCGAGATCTGGCGCTGCTTTTCGCTCGTGTGGTAATCGGAGGCCGTCGTCCCCTCCGCGATCCGGCCCATCCGGCCGGTCTTGCCGCTGCAATACAGCATTGCCTCCGCCAACATGGTCTTGCCACACGAAGCGTGGCCGACGATGGCGAAGTTACGTATGTCCCCAGGTTGATGCATTTCCATATTCAACCGGCAGAATAGCCAGAAACCGGAAAGGGTGGCAAAACCGACTTTGCCAGAGCCGCAACAATTTTTGGGGTGGATGGGCGGCGAGGATCGAAGCGAGGCAACCGCAGATACTTAGATGGGCCGGGATTCTGGGCGCCCGGGACGGTCGGAAGTCACGGTTTGGCGCCGGGCTTTTCTGGATCGAGCAGCAGAATCAGCTTGAGAGCCGTTCCCACCGGGGGAAGGGCACGCTTGCGCGGCCTCCAGTCATCGTCATCGTCCGCCAGGACCCGGCCGGTTTCGATCAGGGCGTCGGGGTCGGCGATGATCGAGACGATCGAGCCATCCCGCTGCGCGATGAAAGTTCCATCGACCAGTCGCGAGCCGTTGTAGCGCCACAGTCCGTCGGGGACGCGGCGGTCCGGCTGGACATTCTCGATCAGATCTTCGGCTTTGATCGCCTTTTCGCCGATGAACTGTGCCTGCACCTGCAATTGGGGAGGCGCGTTGGTCGAGAGCGGTTCCTTGAGCAGCAGGAGCGCCGCGGTGTGAATGTGAATCGGTTCCGCCGTGGTTTTGAAAATGCTTTCGTGCAGCTTGCCAAGCGCGCTGACGAGGACGTACTCGATCGGCCCTTCCACCATGTTGACCGTGGCCGGAATGATCAGCCGGCGTTCCTTCTTTTCGATCCGCACCAGCCCGATTTCAAACGTGTTGGCGTCGATCTGGCGAACGAGGTTAGTGGATTCCGCCGCTCCCGGCCCTGCCGGCTGGATCAGGAGCAACAGGGCGGCCAGCGCTCCGCCCAGCTGGCGAGGCCGCCTCAGGACGAATCCGAGCCGGGGAATCACTTCTTCTTGGAGCTGCGCTCCACCTTCTGGAGGCGTTGCGCTTCGGCCTGTTCAAATTCCTTCTCCGCCTTGCGGACGCCCGGCAACTGCAGCCGTTCCGTTTCCGCGAGGAACGCAGCCGATTCCGGCGTGTCGAGCACCGTGGCGCGCATCAGGAGGATCAGTTCCGTGCGGTCGTTTTGGTTATTCGTCGTCCGGAACAGGGCGCCCAAGCCGGGAATGTCTTTCAAGAGCGGAACACCGGATTTGCTCTTTGACCGGCTTTCGGTGATGAACCCGCCGAGCATGATAATGTCGCCGTTGCGCACCGTCAGCGTGGCGGATGCCTGGCGCGTATTCACCAGCGGGATGGGGTTGCCGTCGATGATCACGTCCTGGCCCCGTTGCTGGAAGTTTTCGCCGATTTCCATGACCACCATGCCCTCCGGCGTGATAAACGGAGTGACATCGAGGCTCAAGCCGATCTCTTGCTGTTGGATTTGGGAACGAGTGGCCAAGCTTCCGCCCACCGCCGCGTAGCCATAATCATAAACGCCGGTGACGTAGGGGACGGTTTCACCGATGAAGAAGAAGCCCGGAATGGCATGCGACGTCTGGATGCGCGGCCGGGAGATAATGTTGATCTCGTTGTCCTGCGCGATCGCATTGATCGCCGCGCTGAAGTCATCCTTGATCGTGCCAAAGTAACTGAAGCCCGAGGGGGTGCCGGCAGGGAAGTTGGTGAGCGAGCCGAGGAACGTGCTGTTGTTGACCGCGCCCGCGCCGCTGAAATCTTTGCCGAATTGCTTCGGGTTTTGCGCGAAGCTCACGCCCAGCTTGAGCGAGTCGCCCAGTTTCACTTCGAGGATGATCGCCTCGATCAGCACCTGGGCGAGCATGACGTCGAGTTTCTGGACGATGTTGGTGATCATCGCCATGTCCCGCTTGTTGGAGAAGATCAGCAGTTTGTTGGAGCGGTCGTCTGGAACGATTTGGGCGTTCTCGAGGATTTTCACCTGATCCGGGTTGGCCGCCTTGTTCACGATTTGGTTGAGGCGCTGCTGGAACGAACCCTGAGCCGCTCCAGGACTGGCGCCCGGGGCCACCTGCTGCGGCGTTACCTTGCTGCTTTCCAGATCCATCGGGGAGTACCCGCCGTAGCCGGACCGATACCCCCCGCCGTAGCTGCTGCCCCCATATCCACCGCCGTAGGGGCTGTAGCCGCCGCTGGTGCCAAAACGATTGGCGCCTCCGGCGCCGCCGAACCCGCCTCGGCTCGATCCAAATCCGCCGACCGGCCGGGTGCCGGCCGTGCCCGCGGTCGTCCCGCCCACCGCGCCACCCGCACCGCCGCCGCCCTGGATAAGCGCGGCCATGGTCGCGTAGATGTCGCCCACTTTGCCGTATTTGATCGGCAGAACTTCGAGAGTGAAATCGGATTCCGGCGTGACGTCGATTTTCTCGATGATCTCGAGCATGCGCCGGACGTTGGAGGCGTAGTCGCGCAAAATCAGGGTTTGATTGCTGTCAATGGGGGTGACCGCGGTGGCCGTTTTGGCCAGGCCCTGCAGCGTTGGCGCCAGTTCCGTGGGCTTGGCCGTCTTGAGCTTCACGATTTTGGTCACGAACTGTTCAGCCATCGGCATTTCGCTCGCCGAAGCGGTCGTGATCGCCATGCCTTCCTTGTCCGCCATGTTGGACGGGACTGCTTTCACAAATTTGTCGCCCACCGGAATCATCGTGATGTTGTTCAGGGCGAGCACGCCGTCCATCGCCTCGACCACTTCGCGGCGGGTGAGGTCCGTTTGCGACTTGAGGGTCAAGCCTTGCGGCGCGGGGAGAGCGTAGGGCCGGAGAATCGTCCGGCCGGAATACTGGGCATAAATATCAAAGAACTGATCGATCGCCATCCCTTGCAGCGCGATCGTTCCCGCGGGAATGACGTCGGCTTCGTTTAACACCGGGTTGACCGGGCTCGGCGCCGGGATGACCGAGTTGGTGGAGCTGGTGTTGGCGATGATCGGGGTGGGCGTGCGCGCGGGCGCGCGGCCGGACGCGGTCGCGGGTTGCGCGGCAGTGTTTCCGCCGGGAACAGGCAACGTGGCCGGTCCGGGCGTTGCCACCGTGGTTGCGGGCGCTCCCCCCTTGGCGTTACTGGGATTATTGGCCGGGTTGGAAGCGTTGTTCGGGTTGAAAACCGTCACGTTGGTCACTGCCCTGTTGTCCTGTTGCGGAGTGATTGCGGCGGTGTTTGTAACCGCAGCGGGGGCGGGGACCTGCGTGACCGGGATGCTGTTGGTGTTCCCGATCACCTGGTTGGTCCTCCGGGTAAAGCGCTGCCGCAGGTTCGGGGCGGGATTCGTCACCGGGGCGGTGGCATCTGCCGGCGGCGGAAATGAAGGCGGCTGTGGCCGTCCGTCCCTCGCAAAAGCGAGCAACAGCAGGGCGAGCGTCAATCGGACATGAGCTTGCATAAAAAATTATTTCTTTTTGGCTGCGGGGGCGGGGGCCTCGTGTTTTGAGGCCGGCGCCGCGTTAGTCTTGGCCACGGGTTTTTGAGCTGGCTTGGTTGCAGGAGCGGCGGCGTTGGTTTCCTTGGCCGTGCTCCGTGGCGCCCGGGCGACGGCATTGGTCTGAGGCTTGGCGTAATTGCCGACAAACACGATGCTGCCGGCCAGTTTCGTTTGCGTGGAGTCGGGGCGGACGTTCATTTCCCGCACGCGGATCATGGCGTTTTGCGCCGCGATGCCGACCAGGAAATCCACCAGTTCCTTGCCGCCGCTGGTGAATTGCACCGAGATGGATTGCTCCTGAAAGAATTGGTTCGTCTTTGTGCCGATCGTGGAGCCGACCCCGGTGCGCAGGTCGCTCACGTAAACCCCCGCGCCCGCGGCCTGGCTGGAAACGATCCGCTGGAAATCGGTCTCGCTGTTGAGCATTTCCGATCCGGTCTGCTCCAGTTCATGCTGCTTGCGCTCAAACTGGCCCCGCTTCGCGATCTCGCTGTTATAACGGTCCAGGGTCTTCTGGTCCTTGTAGAGGTCGTTCTGGACCTTGCCCCATTCCCCGAAGAACGGCCAGACGAACCACATGTTCAGCAGAATGAAGACCACCATGCCCACGATCACCACCAGGCGGCGCTCCTGGGGACGCAGATTCAGTTTGTCGAAAAGGCTCTTGTTCATTCTGCGTCCGACACGTTCAGGCGGCACTCAAAATTCCAATTGATATTTTGCGACCCAGCCCGGCTGTTCATGTTGGGAGGCGACACGTCCTTGAAAAGCGGCTTCCCGTTCACTTCCGCTTTTCGGACGGCATCGTTGAACTCGATCACTTTGTCCCGCTGATCGGGTGGCGAGGTGCCGTAAACCTGCAGGGATCGGCCCCGCTGTCCAAAGACGAGATTCGCGAGATTGAACCCCTCCGGCAAAAGTTCCGAGGCCACCTTGAAGCAATCGAGCGCGGCATATTTGAGGTTCAGCTGCTCCTCCATCACCTGGACCTTTTCCTTCAGGCGCAGGACGTTGGTGTAGGTATTGGCGACCCCGGCCACTTGCGATTTCAGGCGCGAATCCTGAAAGCCGTAAAACTGCAGAGCCGCCATGTAAATAATGACTCCCAACATGTAGACGCCGACCAAAGCGCCCAGCCCGCGCATCCACAGCCGGTCGACATACTGTTGGTGGTAGCGGGCCGCAAACTCGGGCGGCAGCAGGTCAGCCGCGGCTTCCCCGCGCACCACCCGCCGCGCGCTGAAGCGGGCGAGTCCCTGGCGGTCGGGCGCCGGATGGAATTCCACCCCGTCATCCGCCCAATCCCCGAAGAGAGACTGCCAGTAAACCGCTTGCGTCTGCTCCGCCACAATGCGCCACTTCACCGGCAGGGTGAGCCACCCTTCCAGTTCTCCGGCCCAGGCGGACTGCATGAGCTGCTCCTGCAGATACCGTGAGCGGAGGCCCTTTAAGTCTGTTGGCGGCGCTCCGGCTTCCGGCGGCGGCGGCAGCGGCAGTTTCAGGAACTGCAGTTGTTGCAGCGTCCCCTGGGACCACCACGCCACCGTGCAGGTATCCGAATCGGCCCCGCTCCCGGGGTAGACCCAACCGCCATCCTCCCGTTTTCCGTCCGCCAGAATCTGCGTCAGGTGCGGGACTTCGAGGCGGTCCGGTTGGAAATTGCTCGTTTCGAAAGATCCGATGTATTGCTCGACCACGTCGCGCGAGACAATGCAAACAATGGCTGTTTGCATCTTCTCTGCATGGCTCGGCAGCACCTCCGCGCTCCAGACGACCTGGGCGACCGGGAGGGGGGAGAGTTTTTCGAGCTGAAACTCGAGCATCGACAGCAGTTCCTGCCGTTCAACGGCCGGCAGCTGGACGACGCGCAAAAACACCTGGTCGGAGGGAAGCCAGGCGATATTCAGCTTCGGCTGGTAGAGTTCGTGCCAATCCTTTTCCACCAGCTTGCCCGAGAGCGGGGTCGACATGGGGGTGGTGGTCTCCCCTTCGAGTTTTACATCGTCCTTCTCGACCGCAAACTGCCAGAGGTGGCGTTCTGCCGGGCTGGAGTCGAGAACATTGCAGGTATGCGGGCGCTTCTTCTTCACGCAATAACGGCATTCGAGCGCCCATTCACCTGTCCTGGAGCCATTTGGCTCCCGGCCGGGTGACGGCGCATCTCCTGTTTACAGACTGTCCAACCTGCTTTCACGGTCCGGAATTCTCACGTAACTACCACTTTTATACAAACGAAACCTGAAAAAGTTGCTCAGGTTTGTACCTTTTGGGAACTTCCGCAAATTGTTCCCAAATCGACTGGATCTGCAAGGGGGCGATTGCCCCGGCCGCCCGCGGATGCTAAACAGTCCGGATTGCAGGAGAGCAGTCCCAAATACCCGCCCGGGTTGTACAATGCGTTCTTGTTCGGCACCTTTAATGCCTTGTCGTTCCAGATTGTGCTGGGCAGCCCGATGGTGCTCTACGCCAAGGCGCTGGGAGCCTCGGCCACGGTGCTCGGCATTATCACCGGGATGATGCCGTTGCTCGTCATTTCCCAGGTTCCGGCCGCCAACTACATCGGGCGGGTCGGCTTCAAAAAGTTCGTCTATGCGGGGTGGGGCACCCGTGTCGCCTTCATTTTCGCCATTGCCATCGTGCCGATGCTGACCTTTTTGACCCCGTCCACCCGGCTTTCGCTCATTCTCTTTCTGCTCTTCATCTTCAACCTCTCCCGCGGCATCTCCAGCGCGGCCTGGCTGCCCTGGATCTCCAGCCTCGTGCCCCCGGCTATCCGCGGCAAATACCTGGCCACCGAGCAAGGTTTTATCGGCGTTTCCAGCGCCCTCGCCTTCATCATCGCGGCCGCCTGCCTGGGGAACACTCCGGAAGCCTGGCAGTTCGGCCTGATCTTTTTGATCTCCGGCATTGCCGGCATGATCAGCCTCCGCTTTCTCAAGCGCATCCCGGATGCCCCGGTGCCGGAAGAGATCAAAACGTCCCGCCAGCCGGTGCCCTGGAAGGCGATGGTGGAGTATCGGCCCTTTAAGCGGCTGCTTCTGATGAACCTCGGGTGGTCTTTCGCTTACGGCGGCATCGCCGCCTTTACCGTGGCGTTTCTGCGGAGCCAGGCGCACATGCCGGAGGCGACCATCCTTTATCTCGGCTCGGTCTTTTTCGTCGGGGGCATTCTCAGCCTCTGGTTCGGAACGCACCTCGACCGGTTGGGCAGCAAGCCAATCCTGATTTTCTCCTCGCTCCTCTGGCTGGGCATCCTCACCGCCTGGTTCCTGATCGCCGCGCGCGTTTTCCCTCCCACCCACCTGACGATTCTCCTGCTGCAGTTTTGCATGGGGGTGGGCGCTTCCCTCTTCGCCATCGCCAACGTCCGCCTGACCATGGTGATCACCCCGGAAATGGGCCGGACCCACTTCTTTGCCCTCTATTCGGTGGTGGCCAACTCCAGCCTGGGCCTCGCCCCGATCCTTTGGGGAATCATGATCGATTATTTCGCGCGGACCGAGTTCACCTGGCAAGGCCTCTACTGGAACCGGTACACCTTCTTCTTTCTCGGCGCGTTAATCATCTTCGTGGTGACGCTCGCCTTGAAGATCAATCTGGAGGAGAAAGCTGCGGGCAAAGTGGAAGAGCTGATGCGCGCCATCCTCCTGAACGCCCCGATGAAATTGCTCTCCAAACTCTGGCCGTTCTGAGGCTCAAGGCTCAAGGCTCAAGGCTCAAGGCTCAAGGCTCAAGGCTCAAGGCTC
>CAZMKE010000026.1:0-92183 GCA_964566945.1 uncultured Verrucomicrobiota bacterium | reverse complement strand
CCGTCAGTATTTTCAAACCGGCGCTTTTCCACCATTTTCACGCCGCCGCTAACACCAAATCCCAGCACGACAAATCTGCCCCATCTTCAAAACGAATCTCTTTCGTAAACACCTTGAACCGCACTCCATCAAACCGCGCCAGACCTCCCTTTGTGCCCACCCAAATGTAACCATCCCGCGTCTGCAAGAGTGCCCGGATTGTGTTGCTCGGCAGACCCTCTTCTGTTGTCCAATGCTCAATCGCGAAATCACGCGACACCAAACCCTCGGCGGATCCGGAAGACGGGAAAATTCCCGTTGCTAAACAGGACATCAAAATCCAGAACGGCGACATGGCTCTCAGATTAAACGGCATTACTCGGCCTCCTGCAAGCGAGCTCCGGGCCGCTCGCCAGTTTCCTCCCAGCCCGGAGTCAGTGGCGTTAGACTCATGCGCCAACGGGCTTGGTTCCGCGATGTCGGATACAGAGGTCGCCAGCGGTGCCAGGCAGCGTCACTAACGTCACCACTACTCTGGATCCACCGTCCATTCAAACGCCCCCATTGATGTTGACAGCGCCAATCCCACTCTGGTCCATGCTCTGGGATGACCATGCAGCGGAGAGGTTCTTTGCGCGGGCTCGCAAGCCACAGCCTCGAACTGTTCGCGGAGCTTTACAGATTCTCCGGGGCCAGAACCACGCGAAATCCAATAGTTTTGTACTGGATGAAGGACCCCGGTGGCTTCCCGCTATTGTCGCGTTGAGCTGAGCGGCACGCCAAAGCATAGTTAAGGCACCCGCCTCCTCGCACCACTCTGTATGGGCCCGAGGCAGCCCCTTGGGGGTCTGTTGCATTTCCATCCTGATATGGGCCATACCAGTCTTGACACCATTCCCAAACATTCCCCGCCATATCGAAAAGTCCCCAGCCATTCGGCGGGTAACTGCCCACGGGAGTCGTCTGCTGCAGGTTCACTCCTTTCGCATTAAAAACAGTGCCTGAAACAAAATCGTATTCATGTTGTCCGTCACAATTCGCTTGCCCTGAGTGGATGGTGTTTCCAAAATAGGAGGCCGTGCTCGTACCGGCCCGGCAGGCATATTCCCACTCCGCCTCGGTGGGAAGCCGATACACATAAGTTGCCGGAAGCAACCCCGCCGCTCTTTCCTGCCGCGTGCGTAAAGCGCAGTAGTTCGTCGCGTCAGACCATAGCACGCTTTCCACCGGTCGATTCATGTCCGCAAGATATCCATTTCCTGGAGTAAAGAAGCTCGGGTTGTTGCCGACAACTGATAGATAATCCGCTTGGCTTATCAGGTAACTGCCTATCCAAAATCCCCGGCTGATTGTGACGACGTGCTGCGATTCATCGGAACCACGCAACGCTTCGTTAGTCGGGCTGCCCATCGTGAAGGTTCCTGGAAGGATATAGGTGAGATTTGTCGCGGCAAGGATGGCCCGATAAAAGCGTGCGCCTATATTCGCGGGACTGGATGCGTCCGTCCAAACCAAGTTGTTCGTCGTAAGTTGCACCAGCGCAATGGGGCTCCAGCCGTTGCTCTGTGCCGGGTCTGAGGTTGCCTGAATCGCATAGAGCGCTCCCACTTTTCCCGTGATGCTCAGTGCCGGATATAAATGGAGCCCCAGAGTCGGAGCCAGTTGCGCGGACACCTGGGACATAAAACAGCTTGCGAAACAGAGAATAGCAAGGAACCGAACCGGCGCATTTTGGATATTATTGGAAGCGGCTGGTTTCATTTGGATGAAGTCCTTCATTGTCATGATGCGTTGACTCCCCTGGGTGGATCATCTGTTTGTTGCTATTTTAATTCCGCTCGAAAAAACCCTCTCGCGTTTCCGATGGGAGCCTTTATTCGATAATTAACGTTCGGGACTAAAATTGCCAGTTTTGCGCTCGAATCAACAGTCCAAGAGCCAGGGGGTTCATCTGAACGCCATAATACGATATTTGTAACGGAACCAGTCGTTACGGTGAAACTAAGCGCTGCTTCTGTCGAATCGATCGCAGGCGTTTCGAATCTTCCGGCCGGCCGCGTGCCATCCGCCCAGCCTTTTCTGATGACGTGGTTGTCGATATCGCCAATGTAAATATTGCCTATGGAATCACATGCTACCCCGACCGGATGGTAAAACCGCGCCGCGCTGCCGGTTCCATCGACAAGCCCCGTTATGCCTGGAACGCCGCCTACGGTGCTAACGGTCCACGTGTTGTCCTTCCATTCCAGTCGGCGGACGGTGCTGTTGCCGAACTCCGGCACATAAAATATTCCTTCACCGGCACAGGCAATTCCGTTGGGCATATTGAAACGTGCGTTCAGTCCCGTTCCGTCTCCAAAGCCTGCCGTGGTGCTCCCGGCGATTGTGGCAACAACCCAATTCTCGCCCGTTGGCACGATCTTCCGAATCGAGTTATTTCCGAGGTCCGCAACATAGAGATTGGTCTTTGAGTCCACTGCGATGCCGGTGGGCCCCATGAATCTCGCTGTTGTGTTGGGGCCATCGCTGCTGCCAGAACTGGATGCGAGCCCCGCCACAGCGCTCACTGTCCAGTTGATGCCCTGCTGCGAGATTTTCCGGACTGTGTCGTTTGAGAGTTCCGTGATGTACAGGTTGCCGGAGCCGTCCAGCGCTACCCCGCGCGGACCAAAGAAGCGAGCCTGGCTTCCGATTCCATTTTGGCTGCCTTTCGTATTTCCAAGGCCGGCGATGGTCTCGACCTTCCAGCTGTTCTCGCCTCCCGGCGTCGTCGGCGTGAGTTTCCGGATGATGCATCAGTAAATGTCCGCGACGTAAACTATCCCGCGAGAGTCAACGGCGATTCCCTGTGGTCCGTTAAACCTTGCCTCAGATCCCACGCCATCACTGATGCCTGCCTGACCGGGATAACCGGCGATGGTTGAAACGGTCCCGTCCGGTGTGATTCGGCGTATGGTATTGTTGGAAGTGTCCGCGACGAATACGTTTCCGCTGGAATCGACAGCGACATCGCGGATTTTTCCGAATTGAGCGATCGGACCCAGGCCGTTATCCGCGCCAGTTTTGGTCGATCCCGCCAAAGTGATGAAAGTAAACGGTGCGTATTCTGTTTGTGCGTCGATAGTTCGGTTCCAAGGTAGAAGAGCTGCGACCGCGCGGAATAGGAGGCGAACCGCGAGCGTGACTGCTTTCTTACGCGCGCAGCTTGGGGGGGGGGGGCTTAAAGGCAAGGTTCTCAAGGGATTCGGTAAAATTCAGGCTTGACCCTACCAAACCCCTGCTGCGCTTTGGTATCGTTAAAAGTAAGTAGCAGACGGGGCTTGAATTGAGCGTGGAATGCTCGGACGGGATATGGCAAGGGCGTTCGAGAGCCGAATTCGTTGCAATCGGGGCTGGTTTGAGGTGCCAGCCAAAGCTTGGTTTGCTTTTTTGCCCGGGGCGCGTGCCCTTCTCCCGCAGCGCCGAGTCGGTGCAGACGCCAAAGCGCACTTTGCTGTCGGTTGAAGGCATGCTGTGCCTGATGTTTGGTTATGCCCGATGTCTGCGCCACGATTTTTGTCGGCTGGCGCGGCAGCCTGCTGTCTTCAAACTGCAGCCATTCTTCACAACGAGCCAGAGCGCAGCTCGCCATGATCAACGTTCATTATGGCAATGAAACTCGGTCGAACCTGCCAAGCTGAGGACCGGTCGGATCCCATGTCTAATTGTTCACCCCATTTGCCACGAAAGTTGTGCCAAGCGGGTGCCAGGTGTTTGTGGCGAGCCTGGAACTCCACTCAACCTGGTAAGGCGCTCCCGGCTGCTTCGGAAGTGGTGGGAGCGCATGGCATAGAGTGAGATTCAAATGTGAGTAATTGACAAAAAAAGCACTCTAAGGTTACATTGCGGTGTGATTTGGAACCCTCAGTTCCGGTCACTGCCAACGACTGCTCAGAGCAGGCCCGATCTTTCGGATTTGCCCTCAGCAGCCACCGTCAGTGACCCGCCGACGCGCGCCCAACGCGGGAAGCTCTGCCTTTCCAACGGTCGGCTTTGCCGATTTCCCTGCTTTCCGCTCCAAGCTTATTTCGCTCTTCGCATTTTGCCTCCGCCGTTCATGAACGTTCAGGGTAATTCGGGATATTCTCGGCCCCCCCCCTCCCCAGAGGACTGGAAGGACTCTCAGGACCGTAGTTGACGCAAGTGTCTGATAAACAGCAAAACGAAAAACGTAAGCCCTTGATTTAACATTCTTAACAATCTCGATAGACGCTCCAATGACCCGCTCCGCTCCAGTCTCCCTCCCATCTCAACCGGTAGCTGATAACCGATGTCCGATAACCCCTTTTGTGCCCGCTGATCTGTGCGCCTTTTTCAACCGGGGACCCACCAAAAACCACTTAAAAGTGGCCGTAAATCCACATAACCCACCAAAAACCACCATGAATTTTAATCAGCGCAAAAACCACCAGAGCCCAGCTCGCGGCAGCACTCACGGACGCGTAAAACTGTCTCGCTCTTTAGCCCTTCCGTTGTCCGCTGGCGGTGGGTGTGCGCTTTTCCCGGAAAGAGGCGTAATCCTTGAAGACGTTTTTTCCGGCTTTTTCGAGACAGCGACGGATTTGCGCCCGATCCAGCTCAGCGATGTTGGTGAACATCATTTCCGCGGCGACATGCTTGCCGACCGGCCGAAGAGCCGCTTCGCCAAGAGCCTGGCCGTTCCAGAAGAGCAGGGCGGCTTGTTTGGCTTTAAGGGAGTAGCCGACGACCGGATAGCCATCGATGAACCAGACCGGCGAACCGTGCCAGATCTTGGAGCTGGCCTGGGGCAGGGCGGCGTCGATTTCGGCCCGCAACGCTGCGAAGACCGCCGCCAGTTCGGCTGTGGCTGTGAGGTCGTAAGCGCGGATATTCGCATCGGCGCTCGTGGTGGTGGCGGCTTTGGAAGTCGCGCGTTTGGCCGGGGCTTTGGCTTTTGCGGTCATGGCAGGGTCGAATCGGAGTCAACGGTTTGGAGTTTCATTCGTTACGCCGTAGGCCGAGGCCCGTTCACCCTCGAGCGGTCGGATCTCAAAGCTCAGTCCAAACGGGACGCACGGATTCTCCGCGGCGATCTCGGCCGCCGCGCGGAGGCTGGGCGCGCTGATGATCCAGTAACCGCCGATAACCTCCTTGGCCTCGCCGAAAGGGCCGTCGGTCGTGATTCCCGTCTTGGAAACCAGCGCGCCCTCGGTGCTCAGCCGCGAGCCGGGCTTGAACCGGCCCGTCTGCACGTTGCTCCCATACCACTCGTAGAATCGGGTGATGGCGGCCTCGATCGCTTCCGGCGTTGCGCCCGGGTTCCACTGTCCGCGCGAGAGCAAAAGGTAATCGTGGGTGGGATCTTTCGGTTTCATGGTTCCTATTTTCTCGACGAACGAAACGCGCTGTCGAGGACGCTTTTGAATGAGAATTGCTGGAATCAGGAATCCCGGAATGCCCTCTCTCCTTGCTCGGGAGGCCTTTTGTGGGCATTTTATTCAAATGAAACCTCTTGAACGAATTACCGTTGATCCCGGCAAGTGCGGGGGGCGCCCCTGCATTCGCGGAATGCGCATTCGGGTGGCGGACATTCTGGGAATGCTGGCCGAGGGCGTGTCGCAAGAGGAAATTCTGCGAGATTTTCCTTACCTTGAAGCCGATGATATCCGGGCCTCCCTTGCTTACGCGGCTCGTTATGCTGATCACGCGGTCCTGCAGACTGCGTGAAGTTTCTCGTCGACGCCCAATTGCCGCCCGTATTGGCCCGTTGGCTCATCGATAAAGGGCATCCGGCGACGCATGTCTTCGACGTGGCTCTGCACCAAGCGACCGACTTGGCAATCTGGGATCTCGCTCGAAACGAGAATGCGGTTATCATCAGCAAGGACGAGGACTTTATTGATCACTGGATTTTGAGCGATTAAAAGGTTTCCCTGATTTGGATTCGGAAAGGGAATTGCTCCAATAGCGCGTTGCTGGCTTGGCTTGAGCCTCTTTGGGCGGACGCGGTCCGGCGGCTGGAACAGGGAGATAAACTCATCGAACTTCGAGCGTAAATCCGCCCGAAGCATTCAGGGATTTGAGATGGCTTAATGCCCCCGGAGCCGCTTCACCTCGGCGAGCAGAAAGGCCCGGCGTTGTTCGATAAACGATTTCACACCGGCGATGCCGCGATGAAAATCGCCCGAGTAGCGCGGCCACCGGCGCACTTCCGCGGCTTGCCATGGGTTCACCTGGGCTTCGAGTTGGTCGAGGACGGGAAAGAGCCGATCGGGAGTAAACTCGGTTTGGAGCAGTTCCTGCAACCGGTCGAGAAAACGGGCGGTGAGAGCGGGATCGCTGAAGAATCGGTCCTGGAGCCGGTTCCAGCCGGTGATCCCGGGCTGGGAGCGAGTCCCCAGAAGCAGCGGCAGGCGGGCTTCGCCGAACGATTGGTTCCAATGATCCCCGAACGTTCGATCAAGATCCCACGGGATCGGCAGCCATTTTCCAGACCCTTTGACGTCATGAGCCAGAAAGTGGTTTTTGTTGAAGCCATCCCAATTTTGCACGAGTGCGGTGGCGGCGAGAAAATTGATATAGCGGTCGACATCGACGCGGGCCGCGAAAAAGCCGGGCACGTCGCGGGTATTGGCCAGCTCGGCGCAGAATTGCTGGAGGTCCGTGTAGTCCTCGCTTTTGAGGGTTTCCTTTTCGTAGTGCGCCTGGAACTGGGCGGCGTTCGGAAAGGCCCGCTCATCGGCCTGATTGTTTTGGGAGTTCGCCTTGTAAAGCGCCGCGCCCTCCAGATGATGCCGTTTCAGCAGCGCTTTATCCGGCTGTTCGATCTGGATGTAAACCCCGCGAAACGCGCCGTTGACCTGCACGCGCACCAGCTTGGTGGTCGATGCCACCGCCCCGCAGGCGGAGAAGATGTGATAAGCGAGCGGCTCCCGAATGAAGGCCGGATCACGCCACCCGGAGTTCAAATCGAGGCATCGTTCGTCGTTAAAACGGTTCCCCTTGGCGAAGAAGATTTTCAGCGGTTTTTTCGGCCAGCCTCGGGCCCACGCCCCCCGATAGCGAATGCGCGCTCCGTCATAAACAACGCCGTCCGTCGAGAAACTCGCCGGAAAGGTCTCATTGGAAAACGCTGTGTTTTCCCACGCGGCCAGATCTTTCGGGGTGATCTTGAGATCGTAGAGCGGGATCGGGCCGCCCTGAGGGATCACGGTCGGTTCCGCTGTGGGCCGGGTCTGATCCTGCGCCGGTTGATCCGCCACGCTCGGCGCTGAACGGGACGGCCGGACCGCCGACGGAGTCCGAGCCCGTTTTCGTCCACAGCCTGCCAGGGGTAAAGCAGTGACAGCCATGAGGATTGAGCAGATGACCAGCGAGCGGGCGGCCCGCGCGAATCGGGGCGCGGCGCCGGTCCGGGTTCCTGTCGAGGGGTCTGTCATATCCTTGGAGCCGATGTGTAACCGGTTTGCGGAAAAGATCAAGGCACGGCGAAGTCGGTGGAACCCAATAAGTCAAAGCTGGCTGCAAGCTCGAGATTTCCATTCCCACGCGTGGTCACCTCCATTCGACAGCCAGGCTTCGATAGTCGTTCAGGCGCAGAACGATCGGCCGTGGCGCTCTCAACGCGGGCGCCCCAAACCCGGGCGGGGCGGCGTGCAACTTTCGCCCGGCCTTTGCCAAATTCCGGGAAAGCGTTCCGGCACCTGCCTTGTCTAATGGATGAGAGATCAAAACAATCGCTGGAGATATGAAAACGCCATCCCATGTGTTTCTGGTTGTGTTGGCCGGACTGATGGCCGCACTCACCCTTCTGGCGCAGCCGCGGAGCAACTCTCCATTCCGCGAACAGATGCGGCTCAAGCTGGGCCACGCGCAAAGCGCGCTGGAGGCGATCACTTTGGAGGATTTTGACCTGCTCCGCGCGCAGGCCGGAAAACTGAGAAACCTGAGCGAGCAGCCGGGCTGGAAGCTTTTTGATACAGCGGAGTATGCCGAGCAGAGCCTTGTCTTCAAACGGAATGTGGATGACCTCGCCAAAGCCGCGCGCGAACGCAACCTGGACGCAGCCACGCTGGCCTACGCCCGGGTGACGTTCAGCTGCGTGGAATGCCACAAATACATTCGCGGGCGGAAGGTGGCTTCCGCGGCGAACAGGGCGGATGGATTTAGTTCCCTCCGGTCGGAGTGAGGAGGAAGGAGCGCAAGCCGGAGAAGGATGGGGTGTTGCCAAGGCAAAGGATTGCTCCTCCGTTGCTGATCTGCACAGCACCGTAAAGCTCCCCGGCCACCCCGAGAGGTATCAGCGAATTCAGATCGAGCACGCGGCCGTCCGTGAAGAGAACGGCGCGATGGTTTGTGGAGAGCCCCACCCGCGATGTGCCAACAATCTGGCCCTTCTCGTTGATGGCGGCAGCCTCGCTAAAATCTCCCCCGAGGTCTCCGAGGTCAGTCATGGCTCTGTCGCGAAAAACAAATGCGTGACGGATCCCCGCACTCGTATCCGCGCCGCCTACGATGGCGCCCGAGTTGTTAATTCCGCGAGCGACGCTCTCAGGTCCGCCCAAAGTGCCGAGGTCCAGCATTGCGTCCCTGGCATAGACAAAGGCGTGCTTGCCGCCCGTGGAGAGGTCCGAATCGCCCACGATCATCCCGCTGTCGTTGATGCGCAGCGCCTCGCTTTCCGGTCCCCCGAGCGTGCCCAGATCTTGGAAATTGCCGGCCTGATAGACAAAAGCGTGGTTCACCGGGGCTTGCGCCGCTCCCACGACCACCCCGCGGGAGTTGATCGAGAAGGGCCGCACGTAATTAAAGTTTTGCCGGCCAGCCATCGGGTTCCAATCCCCCCGCTTAAGCAGATAGCCGCCGCCCGCCGCAATCACTCCGGCATTGTTGATGGCGTCCGCGTCGCCGCTCGAGTTTGCCGGAGCGGTCCCCAGGTCGACGAGCGATCTTTGGGTATAAATAAAGGCGTGCCACGCGGTTCCGTTGAAAGCGTAACCCACCACTTGCTGGCGATCATTCATGTCGAGGGCCACGGTGAAATCACTGCCGAGATCTCCCAAGTCAACAATGTCGTAGCGGGATTGGGCCAGGCCGGAGCAGGTGGCTGCCAGGGCAAGCAAGGCCGGGAGGGCTTTCTGGATGATGACGTGCATGATAGCGATTTTCATAGTCATTTCCGGCTTCTCACCGGATGCCCGGACGGTTGCGCCGGGATCGCGCTGGCAGGACAGCGACAGCCTGGCTGAAGGGCTTCGGCCATAAGCTGGATTTACGGTATCTATCGTAGGATGCGCATCGCCGAGGGTTCCTGACAAGATGAAAACCCGGCGGGAGCGAAAGCTGCGGAACGCGGCTTCGCATTGCCTCCTCCGCAGTCTTGGGGAGAAGTCGTCAGAGTGCAAAAAACCGAACAGCGAAATCGAGCGAAGTGGGGCATTTTCGTCCGTTCCGCGGCTCTGATCACCTCTCCAGGCCGGGCGCACCTGTTGGCACAGTTTGTGTTCATGTGAGGTTGGCAGCAAACGTTCGATCGATTCATTAAGAGGAAAGGATGGAGGAACGTCTGCCTGTTTGTCATACTGCAGCACCATGGACACCGTGAACTCACCTGTCGTCGTTCGGCGACGATCTGTCTCGGCCTTCACCTTGATCGAATTGCTCGTGGTCATAGCGATCATCGCCATCCTGGCCGGGATGCTTCTCCCGGCGTTGACCAAGGCGAAGCTCAAAGCGCAGCAGATCAATTGCACGAGCAATCTCAAGCAGATGGGACTGGCCACGTTCATGTACGTCAACGATCAGGGGAAAACACTGCCCTACACCCAGGAGCGGGACCTGTGGATGGCGATTCTACTCCGCTATCACGCGCAAGTGCACCAGTCCCGCTACTGTCCGAGCGCGCCGGAGCCGTTGAAGCGCATCAACCGCAACCCGGCCAATCCGGATTATGGCACCGCTGACGAAACCTGGATCTGGCGCACCAATGGCAACCAGGGGTACCAGGGCAGTTATGCTTTTAACGGCTGGCTCTATTCCAACCTCGACGGGATGCCCAAAGACAAGATGTTCGGCACGGAAACCGCCATCGAAACGCCGGTGCTCACTCCGGCGCTGGGCGACGCGATGTGGGTCGACGCCTGGCCCGGCCCCACGGACAAGCCGGCGAAAAATCTTTACCTGGGGGACGGTCCGGCGGGCGGCATGACGCGCTACACGGTGGCCCGGCATGGAGCGTTGAGCGCGAAAGCAGCGCCGCGGTCGGTCGACACGACGCAACGTTTGCCCGGATCGATCAACGTGGTGTTTATGGACGGCCATGCGGAAACTACGCCGCTCGATCGGTTGTGGCAATTAACGTGGTATAAAGGCTACGTCGCTCCGGCCACTCGGCCGAAATAGGCTGCTGTTTTCTCTGGCCGATCCGCTCCGAAGGTCTAACCTCGGGTGGATGGCCACCCGTCGACTCTCAAGGACTCCGCCTGTGTTGCGGCCCCTTCTTTTGTTATCGTTGCTCGGCCTGGCGCTCGTCGAGATCCGGAGCGATCAAGGCAGAAGGCCTGCGGACGATGTCGAGCTGAGGTTCTGGCTGGAGAACATGATTCTCGACCACCGCTACTCGATGGACGAGGTTCGGGCGGCAACCGGCATGACGGATCAGGAAGTGTGGGCGGCCATGGTTCGATTCGGCCTGCCTTCCCGGAAGAAAGAGCCTCGCGCCGCAGGCGAGCCTCTGCGCGTCCGGCCTTATCCCGGCGGACGCCATCCGCGGATCGGATTTCTGGATGGCGCGGTCGATCCGCAGCGGGAAACCAAACTGAGCATCTTCTTCCCCTCGGACCCGGAGAGCTACGTCGTCGCGGACGTGCCGGAAGCGATATGGTCCAACCTCGGCTTGACCTATCTGGCCCATACGCATGTCCCGACGATCTGGACAAAACAGAACGTGACGCTGCCCAGGCTCGAGTGGGAGAGGATGCCGAATGGGGATTGGCGAATGGAACGAACGCTCCCGAACGGGATCAGATTTGGCACTCAGGCGCACTCGACCCCGGAAGCGCTGTTGATGAAAATGTGGCTTTCGAACGGGACCAGCGAGGCCCTGTCGGATCTGCGGGTTCAGAATTGCGTAATGCTCAAGGGCGCTGCTGGATTCAACCAGCAGACGAATTCCAACAAGGTATTGCGGGGTTCGTTCGCCGCTTGCCGGTCGGATCGTGGAGACCGTTGGGTGATCACCGCCTGGAAGCCAATTCAACGTTCTTGGGCCAACGCTCCCGTTCCCTGCCTTCATGCCGATCCGAAGTTTCCGGACGCGAAGCCGGGTGAAACGAAAGTCTTGCATGGGTTGGTCAGTTTCTATGAAGGGACGGCCATAGATGGAGAATTCGAACGCATCGAGCGGAATTGGGATCAATGGATGCGATCGTGGGATGCGGAATAGTTGGGAGAAAACGGGCATTACAGGCGGGAAATGCGGAGTTCAGGAAACTTCGTCGTGATATTTGGACCGCGAATCTGTCTGCTCAATAACTCACATGTTCTGGCCGCTCCTCCAATCGCTTCTCCGTCGCAAGGCCCTCCTGTTGCTGCTGGGGTTGCTCGCTGGAGCCTGGATGTGGCACGCGTGGCGTGAACCGCGCTACCTCGGGCGCCCGGTCAGCAGCTGGATTCAGCAGGCCCCTTACGACAACTCGAGCGGATCCGAGGCTGACCAGGCCTTGCGCTATTTCGGCGAGCGCGCGGTGCCGTATCTCATCGATGCGATGGAGCGTCCGCAAAAATGGGAGCACGGTCCCCTCTCGCGCATCCCGCGGCGTTTCCTGAACGCAGTCCTGGACCTGCCCCAGCAGAATCAGGTTCGAGGGGTGGCGATTTGGCGTCTGCAGGAGCTGGTGCGGCAGGAGGCGGAGCGCGCAGACCTGGAAGTCAATCCATCCTACCCGCTGGCTGATCGCCTGATGCCGATCTGGAGGCGCGAACTGCGCCAGGACCCCTCCGGGGCGATTCTTTACCAGGTCGAAAACCTGGGGGTGAGAATGACCAACCTGGCGGCCGAGGTTCGGCCCCGTTTTCAAGGAATCTCCCCGGCTCAACATGAGTGGGTTCAGAGCGCTTTGTTGCTTTCCGAAACTCACGATCCGGCGCTGATTCCGCTCTTCCTTCCGTTCACGCGGCCGCCGCAGGCGGACCAAACCATCCGCTGGGCCTGGGTGGCCCTGGGGCGCAACGCCGTGCCCAGTGATCAACTGGCCAGCGCCCTCCGCACCGCGCTCGCCACCACGAATAGCCAGATTCGCGTGGCGGCGCTGCACGCTTGTGCCCGTCTGGATCTTTGCGCCGCTGAGGCGGTGGCCGTAATCGAGCAAGTGCGAGCGGCGGGCCAACCGCTGGATGCGGCTTCGATTGAAGGTTTTTCGGTGGCCGAGGCGATCCTCCGCTGGGAGATGGCTGGCGCCGGCGTCGAATCGGTGGCGCTTGTGGAAAAAAACCTGTCGAAAGAAGTGAAGCCCTACACCCGCTTGAGCACCGTGGACATGCTGCAAAGCCTGGGGCCCAAAGCGAGTCCATTCATTCCGGCCCTCAAACGGATGGCGCTCGAGGACCAAAGCTATCTGCGCGCACCGGTAGTCCGGGCTTTGCGGCGGATTGACCTTGCGGAGGCGCAACAATTTGTCGCCACCCTGCCGCCCCGTCCGCTTCCTGCCCCTTAAGACCGGGGTATATAATTCAGAGTGTAATACGCGTCCTGATGCAGGAGCGGCTCTCCGGCGGCGGACTTCACGCCCGGCAGGTGCAATTCATGCACGTGGCCCTGCTGCAGTCCATCCAGTATGAGCCGCACCGATTTCCGGTCGGCGCCCACCACCGCTTTCTTGATCGTGGGATGGGTTCGGTCAACTTCAGGGCTGCCGTAACTCGCCTGATAGATGTAGGTGTAGGTCTCGATTTTGTAGCTCTCCAGCGCTTCCGCAGCGGCGTTGTCGATCGGTTCGGTGAAGGTCAGCTCAAATCCGTCCGGTTTGGCGTGCATCTCGTGAATCTCAAATGGGGTTTTCCCCGTCCAGACGAGCCGTTGCAGAGCGAAAGGCTTGCCGCCTCGGGAACCCCAGCCCCGGTCCGTGCCGTAAACGAACAGAGATCCGTCCGGAGCGAACTCTTCGCTCAGGCAGCCGGAGCCAAAGCCCTGGCGGAACGGATAGCAAGCGCCTTGATAACGATCGCGAATGCGCTCAAGCGTGACGCGCATGACCGTGCTGTGCGTTTGGTCGGGCACAAACATCTGATTGGCAAACGGCCCAAACTTCCCCTGCGTGCCGTCATTGATAATGCCGCTCGCGGACTGGCCCATCTTGCCGTAGGGGAACAGCACCGCCGGTGGGATCAGTTGCGGGATCCGGTCCGCTTCAATATGCATGCGGCTACCGCTGACCGGGTCGGCCGGGCGTGGTCCGAGAGCGTCGGTGAGCTTGTACCAGTTGTTGCCGGACGGATTTCCCATGAACCCGCCCGGTTTGAGATATTTCAATGCGCAGGCGCCGTTCCAGGGGCCTTGATTGTCGGTGAAGAACATGTCCCCGAGGTTGTTCGTGCCGACGCCGCCCGGAGAACGGAGCCCGCTGCAGGTGGGAAGGGTGGAACCGTCGAGCGCGTTCACGCGCAGGCACCATCCGCGAAAAGGATCTTCGCTCGTAAAGGACCCGGTCAGGCAGAGCGCCACCCAGATGTTCCCTTGCGGATCGATTTTTGAGCCGAAGGCGTATTCGTGGTAATCGCCAATAATCGACCAGAAGTCGCTGACGGTTTCGAAGGCATCCGCCTTGCCATCGTGATTCAAGTCCTTGAGCCGGGTAACTTCACCGCGCTGCGTGGCGTAGAGATCGCCGTTGAACAGAGTCAGGCCCAGCACTTCATGCAAGCCGCTCGCGTACAGGTGGAACTTCACGTCGGCGGGCGGGTCGGACAGTGCATTGTCGATCATGTAGATGTCGCCGCGCCGCGTCGAGACCGCGAGTTGGCCGTTCGGCATCCATTGCATCGCCCCTGCCTCCAGCACGATCCCTTCCGGCACGGGAATGGTAATGATCTTGTAGTGCGCCGCTTCGCGCGCGTCCAGGTCGGCGGCTGGCGCGGAGAGGGGAAGCAGAGCCAGCGTGGCGAGGGCTGCGGCCATCGGAGCCGGGATGATCGAGACAAGGTCGCGAATCATGGAGGAAAATCGATTGAAGTTGAGCGCTCTCATTTTGTTTACCAAATGATTTCTTCCACGATGGTCGCGGCGTCGCCTTGGAACCGGGCGCGCACGAGCAATTCCCGATTCTGGTCGCTGCCGCGGAGAACCGCTTCGGCCCCCGGAAGTTTGATGACGATCTTATCGTTTAGAACAAAGGAGTCCCCTTTGCTCTCGATCTTCCCGGTGGCGACGCGGAACCAGATATGGTCCACGGGTTCGCCCCAGAGATGCTGATCGTTTCGGACCGCCAGCGTCCGATGAAAATAAGCGTCCACCTCGCCAGATTTCGGTTCGCAACGGTCTTCAATCTGCAAACCTTTAAAGCTGTAGAAAAAGGTGGGGCGGCGCCGGTCATCCAGCCGATATCCGCCCATCTTGAACCCGGCTTCTTTGGCGGCGGTCGATGGCCAGGCCGCTTGGTCGCTTTCGAGCACGGCAAAAGGCGCCCCCTCGGGCAGCTTGACCACATTGTTTCCCAAAGGCGGTTCGAACCCTTCGCCGCGCCCGTTCCAGTGGCGGCTGGCGTCGATAAACGATCCTTGCCAGATCATCGCCAGCCGCATGCTGTTGGCATCGAATGCGAGATTGACCTTTTCAGGGTAGCCCACGCCGATCGCGCGCGGTCCGGCGCCCTGGATGAAGTTGCGATAGATGATCGGCTCCTTCTCTGCGACCAGCTCCTGGCGGCCCTGCACCAGGCCGGGAGGCAAATCGGTTTCCGGGTGCGATTCCAGGAAGGCCCAGATCGCGTTCATTTGCGCCTGAGTGTTCCCGCCGAGAATATCTTTGTTTGCCGCTTCGCCGTTCGGCCAGAAGCTCGGCATGCGGGTGCCCGGGCGGAGGGAAGGGGGATCGACCAGGTAGCGGACGAACCAGTCATATTTCAGGCGGCGGCTCATCATCGAAAGGTTGATCGCCGGGATGCCGAGAGACTTGTGAGTTCCGACGGTGTGGCAGGCAATGCAGGAGAGGCCGCCCGTTCCGGCCAGCTTGCGGCCGAATTTGGCGTCCCGTTGAGTGATTTCCGGCGCCTGCCGTTCATCGGCTCGTTTGTCGGCCTGTTCCAGCAGTTCAGGCAGGCTGCCGATCTGGGCTGAGCCAAACTGCGGCATGCGCGTGGCCATGTACGGACGCACCCGGCCGGCCTTTTCCAAAACTTCGTGCGTCCATTGAGGCCGGAGCTTGGCTCCAACTGCGGTGAGACGCGGCGGCATCCGGCCTTCGTCGCCCATGTCGGCCTCGCCCACGACGCGGAAATAGGCGGCTCGGGCCGCCGTGGGGCCGCCTTTCAGGTCGCGGGTATGGCAGGCGTAGCAATTCAGGCTCGCCATCGTCCATGCTGCTTGGTCCTTTGCCGAACGGTCCACCGCGAGGAAGCTGCCGCGGGCGAGAGTCTGGCGGAGAGCCGCTCTTTGTTCTCCCGAGAGATCAAAGCGAGCCGCGCCTTTTGGCGGATTTTCGGCAAGGCAGCCGCCGCTGGCGCCCTTTAACGCCGCCAGGGGTTTCGCGGCGCTCGATCCGGCCAGGCTCTGTCCGTTGATCGTGTGGCATGAGGCGCATCCTAAGGAGGCAAACAGTTCCTTTCCCTTGGCGGCCTTCGCCGGGTCCGCCGCAAAGTCGGCTGAGTCCAGCGGAACCATCGGCTGTCCATAGTGGGAGAGGGCCGAAGCCGGTATCTTTTGTTTGTTAAACCCGGGTCCGCGCCAGTTTACATCCAGTTCGAAACCAGCGCCGTTGTTGTAAAAAGTGACGATCATGTCGTGATCGCCCTCAGTCAGGTGAATGGTACCGCGCTTTTCCTCCGGCGGGTGATCGCCATTATTGTTCACCGCCGCTTTTCCATCGATGTAGAGCATGGAACCGTCATCGCTCCGGGTGAAGAAGGTGTAATCCCCTTCCTGAGGCACGCGCAGATGCCCGCTGAACCGAAAGCCGAAGCTGTTGTCTCGTTTGCGTGGCGTGAGATCGAATCCCTCGGACGTGCCGCTGGCCTTGGGCGTCAGCGCGCCGAAATCCGTGTCCCCGTTGAAATTCTCCTCGAAATACTGGTATTGCAGCCCGCTGATCAGGCTGCGTTTGCCGGGGCCGTTCAGTGCGGCCGCTTGATCGCGTAGCAGGTACACCGCCAGGGCGGTCGCTTCGGTGGCCGAAAGCGCCAGCGAAGGCATCCGGCCCGAAGGACGGATCTGCTGAGGGTTCAGGAGGAACCTCGCGAGTTGATCGACCGTCGTCTTGCGAGCCAAATCGCCCAGCGGAACGGACGCCGCGCCGCGCAGGGAAGGATCGACCGCATTCGGAGCATCGCCGGTATTTGCCGCCGCGCTGTTCGGCGCGGTCTCGGGTTCATGGCACGCCACGCAGCCGACCGTGTGGTACAGCGTTCGGCCCTGCTTGATCAGGTAATCCTCGGCCGCGGCCCCGATCTGCGCGGTGTTGTCCTGTTCGGAAACGAGATAGTGCACGAGCGCTTCAACGGTCTCGTTTTTTTCATTTCCGCTCAGGTGCCGCAACTGATCGGGCATCGTCGACGCCGGCTTGGCCCCGGCCGGATCGTTGAGGTATTTCCGGAGGTACTGCGGCGTCTGGCGCAGTCCGGTTTTCCCCAGCACCGGGCTTTGACGTGAATTGAGCCTGAGCCTCTCCGCGTCGCTGGCGTGGTGGCACGCGGCGCAATTCAGCTCCGACACCAGCAGTTCGCCCGGGTCCGTATCGGGGGCGGTGGCAAGCCGGGGCCCGAGCACCACGCCGTCTCCGAAAACGTGGGTTGCCGCGGCTACCGTCACAAATCCGGCCAAACATCCTAGAATTACGCTACGCATTCCAAAACCCAATTCGGGTGGAAGATAGACGTTCCGGCTTCCGGGGCAATTCACCGGCTTTTTATCGGCCCTTGGGCAAGGCACCCCGGGGCGGAGGGCTGCTCCTCACCTCTTGGCGATTGTTGGAATTCGAACCGTGAAAGTGGCGCCTTCTCCCGGCTTGCTCTGCGCCTCGATCGTGCCCCCGTGCGCATGCACGATCGCCCGGGTGATCGCCAAGCCCAGCCCGCTCCCTCCTCTGTCACGCGAACGGGAGGTGTCCACGCGATAGAAACGGTCGAAAATATGCGGAAGATCCTCCGCCGGAATTCCAACTCCCCGGTCGGCCACCGTGAGCAAGCCGAGCGCGCCATCAGGGCGGGTTTCCACGCGCACTTCGCTCTGCGCCGGGCTGTAATGAATGGCGTTTGTCACCAGGTTGGTCACGACTTGGGCGATCTTATCCGGGTCCCCGACGCAACGGACCGCTTCGAGGCTGGCTGTCAGATTTACTTGGCGCTCTTCAGCCAGCGGTTGGAGCAGTTCCACCGATTCCCGCACCGGGTCGGCGAGATTGAATTCCATTTTGCGAACTTCTTCCTGCCCGGCGTCCAGCCGGGCCAGCTGCATCAGGGACTCAATCATCTTGCGCATGCGCTGCGCGGACCGTTGGCACGCTTCCAGGGCTTGCCGGTATTCGGGCGCGGCGCGTTCGCGAGAAAGCGCCAGCTGCGTTTGGGACACGATCACCGACACCGGAGTGCGCAATTCGTGGGAGACATCCGTGGTGAACCGGGTTTGTTCGGTAAAAGCCGATTCCAAGCGGCCGAAAGTGGAATTCAGGATTGCCACCAGGCGCCCCAGTTCACTCTCGCTTTCATCGTGTGCGATCCGCTGGCTCAAATCGCCCGTGGCGATCTTTTGGGCGGTGCTGCTGATCTTGTCGATCGGTCGCATCGCCCGGGTGGCCACCACCCAGCCCCCGACCAATCCCAGCGCGAGGATCCCCGCGCCCGACCCGATCAGAAGCAGGGCCAGGTTGCGCAGTTCCTTGAGCTCCACCACCACCGACCGGCCTACCAGCACCGCTTCCCCCCGGGGTGTTTGCTGGTAAAGCTCGTGGAACTCGCCGCGGCGCAGGATCGGGCCGCGCGGGCCCTTGGGCGCTGGTTGCAAAATCTCCCCGGGTTTGTTGCGGGAGCGAATGATTTTTCCTTCCCGATCCCAAACGACATAATAGAACGGGCCGTCCTCCGGGAAGGCGGCGTCGCTGTCGCGCCCGATTTCGGGCGGGGGTCCGCCCGCGAGAGGGCCGTGCGGAGGCCCTTCCAGTTCCGGGGCTCCGGTTTCCGGTCCCTCCGGGCCGCCATCGCGTCGCCTCGGCGGGCTGCCAGGGGGGATGTGCCGTCCCGGCCGGCGCAGTGGGCCCAGCAGCGCTCCCATATGATCGTGCAATTCCTGGTCCACCCGCCGGAATTCCCGCATCCGTTGAAGCTCAAAAGCGGTGTAGCCGAAACCGCCGAGCACCAGGGTCAGCATCACCCCGTGCCAGAGCTGCAACTGCCATTTGATGGATCGCAGGATCATTTCTCAATTGAGTAACCGTGGCCCCGCCGGGTCACAATGAAATCCGCCCCGAGCTTCTTCCGCACGTTCGAGACATGCACATCGAGCAGATTGGAAAAGCTGCTGTCGTTTTCGTCGAAAAGGTGATCGTACAGTGTTGTGCGGGTGATCACTTCCCCCTGCCGCAGCGCCAGATATTCCACCAGCGCATATTCGCGCGCCGTCAATGGAACCAACTCTTTCCCGTGATGCACCGTCCGCGCTTTTGTATCGATCGTCACGTCGCCGATCCGGATGGCCGAACTGGCCACCCCGGCCGATCTGCGGATTAACGCCCGGATGCGCGCCAGCAGCTCGGGCAAGTCAAACGGCTTGACCAGGTAGTCGTCCGCCCCGGTGTCCAGGCCGCGCACCCGATCCGCTGTGCGATCGCGCGCCGTGAGCATTAAAACCGGCGTCGGGCGGGCGGTTTGCTCCGCGGTCTCCTTCGTCCGGATCTTTTCCAGCACCTTCCAGCCATCCACCTTCGGCAGCATCACATCCAGCACGATGGCATCATATGGATAGTTTTCGGCCTTGTACAAGCCTTCTTCCCCGTCCGGAGCCGTGTCGACGGCATACCCTTCTTCCCGCAGAACCTGGGCGAGGCTCTCCAAAAGGTCCGGTTCGTCTTCCACGACGAGGATTCGCATACGCCAATGTTCTACCCGGACAAACCTTAAGAGCCAATGAAGATGGTTGAAACCACCCCACACCGCCGGGCGCCCCCCCCGGGGGGCTCGTCCTCGAAATTCACTCGCGCCCCGATCCTGCCGCGCGCATTCTTCCGCGATATGAAAGCAACCGCGGCGGCCGGAACTCTGAGGCTGGCACTCTCCTTCTTTCTGACGATCGCAACCTCGGCCTGCGCCGCGGACGAGGGTTGGATGCCGCTCTTCGACGGAAAAACCCTGGACGGCTGGAAAGCGAGCGAAAAAGGCGGATTCAAAGTAGTCGACGGGACGATCCGGTTTGAAGGAGATCGATCCCACCTCTTCTACAATGGAAGCGTGCGTAACGCGGATTTCAAAAACTTCGAGCTCCAAGCAGAAGTCTGGACCGAAAAGGGCGCCAACTCGGGCATCTACTTTCATACTGCGTATCAAGAGAAGGATTTCCCGACGAAAGGGTTCGAAGTCCAGGTGGCCAACACTCACGTGGGCCATGACGGCTACGTCGAGCGGAAGAAAACCGCCAGCCTCTACGGCATTCGCAACATCTACGAAACCCTGCAGAAGGACTATGAATGGTTCACCCTTCACATCACCGTCCGCGGGAAACGCGTGCAGGTGCGCCTGAACGACCAGTTGCTCGTCGACTACGTGCAGCCGGTCAATCCGGTTCCCGACCCGCATTATCCGGGTCGCCTCCTCACCCACGGAACGTTCGCGCTCCAGGGCCACGACTACGACAGCAAGGTCGCCTACCGCAACATTCGCGTGAAGCCGCTTCCGGACGATTTGCCCGACTATGAAGGTAGCCCGGTCCGATTCGATCGGATCGATGACGAGATCATCCGGCTCGGGGGCGACAACTTTCCCCTGGTCGATTTCCACACCCACCTGAAGGGCGGGCTGACCATTCAGGATGTCTTGCAACACACGTTCAAAACCGGGATCAACCACGGCGTGGTTGTAAATGGCGGACTCGGTTTTGCGGTGACCAACGACGCTGCCCTCGACGCCCACCTCCGTTCAATGTCCGGCCAGCCCGTTTTTCTCGGCCTGCAAGCCGAAGGCCGCGAGTGGCCCACTCTGTTTTCCCCGGCAGCCGTCGCGCGGTTCGATTACGTCTTTACCGATGCCATGACGCTCCAGGATGAGCGCGGCCGCCGCACCCGGCTTTGGATGCCGGAGGAAGTCCATATCGAGGACAAGCAAGCGTTTATGGAGAATCTCGTGAATACCACCGTGCGCATCCTCGACCGGGAACCGATCGATATCCTGGTAAACCCCACATTTCTTCCCGAGATCATTGCGCGCGATTACGATCAACTCTGGACTCGGGAACGGATGGAGCGGGTGATCACCGCGCTCAAACGGAACGACATCGCTCTGGAGCTTAACAATCGTTACCGCTTGCCGGGTGTCGAATTTGTCAAACTCGCCAAGCAAGCCGGAGTCAAATTCACTTTCGGCATGAACAACGCTGGGCCCGATCTCGGCCGTTGCGAATACGGCCTGGAACTCATCCGGACCTGCCACCTGAACTACATGGACTTTTGGATGCCGAAACCTCCCGGGCAGAAGCCCATCGAGAAAAAGGGGTATTTTAAGCCTTGAGGAACGGTTCTAAAAGCCCGGAAGAACTCGAAGTTCAAAGCTGACTGAAATAGGCTCTTAGGAACTTACGGATCGAGGAAGGCTTGGCGTCTAACGTAAGATTCCCGGAGAAGTTCGTGAAGCTGCCCATTTTCGTCCAGTCCACAAGATTGGTGCTCTGTTCGACCACGAGTTGGCGGGCGGGATTCCCGGAAAAATTAACTTGTTGCGTTGCCTCAGTTTGAAAGATCTCCAGGTGGAGCGGCTTCAGCGCTCCATCACCCCGAACCCGCACAATCCCCGGAAAATCCAAATGGTTCACGGTTCCGAAATTCCCGCCGATTAACAAATCGGACAATTCGGTCTCTACGACGGTCGTTACACCGATTCCGTCGCTCGACTGGGATTCAAGGTCCACCGGTCGAAATGTTTCATCCTGTTTCCCGTCCGGCTGGAGGCGGACCATGCTGCACCGATAAGTGAGAATTCCCGCAAGAATTCTTCCGTCTGATAGCTCCTTCAAAAACAGGGGCGAACCGCTCAGGCTTGCCGCGAACGAGGAGTCTATTTCACCGGTGCTCTTTAGTTTTGTTATTCCCGTCTGGCCGGTTTGATCGAAGGTAATGTCTCCAAAAACAAAAACCTCGTTTGAGGCCGACGGAGCTAGCCTGATCGTCTGGAATGGAGTGATAAACCGGACTTTCGGAGGCGTGTATAGGGGGTCAATTTGTCCGCTCTGATCCAGCCTCACCAGTCCCTCTGGCAATGCCGCGAGGATGCTGCCGTTCTGGTTTTCCGTGAGCGCCAATGGAGTTGATGGAAGGGGTGGCCACGTGCCGTCTATGGATCCATCAGCGTTGAGTTGCATGTAGTTAGTCCTCTTGACGGCGTCAAATTGGCCGGTGACAAGGATCTTTCCATTGCGACGCACGATAAGCCGGTTGATTTGGGAGAATTCTCGGAACGTCGGGCCAAACGAAATTGCGGTGGTGGCCCCGGGAATGTAGCGCATCAGACGAGCCTGTGGTGGACCAAAAAGCGAGCTGACGTATCCGACGCGGCTGATCAAAAAAGTGTTATCGGGTGCCTTTGCGCATGCGCTAATGTTCGAGCGAAAACTAACCTGGCTAAGTCGCACACCATTCGATGAGAGCGTAAATGCAGCCGCCTTATCGATTGCCAGAAGATTGGATCCAATGGGGTAAATGCCAAAAACCGATGCCGGAGGCTTGTAATTGAAATTGGAATCGACGCTTCCATCTGACACCAGCCTTGCCAAGCCGTTTCTGGCCTCGAGGCCGGCTAAAACAAAGTAGTTTGAGAGCGCGATAACGGAGGCGGCTCCGTTGAATGTCGTGGAAAACATTTGCCGCGAACCAGAACTGCCGACTTTTGTTGCAAAATCATTGCCTGAGTCAAAACCAATCGCCAGGAGTCCGCTGGCATTCTCCGCAAAACCAGATACGAAACTGCTTGCGGAGGCTGCTTTCCAGAAGGTGAAACCAGAATCCAGAGTTCCATCATTTTTGAGGCGAATGAGAGAAGGGCTGGGAAAACCCCCGATGCTGGTGAATGCTCCTCCGACATAAACACCTCCGTTTGCAGCGGCGAGGACATTGAATATTCCCTGATTGACCGTGGCGTGTGGCGGGGCGACTAAATTGCTTAGACCTTTGAATTGGGGGTCAATAATCCCATATTGATCCAAGCGAGCCACCTCGCTTTCTGACGCTACAATCAACCGCCCATCTGATTGGGCGGAAAGATATTCGGGGACGAATGAAAGCCCTTCCAAGCCAAAAAAGATAGGATCGGGTTTGCCCTCGGAGGTGAAGCGTTTGAGGTTGAAAGATCCTTGATTTGTTGCAGAGGGGCGGACCACATCACTGAGCAGCACGAAGCGCCCATCCAGCAGAGGCTCAATCTGCCGGGCGGATTGGACGGGTATGGTTTTAAAGCTGTTATCAAAGGTGCCGTCCCGATTCAATCGTTGAACCGCTTGGATCCCTAGGATAGAGGTGATGACAAGAACCTTTCCATCGGGTTGCATCGCCGCTTCGCGAAAGAAAATACTCGTGTCTGGATTGTGAATGAAGTGATGCATAACACCATCTTCGTCAAAGAGGTGTGCCTGTCCGAGGGATTGCCGCCGGCTTGGAAATGCCAGAGTGCTATTGGAGGCATAGCGAACGGCCAGTCGATAAGCGGGTTGGAGAAAATCGTAGGGGTATGACGCCGGGTCGTCCGCTACCGGCGTTCCCGGCGTAAAGCTGAAGTCGACCGCTCCCGGATAATCCCCAGCCCACAAAGTTCGCAGACAGATGACGACTGTCAGGAGGAAATGCGCTTTCATGAAGCGAATGCTTGCATTCAGCGTAATCTGCCCATCGGGCGATGCCAGCTCAAAAGTGCATCGCTGATGCTGGGCAGGGGAGGTGTTGCGACGCTCGTCTCGATTGCTGTGATTTTATTGCCATGAGCCTTCACGATCGCACTCGGAACAACCCGATGATCGAGAGGCAGTGGTAGGGGAATACCTTCCGGAACAGGCCGGTTTCCAGGCGAATCGTTAAATTTGGCCCAAAGATGCGATTCGCGGACTCGCTGAGAACGGGGAGGATTGTGGCGTCGGTGCCCCATTCCACCAGTTCGAGGCCGCAATGGCGTTCGGCCAGGTTGCGGAAATGCCAGTGGTCCCAGCCCTGCAAATGCCCTTCGTTCACGAAGCCGAGTTCGAACCGGCGATGAAACATCCAGTTGAGGAACCGCAGATTGGGCACGGCCAGGACGAGGTGGCTCCGGGCGATCTCCCGCAATTGGTTCAGAGTCTGCACCGGGCTTGGCACGTGCTCGAGCACATGAAAACAGCTGATGACATCGAATGACTTGCTCCCGAAGTGCCCGACCGGGTCGGCCGGATTCAGCAGCACCGCTTTGCCATTCCGCGAGGCGAGGCGGACGCATTCGGGATCGGTGTCTGTGCCGGTGACGGTCAGGCCCGCGCCCGCGAACAGATTGAGGGCTTCGCCCCGGCCGCAGCCATAATCCAGAAGCGTTTTGCCCCGGATATCGACATGCTTTTGCAGCAAGCCGAGCCCCACCCGTTTCCACAGATTCTCGTAATAGTGGAACCGGTTTTTTGCCGGATCAATCTCGTATGGCAGATGCTTCGGCGCGGCGGCAGCGCCACTGGGTGCGTCCATTCCCTTGACGTTACGCGGGGCTGCGGTGGCCGCGCAAATCGAATCACCGGCGCTCATGTTCTTATTCCGCGGCCCAGGCATGCGCATCCGGCCCGTGACCGATCACGGGGAACGAGGAAATGCGCAGCCGCGCCGCCCCCATCGGGATGAGCGTGACGGTTTCCAGCGGTTCGGACGATTTCACCGGGCTGGGCTGCAATTTGCCGACCATGTTGAGCGCATCCATTTTCCACGCCGGAATCCGCCGGGCCTGCGCGCGCAGTTCGATTGGATTGGTTTGCGGGGTGAACGGATTGCTCGCAAGAGGCCCGGCCTTTTTGCGCACCTGAATCGATTTGTCCGGTTGTGCCGGATCGATCTCCAGGCCGTAATTCCAGGCGCTCCCCGGGTACACCTCCCATTCCGGCCATTGCGGGTTCCGATTTCCGTACTTCTGCCATCGCTCCTCGATCTTCAGGGAGAAAGTGAGCGGGCCGTAATCGATCGAGACGGCGTTCTGGTTTTTCTCCCAGGTCCGCGTCCGGACCTGCATCGGCAGGCGAAGCGTGACGGTGTCCCCGGTCTTCCACTCCCGGTTGATGCGCGCGAAGGTTCCGGCCGCAGCCGTGACCCTTTGCCTTTTGCCGTTCACCAGGATGCGGGTGTCGTCCGACCATCCCGGAATCCGCAATGCCAGCGGAAACTTTACCGGCGTGGTCGTCGTGAGCCGCAGCACGACCGTGTCGTCAAACGGGTAGTCCGTCTGTTCCGTGATCTTCACTTCCACGCCGGTCCCCACCTTGGCGCTGACTTCGCTCGGGGCATAGAGAGACGCCGCCAGGCCGTTGTCGGCTGTAGCCAGCCAGAGTTCTTCCGCGTAGTACGGCCAGCCGTGCGAGACATTGTGCTGGCAACACCGGTAAACCTCGAAGGGGGAGTAGCTCACCATCGTCCCTCCGTTTTCCACGTCCGGAGCCTTGTTGTTCTTGTCCAGTTGCACCTGGTTCGCGCAGGTCAGGTAGTGCAGTCCTTTCCAATCCGGCGTCAGCGACGCCGTGAATGAGTTGAATGCCATTTCCTCGTTCCGGTCGGCCCAGCGAACATCCCCGGAGATCTTTGTCAGCATCTCGAAGCTGTGCATGAACTCCACCATCCCGCACGTTTCAAATCCCTGGCGCGGGTCGGTGTAACCGGGGCGGCAATTCTCGTCCCCGGCGAACCCGCCGCCCGGAAACTGGCCGTAAATGCTCATCAACTGCAAGTAGTTCGCCTCCGCCTGCGCCAGATCCCGCAATTTGCCGGATTGAGTGAAGTAGACGCCGGGCTCGCGAAATCCCTGGGAAAGATTGACGTTGTGCCAGTTGATGATGCCATCCCGCCACGCTCCCATGTTTGCGTGAATCTTTGCCGCCAGCTCCAGCAAAAACTCTTCCCCGGTGCGGTTGTACAGCCAGTGGCACGTTTCGATATTGTCCCCAAACCGGATGCGCGGCCAATAACCGTTCCCGAAGGTCGAAGGCGGCTGGGCGTTCAACCAGCGGTGATACTTCAAGAGGAACGGGATCACCCGATCATCATGGGAGTATTCGTGCCAGCTCTGCAGGATGTTGTTTGCGAGCATGTGCGGCCAGAGATCCGGCTTGCCTTCCAGCGAGGTGAGCAGCATCCGCGGGCCGTAGTAACCATCATCGCGTTGGGTTTTCAGAATCGCTTCGATCCACTTGCGGGCTTGGGCGATCATTCGCTCGTTCTTTAAAACGTAGGCCAGATCCCCGTAACCTTTGAGCCAGTACGGCATCTCCTCCCAGCCGAATTGGCCGGACCCGTCCGCGGCCGCCCACGAGCTTTTCTCGAAATCCAGCCAGGGCGAGATTTTTTCCAACTGGCCGGTCATGCCGTCCGCTTCCAGTTCGAGTTGGTGCAGCATCCAACCCTGCGGCTTGATCGCGCCGATCGGGAGCTTCAGGAACGGCGCCGCCGTGAGCGGCGCTCGATTTTGAATGTAAAGACCCGACCGGGGCGCCTCGGGCAGGGCTGCCATCACGGCCACATTCGTCCCGGTCGGTGCCACCACCGCGCCGGCGAATTGGGCGGCGCTGGCGCTTTGCACCTGCACCCCGGCGCTTGGGGCCTCCGCGCCCAGGCAGGTCAACACGGTAAATGAAAGGAATAGGATGGGTGCGGCGCGAAGTGTCATAAACGTGAAAGAGCCTTTTACCAGAGCGCTGCCCAGCCGCAATCAAAAGCGGCGACGCCGGTCGGCCAGTGAACTTCGCTGGACATCGCCAGCCGTTATCGGGAAGGCGGCAGGCAGGTCGTCGTTATTACGAATGATATCCGAGGAGTGATCGCAGCAGAGGATGAAGAGCGGGTTATTACTCGAAGCATGGCGCGGAGCTTCCGCTTCTCTCGCAGCCACTGGGCTGTCCGAGTCTGGTGAAATGCTTGGATTTAGCGCTTTGCCGGTTCTGCGTTCCACACTTTGATATCGTCGAAGTATCCATCTTTTCCGGCTACCCCCACTTCGATTTTTGACTTTGTGGGATGCGCAATGCCTGATGATTTCAGGTAGGCGGCCGCCTTGCCGTCCACACTGGCGCGCATCTCGTCCCCGACCGTCTCCACCACCAGCGTGTGCCACACCCCGGGCTCGATGGCCGCCGGGTAGGTCACCTGCCGGCCCACGAGCAATTTGGCCCGGTCCGCCTTTTTCGCCGGGTCCTTGCTCATTTCGTAAATGTCGTTGCGCATGTTGCCATCCCGCTCGTCCAAAATGGTCACGCCATTCGTTCGCACCTGCGCCCGGCAGATATGCCCGTAGTGCGATCCGGTGTATTTCCGATCGTCAAACTCGACATCCATCATGGTCGCGCCCGCCAGCCGGATTCGGACTTCCACCACGCTGTCCTTCGTCGGCAATTCCAGGCCGTGGACCGCGGCGTGAGCATTCACCGCGGGCTTCCCGTCGGTCGCCGGGATGTTCTTGTCGAGCGTTTGCGTGCCTTTGAGCATCCCGTTTTCAAATTGGAATGTCGGCACCACTTTGTGCCAGAGCTTGTTCGGCTCGGCGTTCTCGAAATTGTCCGAAAATAACAATTCCTTCTTCACCGCGATCGGCTCGTTCGGGACCGGGGGCAAATCGGCGGCAAAGCTGAGCCGGGAGAGCAGAACCGAGCAAATAAACAAAACACGTGTCTTCATGGAGATGGCGATGGATCGGATTCAAGCACGAAGGGGCGCTTCGAGCAAGCGGGCGAAAAAAATCAGGACATTGGCTGGCTGGTTCCCATCCTCAAAGATTCAGCCGGTAAACCGGGTTCCCCATGGATGACGCGTAAAGAGCGTTGTGCACCGGATCCCACGCGTAGCACCCGAACCAGTTCGGGGTGAAAAGGAAACCGCTCTCTTTCGCTTTCAGCGCGGCCGCCATTTTCCAGGTGTTGCCGCCGTCCTGCGTCCCAAAGATGCCATCCGCTCCAACCACCAGCATTTCTTTTTCGTTCCGGCCAAAAAACGGCCCCAGCCAGACGTTCACCACGGCGCCTTGCTGCCGCCAGGTCGCGCCCTGGTCCGCGCTGGCGAGCAGGCCGCGGGCCGTTCCCAGATAGTTTGTGCCATGAAAAAGCGTCGGAATTCTCGTCTGAGGCTGGGCCGCCGAAACTTTCGTCCAGGTCACTCCGGTGTCGGTGCTGCGATAAATTCCCTCGCCTTGGCTGTAGATCAAGGTCGCAGGACCGAGAGCGCCCACCATCGAAACGCGATCCCGTTTCTCTTGCAGATGGATCGCCAGCTGTTTCCATGTCACCCCTCCATCGATCGTCACGTAAACTTCCCCTGGCGGAGAGGTTTCGTGTTTGGCTGCGATGATGGTCTTCGGAGCCGGCGTGGCCCAATCCACCGAGCCGTAATCCCAGTTGCGGCCCAGCGTCGTGAAAGCCTGCCAATGGATTCCATCCGCTGTCCAGCCCGCCGAACCGTCGAGGGAGAAGCTCGCGATTCGCTCCGGCGCATTTGGATCGGCGCTGGTGGCCCAGCCCGTTTCATCGCGGCCGGAGATGGTTTTCTGATCGATGCGCCGCCAGTTCGTCCCCTGGTCCGAACTGCGCCACAATCCGAACCCAACCACCTTGATCGTGACCTCGCCATTGCTCCGATTCACGATGACTCCGGAAGCGCCTCCGGGCCAGGGCGCTTTGGCGTCATTGTTTGTCAGGCGCGCCAGGAGGGAGGTCGAAATATCCTGCCATTGCTCGACTCCCTGAACTGCTTGGCTGAGGAAAATCCAAGCCGCGGCGCACGCCACCTGGAGGAGACGAGAACGATGGTTGTTAATGTTCGGACGCAAAGCAAGCACGCTGGCTCTCACAGTTCGATCGCATCGATTTCCGCTTTCGCGAGCGCCGGATGGAACCTCAACGAACAACGCCAGGAGGCCATCGTGATGCGTAGGCTCGGTTTCTTTAACAGTGGCGCCGTCGTCAATCCAACCACGCCCCCTGCGATCGTCAAAACCGAGGTCATGCGTAACGAAGGCGTCACAACCCTCCGACACTCTTCAGGCGACGCAGGCGTTATCCTTTCCGTCCTCCCCGTCGCGTGCAAGCATTTCTGGCCTGCTTTTGGGGGCCCTTTCGAGTCCCGCGAGACCGTTCCGGCCGTGCTTTCGGATCAAAAGTCGGCCCCAATCCCCTCATTCCTTCACCGCTGCGCTTGGCCGCGGCAGCCTCAAAAATCATCTGCGAATTCTCTTCCCAACCATGCGTCGAAATTCCCTCCGCTCGGCTAGAAGCGGAAGCTCACTCCCCCTTTGATCGCGTAGGTCGTTCCCAGATCCACTTTGATCTGGTGGGCGGCATCCCCGAATTCAAAACTGTGGTTGTACTGGAGGTCTCCGCCGCAAAAAGCGCCAATTAACTGGGTGAATTGATAATTGGCCCTCAACTCCAGATAAGCGCCTGGCTCCCACTCCGCATGCTTGAGGCTCACGGCGCCGGAATTCAGCGGTGGAACCGCAGCGTTCGCGAAGGTGGTCGCCTCGTTGTAGTTGAACTTCGAATCAACGTAGACCGAGGAATAACCAATTCCGGCCGCCACGCTGAAACGGGGCGTTAACTCCATTTCAAAGGATGGGCCCAGGCGAAGATTCTGAAAATCGGTGTCGACCCGCCCCGCGAAAGCCGTGGTGGCAGCGGACGAAACCAGGGTGTGGCCATTTGGATTGAGATCGAGCAGAGGACCCGGCCCGGTTGCCGTCCCGGCGTACGGCGGCTGCGGAGCGATCACTCCATTCATTCCGTAACGGTCGCTCGTGAAATTCACGACCCCGGCCGAGCCAAACCCCATGTTCAGGGACGACTGCGCGTAGCCGTAGGCCATCTCGATCGCCACCCGCACCGGCTTGTTCAGCCACGTGAATCCCGGGAACTGGTAGCCTCCGACGATCTCGCCGCCCACCAGCGGGTTGGCGCCGTTCAAGTCCCGCACCCCTGCCGCTGGAACGTTGTCGTAGCGATGCAACAGCAGATTGTCCCCCGCCACTTGGCCCGCCGAGTTGTACCCCCAATTCCATGTTTTGCCGGACGCGGAGCCTCCAGCGTCCTGCAGCACAAATCCGTCATTATAAATTCCGGCCCCGGCGACCGGATTATTCGCGATCAGGCTCGTCTTGATGTTGAACCTCGCCTCGGCGCCCGCCCGGGCGAACCAACCGGACGAATCTCCGAGTGGATCGTTCTGCGCCCAGAGCGAATGCGCCGGGCCCAGGGCGAGCAGCACGGGGACGAGGCAACGCCGATTTGCGGAGGAGAATTTCATGAAAAAGAGGCCGGGTTATTGTGCAGGTTCGGTGAAAACGCGGTAGAATCGCAGAGCATTGGTCGGCGCGGTTGCAGTTTTCGGCGGGCCGTCGTCGATCCATTGCACGCGGCTGCCTGTCCCGTTGATGGCCGGGTAGGCCGTTTGCCCGGTGTTCAGGCCCGCCACGCTGTCCGCGTATTGAATCCAGTAGTGATGGCCAGCCTGCGTTGAGAACTCGACCAGGAACGCGTTCGTTAGGTAGCGCGCAGAATCGATGTTCAGGAGGCTGGCATTCGCGGGAATGATCTGCGCGATCGGATCGGCCAGAAAGAGCGAGTATTGGGGAGCGGGCGTCGCCAGATGGTCCGTCACGTAAAACTCCACCGTGACGGTCCGCGATTCCCCCGGGGTCAGATTCGTCAGTTGCGCGTACGGCAGCGCCATGTTCGTCATCGAGAAGTCGAGGCTGCAATTGCCGTTTCCACACGCCAGGTAGTCGGAGAAGCTGCACGGCGGGCTGTTCGTGAGCAGGCCGCAATTGCACGGGCAATCCACCTGCACCTGCGGGTCGCCATACGGCAGGTTGGTTTGCGTGCTCCAGGCGTTGAAAAAGGTGATGGCGTTCGTCGCTGAGTCCGAGCCCAGGTTGAGCGCCAGCAGATCGATGTTCGTCATCACGCCGCTGCCCGGATTGCTCACCAGCAGCCTTTGCTCGAAAAGTCCCGTCTGCGGGTTGAGCACCGGGGCCGGCGTTTGCGGCGCGTATTGCGGGAGCACCGCCGCCGCCACGTTCACCGGTTGCCCGGCGGCGTTTTGCCCGGCGATCGGCGTCGGCGTTCCGGTAAAGCGGAGGAGGCCTTTCATTGAACTGCGCCCTGCCGCCCGATCAAACAGCACCAACCCGATCCAGTGGTAGTTCGCGCTGAATGACCGGCCCGCGCCGAGATTCATCGCCACGCCGATCGTGTCCGGTGCGCTCGTGTCGGTCGTCGTGATCGCATTCGTGTCGGCCGCCACAAATCGCGGGTTCGAAAAAACGCCCGGGTCGAACTGCAGGGAAAAGGAAACAGATTGTTCCCGTCCGTTGCTCCGAAAGACAATCGGCAGTGCGGTGCTGGCGTCCGTCTCGATCATCCGCCCGGTGCCAATCCGGTGAACGAAATTCGTGGCCACCACCAGGGGCGCGTTGGAACTCACCACCCCTCCAGCCCCGTTCGCCACCGCCACCGTGTAAATTCCTGCCTCGCGCAACGCCAGGTTCGTCAGCAGCAAAGTCGCGCTGGTCGCGCCCGAAAGGGTCGCTCCGTTCAAATACCACTGGTAGCGGAACGGTTGAGAGCCGGTGGCTGCCACCGAAAGGGAAAAATCCTCATTGGTGGTGGCGATCCCGCCTATGGGCTGTTGAGTGATCACCGGCAGATCCGTCCCTTGGGCGAGGACTGTCCAATCGCTGCCGAGGCCCGGTGCCAGGAGCGCCCAGGCCAGAAACTTTGGCAGGCCGCAGATCGCGAGCGCTGAACATCGGCGGGCCAGGGCTCGCTTCAACTCTGGCAGATAGTGAACCGGTTTCGCAGGCGTCGACAAACTCGCGCTAAAAAACATAAACTGCTGATTTCCTGAGACACTCGCCCCGGCAGTGTGGTTACGTTGCCTGTAAAAGTAAATAGCCGCCTGATGATTAGCGGCCTAAGTAAAAAACGACTGCAAATGCTTCCTGGGTAGGATCTTGCATTGCTGTTTGTTTGAGTCTTGGATCCCCCTGACGCTTCCGTGCGACGGAGCGCCGCGAGGGTCCAGATCACCTGCCTGGCATTTGGCGGTGCCTTGCGAGCATGCACTTGAGGTCTGAAGACCTCCTTTTCTCGTTGCAGGGCACGGCCTGACCCGAGAAGGGCATATGCCTTTTGGTTTGATGCTTGACACGCCTCGAACTGAAAGGCATAGAGGGCATTGAAATGCGGAAGACTAATCCATCCTTCCTCAATGGAGTTCCGGAGCTCCTGGTTCTTCAGTTGCTCGCCCGGCGCGATATGTATGGCTACGAAATCGTAAAGGCGATTCAAACCGCGAGTCGCGACGCTTTTTCATTTGGCGAAGGCTGCGTCTATCCGGTGCTCCACGAACTGGAGGCGCGAAAGTGCGTGACCAGTCGCCGCGCGATTGTCGATGGGCGCAGCCGGTTCTACTATGCCCTCACCTCGGAGGGGCGGAAGCGTCTGGAATCTTTGACGCACGAATGGGAACAGGTCGCTCTCGGCGTAAAGACCGTTCTGAAAGGAGCGCATGCGTAAAGCCGAAATTGGATCCAGCGTGCGGCGCGGGCTGCTGAAACGCGGCTTCGATCGCAATTACGTGAAACGGATCGAGCTTGAACTGGAGGAGCATTGGCTGGACCTGGTGAGCGAGGGGCTGCGGCAGGGCCTGCCTGCATCGGAAGCCGAGGCCCGAGCCACGAAGATAATTGGAGTCGCTGAGCCGTTGATTGCTGAGTTCGCCGCCCGGATGGAGCGGAGCTCATGGCTGGGGCGCCACCCGGCCGTCGGATTTCCGCTTGTCGCGCTCGCCGCCACGATCTTTTGGTGGGCTCTGCTGCTTGTCCCGATTGGCTACGCGGCCGGGCTGTTCACCTGGGGAACGGGCGAACCGATTGCGAATCTCCTTTCCAATCAAGCGGCTTCGACCTGTTTCAATTGGGTTCGCTGGACCAGTTACTTCGTTTTGCCTTGGTTCATTTGCTTCGTCGCCCGGCGATTGCACTGTGGGTGGAGGGCCGCCCTTTGGGGATGTCTGGTGCTCAGCCTGCACAACGCGATGCACTCGTTCGTATTCTCTGGCGGCCAGCAAGGTCATGGCTCGATCGTCTGGGGGTATGGCTTCAACTTCGGTCTCGGACCTGGATGGTTGCCTGTCTTCGCTCCACCTCTTGTTTTTGCTCTTGCCTTCGCCTGGAACTTCCGTCCTGAGAATCCCGGACCTCGCTGAAATCCTTTATGAAAACGCTGACGATTTCCCTGCTGTTCTTAGCCCTTGGTTGTGGGTGTGTTGCGACCAAGACCGAAACGGCCAAAACTAAACCGACCTTTTACCGCTCGTGGGTTGCAGGCCATTTCGAAGAGGTGCCGGCGCCCGCCTTAGTCCGCACCAACGGCTCGCCCTTTGGGAAGCATGGCGCGTTGATCACGGCTTTGCCAAAAGGAACGCCCCTGGATAAGGCCGGACTGCGGGAGGGGGATCTCGTCCTTGCCATCAATGGTTCCCACGTCCGTTCCGAGCGCCAGGTGTGCGCGGCCATCGAGACGAACGGCGCGAGGCCTGCCCGATTTACTGTGTATCGCAATTTGCAGATTATTGATGCGGAGGTGGTTCCGGGTGAAGAGCGCTTCCGAAAAATAAATTCGATCGGCCTTCGCCTCGGGCTCGCTTCACATTTTGAATTCGATCTCTGGCCGGATCCTGATTTTTCCCTCGTTGCCTTGGGTTGGGAACACAAGCAAAATCGCGTTGAACTTCAGGATGCTAAATCAAAATACCTCAGCGGAATCGCGGCAGAGCAAGCTCCCGGCGGCCCGGTGCCGCCACCTCTCGATAGCGAAGAGGGGTGGGTCTTCTGGATCGGGCCGTTTTTCGCGGCCCAGCACAAAGTGATCCTTTCCCAAGAATAGGTCGGGCCGAAGTCATCTGCGCCAACGAATTCACCCGCGCCCTGAGGGCTTGGATACCGGCCGCGTTGGCGAGCCCGCGGCCCTTCAATCGCCGGAATTCTTCAGGGCAGCCAGCGCATTAGCCACGTGGGGCGTCCAGACAATGTCCATGTTTTCCAACGCCAGGAGAAGGCCGCGCACCGCCGTTGAATAGTCGCTCCATGGTTTCCGCGTGGAGGCTTCGATCCGTCGGCAGGCATCCCGACCCAATTCCGCTGAGGAATCCCTGGGGGCCAACTGCAAAATGAAAACGGTCTTCGCGGGATCGGGCGGATTGAGCCAGGGACCGGCGCGCAGGCCACGACCTTCCTCGCCGCCGGCGAAGAGTGCTTGGTCTCATTTTTCGCGGGCCAGCGGGTTCGGCGTCGATGGATGCCTCTTCGGGCGCCGTGCGTCGCAGCATGCTGTCCGAGGCGGTGGTTGATCAAAAAAATCGATTCTCGCCCAAGGTTTTATCAATGAGGGTATCGCTGGCGAACGGGCTTATAGGTTCCGGAGAATGAAAGCGAAATCCATGGAATCCGGCTTGGCCGGCGGCTCGGCAAGCGCCGACGGACTCGAGGATCACCGGAACGCTCAGCTCGGCCTGACTTCGGCAAAAGCCTTGCCGGCCGTGCTGGGATCGGGCGGGTGGGCGGCGACCGTCGTTTTTTCTTTGACCGCGTTGCGGGCTCTTCTCGCTCCCGTGGTCGTGATATTGGCTTGGAGGGATGGCCCGGGTTGGGGATTCGCTGCCTGCCTGGTGGCCGCCTTCTTGTCGGACATTTATGACGGGGTCATTGCGCGGCGGTTCGGGGTGGCCACCGCCGCGTTGCGGCGGTTTGACAGCGTCACGGACACCGCGTTTTACCTCGCGATCACTTATGCGGCCTGGTTGCTCCATCCGGAGGTTATCCGGGCGAATCTGACGGGCATCGGGGTGATCGCAGCCTTGGAGATCGCTCGTTACGCCTGCGATTTGTGGAAGTTCAAACGTGAGGCGAGCTACCATATGTGGAGCGCGAAACTGTTCGGAATCGCCCTCTTCGCCGGCTTCCTCGCGCTGTTCGGTTTCGGTACGCCGAAACTGATTCCGGCGGCCATTGCTATCGGCATTCTGGCGGATCTGGAAGGACTGGCGGCTTCCTTGATTTTGCCCGAGTGGATGCACGATGTGCCGAGCGTCTTTCATGCCCGCGCAATCGCGCGGGCGGCCAAAAGGGGAGGAGCCAGGTGATCTGGGGCGATTCCCTATTTCCCGCGATCGCGCGCGGAATCGGGTGGGGCTGACTGGCCGACGGCGAAAGCTTGGGAATCACCGCTGAAAGCGCTGTCCACATTGTGCATCAGCGGGGTTCAATGGAACCAGCCGAAGCCGAGGCTTTCAGAAAGCTTAACTGGGGGATGCGCTGATCGCGGCATTTTCGGGGGAGCTTTGGCCCGCCAGGTCTTTTGGGAGTGTAGGTTTGGCGTGCGGCTATTTCCTTTCGGTCGAACGGCGCGTCAGGGCGAAGTAAATCACGTAGAACCAGGAAAGGATGCCGGCGAGAATCGCCCAGAGAATCGAGCGATTGCGCTCCCAGGAGCAGACGATGGCCACGGCGGAGCCAATGCCGATGCCGGTTTGGGTGACCGTTTGGGTCTGATTGATAACCTGAGCCAGAATCATAGGATTTTGAGCGCTTTTCGGGAGGTGGTGCGCTGTGCGCCACTCACCGTGAGTAGATGACAGCAAACCATCCCTGACAAGAGCGAACGAGGTCGTCTCTCACCGGTGTCACCGGTGGCGGATCAGTCAAATCCAGTCTGCTCGATGACGAGCCGATAAAAAAGACTGTAAGCGAACAGCCTCGAGACGCGACCTTTCTGCATGAGGAGCTATTTTTTGGCGTGGATGGTGGTGTTGACGAGCGCGGCCGGTCCGATGGTTTTCGAGAGCGGACCGGGGCCGGTTTCTTTGCTGGAGCTCTATACCTCGGAGGGATGCAGCAGTTGCCCGCCCGCCGAGAAGTGGCTCTCAAAATTGAAGGAAAGCCCCACGCTCTGGAAGGAGATCGTGCCGGTGGCGTTTCATGTCAATTATTGGGATTCACTCGGATGGAAAGACCGGTACGGTTCGGAAGATTATTCCGACCGGCAGCGCGCCTACAGTGCCAGCTTCAAACGGGACAGTGTCTACACGCCTGAATTTGTCCTCAATGGCAGCGAGTGGCGCTCCTGGTTTGGCCTGAGAACGCTGCCCGGTGTCCAAAAGCCCAGTGGAGATTCCGTGAAGGCATCCTCAGATGATGGTCAGAATTGGACGGTGCATTTTGAGTCGGCGCGGGAGAAGGGTCCGCTGGAGGCGCATGTGGCCCTGCTCGGCTGCGGGTTGCACACGCAGGTCCTCTCCGGTGAGAATCAGGGGAAGGTGCTGGAACATGATTTTGTCGTGCTGGCGTTCAAGACGGTGCCGTTGACGCGCCGGAACGGAGAGTTCGAGGCGATGATCAAACTCAAAAGCGAGATGACCCCGGAGCGTGGCGGCCGTCCAGCCGTCGCCGTTTGGGTGACAAAATTTGACGGCTGGACGCCGCTGCAGGCAACGGGCGGGTGGCTGCGCTAATCGATCCACCGGCCCGCGACCGCGGCGTCGGCCATCATTTTTCGGAAACCAGCGTCCCTTCCGGCGTGATCTCAGGATGTTGGCGCCGCAGCCACTCCATGGCATTTCGCTCCCCGAACAGCCGGAGCCGGTCGTAAAAGGCGATCACTTCGTTCTCGGAAGCTTGGGGCTGCCAGGCATTCATGAGGCTGGCCGACGTGCGAACGCTGTTCCGGAATTGAGTATTCGCAGCCAGTTCGTCAGCAACCGAGCGGCCGAGAAACGGGCTCTCGACGCCCTCTGGCCAGCTTTTGAGGCTGATATTCTGGATGGCCAGGCCGACCAATTCATCGATCATGACTCCCTGGCTGCCGCTCTCCTTCAACTGGGACCCGAGAATCCAGGCCCCTTCCAGGAGCGCGCTAGCCGTAGCCGCATCACCCTCGCGACTGTGCTGACTGGCGAGATCACGCAGATCCATGCCCAGCTTTTTGAACGGCGCCAGTTCCGGCAGCAAGACCTCGGAGCTGGCCATCGCTTTGGATTCGGCCACGGGACGCCCGGCGAGCAGGTAAGCTTGTTCCAGTTCGGCCACGGTCTCCCGGGTATAGTGATCGAATCTCTTGCCCTCGCTCGCGACGATCTCCGCGAGCGCGCCGGTCCCGTCCCCCTCTTTCATTCGTTCCCGGGCCGCCAGAAGGTTGGGGAACGCATTATCAGGCGCGCTTTGCTTGAAACGCTGGATCCATTCGCTCCGTTGTTCCGGGAAGAGATCGTGGGACAGGATTTTGGCTTGGACGAACGGGTCGTTGGGAAATCTCTCGGCGGCGCGTCGGAGAAAATCCCGGTCGTGGGAGAGTTCGAACGCGATCAGGAGGCTGGGAGCGTTGGTTGCGTTCCGGGCGAGATAATCAGCAAGCTCGGCTTCGTTCAGCTTGAAAGCCTCGCGGGCGGCCTCATCATTGAGCAGCCTTTCCAGGCGGGCGCCGAAAGGTTCAGACTCGGCAGCCCGCCGGGCGCTTGGTCCGGCTCGGAGTCCTGCAGCGGAGGACGGCGGCGAGGTTGCGGACTGGAGAGCGGCTTCGCCGGGAGCCGAGGGAGCGACCCGGGAAGTTCTCAAGGCCGTCCAGAGCACTGCGACCCCGAAGACGACTGCCAATCCGCCGATAGCCATTCGTTTGCGCACGGAGATTTAGATGGATGGGAACGGAAACCATCACGCGGCGGGCTCGGCGCTTTGTCAACGGGCCGCCCTTATTGCCACTTGCGCAGCCGGACTTCAATTCCGAGATCGGTCCCGACCAGCTGTTTGAACGTGGCGGTATTTTGCGTGTTGTAATGATACGGGAAAACGACTTTCGGGCGAAACTCGCGGACGGCACTGGCGGCCTTGGGCATGCCCATGTTGAACTGGTTGTCCATGCAAACAAACGCGATGTCGATATTCCGCAGAGCCCTCATCTCAGGAATGTCGTCGGTATCCCCGGAGACGTAGAGTTTGATTCCTCCGAGGGTGAGGATGTAGCCGTTCCCGTTTCCTTTGGGATGGTTGCTGTTGTAAGCCGGGATGGCCTGGATGGAGATGCCTCGGTAATCGAGAGCAGCCCCGTTGGTCATCAGGGTGGCCTGCGCTTTCAATTTGCTCGGGAGGAGAGGGTAGACCGCTTTGGAAACGAGCAAAGTGGCGTTGGTGCGCGCAATCGAGGTGATGGCTGCTGCGTCGTAATGATCCGAGTGCTCGTGGGTGACCAGAATGAGGTCGGCGCTGGGCATCCCGCTGAGACGCGGGTCGGTAGTGGGATCAATGCAGATGGTTAAGTCTTTCCAGGTCAGAACCATGGTCGCATGGAAAACGGGGTGAATGAGGAGATCCCCTTCGCTGGTGGGTTGATAATCGCCTGTCAGAGTGGGGCCATCCAGGCGCAGCGCCCGATACGAGCGCTGGAGCAGCCAGGGAGCAGCGGTGTCAACGTGCTCCACGCCCCCGGTGGTGTTGGTGAGGGAGATGACGCTCTGCCATGCCCCCAAATTGGTGCTGGCCTCAATCCGGTAGCTGGCCCCTTTGGCTGCCACGAGGTTTAAGCGGAGTTCGTGGTTCGTGAGGAGGGTCGGAAGGTTGAAAGCCGGGGCATCCTGCCCAAAACAGGCGGGAAGCAGCCCCAGCATAAGCAAAATGGCTGAAATCAGAGGGTGGGCCTGTTTCGTCATAGGTTGGGCGCGTGATGATTGCGGTGGAGTCAGAGGTTTGGCCAGGGTTTTCTCCGCGAACTTTTTGGCCGCGGAGGCGTCCAAAGAACGTTGGTGGAGATTTTTGCAACAAAGATAGGTGTTGGTGTTTTAGAGTGTGAGAGCAGCGTTCTCGTTCATATGCCGTCATCAAAAAGTGGAAGCCCCTGGAAGGTGCTGATCGCAGGCCTGGTGGTCTGCACCGTTTGCTTCCTTCTGGCGGCGGGAGGCGGGGTGTATTGGTTGGTATCGCTCAGCCGGAACCACGGACGCCGGGCCCCGCATCGGGAACTGCCACAGCGGGAGATGGTTTTGCGTGAGCCAGAGGCGGTGGACGCTCCTCAGGCTCCGCCGGTCCCCACCACGAATCAATGGGCTGAACCCCGCGCGGTCAACCCTCCGCCGTCGCAGCCGGAACGCGTCCGAAGGCCGTCCGTGCCGAAAGTGATGCCAGCGGCCCGCAATGCCATTCTGGCCGGAAAGGCGGGGAACGGCGCCCACGCCGGGGACGATCTGTTTCGCGATCTGGTGATTCCGCAGTTGGACTTGGAGGTGCCGGCCGAGGGAGTAGTGCGGCTCGAAATCAATCCGCGGACGTATGTCCGGGCCACTCTTCACGAGGGCAAGCGGGTCTATACGAATGTGGCGGTGCGGTTAAAGGGAGGGCCTGGCAGCTTTCGGCGGTTCCATGATACGCCGAGCTTCACGGTCAATTTCGAGGAGTTTGCGCCCGGACAAACCTTTCACGGCCTGAAAAAGATCCATCTCAACAGCTCGGTGCAGGACAACACGCGGCTGAACGAGAAAATCTGCCGGGAACTGTTCGAGGCGGCGGGTGTTCCCGCGCCGCGGGCGGGTCATGCGGTGTTGTCGGTGAACGGGCGGGACCCGCGGCTCTACGTGGTGCTCGAAGGGGTGAACAAACAGTTTCTGAAGCGCTACTTCAAGGATGCCAAAGGGAATGTCTATGACGGACATTCAGGCTCGGACGTGACGACGGCCCTGCCGATCAATAGCGGAGAAGAGCCGCGCGATCGGTTGCGGGACCTGGCCCGGGCGGTCCGCGAAACCGACCTGAATGTGCGGTTGGAAAAACTGGAGCAGACGCTTGATCTCGATCGGTTCCTCTCCTTCATGGCTCTCGAAATGATGCTGAGCCATTGGGATGGTTATACCATGGGCCGGAACAACTATCGAATCGCGCATGATCGAGACCATGATCGCATGATTTTTATCCCGCATGGCATGGATCAGATGTTTGGAAATCCACGGCAGCCCATCCTGTCGCCCACGCCAAATGGATTGGTGGCGCGAGCAGCCCTCCAGATTCCGGAAGTCCGCCAGCGCTACCGGGACCGGCTGGCGGAGTTGACGACCAACGTTTTCAATGTTTCCGCGATCACGAACCGGGTGTGGGAGCTCTCGGAGAGCATTGCCAAGGCGCTCGAGGAAGTCGATCCAGACGCCGCCTCCAATTATCGCGCCCATATTGCTCCCGCCTATGCTCGGAGGATTCAGCAGCGTGGGTTACTGCTCCAGCGAGAGGTTAAGCCCGTGGTTCCAGGCACTCCGGTCCAGTTTGATCAATTGGCCGTGCTGGTGCTGACGAACTGGACCACGGTGATTGATCTGGGCGAAGCCCAACTGCGGCGGGATCAGGACGAAAACGGGCGGGCGATGCTCTATATCGGGACCAGCGGAGGATGCACGGCCTCATGGCGGACGACCGCCTTGCTGGACCGGGGACGTTATCGACTGGAAGCGCGCATCAAGACGCGCGGCGTGGAGTTGGATCCCGCCGATCCGCGCGCTGGGGCGGGGTTGCGCATCTCGCGGCACCGCAACGGGCAAAAGAATGAGGGAGATCGGGATTGGACGCCTATTACCTTTGAGTTCGGCGTGGAGGAGGATCGAACCGAACGAGAGTTGGTGTGCGAGCTCCGGGCCAATAAAGGGGAGATCTGGTACGATGTGAATTCGTTCAAGCTGAAGAAGCTTTGAACAGACAGATGCCTCGTAGGGCTTGATTGGGCTGTAGGAGATTTCCCGATAGCATTTAAGTTTTCGCCCTATTTCTCCGGTTGTTTTCGCTTCGATTTTAGAACTCCAGAACGCCTCGAAAGTGTAAAGGAGTTTTATGGTTTTCCGGCTGAGCATGGCTGCGGGTTCTCCGTCTCCGGCCGAGTCGCGCATGCGCTGCGCCCTGTCGCTTAAAGTCTTAGGATGAGGCTGGCTTATGGTAATGCTGAATGGCCTGAAAGGTGCTTTCTCGACCGGTTCCCTTTTCAAACTTAAACACAGGAAAGCTCTATGAAGATCAGCAGGATGCAGTTCCCTCACGGTTCAAAAGTTAAAGCGTTGCTCGTTCTCTCAGTGCTGGCAGCCGGCAAGGCGTCGGCTGGCGACACGAGTGGAACGCTTTATTACACAACGTTCAGCGGCGGCAACAACGTTCATAAGGTCGATTACACATGGTCTGGCGGCGCGCTGAGTTTTTCCGGAAACACGGATTTGGCGGCGGTGTTCGGCGCGGATGGCCTTTTGTTTCTGCCCGATGGGAATTTGGCGGTGGGCGGCCAGGGGCTGCGGGTGCATGAAATCACTCTGGGCGGAACGCTGGTGACGACGCTCGCCGTTCCTACAGATTCGTACCACCTGAGCCTCTCGCCGCAGGGCAAGGTTCTGTACTCGGCCAGCATTCCCGGGCAGCCGAGCGCCATTACGCTCAACGCCGGCAGTTTGGTGGGAGCGACGGTGGGGGCGTTACCGACATCTGGGACGCAGAGCGTTCTCGATACGATCGCTTTCGATAACTCAGGGAACTCGCTTTACACCTCATCTGGCGCGGGTGGCAATGGCGTGGTGGGTAAAATCTCCTTCACTGGCGGGCCGGAAGCTCCGACGGCGGCCACGACCTCCTCGCCAGTCGCGGCCGTGGCATCCCATGGCCTGGTTTTCGATCCGTTTTCGGGAGATTACATCGCGATGGGCGACAACGCGATCAGCCGTTTCGACGCGAATGGTAATTTGCTGGAAACGAGATTGTTTGCGGCGAACTCTAACTTCGACCAGGGCACCGTGGATGGGCAGGGACATATCTTTGCCGCGAATAATGGCGGTGATTTGTATCTGATCGACTATTCCTCCGATGGCACACTGGCGAACGCTTCGTTCGACGCCAAGTTCCTGGCGGGCAGCCTCGATGACATCGCGCCGAAGGTCGGTTCCGGCTCGAAGCCAACCCCCGATGCGGGCGGCACCGCGGCCCTGACTTTGTTGGGCTTGGCCGGGCTGGGCATCGTTCACCGGGCTCAGCGCCGGGCGGGCAAATAGCGGTCGGCGTTTTTCTTTGATTCATTGTCAGAAGCCGGTCTTCGGAAGGAGGCCGGCTTTTTGGTTTTTAGCCTGGAGGGCGGTCCACACGGTGGGCGGCGTCACGTCTGCTTGCCCCGAACAACCAAACCTCCGTATCTTGCCGTATGGCGAAAACGCTGCTGACGTTCGTAGACGACGTTTATGAAGACCTCGAGCTCTGGTATCCCTTGCTGCGCTTGCAAGAGGCGGGCTATGGCATGCGGTTGGCGGCCCCTGAAATTCGCGGATATGCCGGCAAGCACGGTTATCCAGCCAAGAGCGATCTGCTCTTGCAGGACGCGCGGCCTCAGGACTTCGGCGGCTTGCTGATCCCGGGCGGATTCATGCCCGACAAGCTGCGGCGGGATGAGAAAGTGCTGGCGTTGACGCGAGAGTTCCACGCGCAAGGGAAACTGGTGGCTTTCATCTGCCACGGTGGTTGGATTCCGATTTCAGCGAAGATTCTGCGCGGTCGGCGGGTGACTGGATCGCGCGGAATTAAAGATGACCTGGAGAATGCCGGTGCGATCTGGGTTGATGAGCCCGTCGTAGTGGATGGCAATCTTATTTCGAGCCGGACGCCGCGAGATCTGGCTCCGTTTGGCAAAGCGATGGTGGACTTTCTCGACAAAACCAACCGGTGAAAGCGCTCATCTTGCTGCGTTCCAAACCTGTGCGGTTTACGGGTTTGGGGGGGGATGGAAAAAGGGGATCTGGTGCAGGTGGCCGAAAAAAATTGATTATTGGCTGTTCTTGCCGATACTGCTCAAAAGAGATTGTTAGATTCTCACCGTTGGTAGTCGTCTGCTGGGAGCTTCTTCTGGGATGATTTGAGATCCGAAAGTCGGAAACATTCAGTGGCTATTTAACTCCTCAGCAGAATTACATGCATAGATCAACATTGGCAGGAATCAGTTCCTGCTCCAATTCCGTGGCGACGTCGTTCGCTGATTGCGGAATTTCCAGTTCAATTCACAAAGCGATTCAACTGCTCGGTTACGAGCAACCCACGCCGATCCAGGCTCGATCCATTCCGGCTTTGCTGGCCGGGCGGGATGTGATTGGCAGCGCCCAAACGGGAACGGGCAAGACCGCGGCTTTCGCGCTTCCGATCCTGACGTTGTTGGGGAAACCGGAGAATGGGCCTCGCGCCCTGGTGCTGGTGCCCACCCGCGAGCTGGCCGGCCAGGTTCACGACTCGGTCCAAAAATTTGCGCGGTTTACCTGTCTGCGGACAGCCCTTCTTTATGGGGGCGTCGGCTACGGCCGGCAGCTCGGTGAGCTCCGCCGTGGAGCGGACATCGTGATCGCAACGCCGGGCCGGTTGCTCGATCATCTCGAGCGCGGCAGTTTGCGCCTGGGGCAGATCCGGCACCTGGTGCTCGATGAAGCCGATCGGATGCTGGACATGGGCTTCATGCCGGCGGTGAAGCAAATCCTCTCCCGATTGCCTGCGCAGCGGCAAACCGCGCTGTTCTCAGCGACCATTCCGCCGCAGATCGACGCCCTGATCAAGGGGACGATGCGTTCGCCGGAGGTCATTGAAATCGGGCAGCGGCGATCGCCGGCCGAAACGGTGCGGCACTCGGTCTACCCGGTGGCCGACGCTCAAAAATCGGATTTACTGAAAGAATTGCTGATTCAGGCCGATTACCGCTCTGCGATCATCTTTTGCCGGACCAAACATCGCGCGGACCGCGTGGGACGAATGCTGCAGTCGCACAATCACCGGGTCGCGGTCATTCACTCGAACCGCAGCCAGCGCCAGCGCGACGAGGCGCTGGGCGGCTTTCGTGACGGGCGCTTCCGGGTGCTGGTGGCGACGGACATCGCAGCGCGCGGGATCGACGTAGCCGAAGTGAGCCATGTGATTAATTACGATGTGCCGCAACATCCCGAGGACTACGTCCATCGGATCGGGCGCACTGGGCGTGCGCAGTCCGAAGGCGATGCGTTTACCCTGATGGTGGCGGAAGACAGCACCTATGTGCGAGCGATCGAACGGTTTATCGGCCAGAAGATCACCCACCAGAAAGTGGAGAGCTTCGATTACCAGTACACCCGGCTTTTTGAGGCGCCCAAAGCGGGCGCAAAGCAGGTCAATGGCAAGCCGCGGGGCGGTCGTCGCCATGGCGGATACAGCTTTTCACCGGGTCGCGCCTGATCGGCCGATGCTGTCATCCCCGCCTGGGAGGCGGGGATGCGGTTAAACTCGCGAGGCTTTTGTGTTGCCCGGGAGATGTGGGATTTCGCGGGCGCCTTTTCGCGAGCTTCGCGATCTCCAGCGATTTATCTGTTCCCAAACTGTAAATCTCGCGACACTGTGCTTATGAGGGAGCATCTTGGAGTTCCGTTGTGGCAAGCCGTCCTGCTCTACGCAGGCCCTCCACTTATCATCGGCGTGGCGGTGATCTGGCGCGCCGTTTGGCGGGCCACGACGCACCCGGATCAGAAGCTGCTGAAACGGGAAGCCCGCAAGCAGAAGTAGTCCATCCGTGGCGGGCGCCAGGGAAATCTTTGCGCGAAGAAAAAGCCTGAGAATCGCCTTGATTGCCGTTGAAAGTGTGCGAAATTTTCCGATTATTATTAGCTTCAATTTAAACCATTCACCGGTCCGGTTCCTATCCGCTGGGGCCTGTTCTCAAGAGACGGGAACTCATTGAGCCGATTCCCTTCGAGACCCTGGCCATCCCGAGAGCCAGCACACCGCCGCAACGGTAAAATTCGGGCGCGCGAAGTTCGAGTGGTGGATGAAGAGAAGAATCCCCTCGGCGTGATGTCACTCTCAGATGCGCTTCGAATCGCGCAGACGAAAGGCTTGGATTTGGTCGAGATCGCGCCCAACGCGCAACCGCCCGTGTGCAGGATCGTCGACTACGGCAAGTTTCGTTACGAAGAATCCAAGCGCGAGAAGCATTCGCAAAACGCCGGCGACAAGCTGAAAGAGATTCAGCTCAGCCCGGTGATCGACCCCCACGACTTCACCATCAAGGTTTCGCACGCCATCGATTTTCTCTGTGACGATATCAAGGTGCGAGTGAAGCTCCGTTTCCGCGGCCGGCAGAAAGCCCACAAGGAGTTTGGCTTCGAAGTCGTGAACAAATTTGTGACCGCCACGGCGGCCTACGGGCACGCCGATTCCCCGCCGAAGATGCTGGGGGACCGGGATCTCAACGTGCTGCTCACGCCGTTGCCGCGCGAAAGGCGGGGCAAGAGGCCCGAAAAAGACAGCAAGGCGCCGAGTGCCCCTGGGGCCACCCCCGACGAATCAGCGTCGGACGCGGGCGGCGCTTAGCATCGCCGATTTAGCCATCATTGCACGCGGAGGCGAACGTCGCTCGCTCCGTAGACGAGCACGAGATGCTTGTTGTTGGGAAGTGTCGCTCCCGCCAGAGTGGCGAACTTCCCATTGATCTTCTTCGCGAGGACAATCGGAAATTCCTGTCCGACGGGCGGATCGTAATTTCCTGCCAGGTGAACTTCCAGAGTGCCGTCCAGGGTGGCCGTGAAGAGATCGTCCAGGTGAATCTGGCCGAAATCAGTTCCCGGGGTGGGGCCGGAGAGCGTGGCAACCACCTTCCCAGATGATGTCTGGGTCAAGTTGTAGCCGTAAAAGACGTCAATCAGCCCGGCCGTCAATTGGAGCGTGGATCGGTTCACGATATCACCCCCGATCGTTGTCTTGCCACTGTCGCCCTTTGAGACGGTTCCGTCGTTAAATAGGTGAAAGGAGAGTTGATTTGCGTTGTCCAGGGCGAGTCTGGCGTTGGGCAGGACGTAGGCATCCACCCAAACCCCGTTCTGGTTGAATGTCACCAGAGCGTTCGTTTCGCAAACCGCGGAGGCGGCGATTTCAAACCGAGTGTGATTTGGGGTCGGGCCAACCAGCGGCCCGAAAAACGGGGTCTTCTGAAAAGTCACCGGCCCGTTGGCTCTGAGCCGGCCTTTGCCAATCAAGGAGGAAGCGTTGAAAGAGAGTGGGCCGTCCACAACCAATTCGGTTTCTACATCCAGCACTGCCAGTCGCGCGGTGAGACTGTTCGCCAGACGCAGCCCTCCCGCGCGATCAACCGTGAGTTGGCCCCCCGGGAATGCCGAGTTGCCTGACCACGCAACGACCATTGGACCCGTGAGTTGCACATCGAGGCCAGTGAACGCGAGTCGGTTCGTCACGAACCAAGGGCCGCTGCTGTGCACCGTTCCGCTGAAGATCATGGGCGTCTGAATGAGGGTGGTTCCGGAAACCTCGTAGCTGCCCGCCATGACGGAGTCTGGATCGCGCAACGGAGTGGTGGCGAGGCCATGGATAAACTGCACGTTGCCCTCGCCGAAGATGCGGGCGGATCGTCCGTATTGTGGGAATCCACCGAGATCGAGCCGCGCCCCCGCGTCCACCTGGTAACTGCCAAAGTAACGATGGCCGTTAGCGGAGCCAATCGAGGTTTGGAATGTCAGAGTTCCTTCCTGAACCCGAGTGCTGCCCGTGTCGACGAACGTGGCGAAATTAAGGATGCTCTGGCCAGGGCCACGCTTTAATAATAACCCTTGATTGTTGAAACTGGATAGACCGCCGGAATCGAAGAAATGACTTTCACCCACGATTTCAAATGTGGCATTGGGGAAGTTGTTCAGTTGATTCAGCTGCGGGTTCGCTCCATTTTTGCCCATCAGCACCTGAAACCCATTTAACTGAACCGTCACGTGACCGAGGTTGTTTAGAATGTGGCCTAAAAGAGAGAGATTACCCAGGACCGATGGGCCTCCGAAGGTCAGCTGATTCAAGACGGTGGATGACCCGCCCACCCAGGCCGATTGGATTAAGGTGACCGGTTGTTCGAATATTGCGTTGTGTCCGATGGCGAATGTCGCCGTATTGAAGGTGATCGGCGTTTGCCCCAAGAAATCAAAAACGCTGATTTGGCCGGTGACGGTGGCGTCCAGGCCAGCCGGGCCACGGAGAGTCACGAAGTCACTCGCGGTTGGAACGAGAGCCGGCGACCAATTGCTGGCCGGGGTGGAGGCACTCCAGAGAAAGTTGGTGGGGTTCTGGGGCACGTTCGAAATCGAAGGGCGGATGCGGAACGTCCAAAACACGTTCGAGCTTAAAGGGGCGCCGGCGGTGTCGGTCAGGTTTGTAGTAACCCGGACCACGTAATCGTCCACGGGGAGAGGCTGGGTGAAGTTGAGCACGAGGTTCGTCGGGCTGTCCTGGTTTACGGTGGACGGGACGAGCACGTCGTCGGCCGTTCCCGGTAATCCGTCCGGACCCGCTGTGGACAGCGTGAAGGAATGAGAAACAGTCGCTGGGTCGAGCGCGCGATTAAAGGAGGCGGAGACGGTAACGGAGTTGCCTGAAAGAATCGGCGTCAAGTTCGCCGGGGTGAAACTGCGGACACGGGGTCCGTTGAGAGATTTATCCAATTGAATTACGATCGGGCTGCTCCAGGCAGCATTGCCGGCGGTGTCGATGGCTCGGGCCTGCAGTTTGAAATCCTGTTTGGATAGAGTCAGCTCGGGTGCGATCACGTGGGCGTCAAAAGGGGGAGCGGGCGCGACCGCTGCGATGGAATCGTCGACGTAGTATTCCACTCGATCGACCGCAATGTCATCCCGGGCCGTGCACAAAACAGTTAACGGTTCCCCCCGGCCGTGCGCCGGCGGATTGACCCGATCGGTCGAAGCTACGATTTGGATGGCAGGCGCGTTGGTGCCGAGATCGGCCGGGAGATGTCGGATGATGGAAAGGCCCCCCGGGCCGTCCGCGACGTAAGCGTAGGCGGCATGCACCGCGAGGGCCTTGGCCCGACTGGTTGCGGTCGGGTAGCTGGTAAGCAGCACGAGGTTCGTGCCGCCGGGCAGGAGATCAATGACCGAAACGTCGTGGGGCAATGCATCACCCGGAGCCGAGCCGCTCACCGCGAGCGCATGCGTCCCAAAGGTGGGAACGAGCTGCCGGAAGCCGGCGGTGTTTGGGAAAAGCGCGGTCTTGCCCGCGGGAGGCAAAGCCAGGTTGCTTCGGTCGAGTGGGATAAAGCCGTTCGCTTGTGAAGCGTAGAAAAACCTTGGGCTCGCGTTCAAACGGGGACGGTCACTCGTTAGGTTACCTATCGATTCAGAAGAGGTCTCCGTCCAGTTCTGGCCATCGCTGTGGAAAACATGCAGGGATGGAGTTGATAGCGACTCTGCGAAGTAGGCGTAGAACCACGGATAGTTAACGACGATATCTCCCACCCGAGCCGCGAAGATCTGGTTAGGTTGAATAGTCTGAATGATTTCGCCGAAGGTGTTGTCGATGACGAAAATCTTTCCGCTCGCAGCCCCGGCGAAAACACGGCCTGCCGCGAGTGCTACGGCGCTGATGTTTTCCGGCAAGGCTATGGAAAATCGCTCGGCCGGGGCGGTTGGACTGGTGAAATCGAGCAATGCGACTCTCTGATTTCCAACAGCGGCGATCAAACTGTTCTCGGCGGCGACAGCGTGGACCGCTGTGAAGCCTGTCGGCAGTAATTCGGAGACCTGTACCGGGCTTAGCGGCTGGGTAATGTCAAATGCGGCTACGCCACTCGCCCCAATGGCTAAACAGGCCAGATTGTTGCCGGTGAGACAAATGTCTTCGGAGGCACTTCGGGTTTTAGCGCTCGCCACGAGCCCGAGGGGCTGCTGCGCGTTGTTCGTCGGGTCCATTCCGTTTCGCACTTCGTCCCAGTCGCTGAAGCCGTCTCCATCGCTATCTGCCTGGAAAGGGTCTGTTCCGATCACGGCTTCGGCGGCGTCCGACAGACCGTCGTGATCTGAATCGGTCGAGGTTCCGTCGGCGGGAAGGAAGGAGGTGATGGGGATGCTCGTCTGTCGGCCAATCACGCCGCCGTAAAACCAGGCCATGGCCACGCGGCCGGAGGCAGGATCGACATACTGCACCGAGTAAAAGGAAGCTGGAGTCAGCGTAATGGGCAAAAACTTGCCATTGGCGTTCAGCCGCCCACGCAATTCAAAGCCGGTGTCGGCGTTGCGTAAGGTGTAGTAATAGGGTCCCGACGGCACATCATCGTCGCCATACTCAGAGGCCATAAGCTCGGTGAGCAGTACCAGCCCACGCCGATATCCGTCCACCGTGGTCTTCCAGCCACGTTTCACCAGTTCGTCATAAACTCCGATGAGCTCGGACGCAGCCGCCTGCAGCGCTGCAGGCGGCAGTTCCGCAGGCGTAATTGTGCCAGCCGCAATGCGATCCATTCGGTCGAGCAGGGACGTGAGCTCCCCTGCGCTGATATTCCCTGGCCGGGGGAGAGCCATCAGGCCCGTGCGCTCCTCTGCGGTGATCCTGGCGCCGGCCGGACTGTTTGGCGCCAAAGCGGCGCCCAGCGCTTCGAGCAGGCTCCGCATCTTCGCCCCGTCTCCGCCTGGATAAGCGAACCAATTGGTTCCACCCAGCACGATTCCAAGGAACTTTTGGCAGGAGGTGATCCAGGCAAATTGCTCAGCAAACCCGTTATCTGCTATGTCGGAAGTGGATAGTGAATGCAGTTGCCCATCGGCGTTCGCCGGGTCAGGCAGAGGTGCGCCGGCGCAGCCTTTGGCTTTGCGGCAATTCATAAGTCCCCCCGCGTTGTTTCCCAGGCCGAGCAGGCATTGCCCCCAGCTGAAGATGTCAGCGCCAATTTTAAGTTCGGGAATGAATGATCCGGCGCAGCCAACCAGCGCTCCGGTTCCATTCAGAGCCACGGTCGACTGGCAGCCCGAGGAATCAAGCGAGCAGTCACGTATGCTGCTGAGCACCGCACTCTGGGCGCCGAAAGCACATCCGGTCCCTCCGGAGAGAGTCGAGCCCACCAGGGTGCTGGCGCAATCCGTGACTGCTCCGGCCAGCAGGGTGGCTTCCCGTTTGCATGGATACTTGAATCCGCCCGGGCACGGTGGAGCACAGTCTGGGCCTTCACAGTTGGGGTTCGGTCCGCCGCCGGTCGATCCGGGAGCGATGCCGTGCCAGCCGGGTTGGCGCACGCCTACGCCGGGGTCGCTTGCCACGAAGTTCCCGTCTGCGGTCACTGTGGCCGGTCCCTGAATTTCCCACTGCCCCGTATCATGGTTGAAGCTCCAGAGAGCGGTTTTCGCTCCCGGCGGCAGTTTCAACCCGGTAACCGGATCGGGCAGATTCGGGAATTTGATGGGCACGGGCCGATCGAAGTTCTGTGCGCCGTCGGTTTGGATCGTGATCACCAAGGGAAAGTTGACTCCCGGTGGCACTGGGCCTGGTAGCCGATCTGCCGGGACCGGCGCGATGCCTACCCTGCCGCCACGGGCGCCATTCTCGCTGAACAAGGCATTGGCCGGGACGTTCACTTCGACTCCGGCGAGTTCCGGATGCGACGCGAGGACGGTGGGCGAGAATTTAATCGCGGTGTTCGTGTTCAGGCTGACCGGTTGCAGCGCATCCGCCGGAACCAGCGGGAGGTAGATCTCTCCTGTGCCGCCGGCCAGGTTGTTGGTGACACCGGCCGTCGCGGTCCACTGCTTTCCGACGAACGGGTAGTACGCGCCGTCGGGCCATTGGCTGCCCGGAGCGGGCCGGCCGTCAATATGAACGAAGAATTCTCCGCCGGGGGCCGGTTGGAGGCGAAAGAAACCATTGGTGTCGGTGACAGCGCGCAAGCTCTCCTCCGCCCCATCCACGGTTATTATGACGCCGTTCAGTGGGCGATTATCGCCCGAGGCGGTCTTCTCGGACGCATAGACGTGCCCGATGACGCCGGTGTTTGGCAGCCCGGACAGATTGCTCGTCGTAAACGTCAGAACCCCAACGCCTCCGGGCGCTCCGTCACCGTCGGCGTCGATCGGTTGTCGATTGGCATCAAGGAGGGCTTCGCCGTCCAGGGTCACCTCGACTTCGGCGCTGCCAGGCAGGTTCTCGAGGTAAAAAAGAGTGAGCGTCTGCCGGTCGCTGGAGAGCTCGGGGCGGCTGAGCACTTTGCGGCCGCCGAAGGTGGCATAAAGGGCGGCGGACGTGACGATCTGATCGTCGGCCAGAGGCCCGCTCAAGCGGAAGACTGTTTCGCGAGTGACTCCCACGCCGGTCTCACCCGGCCGGGGCGAGGTTTCCACGAGCGCGGTGACGGCGGCTCCCCGAAGGCGGTAGAACTGGCTGGCCTTGGCGGCGCGCAACTGGACGACGGATTCGCCGCTGACGATTTGGGGCGAGCCATTGACCGCGGTCCACGCGCCTCCGAGCGCTTCGGTTTGCTCGAGGGCGAAATTGGACCCTGGCCAGCGAAGCGCGAACTGGCCGCCCGGCTGAAGCTCAATGGTGAGTTGCGGCGGGGCAGCGATGCCTTGGATGTCCCACCCCGCGGCGAGAGCCAGCAGCGCCAAAGCGGGGACGAGGCGTGCAAGCGTAGTGCTTCGTTTTAAGGTTTTCGCGGGGTGACTAGAACGACTCCCTGGACTGAATTCGATCATAACAAGCGTTTGGCCGGGAATGCGGTCCGATCCGGGCTCGACCGGCTTGTCGAACGGTCCTCATGCAACTCCAGCAGGGATGAGGTTCCAAAGGTTGCCTGCGATATGCAATTCATTTTCGTAATGAGCAGCAGAATTTCGGCGTGCCGGGCGGCGCGAACGGTGAGAGCAATTCTTTGCGTGATTTGGCGGGATCATATAACGTGCGGCCCCGGCGGGATATGTTTCAGAATCTCGGTGAGATGATGGTGCTTTTGTGGCGGACGGTGCGCGCTTTGCCTTTGAGCTGGCGGCATCGGCGCAAGATCTTTGAGCAGTTGTTCGAGATCGGCAACGCCAGCCTGCTCATGGCCTGCATTTTGTCGCTGTTTATCGGCGGAGTGATCGCGCTGCAGAGCGGCCCGGTCCTGCGGGAGCGCGGCATGGTGACGGCCCTGGGAGGGCTTGTAGGATTGTCCCTCTGCAAGGAGCTGGCGCCCGTGATGATGTCGATCCTCATCGCCGGCCGGATCGGTTCGGCGATGGCTGCGGAAATCGGCTCGATGGCGGTCTACCAGGAGATCGACGCGCTCCGCACCATGAATATTAACCCGATTTATTTTCTCGTTTTGCCGCGATTGGCGGCCATTTTCATCGCGCTGCCGACTTTGGTGATTTTTTCGATTTTGGTGGGCTGGTTCGGCGGGGCGTTGGTCGCCGCCTGCAACTCCGAAATCGGCCTTGGATTCCAGCCCTTCCTCAGCAACCTGCAAGCGAACGTCGAGCCGCATCATCTGGCCAACGGGCTCATCAAGAGTGCGGTGTTCGCCTTGGTGATCGGGACGGTCAGCTGCCATCAAGGATTGCAGACCATCGGCGGCCCGCGCGGGATTGGGCGGTCGGTGACGAAGGCGGTGGTGAATTCGATCGTCATGATTGTGATCCTCGATTACTTCCTGAGCCGGTTGTTGCTCTTTCTCGATATATGACCAGCTCGTTGGAAAATCGGCGGGGCGTCAGCGTGGAGGTCCGCGGGCTGCGGCGGAGTTTCGGCCCGCTGCCGGTGCTCAAGGGAATCTCCTTCCAGGTTGAGCCGGGTGAGATTTTTGTGGTGATGGGGCCCAGCGGCAGCGGCAAGAGCGTTTTGCTTAAACACATCATCGGGCTCGATAAGCCGCAGGAGGGGGATATCCTGATTGACGGCCAGTCGATCGTCGCCGAAGGCTCGCGCTTGATGGAGAAATATCGCCTGGCGATGGTCTTCCAATCGGGCGCGCTGCTCAACTCCCTGACAGTGGCCGAAAATGTGGGGCTTTATCTGGCCGAGCATCGGACCAAGAAGCCGGAGGAGATCCGGCGAATCGTCAGCGAAAAGCTCGAGTTGGTTGGGTTGAAAGGGATCGAAGCCAAGTACCCGAGCGAGCTCTCCGGGGGCATGCGAAAGCGGGTGTCCATCGCCCGCGCGCTCGTGATTGAACCGCAATTGCTTCTTTATGATGAACCGACCAGCGAGCTCGATCCGCTGAGTGCGGCGACCGTCGTGCACGAGATCGTCAGCTTGAACAAGCGGATCGAAGCCACATCGATTGTCGTGACGCACGATCGGAACCTGGCGTTCGGGATTGCGGATCGAATTGCCATTATTCGGGAGGGGGCAATATTCTTTATTGGAACGCCTCCGGAGGTGAAGGCGAATGCAGATCCATTGATCCAGCAGTTTATTAACGCAGACTTTAAGAAAGAAGCACTGTCCGTATGAAAAACAGCCTCGAAACCCGCCTGGGCATCTTTTTTGCCCTTGCTCTGATTGCCGCCGTGGTCGTCCTGGAGATTTCCGGGACCCGGGACATTTTTCACCGGGGGTACCAGCTGCGGGCTTTGTTCGACAATGTGCAGGAGTTGAAAAAGGGCGATCCAGTGCGGATGGCCGGGGTGGACGTGGGCCGCGTCGAGAAAGTCCAGCTCAGCAGCAATCGGGTGGAGGTGATCCTGACCGTGGACAAGCACACGCTGGTCAAGACCGACAGCAAAGCTTCAATCAAATTCGTCGGCCTGATGGGACAGAATTATGTGTCACTTGGATTTGGCACTGGCCAGGCGCCGCTCGCCTCGCCGGGCACGCTCCTGGAGACCGAAGAACAGGCGGACCTGAACTCGCTCATGGTCAAATTGCAGAGCGTGGCGTCGGGAGTGGAAGGGTTGACCAAGAATTTCAGCGGCGAGAATTTCAGCAATCTGCTCGGGCCGTTTACCGACTTCCTGAAAGAGAACAACCCGAAACTTTCGGCCATTTTTGGGAATATCCAGACGATCTCCACCCGCATTGTGAACGGGAATGGCACGGTCGGCCGGTTGATCAACGAAGATGCGCTGTATGCATCCGCCTTGACCACGGTTAGCAACGTCAACTCCCGGGTGGAAGCTGCCGGTGCTCTGTTCGATGATCTGAAGCTCACGCTGGATCAGGCGAAGAGCGTGGTGGCGCAAGTGAACCAGGGCCAGGGAACGATCGGGAAACTGATCAAAGACGAGGCGCTTTATCGCGAGACGGCGGCCGCGATGACGAACCTGAAAGAGATTCTGCAGAAGATCAACCAGGGGCAGGGGTCGGTCGGGCAATTGGTGAACGATCCGGGCTTTATCAACAACGCCAAGCTGACCTTGCAGAAAGTCGAAAAAGCCACGGAAGGCCTGGAAGACCAGGGGCCGCTGAGCGTTCTCGGCATCGCGGTGCAGAGCCTGTTCTGATCCGGGCGCTGGCTGGGCGGCGAAAAAGTGTTGTCACGCCTCGCGCCACTGGATCGCGTGTTGGACCAGTTCGGTGGCGTTTTGCAGGTTGAGCTTCTCCTTGATGTGGGCGCGATGGGATTCGATCGTCTTGATGCTCAGATGCAGCTCTTCCGCGATCTTTCGAGTGCCGTGTCCCTGGCCGATCAGCCCAAAGATCTCGAGCTCACGGTCGCTGAGATCCTCGATCGGTGATCCGGTGCGGGCGGCGCGGCCGCCCACCAGTTGGTGCATCATTTTCTTTTCCATGCGCTCGCTCAGGTAAACTTCCCCGGCCAGAACCTGGCGCAGGGCGACGAGCACTCGCTCGGTCGCTTCCTGCTTCATGATATAACCCGCCGCGCCCGCGCGCAGGGCCCGGACCGCGTAAAGGGATTCGTCATGCATCGAAAGGACGAGCACGAGCGTCGTCGGGAAGCGCAGCTTGATGGCTTTCAACAGTTCAATCCCGTTGCTGCCTCGGAGCGAAATGTCCGCGATGACGAGGTCGGGATGAAGCTTATCAATGGCTTCGAGCGCTTGGAGGACATCTTCGGCGGTGCCGCACACCTCCAAATCGCGTTCGTGATTTAGCATTTCCGCCAGCCCTTGGCGGACGATGGGATGATCGTCGACCAGCAAAATGCGATGCTTTCCGGTCTTGGCCCCGGTCACACTCATAGACAAGCTCCTTTCGATCTTAAACAACCCTCCGGAGGCTTGGCTTCCTCCGTTTCCTAAAGCGCAAATCGTTGAACGGTCTTGAGCAAACGCCAGCCGCGCCAGACCCACCCGCTCATTTTTAGAGTTCGCCGCCACGGCAGTTTCAGCGCGAGCAGGCCGAGTCCGGCGAGCACGATCGGGTTCTTGATAAAGCCGCTGACCTTGCGGGCGACGAGCGTGCGTGCCTTGTATTCGCAGCAGGTCCGGATAATGGCATTGCGTTCGGCGTCCGCCCGGGCGAGCAATTGCCGTTTCCGCTCCGTGATTTCCTCCAGCCGGGTCATTTGGGCGTCTTGGGCTGCAGGCTGGCGTAATCCTTCCCGAGTTCTTCGGTCGTGGCGGAGAAGAGGCGCGGCTTGGTTTCCATCTTGTGGCGGAGGGTCAGCCACAACGCCAGGCCGCCGCCCAAATAGAGGATGGTAAAGCCACCCAGAACGACGAGAGGATAGCGGTCCCAAAAAAGAACGACGACGAAAAGGGTGAACAAGATCAACCCCATGCTCAGGCAAAAGGCCGCGCCGACGGCGAGCAGAATCATCTGCTCCAGCCATTCCCGCTGCTCCTCCAACTCGACGGAAATGATCTCGACCCGGGTTTTTACGACCGCCACCCATGTCGCCAGGAACGAACGAAGCGAATCGATCATTCCTGGCGGTGGCGTCCCGGTGTCCGGACTAGGCATAGGTTCCTCAGCGGCGCCCGACGATTACCCCCACCACGAAGCCAACCGCGAGAGCGGCGGCCACCGCGTTCCATGGATTCTCATGGACGTAGGCATCAGTGCTCTGGGCCGCGTGTTTTGTTTTGTCGACCAGGTCCTTCTGCAGTTCGTTCAGTCGACTCTGAGTCTGGCGAACGGTTTCCTGCACCCGATCAGCCAGGGCGTTGACGGAGTCCGCGGTTTTGCGGAGAGCATTTTCGGCGGTAGTTGAAGCATCAGTGTTCATAAGAAAATCTATCAGGCGGGTCTATAGCCGCCTCCAATAAGAATCCTAAGGTTTTCTGGCTGCAGGTTCCATTAGGGGAAACCCTGTTTAGCGATAAGGGATTACCTTATGTTCGGGTTCAGTTTGGGTGGTTGTCGGCCTCCGCGTCTGGCTTATGGCCCTGCCGCTGCTTTGGCCGGTGGAGCAGGTGGTTTTCGTCCGACCCACAGGCCGGGGATGGGTGAGGCCCAGGCCAATTCGGCAATCGCTGGACGAATCTGGGGAGAGCCTTGAAGGAAGAGGCGGTCGTTCGGACTCATGGCCTGGACCCATGGGGCGCAGGCCCTGATGGCGTTGCGCGTCACACAGAGCTGCACGTAGACGGCCAAATTCTCGGGCGTCATGAACGTAGGCTCAAAGCCGAACGCGTAGCGCCAGTTTCCATGAGGATTGCAAAAGAACGTGTGGTAGAACACGGACATGTCCACGGCGTAAAGCGTTCCCCCGGGCGCGGGCAGAAACTCGGCGGTCCCCGGGGTTTCGGCGCTCAGGCAGGGGATCGCCGCGTAGCGGCTCCAGCGGGCGCCCGAGTCCGAACCGGGGCCAAAGACCAGCAACAAGCCGGCTGCGGCGGCAATAGCGGCTCTCGGCGCGAGGCGGGTAACGGATCGAAGGTCCAGGAATTCTCCCGCCTGCAGGGCCAGCCAGAGAACCAGTGCGGGCAGGCCCCAATCGAGCCAGAAGCGGGCGATGCGAAAGCCCAGGACCCAGCCAAGAATAGCGAGGCACAAGACCGGGTCGCGGATCAGGGCGGCGAACTTGCGCCCCGTGGCCATGCGGAGCGCGACCATAAAGCCGATGGCGAGAGCGGGCCCGGCTCCGCCGTTGAAGGGTTCAAACTCCCGAACGAGCATCGCGGCTGGCACGGTTTGGCCCAACGCCAGGAAGGGGATCGAGGCAGACTGCTGCAGGAATGTCCACGGATGGCCAGTGAGCAGCGCACCCGCCACCGACCCGGTCAGCCAGCAGAGTGCCAGCCAGGCCGCTTTTCGCCAGGACCGGGCAAGACCGAACGCAATCGGAATCAGCACCAGCAGGTACCAGCTGCCATGCACCCAGGCGGCGATGGCGAATAGTGCCATGCTCAGGGCGAGCCGGGCTTTCGTCAAAGATTCCTCCCGCCAGAGCAGAAGGAGGGCCAGCGTCGCGCCCATCGTGATGAGAAGCGGGCGGCCCAGCAGCAAGCGTTCGGGAAGATAGGAAAAAAGGCACATGGCGCCGGCCAGAGAAGCGAACCAGCACTCGGGGCGCGAGATCCAAGGCGAGGGGGCGAGAAGGACGCCGAGGAACAGGGCGACGATCGAAAAGATAACCAGGCCGCGTGCGCTGGCGTGAGTGATCTGTTTGAGCAGGCCGAGGACCCAATGCCAGCCGGGGTTGTGGTCGATCGAGATTTCCGGCCGCAAAATCAGAATCTCGCCCCAGGATTTGCCACTGATCGCTTTCGCGGCATGGCGGAGGGCGTCATCGTCGGGGAGGTAGCCGTAGCCGATCACCCGCCAGCAGAACCAGCCGGCAAACACCAGGATGAGAAACCAGAGGAGTCCATTGGATCTTGCGAACCCAAATGCGCGGCGCGTGGTTGGGGCGGATTTTTGGGTTGCGATTCTCACGTCCGGGCAAGGCGAGCAGAAGCCGAAGGCCGGCTAGATGTAGTACATCTTCTCCTTGTCGCTGCTTTGCTCGAGGAGTTGCTGAAAGTTAATGGACCCGGCGGCATGGTCGAGAGTGTTCTGCAGGGCTTTCCAAAGATTGCGCAACTCGATCGGACAGCGCGGATCATTAAGGGCCGGAGAATCGAAAACGTTCCCATGAATGCAGCGGAGCACATCGGCAAACGTGATCTCGGCGGGCGGGCGGGCGAGAAGGTAACCGCCCTCTTTTCCCCGCTGGCTCTTCACGATCTGCTGGGATTTAAGTTCGATGAGGATTTGAACCAGATAATTGGGCGGGATGCCCTGCTCGGCGGCGAGGGTTTCGACGCGCACGGAGGCTCCTTCGGCGTAATGCCGCGCCAGCCCGAGAACGGCGCGGGCCGCGTAGTCGCTCTTAACGGACAATTTCACCGGGGACCAACCTAAAGGATTGTGTGCCATGCAGGCAAGGCGGGCGGGCGTCGCGTCAGGGAGCTTTAAAATGGGCAGGGGCGCTGGTGGAAAGAGTGAAAGACGAAAAAGCGTTGCGGGTTTTGCGGCGGCGGCCGCATTGTGCCTCATGCGAAAACTTGGACTGTTGATCGCGGGGTTGTCGGTCGCTGTGAGCTCTTGGGCGCAGGAGAAGGCTGGTGAAGGGAGCGCCGCGTGGCTCGCAGAACATTACACGAAATACGAGCATCGCATTCCGATGCGGGACGGCGTAAAGCTTTTCACCCGCGTCTACGTGCCGAAAGACGCTTCGCAGAGCTGGCCGATCTTGTTAACGCGGACACCTTACGCCCTGAAACCGTACGGGGACGATAATTACGGGACGCCCTCAGGCTCATTTTTCACACTGGCGTCCAACGTGTTCGTGATGGTGACGCAGGATGTGCGCGGGCGGTACGGATCGGAAGGGGAGTACGTGCATGTCCGCCCGTTCAATCCAACCAAGAAGGATAAAGACACAGATGAAAGCACCGATGCGTACGATACGATCGATTGGCTGGTGAAGAACGTGCCGAACAACAATGGCAACGTGGGCGTTTTTGGCATTTCGTATCCCGGTTTCTATACCTCGATGTCGATGATCAACAGTCATCCGGCGTTGAAGGCGGCGTCACCGCAGGCCCCGATCAGCGACTGGTTCATGGGGGACGACATTCACCATAACGGGGCATTTTTCCTTTCGCAGAATTTTGGATTCTTTCACGCGTTCGCCCAGAAGGTGGAGGACCCGCTCCATGAGGAGACGCGCGGCTTTAATTACAAAACACCGGATGGCTATGACTTCTTTTTGCGGATGGGGCCGCTGGCCAATTCAGACCGGGTCCTGCTCAAGGGCCGGGCGCCGGAATGGACCGAGTTTTTGAGCCATCCGACCTACGATGCCTTTTGGCAGGCGCGAAACATCCGCCCTCATCTTCAGAACGTGAAATGCGCGGTGATGACTGTGGGCGGGTGGTTCGATGCGGAAGATCTTTTTGGCGCGCTGGAAACCTATCGCTGGACCGAGCGCCAGAACCCGCGGATCACCAACCTACTGGTGATGGGGCCCTGGGCGCATGGCGACTGGGGCCGGGGCAGCGGCGAGAAGCTGGGCGCGATCAATTTCCGGGCGAAGACCTCCGAGTATTACCGCGAGAAAATCGAGCTGCCGTTTTTCCGGCACTTTCTCAAAGGAGACACCAATTACACCACGGCTGAGGCGCGCGTCTTCGAGACCGGGACCGACGTGTGGCGGAGTTTTGATGCCTGGCCGCCGCGGGAGACATCGGAGAAGAACCTTTACCTCCTGCCCGGCGGGCGGTTGGGGTTTGCCGCCCCGGGCGATTCGGGAGCGCCGTTCGACGAGTATGTCAGCGATCCCGCCAAGCCGACCCCATACACCCTCCAACCGTCGACGGGTTACCCGCGATTTTATCCGGTGGAGGATCAACGATTTGCCGCTGCCCGGACGGATGTCTTGGTCTATCAGACCGAAGCGCTGGAGGAGGACCTGACGATGGCAGGCCCCTTGAAAGTCGCTCTGCAAGTCTCGACCAGCGGGACAGATGCCGATTGGGTGGTGAAAGTGATCGATGTTTATCCTGGCGACTTCCCAGACCCAAACCCCAACCCGGCCGAGGTGAAGATGGGAGGATACCAGCAATTGGTTCGGGGCGACGTGTTTCGGGGAAAATTCCGGAACAGCTTCGAGAAGCCGGAACCTTTCGAGCGCGACAAAGTGACCCCCGTGCAATTTACGATGCCGGACATTTGCCACGCATTTCGGCGAGGCCACCGGGTGATGGTGCAGGTGCAGAGCTCGTGGTTTCCGCTGGTGGACCGGAATGCGCAGACGTTTGTGAACATTCCGACCGCCCGTCCGGAAGATTTCCAGAAAGCCACGCAGCGGGTCTTTCACAGCCCGGACGCGGCTTCCTTCATCACGGTGAGGACGATCTCTGCCGCGGTGGGACGATAGCGGTTTTTGACTTCAGCGGCCGGGCTGGCGGAACTATTGTCGGGCATGTCATCGGAGCAAAAGCCGGCGGAGGAGCCGCCTGAAAGAGACGCGGTCGATCCCAATATCCAGATCAAGTTTACGATTATCTTTGGGATCCTGGCCCTCGTTCCGTTCGTGCTTTTTTACTTTTACGGCCTGGAGTCCAAGCCCGACCGCTCCGCCTCCAGGGCGTCTGCCACCAACGATCTGCCGAGCGCCAAGTTCCGGAATGTGACCGAAGCGGCCGGCTTGCATTTCACCCATGTGAACGGCGCGGCTGGCGAGAAACTGTTGCCGGAAACGATGGGAGGCGGCTGCGCTTTCTTCGACTTCGACAACGACGGGAACCAGGACATCGTTCTGATTAATTCAAGCTTCTGGCCCTGGTCAAACCAGGCCGGCAAGCAGCCGACGCATGCCCTCTATCATAACGATGGAAAAGGCAATTTCACCGATGTCACCGCCGGTTCCGGGCTCGATTTCACGAGCTACGGCATGGGCGTGGCCGTGGGCGATTTTGATAATGATGGGCTGGTCGATTTGTTTGTCACCGGCCTGGGCGGGAACCATCTCTTGCGCAATCTGGGCGGCGGAAAATTTCAAGATGTCACCGAAATGGCGGGAGTGGGCGGCAATACTAATGGATGGAGCACCAGCGCGGCCTTCTTTGACTACGACCGGGACGGTGACCTGGATCTGTTCGTCTGTAACTACGTGCAATGGTCCCGCGAGACCGACCTGCAGGTGGACTACCGGTTGGCCGAGATAGGCCGGGCCTACGGGCCGCCCATGAGTTTCGCCGGGGCCTATCCGATTCTGTATCGGAACGACGGCGGGAAGTTCACCGACGTCTCGGCGTCAGCGGGCCTGCAGATCAAGAACAAGGCGACTGGATTGCCGTTGGGGAAATCGCTCGGAGTTTCTCCCATCGATCTGGACAACGATGGATGGATCGACCTGGTTGTGGCGAATGACACGGTGCAGAACTTTGTTTTCCACAACAATCACGACGGAACATTCACCGAAATGGGCGGCCGTTCCGGAGTGGCCTACGACAAATTCGGAAGCACGCGCGGAGCGATGGGGATCGATACTGGTCGGTTTCATGATGACGATACCGTGGCGATTTCGATCGGGAACTTCGCCAACGAAATGACAGCGTTTTACGTCGCCTCCAGAGATCCCCTGTTCTTTAGCGACGAGGCGACCGATGCCGGAATTGGCACGCCGAGCCGGACCTTGTTGACGTTCGGAGTGTTTTTCTTCGACTACGACCTGAATGGCTATTTGGATCTTCTGACTGCCAACGGCCACATTGAGCCGGAGATCCAGAAGATTCACTCCAATCAGACTTACGCGCAGCCGGCGCAGTTGTTTTGGAACAGTGGCCGGAAGCTGAATGACGGAGGATTCTCCCTCGTGCCGGTGGAGAAGTGCGGCCCCGACCTCTACGAGCCGATGGTCAGCCGCGGGTCCGCCTACGCGGACATCGACGGGGACGGCGACCTGGATGTGCTGATCACGCAGATTAACGGCCCAGCCCGGCTCTTTCGCAACGAACAGAAGCTCGGGCATCATTGGATTCGAGCCAAACTGACCGGCCGCCAGAGCAATCGGGATGCGATTGGCGCCTGGCTGAAAGTCAAAGTTAGCGGGAAAGTGTTTTCCCAGCAAGTCATGCCAACGCGCGGCTACCTCTCGCAATCGGAACTGCCGATCACCATCGGCCTGGGCTCTAGCAGCCAGATTGAAGAGGCTCAGATTCTTTGGCCCGACGGCTCGGTCCAGAATGGAGTTCGGCTTAAGGTTGATGCCGTGAATCAGATTACGCAGCCGTAGGGTTTTTGGCGGGATTTGGCAGAGTTGCCGGACATTTGCTCAAACCTTGCTCTGTTATCGTGCAAGAAAGGTTGACGTTCTGGAAAATTCTTCGCGGATTTCGCGGAAATTGATTGCCAGTAAAAAACCGGCTTGTTTAGCTAGCTAACAGTCTCCAACTCGAATCAAAGCGCAATGGCTCTGTTGTGCGTTTGGCTTCGTCACACTGTTCGAATGGGGGGCAGTGTGTGGTCTGGAGATCGCCCGAACTGCGGAAGCCTCCCGCCGCGGATGCAGTGAAAAATATGAAAAGACGAGCCCTCATATTCATGGCACTTTCCTGTGCCTCCTTCAACTCCGTCTTGACCCGGAGCGCCGAACCCGGCGCGCCCGAAGCGAACGGACTCACTCCAAAAACCGACACGTTCTATGTGAACCCGGCCGACAGCACCGTCAGCAACGGAAACACGGAAACTCCCTCGGTGGGCATTGCCGGAAACGGAAATGTCATTTTCGCCTGGGAAGATGACAAATCGGATGCGGCCCCGCCCATCAACGATTTCGAAGCGGTCTGGACGCTTTATAACTCTGGCGGCACCTTGCTCTCGCCGGATGTGGATATGCATTCTGTCGCGCTGAACGCGTCGGTCACCACCCATTTCTACTCCTATTTCCGCTCGGACAACAGCCCGGTGCCTGGAATTACTTCGTGGGGAGCCAAGGCCAAAGCGAACCTCTTCGGAACGGGCGTTGGAATGGGGGCAATCTCCTTCGGTTTGGGCGACGAGGTTCCGGAATTTGCGGCGCTGCAAGCGGATGATGGCGACACGAATCCCGACGTTCCAACGGTGCAATTGGTCACCAATGACGGCCAGCCGGTCGGAATCCTTTCAGGATTGAGCGATGCGGAGGCGCAGCCAGCTGGCAACGTTCGAATTGCAGATTGGGACTATCTCTCCAATGGCAATATCGTGATCGCCAGTGAAAGCCGCCAAAACGACGATCTGTCCACCAAGTATGGCGGGGCGAATCCGGGGAAGCATGCAGTTTTCCGCATCGTTGACACCAAGAACAATGAAATCAAAGCCCCTGCGCTGGCCAGTGAAGTGGCAGAGCCAAACGAAATGTGGCATGGCGTAGGCGTCACCAAAAACGGCTTTGGCCTGCGGTTTCCGCAGAATGGCGTGACCACCGTCCGCCTTTTCAGCAATGACGGGACCCCGGTTTCGACCAATATCGATCTGGCGGCTTTGACTGGGAATCCCGCTGTGGCTGGCGGGGGCCGCGGCGACCACACCGGCTTTCATGGCAACGGGAATGACGCGTACGTTTATGCCGGTGTGGGCAACGACGCGAACAGCGTTCCTACAGCGTGGGTGACCGTGCTGAACACAAATGGGACTGTCCGATTCTCCCGTGCCATTGCGGATGACATTGAAACGACGAAGCCGGGTGGCGCGGATGCGGCCATCACGCCCGACGGGCGGGTTTTGGCGGTATTTGACGACGTTCCGCCCGCCGGTGGGGGTCGCGTTGTTTATGGGCGCCTTTTCGACAAGACCGGAAAGCCTCTCGGAGGCACATTTTACGTCAGTGAAAAAGAGATGCCCGGGGCGGTTACCGCGGATTCGCAATATCCGCGGGTGGCTTGGCGCGACGAACTGGCGGTGGTGGTCTGGGAAAGCAAAAACAATCCCGATTCAATCAATGAATTCGCTACTCGGTTCTTCACCACGTTCAAGCCAGGCACGATCGAGTCGGCTGGGCTGACCCGTATTGTCCCTGACACGCCGGTGATTCTGGTTACGGACAACTCTCTTGGCAACTGGGAGCCCTACGCGAGCGTGCTGGGAGGCACCGACTTCCTCATCGAGGGGAACACTTTTGCCCAGGGAACAACCGATCAGCAACGGTTCGTGGTCATGGTCCAACCCGCCACCGGCGGCAAAGGCAAGCTGGCCGAAGCTTTCTACGCGGACAACGGAACACCCTATAGCGGGCCAATCAATGCTTCCCGGCCGAATGGCAATCCGGGTCGCGTGGCGGGGGACAAGCGCCCAGGCGCGGTGAACTACATGACCGGCGGCGAAGCCTCGCCGCACGTGCACGCGGAATTCCAGGGGGATAACCGCTGGAATCTTGGTTTTGATCGCAGGGCCGCCGGACGCTACGGCACCGTGCAAACCTACAAGCTGGATACGGCGTCACTGACACCAACCCCGCTCTCCAAGGCACAAGACTCAGACAATGGCCGACTGACATCCGGAGCCGCGCCTGATGACCAGATAAGCCGGTTCGGTGGAGATATTGCCGGACTCGACAACGGAAATTTTGTCTCCGTGGTGGAAGACCGTTCGGGAGTTTGGAATCCGAATGGCCATGCGGCGGTTGCGACAGTCTTCGCGCCGGACGGTTCCGTGGTTAAAGATTCATTCGTAGTCGCCAATGGCGATATCTGGGCCAACGTGGCCGCCTATAAGGGCGGGTTTGCGGTCCGCGTCGCGGGGATCATTTATTTCTTCGACAACGCTGGCAAAGCCAAAGGCCAGATTGACCAGAGCAAATCCGGCGAGAGCTTCGACACCGGACGCGGCGACGGCACGCGCATCGCGGGCCATATCAATTCACCCTACGTCTATCTCGCGGGCAAAGTGGCGGGAGCGAACCTGGTGAAGGTGGCGGCATTTGATTCAAGAGATCAGAGTTACGTCACCAACACCATTGTCAGCGAACCCGCGTTTTCGGGCGACTTCGATCGCGTTGCCGTTGATGTGGACGCTCTCAATCGTTTGACCGTTTCCTGGGTCTGCCAGCCCGCGGGCTACGAGAAGCAGCAGGTTGCGGCGCGCGTGCTCGCGTTCGATTCGACGTCCAAAGCGATTACTCCGTTGACTTCAAGCTTCCTGGCATTCGTCAACGCCGCCGCGACGGGTGGCATCCACACCTTCCAAATGAGCGTGGCGATGACGACGAAGCAGATTCTCATCGCGGCGAAGGGCGAGATTAACCTCGATAACAAGCCGGATCTCGGGGCAAACTCGGCTACCGAGCTCAACTTTTACACGGTCTTCAGCCACCCAAGCCCGAAAGACGATCCGACGCCTGGCGTCAGCTCGGGAGGCGGGCAGCCGACCTTGACCATCACGCGCAACGGCGCGAACGCGGTGATCAGTTGGACCGGCTCCGGTTTCACGCTGGAATCGACCGCCAAGCTGGGCGGAACCTGGACATCCGTGAGCACAACCGGAACCAGCTACACGGTGAATCCGGGCAGTGGAAACCTCTTCTATCGCCTGAAGAAATAGCCATCCGCGAATAATTAAAATCGCGAGGGCAGCTGAGTTTTCTCGGCTGCCCTTTTGGCTTTTGGAGGGATCGGCGAGCCGCGCCGGCCGCTGGATCAGGCCAGCAGTTTCGTCACGACTTCACCGTGCACATCGGTCAGCCGGAAATCGCGTCCCTGGAAGCGATAAGTGAGGCGCGTATGATCGAAGCCCAGCAGGTGGAGCAGGGTGGCGTTCAGGTCGTGGACATGCACCTTGTCTTTGGTGGCGTTGAAGCCGAAGTCATCCGATTCGCCGATGGTTGTGCCGGGCTTCACTCCCCCTCCCGCCAGCCAGGTGGTGTAGCAGTTGGGGTGATGGTCGCGGCCGTCGTTGCCACCCTGCACCATGGGAGTGCGCCCAAACTCGCCGCCCCAGACCACCAGCGTTGAATCGAGCAACCCGCGTTGTTTGAGATCCTTGACCAGCGCTGCGCAGGCCTGGTCGGTGTTTTTGCAATTCTTCTTCAAGTCAGCGACGAGATTGCCGTGCTGGTCCCAGGATTCGTGGAAGAGTTCGACGAAACGAACGCCGCGTTCGATCAACCGTCGCGCCAGGAGGCAGTTCATCGCGAAGGATGGTTTGCCTGGCTCCACTCCGTAAAGGTCGAGGATATGCTTGGGCTCCTTCGAAATATCCATCAGCTCCGGGGCGCTGGTCTGCATGCGATACGCCATTTCAAACGAGTTGATCCGGGTCGCGATCTCGGGATCGCCCATTTCACCCAGATGCTTTTCGTTCAGGGCGCGGATCGAATCGAGCGTGTCGCGCTGGATTTTGGCGTCCACGCCTTTTGGGTTGGAAAGATAAAGAATGGGATCGCCCTGACTGCGGAACATGACGCCGTTGTAGACCGTTGGCAGAAAACCCGACCCCCAGTTGGATGCGCCGCCGCTTGGGCCTTTCGCCCCGGAACTGAACACCACGAACCCGGGCAGTTCCTGCGATTCGCTGCCGAGGCCGTACAGAGTCCAGGCTCCGACGCTGGGGCGGCCGAAAATTTGCGACCCGGTGTGCATCATGATTTGTGCCGGCGCATGATTAAAGGCGTCCGTATGCATGGACTTCACGATAGCAAGATCGTCGGCCACTTCGGCGAGGTGGGGGAGAAGCTCGGACATCTCGTTGCCGCTTTTCCCGTATTTGGCAAATTTGAATTTCGGCCCAAGCAGCTTCGAACTCGGATTGATGAAAGCGGCCCGGTAATCCTTGAGCAGGTCCGCCGGAGGGAGCGTGCCGTCGAATTTAGCCAGCTGCGGTTTGTTATCAAAGAGCTCGAGATGGCTCGGGGCCCCGGCCATGAAGAGATAGATGACGCTCTTGGCCTTGCCATCGAAGTGCGGCTTTTTCGGCGCGAGCGGATTTTGGGAGGCCGGGGCGGCCACCGCGTAGTCTTGCAACAGGCTCTTGAGGGCGATGGCGCCCAGTCCCACGCCGCATTGTTTGAAGAACCAGCGGCGGGTGACGATTTCCGGAGGGAGGCTCCGGTTAAGATGCGATTGGCAGTTCATGGTCCGGTTAAAGGGTCAGTGGTGATGCGGCGTGGCTTTCGGCTTCACTCCTTGGTAATGGTTTCGTCCAGATTCAAGAGAACCCGGGAAACGACGGTGTAGGCGGCAAGTTCAGAGGGGTTGGAATTCCGGGGAAGGCCTTTCGGTATCTCCGTTTTGCCCGTGCCCAGCTCGGAGGGATTTACCCACCCTTCCGCAAGATAGCCCTTTTCCTTCGCGAGCAGTTTCTTCAGTTCCGCCGCTTCTTCCGGCTGCGGGGGACGGGAAAGGCAGGAGCGGAACGCATAGCGGATTCGCTCATCGTCATTGGATCCATGTCTCAGAGTGCTCGCCGCGAGGGCTTGGGCTGCTTCCATGAAGAGAACCTCGTTCAGCGAGGCCAGGGCCTGCAGTGGCGTATTTGAGCGGAGACGGCGAACGCAGGAAAAATCACCGTTCGGCGCGTCGAACGTTTGCAGCACCGGGTAGGGGACCGACCGGAACCGGAAGGTGTAGAGGCTGCGCCGGTAGCGGTTCGGCCCGGTTTCTTCATTCCAGACCTTGGGACCGTAGCTGGCGGGTGGCTGGAAGAGGAAGGCCGGCGCCGGGGGCATCACGCTGGGGCCGCCCAGATCCTCATTCAAGAGCCCGCTCGCTTTGAGGGCGATATCGCGCACTAATTCCGCCTCCACTCGCACGCGCGGGCCACGGGCCAGGAGCCGATTGTATTGATCCTTTTCCAGGAGTTCCGGGCTGACTTTCGAGGATTGCCGGTAAACCGCGCTATTGAGAATCAGGCGGTGAATGTGTTTCGTGCTCCACGGCGCCAGGTCGGACTGAATTTCACCCGGGGCCAGAGTTGTTGGCTCCATGAATTCGACCGCCAGCCAGTCGAGCAACTCCGGATGAGACGGATCGGGCGCTCGGACTCCGAAGTCTTCCGGCGTCTGGACCAGCCCATCGCCAAAGTAGCTTTGCCAGATTCGATTAACGGCCACGCGCGCGGTGGTGGGCGAACGGCGATCAACCAGCCACTTGGCAAAAGTGAGCCGGCTGTCATCCGCGTCTTTGGGCAGGGGATGGAGAAACGCGGGCGTGCCGGCGGTGACTTCCTTCCCCGGCTTAAGCCAATCGCCGCGCTTGAGCATCCGGGTCGATGTCCGTTCTTCGTTGGGGCCTTTGCCCTGGCGCGCGGCCAGAGTGAGGGTGGGAGCGCCTTCCGGCCACTCTTTCCAAAGCGCGGTGATTTTGTCATTCGCCTCCTTGAATTCAGGGACCGTCGTGCGCCAGTAACTGAACACCGCGGCGATCTGCGCCGGGGATCTTTGTTCCCTCCGGATTTGGAGAATTTCCCGAACGTTCTGGGGAACGGGATCAGCCACGGCATTGGTGCTTCCCGTCACGCTCAGGCGAAACCGGCCGAGGTTATGGTTCTGATTGTCGTCCGAATTCCAGCCACCGTGATTCTGCATCAGGCGGAACGTCAGGATCGCTCCATTGGCAAAGGTGAGAGGCTTTTCCGGAATGAAAACGGCCTTGCGCGGCTGGTTGCGCTGGCCGGGACCGGCATCGATGCCCCAGGCGGTATCCGGCTTGCCGTCGATGGCGTATTCTACCGGGCCGTACGTGCGCTTTTTATTTGATTGATCATCGAACTCCGGCTCCAACTCCTTGGCGGCATTGGCAAAGTCCGCCGTGGCTTTGACGAACTTCACGTTGACCTTGTTTTCGGGATTCTTCAGATCCTGCGCCTCGACGTTGAACTCGCTCAGGGCGGACATTCCTTTGATGGAGCGTCCGGGGCCGTTGCAGGGTAGATTTGGGTCATTCAACTGTTCCAGGCGAAATGCGCCGATGACCGGGGAATCATTCGTGCCGCGGAAGGTGGCGGTCCACTTGGTGGGCGCGTAGCTCGCGGCCCGGATCGAGCCGTCCTCATAATAGTAAAAACGCTCGCCGTTGTCGCCGGCGTTGCGGCACTCGACCACCTTCCAGTCCGGCTGATCATCCTTCACTGCCAGTTCCCATTGCTCCATGCGCTCCTCCCAGCCGGGCGTGGAGCGGCGCAAGCCTTCCTCCAGATCGCGCATTTGCCTGAGCAGGTCGGCCTTCTTCTGTTGCTCGGTTGGGGTGTAGGCAACCAGGGAGGATTCATGATCGTTGTTCAGGAAGGCGAACATCCGATAGTACTCTTCCTGGCTGATGGGATCGAACTTATGGGAATGGCACTGGGCGCACTGAATCGTCAGGCCGAGGACGCTTTTGCCGATCGCGTCCATGCGGTCGAAAAGGGCATCCATGCGGAACTGTTCCGGATCGACGCCGCCCTCCTCGTTCAACATGGAATTGCGCAGGAAACCGGTGGCCACTCGCTGGTCCTGCGTCGGATTGTCCAGTTGATCTCCGGCTAATTGTTCGATCACGAACTTGTCGTACGGGAGGTCGCGATTGAGGGCGTTAACCACCCAATCCCGATAGTTCCAGATGAAGCGGGGCTTGTCCTTTTCGAATCCATCCGAATCCGCGTAGCGCGCCGCATCCAGCCAATGCCGCCCCCAACGTTCGCCATAGTGCGGCGAATTGAGCAGAGTCTGCACCTCGCGCGCGTAGCCGCTTTCTCCTTTGGGCAGAGAATCGAGTTCCTCGACGGAAGGAGGAAGTCCGGTGATATCCAGGCTAATCCTGCGAAAAAGAGTGACCGGGTCGGCTTCCGGCGACGGTTTTAACCCTTCCTTTTCCAGCCGGGCTAGAACAAACGCATCGATCGGAGTGCGCACCCACTCCCTCTGCTTGACCTCGGGGAGAGCAGGCCGGACTGGCGCCTTGAAAGCCCAGTGGGTTCTGGCCTTGTCCTCCGGAGTCGAGGCCGAGTCCGGCCAGGCGGCGCCCTGTTCGATCCAGGCCCGGATCAGCTTGACCTGTTCTCCGGAAAGCGGGTCGCCTTTCTTTGGCATGCGGGGAACGTCTTCCCCGCCTCCATTGACGGCTCGAAAGAGCAGGCTCTCACCCGGTTTTCCCGGGACGATCGGGCTTCCCTTCTCGCCCCCTTTGAGGGCATCCGCTTTACGGTCCCAGCGCAGGCCATTCTCCTGCCGGTCCGGTCCATGACACTTGTAACAGTTGCCGGCGAAGATCGGCTGGATATCCCGGGAAAAGTCGACCTTGGCCTCCTCAGCCGAGGAATGAAATAAAACGCTGGCCGCCGCCAGCGAGGCGGCCAGAGAAACTTTTTTCATGGTCTGGGGCACAGTCAGGAAATATGCCAAGTCCGAGGCGGAAGTCGATAGGGGAAAACGGACCCGAGAACCGCTGAGAAATGCCCGGCGAACCCGCCCCGGACGCGCGCCTCCGGTCTGGATAAGTTCTTGTCAGGCTTCCTTGCGTGCGGGCAATCTGCTGCTTCTGAATGAACCGCATTCCGGAGAGATTTGAACGCTTGCAGCGCGAGCGCAAGAAGGGCTTTGTCGTCTATATCGGCGCCGGGGACCCGGACTTGTCCGCGACCCGGGAACTGGCCCTGGAGTTCGACCGGATCGGCGTGGACGTGCTCGAGTTAGGGGTGCCGTTCAGCGATCCGCTCGCGGATGGAATGGTGAATCAACTCGCGGCCCAACGCGGCTTGGAGAGCGGCGCCACCCCCAGGAAGGTCCTGGAGACGGTGGCTGCGATCCGAAAAGAGTCGCAGATTCCGATCGTTCTCTACATTTACTTCAACCTGCTGCACCGCTGCGGCGTGGATAAATTCGTGGCCGACGCCGCCCGCGCGGGGGTGGATGGGCTGCTCGTTCTCGACCTGCCTCCGGAGGAATCCGGAAACTACGAGGCTTTGATGAAGCAGCATGGGCTCGCGACTATTTATCTCGTCGCTCCGACGACTCCGGAGGAGCGAATTGAATTGATCGTCAAACGCGGCACCGGGTTCATCTACTATGTCTCGCGCGAGGGGGTGACCGGAATGCAAAAGTCGGTCGCGCAAAATATCGGGGAGATGACGGCGAAGATCCACGCGCATACCCGGCTGCCGATTGCTGTCGGATTTGGCATTTCCACTCCAGAGCAAGCGCGCACAGTCGCGCAGAGCGCGGAGGCGATCGTGGTCGGGAGCGCCGTGGTGAACCAGATCGCGGAACACGGCCGAAGCCCGGACCTGGTGAAGCGCGTGGGCGATTTCACGCGTGGGTTGGTCGAAGCGGTAAAGGGCCTTTGAAACTTCTCGCAGGGAGTGGTACGCGAGCCGGCCGCCCGTGAGTTTCAGGCGGCCGTCGCGAAGGAACTCTACTTTTGCTGGCGGGCTTACGGCGTGAAGATGATTTCCGCGCTCTTCTGCCCGAATGGATCGGTGGACCAGACGCGAGCCTGGCCAACCGTGGTGATTAACGCCGAGATGCCTGGCGGAGCGCTTCCCACCTTGGCCACGCCGGTCTTGCGAATACGGACGATGTTTTCATCCACGAACGGCCCGGCGATCAGGCCGCTGCCGGTGTCACCCACCCAGATCTTGAGTTGCTCGTCGCCGAAGACGAGGCTGCCGGCGCCGAGTTCATAATACCAACGGCCCAGATTGGACTGGAGCGAAGGCTTGCAGGTGACCGTGGGCGACGGATGCAGCGGCTCCCCGCTGGCCTCATTCGACTGGCAGAGTTCATCGCCATTCAGCTCGGCCGGGCGCACGACATAGTAGTAAGCGCGATTCAGCGCGCCCGGGAGATCGTGGTAGAGCAAGCCGGGTGCGGATCCCACCCAGAGGTAAGGGCCGCCGGCGACAAGCCCGCGATACACGTTGTAATGATGTGCGCCGCCGTAGCTTCCCCATTCGAGAAGCATCCCGCCCACTTCCGGCGTTGCTTTCAGTGGGATGCAGGCGCACTCCGGTTCCGCGGGGGCGACAATGCGAACGATCGTCGAAGCAACGCTCGAAAGGTCGGACATGCCGCTGCTGGGGTAGGACGTTGCGGTGGTGTCCGTGACCTTCAGGCTCACCAAGTACGAGCCGGGAGGATAACTTGCGAAGTAGGCCTTCACGTCTGGCGTCGGCCCGTAGGCATCGTCAAAAGCCTGGTTGCCATCCAAGTCCCAGGCATACTCCGCGATGGTGTCGCCGGGCATCCCAGGCTCATGCTGGCCTTCATCCGGATTGGTCGAGTTCAATCCGTTGAGGAACCATTTGTTCATGGAAGAACAGAAGGTGTACGGACCATCCGCGTCGGCCGTCGGCGCCAGCGGCGGGGTGGCGACATCCACGATGATGATGGCCTCCGCAGTGCGTGGGGGCACATTGTTATCGGTCACCAGCAGTTTGATGGGATAGAGGCCGACACTATTAAAGCTGGTCGTGGCTTTTGGCCCGCTCGTTTCGTAAATGCCGTCGCTGTTGACATCCCATTGCCAGGAAACGATCGATTTGCTGCTGTCCTGATGGAAGGAATCGGTCCCATCGAGCGTGATGATTTGCCCGGCCACGGCCGGATTCGGGTTCGCGACAGCCACGGCCACCGGCGCGCCGCTTTCAAAGAGAGTGCGGTGCAGCATCATCACCGCCCACGCGGTTTCAAAGGCGTACTGGTCGCCGGACGCGTCGTGCCCTGTCCATGAGCCGTTGCTGCTTTGGCCGTTGATCAGAGTCCGTGCCACGCCGTCCGTGGGATCGTTCTTGCTTGTTTCCGCTCCGTACCAGTCGATCGGCGGGACGCCGGGCGTCTTCGATTGCAAGGTGACGATCGGCGGCGTGCTCAGCAGCATCGATTTTACGAAGGAAAACATCCCGTAGTAGTAGGCCTTGATGGACGAGCCGTAGCCGCCGGAGTTGCCGAAGTTATCCCGAATAAACGTTTCCGCTTTATCCCAACTTGGAGCCCCGTTGGGTCCGGTCATGCCACGGCCGATTCCATCCAGGACCATCTGCACCATGCCCGAAGGGGTGGTGGCGTAAGGGCCCCAAACGGGGCTGGTATCGGTATAGCCAAACCATCCGGTGGAAGAGTTCTGAGTAGAGGCCAGCCAACGGACATTCCATTGCTTGACGATCGCTGGGACGGTGAGTCCCCAGTTTCTTTCCGCCGCAATCATGCCGATGGCTGCCCACTGGCAAACGCTGTTGTCGGGATATTCATTAGCGACGTAGCGCCAGCCGCCGCCAGGGCTCGCGTCGTACTGAGCCCAGGCATGGTCGTCGACCATATCCTGGACGATGGTGGCATACGTCTGGCCGATCACGCCGGAGGGGCCTGTCACAGCCACGGCGTTAGGTGTTCCGCTGGCCACGAGGGCGTCTATGACCATGCCGCCCTGGTAGTAGGGATAGCTTTGATTCAAAACCACGCCATGGCCGTTCAGGTTGCTGTCGGGGTTGAAGATTCCGAGCGGGTTCTGCTGATTGCCGATGCCCCGGGTAGTCAGGTTGCTGATCATCCAGCGCAACGCGCGGCCGACGGTCTCGGTATATGGATCACCCGCGCTGCCGGATTCTTTGTGGCCGTTCACTTCGAACGCGTTGAGGTTCGCGGCGGTGAGGCCCACCCAGGTGGGCGACCAGTATCCGTAGTCGATTCCGCCGGATGAAGTCCGGACCAGGTTTTTGTGCAAATACCAGAGCCCTTCGTCGATTGCGATGTTCACTTCCACATCCTGCGCTTTGCTCTGCACTTTCACGTAGTAGGCGTGATTGGCGGATTCTCCGGTGTTGGAGTTCGCCACGGTGAGACGGGCGGTGTAGGTCGTTCCCACCGCTCCAGCGTAGGCATGTTGAGCTTCGATCACGTAGCGGTCCGTCACGGTTCCGGTTGCCACCGCGCTCCCGTCGCCGAAATCCCAGGTCCAATGCAGATTGGAGCCGGCTTGATCGCAGGTTCCTTTGAGCCGGATGGTCTTCCCGGGGTAGGTGCTGTGCGCCACCAGCGGGCTGGCATCAACCCAGGGAACGGTCTTCACCACGGGCGGAGCGGCGAACGCGGAAAGGGATGACAGCAACGCGGTTGCTGCCAGAAGAAAACCACGATGTATTCGAATTGTTTTCATAGGTCTTCCTTCTTTGGCTTTTATGGTTGTTGACGAACATTTGCTGCCACCGACCGCCGTTCCAGCCGTTCTTGCATTTTGAACAGCCCAAAGACCAGTGCGGCCAGGAGTCCCGCGGAGGCGCCGCCCTCCGGAAGCCCCTGTGGCGCCACTCCGTTGATGCCGAATTCGCCGATCGCATAACCATCGGAGAATCCACCTTCCCGTTGAATCTGGATCGAAGCGAGGGAGAGAGAGGGATCGTCCGTATAAAAGCCGATGCCCTGAGCTCCTCCGTTTCCGTCCACTTGGAGCGTTTTCGAGACGGAGTCCGAACTGATCACGAAATCAAACGTGCCGAAGAAATTTGGCTCCAGGTAGAAGTAGAAGGCTTTGGTATCCGCAGGCAGGGTGAGCGTGAGACTGCTGGCATAGAGGCCGGTGACTGGATCAATCGAACCGTAGGTTTCTTCATCCAGCCAGTAGACGTCGCCGTTGTAACCATTTCCCCAGGTTCCCCACCCACTGCCCACCGAAGAATGTTCGAGGGGAATGTCGGACAGCATGTCGCCCGAGACCGTGGAGCCAGGCGGCGGGGTGAAGGATGCGACCTGGTCGCCGAGGTTGCGGGGATCGCCGGAGAATGGCAGCACCGCATAGCCGCCCAAGGTCGCATTCGGAGCCGATGTTCCCCAGATCTCCGTGTTGATGGTTGCGTTCAGTTTCGTCGCCGGCGCGACGAGCAATCCTGCTGCCAAGACGCCCAACTGAACAGTTGCACTATTCGCGAGCCGTTTCATACGAACAGGAGTCTACCCTTTTGGCATGGCCGGACGGTATTGGAGTCGGCTTCTACTTCAGCACCGGCAAAAGCTCCCGGTTAAGCATTGGTTTTTTGAGCATGGGGGCGGGGAAAAACCCTATGGAAGAGCGCCAATTTTTGGCCGCTGGAGGCCAAGGCGCGCAAAAAGTAGTCGGCTGCATGCTGAGCCTCACTTAGCCCGCGGATGGGTGGCGCGCGACCCAGTCGCGCCTTCACTCAGTACTTGGCGGCCAGTGACGGGAGCTTTGGTTCCAGCTTCGGATCGACATCCTGCTGAAACATGTAGGAAATTCGCCCGGCGGGATCCCAGGAATGGAGAAAGTACATGCGTTGAAACTTGATCCACTGGGCTGACCCATCCACAAACACTTGATTTCCTCCCTCCGGAGTTTGGTTTGACAATCGATGGGGCGGCATGTCTTTGAAGGCGCTATCCCGGGTCACCCCGCGCTGTCCGCCCCATGCGCCGTCCACTTTCATGACCGCATCGGCGGCGAGCGTCCACCCGGGTTGGGCGGTGCTGAGTTTCACCGGACTGCGGCCGGGGAAATTTCCTTGCGGATTAATCCAGGTGGAGATGCCACCAAAATACTGATACCCAATTATCCATTGGTCGAAATCCCGTTCGTAAGTCGGGAACGTTGGCCGGTTTGGGCAGGTCCAGATTCCCGGCGTGTTGGTGGCGATGACCAAGCCAATTGTCGCCGCGGCCGCCCGTTCCGGGGGGTTAAGAGCGATTTGGACTGAATTGGCCCGCGCTTCCACCACCCGGTCCACATTATCCAGGGCATACATGTTCATGCCGATTGCGATTTGCCGGAGGTTATTGATGCACTTGATCCGGCGGCCCTTTTCTTTGGACTTGGCCAGCGCCGGCAGGAGCATGCCGGCGAGGATGGCGATAATGGCGATGACCACCAGCAATTCTATGAGGGTGAAGGCGCGCAGCGGCTGAAAGCGGCGCCCGTTGTCATTTATCCGTTTCACGGCAGTAGTGGGATACTATGGCCTTTTAGCAAAGGCCAGGAGCGCGGGCAATCGATTTGGTTGATTTGGTTGCCTTGCGCCTCGCGGTCTGTAAGGTCCAGCTCTGTCCCGCATGAAACTATTGTCGTTGCTGGCCTTGTTCCTCGTTGCGTTCGCGGCCCGTGCTGCGGAGGAGCGGCCCTTCATTGTCTGGAACAATCCGCCGGCCAAGGCGCAGGAATTCCTGACCCATCATTCCTACACCAGCGCGGTCATGAAAACGGAGGTCGGCTACAACCTCTACCTGCCCCCCGGCTACGACGCGCCCGGGAATACGAACCGCTATCCCGTCATCTACTGGTGTCACGGGATGAATTGCCACGAGAGCATTGATCAATTTCCGGCACGGTTGGTTGAGCAGGCGATTCGGGAGCAGCGCATTCCGCCGTTGCTTGTCGTCTACGTGAGCGGAGGCTCCCAGAGTTTTTATTGCGATTCGCCCGACCGGCGCTGGGCGAGCGAGACGACCATTATCACGGAACTGATCCCGCATATTGACGCCACCTATCGCACGCTCGCGTCGCGCGATTACCGGGCCATTCAGGGGATGAGCATGGGCGGTTTCGGATCGATGCGCCTCGCCCTCAAGCATTCGGATCTCTTCAGTTCAGTGGTTGCCTTCGCCGGCGGCTACGTGGGCATTGAACGGTTGCTGGAAAAGGAGCGGCTCGTTCATTTTCAGAATATGTTTGGGGGCCAGGCCGATCGGTTTTGGGCCAACCATCCCTTCACCCTGGCCCGGCAGAATGCCGATCAGGTGCGGGGACGCCTTGGCATCAAGCTCCTCGTCGGCTCGGAGGACTCGCTGCTGGATGCGAATCGGCGGATGCATGCCGCGTTGACCGGCGCCGGGCTGCCTCACGAATATGACGAAGTTCCCGGCATCAAGCATGATTTGCGGCGATTGAGCGAGTGGATCGGGTCCGACGGCCTGGAATTCGCGGTCAAACATTTCGCCTCCAGCACCGCCAAAGACCATGACGGACCGTGGGTGCATCCTCCCAACGCGGAAGAAGCGGGCTTCGGCGCGGAGCATCACGTTTTCTATAGCGAGCGGATGCGCCGCCCCATTGGTTATTCGATCTACCTGCCGCCTGGCTACTACGATGCCGGAGCGGGCCGGGGCTTGACCACGAATACGACGCGCTACCCGGTGGTTTACTATCTGCCGGGAATGACCGACAGCGAGAGCGTGGACGCCCACAACGGCTTTTACCTCAACCAAGGCATTCGGGATCAGAAGCTGCCGCCGATGATCTTTGTTTTTGCCTATGGGGGAGCGACCAGTTGGTTTAGTGACTATGCGGATGGCTCGGTCCAGGCCGAGAGCGTGATCGTGCGGGAACTGATCCCGCACATTGACCGCCGCTGGCGCACTTTCGCCGATCGGGATCATCGCGGTTTGCAGGGGTTCAGCATGGGCGGCGCGGGCGCCCTCAAGCTGGCGGCGAAGCATCCGGACTTGTTCAGTTCGGTGGTCGCCTATGGCGGCGGATACCGGGATCTGGCGGAGATGAAGCAAGCGCACCCGGATCAGTTCGTCCGAATTTGGAACGGTGATGACAACCGGTGGCGGGCGGACGATCCCCACACGGTGCTTCGCCAGCAAGCCGACCGGATTCGAGGCAAAGTGGCGATTCGGCAGGTCGTTGGAACGAAGGATTTTCTGCTGGAGCACAATCGAAAAATGCATGCCCTCCTGAATGAGTTGAACCTCGCGCACGAATATGAGGAGGTGGAGGGCGTTGGGCACGATCGCCAGCGGCTTTGGTCGGTCGTCGGCGTGCAGGGAGCAGCTTTCAATGCGGCGCGCTTCAAAAGTGAAAAAGAATAGAATTAGGGGGGCGCCTTTTCTGCCCGCGATTGAACATGGCGGGATAGAGAGGCGTCGATTCTCAGGGCATGCGCATCATCCGAGCGAAACTTTTGTTGCCAGGCGGGTTAAAAATATCGTGAACAACTGCGGGGTGGCTCTGTCCAAATGCAGTTGTCCGTTTCTTTGAGCGTTTTCAGGACGACCGGTTTTTCAGGCAATAAGAAGAGTCGGGTGATGTTGTTGGGACTAAATTAATTGCAGGGGCCGCCGGAGGATGCCGGCTCGGCCCGGCGGGAGGCTAGGCTGGCTGGTGGGCAATGAGTGCTGGATTGCATGATGCAAATGGTGTCGCGGGGGTGGGGCCCGCTGAATCGACCGGTGATGCTATTGCCTTGACTCCGGTGGCTTTGGCAAAGGTCCCGATTTCCCCCGAGGTGATTCGTTTGCTGCCTGCCGAGTTTGTGAAGCGGCATCAGGTGCTCCCGTTGCAAGTCCAGGACGGCGTTTTGCGCTTGGCAACCGCGGAACGCGGCCGGGCGGAGGTGATCGAGGATATTCGGTTGCTGACCGGCCTGGAAGTGGACGAAGCGCTGGCCCCTGCCGGTGAAATCCTGGAGCGGATCGCGGAGACCTACCAGGTCACGGTTGAGCAGATGCTCGAAACCCTCAAGGAATCGGCCAGCGCCACCGAAAGCCGGAACCTGCACGACATCGAGGTGATGGCGAATGAGCCGACGGTGATCAATCTGGTCAACGTGATCATCTCCACTGCGGTGCGTGAGCGGGCCAGCGATATCCACCTGGTCCCTTTCGAGAACGACTTGCAGCTGCGCTACCGCATCGATGGGATGTTGCAGGAGAAACCTCCACCCCCCAAAAACCTCCACCCGGCGATCATTTCGCGCATCAAGATCATGGCGGATATGAACATTGCGGAGCGTTACATGCCGCAGGACGGTCATATTCAGATCCATCATCGGGGCGCGCGGGTCGATATTCGGGTGGGCACCATGCCCACCATTCATGGGGAAAGCGTCGTGATGCGCCTCCTGGAGAAGAGCAACAAGGTGCTTTCCCTGGAGGAATTGGGCCTCGACAAGGCGCGGGCAGACGCGCTCTGGCGTTTGGTGGAGCGTCCCCACGGCCTGTTTCTGACGACCGGTCCGACCGGGAGCGGGAAGACCACCACGCTCTACTCGGTGTTGACCGGAATTTATTCCCCCGAAAAGAAAATTCTGACGATTGAAGATCCGGTGGAATATGAGTTGCCTGGCGTGGCCCAAACTCCGGTCCGGCCCGGGCGCGGATTCAGTTTCGCCAACGGGCTGCGGTCCATGCTCCGGCAGGACCCGGACGTGGTGATGGTGGGGGAAATTCGCGACGGCGAGACGGCTGAGATTGCCATTCGCGCGGCGCTTACCGGCCATCAGGTTTTCAGCACGCTCCACACCAATGACGCGGCGGGAGCCGTCACGCGTTTGATCGACATGGGGGTGGAGCCGTTTTTGATCGCCTCGTCGTTGGTTGGAGTGCTCGCGCAGCGGTTGGTCCGCCGGCTTTGTCCGAAATGCCGGGTCGAATGGCCGTTGAGCGATGCCACCCGGGATCGGTTGAACGCCTTCAGCCCCGGCAGCGCCAAAGGGGCCTTCTATGCGGCGCAAGGATGCGAGGAATGTCGCGGCGCCGGGTATCGCGGGCGCGTCGGCATTTTCGAATTGCTGCCGATCACCTCGAATCTGGGCGAGCTCATTCTCCAGCGTCGGTCCAGCGGACAGATCAAAGAGGCGGCCCAACAGACGATCTTGACGATGCAGCAGGATGCCTTGCAGAAGGCGCGCGCCGGCGTGACCTCGGTGGAGGAGATTTTGCGGGTTTGCTCTGGAGAATAAGGAATGGGCGCATTTCGCTACGAAGCGTTGGAAGCCGGCGGCAAGCCGGTGTCTGGCGTTATTGAGGCGGAGGATCGCCGGGCGGCCCTGTCGCTTCTGGCCAATCGGGGAATTTTTGCCCGCGACCTCGAGCCGTGTTCCGGCCAGAGCGCCCCCGCCCGAAATGGAACTCCCCAACCCCTCGCCTCAGCCCCTGCCTGGAGCTTCCGGCTCGGATCGGGCGTGCCTCGTAAAAAGGTAACCGCCTTCACCCGGGAGATCGCCGCTTTGCTCGGCGCGGGCATTCCGATTCCGCAGGCGCTGGATGGTCTGGCGCAGGAGGAGGAGAATCCGGCGCTTCGCCAAATTGTGACGCAGATGGCCGATTCGGTGCGAAAAGGGCAGGCGCTATCGGCGGCCATGGAGGAGCACAGCGCCGTGTTTGACAAGCTCTACGTGAGCATGATCCGCGTGGGGGAGGAAGCGGGGGCTCTGCAGCGCGTCTTGAACGATCTGGCCGCTTTGCTGGAACAGGAAGACGAAGTTCGCAGCGAGGTGGTGACCGCGGTCTCCTATCCGCTGTTCGTTCTTGGGTTCGGCATTTTCACGGTGGTCATTCTCATGACGGTCGTGCTTCCGAAGCTCTTCGCGATGCTTCAGCAAATGATGAAGGTCCTGCCGCTGCCCACTTTGATCCTGCTGCGCGTGAGTGCGTTCTTCCATTCCTACTGGTGGCTGCTGGCGCTGGGAGCCGCGGGGGGCTTTGCGGCAATTCGCTGGTATCAACGCAGCCCGCAGGGCGCGTTCCAGATCGACCGGCTGAAACTGGCCGTTCCAGTGCTCGGATCGGTCTTTCTCGCCTCCGCGCTCGGGCGATTCGCGCGCACGCTCGGAACATTGGTGAAAAGCGGCGTCTCCCTCTTGCCGTCGCTCAAGATTGTGGAAGCCACCGTAGGGAACCTTTTCTTGGCTCGGTCGATCGCTCAAGTGGCGGAAGAGGCGCGGGGCGGCGATTCCCTGGCCGGGCCGTTGCGCAAGCTGGGCGTCTTTCCGGGAACCGTCATCCAGATGATCAGCGTGGGGGAGGAGAGCGGCAAGCTCGACGAAATGCTGTTGAAAGTGGCCGAGATTCAAGAGCGGGAGATGCGGGCGAAAACCAAAACGCTTGTCTCGTTGCTGGCTCCTGCCTTGATTCTGGTGGTTGGCGCCCTGGTGGGATTCATCGTCATCGCGCTCTTGCTGCCAATTTTGAAAATGGGCCGGAATATTCGTTAACCGTTTATGAAGATTCAGAAGAAGAGAAACAGGGGCTTTACGCTTATTGAGTTGCTGGTCGTGGTCATCATTCTGGGCATTCTGGCCGCAACCATCATTCCGCAATTCATCGGCACCACCACCGAAGCCAAAATCGGGGCCGCCAAATCGAACATCTCCGAACTGGAGAACGCGCTCGAGCGTTTCAACATCCATATGGACCGCTATCCGACGACGGAGGAGGGCTTGGATGCATTGGTGCGTGCCCCGAGCGGCGATGAAAACAAGAAATGGCGCGGCCCGTACATCGCCACTTTGCGCAACGACCCCTGGGGCCATCCCTTTCAGTATCGCTTTCCCGGCACGCGCTCCAAAACGCGCTTTGATCTCTGGTCCCGCGGGGCGGACAACGCGGATGGCGGCGAGGGCGACAACGCGGACATCGGCAACTGGTAATCCATGCGCGAGCGCGCCACCACACAGGCAGGGTTCACTCTCATCGAGCTGATGGTGGTGCTCGTCTTGATTGGGATTTTCAGCGGCCTGATCGTGGGGGAAATGCGCGGCACTTTTGAGGAGGCTCTCCTGAGGGCCGCGTCGCGCCAGGTCATCAACGCGGCCAATCTGGCGAACAGCCAGGCGGTGGCATTGAACCAGGCGCATTATCTCTGGATTGAACCGCAGGCGAAACGTTTGCGAATTGTCGCCAGAACCAAGGGCGAGACGATCCAGCAGGAGAAGTTCGACGATCGGATCACGGTCGAGGTGCGGAACTCCATCCAATCCAGTGACGAAGAATCGGACGAGACCCCAGCCGAACACCGGCGGGAAGTGAGGAGGCTGGAGCGGATCGAGTTTTTGCCCGATGGCACCGCCGAGGGGCGCGAGATTGTGCTGCGGGATCGCATGGGTGTCGAAGTGATCCTGAATTTGAATCCGGTGACCGGGCGCATCCGGTTGGCCGATGCTGAGGGCGCGAGATGAAAGCGACGGGTCTGCGCGGCGGGTGCAGGGCGGGTTTTTCGCTGGTGGAAGTGCTGTGCGCCGTCGTGATCCTGGCGATTGCGGTTGTCGGCCTGACCGAGGGGCTAACAACGGCGCTGGCATCCAATAAGGAAGCCGAAGTGCAGTCGGCGGCGGCGCTCCTGGCCGCGGGACAGATAGAAACGCTGCGGGCGGACGGATATTTGTCGGAAGGAGAAACGGACGGCGACGGGGATGGAAACCTCTCCGGCTACAAATGGACCCAGACGGTGAGTGAAACCAAAATCCGCGGTTTGTACGAAGTGGCGGTCGTTGTGAAGCGGGCGGGCAATAACGAGGAAATCTACGAACTCAAGACGATGCTGTTCGATCCGCCGGTGATTCGCGACCCAACTGAGAATTCGCGCGATCGCGATCGGAACAACCGGAGGCGGCAATGAAAATGCGCCTCACCCGCTGGCCAGGCTGGTCGTCTGCCTTCACGCTGATCGAGATGGTGATCAGCGGGGCGCTCATGTCAATCGTCCTGGCGAGCGCCTACGTCTGTCTCTCGGCCGGGGTCTCGACCCGGCGACTGGTGGAAGCGCGGTCCGACGCGGTCCAGGGCGCGCGAGTGGCGATGTCCATGATCGCGGCGGATTTGCGGTGCGCCGTACCGCTTTCCAAAGATTTCGAGTTTATCGGTCTCAAACGGGAACTGGAGGGCGATAGCGCGGACAACCTCGATTTCGCCACCCGCAATTACATCCCGCAAAAGAGTTACGAACCGGACTATTGCGAAGTCAGCTATTTCGTTCAAAAGGATCCGGCGAACGGCACTTTGACGCTGTTCCGCCGGCGTGATCCGACCCCCGATCCCGAGCCCTTTTCTGGCGGCGTCCGGGAAGAAATTGCCCGCGGCCTGCGCAGCCTGCGTTTTGAGTACTACGATGGCTACGACTGGTACGACGAGTGGGGCGACCCGGAAGGCAAGAAAAGGCTCGCGGCCTTCCCGGAGCCCAACGTGAGCGGCCTGCCTGAAGCCGTGCGGGTCACGCTCACGGTGGATCCTTCGTTCGAGCGGCGTTCGCCCGACCGGGAGGCGGATAAGACGGGGGAGCCGCCCTTGACCTTTCAAACGACCGCTCGGGTGAACATGTCTCTGTTTTTCTACCGATCCGGCGGTGGAAGCAGTGGAGGAGCTTCGACCAACAGCGCGGGCAATGGACCGGTCGATGCTTCAGCGGGAGGCATTCAGTGAGAACCGGGGAGTTCCAACTGAGGGGAAGCGCGCGCGTTACGGTTCGCACCGCGTCGGTCCTGGTGGCGTTGGTTTGGTGTGTGGCGCTTTTGGCCGCTTTTGTCATGAGCGTGCTCTACACCGGCCGAACTGACCTCCAGGTGGCCCGCAACTACGGAGACGGAGTCCAGGCCTATTACCTGGCTCTGGCGGGTGCGGAGAAGGCAAAAGCGGTGATCTATCACGATGCGGCGGAGCGCAAGCGCTCGGCTCAAAATCACACGCGCTCCATTTATGACGACCCTTCGGACTTCCAGGATGTGCATCTTGGCCGCGGCCGGTTTCGAGTGATTCACCAGGCCATGCCGGATGACGGAAGCAAGCTGGTCTATGGAGTGACGGACGAGGAGAGCCGGTTGAGTGTCAACGAGGCGTCGATGCAGCAGCTGACCAACCTCTATCAGCTCACCCCCGAGATCGCGGCCGCGATTGTCGACTGGCGGGATCGGGACGACACTCCATCGCCGGGCGGCGCGGAGGCTGAGTATTACGCCACCCTGCGCCCACGTTACATTCCACGCAATGACCGGATCCAGACCGCGCGGGAACTTCTCCTGGTTCGAGGGGTGACTCGCGAGCTTTTGCTGGGCGAGGACGCGAATCAGAATGGCTTGCTCGATCCGGAGGAGGATGATGGCGACCTCAATGACCCGCCGGACAACCGTGATGGCAGGCTGGATCCGGGCTGGTCCGGCGCGCTTTGCTTCGAATCCCGCGTCCAAAACAAAAATGCGGCGGGCCAGGCGCGGGTGAATGTGCAGACGGCGGATGAATCCGCCCTTGTGGGAGTGCCCGGTATCACCGCGGATATTGCAAAGGCGATCACCCAGTACCGCGGCCAGAACAAACTGGAGAGCCTGGTCGATCTCCTGGAGGTGTCGGCGATGTCCCAGCCCCCTCCTGGATCCCCCGCGCAGACGGCCGGGACGGCGGCGGCGCCAGGACAGCCTGGCCAGCCGGTCGTGCCGGGCCAGGCTCCGAATCAGCCGCAGGCCCAGCCGGTGGGGCCGAAGCTGATTAGCGAAGATCTCCTGTTCCAGATTGGCGATGATGTTACGACGAGCTCCGATAGCGCTCAGCGCGGTTTGATCAACATCAATACCGCTTCCCAGGTCGTTTTGCGCTGCCTCCCCGGCATCACGGAGGAGTTGGCGCGCGCCATCATTAATTATCGATCCTCCGCCGGTTTTTTTCCGAACGCAGCCTGCCTGCTCAAGGTCCCAGGAATGACTCGCGATATTTTTAAGCAGCTTTCCGGGATGATTACGGCCCGCTCGGAGACCTTCCGAATCATCAGCGAGGGCAGGGTGGAATCGAGCGGCGCGGTGCGGAGGATCGAGCTGATCGTGCAACTGGGAAACAACGCCATCGACACCCTTTCGTATAGGGAGAACCTGTGAGTTTTGTGAACGGCCAGCGCGAATTGTATGTCGAGTTCAAGGAGAACTCGATGCACCTGCTTGAACGGGAGCGAACCTTGGAAATCCCCCTGCAGCGCGAACCGGGCGGCCGCTTGCCCGCCGGCGTGATGGACGAGGCGGCACGCCGGGTCCGCGCGTTTGCCGACGCAGGCGGCTTGGCCCATTGCTCAATCCCTGTTCGCGGCGTTTCTCTCCGGCGGTTGAGCGTCCCGGCGGCCGCCGCGGACGAGACCCGGCGCCTGCTGGCCATGCAATTAGAGGCCCAGTTGCCCGTGCCGCCGAGTGATTTGGCCTGGGGCTGCCAGCCTTTGAGTCGGAGCCGCGGAACTCCGCATGGATCGCCTGGCCTGCAAGAGTTCGTGGTGGTCGCGGTGCGGAAAGAGTTGCTGGAAGACTATAGGCGGATCCTCTCCACGGCGGGACTGCAGAGCGAGTTCACGGTGGGAGCCCTGGCGCGCCAGGGACTGTGCCCAAAGAATTCGTCAGATTTCAGCGTGTTGGAAGCGGGGCGAACCCGCTCCGAGTTGGCGGTGTTTGACGACCGTGGCCCGCTCTCGGTCCGCATTTTGCCCTGGGGCGTGCAACGAAACGGGGAGAGCCCGGGAGCCGCTCTGGAGAACGGGATCGGCCAAAAGCTGTATCTCTTGTCTGATGGAGGAGGGCAGGAAAATCTGGCGTCCGTGTTGGCGCCAGGCCTGAAGCCGGGAATCTCGTTGGAATTGGTGGAAGCCCGCCATCCGGGCACGCCGGCCAACGAAGGGCTGAAAAAGCTGCTGGAAAGCGGCCAGACTCCAATCTTCCTCGGGGCGCACCAGGCCGCCTTGCCCAAAAGTCCGGCCGGCGGTCGCTGGAAGTGGGCGGTGCTCGCGGGCGTTCTGGCAGTGGCGGCGCTGGTCTTGCGGTATGCGGAGGCAGTGGTCTACCAGGCCCGCCTGTCGCGCAAGCTGGCGAACATCGCGGCCTATCGCAATTCACTGCCTCGGATCGAGCGGGAGTTCAATTTCCTGAATTACATCAAGACCAATCAGCCCCCCGATCTCGATGTCCTCACGGTCCTCGCGCAGTGCGCTCCGCCCGGAACCCGGATCGATTCTCTTTCCCTTGTCCGGCATGGCGATCTCTCGTTGCGTGGCAGCGTGGGCGACGCTCAGGCCCCGGGGGCTTTTCGCTCGAAACTGATCGATTCCGGCTTTTTTTCCCGGGTGGTAGTGGATGAACAGGCGCCCACGCCCGACGGCCAGAAGTTTACCTTCCGGATTTCGGCGCAGGTCAGGCCGGACGGCTTCCGGAAAACGCTCAGCCTGCCTGAGCCAAAAACGGCGGCGACGAATTCCAACCCCGCCCTGAATCCGGCCGGACCACACCCATAGAACCAACATGGCAGCCATCACCCAAAGAGATAAGCGGACAATTCGCCTCGCGGCGGCCGGCATTTCGATTTACCTCGCGCTGTTTTTTGGGGTGCGCGGCTGGAAGCGCCTCGAGTCGCAGCGAAACGATTATCAGCTTCTGCTGGGCCGCGTTCAGCGGGAGGAACAGGAAGCCCGCGCCTACGAGAACAAGGTGTTGTTGTTCCAGAAATATCGTGATGCATGGCGCCTCGAACCCGGCAAGCTGTCGCCGGAGACGCTGGTCGCCGAGGCCAGCGCCGCAATCCAAAATGTTGCCCGGCAGGACGGAATAACTCTTGGGCCGGTGCTGGAAAGCCCCGGACGAGGGTCAGGCCGCGAGTTGGCGACCATTCAGTTCGACGGCGTCGGCCCGCTCACCGCTGCTTTAGGCCTGATTCACAAGCTGCAAACGCTCGGTTACCCGATCGTCATCGATTCGCTTCAGTTAACGCCTGATGCGGGCAAGCCCGGCACGTTGAAGATGAACGCTACCGTGGTGATCCTGAACTTCGAGTTCTGGAAAAACGGGGAGGCGCCCAATGCTTGAACGTCTTAATCCGTTGCTCCGGATCGTCTGCCTCCTGTTGGCTGCGGTCGTGCTTTATGAACTTTCCCGGTTGCTCGTTCCACGCGGCCAGGCGCTGGCCGCATTTGTGCCTGGCCGCGTCGAGTTCAAAGCTGGCCTCCCTGCGGGGGAAACCAATGCTCTCCCGTCGGAAGCCCAGGCGCGCATCGATAAGATCAAAACCAGCCAGATTCTCGGCCAGGTTGTCACGCGTCCGCCCGCCCAGCCCGCGTTGCTCGGCATCGCCGGGAATGACGTTTTCATCCGCGCGCCCAATGGCCAGACCGGCTTGGTCCAGCCGGGTGAGGAATTCGGCGGCGTGAAGCTTTTGCAGATTGGAGTAAATCGCGTGCTCATTCTTCATGAAGGCAAGACGAATGAACTCATGGTGTTCGAAGGTTTTGGCAGTGAAAGTCTCTTAAAATAATGAACTTCCCTCGTAAATTGGTGATTCGGGTGACCGGCGCTCTCGCGCTCGGGACGGCTCTGTCCGTCGCTTATTTTCTCCGGTCTGCCGTGCCCGTTCAGGCGCAGAATGAGGCGCCGATCGCGCGCGCGCGGGCCGCTCGCGCGGCGGCGCCAGCCGAGGCGGCCGCTCCAGCCCCGGCCGCGCCCGCTGCCGTCCCGGCCGGGGCGGTGGCCGCACCCCCTCCGGGCGCGGTCCCGGGCGGCGCTCCGGCGGCGCCAGCTCCATCGGGCGCGGGATCAGTTCAGGCGACTTTGCCCGTCGAGGCGGCTGCGGACGGTTCGGCCGCGGCGGCCAAGCCGCCCTCTCCGGACGAGGAGATGCAGCTGAGCTTTCAAAACGCCAACGTCGATACCATCGTGCAATGGCTGGCGAAGAACACGGGCAAAAGCGTGGTCAAACACCCGAAAGTGCAATGCCAGCTGACCATCGTCAGCTCGAAAAAGCTCAAGCCGCGCGACGCGGTGAACCTCGTCTATCGCGCGCTCGCTCTCGAGGGATTCACCACGATCGAGTCTTCCCGTTCCATCCTCATCGTGCCGGATTCGCAGGAACCCAAAATGACTCCGGAACTGGTCGATAACAGTGCGAAGGCCATCCCCGAGGGCCGCCAACGGCTGATTCGCATTTTCCAGCTCGAACACGTGGATCCGAGCGAGGTGAAGGATAAAATCAAGAGCGTGCTCTCCGAGAAGGCCACGGTCGAGGTGGTGGATCGCGCCCGCCAGTTGATGATCACGGACTATACCGACAACATCCGGATCGCCAGCGAACTGATCAAAGAGCTCGACGTGTCGTCGCCCTCGGACGTTAGCGTCGAATTCTTCAAGCTGAAGTATGCGGATGCGGATGAACTGGCGACCCTTCTCAGCCAGATTATCAACGCCCAGGCGCCGGGCCCGCGGGGAGCGGGAGGGCAACCCCAGCCAGGGCAGCCAGGAATGCCCCCCGGCATGCCCATGGGGCCGGGGGGACCGGTTCAGCCCGGCCAGCCCCAGCCTGGGATGCCGATGCCTGGCGCTACTGCTTCTGCCGGTTCGGGCCAGGTCAAAATCTGGCCCGACAAATCACAGAATCAGCTGATTGTCTCGGCTCCCAAATCGAAGATGGCCGAAGTCCGAAAGCTTCTGGAGGTGCTGGACGTCGAACAAAACGAAGATGTGACCCTGCGTGTGCTCCCGCTGCAAAACGTCAGCGCGGAAGACCTGGTGAAAGAGATCTCTCCCCTCTACCAGAAAATGAACGGCAAGACCGGGAAGGAACGTGTCGAAATCACCGCCAATACCCGGTCGAACTCGCTCATCATCCTGTCGAGTGCCGAGAATTATAAAGCTATCCAGAAGTTGGTGGCCGCTCTCGATCGCGAGGAAGCACAGGAAAAGGTCATGCGGGCTTTCGCCTTGACGAATGCGGATGCGGAGGATGTGGCGAAGCAGCTCGACACCCTGAACGAAGGGTCCGACAACAACTCCCGCTACCCATTTTACATTTTCTACGGCGGCAGCGGCGGCGGGACCACCCGCAAAAAGCCGAGCTTCGTGGCGGACCGCCGCCGCAATGCGGTGATCGTGCAGGCGCCTCCCAACCAGATGGAAGGAATCGAGAAACTGATCCAGACGCTGGATGCTCCGATCAGCGACAACAGCATGGCGCCAAAAATCTTCCGCTTGAAATTCATCAGCGCGACCGACATGGAAGATGTCCTCAACGAGCTTTTCCTCAAGAAACAGCAGCAGCGAAACTATTGGGATTACAACCCGTTTGATCGCGGCAGCAGCAGTGATTCTTCGGGAGGAAAACTCTACGGCAAGGTTCGCATCACCAGCGAACCGTACTCCAACTCGATCATTGTCACTTCCAGCTCACCGGAAGGCTTGGAGGCCGTCGAGGCGGTCCTGAAAGAACTCGATTCGCCGTCGCAGGCCGGAGAGACGACCATGCGGGTGACCCTGAAGTTCGCTCGGGCCACCACGGTGGCGAGTGATCTCAACATTCTCTTTGCCAAAGGCGGATCTCCGCCCCTCCGGCCGCAGGTGCAGCAGCCGCAGCAACCCGATGGCCGGGCGGTGCAGCAGCAAAATCAGGCCAGCCAGAACAGTTTCGGGCTCGAGCAGGAAACCAAGGAAGATGCGTACTTCCCGTGGCTCGGCGGACAACAGGAGAACACTTTCGGCCGGCTCGATAGCGGCAGCGGCCGCAACTCGGGGCAGCGGCCGGTCAGCGACCTGGTTGGCCGGGTGCGTGTGGTGCCGGACAGGCGCAGCAACGCGGTGCTGATCACCAGCAACCTCCATTTCTTTCCCCAGATTATGAAGCTGATTGAGGATCTGGATGCGCCAACGCCTCAAGTGTTGATCGAGGCCAAGATCATCGAAGTCTCCAGCGATTTCCGGGACAAGCTGGGCGTGCGCTGGTCGCCCGATGGCAAGTCCTTCACCGGCGAGGACCTGGAGGATTCGGCCGTGGTGAGCGCCGGCGCGAGTTACACCAAAGTCTTTGCGGGATCGACCGTGGCGAATGCCTTGAAGACGGGCGTTCTGGATTCATCGGTGAATGTGAACTTCCTCGTCCAATTCATGCGCAAGAACACCGACGCCCGGGTTCTGGCCGAACCGCAGATCAGCATCGCCGATAACGAACTCGGCAAGTTGTTTGTCGGCGCGCAGGTGCCTTTCATCTCCGGCAGCCTGAACACCGACGTGGGCGGCCGCAACGACACGTTCCAATACCGGGATGTCGGCATCATTCTGGAGGTGACTCCGCACATCAACACCGCGGACGAAGTGGCTCTCAAAATTCGCACCGAGTCCTCGAGCATTCGCAGTGGCGAGACTCTCTTTGGCGGCGCGATTCTCGATACCCGCAACTTCAAAACGGATCTCATGGTCCGCCACGGTGAGACGGTGGTGCTGGGAGGGATCATTCAACGGGAGCAGAACGATTTGCAAAGGAAAGTTCCGTTCCTGGGAAGCATCCCGGGCTTGGGTTGGGCCTTCAAAAAGAAGGACAAAACAAGCCGCGAGGTTGAGTTGATGGTGTTCCTCCAGCCCCGCATTACCCGGACTCCCGAGCAGGCGCGCGAACTTTTGCGCAATGTTGAAGACAAAGTGCCCTTGATCAAGAGCTGGCAGGATGACAAGCCGGCTGTCACGCCGGAGAATAGCGACAAGAAGAAGAAGTCGGACGAAAAAAACTCGTAAGTTCGAGTCAGGGGCGTTGTCAGGCCGGCGCACTTGAAGACGAACCCGCCGACCGTTGAATGGCCGGATTCGGGAGTTGTCGCGGGCGGTGTGTTCGCTTTCGTGCTATAGTCCTCGCACGTTTAATGACGACCAAACTTTTTTCGGAACTGGGAATCTCGGCTGAAGTCCTCAAGGCGGTGGATCGCCTCGGGTTTGAGCAAGCCTCGCCAATCCAGGCCGAGTCAATTCCTTTGCTCATGGCCGGCTCGGATATTGTCGGCCAATCGCAGACCGGCTCCGGCAAAACCGCGGCCTTCGCCATACCGGCCATCGAGAAGGTCGACACGCAAAAGCGGGCGGTGCAGGCGCTTATTCTCTGCCCCACTCGCGAATTGGCCGTCCAGGTCTCTGAAGAGGTCCACAAGCTCGCATTTTTCAAACGCGGCATCCACGCCCTGCCGATTTATGGAGGCCAATCCTACGATCGCCAGATCTACGGTTTGAAGCAGGGCGCGCAGATCGTGATTGGAACCCCGGGCCGGCTGATGGACCATATGCGGCGCGGCACGCTCCGGTTGGATCAAGTGGGGTTGGTCGTTCTGGATGAAGCGGATGTCATGCTCGACATGGGTTTCCGCGAAGATATCGAGTTTATCCTCCAGGCCGTCCCCGCGGAGCGCCAGACGGTGTTCTTCTCGGCCACCATGCCGCGTTCGATCCAGGAACTGATCGGGAAATACGGTCGCAATCCCAAAACGGTCAGCATCGAGCAGAAGGCTCTGACCGTGCCGACGGTTGAGCAGGTCTATTTTGAGGTGGACCGCCGGTTCAAGATCGAGTTGCTGACCCGCCTGATCGATATCCATGATCTCAAGCTCGGGATTATTTTCTGCAACACCAAACGGATGGTGGACGACCTGGTGGACCACTTGAACGCCCAGGGCTATTCCGCCGATCGCCTTCACGGCGACATGAGCCAGGCCTTGCGCGACCGCGTCATGAGCCGTTTTCGGAAATCGGGCCTGGAGTTTCTGGTGGCCACCGACGTCGCGGCGCGCGGGATCGACGTGAACGATGTCGAGGTCGTCTTTAACTACGACCTGCCTTACGACGTCGAGGATTATGTGCACCGGATCGGGCGCACCGGGCGCGCGGGCCGCAGCGGGCGGGCAATCTCGTTCGTGTCCGGCCGCGAGGTTTTCCAGATTCGGAATATCGAGCGCTACACCCGCACGCGGGTTCATCGCTCCCGCATCCCGACGGTCAACGATGTCGAGGAAGCGCGCGCCGCGGTCTTTTTGGATCGTATCCGGGCCACGCTGAAATCTGGCGAATTCAAAGCCCAGGATCGCTTGATCGAAGTGCTCCTCGAAGAAGGCTTCAACAGCACCGACGTGGCCTCCGCCCTGATCCACCTGCTGCAGGCGCCAGATAATCGTCCCAATCCCAGTGGCCCCAGTGAAGGGCGGGTCAATCCAATGGCGCGGCCGGCGCGCGGCCCAGGAATTCCCGATGGCCGTTTCGATAGAGATGCCGACCGGACGGAAGGCCCGAGAAAGCGGGATTGGCGGGAGTCTCGCGGGGAGCCTGTCCAAAAAACTCCGAGAGCAGTGAAGCCAGTCGCTCCACCTCCGGTGGCGGCGCCTTTGCCCGCGGATCCGCCCGCGCCGGTGGTGGTCTCTCCCGGTGCCAGCGCGCCAAGTGTGCCGGCCAAGCCAGAGCCATCCCCAAAGTTCTCGATCCCGGAACGAAAGCTCGCCACCCGTCCGTCGCTGGTCCCCATCAAGCCAAGCCGCCGGACGCCTGTCGGCCAGACGCGATTGCACTTGAGCGTTGGGACCGAGAGCGGCGTGACCCGGGAAGATATCGTGCGAACGATCCAGGGTGAGACCGGTGTGCCGGAATCCGACATTGGTTTTGTCGATCTGCGGGAACGCCACTCCTTCGTCGACGTCGCATCCGGCCAGGCGCAGGCGATTGTCAGCAAGCTGAAGCGCGCCCAGGTGCGTGATCGGCGGCTGAAAGTGAAACTCGCCAGCACCGCGGACGACGAGGCTCCAAAGGTCTAAGCTCGTCGCGCCTGGAATTCGCCTACCGCGGTTCGGTAATCGTCAACAGGGTGTTGGCGCGGAGGTTTTCTCGCACGGTTTGCTTTTTTCCGGAGGGCCAGGCGACCTCGATCGAGTCAACTGCGGTGGCGCTGGCCAGCCCGAAGTAGAGGGGCATCTGGCTTTGCGCGAGGTAACCCGACTTGCCATCGTTGAAACGTGTTTGAGTCTGGCCGCCTGCGGTGACGCGCACCACCGCCCCCAGGCCATCCCGATTCGAGACAGAGCCGACCAGGCGGATCTTCAGGAAATTCACCTTTTTGGTCTGGGCCAGGTTGCTGATCAGAACCTGCGGACGGTCGTTCATTTCGTTGGTGACAATGTCGAGGTCCCCGTCGTCGTCCAGGTCCAGGATGGCCGACGAGCGGGCGCTGGTGGACCCAATCACGCGATACTGGCCTTTCTTGTGGTAACACATCTCCCGCTCTTTATCGTCACCGGAGCAGTCGACGGTGAAATAGGGAATCTCAATTCCAGCCTGGCGCGGTTCGATCCCGACCGCGAATTCTGCGTCCACAAAGCGCTTGCCGCCTTCGTTCAAGAGCAGGGAGTTGGCCCCGTAACGGAACGGATAGCCCATTCCGGCCGTGATGAAAACATCCTCAAACCCGTCCGCGTTCAGGTCGCCCACGCTCGGGCCCCAAGGCCA
>CAZMKE010000025.1:0-94361 GCA_964566945.1 uncultured Verrucomicrobiota bacterium | reverse complement strand
GAAATTTCTCCCACAGCCCACCCGCGGATCACACGTTGTTCCTAAGACGGATACTCTGGAAATGCCCGGCCGACCTCACCCAAGGCTACAATCCCAATCTCAAACGGTACGTCCCGCGCATCCGCAGCATGTCCATGCTCAACTGGGTGGGCGGCCCCGGTTGGGGCAACTCCGGCAGCTGGACCCCGCAAAACGCCACCGGCTGGCGGGTCTACCTTAAAATGGCCGATTTCACCGGCCCCGGCCCCGCTGGCACCTGGGTGTTCCTCGACGAACGCGAAGACAGCATCAACGACGGCTACTTCGTCGTCGATATGGCGGGCTATCCTGACAAGCCCGCAAGCTGGCGCATGGTCGATTTTCCAGCCAGCTACCACAATCGCGCGGGCGGCTTTTCCTTCGCGGACGGCCACTCCGAAATCAAAAAATGGAAAGACCCCCGCACCTACCCCACCATCAAGAAAGGCCAGGATCTCCCTCTCGACCGTCCCGCCCCCAACAACCCGGACCTCTACTGGCTGCAGGATCACGCTACTCGGCGTTGATGCCCGGCGACTGGCTGCGCGAGTGGCGAAATGGCAAACGCGCCAGACTTAGGATTCAGCTTTTAGCGATTTTGCGGCCTTTCTTCCCGTTTCAATCATTGCAATGAAAGGCCAGTAAGCATTGATCTTGATTAACATTCTGCGTCACCTATATCGCCACTCGAGAATTTTCAAGAAGTGGCACAAAAAGTGGCACACACGAGGAGCGTCAAGGAACTGCAACCGAACCCAAACGCCCTGGCTCCGGCGTCCTGTTAGGCCGCAGTCTCTGTCGTCTGACAGATCCGTGAAGAAAACCTCCGGTGGTGAACAACCACGCTACAGCAACTACGGTCAGTCGAGCGCAGGTCTCTGTGGTGTGCCAATTCATGATCCTGTCTGGTGTGGGGCTGACCCACGCGGGCTGAACCAGACGATGCGGCCAATACTGGCGAATGATGTCTGCATCACTCGTTCTCGTGGAGCTGAGGTAGGAAGCAAAGCCAAGCGGCCTCAGCGCCCAAAACCAAACAGCGGCGGCAGCAGCAACGGTCGCCAATGCGACAACAGCGATGGTGATGGTGCGTTGCATAGGTGGTGCGCAATGACGCCTAACGCTTTAAAGCTGAGACACGCGGATCAAAAACACAAGAGAACCCGCGCGCACTCGCCAAATCGGGCGCGCTCGTCCGCGTTGGCTCCAGCGTCGTGTTAGGCCTGTCACCAGAAATCATACCAAATACGACCATGCTGACCGTCCGCGTAAAGCCAAAACCGTCTGTAACGACCGTCGGCAAAATCGACGTTGAAGTATTCGTGGGCATCGAATAACGACAGATTACGTTTCCAGCGCTCAGCTAGATAAAGCGGGTAGAACGCCATCAGATGCTCCTCGCTCGCGAAAACTCGGACACGGCGCGGACCACTGAGACCACCAGTCCCTCGCGGCCGAACGGTTGTCGTCACGAAGTACGAGAACAAGTAGAGAACGAACAGCACGGCCGCAAAAACTGTAAGCTTCTGCTTGCGTGACATATTGACGCCTAATCCAATTCTGAGCTTCTCATTTGTCATATATTACTCGGGCAAGCTTGCGTCCGCCAACCGAAAGATCTCGCTTAGCCTAAGCAACTTGCCGCCAGGCTGGAACGTTTTGCCCTAATCCGTCGGCTTCTTCTTTTTTGGCGGCCAAAAAAGAAGAAAAAAAGCCGTTAACAATCCTCCTGTTCACGCTCAGGCCGCTTGGCCGCTTTCAGAGATGCAGTCCCTTACCCCCGAATGGACCCCCCAAGTGGGAATTGCGCTTCATCGTTGAAAATGGAGCAGCCAAACCCACCGCTCGAAGCCCAATGGCCCGTGGCAGGCTTCATCACCCCTCCGTGCTCAAACATTTCAGTCCCAAAACGAGCGCTGCCTTGTAAATTGACGCCGCGTTTGCGCGAGTGGCGAAATGGAAGACGCGCCAGACTTAGGATTCGGCTTTTGGCGATTTTACGGCCTTTCTTCCCGTTTCAAAAAGGTACACAGAAAGCCTGTAAAAATTGGTCCTGAAGGATCTTCTACGCTGTTTGCGAAGCACGGCGATATTTTTTGGGAAGTGGCACACACACTCTGTCAATGCTCACAACACCTCGCGTGTAATTCCAGTGGCCACCTCAATCAAGACACGAATCGATCTTTAAGAAGTCCCGGCTGAAACCAAGGATGGCGAACAGACTGCCCAAATAAAGCAAAGGTATCGAGGCCAACACAACGGCGACAATCGCAACCTTCTCTATTTCACTTCTGCTTCGACCATCCACATGGGCGAACCCGCCCAAAGACTTCCATCTTCCCTTTTTGATCGATAGCTTCTTGAAATATCTGCGTCCTCTCCAATCCCGCCTGCCTTTCCGTCAGCGCCGAAACTCGTGAGAGTCATTATCCCATCCGGAGCGACGTGAAACTGGAGGGGTCTATTCCACCCGTCCGTCGTGCGGTTCATATATCCAGCTCTTTTCGGAAGATCGCTCAGCGTCGCCGGAACCATTTGGTTTGTTTGAGCATAGATATTCAACCGGACGAATGTTTCAGTTATTGCAGTTTCCGTCAGCTCAACGGGAGTAATTCTGTGGGAGCAACCTGAGCCAAAATTCAAGCCGAGAAGAAGTATTGATGAAAACCTGATCATGTCATTAAACCCCAAGTTTAGGGCCATTCGCCTGAAAAGCGAACTGTCTTGCTACTTTGGTCTCTGGCGTTTGTTCTTTCAAGCGCGCTCTGTCGCCGCGCAGGCGACCATTGCATGGAGCCACCCGGCGCTCAGGCCGCGCGGCCCTTCTTTTGGCATTGCCCAAAAGAAGCAAAAGGCTAGTTACCAATTCTCGCCGCTGGCTTGAATTCCAAAGGTGCTCTCGCTTGCCCCCTGAAAGGACCTCCAAGCGACAGAACAGAATCTCCGCTAAAGCTACGGTTTTAGTTTTGAAACGACCATCCAAGATGTCTCCCGGAAAATCAAAACGCGTCATAGGGCATTTTAGAGTGCCGTTTTGCCGTTCGCACCGAAAAATTCTAAATTCCAGCCGAACCTGGATCGCATGCCCAACCGTATTGCGCCCACTCGCCCCTTTGGTCCGCCTTGCGACCTGCTCGCCTTGACGCGTTCGCGCCACACCGCAGGAACCGCCGCGGGAAGGCGCGCCAAATGTGCAATGGTGGGCTGTGGCTGTGAACCTCTCCGCTGTTCGATTTGTGCGCTGACCCACGCCGTTGAGGAGGCCAGGTTCGGGGAAGGGAGATGGTGCGCGAGAGAGGACTTGAACCTCCACCCCTTACGGGACCAGATCCTAAGTCTGGCGCGTCTGCCATTTCGCCACTCGCGCAAACGCGCAGGCAATTTACAAGGCGGCGCACGTTTTGCGACTGAAATGTTGGAGGGCGGCGGTCTTTTCCGATCCGGAAGCTTCGAGCGGTCTGTGCCAAGTGCCCAATGATGCCGAGCAGGTCTTCTGCTTCAACAAGTCGCCACCAATCAACTACGCCGCGACGCCTTCGTTTGCTCCGATCCCAAGCGTTGCAGATACCCTTCCATTTATCCTCCAGGCATTTCGATTCGCGGCCTCGCGAATTCCCGGAACTCTCCCCCATCACCAAAACGCGAACGGGCCACCACCTCTCCGGGGTTGATGTGTTTTCGGGGACGATTAACCCAACGTAGCCGCCGACGCGGCAACGTTGGGCTGTGGCTGGGAACCTCTCCGAGGTTCTTTGGTCAGGCCGTGAGAATGCCACCCTGGCTGGCGTTGGTGACGAGTTTTTGGTACCGGGCCAGCCAACCGCCCAGGCTTCGGCGGGTGGGGACGAAGTGCTTCCGGCGCTCCGCCAGTTCAGTCTCAGCAACGAGGATGTCGATCTGCCGGTTCGGAAAATCGATCCGCAAACGGTCTCCGGCTTTCAACAACCCGATCGGGCCACCCTCGGCCGCTTCCGGCGAAACGTGCCCGATGCAGGCCCCCGCGGTGCCGCCGCTGAACCGTCCGTCCGTGATCAGAGCGCATTTGTCGCCAAGCCCCATGCCCACGATGTAACTCGTGGGCGAGAGCATCTCCTGCATGCCGGGGCCGCCGCGCGGGCCTTCGTTGCGGATCACGACCACGTCGCCCGCTTTGACTTTGCCCGCCAGGATGCCGGCACACGCGTCGTCCTGGCTTTCAAAAATGACGCACGGCCCTTCAAAAACGAAGCCGGGCCCGCAGTTTTCCTTGAACGCTTTGCTGATGCCGGCGGTTTTGACCACGCTGCCTTCCGGAGCAAGCTGGCCATAAAGAATGGAGAGCCCGCCATCGGGCGTGTAAGCCGTCTCCTTCGTCCGGATGCAATCCGCGGCATCGAAGCGGAACGAGGGATCGTACGGCAGCAGGCCGGCGGGTTGGGCATCGGCGAGAGCGGCCTCCCGATAATCATGATACGCGCGCGAGATCTCCGTGCCGCGCAGGCGGCCGGTGCGCAACAGGCAGGCGCGTTGTTTGGCGCCGCCCTGATAACGCCACACCACAAGGACCGGCGCACCCTTCAGGCCGGCGAGTTCAGCACGGACGAGCCCCTTGAATTCCGCAAATTTCCCCTGCAAACCAGCTTCGATCTCCGCCCGTCCCTTCCAGATGAGCGTGTCGTTCACTTCCAATTCTCCGTCCGAGGCAAAAAGCGCCGCGGCCGCAGAGGCATCACTGGCGTTAAACGCAGCGGCCAGGCGCCAGAGCGCGATCGCACGCGGGTCAGCCGGGAAGAAGAGCATCGGTTTGGGGGCAAGATTGCCGCTGGCGGTGCGAGCGGCGGCGCCCATTTTATCGTTGGGATCGACCGCAATGGCCGACGAGCCGGAGACCCGGACGGTCTTGGCGAGCGCCGAGCATTTTTCCGAACGAACGTCCCACGCATCGATATTCTCGCCGAGAGTCTTTCCGGTAACCGTGCGACAATTCAAGTTCAACACGCCCTGGCGCTTCAGTTCGCCCAGGATGGTGTGAATGCCACCGGCCCGGTGAATGTCCTGAATATGGTAATCCGACGAGGGCGACACCTTGCAGATGCACGGGATGCGGCGCGAGATCTCGTCGATGCGCTTGATGTCGTAGGGAATGCCGGCTTCGCGCGCAATGGCGAGGGTATGGAGCACGGTGTTCGTGGAGCCGCCCATCGCGACGTCCAGCATCAAGGCGTTGTCGAACGCCTCGATTGTGGCGATGTCGCGCGGTTTCAAGTCGTCCTTGACCAGGCGGACGATCGCCTCGGCCGCGCGCTGATAAAGCGCTTCACGTTCCTTGGACACGGCCAGAATGGTGCCGTTGCCCGGCAGGGCAACGCCCAGAGCTTCGCACAGGCAGTTCATGGAGTTGGCCGTGAACATGCCAGAGCAGGAGCCGCAAGTGGGGCATGCGGCCTGTTCCAGTTTCTTCAACTGGTCTTCGCTGATCTGACCGGCCTGGAGGGCGCCCACTCCTTTGAACACGGTGATCAAGTCGGCTTTGCCCTTGGCCGGTTGCAGATGCTGCGCCAGATCCTCGTGCACGGCCTGCTGCTCGGCAATGCCCGCGGCCATCGGGCCGCCGCTCACAAAAACCGTGGGAATATTGACGCGCATGGCGGCCATCAGCATGCCCGGAACGATCTTGTCACAGTTCGGGATGCAGACCATGCCGTCGAAGCAGTGAGCGCGGATCATGGTCTCCACGGTGTCCGCAATCAATTCACGGGAAGGCAGCGAATAGAGCATGCCGCTGTGGCCCATGGCGATGCCGTCATCGACGCCAATCGTGTTGAAGATGAAGGGCACGCCGCCCGCTTCCCGCACCAGCCGTTTGACCAATTGGCCCACTTCGTTCAAGTGCGCGTGGCCCGGAATGCAATCCGTGTAACTGTTGGCAATCGCGATGAACGGCTTGTCCCAATCCGCTTCGGATTCAATGGAGCCAGTGGCGCGCAGCAACGAGCGGTGCGGCGCGCGTTCGAAACCCTTTTTAATAATGTCGGAACGCATCATGTTGCAATTTCGGGCCGCAGGGTAACGGCGTTGCGGCTGGATGACAAATGATTGAAAGCGAGCTGCCCGCGAACGCGTCCGAACGCGAATCCCGCACCTCAAATCGCTCCGACTGACAAATTGAAGCGGGGACGCGCTGCCTGGCAAAAATCCCCGCCCCGGAGCTGGCTGCCGTGAAGCCGCGGATAACGAGCGGACCCTATTTCCCGGTGCGGGTCGCGGTTCCCCGGAAGAAGGATTTCCACTTCAGACCATCTTCGGAATACGACCACTCGTACGTGAACGATTTGCCGTCCTCGGCGAAGGTCGAGATGCTTTTGATCTTGTACTTTTTGCCGTTGGCCTCCTGCTCGCCTGATCCTTTGATCACCCGTCCTTCCACGGTGCCCGCCGAATGAATCACCGCGCCGTTGCTGTCGTAGTACAGGCTCCGGTAAAGGCGGGCGTCGGAGTCGAAATAGGTCAGCACGGTGTAGCTCACCGGCAGGTCGCCGACTTTGCCGGTCCCGCTCTCCTCCACAAAATGCCCGTTGTAGAGAAATCGGGTTTGCGACTTGAAGGCGGCCTTGCCGGCCGGGCCAAACGGCGATGCCTCATCGATTTCGTCGAGTTTCCACTTTCCCACGGTGAATGCGAGTTTCTGCATCTCCGGAGCCGCGTTTTTGGACGCCTCCTGCGCCCGCAAAGATTGCCCGAAAAGGGCGATGACTCCGTAAATCAGAACGATAATGTAGTTGCGCAACATAAGATTAATGGAATTTTTCCATCCCATTAGCGATTTGAAATATTTACGCAAGCAGAAAAGGCTGCGGCGGAGAACAAAGAATTGCGAGAGGCCTGCAACTTAAGTTCCATATTCGGAAAATGGAGGCATGGTAGAAGAAGCGCACGTTTTATGAGCACATCGACTGCAACTCAACTGATCGAAACCCCGGGTTCGGTCCCAGGCGGAACGCAATACCAGCATCTGGCCTACATCGACGCGTATGACGCGGTGATCCACTGCGACTATGCGTTTGTCGCCTACAGGGAAACGGACGATACCGGCTGGCGCGTGCGCATCAAATCTTCCCAGACCGCAGGCGGCGTATTTGAGCCGACGGCCATACGGCACGCCGCCCGCGCCGCGTCCGCCCAGGGCCAGCCGTGGTTTCAGTGGGGTTACAGCTTTGACCCGAGTGCAAACGACCCGCGGTGCATCCAGTTCCGCGTGCATGCCGCCAACGGGCTGCCGAGCGAGATCGAAATGTTTGTGCAACTGCGCAAATTCGACGGCACAGCGGACGCGCCGAAGTCGGTGAAATTCCCGTGGCCGGCGTAACCCGCTCACTCCGACCATCAAGGAACCACCTCACGCCCATGCGTGCCGCCGAGGGGCGGTTCTCGGTAAAAGCCGATTTTGACCCCTCGCCTCCCGACAGAATCACGGGTGGAAACTGATGCCGGCCGGGTCACGGTATTTCTTGTGGCAAGCGGAACAAGCCTGCGCGACCGCGTCGAAGCGCGCGTCGAGCAGCGCAGGCGACTTGGCGGCGGGTTCCGTGCGCAGCAGATCCTCCAGCTCGGCCGAGGCGTTTTCGGCTGCGCGCAGGCGCTGCAGAAAGTCGGATCCCCGTCGGGCGGCCTCGTCGAGGCGCTGAGCCTCGCGGTAATGCTCGCGCAGGATTAACGCTTCATGAGCGGGCTGGAGGTCGGGATGCCTCGGCGGAGTTTTGTAGCCGGCCTTGCGCACGGCTTTCAGCAAGTCCCATCGCTCATCAATGGCGACCATCAGATCGATCAACCCCGAGATTTCCGCCTGCTCGGGAAACACGCCGGGCTGAGCGCGAAGTTGTTCCGGGGCCGGCGGGTGAAAGTCTCGCACCGTCCGATAAAGGCCAGTGTAATTGCTGCCGGTGCCTGCGGCTTTGAGCAGCGCCTCCCCTTCCGCCGGGGACCAGCCCTGATTCGCCATGCAGATGACCGCGGCGGCGGCCGGTCCTCGATGCAATCCGTGATGACAGTGAATGTAAATCGGTCCGGGGGCCGACTGAGCCGCCTTCACGAGCGCGGCTTGGGTGTTGGTGGAAATCCCGTCATACCCATGGGGAATATGCAGATATCGCATCCCAAACTTGTGAGCAGCCGCGACGTCCGGCTTGGCTCCGTCGACCGTCAGAATGGTCTTCACGCCCAACCGGGCCAGGGAAGCGAACCCCTCCTCCCCTTCGGGGGCGCTGCCGCAAAAGAGATTGGCGCCCAGGACAAAAAGGTTCTGCAGGCCAGGCTCCGGCAGCGATTTCACCGAAGCGGGCAAGGCTGGCGCAGTCCCATCCGGGCCGGCCGCGAGCGCAAAAGGGCCGCTGCCGAGCACGCAGGCAAACAGCCAAACGAATAGAGTCGACTTCAAAACAATTCGATACTGCCTATTCAGACAAAGTCCGGGCAATTCTGTTCTGCCCCAAACCTGCCGGGACACTCCCCATCGCCTCAGCCTCGGCACGCCAATTGCTTCCAATTTTGGAAGATCGCGTTCTGCGTGATTGGCCAACCTCGATCCGGGATAAGCTCTTCAGTCCGGGAAAGGGGTTGGCCCTTTTTCTTTTCCAGCGCAAGCGCCTGAAACCCGGCGCTCCGTAACCTACGGCGCCTGCACAATGCGGTAGAATCGATGCGGAAGCGCCAGATTCGTTTCGGAATAGGTTAGGGAGCCGCTCGATGCCGTCTGCGGGTCACCCTGGCTGGTCCAGGTTGGGTTCGCGAGGTCATCCGTAGATTGAACCTGATACGTTAATCCAGAGACCGCGCTCCAGGTGAGAACAAAGTTGCCACCACTGATCTGGACCGGCTGGAGGGTCGGGCCAACGATCGATTGCAGGCTGACGTCGTCAAGGCCGAAGGCATTCTGATCGTTCCGGAAACCGAACTGGAGCACCGTGCTCGAATTCGTAGCGGTGACCACATACTGCATATTGGTCCAGCCGAACTGATCCAGGTCACTCTGGTCAAAGAGCGGATTTCCCGCCCAAAGCACGCGAAACCGGTTCGGCGTGCCCTGCGCCGGGTTGCTTAGCCAAAACGACAGGAGATAGCGCGTGCCCGGGACGGTCGGCAAGGTCTGGGACAGAGTCCCCACCGTTGTCGCCTGCCCCAGAAAAGCCCCATAAATCCCATTGTAAACGAACGCGCTGTCATCCACGCCGGGCAGGCTGCTGGCGCCGGCTTGCTGTGTCGCGTCGACGCTATCGATGAAATTTGCGCTGCGGGTTCCGCTCAGAGTCCAATTGGTGAAATCGCCGGTCTCGAAGCCGCTGTTCCCCGTGACGAGCGAGATATCGCGCGTTTGAGCCGTTTGATCTTCAACATCCCGCACCGTCAGAGTGGAGTGATAAGAGCCCAATGAAAGGCTCGCCGCGGAGTCGTTTAGCGCGACCTGGAAGGTAGCACCAGCCCCGGGATCAAGCACTCCGCTGGACGGAGTCACGGTCAGCCATCCGGCATCGACCGCGGCCTTCCAATGGATCTGGCCCGCGCTGAAGTTCGTCAGGCCAAAAATGCGATGGGTCGAGGCAAAAGGCCCGCCCACGCGCCCCGAAGCGGTGAAGCCGAGCGCCGGCGTCAGCGCGAGAGTTCCGGGATCAAGCCCCAGAAGCGTGTTGATAAAATTAGTCCCATTGGGAGTTCCCCACCCTGTGCACAAGTCATACCCAGCCACCGCCTGGAAAAGGCTGGGGCTGTCCTGGCTGGTGTTGTCGCCGGTTTGGATATCGTGGAAAGCCTGGCTGTAGTTGGTGCTCTGAGCCAGGGCGTAGAGCGCAGGATTCACAAAGCCGGCCGGAGGCTTGCCCGAAGCCGCCGCCTGCTCGTTGACCAGCGCCATGAATCCAGCCCAAAGCGGAGCCGCGATGCTGGTCCCATCCAGCGGCACCTGGTGGCCGTTGTCGGCAATCACCAGGACATTATGGGCGATCATCGCCACATCCGGGAGGTTGCGCATGGAGGTTGAGCCCTGGTTCGCGGACATATCGATCCCCTGCTGCCACCAGGGAATTGGATAAACCGTGCTGATCCCTCCGCCGCTGCCATTCCAGGTGGTTTCGGAAACCCACCCTTGCGAGCCATCGGTCGTCAACTCAGTCCCGCCCACCACCGTAATGTTCGGATTATCCGAAGGTTGAAACACCGGCCCGGCGAAAGCGCCCGAGTCGCCCGAAGCGAGAAAGAAGGACTGCCCCTGCGCGGCGTATTGCAGAAAGATCTGTTCCGAGGTGAGATCGATATCGAATCCCCAGGAGCAACTGATCTGCGCTGCCAGATTGTCCGTGGCAATCCGGTTCAACAAATGATCGATCGTCGCCATGCTGGCCGTCGGGGAGGCTTCGTAAACGAGAACCTTGGACAGGCCCGGCGCAATGCTGAGCGCCATCTCGATATCAAGCGCGACCTCTTCGTTGAGTCCGGTCTGGCGCCGGCCCCCGGGCGATCCGCTGAAACCGTCAATCAAGACGTTCTGCAGCGGCACTTGCGGCAGGCCGGTTTGCTTCTCGTAGCTGGTGATGTCGGCGGGGTAATAGCCGTTGAGCTCAAAAAGAGCGACCACCTGCCCGGTCCCGGTCAGCGTTGTGCCCGGGACATAGGCGGCCCGGAAATCATTCCCCCAATAAGTCCCCGAAGAACCGGTGCCACCCCGGGCGGCGCCAGTCTGGGTCGCAGGCCGGCTCATCGGACGCGGTGTGACATAATTATCAAGCCCGCTGATATGCAGGAGAGGGACAGAGGTTTCGACCGACGGTTCGCGATCCGGCGCGTAGAACGCCCGCTGCTCGAGCGGATGCTGATAATGGTGCAGCTGGATTTGGAATGTCCGTTCGATATCGGCGGCGGAGGCTTGCACATTCACCATCATCCGGTTCGGATGCGTTCCGGTGACCGCGAACCCGTTGGTCCGAGCGAACGCCAGCGCCGCGCGATAATCTTCCTCCGAAGGCCCGTAGCGCGCGGCAAACTCCGCAGGAGTCAGGTAATGATGAAAGAGCGGGCTGCCCGGGGTGTAGATCTCCCGCAGGTGGTTGGTGAGAACGGTTCGATTTCGCAGGGGCAGGCCGATCGCGAGCTTCAACTGGTTCGTGCCAGGAACGCGATCCAGCGGCGCGGCTTGAGCCGCGAACCGGTGCGCATGCCCCGGGAGATGCTGGCGCGGCGCGGCCGCAACGGCGATTTCACCAAAAAAGAAAGCCAGCAGAGCGGCTGTCTGCGCGATTGACCGACCAGCAATTAAGCGACCCATGACAACTTTTCCAAACGGAAGTTCCGCCCGTGCTTTAGCGGCCCGAGGAGAGCGTGGGGCCGCGTTCCGAAAGGGAAGCCGGCACGGACGTCCACATCGCTGAACGATCTTTCACGCGCTCTTCCAAATGTCCGCAAGAGCAGCGAAAGCGGCTCCACTGCACAACCGCTCCCCGCACAGGCTTGACCCTCGTCATTTCGGTCCCGCAACGGGGACAGGTCAAGGAAGCTTTTGTCAGATTCATTGCCGGAATCGGGGCAAGAATTGTGCCACCAAGAAAGGCCGATCGAAATTTTGCCGAGTGCGCGCGTGAAGGAACACCCCTCAGTGAAAGAACTCCTCCCCCGGCTTATGCTGTCCATAACGGAAAGAAGCCGCCTGGCCCGCGGCCCGCTTGACCCTCTCGGCCGGCGGCTCGGCCAGCAACTCCTCGACCGTGCGCAGAAACGCGGGAATATCGAGCGGCTTTTCCAGGAGCGCGCTCACTCCGCAGTTGAGCGCGGTGAAAAGCTGATTCGGCCGCGCCGTGGCGATGACCACAGGCAACAAGGGAAAATCGCGGACCATTTCCGCAAACGTCTCCCAGCCGCCCCGGACCGGCATGTTCAAATCGAGCACGACCAGATCGACCTGGGCGTGCGCGATGATCCGCAGAGCGTCATCACCGTTCCGCGCCGGGATCACCGAATACCCGGCGGAGTCCAAAACCGCGCAGAGCGATTCGCGAACGGCGGAGTCATCATCGACCAGCAACACCCGCGCGGCGCGCCTCGCGGGAGCGGAGACAGCATTGGTCCTGGCGTGTTGCGTTTCGCGGGTTGCCCTCTCGTGTTCCACTCTGCGGATAGCCGACTTCATACGACAAACTGGGTGGGAAGCGACCGGTTCGTCCCCACCGCCGGACCCGCGCTGGGGCTAAAAAACGGCGCGCTGCGAAATTGCGGCGCGCCCTCGAAGATCAAACAAGCTCCTCCACTCACTCCGTGCCTCGCATGGACCATGCCAGATTTGGGTCCGGCCGCTAAAGGCTGCCAACAACACGTTGGCGCCCGGAACTCCGACACTTGCAAACAATTCGGCCCGAGGGAGCGCATTCCTTTCGGCGCGCAGGTTGTAAGTTTGTATCCACCCCCTGGCTAGGAAGTTACCACTCTGGCGGACAATTCTGTTGGCGAACCTCCATCGCACCTCGAAGCCCCCCCGGCATCTTGGTGAAGGATGGCCAAGAAAAGTGCAGCCCGGTCCGAACCGCCCAGGCTATTCTTTCACCATGAAGACCACGGCGTTTCCCCCCCGGATCGATCCGCCCCCGGTTTCTCCCAATCGCCTCTCCTCCTGCCCGCCGTTGCACCTGCTCGATTGCGTCATGAACCTGCGAGTGAGCGTCGGCGACGGCTTGAACGATGCGGAATTCACGCAGTTGATTCGCCATCATTTCCCGGAGGACGAACGGGGCTTTCAGATTTTCTGCTACTCGGACGGTTGCGTCTCGTTCGGGGTGCCAAGGCAGAATCTCGAAGATTGGTACCCAAAAGACCGCTGGATCTCCCCGGAAAAGGAGGACCGAGCCCGGGCGATTGCTGAAAAATACAGTCTCACCCTGTGCGAGCCCCCGGATCGGTTGGGCTACATCGTCCCGCCACCCCGCGCGCATCATCACCTCGAGTTGATCACTCGCTGGGAGACCGTGGCGGTCTTGCATCCCCTCTATCTTAAAATGCGGCTTTTAAGCTCGCACTCCGCCAACCGCATTCTTTGGACTCCGAAAACGCCGCTGCCTCCGCCCTCGGAACTGATGAACGATCTCGCCAGCTTGTATCTGCCCGCTTAACCGCCTGCTTCCCTGGACGCCCCGGCTTTCCCCGCCCCTCAGCGGCGCATTTCCTTCAAGAAAAGCCGCGGGGCGTCCGATAACTGCGTAGAGCGCAAGGGAATTGCGCACCGCTTTTTTTGGGCAGGACTTGGGCCTGTCAGATAAGGGCACAATTGAAAGAACCGTCGGCGACGGGCTTCAATTGTGCCTTTTTTGCTGCCAGCCCCCCAACTTGTCCAGCGGAGCGAATCAAATAAACAGAAAATGACAGCCTCGCCCCCTTCAGGACCGGCAAACGCGGGCTCACTCGCCCGCAAATACCTCACCTTCACCCTGGGACGGGAATCCTACGGACTCGCAGCCATCAAGGTCCGGGAGATCATCCGCTTCATGCCGACCACCTTCGTTCCGCAACTGCCACCCCACATCCGGGGTGTGATTAACCTGCGGGGACAGGTGATTCCGGTCCTGGACCTGCGGATGCGCCTGGGAATGTCCACCACGGCATGCGCGGAAAGAGGTTGCATCGTAGTGCTGCCAATCAAGGGGGCCGCGCCTGAAGCGGCCATGGGAATTGTGGTCGACGGGGTCGAGGAAGTCCTCCAGATCGCGCCCGAGGATGTTGAGCCAGCACCTGATTTCGGCGCCGGCCCATCAGCGGATTACATCCTGGGCATCGCCAAGATCGGCCAGGGGATGAAAACACTCCTCGATATCGACCGCCTCCTGGCGGAGAGCGCCAATTTGTAAAAACACTTATCCAACCACCGGCCACGATTTTTCTTATGTTGAAAGATGCCAACCCCGAAACGGGCTTTCCCAAGGACAAAGGCTGCGACGAAGACGCCGAAGCAAATTTGCGCATTCTCTTGATCGACGACAATGAGTCATTTGTCCAAGGACTCTCGCTGCTGCTCGATCGGCACGGATTCCACGTCACAACCGCACACGACGGCCAGCAAGCGCAAAAAGTGCTCCACAACGAGCCCATCGACCTGGTTATTACGGACGTGTACATGGGGTCAATGGATGGGCTGGAGCTGATTCTGCTCTTGCGGCGGGAATATCCGCGGCTGCAGGTCATAGCCATATCTGGAGGAGCACGGAGCATCGATTTTCCCGGCCTGAAGGTAGCCCGCACGTTTGGAGCTGCAGCGGTCTTGAGCAAGCCGATCCGCCTTCCCGCGCTGCTGGACACAATCCGCTCGCTGGGCCTGCCAGTCCCGGCCAATCACCACGGACGCCGGGCCAGGTCGATCTGCTAATCATGGCGGTCAGCCTCGCCTGGATGCACGGTCACGCGCCCGCTTCGTCCTGTCTTCCCTCATCGCCCTAACGGGATTGACCAACGAAGAGCGGGCCAAAGTCGCGCTCGCCGGGCAAAATCGCCCGCTGGAGCCAGCCGGTCGCCCCTCCAGCTTCAGGAGCCAGATCCGGCCATTCCCCATCCATCTGCTGCGGAATTCCCAATTTGCCCCGCCGAAGGCCTCAAGTTTCCCGCAGGGTGGCCGATAGCTAGAGAGAGTTCTCGCAAGTGAATTGCGAGCGGCTTTTGGGGGCAGGACATAGGGCCTGTCAGTTGAGAGCACAATCGAAAGTCCCACGACTTGGGATAAATTCGATTGTGCTCTTTTCTTTTACCTGAATCGAGTCCGCGATGGTGAACTGAATCAACTGATAAAGTAAAAATCCGGAACGCGTTGCGAGTCACCGAACTCGGAGCCGCTTCCGAAACCAACAGACATGTCGTCAACCACATCCCACAAAAACCTCACGATCGGCCAGCGCATCATCGCCGGCACCAGCCTGCTGTGCCTTATCATCGGAGCGATTGGCCTGTTTTCCATCCAGCGTATCAAAGGCCTGAGCGTGATGACGGAATCGATCATTCAGGATTCCCTGCCCGGCACCATCATCGCGAGCCGCATGACTCTGGCCCAGACCCAGAATCAACTCCTCAGCTCCTTGCTGCTCGCCGCTTCGGGCGCCCCGGAACGGCAGCAACTCCGTACGCAAATCGAAACGAACCTGCAAAAGCTGAACGACGATCTGAAGGCCTATGAAGGGACGATCACGCAGCCGGAGGATCGCGCCAATTTCGAGAAATTCAAAGAACTGAAGACGGGCATGATCAAGATCGACGAGAACTATTTTGGGCTCGTTGAGTCCAACCGCACCGCCGCGGCTGCCTATCTGATTGGCGACGCCATGCCGGCCTTCGAGGCCTTCATCAAGCAAGGTGGCGCCGTCCTGAAATACAATTCGGACAACGCCGAGCGGATCGGAGGGCAATTGGCCAATCAGGTGCGGAGGGATATCCGAGTCCTGCTCGCCGGCGGTCTCTGCGGGCTGGCCGCTGGAATCGTCGGCAGCATTGTCATCGTTACCTCGATCCGCAAGGTCTTGAGTGCGATCGCCGCGCAAATCGCGGACGGAGCCAACCAAACGGCATCGGCCGCCGGGCAGGTGTCCTCCGCCAGCCAGACCCTGGCCGAAGGTGCCAGCGAGTCCGCCTCCTCCTTGGAGGAAACCAGCGCGTCGCTGGAAGAAATGTCGAGCATGACGCGACGCAACGCGGAACATGCCCACACCGCCAAGGAAACCGCCAGCCAGACCCAGGCGGCGGCGGACGACGGAGCGCGGCAGATGCAGAACCTGTTGAAAGCGATGACGGGCATCAAATCAGCCAGCGAGGATATCAAGCTGATCTTGAAGAACATCGATGAAATCGCCTTTCAAACGAACATTCTGGCCCTCAACGCCGCCGTCGAGGCGGCTCGCGCCGGGGAGGCTGGCGCCGGGTTCGCTGTCGTCGCGGATGAAGTGCGCAACCTTGCCCAACGCTGCGCGCAGGCCGCGAAGGAAACCGCTTCGAAGATTGAAGACAGCGTCAAGAGGAGTCATGAAGGCGCCTCCATCAGCGGCGCGGTGGCGGAGAGCTTCGGCCAGATCCAAGGCAAAATCACGAAACTGAATGAACTCGTGAGCCAGATTGCCGCGGCCTCCTCTGAGCAAAACCAGGGAATCACTCAACTCAATGCCGCGACCTCCCAACTGGACAAGGTCACGCAAAGCAACGCGGCGACCGCGGAGGAAAGCGCCAGCGCCAGCGAGGAACTCAACTCCCAGGCCCAAACGCTCAAATCGCTGGTGGCTGACTTGAACCAACTCGTGGGAGGAACGGCCAGCCTCGAGCCGCCCGCCCGCAGTGGCCGCAGCGAACGCCAATGGAGTCAATCCGCGGCTGCCCGCCGCCCCGTCAACGGCAGCCGACGACCGTTGCCCGCGGTCGCTTCGATCAAGCGCCGAGTCTCGGCAGATTTACCAATGCCCGCAGAGGCTCTCGACGATTCATTCACCAATTTCTAATAGTTTTTAAGGCAAAAGAAGGTCATTCCGGCCGGTGCCTGTTCGCGCCCCTTGGGGAGCGAACAGGCGAGTTTGTTTACTGGGATCAGCTTTTTCTTGACGGTTCAGTCAACTAAGTGCTAATTTGCACGAAACGAGCTTTGAACTGAGATGGGAAGAACGAGCGACGCACGCGACCGTTTGATCGAAGCAATCGGCGAACTGATCTGGGCCGGTTCCTACGGCGGCACCAGCGTCGACGACATTTGCGCAAAGGCCGGCGTCAAAAAGGGCAGTTTCTACTACTTCTTCGAATCCAAAGCTGATCTGGCGACCGCAGCCATCGAGGCGGAGTGGGCGGTGCACCGGGCGGAACTGGACGCGATTTTTTCTCCCACGGTCCCGCCGCTAAAGCGCTTCGAGAAGCTGACGGCCTACATGATCCGCACCCAAAAAGAAGCCCAGCAACGCTTTGGCTGCGTTCTGGGCTGCCCGTTGTTCGCCTTGGGCGTGGAAGTCAGCACGCAGGAAGCGAAGCTTCAGAAGAAGATCGAAGAAGTGCTGAATTACAAGCGCAAGTATTTCGAGTCCGCGATTCGCGATGCGCATGCCGCCGGTGTGGTTCATGCCCCTGATCCCGCCGGAAAAGCGCGGGTTCTTTTCACTTATTACGAGGGTCTCCTTACGGAGGCCCGCATTCGCAACGATCTGAGCGTCTTCGAGGATGCCGCCCAGGGCACCTTTGAGGTGCTGGGAGTCGTGCGAGCAGCGCAGGTGGCGTAACCCAAATTTTGCCCGCAAGGAGGGCTTTTACTCTTTAGTGTAGTTTACTAGACGGACAACTATTCGCAAAGTGAGGTTATGAGGATTCTGAATATTCCGGAAGTCGTTTTGCTGAGTTCGAGCGTTCTGCTGGCCGGTTGCGCCCGCCACGACGCATCCCAGGCGAATCCACCCCAAATGCCCGCGGCCAAAGTGACTGTCGCGCCGGTCGCTCAAAAGCGCGTGGTGGAGTGGCGCGAATTTACGGGCCGCACCGAAGCCGTGGAGACCGTAGAAGTTCGGCCCCGGGTTTCCGGCCACGTGCAGGAGGTGAAATTTCAATCAGGACAACGGGTGAAGAAGGGCGACATCCTCTTCCAGATTGATCCCCGCTGGCATCAGGCGGAATTCGATCGCCGGCAGGCCGAATACGAACAGGCCAAAGTCCGGCTTGAGACCGCCGAGCGGGAGGCCAAACGCACCGGCCAGCTCCTCGCGAGCAAAGCGATTTCCACCGAGGAAGCCGAGGCTCGTCAATCCCGGTTCAGCGAAGCCAAAGCCGCCCTGCTCGCCGCGGAAGCCGCCCGGAACTTTTCCCAACTCGACCTCGAATTGACCGAGATCCGCTCGCCCATTGATGGCCGGGTGAGCCGCGCTCTGGTCACGCCGGGCAATTTTATCTCCGGAGTGGCCGGCAATGCCACTTTGCTGACGACCATTGTCACGGTCGATCCCGTTTATGTTTACGCGGATTTCGATGAACAATCCCTGCTCAAGTTCAACGAATTGATCCGCGCCGGGAAAATCTCGGCCGAACAAGGGAAGGTGCCGGTGGAGCTGCAGTTGGCGAACGAAGAGGGCTATGCGCACCGCGGATACATCGAGTCGTTCGACAATCGCCTGGACACGGGCACGGGCAGCATCCTCCTGCGGGCCGTGTTCCCGAACACCGATGGAACGGTCGTGCCCGGGCTGTTCGCCCGCATTCGCGTGCCGCTCAGCGAAGAGTATCCGGCGCTGCTGATCAGTGAAGCGGCGGTGGGAACCGACCAGGCCCAAAAATTTGTCCTGGCCCTCACCTCGTCAAACACCGTCGAGTACCGCTCCGTGAAACTGGGTCCGACGATCGACGGTCTGCGGGTCGTCCGCTCGGGAGTGAACCTGGGAGACCAAATCGTGGTCAACGGCCTCCAGCGCGTCCGCCCTGGCATGCCGGTTTCGCCGGAGAAAGCCGCGGAAGAAAAAGGGATCGCCCAACGCTAAACACCGGCCTTGCGAAAGGAACAGCTATGAGTTTCTCCCATTTCTTCATCAAACGGCCGATCTTTGCCGGGGTTCTCTCTCTCTTAATTCTGATCGTCGGCGCGATCTCCATGAAGTTGCTCCCGGTGAGCGAGTATCCGGAGATTGTCCCTCCCACGGTTGTGGTCCGAGCCGTTTATCCCGGCGCGAATCCCAAGACGATCGCCGAGACGGTCGCCGCGCCACTGGAACAACAGATCAACGGGATCGAAAACAGCCTCTACATGTCCTCCCAATCCACGGCGGACGGGGTGATGACGCTGACGGTGACGTTCAAATTGGGCACGGACGTCGACAACGCCCAGGTGCAGGTTCAGAACCGGGTGTCGCAAGCGTTGCCTAAACTGCCGGAGGAAGTCCGCCGCCTCGGCGTGTTGACGCTGAAGTCCTCGCCCGATCTCACCATGGTGGTCCATCTCTTCTCGCCGAACGGCCGCTACAACGACGTCTATCTGCGAAATTACGCCGTGCTCTACGTGAAAGACGAACTGGCGCGCATCCAGGGGGCAGGCCAGGTGCAGGTCTTTGGGTCCGGCGATTACGCCATGCGGGTCTGGCTCGATCCGGACAAAGTCGCGGCTCGCGGTCTGACCGCGGGCGATGTGGTCAACGCCATTCGCGAACAAAACGTGCAGGTGGCGGCCGGGGCCATCGGCCAGCAGCCGGTCAAAAATCCCGTCCAGTTTGAGCTGACGGTGAACACGAAAGGACGGCTGGTTACAGAAGAGGAGTTCGAGAATATCATCGTCAAAACCGGCGCTCACGGAGAAAATCTGCGGTTGCGCGATGTGGCCCGGGTGGAGTTGGCCGCCTCCGAATACTCACTGCGCAGCCTCCTGAATAACAAGTCAGCCGTCGCCATTCCCATCTTCCAACTGCCTGGCTCCAACGCCATCCAGCTCTCCACGGACGTGCGGGCCAAAATGGAGGAGCTGAAGCAGAAATTCCCGCCCGGCATCGAATATTCCGTGGTCTACGATCCGACCATTTTCGTCCGGGAATCGATCAAAGCGGTCGTCCACACCCTCGTGGAAGCCGTCTGCCTGGTGGTCATCGTGGTGCTCCTCTTCCTGCAGACCTGGCGGGCCTCGATCATTCCGCTGGCGGCGGTGCCCGTCTCTCTGATTGGCACGTTCGCCATTATGCACGCGCTCGGATTCTCGATCAACGCCCTCTCCCTGTTCGGCCTGGTGCTGGCCATCGGCATCGTGGTCGACGACGCGATCGTCGTGGTGGAGAACGTCGAGCGGAACATCGCCCTGGGATTATCCCCCATGGACGCGACCCGCCGGGCGATGGACGAAGTGAGCGGGCCGATCATCGCCACCGCGCTCGTGTTGTGTGCGGTGTTTATCCCGACGGCGTTCATCAGCGGCCTCAGCGGCCAGTTCTACAAACAGTTTGCCATCACCATCGCGATCTCGACCGTCATCTCCGCCTTTAACTCGCTTACCCTGAGTCCGGCGCTCTCCGCGCTCCTGCTGCAAGCGCACGGCGCGAAAAAGGATGCCGGCTCCCGGCTCATCGAACGCCTGTTCGGCTGGTTTTTCCGGCCGTTCAACCGCTTTTTCGATTGGTCCTCGGGCAAATACGCTCTGGGCGTCCGGCGGGTGATTCGGTTGAGCGCACTGGCCCTCGTGGTCTATGCGGGATTGGTGATCCTGACCGGCTGGAGTTTCAACCGGGTGCCCACCGGATTCGTCCCGATCCAGGATAAACAGTACCTGATCGCTTACGCGCAGTTGCCGGACGCCACTTCGCTCGACAAAACGGAAGCGGTCATTCGCCGAATGTCCGACATTGCCTTGCGGCATCCCGGGGTGGAGAGCTCCGTCTCCTTCCCCGGCCTGTCCATCTCCGGGTTCAGCGTCAGCCCGAACGCCGGCATCGTTTTCGTCTGTTTGAAGCCCTTTCACGACCGGCGCACCCCCGAGCTGAACGGGCTCGCGATCGCGGGCGCGCTCCAGGCGGAATTCTCCGCGATTCAGGACGCGTTTATCGGCGTCTTTCCGCCCCCGCCGGTGAACGGCCTCGGGACGATTGGCGGATTCAAGCTGCAGATTCAGGACAAGGGCTCGCTGGGCTACGAGACGCTCTACGCCGCCACCCAGGAACTCGTCGCCAAGGCGTATCAGACGCCCGGATTGGCCGGCGTTTTCAGCAGCTTTCAACTCAACGTGCCGCAGCTCGACGTGCAGGTGGACCGGGAAAAAGCCAAATCGCAGGGCGTTCCCCTGGCGAACGTCTTTGAAACGATGCAGGTCTACCTCGGTTCGCTCTACGTGAATGATTTCAATCGGTTCGGCCGGACCTACCAGGTGATTGCCCAGGCCGATGCGCACTTCCGCGACAGCGTCGAGGACATCGAACGCTTGAAGACGCGGAATGAGAAGGGGCAGATGGTCTCGCTCGGCGCGCTGGTCAAGGTGAAGGAGACTTACGGACCGGATCGCGCCTTGCGCTACAACGCTTACGCCAGCGCGGACATCAACGGCGGCCCGGCGCCCGGCGTCAGCTCAGGCCAGGCCGAAGCCCTGATCGCCCGGCTTGCGCGCGAGACCCTGCCGCAGGGGATGGACATCGAGTGGACCGACCTGACCTATCAGAAGATTCTGGCCGGGAACACCGCCTTCCTGATCTATCCGCTCTGCCTTCTCCTGGTGTTCCTCGTTTTGGCGGCGCAGTACGAAAGCCTGCGGCTGCCGCTCGCCATCATTCTCATCGTCCCGATGTGCCTGCTCTTCGCCATCGCCGGAGTCTGGCTGTCGCACGGGGACAACAACATCTTCACGCAAATCGGCCTGATTGTTTTGGTCGGCCTGGCCTGCAAAAACGCCATTCTGATCGTGGAGTTTGCCAAAGCCCGGCAGGACGAAGGCCTGGCCCCGGCGGAAGCCGCGCTGGAAGCCTGCCGCTTGCGCCTCCGCCCGATCCTGATGACTTCGATCGCTTTTATCGCCGGTGTGTTTCCCCTCGTGGAATCGACCGGAGCAGGCGCCGAGATGCGTCGCGCCATGGGGACTGCCGTTTTCTTCGGCATGATTGGCGTGACGCTCTTCGGCCTGTTTTTAACCCCGGTCTTCTATGTCACCCTCATGAAATTGGGGCGATCCTCGCGGAAGACGGCCTCGGCTCCATCCCACCCTCCCCTCGGTTCCCACGGCGTGCTTCCCGGGGCGGCGGCCATTTTGCTTCTGGGGATCGCGTTGTCGGCCCGGGCCGCGATCGGGCCGGACTACGTGCGCCCGGAAACCCAGGCGCCCGGCCAGTACAAGAATGATGACGCCGGACAGTGGAAAGAAGGCGCCCCGCGGGATCATCTGCCGAAAGATCGCTGGTGGGAGCTGTTTGGCGATGCCGAACTGAATCGGCTGGAGGACCAGGCCCTCAAGGCCAATTTTGAAATCAAGGCGGCCCTCGCCCGGGTCGAGCAGTCGCGCGCCACCGCGAGAATCCAGCGGGCCGACCTCTTTCCCCAGCTAAACGCCGATCCCAGTTTTCATCGGGACCGCTACTCGCCGAACCAGGTGCCCAGCTTCGGCGCGATCACCGCGGATACCTTGCGCGCCCCGATCGACCTCAGCTACGAGATCGACCTGTTCGGCCGGGTGCGCCGCGGGTTCGAAGCGGCGCGGGCGGAGGCCGCCGCCAGCACCGCCGCTTATCACAATCTGCTCCTGACGTTGCAGGCCGATGTCGCGGTCAATTATTTCCGCATTCGAGCGCTCGACGCCGAAATCGCCACGGTGGTCCGGACGGTTGAGCTGCGCCAGGAACAGCTCGCCCTGGTGCGCGGCCGGTTCGAAGCCGGGATCGGCAATGAACTGGACGTCGCCCGGGCCGAGACCGAACTCGCCAGCACCGAAGCCGAGTCGGCCGCCCTGGCGCGGCAAAGGGCGCAAATTGAAAACGCGCTGGCGGTGCTGGCCGGGCAGAACCCCTCGGAGTTCCGCCTCGCGGCCGCGGACGTGGGAACGTCCTTCTGGGGTCCCGAACCGCCAGCCATCCCCGCCGGATTGCCCTCCGACCTGCTGGAACGCCGGCCCGACGTCGCGGAGGCGGAGCGCCAGATCGCCGCGGCCAATGCGCGCGTGGGCATCGCCAAGGCCGCCGCTTTCCCCGTCATTCGCCTGACCGGATCAGGCGGGTTCGTCAGCGCGGACATCGACAGCTTGTTTAATTGGGACAGCCGCACCTGGTCCATCGGCCCCAGCCTTTCCGTCCCGATCTTTGCCGGCGGCCGAAACCGGGCGACCCGGGCGCGAGCCCAGGCGGCCTATCAGGAAGCCCTGGCCGCCTACCGCCAGCGCGTGCTGACCGCCTTCGCGGATGTGGAAAACAGCCTCTCCGCCTTGCGCTACCTCGGCACGGAAAAAGCCGCGCAGGATCGCGCCCTGGCCAACGCGCGCAAAGCGGCCGAACTCGCTGAGACCCGTTACAAAGCCGGATTCGTGAGCTATCTCGATGTGGTGGATGCCAGCCGGGCCGCCCTGCAAAGCCAGCGCGCTTCGGTGCAGCTCGCCGGCCAGCGCCTGAACACCGCCATTCTCCTGATCAAAGCCCTCGGCGGAGGCTGGCAGGCCGGAACGCCCGGCCAGCGCCTCTAACCCCGCGGGGCTCGCTTGCCGCGCCGATTTGTGCACAATGGCGGCGATGAAGCTCGACCCGGACAAGTTTCGCGTGCGTGAAGGGGACAAGGTAAACCTCAAAAAATGGCCCACGCGCGTCCAAGCCTTCTGCGATACCAAAGCTCAATACGAGAAGGCGTTGCAGGCGAACGTGGAGGAGATGCAATCGCTGCAGAACCTCCTCTACGCCCACAACCATTACGCGCTCCTCCTGATCTTCCAGGCCATGGACGCCGCGGGCAAAGACAGCGCCATCAAACATGTCATGTCCGGCGTCAATCCGCAGGGCTGCGAAGTCTTTAGCTTCAAGCACCCCAGCGTGCAGGAGCTGGATCATGACTTCCTCTGGCGCACCACGCTCTGCCTGCCGGAGCGCGGCCGCATCGGCATTTTCAATCGTTCCTACTACGAAGAGGTGCTGATCGTCCGGGTGCATCCGGAAATCCTCGAGAGCGAAAACATCCCGGACGAAGCGGTGGACCACGACATTTGGGAGCGGCGCTTCGAATCCATTCGGGACTTCGAAAAACATCTCGGCCGGAACGGAACCGTCGTGATCAAGTTCTTCCTCCACATTTCCAAGGACGAACAGCGCCAGCGTTTCCTCAAGCGGCTCGAAGATCCGGAGAAAAACTGGAAATTCAGCATGTCGGACATCGAAGAGCGGAAATACTGGAAGGATTACATGAAGGCCTACGAAGCCTGCCTGAGCGAAACCAGCACCAAACAGGCCCCCTGGTATGTGATTCCCGCGGATAGCAAGCCCGACGCACGCCTGCTCATTTCTGAGATCGTCACCGGAGCGCTGAAGGACCTCAAAATGAATTACCCGCGCCCGAGTAAAGCCCACCAGGAGGAATTGAAAGCGATCCGCAAACTGCTGGAGAAAGGCTAATCCAGCGAGGGCGGTGGAAAAAAGAAGCTGCGAGAGCGTCCGAAGGCTCGTGACTAGGGCGTGTCTTCAAATTGCCGATCTCCGGCCACGCCGACCGACCGACCCTCGGAGAGGTTCAAAGCCACAGCCCGCCATTGCGCCCGAAAGGCGCGCAGCGCGAGGCGCTATGGTGGGTTTGGGACCACCCCGCCCTTCAATCTCGGTAGAGGTTTTGGCCTGCCGAAAGGCCGGAATACCAGGGCCCTACGAATGCCCGCCTGGGCCATCTGCCTCAGCAAAGCGATCTGCAGGCACTCCAGCCTCGAGACTTCTTCCGTGCTGATGCGCCTGACCTTCTCTTCCGCACAGCATCGGCCCTCCTGGTTTTCCTCATTTTCAGACTGCCAATTCATCGTGTTATTGCGTCAAAATAACGTGTGAATCGTGTCAAAATAACGTGTTATTGTGTGAGATATCGTGTGGGCATCGTGTCAGTTGGGCCTGAACGGCGGCTCAGCGTGTCAAAATAAGAGGGCGGACCGACCGCGACCCACTCTGCCAGACTGGAGGTCGTGGATCACTTTCTCAATTCTCATTCTCACGGCGTCAGAGAATGCCGCTCGACGGTGCAAACCATCCCGGTGGTCGCCAATCCCCCCGCGCACCCCAGTCCTCCCGAAGATGAGCTACCGTTTCCAAATTCATCCTCACTTCTCCCTTCAAAGGCTTCGTTTCACCCCGAAGCGACTACCGGCAACAAAGCCCCCTCAAGAAAGACTTCGAAAAGACTCATAGCGCGGCAAGCCTTCTCGCCAACGAGATTGCCAAAGAAATTACCGATATAACTAACATTCGCGGCTCCGGCACTGGGAGAAATGTCAACTGGATCACGGGCGCGCCCAAGAGAGTTGAGCTCGCCCCCAGAGCAATTCCGCCCGCACGTGCAAGACTTCTACCAGAGTCAAGCAGAGGGTATGGCCCGACAGCCTCCTGATATGTTAATATATCTACTGCCAAGCTGCCCTTTGTCGGATCATAGTAAAACGGTCGTGTTAGTGGGAAGATGATTTCGAACGGATTTACAGCTCCCCCTCCAGCGACTACGGTAAATGTTACTGACGTTCGCCCGAAAACAACCGTCTCATCCGGGCCGACATTGGCCGAAAATTGTTTGGAGATATGATCCGGTCCGGTGGCTGGAGATGTTGACATTCGAATCTCAATATCCGGAATAAAAGTCGCGTAAGATCTTAGGTTTCCCTCATCACTTCTGAAGGCGATTTGCGTGATGTAGCCACCGCGCGGCATCGCTGAAAGGATATCACTTCCGTTATAGATATTCTGATATCTCGAGCCGGGGACACCAATAGGCATTGTTGAGCCGGGCCCTGGACTGCCTGCGTACTCCGCCTGAATTACAGCTTGAACTTCCGAAGTTTGCGCACCCTGATTGCCCGCCGGACTCAAGAGCACCAAGGTGGATACTATGGGCAAGATCCAGAAGCGCAAACGCGAGTGGAAGCAGGCACCTGCCCAACAAGCCATAAGTAAAAGCTGGTGCTTCATCAACCTAAAAGGAGCACATCCCGGACCGCCTCTGCAAGCTAAAAACTGGATTTCGCCCTCCCGAGGTCGTAGCCCCGGAGGATGGCGCACCGGTTGTCTGGTCATTGGAAAATTGACCGCGGCACAATGCAGAACCTCCGCAACCGCGTCCGGCAGTTCAAAGATTCACCGAGGGCAGATCCCTCAGAACCTCGGAGATGTTCAAAGCCACAGCCCACCATTGCGCCCGAAAAGCGCGCAGCGCCGGGCGCTATGGTGGGTTTGGCCGCCCCCCGCACGTCAACCTCGGTAGAGGTTGTGGCGGGATCTTTCCGTAACCACCGAGGGGACATGCCTGCTTTCACCCAAATGAGATGGAGCAAGGCTGCCAAGCAACCTCGATCAGCACCGCTCCTTCCCAACGCGCAAACAGAGCCGCGCGCATCAGCACCCCTCACCCTTCGAATTTCAGCAGCCCCCTCCGTTCGCTCCCTTACCTCCTGTTCAATTCTCTGGTTCCCACCCCAACCGGTAGCCGATAACTCTGAACCGATAAACTCCCTCCCGTTCGATGGGTCAATCTACAGCATTGCCACATGTCTTCTCACGGATTCCAGGGTCGAGAATCTGGCCGTCCCTTGGCGCCTTTTCCCCTCCTGCTCGCCCTTTTCGCGCCGCCCAAACGCGATTTGGACGCATCGCGGCCGTGAGAGGCGCCGCTCCGCATCTGGGTCCATTGAAATCCATTGTGACCGGGATTCTTGCAGAGTCGGACGATAGTTTCAATGGCAGAGCGTAGCTGCAACACCCACTGCCGCCCGCGCTTCCGAGGGCATTTCGCAGGACGGTGCATCGCCACTAAATAGTTCATGCGGCATTGCCCTCGTTTGACCCTTTCTTTTCCCTTGCTCGCACCGGTTAGTCCAGTTGCTTCCTCGACTAATTCAGTCCACCTTTTATGGCAATTTGATTTCCACCACATTTGTAACGTTAACCGGCACCACACTCCTTGCTCGTTCCAAATTAAACAGTGAAACTACCCCGACGTAGAGCTCTCTGAATTTAACTAAATTTGCTTGAAGGTCCTTGCCTTGCATTAATTCGTTTAAAATATGAATCTTCTTTTCATAGTCGCTCAGGGGCTTTTGATCATTCGCCTCTAAATTGCGGCTTACCGTTAAGTCATCCGCATTCCACCGCTTTGCGTTCCAGATCTGACGGTGAAGATTCGCTACGATTTGATAAAACTCCATGGCTTCTGAATATTTACCGCCGAGGGCGCGCATGTCTATAGCACTGGAGGTAAATGAGTTGTACTGATTACAAAACAAGGCATTCGCTGACCGTTCTTTTGGTGTTGAGAATGGCAATGAAACTATCGTATATGGTGATAATACGAATTTCTTGATTTCCAAACCATGATGCGTAGTTAAAATAATGTTTCTGTCTTCCAGCGTATCCCTCGCGTGCTGTGCCGCAGCCAACTCGAACATCAGATCACCCAATGCATTCACGGCAGCCATCTGATCCTCGAACGCTTCCTGCGGTGAAGCAAATGAGAAACCAGCATTTTTTTCTGACGCAACTTCCGCCGAATGCGCCCGAAATATCAAACAACAGAAGACTGGTAGTAGGTAGTTCCAATATTTACCTTTCATAACGGTGCTCGCTTTCGCAAACTCAGTTGTTCACCTCCTCAATCAGAACAGGCTCAACCGTCAATTAACAACCGTCTCATCTCGAGACCGGTGCAAACGCACCTCCTCGAATACCTCCCTCGACAGGCGCTTAATTAAGCCCAACGCCTCTGGAGAACATGCCAAATGATTCGTTACAACAAAACTCAGCCCGGGCAATGCCGCCATCGCCGCTCCATCGTCCAACCGATTAAAGTAATTAATGGCCTGCCATTCCAACCAACGATTTTCGTTAGTCAATAACAGACTGAAGAAGGGCACAAGGTTATCACGTTTCGACTCCTCGGCAAGGGCCGATGCCGCTGCTACGATTTCCGATTTGGTCTTATGGTCGTGAATATTCGGGAACAGCTCCATAAGCACGGACACTCCTGCATCATCGAATGCTAAGATTGCGCTGACAATAATCAATGTGTCCACCCTGCTCCAAACATAGCTATGTCGCTCCGCTTTATTAAGGAGCCCTATCCTCAATAAAGATAGTGTGTTCGGCCGTCGCTTAATATCGGCTATTGCCTTCGGAGTAAGTTGCCCATCCCTTTGTCCCATTAAGAGCAAATACAATGTACTGATTTCGGAATTTCCCCTATTCAGAAACAGCAATCCTGTTGCTGCGATAAGGACCGCCATCAAAGGCAAGAGAAACAACCGACGCTTACTGTAAAAACCATTGTTCATTGACGGGCGCCATCGAACCAGTGTTCACTAAAGATGGATCATCCGGAAATGGAGTAAACCAACCAGGAAGAGCGATCGGCACAGTCCCCCGCCCCCAAATAGTTGTAGTGCACACTCAATTATGGGACCAATTTTCCGGCAAATTGGTTGACACATTTGGTTTTTGGTTTTGGCTTGATCCGAATCAAGCCCTGGCTGCGAAGCCAGTCTTCGACGGTGTGGCGCCAGAGGGCAGCACACCTTCGAGGGGTCAATCTACAGCATTGCCACCCGCCTTCTCGCGGATTCCCGGGTCGAGCATCTGCCGTTCCCTTCGCGCCTTTTCCGCTCCTGCCTGCCCTTTTCTCGCCGCCCAAAGGCGCCCAAGCGCGATTTGGACGCATCGCGGCCGTGAGAGGCGCCGCTCCGCATTTGAGTCCATTGAAATCCATTGTGATCGGAATTCTTGCAGAGCCGGACGATAATTGCAATGGCAGAGCGTAGCTGCCGCCCCTTCTCCCACGCTTCCAGAGACATTTCGCGGCACAACGGATCGCCGAAGGCTGATGGGGCATTGCTCTAGTTGGCTAGTTGGTACCTTCTTTGCGTAATGTTAGTGGCGCCACCCTGGCAGTCGCTCTACCTGGAGCCAGATTTCGGCATCCGGCGGGGCATTTGAGACTACGAGTCCATAGGTTGTGGTTGCCTTGGAGCAGGGTTCCCTCAACATTGGAATAGAATCTTCCAAGTTGCAGAGAAAGTATGCATTCAATTTCTGGCGCTCCAACCAGTTGGCTGCTTTCGAACTGTCAACGGCGATCTCCTGGCGGCCAAGGAGCAGAGCGTTGGTCCAGATTTCGACTCCGATCTGTCGATTAATCAAGCTCGACATGTTTGTCTTTGTTCCAATCATAAGTGTAAGCATCAGGGCTCGTGGAAACAAAACGTTATTGCTCGTAACCATGTCCGCAGTAGCGGATATAAAGTGTAGGCTCTGAATGGGCGCTTGCCACGGGTTCTGGAAGCGTGATACGCGTTTGCCAGCCGTTACTAAAAGTATGATTAGTAGAGCTGCCGCTCCTATTATGCATATTGATCGGACCATCATTTGTAACCTGCGTCTTCTCCGCCGCACCCCATCGCTTGCTTCGCAGCGCGATCGATAATGTCAGCGACCCGGAAGAAGCATTGAGTCCAGTTCCCACTGCTTTGCTGGATGTAGGTCAGGATCATGCTCCAACGATGCGCAAATCACCGAGAGACACTGGGGCCCTGCTCAGAGCGTAGGCATCTCCTGCTGCGCGGTCGTTACGTTCGCAATTGCACATTCGGACGTCTCTCATTCTACTTTGTCTCCGTCTCAAGCATCTTCTCGATAATCGCTTGCCTGTTCTCCGGCAAATTTAACATGGGAAGCGCAGTCCGGATCTCTGACAACCTCTTATGTACGATAAGTCGAAGCGTGATCGGCGGAATCGTTAAATCCGAAAGAATGGAACGCAACGCTTCTCGTAGCTCTGATGAGTCCTTTGCGTAAAGTGCATATATAATTCTTGGCTCACCGGGTATAAGCCGCAGCCCGTTTAACGCGGTTCTCATTTCGATGGAGGTCCTCTTATTAGTTGCTTCAGCGTCGGCAAAAAGACGATCAAGGATGTAAGACTCGGCAGTTGCGCTCATCGTTGTATGCGGAGCTTTGTGGAAGAACTTATAAAGTTCGCGAGGCGGAATGGTTGCGAGAATCACCGCAAAACTGGAGTGTTGGTCAGGCGCAACTCTGGCAACGACAGAAGTAAATGCGAGATTGAATCGAGTTCCATGCGAGTTTTCTTTAAGATAACTAAGAACCTCCCCAAAAACCGGCGAGCCAGGAGATTTGGCGTCAAGGATTATTTGGAAACCGGTTGCCAGCGCTTGCTCCGGGAAGTATTGCTGCAAGCAGAGAAAACCAGCAGAAACAGTTATCGTATCGTCACGTTTGTTGGCCATTTCAAGAAAGACCCGCACATCCCTCCGGTCGATCAGCTGAGACAAAAGCGAACTTTCACGTAGAGAATTTAACGAGAAACCGTTGGCGGCGTGCTTTTCAAGGTCCGCTTTAAGCTCTGGCCAGGAAAAGAGCGTCTGACCGAAAGCGCTTAACGCGCTAAGGAGCAATAAGCAAAATCCCTTGGAAGATCGAAACATATTAAGGTCCCCCAGCGGATGCGCTTGAAAAGCCTGGGGCGGCGATTGTGTCGGCGGGCGTAAAGGTGACGTAGTTGTTGCAGTTGCCGGTGGGGCCGAAGGTGAAATCCTCCTCCCAACTCGACCAGCTCGGGGTGCGGGAGATCCCCGTCTTTGTTCCGTTCAGAGTGGCGCGCTGGAGCACGTTGAGCTGGGAAAGGCCGTCGTACGCATAGTACTCGTCGTATCCGCTGCCAGCCAAGACGTTCTGCCGCCACTGGCGGTTGCCCGCCTGGTCGAAACCGAACGGGATGCGTTCCAAGGCCTTGCTGGTGCTCGTTTTGATCCAGCGCTGGTCCGCCACCCGGCCAAACCGGTCGAGCCGCGTGTACTGGTCGTCGCCGTCGGCGGGCGGATTGGGAGGGTTCCCGCTGCTTAGCTGGATGTAGGTCAGGATCATGAGGTTTGGGGTTATCGTTGGCTCGATGTGCGGAATTTAGTCGGATCTCTTCAAAAGAAATGACATTAGCTGCGTAACCTTTTTGGGAATGGGATCTGTAAAAGGGACATAAACCATTACCGCGTCCTCAAGCCCCCAGTTGCTTTGAAAGTTTGTGAGTGCAATAAAGAATCCCCTTCCTGAATGCGGAACTACAGCGTAGCTTTTATACAAGCCTCGCCACCCCACTCGCCGGATCGTAAGGTAGTAGAAAACACCGGGCTCGAACGCATGCTGTCTTGAATCTTGTGGGTGGGCTAAACAACGTTCAAGATATTCGAGCGCTTCAGTCTCGCCTATTCTGATTTTGTTCAATTGCCCTTCGAACTCAATCCACTGGATAGGCTTTGCGGAAGTGATCAATGAACCGCCGCCAAGCGGAGTTTGAGACGAGAGTAAAGCAATGGCGGCGAGCGTTAAAGGTAGGGCTATCCACAGTAAGAGCCTGCTCCTCAAGAATCTGAAGTTGGCAAATCGACTGATCACCGAGATGAAATGCGTTCGAACCATCTTACATAAACGGCAAAAACAGGATACAGATACTTTACTTGAAGATTCTGCGTCGCTTTATGCGCTGAGAATTGATCACGAAGACGCGATGAAGGAAAGGTGTAAATGTCGCTTTTTCAACGTTGATCCTTGCGCTCCCGCTGCTTCGCTGGATGTAGGTGACGCTCATGAAGCTTGGGGTGATTCGAGGGGTCAATCTACAGCATTGCCATGTCTTCTCCTGGATTCCAGGGTCGAGCATCTGCCGTTCCCTTCGCGCCTTTTCACTCCTGCTCGATCCTTTCTCGCCGCCCAAGCGCGATTTGGACGCATCGCGGCCGTGCGAGCCGCCGCTCCGCATCTGAGTCCATTGAAATCCATTGTGATCGGGATTCTTGCAGAGTCGGACGATAGTTTCAATGGCAGAGCGTAGCTCCCGCCCCATGCTCTCCCACGCTTCCGGGGACATTTCGCTGCACAAAGGATCGCCGAATGGCTCATGGGGCATTGCTCTCGTTTGATCTTTCTTTCCGCAGCCAATCACCCACCATGTGCTCATGAAGCTTTCCGTCCATTCCACGCCAACGATTCCAGTGCCTTGATCCGCAATCGAATGGGAACTCTGAATTCATCCACAGCGGACCGACAGTCAGAAAGCCCGCACCGACCGTGGAAAGAACGCCTAACGACATCGCGGTTGAGCCTCTTGGCATCTGCGCTCCTGGCGACCTGCGACCGAAGCTGTGCACAAGGCACGCTTTCGATCGGATTTGAAGGCCAGCCGGCCGGGTCGACGCCGCCATTTGTACGCACGCTTCATCCCTACCAGAACCCTGAGGTCGTGCTCGGAAGCGGGACCGCAGGCGTTCCCGCTTTTGCAGGCCAGCAGTCGTTGATGATCGAGAACACAGCGTATCTCTCCAGTCCCGATGGAGAGCCGATCAAGCAGTTCTCACTCTACCTCTATCTGCCTTCCGTTTACGCCCAACAGCCGGTCTCGTTCGGAGTCGGACAAACCGCGGGTGATCCAAAGCAGGCGGGACGCTGGCAGCTTCTCTCGGGCACACTGGACCAGCCAGCCAGTGGACTGCATATATACGGCTTTATCGAGGGACCAGAAATCAGATCAGCCCACTTCTCGATCGATAGCGTAAAGCTCACCACAATTCCGGAACCATCAACTATTGCGCTTTTAACTCTCGGCAGCTTGTTCAAGTTCATTAAAGCCATTAAAGCGTGACTATTCCCTTCAAAAGATTTGCCGAACATTTCCACGCGAGAATCTCGAAATCGCTCGTATTCACTGCGCTTTTCCTTTGTGGATGTGGCGCATCAAATCCGGCACTCAAAATCGCAAAAGAATCGATTTCTGAGTCCGCCTATCTGAAGAGTGCAGGCGACGCGGTGGTAAACATCCTTGGGGATACGAGCCGGGCGGTTATTTCTTGTGAATCAATTCGGGCGCGGATTGAGGCGAAAACGCGAGCGAATCCGGCATGGCTTGAAGACCCAAAAGGCGCGCGGGAGTTCGCGTTTGTATCGAAATCCTTTTCGGTGACAAATTTTCAGAATTGGTTTTTCAAAGACGCTCTGAACGCATTTGTTCATAAAGCGCCGACGAGTGTCCCCGTGGTCAGCAATGCAATGAGCCGCGTAGTGACCGAATTCATCGCTCTTCGAGATGCATATCTCGCTGACGGCTTTGACGAAGAATGGAAAACGAACGTGCTAAAAAGGGCGGACACTGTTTACTCCGTTCTGTCGAACGCCATTATCAGCCTAAACATTGAAGCGAACATTTCCGGCGTTTCCGAAGAATGCTTCAGAACGAGCTATCGTTCGCCGTATCAATCCAGGCGCGTAAGAATCACGCCCACGGGACCGGCGCCGGACGAAAGAATGATTGTCGAACACCTTTTGCGTTTTAATTGGCGCGCAGGGGCGTTTCATCAGCGTGTAAGCGTAGACAGTGAGGAACGCGCCGGAGATTTCCAATTGATTGGCCCTTACGTCGTAGCTCCTTTGCCAGCCATCCTTACCAATCGCACCGCGCATTCCATCAAAAAGGGACAGTTTATTTACACCAATCTGGTTTACACGAATTTGGCCGTCGTTATTTTTCGGCGCGAAACAAACTCGATTTTGAAAGCCGTTTTCTCGGACCTCGCTCAACTGAAAGATGCAGAATTTAGGCTGGGGGAATGTTCTTTGGAAGCGAAACCGTAATGACCTCGAGGGGTCAATCTACAGCATTGCCACCTGTCTTCTCGCGGATTCCAGGGTCGAGCATCTGCCGTCCCTTCGCGCCTTTTCCGCTCCTGCTCGCCCCTTTCTCGCCGCCAAAATGCGAGTTGGACGCAATGATGCGGTTGCCGCTCCCCCGCCCGGAACGGCGGCGAGCAGCGTGCGTTGGTGACGCGCGTTGACGTCGAGGAGAAGCGGGGGAAGTCGCGTTCCGGGAAGGTTTGGCGGAGCTGTTGAAAAGCTGGAGCCAATGGTGGGGATTGAACCCACGACCTACGGTTTACGAAACCGTTGCTCTACCACTGAGCTACATTGGCGCGCAGAACGCAGCTCGAAGTATTCGAGCGGCAGTCAAAGTAGCAAGGAATTTCGATTTCGCAACTCGGGAGAAGCGGTTTCCGCCGTCCCGCTCACCAACGCAAGTCACCCCTGGAGAACGAGTTTGATCATCCCGCTGTATTGCGGTGGGATCGGGTGCCGTTTGCCAATTACCAGGTTTCGCAGGACGGCGTTGACCCATTCGCGGGAAGCCCGGGCCCGCCTGACCAGGATGTAATCGCGATCGGCCGCGACGATCTCGTATTCCTCGATATGGATGGTGAGCCGTTCGCGCTCGCCTTTCAACATCAGGTGCAGTTCCGCCGTCCGCAGGCGGGAATCGATGGTGAAGTCGAGCACCTCACCGTAATCAAGCATCTCCCGGGCGAGCCAGCGCTGGATGGCGGCGGAAGCGCCTGAGTCTTTCACGGAGCCGAGCGCTCCTTTGACGAAATCTCCCAAACCCATGCCGCCACTTTACCACAAACCGCCGCGCTCGGCGGAAGGGATCACTCGATCATGGCGATGCGAACCAATGCCCGAAAGGGTCCGCCGGGACGCGGCGATCCTCGGGATAAATGAGGTAAACGGTGTTGTGCGAATCCCGCCACGCTTTGACCAGGTTCTCCCGCCGATAGATCTGCCGGACTTTTTTGCGGCCGGGATCGTTCGCCACGAGATCGCCGCTTTCCGTGAACCCGGCGCAGACGACCAGGTGCCCGTTCCCCGGCCGAGACTCGCCCTTCAGCAGCCCGTAGGAAACGGAGATGGCCACGGGAATGCCCGACGCCACCCAGCTTTCCAATTCCGCAACATCGCTGAAACGGGCGACGTAAGCCCGCAGGCCGGCCTGGGCGCCCGCAAAGGCCATGTTGAACGGCCAGTTGCCGGTGCCGGGCCATTTCGGATCGTCCACCCCGCGGGCCACCTCGGGAACCGGATGGTCGAGGCCGGGCCGCCCCAACTCGCGCGCCCAAAAGGCAAGCAGCATCGAAACAGCCGTTGGGCTGCACCAGGCGTTGATCCCTTCGGGAAAGTCGGCTTGGGACCGCTCGGGCACCTCCAGGGAAATGGCCAGTCCATGGGACCGCACGGACGGAGCCGCGGATGCATAGGCCGTATCGCAAAACGCCAGTCCCAGAAATCGCAAAGCCGCCGGGTCCCCCTGCCCCGCCAGCACGACGCGCACCCGGACCGCGCCCCCAGATCGCTGCAGGCGCAAGGTGTCGGTGGCGACGCTGCCATCCTCGTCCCGTTGCCCTTGCACGCTTTCCCTCGGATACACGGCCGGGTCCAGAGCCCAACGCCCCATCTGGTACCACCGGGTGACGTGATCCGGATAAACGACCTGGGCCTCGATCGAGAAGCCGTTGGTCGCGGCCCCTCGCACATTCCAGGAAACGATCAACTCGTTCCACGGAATCGACGGTTGCGTTTCCGGTGAAGCGAGCACGAGGCCGGAAGAGCCGGACTCCCGGGCAAACGCGGCAAAGTTGGTCCAGCCGATAAACTGAGCGCCGCCGCAGCTTTCCGCGGCTTCCGCCCGGGAGAGGAGCAGGCTTAGAGCGATGAGTGCCGCAAGGCGCATGACCAGGTAAAGACGATAAGGCCCGCCAGGAGCAGGCAAGCCCAGATATTCAGGGAGCGTTTCTCCAGGCGCGCCTGGGGGACCAGCGCCAGCCCGCCGCCCAGCGCCAACCCAGAGACGAACCCCCCGAAGTGGGCAAGGATATCCGAGCGCGGGTTAACGCCGAAAAGCACGAACAGGAGAAAGCCGGCGCAGACTCCGCTAAATACGTAGCGGGCGGCCTTGGGGCTTTGCCGCCAGAGCCCGAACGAGTGCACGCACAACAGGCCGAGCGCTCCCATCATCATGCCCGACGCGCCCACGCCGGTGTACGGGCGGGAATAAAAAAACAGGCCGGCGACATTCCCGAGCACGCCGGAGATGAAAGTGGTCAACAGCGTCACGCCCGGCCCGAAGCGAGCCATGGCGAACCCGAGAATGACCACGCCAAAGGTGGCGTTCGCCATCAGGTGAGCAAGGTCCGCATGCAGAGTGAGCGCGGTAAACAAGCGCCACCAGGCGCCTTTCCAGACGAGCGCACTATCCATCCGGCCAGCGAGATCCAGGCCTTCCCAGGCGAAAGTGGCCGCCCAATGCCAGAACGCCAGCAGCAGGCACCAAAACAATGCGCCCACGTGCACTTCCAGGGTCGCGCCCGGCAATTCCCGCCGCCAAGCCCAGCCGCGATTCTCCAGCCGGTACTGTCGGATCGCGCCCAACGCTCGCTGGTAATGAGCCGGGTCCACCAGCAAAGCCCAGGCGCTCGATTCCTGCGGCGGGACAATGATCGGGTGAATATCCTGGCTGGCCAGCACCAGGCTCCAATCCATGGCTTGCCTCCGGGAATGAGCGGAGATGCGGGCGTAGGCCTCCAACACGGGCGCGGGTTCATTCCCCTCGGTGTTCAACGGCTCTCAGCATGGCCGTTTTGCGCGCACTTGGCAAATGGGGCGCGGGGTGGCGGAAGGCGACGCCCTTCACCCCCTCATAACCTTGATAACGAAAGACTTTGCGGAAATGAGTCTGTGCTCTACAATTGCTCCAGCATGTCTGCTGATCGCCAGAAGGTGTGCCCGAAATGCCGTGCATTTCTGCCAAGAAAAACGGCAAAATGCCCCTATTGCGGCAAGTCAGCCACCACCAGCACCAGCAACAAGAAACGGTGCCGCCTGTGCGGCGGCCTCGAGTTCAAGAGCGTGCCGGTGGGCGAGGTGATGCCGGGCCAGAAAAAAGTGCAGAAGGTGACGGTTTGCGCCGTTTGCGGCAAAGAGGTCTGACGGGAAACGCCCGCGCCTCCGAATCTGCCGGTACGCCAGCGTTTCCTTGAGGCGCTGCCGCCGCAAATTGGCCCTCTGCCGCCCTAAAATTTAAGACCAGCCAACGCCTGGCAACGCCAGAGCGCCGGCCGGGATCCCAAGATTCAATTTTCCAACCGTTCGTTACGCTGCGACCGGCTCCTCCACTCCCGAGGGAGCAAAGTTCCAGGAGTGCGCCTCTTCGTAGTTCATGCAGTCTTCCTTGAACTGGCTGGTGGCAACCACCGAAGTTTTCAGAGAGAGCGCGCTGCAGCTCTCGGTGGCCGCCACGATGAGTTCCACCATGGGCACGCTCGCCTTTTCCAGCGCGGAGAGGTCGATGATCAACTGATCGCCGCCCGCGTCGACGGTGGCGGTCAACTGCGCGTTCAGCTGGCTCGAAATGTCGGCCAGCGTGGCGGGACTGGCATCCTTCGGGAGCGTCATCACCAAGGCCGAGCCCCGGGGACGGTAATACTTGTAGGCCGTTTCCAGCTTCAGGGCTTTGGCGATTTTGGCCTTCAGCTCTTCCGCATCGATCGGCTTGGTGATGATGCCCACAAAACCGGCCTGTTGCGCCTTGGCCTGTTCCGTCGTGGCCGTCCGCACGGACATGCCGAACATCGGAATCGAGGCGAGATTGGCAAAACCCCGCAACGTCTGGATAAAGCCAAACGCCCCGTCGTTCGGCAGCGAAAGACTGGTAAGAATCACATCGATCCCGCCCTTGTTGCAGAAATCGAGCGCTTCGCCGGTTTGCGCGGCGCCGCAGACGGTCCAGGGCGTGCCTTCAAAGGCTGCTTTGATTTGCGCGGTGATCGCCGGCTTGTCGTCCAGCACCAGCACGCGAATGGGATCGTCAAAGCGTTTCGGCCGTTCGGTGGCAGTGCTGCGCTCCTTGAGCGCCAGCACGCGGTTGACCCGCTCGATGAGAAGATCTTCCTTGAACGGCTTGATCAGATAATCGCGCACGCCCAGGCGCGCGATCTTGACCACGGTATCGCGGCCCGCCTCGGCGGTGAGCATGATCACGGGGGTGCTCTTCAGGTCCGGATCGGAGCGCAAGCGGGCGAGCACCTCGAAGCCATCCATGACGGGCATGGTGTAATCCAGCAGGATCAAGTCCGGTTTCTCGCGCCCGGCCACCGCCAGCCCGACCACGCCGTTGTCCGCCTCGAGAACGCTGCAGTCGTACGGCTTGAAGGCTTTGGTGACGATGAGCCGAATGGTTTTACTGTCGTCGACGGTCAGGATTTTTAAGCTCATAACTCTTTGACAAAGATTTCTGCTAAAAGGTGCTGGGACCCGCTGGCGAAACCGATCACCCGGGTCGTGACATGGGACGGCTTTTCGACGCTGAGCTGCTGTCCCCGCACGATCGAGGGCAGGGTCAGCGTGCAGGCCGCGCCGCGATCACACAGGCGGGATTTCACGGAGCCGACAATCATATTGCTCAATTCGCCGAGCGCGTCATTGATCATGTCGCCGCTGTCCACTTCGGATTCCTCGAGGCCCAGCATGCGGCTGGTGAGCAGCCGGGCGAACCCAACGGTGCAATAAAGGTAGACCGCGCCGGTGATCTGGCCGATGAAGCCCACCGAACTGACGACTTCCCCGTCGTCATCCGGTGGCAAAGGAGTGGGCGGTTGGGTGGAGAGGTTGATGGACAGCATCGTTTCAAATACGTCCTGAATCGCCTTGAGCGCGAATTCCTGAACCTCATCGATGGGCGCAGAACAGGTAGTCATGGTCATTTCTTTCTCATTAAGCACTGCAAGCCGGGGTTGATTCGCGGCGCGGATTTCTGCCTCCGACGGCACAATCCTCCAGCCGGGGTCCGATCCGGCCGAGCGGCAGCACTTCGCGGGCGGCGCCCAGCGCAATGGCTTCCCGCGGCATGCCAAACACCACGCAGGTCGATTCGTCCTGGGCGATGGTGTGCGCGCCGGCCTCGGCCAGGTGCAGCATCCCACGGGCGCCATCGGCGCCCATGCCGGTTAATAACGCCGCCACGGAGTGTGGCGCCGCGCCCGCTTTCACCGCGGAATCGAAAAGGATGTCCACCGCCGGACATTGATGATGGACGGGCGGGCCCTGCGCGAGGCGCACGGCGTAGTGGGAACCCTGCCAATTCAAGACAATGTGAAATCCGCCCGGCGCGATCAGGGCGAGGCCGGGGCGGGTCTTATCCCCTTCCACCGCCTCCCGGACTTCAAACTGGCACAACTGATTGAGCCGGTCCGCGAAGGCCTTGGAAAACGAAGCCGGGATATGCTGCACCACGCAAATGCAGGGAAGCCCTCCGCCCATGTTCGAGAGCACCGTCTTGAGCGCCTCGGTTCCACCGGTGGAGGCCCCGAGCAAAATCAGGCTGCGCGAATTCAACGGACCGCGCGCCACCGCGGGGCGCCGGACGAGAACTTGTGGCTCCGCGGGACGCTCGGAAATCGGCTTGATCCGGGCCCCGGCGGCCGCGCGAATCTTGTTCGCGAGCATGGCGCCATCGGCATGGGCGGAATAGGCCCCGTCCGGCTTCTCGATCACATCGAAGGCGCCCGACTGCAGAGCTTCGAAGGCCATTTGGGAGCCCGCCGAAGTTCGCGAGCTCATGATGATCACGGGGCGCGGCTTGAACTTCATGATGAGCTTGAGAAAGGTCAAGCCATCCATCCGCGGCATTTCGACATCGAGCGTAATGACGTCCGGGTTCAGTTCGAGAATTTTGTCGCGGGCGATGTATGGGTCGGTGGCAGTGCCCACCACTTCGATGTCGCGGAACGCCGCGAGGCTCTGGGAAATGATCTTCCGAGCCAGGGCGGAGTCATCAACGATCAAAACGCGAATCGGAGCGGTCCTCATGCTTCAGCGTGAAAGAGTTTGTTTTGCTTGATAATGGTTTCCGTTTCGAGCACCAGCGCCTCCACATCCTTCGGGCCGATGCCCAGCAACTGCGCGGGAGCAGACTCGGCGTGCACCGCGAAGGATTGATAGCCGCTGCCATGGCCGGCGAGATGGGCGATCAGATCCGCCACGCAAACGCACGCCGCCAGCGATTCGTAGGGGGCCGCCTGCATCGGATCGTGATGATGACGGACGCTCTGGACCAGGCTCTCGGGGAAATTCCATTCCTGCAGAATCCGGCCACCGAGCTCGGCGTGCTCCACGCCCAGAATGAGCTTCTCCGTCTCGAGGAGCGAGCAGCCGCACTCCTCCGTCTCCGTCAGCACCAGGTCATACTTCCCTTCGAGGCTGGAGTTGAGGACGAGCTTGCCGATGTCGTGCAGCAAGGCGGCGGTGAACAGGAGATTTTCGTCGCCCAAGGTGGCGCCGGCGATGATCTTGGCGGCCACGGCGGTGGTTGCCGAATGCTCCCACAATTCGCCCGGAGCGAACCCGTAGCCCTCCTGGGGTCCTTTGAGCGCCGCTTCGCCGACGACGTGAGCCACCAGCTTGTACACCTCGTTATAGCCGAGCCGGATGACCGCCTCCTGCAGGTCGTAGACCGGCTGGGAGAGGCCGTAGCGCGCGCTGTTGCAGCGCCCCAGCACCCGGGTGGTCAGGCCTGCGTCGAAGCTGATCAAATTGATCACTTCCTCGCAGTCCAGGTCCGGCTTCCGCAGCAGGACGATCAAACGCGAGAGGATGCGAGGCCCCGGCGGGAGACTCTTAATCTGCTTCGTGTAATCTTCGAGTGTTTGCATTAGGCGCTGAATAGTAAGGTTTCCCCAGACTGCCCGGAGGCTTTGAGCCGCACGTCTCCGCTGTCCACGTGAAGGAAGACCGTCCGGCTGACCAGGCCGCCCACTTGCGTGGCTTGGATGGTAAGATTGTGCTTGGCCAGGATGGCCTGAACCGACGCCAGATTCCGCTCCCCGATGTTGAAGAAGCCGCTGTCATCCATGAGCCGGGCGCCGCCCACCACGCAGATCTGGATGCGGCGCTTGTCCGCGCGCAATTGGTAAAGCGCGCGAAATAGGGTCGGCAACCCGGTATCAACGAACATGCCCGGCTGCTGGTTTGCCTTGTCGGGATTGATCGACGAATCCGGGAGCATCGCATGCAGCAAGCCGGCCGCGTGCACCACCGGGTCATAAAGCGTGATTCCAAGACAGGACCCGAGCGAATAGGTGCTCAGGATCAGCGAACGATCGTTGGACACGGCCAGCCCGCCGACGCCCACCACCACCTTGCGTTCACACCCCGTTACCGCTGAAAAAAATGCCGAAGCCATTTCAAATCTTCTGGTAAATGCTGGGGCGAAGGCACCGAAAGGGCAGCTTCAACCCGTTCAAACTCTCCGAATGGCCGATCAGCAAATAGCCGTTCGGCTCCAAAAAATGCGCCAGGCGCGTCACCAGGCTTTCCTGGGTCGGCCGGTCGAAATAGATCATGACATTCCGACAGAAAATGACGTGGAACGGCTCGGGGTGGGTGTAACTCTCGATCAGATTGAGATTCTGGAATTTGATCCGGTCGGAGATCGATTTCTTCACCCGATAATGGCCAGCCCAGCGCCCGTGCCCGCGCTGAAAATACTTGCGCAGCCACTCGCGCGGGAGGCTCGAAACGCGTTCGTCGTCGTAAATTCCGGCGATCGCTTTCTCCAGCACCTTGGTCGACAGATCCGAGGCCGCGACGGACCAGTTTCCCCCCGGAATTCGGCTCTCATTCTCCGAAAGGAAAAAACCGATGGTGTAAGGCTCTTCGCCGGAGGAACAGGCCGCGCTCCACACCCTCAAGCCCGTCTTCAGTTTTAATGAAGGGATCGCGGTGCGCACAAGAAAGTCGAAATGATCCGGCTCCCGCATGAAATGGGTGAAATTCGTGGTAAGCGAATCGATCACGCGCGTGAACTCTTCCTCATCCGCGTCGGTCTGGAGGAAATGGCAGTACTCGGCCAGTTCGGTAAAGCCGTAGTGGCGCATCCGCTTGCCCAAGCGCGCCCGGATCAGCGCCTGCTTGCCGCTATCGAGGCGGATGCGGGAGCGTTCATAAACCAGGGAGCTCACGTAAGCGAGCGCCTCGTTTTCTCTGGAAGCGGTGCGGCTCATCAATTCAAACATGCAAGTGAATCCGATGCGCCCATCCGCCGGAACCCGGCCTCTTCGCCCTGGACGAGCGCCTGGCTGTCCAGGATCAGGCCGACCCGGCCATCCCCAAGAATGGCCGCGCCGGCGACATAGCGATTGGCCCGGAAGGAATCCCCGAGGCTCTTGATCACGACCTCCTGCTTGCCCAGCAACCGGTCCACCAGGATGCAACGGGCGTCACTCGTCGACTGCACCACCACCACGATCGATTGGGTCGGATCGGTGCTCGCGGGCTCGAGGCCCAGGTCGTTGTAAAGCCGCAGCAAAGGACGAAGCCGTCCCCGCACTTCCACCATCTCTCCGCGCCCCTGGACCGTTTTGACCGCGCCGGCCGCGGGACGAAACGACTCGGAAATTGTCAGCGTCGGAATGATGTAGCGGTGCTCCCCCACCCCGACCAGCAGGCCATCGATAATGGCGAGGGTCAGCGGCAGGAAAATGCTGAACGTCGTGCCCTGGCCGGGCGTGGAGCTGATATCAATCTTGCCGCGCAGCTTTTCCACGTTCCGGCGGACGACATCCATGCCCACGCCCCGTCCGGAAAGCTCCGTCACCTTCGCCGCGGTGGAAAAACCGGGCGCAAAGATCAGCTTGAAAATCTCCTCGTCGGACAGGGATTCACCCGGCGGCACAATCCCCTTCTCGACCGCCTTGGCCAGAATGGCAGCGCGGTCCAGGCCCTTCCCATCATCCTTGATTTCGATGACGATATTGCCGCCCTGATGAAACGCCCGCAGCCAGACGGTGCCCTTCTCGGGCTTGCCGGCGGCCACGCGCCCATCCGGCATTTCCACGCCATGATCCACCGAATTTCGAACCATGTGAATCAGCGGGTCGCTAATCTCTTCGACAATGCTCCGATCCAGCTCGGTATCCTCCCCTTCGGTGACGAGCTCGACCTTTTTGCCGAGTTTGGCGGTGGTATCCCGCACCACCCGGTGCATCTTCTGAAAAGTGGAGCGAATCGGCACCATGCGCAGGGACATGGCAGTGCGCTGCAATTCCTTGGTGATCCGGCCAAGTTCCGCGAGGTTGCGGCTGAGCTGTTCGTTATCCAGCGCGCGCAACGCCTGATTCTGCACGACCAGCGATTGGGCGATCACCATTTCTCCCACGGCATCGATCAATCCATCCAGCTTTTGGGTGTCGACCTTGACGGAGCTGGCCGTCCCTTTCGCCTCTGCAGCCGGAGCGGCCGGACCGGCGGACTCCGCCGCAGAAGCCGCTTCCGGCGCCGGAGCGCCGGAAGCGGTGGGAGCGGTGGGTTCTGAGGCTTGACCGGAAATGGCGGCCTGAACTCGGACGATGAGTCCGGCCACCGGTATGGTCAAGGTTGCGGAGCTTTGATCGCCTGCCAGCTGGGAGGCGATGGCGCCGCAAAAGGTTTTCAGCAAATCTCCGCCTTCCAAAATGAGATCGATGATCGTCCGGCTGATCACCAGCTTATGCTGGCGGGCCAGGTCGAGGAGCGACTCCAGATGGTGGGCGAGATCATGCATCGGGACGAGGTTGAGAAAGCCGGCCCCTCCTTTGAAGGTATGGAACGCGCGGAAGATTGCGTTCAGCGTGTCTGGATCGGAGGGCGATTCCTCCAAAGTGAGGACGCCCTGCTCAATCACCTGCAGATGCTCGTTGCCTTCGTGAATGAATTCACGGATGAGTTCGGCGTCCTGCGAAATATTGAGCACCAGGGCGCTGTCGTGCGCCGTGGCGGCGTGATTCGCTTTCTCCCCGGATTTCGCGGGCGCGGCCGCGCTCCTCAACTCGAGAGAAGGAGGCGGAGCGATCGGACCGCCCGCTTCCAGCGCGGAGACTGCTTCCTGAAACCAGGCGGCCCATTGGCTCAGGGCGGCGATGGAGCTTTCGGAGAAGAAGCCCGTCCCGGCAAAGATCCCGTCCACGCATGAACGGCCGGCTTCCACACCCCGCACCAGCGGTTGAGATGCGGGGTGCGAGCCGGCCAACTCCTGCAGTTCCAACAACAGGCAGTTGATCGGCAAAAGGCCGTTATCCTTGCCGGGCTCGGCAAATACCAGTTCGGTGGCAATTTTTTCCGCAACCGAACGAAGAGACATCAATATAGTTTCCTCTGACATAACCGCTTTTCCTGTTCGCCTTCTAGTTCACAGACTGCATCGGCAATTCCGCTTCCTTCCGGTGGTTGGCCAGGACCAGCGAGACCGGCCGCCCGTTCTTGGCCGCGTGTCCATTCCGTTTCGGGCTGGCGTTGGCCGGCCGGTCGTGAGCGCTCGCCTGGGTGGCGGCGCTGGGGGCAACGACCCCAGCACCGCCCACCAGTTGCACGAGTTCGTGCACGGCATCCTTTAGCGTCGAGGCTTGGGCGTTCAGTTCCTCGGAAGCACTGGCGCTCTCTTCGGCACTGGCCGCGTTGGACTGGGTGACCTTGTCCATTTGGGTGACCGCGGTGTTGACCTGTTGAATGCCCTGGCTTTGCTCGCGCGAAGCCGTGGCAATCTCGCCGACCAGCTCATCCACCTTGCGTGCCTTTGTCACAATGTTGGTGAGGCTTTCGGCGACGAGCCCGCTAATCTGCACGCCCTGCTCGCTCTTCCGGATAGAATCTTCAATGCGATCCGCGGTTTCGTGCGCCGCCTGCGCGCTCCGTTGCGCGAGGTTCCGCACTTCGTCCGCCACCACGGCGAAACCCATGCCGGCTTCGCCCGCGCGCGCCGCTTCCACAGCGGCGTTCAGCGCGAGAATGTTGGTCTGGAACGCGATCTCATCGATCGTTTTGATGATTTTGGCGATGTTGTCGCTCGAGGTCTTGATCGCATCCATCGCCGAGATCATTTTCTGCATGTCCGACGCGCCGGAATCAGCCGCCGCCCGGGTCTGATTGGCCAGCTGGCGGGCATTTTCCGCGTTCTCGGCGTTCCGTTGCGTCATGCTTGAAATCTCCTCCAGCGACGCGCTGGTTTCCTCCAGGGACGCCGCCTGCTCGCTGGCGCCTTCGGCCAGGCTCTGGCTGGCGCTCGAGACTTGCGTCGCCGCGGCCGCCACCTGCGTGGAACTCTCATCCAGCAACTGCGACACGTTCACCAGCACGCGGGTCGTGCCCCGGCTGATCAACACCGCCAGCAGCACTCCGATGGCCACCGCGATAATCAGCCCGGTCACAATGATCCGGGACGACGACGCCAAGGCGCTGCTGGCGGCATCCGCTGCCTGCACCGTTCGATCCATTCCTGTCCGGACCACCTCATTCGCCACGTCGACCAGGCGGTTGCCGATTTCCGCGCGGCTCTTGGCGACTTGATCCAGAGCCACGTAGTTTGCCTTAAGATTTTCCACCGATGTCCGGTAGGAGTGCGCGTTCTTGAGAACTTCTTCGAGAGCCTCCACATCCGCCGGAACATGCAGGAGCGGCTTGATCTCCTGGAACGTTCCGTCGATCGCGCCCAGCGCTTTCAGCGCTTCATCGATCAGGGACGGGTCGCGCAAAGCCTGGGCTTTGAACACGGCCACGCGGCCCGAAGCCACTTCCCGGGCAATATCCGAGAGCAGTTGAATCTTCCGGGCGCGTTCATTCAGTTTGCCCACTTCGGCGAAATTCTTGATTTCGTTGCTCAAATGTTCCGCCTGGCCCGCACGGAGGGCCTCCAGCTTTTTCGTGAACTCCCCGGCCTCCGCGTTCATCGCGGCGCGGTCGTTTACGATCTGGACGTTCTTTTGCTCCGTGGCCGCCACGGCGTCGGCATACTGTTTGGTGAGCGGCTCCAGCGTCTCAATGTCCTTGCGCAGCTTCGTCAAAGCGGGATGCTGCTCTGCGAAAGCCTTGGCGGCCTGCAGCGCCTTGTCGGTGTCAGCCAGCCCTTTCTTCGACTGGGCCAGATAGGTGGCCTCCGCCGTGAATCCGTAGCTCCGGGTCGCCAATTGAGTGTCATTCATCGCGGTCTCCAGCCGGCTCGCCAGATCCGACTCCGGGATGAACTCCCGCGCGAGTTGTTCCGCGCCCCGGCTGGCTTTGCCCATGCTCACCACGGCCAGAGCGCCCAAAGCCGCTGCCAGGGCGATCAAGATGGTGAATCCGAGGGCTATCTTCTTTCCGACTGATAGGTTTTTCATGAGACTCTTTCTAGATAAGGGCTATCGTTCCGCAGACATAATTACTTCCCGATCACTTCCACTTTTCCGGACTGCAAATCGTACTTGGCGCCGACCACCTTCAGCTCGCCCGAGCTGGCCGCCTTGCTCAGAATCGGCTCGATCCGCTGCAACTGTCCGGCCACGCGCTCCACGTTCGCGCTCACGAGATTGTCGAGTTTGTCGCCGGGCCGGCCCGCGCTGGCTTCCAGCGCCGGCTGAATGGCCTCCACCAGGCTGTGGATATGGCCGCTGGCGTGTCCGCCCTCCAGGGTCGCCTTGGCCGCGCCGCAGCCGGAATGGCCGAGCACGACCACCAGGTGAACTCCGAGGTGCTCGACGGCGTATTCAATGCTGCCCAACGTGTGGTCATCGAGCACGTTGCCGGCGTTCCGCACCACGAAGAGATCCCCCAACCCCTGATCGAAAACGATCTCCGGCGAGACGCGCGAATCCGCGCAAGTCAGGATCACCGCGGAAGGGTGCTGTCCGGCGGCGACTTCGGTCCGGCGATTCGGCGATTGGTTGGGATGCGCCACTTCCCCCTTTTGGTAGCGGGCATTCCCCTCCAGAAGAGCCGCGAAGGCCTTATCTCCAGAAACGGACGCCGGCTGGTCGCTTGCTTTATTCCAGGAGGCGACCGCCGTGAGCAGAGCGATGACGAGAGTTTTTTGAATTTTGGTTTTGCGCATAGTGGCTTTGGTTCTGGTTTCTCCGCGTGATTTAGAAATCCCGAAAATCCCCTTCCATCGGCAGAGCACTGCGGGTCACTTTCGCGGGGGCCTGTTCTCCATCACTGGGCAGGGGCGCGCGCGGAGGGGCCGTAATGTGGCCGTTTTGCCTGGGTTCCCTGGCGGCTTTCGCCTCTTTGACAGCCTTCGGAGCACTGGGCGCGTTGGAGAGCGTGCGCGGCTTGCTCCGGGCTGGCTTGGGGGCGGCGGCAGCGGTCACGCTCTTCGCGCTTGCTGTGTTTCCGCCCACAAGGTTCTGCAAATCGGCCACCGCGTCCTTCAGAGTCTGGGCTTGCGCGTTCAACTCTTCCGAGGCACTGGCGCTTTCCTCGGCGTTGGCTGCGTTGGACTGGGTGACTTTGTCCATCTGCACGACCGCGGTGTTCACCTGCTGGATGCCCTGGCTTTGCTCCCGGGAGGCGCTGGCAATCTCCGAAATCAACTCATCGACCTGCCGCGCTTTCGTCACAATTTCCGTGAGGCTCAGCGCCACCTTTTGGCTGATCTGCACGCCGTGGTCGCTCTTTCGAATGGAATCTTCGATCTTCTGCGCGGTCTCTTTCGCCGCTTGCGCGCTTCGTTGCGCGAGATTGCGCACTTCGTCCGCCACCACCGCGAATCCCATCCCGGCTTCCCCGGCCCGCGCGGCTTCGACCGCGGCGTTCAGCGCCAGAATGTTGGTTTGGAAGGCAATTTCATCGATCGTCTTGATAATCTTCGCGATGTTGTCACTGGAACTCTTGATCGCGTCCATCGCGGTCGACATCTCTTGCATGTCCGTTGCGCCGGAGTCCGCCGCGCTTTTGGTCATGCGGGCCAGATCCTTGGCTTTATCCGCGTTTTCCGCGTTGCGCTTGGTCATGCTCGACATTTCTTCCAGCGAGGCGCTGGTTTCCTCGAGGGAAGCCGCCTGCTCGCTGGCCCCCTCCGCCAGGGATTGGCTCGAGCCCGAAACCTGGCTGGCCGCCGCCGCCACCTGATTCGCGCCGTCGTCCAGCGTGCTGGAAACGTGGGTCAGGACCCGGCCAATGCTGCGCCCGACGAAAATCGCGATGCCGGTGCCGGCGACGAACGCCAGGATCGCGCCGATCAGAACGCCGGCCTTGGCCGCTTGCGCCGAACGGGTGATAATGGCTCCAAATTCATCGCCGCTTTGCTTGTTAAAAGTCACCTCTTCCCGAATTGCTTCCAGGTAGCGGCGATAGGCCGGCTCCACGGTCTTCTTCAACACATCGAATGCTTCCTGGCTCCGTTGCGCGCGGCTAAGTTTCAGAACGTCCTCCATTGAGGATAAAAACGCCGGACGCACGCTCTTCATAACCTCAAACAACTCAAGATCCCGCGGCTGCGTAATGCTCTTGCCGTATTGCTCGAACAACTTGGTGTTCGCCTCCCTGGTCTGGAGCATCTGGGTTTCCGCTTCGGCCATTTCCTGGGCGTTCGTGCTGATGACGTGCTTGAGAAGATTTGCGTAAGTATCCTGGGTTTTTGCCTCGATCTGGCCGATCAGATAGACCCCCGGCAGGGCATCGTTGACCACATCTCCCGCCGCCTTCTGGATGACCGTCAATCGATTGTGCGCAAAGGCGCCCAGCAGCGTGGTAATGGCGATGACAATCGCAAAACCGGCGAGTATTCTCCTGCCCACGGTCCAATTATTCATAGCATCTCCAGTCTCCTTGGTCGGTCTCGCTATTCCCTCCTTGTGTCACAGATCACCTTGTCGATATCCAGGAGGGTCTTGACCTCTCCTTTGATCTTGGCCATTCCCACGATGTAGCGGGTGTCCACCACCGAACCGAATTCGGGGGTTTCCTCAATATCCGCCGCCGCGATATTCGCCACTTCCTCGACCGCATCCACAATCAGCCCGGTTTGCGTGAAAAGGCCGGGAGTGGATTGCACCTGCACCACGATGATGCAGGTCCGTTCGGTGGTTTCCGATTGGGGCAGGCCGAAACGGAGGCGCAAATCGATGATCGGAATGATCTTCCCCCGCAGGTTGATCACGCCCCGGATGTACTCGGGCATCCGCGGCACCGCGGTGATGTCGGTCATCCGGATGATCTCCCGGACGGTCAGGACTGGAATCCCATAGAATTCCTCGCCCAGCATGAAGGTTAAGTGTTTCCCCGCCTGCGCGCGTGCGGTGGCCGAAAGATCTGTCTTGGTTTCAGTCATGGTTTGGTCGGGTGCGGACGCGCTGCGAAAAAAAAAGAAGGCACCCCCAAGCACCTTCTTCCTGGAAGAATAATGACTTGGATGTGCCTTCGTCTGACAGACCCGTTTGTTCTGTCCGAGAGGGCCGTTCGCAGCGCAATCCGCGAACCGCAATATCCCCATCGGCTATCCCTCTTGAATCTTTAGGAGGCTCACCTTCATTGCCCCTCCGCAAACTGCTGATCCTTTGGGAATTCCCCGGAAAACGCGGCCATCCAGGGCGAGCCGGCAAGACAGGGCCAATTTTCACCAAGAAACGACCATCGCCCGGCCCTGGCTGCGGCTTCCCCGGTGCGGCCGGACCGGGCGGGAAGGGCAGCCATTTCAACACTTGACCCCGCAACTCCGCCGCGTAAATGTCGACTCTCAGGGAGGGGAACAGTTTCCGATTTAACGGGATAGGACTTCCAAATTCACAGGGACGAAAAATGAAAACATTCCAAGGGATGCAACATGGCTTTGCCACACCCATTCAACCCGCCGCGTTCCACCGCGCGCGGCTGGCTGCTTTCCTCATTGGCTGCCTCACTGCGCTGGGCAGCCCGATTTTGACGTGGGCCGATCCGCTCACGCTCGGCGCGACGGTCAGCGGCCAGCTCACTCAACCCGGCGAATCCGACCAGTACACCTTCAGCGGAACTCCGGGGCAACGCGTGGCCTATGACGCCCTGAGCTCCGATTCGCTTTCCATCAATTTCCGATTGGTATCGCCGACGGGAACGGTGGTGATCGAGAAAGGGTCCCGCGCCGATGCGGACCCCGTCACGCTCCTTGAATCCGGGACCTACACCCTCACCATGAAAGGAAATGGCCCCGTGACCGGCCCGTACAGTTTCCGCCTGATCGATGTCGGGGCTCAGCCGCCCTTGCCGTTGAACACCGTGATCACCCGGACTTTGGATCCGGGCAACTCGGCCCAATTCTACACCTTGAACGGCACAGCCGGGCAGCGGCTCTACTTTGACGGCCTGGGTTCGGGCAGCGGGGCGATCTGGGCGCTTTACGCTCCCAACAATCAACAGATCGTTAACACCTCCGTCACCGGGGATTTCGAGGCCACCCTGGCCCAGACCGGAACGTATGTGGTCGCGATCTGGGGCTACGGCAGCGCCCCCGTGAGTTACAGCGTGCAGGTCGTTCCGTTTACGATTACCACGAATGCGCTCACCCTCGGCGCGGTGACCACCGGCAGCCTGACCAAACCGGGCGACCAGCAGATTTACACCTTCACCGGATCGCCCGGACAAAGAGTGGTGTTCGACGCGCTGGATAGCGATCCGGCCCAAATCAACGCGCGCCTGATCAGTCCGGGCGGACTGGTCATCATCGAGCGCAACTCCCGCAACGATATCGAGCCGATCACCCTGGCCGAATCAGGGGCCTACTCGCTCGTTCTCGACGGCATCGGAACGGCGGTCGGCTCCTTCAATTTCCGCCTCCTTGATCTGGCCGCGCAACCCGTTCCCACCTTGGGCGCGACCCTCTCTCAGACCTTGACCCCGGGCGCCAAAGCGGACATTTACCGCCTGGACGGCACGGCAGGCCAGCGACTCTATTTTGACGCCCTCGGCCAGAATGGCGGGGGCGCCACCTGGTACTTGTACGGGCCGAACAACCTCCAGGTCTCCGGCGCCGCGCTTGCAACCGATTTCGAAACGGTCCTGCCACTGACCGGCTCCTATTCCCTCATCATCTGGGGCAGCGGCCCCAATCCGTTGCCTTACTCCATCCGCGTGTTGCAACCCCAGACGCCCGCAACTCCCCTCACCCTGGGCGCGTCCGTCACCGATTCCCTGGCCAACCCGGGCGATCAACATCTCTACACTTTTGCCGGCGCCGCCGGGCAGCACATCTACTACGATTCACTGAACCGGTCCTTCCTGCAGATCACCTGCCAGCTGCTGGGCCCCAACGGCGCTGTCGTTTGGGATTCCTCCAACGCCAGCAATGATATCGGGCCGATCCTGCTCACTCAAACCGGCGCCTATACCCTGGTGATCGACGGCCTCAACGCCACCACGGGAAATTACGGCTTCCGCCTGATCGATCTGGCCAGCGCCCCAGCGCTCAGCCTCGGAAGCGTGACCAGCGGCCAGTTGAATCCCGCCAGTTCCAGCGCGATCTACCAGTTCAATGGCGCGGCCGGCCAGCGGATCAATTTCAAAAACATTTCCACCACCGCCAATCAGGCGACCTGGCGCGTGGTGGGACCGGCCAACCAGCCGTTTGGCGGCGTTTCCATCAATTCCGATATTGGCGACATTGTCCTCCCGGCCACTGGTCCCTACTGGCTTTTGTGCGAAGGCGTTTCGGACAACGCAGCGCCGCTCGGGTTTCAATTTCTGGCCACGGACAAGAGTGATGCCCCGGTGACCGTCACCAACCTGGGCGACATCCGCAGCGGAAACTTGAGCGGGGGCCAGCAGGACACCCTCACCTTTACCGCCCCGGCCGGCACGTGGGTCTACTATGACGCCATGGACCGCACCGCCAATAATTTCTCGGCGGAACTTCGAGACCCCGGAAGCAACGTCATCTTCTCCGTGGGGGCCGGCGCGGATAGCGGCCCGTACGTGCTGCCGCGGTCCGGCCAGTACACCCTGGCGATTCGCGGCGGCCCCACCGTCTCCGGCACGTTCAAATATCGTCTCCTGAACTGGACCGGCGGGACATCGCCGGTGGCGCTGAATGGGCCCGTTACCGCCCTTCTGGATCCCGGCTTTCGCACGGACGCTTACTATTTCGACGGGCAGGCCGGCCAACGACTCTTTTACGATGCGCTCGACAGCAATATCAGTGACAGCATCTCCGTGCGGCTGATCGGGCCGGATACGCAGATCAAATGGCTGACCGGCAGTTCCCACTCGGATGCCGGGCCTTACTCGTTGCCGCTCACGGGCCGCTACTATCTTATCTTCGAAAGCAACATGGCCACGCCGGCGAAATACACCGCCCGGCTGCTCGACCTGAACAGCCAGCCGGACTTGCCCTTGAACAGCACGCTCAGCCTCACTTTCGATCCCGGGATGCAAACCCAGGTTTACAAATTCAACGGCGCTCCCGGTCAACGCTTCGCGTTTAGCGGCGTCGGATCCAACGGCCAGGGCAGCTGGGCGGTTTACGGGCCGGACAATCAAAATCAGGGCGGCTCGGCGCTGACGGGTTATTTCGAGGTCAACCCCCAAACGGCCGGCCAGTTCATTCTGGCGATCTACGGGAACAGCACCACGCCGATGACCGGGTCTTTCGGCGTGTTCCACCCGAGCGTGGGCACAACCGGCGGCGGCGTAACCATCACCGCGGTGGACGCGGAGTTTGGCACGATGACCCTCAGCTGGTCCGCCACCCCCGGGACCAAATACCGGGTCAATTACAAGACCGAAATCGACGAGCCTTTCTGGTCCGACCTGGCCGGGGACGTCACCGCCTCGGGATCGACCGCCACCAAAACCGATCCGTCGGTCGACAGCCAGCATCACCGGTTTTACCGCATCCAGGTTCTGCCCTGACCGGGCTTGAATCCCAAAGAGGACGATAAAAGAGCCCCGCCCTGGCGGGCGAGGCTCTCCAACAGTTGCGAACTAATCGCCGGCCCCTTTGTGTCCAACCCAAACTGGCCGGCGCTCAAAGAGAACCCCGCTTGCGCAGGTCTCTCCTCAAACCAACAACCCCACTGTAGTTTGGGGCCATACATTTCACAAATCCCGGAGCGTGAACTGTGTGTTACGATTGGGCAAACCGGTCCGGCCCTCTTTGCGGTCAGAGGAACGACAGGAGCTTGTCGACAATGGCTTCGTTCCCATTCCACCTTTGGTTCTCCCATCCGGCGGCAAGTGGCGGAAGAGCACGCAGTTTTGTCCAGAGCCTGCCGCGGCCGGCCTGCGAACCGGTTTCGGCGGGTGAAAAGTTATTAACAATTCAGCAAACAGTTGTGAATAACTTCGGGCAAAATGTTACGGTTGTGTGACATTTCAGCTCCTTTTGCCTGTCCCGGCCTCTTTCCCGTTGACGGCATCTTTGGCCTTTGTTTTCTCACGGTTTAATGAAACTCCGCAAACTCCAGGTTGCTTTTAAAAAGGCGCTGGCCGCAGAAGGAGCGGCCCGAGCAAACTACGAAAAAGCCGTCAGCCAGGCTCAGAAAGTTGAGGCCGGCTGGGCAAAAGCCAAAGCCGTTTACAAAGCAGCGCGCAAAGATCTGAAAAAGACGCGGAAGGAAGCCTCTCTCACCCGCGCCGCCCACAAAGCGGCAGCTCGCGTCTACGACCAGAGCGCGGGCCTGCTCGAGAAACTCGCCCGCAAGCTCAAGAAACTCGAAAAGAAGGCCCTCGACAAAAGCGCCCAGCCCAAAGCGGCTGCTCCAGCCAAGACGGCTAAAAAGGCCAAGCCTCAGGCGAAGGCCGCCGACACCCGGCGCGCTTCCCGAAAAGGTGCGCGCGCCGCCAAGCCCGTCCCGGTGGTCGTCCACCCAGCCGCTCTGCCGGCTGCCGAGGCGATCTAAATCCGCCCGCCGGAACGGTCGCAGTTCTGCTCGATTCGCAGCCGGTGAGCGGCTACTCTTGCCGGCACCATGAATGCACTGCTCCGGCCACGCCGCGCTGGCGACGCCCTCCTCCTTGCGGTTCTCTTCTTGAGCTTCGGCCGCGCTGCGTCCGGCCTCACCCTTGATTTGCAAACGCGCGATCCGGCCTCCGGCGCGATCATCGTGAAATCGGAAGAAGTGGATCCCCGCCATGTCGGCGTCATCGCCGTCGATGTCTGGAATTACCATTGGTGCAAGACCGCCACGATGCGGGTCGACGCGTTCGTTCCCCGCATGAACAAGGCGCTCGACGCCGCCCGGGCGCTCGGCATGACCGTCATGCTTTGCCCGAGTGATGTAGTGGATAACTACGTGGGCTACCCGCAACGGGAAATCATCTTTGCCATCCCCAAGGTTCCCGTGCCTTCAGTCGTCGACACTTCCTGCCCGCCCGCCCCGGATGCGGGCGGCTGTGCCTGCGGGCGCGAACGTTGCGCCGTCAATTACGGCTGGGACGGCATGCACCCCGGCCTCGTGATCGGCCCCAACGACCTGATGCCGGACACACAGGCCGAAGTTTACGCGGTCTGTCAGAAGTACGGCCTGACCCACCTGATTTACGTCGGCTTTCACACCCAGGTCTGCCTGCTCGGCAAGTCGATGGGTTTGAAAGCGATGAAAGCGGCCGGGCTCCATTGCGTCCTGGCCCGCGACATGACCGACGCTCATCCCGGCTATGATCCGGCGCGGAACTTCACCCCGGACCTAAACACCGCTCAGGTGGTCGAACATTTTGAAAAGCATCTGGCCCCGACCATCAATTTCCAGGCGGAACTCGCGAAGATCGGCAAATGGGATCCGGCCTGGGTGGTCGACCCAGTCCGCGTCACGCCCTGGGGGACAACCCCGCGCCCGCACCTCTTCGAGCAACCGGTGACCGTTACCCTTTCCACTCCGCTCGAACCGGGCGCAGAGATTCATTACACGCTCGATGGATCCGCGCCTTCAACCACGTCCCCGCTTTACCGCGCTCCCTTTACGGTGGCTGACACCACCCGGGTGCGGGCGAGCGCTTTTCGCGGGGACCGGGCCGTTTGCCTGGAGTCGGAAGGCGTCTTTGTCCGCCTGCTCCCCCGCCCGCCCGCTCCGGACATCGTCATTGGAGATCTCACCCCGATCCGGAACGTTGGCTTCGGCCACACCTATAGCGGGGTGGTCCGTTATTCGGGCAACACCCGCCCGCCCCAGAAGGACAAAGCCAACCTCGGCCAGCCGCTGAAGATCGATCGCGCCACCTGGCCGCACGGCCTGGGCATCCACGCCCCGTGCGAGCTGATGTACGAGATCAAACCGGAATATCGCCGCTTCGTCGCGCTCGCCGGAGCCGACGAAAACCTGATCGATCAGAGCAACGGCTCGAACCTTGCCAAGTATCCGAGCATTGTCTTCAAAGTCTTTATCGATGGAAAAGAGGCCGCCGCCAGCCCGGTCATGCGCGCCCTCTCCCCCGCCTGGCGTTTCGATGTCCCAATCCCGCCCGGCTCCAAAACCATCGCGCTCGCCGCCATGGATGCGGGCGACGGTTCGCGTGAAGATTTTGCCGATTGGGCCAATGCCGGCTTCGTTCTCGGAAAATGATGGCGAAGTCCGAAGTCCGAGCCGCTCCCGCCGAACCAGAGGTTCAAAGCCACAGCCCACCATTGCGCCCGAAAAGCGCGCAGCGCCGGGCGCTATGGTGGGTTTGGGACCACCCCGCCCTTCAACCTCGGTAGAGGTCGTGGCGTGCCGAAAGGCCTCAATACCAAGGCCCGACGAATGCCCGCCTGGGCATCGGCCTCAGCAAAATCGATTTCCGGGCACTCCAGCCTCCAGATTTCTTCCGTGCCGATGCGCCTGACCTTCTCTTCCGCACTGCATCAGCCCTCCTGGTTTTGCTCATTTTCCAGCCTGCCAATTCATCGTGTTATTGTGCCAAAATAACGTGTGAATCGTGTCAAAATAACGTGTTATTGTGTGAGGTATCGTGTGGGCATCGTGTGAGTTCGGCCGGAACTGGGGCACAGCGTGTCAAAATAAAAGGACGGACCGACCGCGACCCACTCTGCCAGACTGGAGGTCCTGGACACTTTCTCAATTCTCATTCTCACGGCGTGAGAGAATGCCGCCCGACAGTGCAAACTACGCCGGTGGTCGCCACCCCCCCGCCCCCTCAATTCTCCCCGCCTACGCTTTCGCATTCCGAAAGATCTCCTCCGCAATCTCTGCCCTCCGGTCTGGGCTGCCTCGGCAGATTTGCCTGCAGGCAAATATCCGATATTTCGATGTTGCCAAACGGGGTTGTTCGATCTCAGAACATCGGCGGCGCGGGATTCTGCAATCCCTCTTCGAGGAGACCATCGAAACTCACAACGCTCGCCTTTCCATCAACCCCTCGCGCCGAAGACGAGACCGACCACACCGAGCAGCGCCCGTGTCGACGGCTCGGCCACCGGCGTGAACGTGAACTGAAGAACCAGTCCCGCGTCCCGGTAGGACGCGACGATCAAGCCAGCTCCGACGTTCCCAACGATGGACTTGCCGCCAGTGGTGTCGAGAACCACGCGCAGCCGAAAGCCGCAACCAAAAGCCCGCAGGCACGTTAACCATTCCCAGTCGTTCCGCAGGTTCAGGGTCTTTTTCGGATTCTTTAAGTTCCCCACAACCGCTCCAGGCAATTCATTCATCCCCAAGCAAGGCGTTTACGATACTCATATTTTCCTAGGAAAAGCAACGCACCAAAGATTTCTATGGTAAATGATCTTGGTTCAGGAATTGTGGTATAGGTGAATTGACCCACCAAAACTTCAGGCCCAGGTGTCCCTCCAAACGGAGGAGGAGGGCCTGGACCCGACACAGAATACCCTAACGGTCGCTTGTAGTTAGGCTGAAAATCGTCGGCATCTAGGCTGACGCCGCCCGAGACACGTGACCCAAGCTCTAGGAAAACCAGCAAATTGCCTGCCGACGAATTGTACGGGAAAGGAGAGTCGAAAGCCAGCCGGATCTCGAACGGAGCCGGGACGGCGACACTCGTGCTTCCTTCTCCTAAAAATCGGACATTACTGTGCGAGTATACCGTGGTGGAGTCTTTGTAGTTTTCGGCACTATAGCTTGCAGGAAGAGTATTGATCGGTTGGGGGAACGTCGCGAGTTGAACTTTAGCAGAAGAGTAGGTGGCATCAAAGCCTCCCCGTCCTTCCTCCGCTCGAAAGCTTACTCCCGTAATATATCCCCCTTGTGAAAGCGGTGCAAATTCGGACGCATCGTAAACCTGAAGTAGGTATCGGGAGCCGCTTGTAAATGGATCATCAATGCGCTGGGGGCCAGGGCGCGAGGCGTCGGAATTCGGAACCACCAAAAGGTCGGTCGGAACTCCTTGGGCAAGCGCGGGTGGCACAACAAACATTAGGAACAAAAGTGAACACGCCGAGATGTTATTGCTTTGGCCACTCAACTTAAGAATCAGTGTCGCAATTCTTTTCACCAGAAAATCAAATCAAAGAATCAAAGATTCAGCAAGGCATCCTGAGCTTGATCGCGTAGTTTGATTGGCATTTGGCTTTTGGTCATTTACCCCTTCTCTCCCTGGTCGAGCAAAAATGCCGGTCCCTGCCCCCGCCGCTCCCTCCGAGCCTCGGAGAGGTTAAAAGGCACAGCCCACCATTGCGCCCGAAAGGCGCGCAGCGCCGCGCGCTATGGTGGGTTTGGGGATCCATCCGCCCTTCAACCTCGGTAGAGCTTGTGGCGTGCCGAAAGGCCCAAAAGCAAAAGATCATACCTCCTTGACACGCCAAAAGCGTTTCCCACTGGCTGACCAGACTTCGTCGCTCGGGGAGGTAGGCTCCGCGACTAAAACGCTCTCATCAAGTAAGGCGGCCAGAAGGCTCAAGGTGGGACGATCGTAGTAAAGCTTAATCGAAAATATTTTTCGAAATTCTCGATCGGGGCAAATAGATCGATGGAACGCTGATTACCTGGGGGATAATTGGTCAACGAAAGCCAGGCGCCTTCGGGCGCAAGGTTCGTTTTGAAATCGACCGCGTAAGAAATTCCATCCAGAGCAACGAATGTGAGTTTAATCCTCCCGCTTGAATCGGTTACGCAGTTCAGTTCCGGTATTCGGATAAACGAGAGTTGAATAACATCTCCAACGCCCGGCGTTACGAAATCGCCGGCCGCCAAACTGCGCACCTTAGAGACCAGGTCGCCCTCCCCCCCAACTCCGTCCACCCAGCCGAACACACCCGTGTACGGACCTCTACTATTGATGTCCAGAAGCAAGTGTCCGGCTTTCGGGTCGTAGAAAAATGCGGTTGTCAACGGGAGATCTATTTGGAAATCACTTGGGCTCGACAGGTTCCTTTCCGCAGTGACGCGGAAGCCCTGTCGAGAGAATACCAACGTATGGTCGGGACCGAAGTTGAAGGCTGCGTGGGATGAAAGTCGGGAAACATCATTTGTAAATGTGCTCGCCCAGATTTCCAAATTGGGAACCGCGAGATCGATGCGATTATCGGCTTCATCCAATCGGTAAGCAATACCAGTGACGAAGATGGCTTTGGAGCTTGTGGCAAGAAAGTTTCGAGAGTGGTAACAAAGTTGGTAAGATTCACCACTTGTTAGGCCGCCCCGCGCGTTGGAGAACCCGTTGGTTTGATCCACTGGGAGGATGGTAGTATTGGTTTCTAACGCAGCAGTATTCGGGGTAGAGAGACCAGTTTCTTTAATTTGATGGCCGTTTGTACTTATCCATGCACCAGCCTCCGCCGACAGGCCACCGCTCTGAGCGGTTGTTAAATCAGCGCGGAAAATCAGAGCGATAGCGCAGATGACCCAAACTTGGACGGATGAGATTAAAGACATTATAGAGAAAGGAGCACATCCCGGACCGCCTCTGCAAGCTAAAAACTGGATTTCGCCCTCCCAAGATCGTAGCCCCGGAGGATCGTGCACCGGTTGTCTGGTTATTGGAAAATTGACCGCGGCACAGTGCAGAACTTCCTCAACCGCGTCCCCCGTTCAAGGATTCACTGAGGGCAGATCCCTCCAAACCTCGGCAAGGTTCAAAGCCACAGCCCACCATTGCGCCCGAAACGCGCGCAGCGCCGGGCGCTATGGTGGGTTTGAGGATCACCCCGCCCTCCAACCTTGGCAAAGGTTGTGGCCTGCCGAAAGGCCGGAAAGCCAAAGAGACGATGCCATACCCAACTGAGCCCCCGGGCTTCACCAGACTCCATCGGCCGGCACTTTAACCCGCGGGCCTTCCCACGGAGCGTGAACCGGAACGTTTCACTGAGGTTCACATTGCGCACTTCGGATTTCGCTCACTCGCCTTTGGTATTTGCCGCTTATTCTTGCAGTAGACGCCAAAACCGATTTTGCGTCGGAATTGGAACAACCACTCGACCTCTGTTAGTCCCAATTGTGGAAAACTGAGCCATCGGGTCGACCGCGTACGGGCCGCCGACTGCCGACGCCGCTTCAAGTCGCAAGCCAGTTTGCCCTGGGCTTTCAAAGTCGATCTGCAGCCAATTTGTGCTTCCGCTAATTCCGGTAATTACGGTGTGGAAGCGGCCACTAAAGCGAGTCACCAATACAGTCTCTACGACCTGTGTATAGCCCAGTGGACTATAGACAAGGAAATAACTATTAGACAGCGCACCGAACTCCCCGTCAGTCGCATAAAACCCAGCGCCGCTAATGGACGCTTGAAGAATCAGTGCACCCTTGCGACGATCGTAGATAAAGGGCTTTTGGAAGGCAAACGGAATATCGAAATCGCTCGGCGCTCGATTGGCCAACGCAGGAAATGCTAAGGAACCTGCAGAATAGACACGAACTGCATTTTTGAGCCAGTTCATGTACATTGTCTCAGGGCTTTTCAACACATCAAGGTCAATGGTAATATGAGCCATCCTAATGTCAAAGCCGCTTCCTTCAGTTTCGTCGAGTCGAAAAGCCACTCCAGTTATCTCAAACACATCAGTTGGTCCCGGGTCGAAGAGCGCCGTTCCGTAAATCTGTTGCACTTGCTCGCTTGAGAGAAACAGCCCCCCGAAACTGCGGCCAAAGGCCTGATCCAATCCAAGCGGCACTACGAACGCGGAATCGCTGGGCGCTTCCGCCCCTTGCGAAGTCGGGGATGCCCCAAGCGCCAATAGCGCGATCGAAAGTCGCGCGCTCGCGAGGCTTTTATCGCAAGCTTTCCAAAATCGACGAGCTGACAAACTTTGAGCGCGCCGCGGGCCACGGCATTCACCAGGGCCGGGCGACCCGACCGGAAAGCTTGATCGATTCACTCTCAACAATTGTCCGATGCTGCCCATCTGAAATCAAAGCGGTAGCAGAACGTCCTCAACCGCATCCTGGAGCTCAAGGACTCTTTTGGGGGCCATATCCACAGATCAACCTACCTCCTTGATCCTGATTGTTAAGATACTTTCGGGCCGCAGCATTCTCGGAATAGATCGCAGCGATGGAAGTGCTTGTATCGTATTCTGCAATGTTCCTGATAACGTTGCGCTCCGCAAGAAACTGTCCGCAGCTTTGCACCCGTATCGCCCGAAGGTCCGGCGCATTGGCGAGCGGACCGCCCCCGCGGCTCCCTCAGAACGTCGGAGAGGTTCAAAGCCACAGCCCACCATTGCGCCCGAAACGCGCGCAGCGCCGGGCGCTATGGTGGGTTTGAGGATCACCCCGCCCTCCAACCTTGGCAAAGGTTGTGGCCTGCCGAAAGGCCGGAAAGCCAAAGAGACGATGCCATACCCAACTGAGCCCCCGGGCTTCACCAGACTCCATCGGCCGGCACTTTAACCCGCGGGCCTTCCCACGGAGCGTGAACCGGAACGTTTCACTGAGGTTCACATTGCGCACTTCGGATTTCGCTCACTCGCCTTTGGTATTTGCCGCTTATTCTTGCAGTAGACGCCAAAACCGATTTTGCGTCGGAATTGGAACAACCACTCGACCTCTGTTAGTCCCAATTGTGGAAAACTGAGCCATCGGGTCGACCGCGTACGGGCCGCCGACTGCCGACGCCGCTTCAAGTCGCAAGCCAGTTTGCCCTGGGCTTTCAAAGTCGATCTGCAGCGAATTTGTGCTTCCGCTAATTCCGGTAATCACGGTGTGGAAGCGGCCACTAAAGCGAGTCACCAATACAGTTTTTAGGACCTGTGTATCGCCCAGCGGGCTATAGAAAAGAAAATAGCCATTAGACAGCGCACCAGATTCCCCATCTGTTGCATAACCTCCAGCGCCGCTAATGGACGCTTGGAGAATCAGTGCACCCTTGCGACGATCGTAGATAAAGGGCTTTTGGAAGGTAAACGGAATATCGAAATCGCTCGGCGCTCGATTGGCCAACGCAGGAAATGCTAAGGAACCTGCAGAATAGACACGAACTGCATTTTTGAGCCAGTTCATGTACATTGTCTCAGGGCTTTTCAACACATCAAGGTCAATGGTAATATGAGCCATCCTAATGTCAAAGCCGCTTCCTTCAGTTTCGTCGAGTCGAAAAGCCACCCCAGTTATCTCAAACACATCAGTTGGTCCCGGGTCGAAGAGCGCCGCTCCATAAATCTGCTGTACCTGCTCGCCGCCGAGGAACAGCCCCCCGAAACTGCCGCCAAAGGTCTGATCCAATCCAAGGGGCACTACGAACGCGGAATCGCTGGGCGCTTCCGCCCCTTGCGAAGTCGGGGATGCCCCAAGCGCCAAGAGCGCGATCGAAAGTCGCGCGCTCATAAGGCATTTCTCGCAAGCTTTCCAAAATCGACGAGCTAACGAAATTCGAGCAGCGCGCCGCAGGCCACGGCATTCACCAAGGCCTGGCGACCGGACCGGAACGCTTGATCGATTCAGTTTCAACAATTGTCCGATGCTGCCCATCTGCAATCAAAGCGGAAGCAGAACGTCATCAACCGCATCCTGGAGTTCAAGGACTCTTTGGGGGCCAAATCCACGGATCAGCCTGTTTCCTTGATGCTGATTGTTAAAATACTTTCGGGACGTAGCCTTCTCGGCATAGATCGCAGGGATGGAAGTGCTCATATCGCACTCTGCAATGTTGCTGATAACGTTGCTCTCCGCAAGAAACTGTCCGCAGCCCTGCACCCGTATCGCCCGAAGGTCCGGCGCATTGGCGAGCGGACCGCCCCCGCGGCTCCCTCAGAACGTCGGAGAGGTTCAAAGCCACAGCCCACCATTGCGCCCGAAACGCGCGCAGCGCCGGGCGCTATGGTGGGTTTGAGGATCACCCCGCCCTCCAACCTTGGCAAAGGTTGTGGCCTGCCGAAAGGCCGGAAAGCCAAAGAGACGATGCCATACCCAACTGAGCCCCCGGGCTTCACCAGACTCCATCGGCCGGCACTTTAACCCGCGGGCCTTCCCACGGAGCGTGAACCGGAACGTTTCACTGAGGTTCACATTGCGCACTTCGGATTTCGCTCACTCGCCTTTGGTATTTGCCGCTTATTCTTGCAGTAGACGCCAAAACCGATTTTGCGTCGGAATTGGAACAACCACTCGACCTCTGTTAGTCCCAATTGTGGAAAACTGAGCCATCGGGTCGACCGCGTACGGGCCGCCGACTGCCGACGCCGCTTCAAGTCGCAAGCCAGTTTGCCCTGGGCTTTCAAAGTCGATCTGCAGCGAATTTGTGCTTCCGCTAATTCCGGTAATCACGGTGTGGAAGCGGCCACTAAAGCGAGTCACTAATACAGTTTTTAGGACCTGTGTATAGCCCAGCGGGCTATAAAAAAGGAAATAGCCATCAGACAGCGCGCTGAACTCTCCGTCAGTCGTATAAATCCCAGCGCCGCTAATGGACGCTTGGAGAATCAATGCACCCTTGCGACGATCGTAGATATAGGGTTTTTGGAAGGCAAACGGAATATCGAAATCGCTCGGCGCTCGATTGGCCAACGCAGGAAATGCTAAGGAACCTGCAGAATAGACACGAACTGCATTTTTGAGCCAGTTCATGTACATTGTCTCAGGGCTTTTCAACACATCAAGGTCAATGGTAATATGAGCCATCCTAATGTCAAAGCCGCTTCCTTCAGTTTCGTCGAGTCGAAAAGCCACCCCAGTTATCTCGAACACATCAGTTGGTCCCGGGTCGAAGAGCGCCGCTCCGTAAATCTGCTGTACCTGCTCGCCGCCGAGGAACAGCCCCCCGGTACTGCCGCCAAAGGTCTGATCCAATCCAAAGGGCACTACGAACGCGGAATCGCCGGGCGCTTCCGCCCCTTGCGAAGTCGGGGATGTCCCAAGCGCCAAAAGCGCGATCGAAAGCCGCGCGCTCATAAGGCTTTTCTCGCAAGCTTTCCAAAATCGACGAGCTAACGAACTTCGAGCAGCGCACCGCAGGCCACGGAATCCGCCAAGGCCTGACGCCCTGGCCGGAAGACGTGACTGATTCAATCTCAACAATTGTCCGATGCTGCCCATCTGAAATCAAAGCGGTGGCAGAACGTCATAAACCCCATTCCCGAGATCAAGGACTCTTCGGGGCCAAATCCACGGATCGGCCGGCCTCCTTGATCCTCGTTGTTAAAGAACTTGTGAGATCCGGCTTCTCATCAACCTTGCCGGAAAATATCCGGCCTAAACTTCTTCCAACGGAGTCGTGGCATCGCCGAATTTCGGCAAATGGACGTCCATCTTGTCCATCATCGACAGGAACAAGCGGCACATCTGGCGCTCGGGCTTCTCCTTGTAATCCAGCACCCGCCCGCCTTTGACCCGCCCCCCTGCCCCACCCACCAGAATGACCGGCAACTGGGTGGCATCGTGATTGCCATTCAACATGCTGGAGCAGTACAGCATCATGGTGTTGTCCAAGGCGGTGCGCGAGCCTTCCTGGATGGCATCGAGCTTGCGCGCGATGTAGGCCACCTGCTCGAGGAAGAATTGATTCACTTTCAGCCAGTCCGCGGTGTCCGAATGCGACAGGAGATGGTGGATCATGTAGTCGACGCCCAGGTTCGGGAATCGGAGCGACGAGTGGTCGTTGTTCAGCTTCAGCGTGCAGATGCGCGTCGTGTCCGTCTGGAAGCCGAGCACCATGATGTCGCACATGAGGCGCATATGTTCGGCAATGTCCTGCGGAATGCCATCGGCCGGGCGCGGCATGTTCGGCGCGGTGAGCGTCGGCCGCCAGCCCTGCAGCTCGCCTTTCTTCCCGGCATTCTCGATGCGCTTTTCCACGTCCCGCACGGAGTCGAGATATTCGTCCAGCTTCCGTTGATCATTCTGGCTGATCTGGCGGCGCAGATCACTGGCATCGCCCAGCACCGCGTCCAGCACGCTCTTGTCGCCTCGCTGCACGTCGTCCTTGAACAACCGGTCGAACGCCAGCGCCGGATAGATCTCGAGCGGCGTCGGCGTGGTCGGCGAACTCCAGGAGATGTGGGAGCTGTAAAGCATCGAGTAATTCTTGTGCACGGACGGATTCGACTTTTCACAGCCGAGCACCAGGCTCGGGACCTTGGTGCTATGCCCGTACTTTTGGGCGAGCAATTGGTCAATGCTCGTGCCCGAGCGAATATCCCCCCCGGAGGCCAGCGGAGCGCCGGAAAGAAGGTTGCCCGTTTGGGAGCTGTGGATATTCCCCTTCAGGGCCTCGGCGTTGAACAAGCCCCGCAGGAAAATCATCTTCTCCCGAAAATCGCTCAGCGGCGCAAGGACCTTGCCCAGTTCCATCTCCTTGCCCTCGCCTTTCGCCCACCATTCCCGGCTGTGAAAGCCGTTGCCCGAAAACAGCACCGCCAGGCGCACCGGCGCCTCACTGGCGGGCGCGGCGGCGGCCGGCGCATCGCCCCAAACCGTAATCGACTCCATCCACGGGAGGGCCATCGTGACGCCCACGCCCCGGAGAAAGGTGCGGCGCGAAAACTTATGCGTGCTCATAGATTCAGGTGATCTGATTAAATTTAATCATCCGCGACGGTTTCGCGACCTCTAATTTGGCGAAATTGCCGGCTCAAAACAATCGATTCCACCGCTGAACTCACGTGGTAGCCCGTCGTTTTCAACCGCGCGCGCATCTCCGCGAGCAGGGGGCCGTCCGAAAGCTGCACGCCGCGCCCGAGGGAATAGCCGAGGAGTTTCCGGCAGAATTGCTTCAAAAAGGCGTCGTGCCGATTCACCAGAATATAGCGGCGCAGCCCGTCGATATCGGAGAATTCCGCTCCCTCCAGAGTCTTCGCGGAGACTTCGATCGGGCGGTTGCCCAGATCCCGCTCCCGGCGGCGGCCGATCGCATCGAACTTCTCCAGGGCAAAACCGAAGCTGTCAATCCGGCGATGGCAGCCCGCGCAGCGGGGATCGGTGGAATGCTGCTCGGTCAACTGGCGCACCGTCAAAGTCTCGGCGGCTTCGTCCTCCGGCAGGCGGGGCACATCCTTCGGCGGACGAGGCAGTTTCTCGCCCAACAACACCTCGCTCACCCAGTTCCCCCGCAGAATGGGGCTGGTCCGGGAAGCGCCGGATTGTTTGGCCAGGGTTGAGCCCAGCCCGAGAATGCCGCCCCGCGCATATTGCTTCACGCCCTCCACCCGCCGCCACTCCGCGCCCGCAACTCCCGGGATTCCGTAGTGCTTCGCCAGAGCCTCATTCAGGTAGGTGTAATCCCCGTCGACAATCTCCAGGACCGACCGGTCATTCCGAAACAAGTCGGTGAAGAAGAGAATCGACTCCTCGTAGAGGGGCGTGCGCAGCTCCGTAAAGGTCGGAAAGTGGCGTTCGCTCTTCTCGCCCAGCTCGTCAAAAGCGTAGATGTGCAGCCAGGCGCAGCCAAATTCGGTGGCCATCCGCCGCATCTTGGGATCGCGCAGCATGCGCCGGGCCTGGCCCGCGAGGACGGCGGGCTCATGGAGCGTGCCGGACGCGGCCGCATCCCAAAGCTCCCGGTCCGGCAGGGACGACCAGAGGAAATAGCTGAGCCGGCTGGCCAACTCCCAATCGCTCACCGGCGCCGGCTGATCGCCCGGCCCGGGTTTCTCCGTGTGATAAAGGAAGGCCGGGGCGACAAACACGCGCGCCAGCGTCAATCGGATCGCATCCTCATGCCCCAATTCTTCGGCCCGCAACGACTGATACAGGTCCCTCAGCCCCTGTTGCTCGGCATCCGTCAGGGGCCGCCGATAAGCTGCGGCCGCCGTGGTCAGAACGGACTGCAAATGACTCGGCTGCGAATTTGTCTGCCACTCGCGAAAATCGGCCGCCCGCTGGCGAATCGGTTCGCGCAACGGCTCAAACACCTTCGGATCCGCATCCTGCGTCGCGTATTGCCATAACTGCTCGAAGACATCCACCCGGGTCAGCGCGTCCCGGCTCACAAAGCGCAGTTCGGACCAAAGCCGGTCGAGTCTGGCCTTTTCCTCATCATTCAGCATCAGGCGCTCCAGCGGCTGATCCTCCCGATGGAACAGTGTGAGGGTGATCACTTCGTCCACCGGAACGATCTTGGTGTAGCACAGAGCGGCCGGGAAAAGGTCGCGAAACTCCTGGAGATGATTCTCAATGCGCTTCTGGGCGGCGCTGCCAGCACGCACCAGCAACGGGGCGTCCGTCTCTATCTGGCGGTTGTCGATATGCCAGGGCCCGGCCTTTTCGGTTTGGGAAATCCCGGCCGTGCGCAGGCCGGAAGCCGACGCCGGCTTATTGGTCTGCACGAGCAATTGAACGCTGCCCTCTTGGCCCAGTTCCGGGTCCAGCATCGCCGTGGTGACGAATTCCGCGCCGGCCGCCAGGTCCGCTGGCAATTGAATCTCGAGCACCGCGGGAGCGCGCACGTAGAGACTTCCCGGGTCGCCCTTGGAGCCGTCGCTGCGGACGCCAAACTGCCCCGGGTCCAAGCCCCACGCTCCCGCCGCGCCGGCGGTTGCACCGGCGTCCGCATTAGCCAGACGGGCGCGGGAGACGAGCGGCCCCCCCAGCGAAGTCAACTGCTGGTAAAGGCGGCCGTCCGGGCTGTCAGCGCTGGCCGGGGGCGCCCCGGTCAAAAGCGTCTGAATTTGCCCGGCTATCGATCGCTTTTCCGCTTCCGGCGCCTGCTGCCAGCGGGCCAAAAGGGAATCGGCCGGGATCGACGGGCGGACATCGGCCGCGGGACCATCCGGCTCCGTGTAAAAGTGCCAGACGGCGGCGTTGCCCTGGCTATCGGCGTGCGGATTGCTCGCGAGAACATCCGGTGAAACGTCCTTCGCGAGATTCCACTCGCGAGGATTCTCACCCGCAGTGGCCAGCACGAGGTCCACGGCGGTGAGGTCGCAGGCGTGGTTCCCGTCGCGCGGCCCGATCAGGACCGAAATGAAATCGCCCGCCCGCACCGGCAGATTCTCGATCGGCGCCGGCTTCACCTCTTTGGCGCCCTGGGCCACGCCCGCCGCCAAACGCTGGCGAGTGGCGCCACGCCGCAATTCCACCGCCCAGGTGACGCCGTTTCCGCATTCCGGATGGGCATGTTGAATGACGGCGGAAACCCGCACCGCTCCGGTGATCGGACTGCGCCATCCCACCACCGCCTGCAATTTCGGCGACGGATGAACCGCGACACTGTGCGGCTTCATGTTTCCGGGAATCCGCACATGCTGGTCGGAGGAATTGGCCACCAGCAAAGGCGTATCCGGACTGCCCCAGCCATTGATGAAGTCGTAGCCGGAGGACTTTTGCATGGTGTTGGTAAAATACGAATCGATCTTCACCGAGCCATCCGTGGCGATGCCGAGATAGCTCAGCCAGGCCCCGAGCACTTCCGGATCGACCTGATGCTTCCGGGCGGCTTCCGCCAGATCAGGCTGTTTTTCGCTCGCGAGCACCTCCGCCGCGGCCTGCAGGGCATTGGCGGCAGCCGCCACCAGTTTTTCCCGCGTGGCCGTCAATTGTCGCACGTTCGCCCGCAAATCGCGCAACGGCAGGGGCGCGCGTCCGGGTGCAACCAGGCGCGGCTCCTTCCAAACAGCGAAATCATGCTCAGCCCCGTCTCCGGCATCACCCGCCACGAGATAAAGCGTGACCTGGCCGGTGGCGGTCGCGGGCAGCTTCAAGCGCGTTTCCTGTTCCGTCTTGAGCGGACTGAACGGCTCGAGCCAGGCCTTGGGTCCGCCCACTTTGCCGATGTGCCCGACGCTGTTGAATTTCCAGAGCGGCCGCTGCCAGGCGAAAACGATCGTCGCCAGTTCGCCTGCATCCCCAGGCTTGGCCGTGCGCCAGCGCGCCCGGAGAAGATCCAGCAGGAGGGACGATTCCTGGCCGTTTAACGCGCCCCGCAAAGTCGCCAGATATTTCGCGCTCAACCCCAGCCGGGAAGCGTCGGCCGCCTGGCCTGACTCCCGCTCCTCAAGCAACGCCTGAAAATATTTCTCCAGCGGAATCACCCCGCCGTCCTTCGTATCAAACTTGATGCCCTGGAGATTGACCGCGGTGCCGCCCCCCTTCTCGGTGTACTTGCCGTAAAGCGCGCGGATCTCCGCCATGATCTCGTCGGTCCAGTCGCGACGGCTTGTGCCGGGGGAAAACCGCAATCCATCCGGCAGCAACACCGCGTGGCTGGCGATATCCTTGCCCGCGTCCAGATACTTGGTGAGCAAGGCCGGGGACATGACCAGCGAATTGCCGACGTTCATGAACCCTTCGCCCGCGGCCCCGTCCACTGGAAATTCGCGAGCCGGATTCAACGATTCCACTCCGGTGAGGTCGCGAATGGTATAAGTATATTCCGCGTTCGAGAGCCGGCGCAGCACCACGGGCCCGGGATCACCGGCGCGGGCGAGAGCCACTTCGTCCAGAACCGCGTTGGCCCAATCAACCAGCTGCTCGCGCTGGTCTGCGCCCGGTTGGGGCTTTTCCTTCGGAGGCATTTCGCCCTGGTTCAGCTGCTCGATGACCGCCTGCCAGACTTTCGGCTGCCGCTTCACCTCGGTGATCTGCGTAAAGCGCTCCAGATCCAGGTCCCCCTTGTGCTTCTCCGCCGAATGGCATTTCAGGCAATACTCGCCCAGCGTTGGACGAACCGCTTTCTCAAAAAAGGCCTGGCTGGTTTCGACGGGAGCGGCGCCGAGGGGAGCCATAAAATGGAGAGGCGCTGTCAGCAGGGCCAGCCAGACAAGCGATCCGGTCGCGGATTTCGTCATAGGTCTCTGAAAATTCTAGTCAATCGTCCCCGCGCCAGCCAGCCTGCTTTTGTTGATTTTCGCGGCGCCAAAGCAAACGCGGAGTTGGGTTTGGGCTGGCTTGATTTCCATTGGACGGAAGGACCGATCGGGAATTCAGTTGGATTTCTCCAAGGTCTCATTAGGCTTTTCCACGTGGACTTGAAGGCAAACGGCCAGTTGCCGGACAGTTTTGGAAACGCGCCCGGTTTTGAAACAACCCAGTGGTCGCTGATCGAACGCGCTCGCGGCCCTCTGACCAAAGCCTCAGCCGAAGCCCTGAACCATCTTTGCCAGGTTTACTGGAAGCCGATCTACAAACACGCCGTGCGCAAAGGTCTCGACCATCACGAGGCGAGTGACGCCACCCAGGAGGTCTTCCAAAAGCTGATGCGCAATGAATTCCTGGAAAATGTCGGACGGGAACGCGGGCGGTTTCGCACCTACCTGCTGGCGTGCGTCGACAATCACCTGGTGAGCCGCCGGGCCCGGGATCACGCGCAAAAGCGAGGCGGAAATGCGCCGCATATCGGCCTGGGCGAGGCCGAAAGGGAGAGCGCGAGCGGGCGGCGGCCGGATCAGGAGTTCGACTACCAGTGGATGCTCGTCCTGATCGGTGAGGTGCTGCGCCGCCTGCAGAGCGAATGCGAGGCGGATGAAAAGGCCGGCCTTTATCACGCCCTGAAGCCGCTCCTGACGCAGGAAACCGAAACGGGCGGCACTCGCCAAGCCGCCCAGGCGCTGGGGATCTCGGAGGAGGCAGTCCGCGCGGCGCTCTACCGGTTCCGGAAGCGCTACAAAGAGCTGTTTCGCGAGGAGGTCGCCAGAACGCTGACCAACCCTTTCGATGTGGATGATGAGATTCGCCACCTGATGCAAGTGTTCCAATAGAGCCGGCCGCACCTTGAAAGAGATTTCTCGCATCCTGTTTTCCAGGCCCGGTCCGTCCCTATGAGTTTGACCGCCGCCCACCGCCGCCCCTGCGCCACTTGCGGCGTCCCGCTGGACGAGGACGCTCCGGACGGCCTCTGTCCAAAGTGCCTTTTTTCCCTCGGCGCGGAAGGGATCGGCCCGGCTCGCCCGAGGCTGCTGGAGGGCTACGAGATTCTCGAGGAAGTCGGCCGGGGCGGCGCGGGAGTGGTCTTCCGCGCGCTCCAATTGAGCCTGAACCGGCCGGTCGCTCTGAAGCTGCTGCTCAATTCCCGCATGCTGGAAGCCAGCGAAGTCGAGCGTTTCAAAGCCGAGGCGGAAACCATCGCGCAACTGCGCCATCCCAATATTGTGCGGGTGCACGAGGTGGGCGACGAGAATGGCCAGCCCTGGTTTTCCATGGATCTGATCGACGGACCTAATCTCGCCTCCGCGCTCCGCGAATCTCCCCTGCCGTTTCTGCGCGCGGCGCAAATCGTGCGCAAGGTCGCCCTGGCGGTCGAGTACGCGCACGAGCGGAAGGTCCTCCACCTGGATCTCAAACCCTCCAACGTTGTTTTGGATGGTTCCGGCGAGCCGCACGTCACCGACTTCGGCCTGGCCATGAGGACCGGCGCGGGCTCGGCCCCCGGCCAAAAGGCGTCCGGGCGCGGCACTCCCAGTTATATGGCGCCGGAACAAGTGGTGCCGGAGGAGCGGACCCTCAGCCCCGCCACCGATGTCTGGGCGCTCGGCGCGATGCTTTATCACCTGCTGTGCGGACGTCCGCCCTTTGTGGGCGGGACCGTGACGGAGACCGCCGCCCAGGTCCTGAACAATGAGCCGATCAGCCCGCGCCTGCTCAATCCGTCCGTGCCGAAGGATCTCGAAACCATCAGCCTGAAATGCCTCCGCAAAGCGCCGGGCGCCCGCTACGAAAGCCCCCGCGCGGTGGCGGAAGAACTCGAACGGTTCGAAACGGGAGTGCCCGTGCGCGCCCGCCCGGTCAACCCCGCGGTCAAAGCCGCGCGCTGGGCTCAGCGGCAGCCGGCCCTCGCTGCACTCATCGGCGCCTTCCTGATCGCCACCGCCGGGTGGTTTGTGGCCAGCGACCGGGCCCGGCGCTCGGCCGTCCATGCCGCCGCCCTGGCCCAGGCCGCCGCCCAGGAAAAACAGCAACTCCTGGCGCATCAATACCTCGAACGCGGCTTTGAAGCGCTCTCCAGCCATGCCGAATCCGCCGCCCTGCCCTGGCTGATCGCGGCCTGGCGCACCGATGCGCAGGCCGGATCCAAAAAAGGAAATCAGGAAGCTCACCAACTGCGGGTCGCCGCCGCCCTGAATGCCACTCCCTCCCTGGCCGGGCTCTGGCGATTCGCCGGCCAGGGCAACTGTGTCGATGTCTCTCCCTCCGGTGAACTGGCCTGTGGCGGAGCGGACGACGGGCGCGTGGTCGTTTGGTCCACCGCCACCGGCAAAAGCGTCTGCTCCTGGGAAGAAAACGTTCCCGTGGTGCGCGCCCGCTTCCATCCTTACGCGAGCGAATTGTATGTGGCCGCGAGTTCTGACCCTGCGGGCGCCGCTGCCACCGCCCAAACCCGCATTTCCGTCCGCAATCCCCGCACCGGGGAACTGCTCCGGGAATGGGCCGTGACCGGCCGCACCCGCTCGCTGGCATTGTCTCCCGATGGCCTTTACTGCGCGCTCGCCACGCAAAGCGGCCGTCTCGAGGTTCGGGAAACTCGCACCGGCCGGCTGGCCTCGCCAGAAGCACTGAAGCATCTCGAGGATGCGCGTTCGGTCGAATTTACGCCGGACAGCCAGCAACTGGTCTCGTGCTCGTTCGACGGAACGACCCAGCTTTGGAATTGGCAGGAGGGAAAACCGGCTTTTATCCTCAAGCACGGAGGCTTTGTCCGCGCGGCCCGCATCTCGCCGGACGGCCGGAAAGCCGCTTCGGCCAGTGACGATGGCAGCGCCCAGGTCTGGAGCCTCCGCACCGGCGCCCCCCTGGGCCAGCCGCTTCGCCACCTCTCCCGGGTCTACAGCGTGGCCTTTAGCCCCGACGGGCACTGGGTCGCCACCGCCAGCAGCGATTCCACCGCCCGGGTTTGGAACGCGCAGACCGGCGAACCCCTCTCGCCGCCATTGCCCCATCGGCACCGTGTGACCCATGTCACCTTCAGCCCGGATGGACAGCGCCTCCTCACGGCCACCAGTGAGGGATTGATCGCGGTTTGGCATCCAACCACCGGCAAAATCGATTATTCCGTGGACCAAACCGGAGAAATCCAGGATGTCGCCTGGCTGCCGTCCAGCGATGGCTTCGTCAGCATCAACGGCGTGGGGCTGGCCACACAATGGAAGCTGCCGGCGCACGACCGGTGGGTCCGGGAATTGACCGTGCCGGAGTCCCCGAACTTTCTCAGGGTTAGCCCGACCGAAAGCAAAATGCTCGCCGGATTCGACGGGGGGCTGGCGCTCCTTTGGGATTGGCGGCAGGACCCGGCGCCCATCCCCCTTCGCCATCCCCACGATGTTGTGGGCGGCGGCTTTTTCCCATCCGCCCCCCTGGCCTACACTTTCGTTCGCCAGGGTCCTTTGAACGTCCTCGAAACCCAGACCGGCAAGACCATCTGGCAGCTCCCGGCCCAGTCTCAAATCCGCTCGTTAAACATCTCCCCGGACGGCCGCACCATCGCCCTGGGGGAAGATGACGGATCTTGGTCGCTCTGGGATCTGAAGGCGGCGGCGCCGCGGGAGCGAGGAAATTTCTCCGGGCGGACCGAGAGCCTGGTGTTCAGCCGGGATGGACGACGATTGGCTGGCCTGTGGTTTCAGATCGAGGCCAACGATCCCCGGAAGAGCACTTTTCAGATGCGGATCTGGGACGCCTCGGAGCGCAAGATACTCTGCACCTCCGCGCCTTTGAACGGCCAGCCGAATGGGGCTTCGTTCAGCCCGGATGGCAAACTCCTGGCCGTCGCCAGCAGTCTCGGCGCTTCGTACCTGCTCTCAGCCGATACCGGCCGCGTCCTCTTTTCCTTCCCGCAACCCGGCGAAGTCTACTCGGTCGACTTTGGCCACGACGGAAAAGTCCTGCTCACCGCCGGTTCGCGAGGAGTCGTCCGCCTTTGGAACACCGAGACCGGGCAGCTCGTGACCAGTGAGATGTCCCAAAAGGGCGGCGCTCGCGCCCGGTTCAGCAAGGACTCCCGCTGGATTCTGACTTGGGGCCGCGACCTCCGGGCTCAACTCTGGGACTCGGCCACGTTCGCCCCTCTTCTCCCGCCGCATTACCATGACGACGCGATTATCGAAGCGCGCCTCACCGCGGACCGCAAACTGGTCCTGACCCTCGGACTGGACAATAAAGTGCGCTTCTGGCCGATCCCCTCGGCCGACCTCACTCTTAAGGAGGCCGAGCGGCGCGCCCGCCTGATCTCAGGGCACGAAATCGATTCCACCGGCGCCGTCACAGCCGTGGCGCCTGCCGAACTCGAAGCCCTCTGGGTCGAAGAAAGTAAAACACGCGTCGAGGACTGAAAACTCGCGGGCGGACATGGAATTTCAGCGCCGGATCAAAAAACCGAAAAAACTTCGTCACGAAAGCGGCAATTTCCCGTTTACATTTATTGAGACGGCTGTTTCTCAGCTTGCTCAATCAAAGGGAACGTGTGCTGGCGCTGAAATTGATCCCAGCGCCAGCACGCAATCCGAGCCAGCCCCCGCCAAGCCCGCCTCAATATCAATCACTTACAGAAGAATCTCGATCAAACACCGGCCAGCTTGGTTTCGGCATCGCCGAATTTCGGGAGGGTTACTCCCATTTTATCCATGATCGAGAGATGGAGGCTGCAAAGCTTGCGATTGTCGTCCCCGGCGTTTTGATAATCCAGCACCCGTCCCGTTTCGAGCGCACCGCCCAAGCGGCCCACCGTGAGAATCGGGAGCTTGGTATTGTCGTGCCGTTCGCCCGACCACATGTTGGACAGGTAAAGCAGGCAGGAATTATCGAGCACGGTCCCCTCCCCCTCCTTCATCGACTCCAGCTTGCCCGCCAGGTAGGCCAGATTGCTCACGTAATAGTTTGTGATCCGCTCGAAAGCATCGGAGAGGTCGTTGTGCGAAGCGGAGTGATGCGCGTCGCGCACATTCAGGAACGGATAAAACAGGCCCGACAAATCCCGGCATAAAACCAGCGTGGCCACCCGGGTTTTATCGGCTTGAAAGGCCAGGGCCACGACATCGCACATCAGTTTCATGTGCTCGCGAATGTCTTCCGGCAGCCCGTCCTCGGGGCGCTTCATGCGCATCAGCTCCTTGCCTCGGTCCTGCGCGCGCTGTTCCGCCTTGGCTTGATCTGCCCGCATCCGGTCCACGCGCTTTTCCACCTCGCGCACGCTGGTCAGATACTCGTCCAGCCGGCGGCTATCTTCCGCGCTGATCTTGCGGGCAAGGCCGGAGAGGTCGTCTTGCACCCGGTCGAGAATGCTTTGCGTGCGCTTGTTCCCGCGATTCTCAAACAAGCTGTCAAAAGCCAGCGACGGATAAACCTCCATCGGCACCGGCGAATCCGCGCTCTGCCAGGAAATATGCGAGCTATAAGCCATCGAGAAATTGGTCTCGTGATAGCCGGTGACCGGCTGTTCGCACCCGAGCACCAGGCTCGGCTGCACCGTTTCCTGGCCGATGCGGTTTGCCATCACCTGGTCCATGCTGATCCCGCCCCGCAGGACCGCCCCTTTCATCAGCGGCATCCCCGAAAGGATGTTCCCGGTCTGCCCGGGATGAATGCCCACGCCCACCGACGGCTTGTTGAACAATCCGTTAATGACGTTCAATTTCGCCCGATGCGGAGCCAGTGGCTGCAGGCTCTGGCTGAGCTCCATTTCCGCCCCCTGGCCTTTGGCCCACCAATGGTTGCCGTTGACGCCGTTGCCGACAAAAATTGCCGCGAACCGTTTCGGAAAAGCGCCCGCCGCCGCTTCGGGCGTCGCCGCGCCCCAAACCGGCAGCGATTCCAGCCACGGCAAGGCCATCGTTACTCCCACGCCGCGCAGAAATGTCCGCCGCGACAATCCAGTGTTCACGATTTTCCGCATAAATCAGTTCCGGGCGAGCTTCTCATAATCCCGCTTCAAAAGAAACTGCGGGCTGGCGACGATGCAATCCACCAGGGCGCTGAACCGGTATTGGTCCCCGGCCAGCTTCGACCGCATCTCTTCCACGAGCGGCTCGTCCGAGAGAATCAGCGTCCGGCCCAGCGCATAAGCCAGCAGTTTCCGGCAAAAGTTTGCCACGAAATCCGGCTCCCGATGCCCGCGGATGTAATCGATCAGCCCTTCCAGCCCCTCCCCGGCGCTTCCGCCCGGAAACTCGGCCCGGGTATCGACCGCGCGCCCTCCCAAATCCTTCTCCCGCCGCTCGCCCACCGGCCCGAAAGATTCAAATACCAGGCCAAAAGAATCAAAACGGGCGTGGCACCCGGCGCAGGCGGGATTATCCCGGTGTTGGGCCAGGGCTTCCCGCAAGGTCAAGTCTCCAAGCTTCTTCTCGTCCGCCGGCAGCTGCGGCACGGTGGCGGGCGGCGGGGGAATGCGTTCCCCTAAAATCCGTTTCACCACCCAGTTGCCGCGTTTCACCGGGCTGGTGCGCAACCCCGGGGAATTCGCTGTGAGAAACACCGACATCGGCAGCAGGCCGCCCCGGCCAAAAGCGCGGGCATCCGGCACGTGCGTCCACTGGCCGGCATCTTCAGCGGCCGGCATCTGATAGTGCCGGGCCAGCACCGGGTTCACAAACGTGTCGCGCCCATAGAGCAGATCCAAAATGGATCGGTCCGACTGAACGACGTCCGTCAGAAACCGGATCGGCTCCTCGAACATCGCACTCCGCAATTCGTTGTTGAAGGCCGGGAACCGCTCCCGGTCGACGCTGTTGTGCTGTTCGAACCGCCGGAAATCGAGCCAGTTGCCCCCAAATTCCGTGGCAAAATTCCGCACGCGCGCATCTTGAAGCAGGCGTCGCGCCTCCGCTCGCAGCACTTCCGGGCGGCTCAACTCGCCCGCAGCCGCGCGCGCCCGCAGGCGGTCGTCCGGCATGCTCGCCCATAAAAAATAGCTCAACCGGCTGGCCAGCGCGTCCGCGGACAGAGGCTTGCTGGCAGACCGCGGCAATTCAGCCACCGCGGCAGAGTCCTTGCCTCGCCCGGCCGCTTCCACCAGATCCATCCGGAACGAGAAATGCGGCGACATCAACACCCGCACGATGCTGTCCCGCATCGCGTCTTCATGCTCCAGCCCGTTGTCCTTGCGGCACAGTTCATAGAAATCCCGCAGCCCCTGCTTTTCCGCTTCGGTCAACGGCCGCCGATACGCCCGCTCCGCAAACTGTTCCAGCGACCGCAAGTGGCTGGGCACAGCCGCCGCCCGCTCTTGATCCACCCGGCGGATGTTGGCCGCCACTCCAGCGAAGTGCTCCCGGATCGCCCCCAGCGCGGTGTCGCTCGCGTTGTTCTTCTGCGCTTTGGCCAGATATTTCTCCCCGAGGCTCTGGATTTTTTCCGGCGTCAAAGCGGACTTGTCCTCCGGACGATAGGGATCGAACTCAGGGTCGCGCAGATAGGCCGAATCGGTCCGCTCGAACCAGAGCATGCTCGTGTGCATCCGCTGCGGAACCGACGCCACGAAATCGAACTCATCCCATAAGCGATCAAGCTCCGCGCGCCCGGCCTCATCCAGAATCAGATCATAAAGCGGGCCGTCATCCCGGAAGTACCCCGTCATGCTATGAAAACCGGCGCTCAGCAACCGCCCGGCATTCTCCTGTTCCTTCTCCGCATCCATGTAGACCCGGCCGCGCTCGGTGATATAGAAGGCATCGGGAAAAACATCCGCGAACCGCGCAAACGCCGCCTCATAGTCCGCGCGCGCCTTCGGATCTTCCGGAACCACCAGCTCGGGATCGGACCCGCGCTTCTTCCGGCCCGCGGCCATCTTGGCCGTGGCCGAGGATTCCCGCGTCACGAGCGTCGGCGCGAAGGAAAAGCCCCCCTTCTGCACCACCTCCGGCGTTGGCGCCTGCACGTGGCGCTGCGGACGCTTCGGATTCGCACCGGCCGCATTGGTCTCCTTCTTTCCCTCCGCCAGCCTGGCCGCGGGAGCGTTCGTGGCAGCCACCCGATTCGTGGAAACCGCCGCTGCCGTCCCGCCCTGCTCACCGCTCTCGACTCGCAGCGCGCCCGGATCAAACTTCCGCCGGTTCGCGGCCATCTGACGATCCTTCCAAAGCACCAGCGCCTGCGCGCCAATCTGGATGGGCGGCGCATCCAGATTCTTCACCTCCGGAATGATCTCCTGCCGCACCCGCACCACGTAGTCGCGCATCTCGCGGCAGGCGCTCCGCACGTCGCCCAACGACGCCTCGCCCGGCAAGGGCAGGTCACGCCACATCCCCTGCAGCTTCGCGATCGGACCGACCTGCTCCGGCGATTCGGTGAGGGTTTTCCAAACCAGCGCCAGATAATTTGTGCTGAGCCCCGAGGACTTCGCCGCCTCGGTCAGTGAAAGCGCGGCTTCGCCCAGGCTGGCCCGGTGTTGGTAGCGCCACGCTGCCAGGAAATAGTCGCCAAAGTCCGTTGGCTGCCGCCGGTAAAACTCGACAATGCGAAAGACGCCCCATTTGTCCCGATCCGTGTCCGCCACCACCGGATGCGACGCAAAGGTGAATCCCGCCGGCAGGAGCGCCAGATGATCCGCCACCTCTCGGGCCGCCTCCAGGTATTTCTTCACCAGGGCCGGCGAGGTCGCGAGCGACTCGCCGGAATTATCGAAGCCCGCCTGATTGGCCGGGTCGACCGGGAAGGACCGCGTGGGCCGAATATCCACGCCGGTCAAGTCACGGATCGTGTAGTCGTATTCGGCATTGCTCAAACGGCGCGCGGGCACTGGCCCCGGATCTCCCGCATATTTGCGGGCCTCGAACTTCCGAAAATCCTCAATCCAGCCGACCACCGACCGGCGCAACTCCGGTGTCGGCTGTTGTTTGGATTTGGCCGGGGGCATGTCCCCGTTCTGCAATCGTTCCAGCACCAGCTCCCAATAGGGATAATCCTTGAGGACCGACTCCAAAGAGCCAAACCGGCTCAAGTCGAGATCCGCCTTTTTCGTCTCGCCGTCATGGCACTTAAGGCAATAAGCCTCCAAAAACGGACGCACTTCGGTGGCAAACTTCTTTTCCAGCGTGGCCTCATCCCCGCGCGCGGAGAAAACGCACAACGCCACCGCTGCCAACAGCTTCCGCCACCGTTTACCCAAATGCTTAAACATGGGCGGGCCCGCCTTTCATTCGCACACAAATGCTTTGAATCACCCCGGTCACAATTTCTCTCTTTTTCAGACCGTCTGGAGCCTCCCGGAATTCACTTGGCTCCGGAAGGATATTTTTGCGTTCGACGCCAAGATCACCGGCCCCAAATCCTTGTGCCCCGGGGCCTGCGCCATTCTCAACCCCAGGAACGCCAGCTTTTCCGTTGCTCCGGCCTTGATTCCCTTTACTCTCCGCTCGTTCTCCATATGCGCACCCTGACCTTTGTGCTCCGCCTCGTTCTCCTCCCCGCCATGTCCTGGGCTCTGATGGCCGCCGCCGAAAGCGCCGGCCCGCATCCCGCTGCCGCCAAACAAAAGAAGGTGATTGAATTTGGCTGGGATGAACCCAGCACCGCGTTCCTCCACGACCATATCGAGGAAATGGAGCGAACTCCTTTTGACGGGTGCGTGTTTCACGTCGATTTCCAGGACGAGAAGGGCAGCCCGGCCAGTCTCACCTGGCAATCCTGGGGGACGCGGCCCTTTTCTGAGGAGCAACTGAAACCGGCGATCAACGACTTGCGGTCCACCCGATTCCATCGATTCACTCATAATTTCCTCCGGTTTAACACTTCACCCGCCCAGCTCGACTGGTTCGATGACTACTCCGCCGTGCTCCACAACGCGCGCCTCGCCGCCCTGGTCGCCCGCCAGGGGAAATGCGCCGGCTTGCTCTTCGATATCGAACAGTACGAAGGACCGCTCTTCGACTACCGCAAGCAGCGCGACCGCGAAGCGAAATCGTGGGAACTCTACGCCGCCCAAGCCCGTTCGCGCGGACGGGAAGTGATGCAGGCCTTTCAGGAGGCGTTTCCCGACCTCACGATTTTCCTCACCTTCGGCTACTCACTCCCCTGGCACGAATCCAGGTCCGGCAAGCTCGCGCTGGCCGAGTGCCACTACGGCCTGCTGGCGCCTTTCCTGGATGGCCTGGTGGAAGCCGCGCGCGGCCACTCGCGGATCATTGACGGCAACGAACTGGCCTACGGCTATCGGGAAGCGACCCGTTTCGCCGCGTCCTACGCGACCATGAGCCAAGGCCTCCTCCCCATTGTGGCTCAGCCCGCGAAATATCTGAGCGTTTTCTCGTTCGGCTTCGGACTCTGGATGGACAACGACTGGCGGAAGACCGGCTGGAATACCGAGGACTTCAGCAAGAACCATTTCACTCCGGAGACATTCGCCCAGAGCCTCCGCGAAGCCCTCGCCCGCACGGACGAATATGTTTGGATTTACACCGAAACCCCTCGCTGGTGGTCCGCGGACGGCCCGGTGAAACTTCCCGAAGCCTATGCAAAAGCGACGCGCGAAGCACAAAAACTTCAGAGCCATTAGGAACGTCACGCCGTCTTTGCCACAACCACCTCTGCCTCAAACCATCAACTGCCATGCAAAAATCTCTCCTCAAACTTTGCCGCGCCATCGTCGAGAACCAAACCGCTGCCGCCCGAAAGCTGCTGGAACAGGAACCCTCGCTGGCCGTCCTGACGATTGCCGCGCAGCAATTTGAGCCAGCGGTCTTGCATTGGTTTTACGAAGGCGACACCGCGCTTCACTTCGCCGCCGCGAGTTACCGCGTGGAATTGGCGAAGTTGCTATTGCAGGCGGGCGCCGACCCGCGCGCGGCCGCGAACAAACGCCATTCCGGGCCGATTCACTACGCGAGCGACGGCGCCGTCGGCGGTCCCTCATGGTCCCCGGAGAACCAGACCGCTACGTTGCGCTTGCTCCTGCAGGCCGGCGCCGACATCAACGCCCAGGATGCAAACGGAGCCACTCCTTTGCACCGCGCCGTCCGGACGCGCAGCGCCGATGCGGCCATCCTCCTTCTCGACCGCGGCGCGGATCCCCTCCGATTCAATAAAAGCGGGTCAACGCCGTTCCACCTCGCAGTCCAGGACACGGGTCGCGGCGGAACGGGCGAACCGGAAGCTCGCGCCGCCCAGCGACGGATCATTCAGGCTTTTCTCGAACGCGGTTGCAGCCCACTGGCCCGGGATGGCAACGGCAAGTCCGTGGCGGAATCCGCTCGCAGCGCGTGGATTCGCGATCTTCTGGAATCCTGACTGAATGGCCCGAAAGGGCGGGAACAGACCGCCCCGGTCCCGATTGTCACACCTCGCGCATGGAGCTTGCGCGTTTTCTAAAAAGGCCGAACGATCCCGGCATGACTCCACTTCGCAATCCCGTTGGTTGGTTCGAGATCTACGTTGACGATCTGGCGAGGGCGCAGCGTTTCTACGAAGCCGTGTTCGCGGTCAAGCTTGAAGCCCTGGACAGTCCCATCATCAAAATGCTCGCCTTCCCCATGCAGGGCGATCTGCCCGGTTGCACTGGCTCGCTCGTGCTCATGCCCGGCGGCCGCCCCAAGGGCAACGCCGTGATCATCTATTTCAGCTGTGTCGATTGCGCGACCGAAGCGGCGCGCGCCGCCCAGAACGGCGGCACCATCTTCAAGGAGAAATTCTCCATTGGCGATTACGGCTTTATCGCCCTGGTCCACGACACCGAGGGCAACCTGATCGGCCTCCACTCAAGGAGCTAGCCCGCGTCCGGCCAGTTTACTGCGTCTTGATTTTCAGGCTGCGGAACTCGACCGGGTCATAATGCCCGGCGAATCCGATATGGCCTTTCCGCCGATCCAGCCCTTTCGGAGGGTGGGCGATTTGCGAGCGATCCAGTTTATCGATGTCCACATCGAGAATCTTGGTTCCGTTCAGCGTCACTTTCATCGTCTGCCCCTTCACCTCGATCTCTTCGAAATTCCACTCGCCCACGGGACGGAGAAACCCGTGCTTGGCCCCGACGCAGTGATAAAGCGAGCCATGGTATTGATACGGCAGCAGCGGCTCCTTCGGATGCGCGGCGTTGTACCCGTCGCTGTCCAGCACCTGGATCTCCACCCCATCAGATGAGGAATGCCCGCCCAGCGGTGTGCGCAAGGCGATGCCGTTGTTCCCGGCTGGCGGCAGTTTGAATTCCACGCGCAGCACAAAATTCTCGTATTCATCCTTGCTCAGCAGGTCGCCGCCCTTGTCCGGCTTGCAAACGATCGAGCCGTTCTTCACTTCGTAGCTGTCGACCGCCCCCACCCAATTGCTCAGGTCCTTGCCGTTGATCAGTTCGACAAAGCCCTCCGAATCCCGGGCCGCCAGTTCGCGATTGGCCTCCGCTGCGCTGATTTCGCGAATGAAAAGGTTGCGCCAGCGGATTTCACTGCCGTGGGTCTGCAGTTGGATCGGACCCTTCGGATAAACCGGGTCGCGCATGTAGCCGTTCGGTTGTTTGTCCGTTTTCGGATCCCCCGCTTTTGCCGGCTTGCCGTAGGCCACATAACCTGCCTTCTGATTGGCGAAAAAATTCTCCAGCACCGCATTGTCGACCACCACCTCGCCGTTGAAAACGACGGTCACCCGCTCGCCGATCATCTTGATTTTGAAACTGTTCCACTCGCCGAAAGGCTTATCCATCTTCTTCAACGGATCCTTGCCCGGCGCGCCCTTGCTGTTGTTCCAAAGGCCGCCCGACCCTTTGTCCTGTCCCAGCCCGCGCGGATCACCCTGCGTTGAGTCCCAGATCTGGACTTGAGGAATGCCTCGCAAATAGATCCCGCTATCACCGTCCGGCAGCGCCTTGTACTCCACCCAGAGTTCGAAATCGCCATAGTCCTTGTCCGACGTCAGGTAGAGGCCTTTGCCATCATTCACCAATTCGCCATTTTCCACCCGCCAATGAGCATTGATATGATCCTGGCTTTCCTTGCCGGGGAGCCCTCCTTCCACCGAGCGCTTCTTATAAAGATCGCGTTCCTCGGGAGGCATCGCCCACAAAATCGCCGGATCTTTCGTGCCCCAGCCGTACCACCCGGCGAGATCGCGGCCGTTGAACAGAGGCTTGAAGCCGGCCGGAGGAACGTTCAACTGCGCGAACGCCGTCCAGCCAGCGCACGCCAGGGCCATCATCAATGGAGTGACTCTCATAGTATAAGCTTAAAAAACAGCGATCCCCGGGGATCGCACCGCTCCGCTTGGGACGTCGCGATCTAAACAGGAGGACGGGCTGGAGTCGATGCGAATTCAACCCTCCCCGGAGTTTCTGGGGGTCTTGGAAGTTTTGCCAAGTTTTGGCTTTTTCCTGCGACCACGGCGCGACATGCTCAAGCGCATGGAAGGACTCAACGGCGAAGAGATTCGCGTGGCCGTGCAAGCCGCTCTGGCCGAAGATGTGGGCAGCGGCGATGTCACGACGCTCTCGACCGTGCCCGAGCAGGCCCAGGCCGCGGCCGCCCTGTCCGCCCGTGAGCCGATCGTTGTTGCCGGCCTGGCATTTGCCATGGAGGCGTTCCGCCAGCTGGCCCCCGATATTGACCTGGTTGAACAATGTCTCGACCGCCAGTCCATTCCTCCCGGCGCCTCCCTCCTGAATGTTCGCGGCTCCGCTCGCGCCATCCTGACCGCGGAGCGGGTGGCCCTGAACTTCGTCCAGCGGCTTTCCGGCATTGCCACGCACACCCGCCGTTTTGTCGACGCGGTCGCGGGAACCTCCGCCCGGATCCTCGACACGCGGAAAACCACCCCGGGCTGGCGCCGCTTCGAGAAATACGCCGTGGCCTGCGGCGGCGGAACCAATCATCGTTTCGGCCTTTTTGACATGGTCCTGATCAAGGACAACCATCTCGCCGCTCTCCGGGACGAAAAGCCCAATGCCGTCGCCGCCGCGATCTCCCGCGCTCGGGCTCGCTACCCGCACCTCAAGATCGAGGTGGAAGCGGACAATCTCAGCCAGGTGCAGCAGGCCATCGAAGCCGGGGCGGACATCATCCTCCTGGACAATATGCGCCTCGATGACCTGCGGGCCGCCGTGGCGCTCAATCAAGGACGCGCCCGCCTCGAAGCCAGCGGCGGCGTGCGACAGGACAACGTGCGCGCCATCGCCGAAACCGGGGTCGACTTCATTTCGATCGGTGCCCTCACCCATTCCGCCCGCGCGGTCGATATCGGCCTCGATTTCAAATGACCGTCGACGCCACCATCCTCCGCGCCCTGCGCCACGCAGGCGAAAACGCCGTCGGCGGAGCCGACCTCGCCCACCAGCTCGGGATCAGCCGCGCCGCCGTTTGGGCGCGGATCGAAGATCTCCGCAAGCTCGGCTACGAGATTCAAGCCAATCCGCACGAAGGCTACCGGCTCCTGAGTTCGCCCGACGTGCTACACGGGGACGACATTCTCGCCTCGCTGCCCGATGGCCAGGTGGTCGGCCGCGATATCCGCGTCTTTCAGGAAACAACCTCCACCAACGACATTGTCGACAAACTCGGGCGCGATGGCGTCCGGGAAGGCGTCGCCGTCTTCGCCGAAACCCAGAGCAAAGGCCGCGGACGCCTGGGCCGCAACTGGGTCTCACTCAGCGGCAAAGGGCTCTGGTTCTCCCTCCTGCTTCGCCCCCCGCTCCCCCCTCAGTCCGCGACTCAAATCACCATTGCCTCCGCCACCGCCGTGGTCCGCGCTTTGAAAAAGAGCACCGGCCTGCAATGCGATGTGAAATGGCCCAATGACATCCTGATCGGCGGCCGGAAACTCTGCGGCATCCTCACCGAGATGGCCGCCGAACTCGAATCGATCAAGCACGTCGTCCTCGGGATCGGCCTGAATGTGAACTTCCAGGAAACCGATTTCCCTCCGGAAATCCGCCCGATCGCCACCTCCCTGCAAGCGGAGACCGGCCGCTCATTTCGCCGCTGTGATATTGCCGCCGCCCTGCTCACCGAGCTGGACTACGATTACCGACGGATTCTCCAGGGCGATTTCGAAGCGATCGCCAATGATTGGGAAGCGGCTTGCACCACGATCGGCCATAACATCGAGATCGTCTCCGGCCCGCGCACCGTCTCCGGGCGGGCCGAATCGCTCGATAACGAAGGAGCCCTGCTCCTCCGCACGCAGCATGGCCGGCTCGAACGCATCATTGGCGGTGACGTAACTCTGCGAAAATAGCATGATTCTCCTCCTCGACATCGGCAACACCCACACGCATCTCGGGCTGGGCGGAGCCTCCACCGTCCGCACCCAGGCAAACACGGACACTGCCGGATGGAAAGATGGATCCACCCCCAAGGCCATTCGCCAATTCATCGGCCGCCGCTCGATCGAAGGAATCGCGTTTTGCAGTGTCGTCCCGAAAGCGACTCCAGCCTGCCTGCGCTTCGCCCAGGAACTCGCCGTCCCTGCCCTCGAACTCAACTCGGACACCATCTCGGGAGTCGGGATCGACTATCCCAAGCCCCGCACCATCGGCCCGGACCGCCTGGCCAACGCCGTGGCTGTCCGCGCCCATTTTGGCGCCCCGGCCCTCGTCGTCGACTTCGGCACCGCGGTGACCTTCGATGTCGTCGATCGCTCCGGCCACTACGTCGGCGGGATCATCGCCCCCGGACTCTCAGCCATGACCGATTATCTCCACGAGAAGACCGCTCTTCTGCCCCGAATTGAGATTCGCGAGCCTGGCGCCATCATCGGCAAGAACACCGAACAGGCCATGCTGATCGGTGCGGTTCACGGCTATCGAGGCCTGATTCGCGGGCTGATCAACGAACTCAAAGCCGAACTGAGGGTCCGCAAGCTCCCGGTGGTCGCCACGGGCGGCTACGCAAAACTCATTGCGCACAAACTGCCGGAGATCACCGCCGTCCGCCCCAACCTCACTCTGGAAGGCCTCCGCCTCGCCTGGCGCAACCGCCCCCAGCAGCCCTAAGAACGATCGAGCGCCCCCCCCTATGGAGTGGGAGTGCGTGATGGAGCAACGCACAATCACCGCTGTGGGAGGTCCCGAAGCGCCCTACAACAGCGCCTTCAACTCCCGATTCCAAGGCTCTCGGTAAGGCCGCTCCAGCATCCGGTTCGCCTCCGCGTCCCCCACCACTTCCTCGCGAGCCGCGTCCCAAACCAGTTTCCGGCCTGTCTTCAGCGAGATGTTCGCCAGATGGCAAACGGTCGCCACCTGATGGCCCGCCTCCAGGCCGGCGATCGGAGTCTGGCGTGACTTGACGCAATCCAAAAAGTTCCGGGCGTGCCGGCGGTAATCCTTCATCGCGTCCCCGCTCTCATCCTTTACCGCTTCGGTCCAGAACTCCTTCGTCGCCGACTCGGGCTGCGGCTGCGGACCGCCCACCGGGTGTCCTTCCGGCAGGACTTTCGCGACGACATTCACCGGGTTGGTTTTCGCGTCCGGCACCACCTCAAAACCGGTGCGACCCACCGGCATGTACCCCTTGGTTCCGTAAAAGATCAGCCCGCCCATTCCGGTTCCCTTCATCCCGGCGCTGGCCTCGCGGTACTGGCAGGTCACATTGAAGCCCGGATATTCAATCAGGGCGTCCTGCGTATCCGGCACTTCGCAATTGTCCTTCAAATGCTGCCGCCCACCGGTGCAATAAACGGATTTCGGCGCAGTCACCCCCAGGAAGAAATGGACGAGGTCGAGCGAATGCTGGCCCAGATTTGTCATCTGGCCTCCGGAATAATCCCAGAACCAGCGAAAGTGATAAATTGCCCGGTTCGGGTTATAGGGCCGCTTCGGGGCTGGGCCAAGCCAAAGATCGTAGTCAAACCCGGCGGGCGGCTCTTGATCCGGCGGTTGGCCAAAGCCCGGCGAAACGTTGCGGTAAAAGCTGTTCTGGATCGCCACCACCTCGCCCAACTTGCCCGCGCGAATCAATTCGCCTGCGCGTTGAAAGTTTGGCCCCGAGCGATTCTGCACCCCCACCTGCACCACCCGGCGATTCTTCCGGGCCACGTCGATCATCCAGCGGCCCTCTTTCACAAAGAGCGTCAGAGGCTTTTCGCAGTAAACATCCTTCCCCGCCGCGCACGCCATCATGGTCGCCAGCGCATGCCAATGGTCGGGTGTCGCCACCACCACGGCATCGACATCCTTGTTCGCGAGCAACGGGCGAAAGTCCGTGTATTTCCGGCAGCGGGAGCCCGCCAGCGCGGCCCCGGCCTCGGCTCTCGGCGCGTAAACATCTGCCACCGCCGCCAGTTCGACATCGCTCTGGTCCAGGAACGATTTCGTGTGAATCTGGCCGATCAGCCCGAATCCAATCACCCCCACGTTCACCCGCTCGTTCGCGCCCAACACCCGGCTGGCCGACAGGGCGGTCATCGCCACCCCGCTGCTTTTCAAAAACGTCCGGCGCGTCATGCCGGGCCCGCCTGTTGCTTGCTCTTTTCTCTTCATGCGGAAAGATCGAGATGGGAGGCCGCAAAGCGGAAGCTCTCTTCAATATTGCGCCGCTCCATCGCCACCCGGGCCTCATCCGGCAAACCGGACACCGTCGGGAACGGCGCTCGCGACCCGCGTTGCTTGACCATCGCCCAGGTCCGGCTGAACTCGCTGGCTTTCACTTCTGGCAGCGAGCCCCAATAGTCATTGCGCAGCACCGGCACTTTTAATGGATCGCGCGTGATCAGCTCCAATTGAAAGCGCGCCGCTGGTTTCGCCGCCCGCACCACGCGGATCACTTCCGGCAGATCGATGCAGCCCTGCCCGAGCGGCACATCCGCCAACACAAAACCCTCCTCATACTCGCGCACCCCCTGGTCCTTGAAATGCACCGTCAAAGCCCACGGCGCCAGCGCCCGGCAAACCTCCACCGGATCTTCGAGCAGCGAAATGTTGTTCCCCACATCAACGCAAGCGCCGATGTACTCGCTGTCAAACTCCCGCAACAGTTTCACCCGATCCTCCGCCCGTTGATCCTTGTGATTCTCCACCGCCAGCCTGATCCCGAGCTTCCGCGCCACCGGTTCGGCCAGCCGCAACCGTTTCCGCGCGCCCGCCAGCGCCTCTTCGTAGGCCCGGTAACTGTGCAAATCTTCGTACCGCCGTCCCGCAAAAACCACGGTGCGGGTGATCCCCACTCCCAGTGCCTGCAACGTTTGCATCTCTCCTTCGAACCGGGGCAGATCCGATTCCGTGGACGGCAGGCCGAGCGTGGCTTCCAGGGCGACGCCGGAACTCTCCGCCAAAGCCCGGATCGCCCGCGCTTTTTCCGGTTCGCATTGGCCGAAGGGAAACTGGATGGAACTGGCCCCCAACGCCGCCGCTTCCCGGATGAACACTTGCGGATCGCTGTAATTCGGAACCCCGGCCACCTTTCCCTGCGCTTTCTGAGCCAAAGCGAAGCAGTAAACCAGCAGTCCGAGCGAAACACGCGTGTTCGCCCGCTTCGCTGAAGGCCCATCCTCGGCTTGGGCAGCCATCAGCGCCACGCCACTCAAAAATCCGGCTGCGGGGGGCATGCCGTAGGTTCACCGACCCCGTTCCGCGAAAGCAAGCGCAAAGGCAGTTCGAGAACTCTCTGAAACTCCCTCATATTCGCCGCGCTCCCTGGAGCCCAGAAATCGAAAAGGTCAGGCTGCCAAAAATCCGGAAAATCAAAGCCAACAAATCCTCCTCCCGAGAGGATCGAATCAAATCGCCCCGAACCCTCGGAGAGGCTGTGACCCGAATCTTTCCGCAACCACCGCGCCCCGATCAAAAACCGCCCCTCTTTACACGCCGAACGATTGTTATCGGCTGGGTTTCCTCCCCTGCTCCCTTTCTGCCCGCGCTTGGTGCCAGTCCTCGTGTTGATTTCGGACTTCACCTTTCGAGTCCCGCACTTCTTGCGGCCCTCGGATCTCCTACCGCCCTCGCTCCTCCCCTATCCGCGTCCATCCGCGCCATCCGCGGTCTCATGCTCCCTCTTAAATCGCACCGTTCCTTCCGAGCGCGCAAACAGTTGCCTCCTGTTTAATCTCTGGTCGCCACCCCAACCGGTAGCCGACAACCCCGAACCGATAACTTCCCTCCCCGCCCTTGGTGCCCGTTCCTCGTGTTGATTTCGCACTTCGCATTTCGAATCTCGCACTTCTTGCAGCTCTCCCGCTCCCCTCCTCGCGGAGCGAGGCCCGAACGTAGGCGTGGGTTTCAACCCACGCTCCGATCCAACCGAAATCCTCGCGCCGCGGAGCGACGCCTGATGCCCCCCAAATGAAAAATGATCGCTCAAGGATACTTCAGCCCGAAAAATCGGAAGATCCGGTAAAAACCGGCGCTTCCACCCGTGGCTTCTGTAAACCAGCTCGCAGCCGGAGCCTGGCTCCTGTCAACACAAGCCCAGGCCCTGCCCTGACCTTGCACTCTTTGCGTCACGGCGTCCTCCTACTTTGGTAAAACCGTGCCCACACGGCAGCGCTCCTTCCTTGACCTCGTTGCGAAAATGCAAAATATCCCCTTCCAGAAATCTGATACTCTGACCCCCTTTCGCACCGGGTTCTGAGGAGAGTAATTAATCCAAAGCCTCCAGTCGCTGCGTTAACCGGTCGGAAAGCAAATTCATCAAAAACTCCTCAATATCGCCTGAGAGCGGAACCAGCGCCCTCTCGACATGGGCCGGCGTGTAATCATGAAGATATTTCCATTCCCCGCTGCTCCGGTCTTTGTAGGAGATGCTTTCAGGCGAAAAACTGTCGTGATCTGCCCAAAACACCTTTCCGCTCGGTGAATGAAAGCATACCGCATTCCCTCCAATTGAGGTCGCTATCACTAAATAACCGTACGGTCGGATGAACGAACCAGGCGCAGCTCCTTCAGCCATTTCCTGTTCGATATCAGGCAGGGGAAGGACTCGGACATCCGAAGCGGCCACAACCTCTTCGGGAGTGCAATGGCGCAAATAATCCGCAATGTCCGGCTGCTCCAAAAATTCAGCTAATGTCACAAGTTTGCCATCGTTTTGCGTCGTTGGCTGCTTTCCTGATCTCCGTCCCATCAGGCTCACGATTGCGCGGACATTCACAAAAAGGGGTCAGAGCATCGCCACATTTTCACACGCCTCTGATTACGGCATTTACAGATGCTGGTGAGCTTTCAAGCTTTCAGTCCTCGCTGAAATTCCTCCAAACAAGGGGTCAGACTAGAGCATTGCCACATTTTCGAAATCAGTTTTGGAACTCTTAAAGTTTGGTCCGCTCGTTTCTTCAAGGTTCTTCCCCTTGAGTTCGCGCAATCGGGCTCTGGCGCTTTTGGGGCTGCCTATCAGCAGGGTCAGACTAGAGCATCGCCACATTTTCACACGCCTCTGATCCCAGATTCCAGACGGAAGCGCGGACGAGCGCGATGGTGTCCGAGTCACATCTGGGCAGCGAGAACGGGCGAGCAGGAGTGAGAAGATCGCAGACGCCGCTCCGCTTCTGAGTCCCGTGGAATTCATCGCGATCAGGAGTCTTGCAGAGTCGGGCGACAGTTTCAATGCCAGAGCGTAGCTGCCGACCCACGCCCTCATCCCCGGCCTCCAAGGCATTTCGCGGCGCAACGGATCGCCGATAAACGGCTCATACGGCATTGCTCTAGGTTGACCCCTTTTACGGGATGTGCTGTTCAGTCTTCGTAAACAGCATCCTCAAAATTTGGGCTGATAAATTTCCCCGTCGTCACCCTGGACTTTTGCGTTCAACGCCTTCGCCATTTCCAGCATCTTCGCCAGGATCGGCTCGTCCGGGTTCTTCGTGTAAACGTCACCTTGGAACCATTCCAGCCACGGCTCGTCATGCTCGGATTTCACCGAAAGTTTTACGGTGTGCCGTTCGCTGTTCTGGTCGAGTTGGATTTGTGGATCAGTCGCAACGTAGGCCAGCCATTCACCAGTGGTAATCTGCGGCCCATCTTGATCCGCCCAAAATTTCTTTCGCGTGATGTGAAGGTCGTAACCCATGTGTCGCTATTCGGAACCTCTTTTGGTTAACACGCCCTCCGCTGCGATTTTTTCAAACTCCAGCCCCTTCAAAAGTTTAGGTGCGATCTCAAAAAAATGACGGCATCGCTGAACGATAAAATCGCATACTCCTTGAATGTCCTCATCCATCAGATACCCCCAGCAAATTTCGCCTCTTGTCCCTAGCCAACCTGTCAACGAAGGAAATCCAATTACGACGTCACGGATGCCATCCGGTTCCTTCGCCGTTTCACTTTTGATCTGATGCGAATAGACCACTTGCTGATCACGCCCGCGAAAATCAAAATCGGTCTTCAGCAGCCAGCCACAGCATTCCATTTTGAAACTCAATTCAGGGTCTAACCCGACAAGCGCCAAATCAATGCACTGAGAGCCAAACGCTTCCTTGAACTGCTTTAATATCGCGCCCCGGAGTTTGGCTTTGCTCACAAATTTGATTTTTTCTCCAGAGGCTTGCCTTGTGGAAATTTCGAATTCCAAGCCTTGTGGCTTCAAATTAAATGCTCGGGCTTGCTCCAAGAGCGATTCTTCCTCTGGCGTAATGCTTTCACTCAAAGCTTGAATCGCGTCTGGATTGGACCGCTTTACAAACGCACTGGCCAAAACCAATCGCTCCGGAATGGCAAGCTGTTGCATCAAACGGTATCGCAAGCCATATCGTCCAGCTTGGAAAACCCGCATGGTCGGAAACGAGTCTTCAACCTCCTTTTTGAACTCCGATTGCCCCCAAAGGTAATATCGAATCGCGAACTCCTGTCGTGCTTTTGAAAACGCCGTCATTTCCATTTAGCCGGTTATTAAAACCCGAGCAACGTGGTTAAGGTGCTGATTCCAACCGATTCTTGAATATCAGCAATCACCAGGGTCAGACTAGAGCATCGTCACATTTTCAAACGCCTATGATCCCAGATTCCAGACGGAAGCGCGGTTCCTCCGCGCTCTTCTCACTCCTGCTCGCCCGTTCTCGCTGCTCAGATGTGACTCGGACACCATCGCGCTGGTGGGAGACGCCGCTCCGCTTCTGAGTCCCGTGGAATTCATCGCGATCAGGAGTCTTGCAGAGTCGGGCGACAGTTTCAATGCCAGAGCGTAGCTGCCGACCCACGCCCTCATCCCCGGCCTCCAAGGCATTTCGCGGCGCAACGGATCGCCGATAAACGGCTCATACGGCATTGCTCTAGTTTAAGCCTAAAGGACGCGCCTTGGTGGAGGCGGCCGTCTAGTCTAGCTCGCCGCGAACCGAGCGCGTGGAGCCGAACGATCCAACTTCTTGACGCTGGCAATGGGCCCGCAACCCCTCTCTTGAATTCTTCATCGCCCCTGCATCCGGGCCAAGCCCGCGTGAGCCCAGGCGATTTCGATCTCGCGCATCCGATTGACCTCACATCTATCGAGCAGGCACATCATTGCGGTACCCGTCCGGCCTCACCTGCCACAAAAGATCCAACTCCGGGTCCACCACCTTTTTCTGAAGAATGACCGGCGCGCCCCGCGGCGTGTCCGCGAATTTCCCGCTCTGGACCAGCTCGTACTCCTCCAGCATTGCGTCGGTCACTGGAAGCTTCAGGAGCGGCTTTAAACCCGACAGCCGGGCCGGCAAGACTCCGTCATGCTCGCCGAGGTAGGTGCGCAAGGCCTCGGAAAGATCGGGCGCCAGCACATTTTTGGCGACGTGCCGCAACTCGGCAAATACCTGCCGGATTCCCCGCTCCGTCTCCAGGTCCGCGTCCCGGGCGATATCCAGCAACGTTCGATCCCCGAGGAGATCCATTTCCGGCACTCGCTGCTCCGGACGGGCCTCGATTAACCGGCGCAATTGCAGCTCCTTTTCTTTCCAGCGCACCGCCACCGCCGCGAAATCATCGGACGCTTTCCGCCCGCGCTCTGCCTGGGCGAGTTGGGTTACTTCCCCCCGAAGTTTCATCAACTCGGCGGCGTTCCGGCGGAGTTGCTCGTTCTCCCGCTCCAAAGCCGCCACCCGCGCTTTCAATGCGCCCGTCTCGGGGGAAACTTCCGCCGCTGCCTCCGCCCTCGCTGCCCGCAAAGCCGTGACCTCGCCCGCCAGTCGGCTGGCCCGTTGGAAGCCGAAGAAAGCCGTGCCAAACCCGGTCGCCAATAAGATTCCGACCGCGATCTTTTGCGTGCTTGTCATAAAGAGTGTCGCCACCAGCGCGGCCGACTGTCCGGCCGCGGCCGTTGCCACCAATCTTGCCAGCGCCGCCGGCGCGGCTTGCACTGCGTGCGCCGCGAGTTCGATCGCCAGCGCGCCTTCCGTGGCTGCCGCCCCTCTCGCCCCCAGGATTGCCCGGAGCTTTTGCAGCGCTCGCGCCACGCGCTTCTGGGCGGTGTCCTCGGAAATCCCCAGCGCCGCACCAACCTCCCGCAACGATTGGTTCTCAAAGAAGCGCAGCAGAAGAGCCTGTCGGTCGTGGAGTTCCAATTCCGCCATCGCGTCATCCAGCCGCGGCTCGATTTCCGCCCAGCCCGGTGGTTCGGTATTCATAGATGCCAGTTCCGGGGCGGCCGCAGCCTCCCGCGCGCGACGGCGACTTTCCGCCCGAATCACATCGATGGCTTTGCGTCGCGCCACTTCATACAGCCAGGCTGCCAAAACCGTGTCCGAACGGAGTTCCGCCGCTCGTCGCGCCAATTCCACAAAGACGGCTTGGGTAACTTCCTCTGCCAGATGCGGGGACCGGACCTGCCTCACCGCCGAGGAAAAAACCAGGTCGATATGCCTCGCCACCAGCGAGGCAAAGGTCTCTTCCCGCCGAAATCTCGCATATTCTCGTAACAGTTCGTTATCGGATCCACCCATTCTAAAGAGCCTAACGTCACCGTCGGAGAAATCCGACAGCCCATCACCGATTCTTTTCCAAATACCTGTCTCCCAGTTTCTTTTGGAGGGCGGGAATCAAGTGCAGCGAAATTGCCGCTTTCCCGAGAACGACCCGCCTTCGTCTTCCGGGAAACATTCACAACCCGCCCCTACGGCCGCCGTCCGCCGAACCTCAAACTCCAAACTTTCACCGCCCCCGCTCAGGCTTCATCGCGCCCAAATCAAATCCCCCGCGCCTCGTGCCGAATCTCGGATTCTCCCCTCTCTCCAAGCCCTTCGGAGCGTCTGTTCTCCGGCTTCATCACCCCACTCCCCAACTGTCCAGAAACCCTGTAAAATCACCTATTCCTCCCTCGCCCATCCTCGTCAAAACGGCGGCGAAAATTCGTCCGAAATTTTCCGCCAAAATGCGTTGACACCCGGTTGGCGCATCCTATATTCAGCCCCAGTTTTTAGTGGGTCGAGAGTTAAGCCACCATTAAATCCCAAATTTCCTTGTTCCGTTTCAGGGCAGGAAAGGGATGAAGGTGTTTTTTTCTCTTTTTTGGGTGGCGGGAAAGAGCTGGGAGCCGGGGGGAAGCGCAGTAAATTTTTTCGCCCATGTAGCTCAGTTGGTAGAGCACATCCTTGGTAAGGATGAGGTCACCAGTTCAAACCTGGTCATGGGCTCCAGTTTTAGGCGCCTGAAAAGCGCGGAATTAATCAAGTAGAACAACAACACATAGGATAAAACGAAATGGCCAAAGAAGCATTTCAACGGAATAAACCGCACGTGAACGTCGGCACGATTGGTCACGTCGATCACGGTAAATCAACTCTCACAGCGGCCATTGTGGCAGTGCAGTCACGCAAGGGTCTGGCCAAGCCGATCTCTTACGCCGACATCACCAAAGGCGGCACGGTGCGCGACTCAACCAAAACGGTTACCATCGCCGTTTCCCACGTGGAATACGAGAGCGACACCCGCCACTACGCGCACGTTGATTGCCCCGGCCACGCTGACTATGTGAAAAACATGATCACCGGCGCCGCGCAGATGGACGGCGCGATCCTCGTGGTCAGCGCTGCTGACGGCCCGATGCCTCAGACCCGCGAGCACATTCTCCTCGCCCGCCAGGTCGGCGTCCCTGCCATCGTCGTTTTCCTGAACAAGGTCGACCTCGTTGACGATCCGGAACTGCTCGACCTCGTCGAGATGGAGATCCGCGACCTCCTCAGCAAGTACCAATTCCCGGGCGACACCACCCCGGTCATTCGTGGCAGCGCCACCGCCGCCCTCGAAGGCAAGCCGGAAGGCGAAGCCGCCATTCAAAAGCTGATGGAAGGCATTGACGCCGCGATTCCTCTCCCGACTCGCGAAGTCGACAAACCGTTCCTGATGTGCATCGAAGACGTGTTCAACATTGAAGGTCGTGGCACCGTCGTGACCGGCCGTGTGGAACGTGGCGAGCTCAACAAGATGTCCGAAGTCGAAATCGTCGGCCTCAAGGATACTCGCAAAACCACCGCCACCGACATCGAAATGTTCCGCAAGCTCCTCGACAAGGCGAGCGCGGGTGACAACGTCGGCATCCTCCTCCGCGGCACCAAAAAGGAAGAAGTCGAACGCGGCATGGTTCTCGCCAAGCCCGGCACGATCACTCCTCACACCAAGTTCAAGGCGGAAGTCTACGTCCTCTCGAAGGATGAAGGTGGTCGTCACACTCCTTTCTTCAACAATTACCGCCCGCAGTTCTACTTCCGCACCTCGGACGTCACTGGCAGCGTCAAGCTCCCTGAAGGAGTCGAAATGGTGATGCCCGGTGACAACGTCGGCGTGGAGATCGAACTGATCGCCCCGGTCGCTATGGAAAAAGGCCAGCGCTTCGCCATCCGCGAAGGCGGTCGCACCATCGGTGCCGGTCGTATCAGCGAAGTCGTCGCTTAATTTAGCGCTTGAAAAAGCCAGGAGTGCGGGGAATATTCCCCGCCTCCGTTTTTTCGTCTCTGCGGAAAGCGCGCGTTATCAGGCGTTTAACAGAGATTGAGTAGGGCGGTAGCTCAATTGGTAGAGTAGCGGTCTCCAAAACCGTCGGTTGGGGGTTCGAGTCCCTCC
>CAZMKE010000024.1:0-94877 GCA_964566945.1 uncultured Verrucomicrobiota bacterium | reverse complement strand
TTTTGCGAGAAAAACCTCGGGATTTACGGATTTCCGAGTTTTTTGTCATGCGCCCTTTTCCGCGGCTTGGAGCCTGTTGAACTATTGCCACAGGCCGCCTTGAAGCCCTTTTCGGATCCGGCAGCGTCACTCCTCAATCTTCAACAGGCTTCTTGGGCTTTCGGGGCTGGGTCCCGGTTTCAGAGGGTGTCAGTGGCCGCCGGTGACGGTGTAACCCTGCGCGCGGAGGTCCTCGGCGAGGTCCCGCTCCATTGCGATCGCGGCGTCGAACGGCATGGGATTGAAGACCGCGTACAACTCCGGCAGCAGGCGCAGCCCGAAAAGCTGCACCACCCGCGCCGCTTTCACGCCGTGCTTATGGTTTTCAAAGCGCTCCTCAGGCGTGAGGCCGGTCATTCCGACGTAGACGCAGGGCTTGGCCGGATCGCGATCCGGGTTGGCAGCGCGCACTTCCCGCAGAGCGGCGGCTTCGGCCGCGAGCAGCACGACGTAAACGTGGTGATGGTGCGCGGCCGGGCTCGCCGACTTGATCTTGCGGAAGGTGCGCCTGCGCATCGATTCGCGCGGGGCGAGGCCCAGGCGGCCTTCACCCTCGCTCCAATCCAGCGGATTACCAGCCCGCCGTGCGGCCGGCAGCGGCGACAAACGGCTTCAATTCCTGCATGAGTTGGGCAAAGCGGTCCAACCCGACCTGCTGCGCTCCGTCGCTCCAGGCTTCGGCTGGATTGGGATGCACCTCGATCAAGAGTGAATCCGCGCCCATGGCGGCGGCTCCTTTGCACATCGCCACCACCAGGTCGGCCCGCCCGCAGCCCTGGCTTGGGTCGATGACGATCGGGCAATGCGATTCCTGCTTGATGATCGGAATGGTGGAAAGATCCAGCGTGTTGCGCGTGTAAGTTTCGAACGTGCGGATGCCGCGCTCGCAGAAAAGAAGGTTCGGATTGTTGTTGGCCAGAACGTACTCGCCCGCCAGGAGCCATTCTTCGATCCGCATGGAGAGGCCGCGCTTGAGCAGCACTGGCCGTCCGGTTTTGGCGGCGGCGATGAGCAGTTGGAAATTCTGGGCGTTGCGCGCGCCGATCTGCAGAATATCCGAATACTCAGCGACCATCTCGGCGTGGTCCTGGGAAAGCAATTCGGTGATGACCGCGAGCCCCGTTTCTTTGCGTGCTTTGGCCAGGAGCTTGAGGCCCTTCTCGCCCAAGCCCTGGAATTCGTAGGGCGAGGTTCTGGGCTTGAACGCGCCGCCGCGCAGAACTTTTGCGCCCGCCTTCTTGACGGCCCGGGCGGTGGTCAGGAGCTGAGCTTCACTTTCCACTGAACACGGACCGGCCATCACGATGAACTCATCGCCGCCGATCACCACGCCGTTATCCAGCGTGATGCGGGAGTTCGAAGGATGTCCTTCCCGGCTGACCAGTTTGTAGCGCTTCTGCACGGGCATGACTTGTTCCACCTGCGGCCAGGCTGTGAGCGTTTCCAGCGAACTATGGGTGCGCTCGTCGCCAATGGCGCCGATGACGGTGCGTTCAACCCCGCGCATGATGTGCGGGCGGTATCCCAGCTTTTTGATTTCCTTGAGCACGGCCTGTTCGTCTTTCTTCGAGATTTTTGGTTTGAGAACGATGATCATTTTTCCTTTCGGAGGTCGCGCGCCCGCGGAACAAAAAAGCCGCAGGCGTATCGACCTGCGGCTTCGGGTTTAAATTTCAATTTTCGTCACCAGATCCCGAAACGCAGGCATGCGAGGCTAAAGCAGCCCCAAAAGCCAAAACGATTAAATCGAGTCCAGAAACTCATTTCACCTGCATCCTAACAAAGAGACGGTGTCCGTCAAACCCCCAATTTTGGGGCGTTTTAGAGTCCGCGTCGTGCCGTCGATGCGGCCCTTCTCGCCCAAGACCTGCTCACCTGCCACCGGACGACGTCGCCTTGATCCACGCCACCTCCAACTGGAACGGCCCGGCTTGCTTGTCCGAAATCAGGAAACCCACGGACGTGACCTTCGCCAGGTTGAGCGGGGGTTCGCCGGAAAGCACACGGCCGCGGAAAGTGGGCACGAAGTCTTTCGCAGGCAGGCGCAACTCCCTCCACTCGCCTGGTTTCGTGGAAAACGAAGCCTGATAGATCGGGCTGTCGAAGGTGCTGGCGGTGCGCGCGGTGAACTTGTAGCGGCAGCCATCGCCGCGCACGCGAATGAGGAACGCATCGCCGCCGGCGAGATTGGGGGGCGAAGGCAGGGAACGCACGGAGGCAAAGCCGCCGTTGTTCTCGAGCGACAGTTCGCCGCAAAACACGGCCACGTTATTGGTCAGGCGCCAGCGGCTTGAAGACACGCCGCCCATCACGTCGTCGTTCACCACCTGCCAGCCGAGCGCCGGGACCGGGCTGGTAAAATCAAAAAGCGTTTTGGCTGGAGCGGGATCTGCATGCACGGAAAGATCCAACCACAAGCCCGCGGCGGCGGCGAGCAGGCAAGCAAGCTGAAGGCGGGCAACCATCATCGGCCGCCGAGTCCCAGTGTGTTCAACCGCCAGAGGGTGAAGTTCAGCACGGCCGCGAAACTCACCCAGGCCCAGTAGGGTGCGAGCAGCCCCGCGGCGATGTGGCTCACCGCCCGAAACCGGAAAAGCGTCGCGCCAATGGCCAGCCAGAGGAGCATGATTTCCGCGAAAGCCACCCCGGGCCAATGCCAGCCAAAGAACAGCGGCGTCCACGCCGCATTGAGCGCCAGTTGCCCGAGGAAGAGTAACAACGGCTGGCGCTGCGCCACGAACCCTCCGCGCCGCCACACGAGCCAGGCCGCCACTGCCATCATTGTGTAGAGCGCCGTCCACACCGGGCCGAACACCCAACCGGGCGGATTCCAGGCAGGCTTTTTCAGCGAGGCATACCAGTCGCCGGGCGGGAACAGGCCGCCCAGGGTGGCCGAAGCGAAGCAGAGCACCAACCAGGCTGCCAGAGCCAGGGCGGGCCGCCCGAACCCCGTGTTTTGAGGAGGCGCCGTCTCGGTTTCCATGCCGGCCTATTCTAAGGCCGCGAGATCATTCTGGCGAACTCCAGCAATCCTTTTTCCGGAACTCGTTTTTCTCTCCAGAGTTCAACTTTTTAAGTTCGCCTGTCGTCTTGGGTTTTGGGTTGCGCCTCGGAGATTTCTGATTGACGAGCCCTGCTTTCCGCATGAATCTCCACGCCAATTGAAAACCTGGGAGAACGGTAAAACAGGCGCGACCTTCTGTTTTTGCCGAAGGTGAAACTCGCGTTTGAGGGAAAAGCCGCCGGCAAGCGTCTTGGAAACTCCGCGAGGAGGCGCAATTGAACGAGTCGAGCTGCTGCTCGCTCTATTGTCCAAGTAGATGAAATTAGTGTTACGCCGCTGGAGCGGTTTTATTTTGATTCTGTGCTGGCTGGTCACGGGCGCGTACGCCCAGGTCGGGCAGAAGATCCAGCATATTGAAATCCGGCATGTCGGCCCTCCCGCCGCGAGCGAATCGCTCATCCGCGCCAACATCCGGGTCAAGGAAGGGGACACTTACACCCGCACGAGCGTCGACGACGATGTGCGCAGCCTCTATTCCACCGGGTTTTTCTACAACATTCGCGTGGCCACGGAGCCCAACGAGAAGGAGGGGATCAACCTTATCTACGTTCTCCAAGGCAAGCCGATCATTTCCGAAATCCGCTTTGAAGGGAACAAGAAGTATAGCCGGAAGAAGCTGATCAAGAAGGTGACCTCCAAAGTAGGCGATCCTCTGGACGAGCGGAAGGTATTCCTGGATGCCCAGGAAATGCAGAAATTGTATCAGAAGTCCGGCTACCAGAAGACCGAAGTCAAAGGAGTGGCCCGGATCGAAAACGAAGCGGCTGGACGGGGCACGGTCAGCTTCGAAATCCATGAAGCGCCCAAAATCCGGATTGCGGAGGTCGAATTCGTCGGCGCCAAGGCTTTCAAGCAGAAGAAGCTGAGGAAAGTCATCAAGACCCGGCGTTGGTGGATGTTCTCCTGGATCACCGGGAGTGGGGTGCTCAAGGACGAGCAATTCAGCGAAGATCGCGAGAAGCTTCTGTCGTTTTACCAGAACGAGGGCTACATCGATTTTGAGATCAAGGAGGTCAAGTTCGACCAGATCAGCGCCAAGAAGATGATCATCCGGTTTGTGGTCTCGGAAGGCCAGCAGTACCGGGTTGGATCGGTTGAATTGAAAGGCAACACGGCTTTCACTTCGGATGACATCATGAAGGGTTTTGTCTCCGAGGGAAAACGCTTGATGCCACGCATGCTCCCGGGCGCGGGCAAGACGAAGCAGAACCCGAAAGGGGATATCTTCACTCCCAAAGGCCTGCAGGCGGACCTCGAGGCCATTCGTGATTTCTACGGATCCAAAGGCTATGTCGACACGTGGGTGAAGCCGACCAAGATCCCGAACACGGAACGGGGGACGATGGACGTCGTTTACGAGATCCGGGATGAGGACAAGGGCAAATCGTTCGTCGAGCGCATCGACATCAAGGGGAATACCAAGACCAAGGACAAGGTGATCCGCCGAGAGCTGGCGGTCTCCCCGGGGGAAGCGTTTGACCTGGTCCGGGTGAAGATCAGCAAAGGCCGCCTGGAGCAGATGAACTATTTCGACAAGGTGGATACGGAGGTCCAGCCGACGGACGTTCCGAATCGCAAAAACCTTGTCATTGATGTCGAGGAAGGATCGACCGGCCACGTGGAATTGGGGGCCGGGTTCAGTTCGATCGACAGCTTGTTCGGTTTTGTGGGTTATCGCGAAGGAAACTTCGACCTTTTCAACCCTCCCTACTTCCGCGGGGGCGGCCAGAAGTTCCGCGTCGGCGCGACCATCGGGTTGCTGCGCAAAGATTACCAGATTTCATTCGTGGAGCCGTGGTTCTTGAATCGGAAGCTGGCTTTCGGAGTCGATCTTTTTTACAGCGAGCTGAACTACTACAGCGACCTGTACGATTTCACCCAGGCGGGCGTGCGGTTCAGCCTGACGAAGGCTCTCCCGTTCAACCTGATCGGCAGCGTCAGCTACACTCTGGAAAACATCGGCCTCGAGAACGTTTCAGATTCCGCTCCGCTCGTCATCAAGCAGGAGGATCGCCACCAGATCATCTCGAAGGTGGGCACCTCCATCGCTTACGATACGCGCAACAACGCGCTGGAGCCGACCCGTGGACAACGGACCGAACTCATGACCGAGGTGGCGGGCGGGCCTCTCGGCATGGACGACGATTTCTACAAGTGGGAGCTTCGGTCGAGCTGGTTCTTCCCGGGCTTTTTCGAAGGCCAGGTATGGGAACTCGTGGGCCGGACGGGCGTGGCCGAGCCTTACGGCAGCAGCACCCGGGTGCCGCTGTTCGAGCGGTATTTCCTGGGTGGCGTGAACTCCCTGCGCGGGTATCGCTACCGGACGATCGGGCCACATGAGGACGGCGAGCCGATCGGCGGCAACACGTTCTATTTCGGCTCGGTGGATTACACCATCCCGATCATCGACCGGTTGAAATTTGCGATCTTCTACGACATCGGTAATGTCTACCTCAAGTCGTATGACTTCAATTTCGCGGATTATTCCGACAACTGGGGCGTGGGCATTCGTTTGAACATCCCGCGCCTGGGTCCTCTTCGGCTGGATTACGGTATTCCGATCAATCACACCAGCGACGTCAGCAGCAGCGGGAAGTTCCAGTTCAGCGTCGGTTTCACCCGCGATTACTAAGAAAAAGAAAATGAGAAAACTGATTTCAAAGTTAGTGGTGGTTGCCGCTCTCACGGTGGCTGCTCACGCGCAATCGTCGAAGTTCGCCATCGTGGACATGAAGAAGGCCTTCGACAGCTACTACAAGACCAAGCAGGCCGAAACCCAGATCAAAGATCGCGCCGCGGATTCCGACAAGGTCTACAAGGGGATGATCGAAGATTACAAGAAGGCCAACGAGGAGTACAAGAAGCTCCTCGACCAGAGCAATGACCAGGCTCTGGCCGGTGAAGAGCGCGAGAAACGCAAGAAGTCCGCGGAGACGAAATTAATGGAGCTCCAGGAAATCGAGAAGAGCGTGAAACAATTCGAGGCTCAGGCCCGGACCAGCATCGGCGAAATGGAAAAGCGCATGCGCGATAAGATCGTCGGCGAGATTCGGGACGTGGTGAACAATCTCGCGCGCACGGGCGGCTACGGCCTGGTGTTCGACACCGCCGCCATGACGGCTTACCAAACTCCGATCATCCTTTTCAATAATGGTGAAAACGATCTCACCGATGCCGTCGTGAAAGAGATCAATGCCAACGCACCTGCGGGCGCACTGACAGCCCCGGCCCCGGCAGCGGACGCGACGACGACTAATCCCAAAGCGGCCCCCGCGACCAAGCCGACGGGAAAGAAGTAGAGACGTCTAAAAACGTTCCTTTTTGAGCCCGGCCATGAGGCAACTCGTGGCCGGGTTTTGTTTTGGTCCAAGGAGTAATTCTGAGACAAAATGGCCTATTTCGCGAGGTTTCTCAGAAATGAGAACGGGCGATGCCAGGGGGCGGTTGGTAGTTCGAAACGTAAAGAATCCTTACGAACTGGCTCGCGCAAGGTAATGGCGGACCGAGGCCCAGTACTCGTTGGTTTTGCGTATTTTTGTGCGCCAAGCCGGTCCGGAGTTCCACAGACGGGCGCAGGTCTCCCAATCGCCGCTCTCAACGGCTCGATGATCGTGATAGTGTAAGTAAGCCCACATGATGGACTTGGAGTATTCGAGGCTGCTGCAGTCAGCATAGTTTCCGCCGATCGATCGATCGTACCGGAGAGCGTCCCGCCATGCCTTGTAAGAGATTTGGAGCGGTCCGTAGGAGCGCCCTCCATCTCCAAAGATCCGTCCCACCCGGTTGTCGCTTTCATGTTGGTGAATGGCGGCCGCGAAGTCGTCAAAGTTCTTGGCGCTGAACGCAGCAGAGAGTGGCGCACGCGAGCTTTGGGACGCTCCCTGAACGCCATTAAGCGACCAGGAGAGAGCCAAAGCCGCCACAGCCAACAGTCTGAGGGCGGGAGGTCTTTGCATTAGTGATAATCTCTGTCTGAGCAAATCGGGCCTTTTCTCGTTTTTGCAACAAAGGTAGCAATAACGGTACCCGGACTCCGGCAGGGATCATCAGGATGCCCTCGTGTCGCGTGGAGACAACGAGCGTGCTGGGTGGTAACACCCAGAATTGGAAGGGCTCAGGACGGCTTTAAAGCGTCAATGAGCGAAGGTGGGGGCAAGGAAATACATCCGCCCGGCTTCGACTTTCGGTCGGTCGAGCCCGAGGTCGAGCTTGAGGGTGTTCCCTCGCGCGGGAGCCTGGCTGTTGGCGCCGAGTCCGAGCAATCGGCCGATGCTGAACGGCTCTTCGTATCGGATCAGGCGCGCCTTGCCACTGATGCCCGCGATGTCGCGCGCGGCCTCGACCGCCGTTTGGAAATTCCCGAGTTGATCGACAAAGCCGAGGTCACGGGCGGCTTTGCCCGTGAGAATTCGGCCATCCGCAAACTCTTCCCAATTCGTCGCGAGCTTGCGCCCTTTGCCTGCATTCTTTGAAGCTGACAGTTCGCGGCCGGCGCGGACCACGGTTTTGAATTTCTCGTAGGTCTCCATCACCATTTGCTGGATCATCTCCTGTTCGGCTGGATCGATTTCCTCGGGCTTTTTCGAGCCGCGCAGCATGTCCTTGAATTTGCCGCTCTTGAAGACCACCGGTTGCACGCCCACCTTGTCCATCAAGCCCCGATAATTATACGAGGACATGATCACTCCGATGCTTCCCGTAATCGTTAATTCATTGGCCACGATCCATTGGCAGGGGGCCGCAACATAGTAGCCGCCGGAGGCCGCCAATCCTTGCATAGAGGCAATCACGGGCTTTTTATATTTGTCCTGGAATTGCCCGAGAGCCCGGGAGATGTCGTCCGATGCCATCACTTCTCCGCCTGGAGAATCGATCTTCAGAATGACGGCTTTCACGTCCGGATCTTTCCCGGCCATTTTGAGCTGGCTCTCGATCGCGTCCACCATGTTGCGGCCGGTGGGATCGAATTCCCGGCTGATGAGCCCTTCCACCGGTATGACAACCACCTTCGAATCGGCGTCGGCGTTTTCGAAGGTCACTTCCTCAAAATGCCGGCCGCTCTCGGTGCTGCCGCCCCGACTCGCCACGTGCGTGGCAAAGGAAATCACCCGGCCCGCCATGAACACGGCCAGAATGACGAAGAGAAAAATGGAAAGGATCATCCAGCCGCGGCCGCCTCCGCGCGGGGCCGGAGCGGTGGTGACAAAAATGGGAGGTGGCGAAGGAGGCAAAGGCGGAGGCGTCTGACCTGGCGGTATCTGATTCTCCATGGCCCCGACCTTAATGTAGACATTCCTGGCAATCAATCGCGGGATTGCCCGGTTCCAGGAAAGCGAGGGAATCGGACGCGGTTCTTTTGCGGTTGGCGTGACGGCGGGGAGGGATATGATCGTTCTCGAAACATCACAACCATGGGAAACATAGATGGCATTTCCTGGTCCGGCCGAAAGAGGCAGGGCTGGTTCGCCGCGCTGCTGATTCTGTGCCTGGCCAACCACGGACCGGCCTGGACCGAGACGGTGAAGGATCGGGAGGGGGCGGTGCGCGAAGATCGCTCAAAGATGGAAAGCGACTCGCGCTGGATTTACAACGACTGGCGGCGGGGCTTTGAGGAAGCGAAGCGCACCGGCAAGCCGCTGATGATCGTCCTTCGCTGCGTCCCCTGCCTGGCGTGCATGGGCATCGACGCCGGAGTGCTCACCGAGCCTGCGCTCGCCCCCTTGCTCGACCAGTTCGTCCGGGTGCGCGTGATCAATGCGAACGCCCTCGATCTCTCTCTTTTCCAATTCGATTATGATCTGTCGTTTTCCGCTCTGTTCTTTAACGGGGATGGCACGGTTTATGGCCGGTTTGGCTCCTGGAGCCACCAGAAAAACCCGCAGGAAAAAGACACGGCCAGCTTCAAGCTCGCCCTAGACTCTGCTCTGGCAATTCATCGTGGGTACCCCGCGAACAAAGAGGCGCTTCGCGGCAAACAACCTGGCCCGTTGCCCGTGAGCGACCCGTTGCAAATGCCGATCCTGGCCGGCAAATACAAAAGGGAACTGGATTGGCAGGGCAAGGTGGTCCAGAGCTGTGTCCACTGCCACCAAATTGGAGAAGGGGTGCGCGCCACGTATCGCGAGCAAGGCAAAACGGTGCCGCGCCCGTGGATCTATCCCATGCCCGCTCCGGAGACGATCGGCTTGGGCTTCGCGGCTGACCGGATTGCCCGGGTCGAATCGGTGGCGGAGAACTCCATCGCGGCCAAAGCCGGCCTGAAGCCGGGGGATGATCTCGTTTCGCTTGAGGGACAGCCCTTGATCGCGGTGGCTGATTTCAGCTGGGTTTTGCATCATGCGCCCGAGAGCGGCTCGTTGCGCGCCGTGGTGCGGCGTTCCGGTTCGGAGCAGGCGCTGGCCCTCGAGCTGCCGCCAGACTGGCGGTTTCGTTCGGATATTTCGCGCCGGGCCGGCACTTGGGACATGCGAGGGATGGCTTCTGGCGGCCTTCTGCTTGCTGATTTGACGGATGCGGAGAGGGCTCAGCGCGGCATCGCTGCGAGTAAAATGGCGTTGCTCGTAAAATATGCCGGAGAGTATGGAAAGCATGCGGCGGCCAAACGGGCCGGCTTCCGGAAAGACGACGTGCTGCTGGAAGTGGACGGCATCTCCGGGCGAATTACCGAAGGTGAATTGATCGGCAGGCTGCTGGAGAAGCATCAACCGGGCGAGGCGGTGGCCTCCAAGGTTCTTCGCGGCGGGGAGGAACTGTCGCTTTCCCTGCCGATTCAATGAGGCTCGGGACCTCTGTTTTTCGAAGGCTCAGGTCTATTCTTTTATTTTCCAGCGATCCCGCTAGCTTGATCCCATGATCCGCGCTTGCAACAACGCTGTCCGTGATTTTCTCCACGCCGCTGCCTGCGCCCTTTTTGTTGCAGGCGGCCTGGAAGTGTCCGGCTTAGCCGCGGAACCGACGGCGCAGAGCGCGGCGCCTTTGAGCGGCCTGGTGCAGAAGGCCGGGCGAATCGTTTTTCTGGGCGACAGCATCACTTACGCTGGCGAGTACATTGAATTCATCGAGACGTACGTGCGGTTGCAGCATCCTGGCTGGAAAGCCGAGTTTATCAATCTCGGGTTGCCGAGCGAAACCGCCTCCGGGCTGAGCGAACCGGGACATGCCGGCGGCAGTTTTCCGCGGCCGGATGTGCACGAGCGATTGAGGCGAGTTCTGGAGCAGGCCAAGCCCGATCTGGTGTTCGCCTGCTACGGAATGAACGACGGAATTTACTATCCGTTCGGTGAAGAGCGCTTCGCCAAATTCCAGGAAGGAATCCGGACGTTGCATGATCAGTGCCGGGCCGCCGGAGCCGCGGTGGTGCATGTGACGCCCCCGCTTTTTGATCCGCAGCCGTTGAAGGGCCGCACGCTTCCGGCGGGTCGGGACGAGTATCGTTCGCCGTATGAAGGCTACAACGAGGTGCTCGATCGATATGCGCAATGGCTGGCGGAGCAGCGCGCCCAAGGCTGGACGGTGATCGACATCCACACCCCGTTGAACCGCTTTTTGGCGGAGAAGCGGAAGGAGCAGCCTCAATTTTTGCTGGCGAGTGACGGCGTGCACGCCAATACACAGGGACATTGGCTGATGGCTCGCGAATTTCTCCGCGACCTGGGGGCTCCGCCCTCATTGACCTCGAGCGAGCGGCCGGACGCGCTTTTGGCGCTGCAGCCGAAAGCGGCGGAGGTCTTGAAACTGGTGCAGCAACGGCAGCGCTTGCTGAAGGATGCCTGGCTTACTTCCGTGGGGCATGTCCGGCCAGGCATGAACAAGGGCAAGCCGCTGGCCGAGGCGCAAGGCGAGGCCGCCCGCATCGGCGAGCAGATTGCCCAGTTGACTCGCGCGTCCCAATAGCCTCCAAGCAGCCTCCGGAAGCGGCGAATGGCCGAAAGCGCCCGATTTTGAAACTTGGTGATTTCGCGAGTTCCCATTAAGTATGGGAAATGCGCACGGTGAACGTTCCGCTGGGGAACCGCTCCTATCGAATCGAAGTCGGCCGCGAGCTTCTCGCCAAGCTCGGGAAGCATTGCCAGAAGCTGGGGCTGGGCGAGCGTTGCGCCGTCATCACGGACTCCAACGTCAAAGCCCTTTACGCCGGACGGGTGGAGGAAACGCTGCGAGCGGCTGGTTTTCAGCCGGTGAGCCTGGCGATTCCCGCCGGAGAGAAATCCAAATCGCTTCGACAGATAGAATTCTGCTACGGCCAGCTGGCGGCGCATCGGCTGGAACGGAAGAGCTTCGTTGTGGCTTTGGGTGGCGGGGTGGTGGGCGATCTCGCCGGGTTCGTGGCCGCAACTTACCTCCGTGGAATTCCGTTCGTGCAGATTCCCACGACCCTTCTCGCCCAGGTTGATAGCTCCGTGGGCGGCAAGGTGGGCGTGAACCTGCCCGCGGGAAAGAATCTGGTGGGGGCTTTCTACCAGCCGCGCCTGGTTTTGTGCGACCTGGCCGCTCTCGACTCCCTGCCCGAGCGCGAATTCAGGTCGGGCCTGGCTGAAATCATCAAATACGGGATTATCTACGATGCGGCTCTTTTCCGTGATTTGGAGAAGAATCTGGAAAGAATGTTGCGCCGTGAACCCGCGATCCTGGCCCGGGTGGTCGCGCGTTGCTGTGAGATCAAAGCCGATGTGGTGGGGCAGGATGAGACGGAAGGCGGCCTGCGGGCGATTCTGAATTTCGGGCATACGATCGGCCACGGTTTGGAGGCGATCTCTCGTTACGGGAAATATCTGCATGGCGAAGCGATCTCGATCGGCCAGGTAGCCGCGGCCCGGCTTTCATCGCAAATCTTCGGCCTGCCTTGGGAGGATGTCGAGCGCATCAGGAACCTGTTCGAACGGGCGAAATTGCCGGTCACCGTCCGGTTAACTGCGGCGCAAAAGACAGCGCTCTTTAAGTCGATGCGGCTGGATAAGAAAGTCTCGGCGGGCGAGGTGAAATTCGTGCTGGCCCGGGAGATTGGCAAAGTCGAGTTTGGCGTAAAAGTCCCGGACGCACAGATCGAGTCGGTGCTCCATGAGTGATGAGCCGCCAAATCGGCCGCCCAAAAATAGCCGGGAGGGCTCTCCGCACGAAGTGCCGCCGCGAACGATCGCGCTGATTTTTGGGGTCATGTTCGCCGGGCTGGGCGTGGGGATGCTGCTCGTCCTGCCTCATTACGGACCGCGCAAACCGAGACATCGCAGCGCGCTCGGCCATGTCATGCCCGGTTCGATGATCGGCCGGGAAACCAACGGCATGATGTGGGTTCCGGGCGGCCTCTTCCCGATGGGCTCGGCCGCCGGCAAGCCGGATGAATCGCCCGTGCACGAGGCCACGGTTGGCCCGGTCTGGATGGACAAGACCGAGGTGACCAATGAGCAGTTTTCCAAGTTTATCGAGGCCACCGGGTACGTGACGGTGGCCGAGCAAGTCAAAACCAACTTGGCTACTTGGAGGCATCCTGCCGGGCCGGACTCGAACCTGGCCGGGCGTGAGTCGCATCCCGTCGTGCAGATCGCCTGGCCGGACGCCGTTGCTTACGCGAAATGGGCTGGCAAACGCCTGCCGACCGAGGCGGAGTGGGAACATGCCGCTCGCGGCGGCTTGAATCAACAGTCTTATCCTTGGGGGAATGAACCGCCGACAGCGGCCGCACCGCGAGCCAATCTCGGCCTGGCCGTTGCAAACCCTACGCCAGGAACGATGCGGGTGGGCAGTTTTGCCCCCAACGGGTACGGGCTTTTCGACATGGCGGGGAACGTGGCGGAGTGGTGCGCGGATCTCTATGATCCCGGGTATTACGCATCGAGTCCGAAATTGAACCCAAAAGGGCCGGAAACAGCCCCGGACGGGCATCGAGTGGTCCGGGGCGGCTCCTTCCAAGGCGGAGCTGATGCACCGGAGAACTGCCGGGCCAGCGCGCGATCTTTTGCTCCACCGCACCAAGTTCGGGCGGATCTGGGTTTTCGCTGTGTCAAAGATGGCTTTTGAATGATCACGCCGCCTTGATCCAGGAAAATAAAAAAGGTGGCCGGTTGGCCACCTTTCGCGAATTTCTTGGTCCGCCGGCTCTCTTACTGAACGGGAGCTTGCACCCCGCCGGTCATCTCTTCGCCGACCAGGTGCACCTGTTTGTAGCCACCGCGCGCCTTGAAGTAGATGATGATGCAAAGGTAAAGGAAGGCCATGGTGGCAGGAATGCCAGCGGTCATGCGCAGGGCCATGCGACCGCCGTAAAGGTCCGCTTCATGCACCTGTGTTTCGACCGCAGATCGTTGCTCGGCGGATTTGCCGCGGACTTCGCCCACTTTGCTGCCATCCAACCCCTGGATTTCCGGGAACACCAGGAAACCGTTCTTTGAGGGAGATTTGTATTGGTCGTAAACGGCCGGGGCTTTGTCCTTGAGATCCTTGGAAGCGAAGTAGTCCTGGTTGTAACCAATGCCGGGACCGCCGAGCAGACCGGCTGAAAGCATTCCGACGCCGCCCATGGCGCCGATCGTCATGGCTCCACCGCGCGGGAAGCGTTCAGAAGCGACTGCGAGCATGGTCGGCCAGAGGAAGGTCTTGCCCACGCCGTAAATGGTGGCTGCGACCACGACGAACACGCCCGTGGTAGCGTTGCCCAGCAAAGTCAGGCCAGTGGCGCCACACGCCGCGCCGACGAACAGAAGGCCGAGAGGCGAGATCCGTTCCACGATCGGGCCGGCGAAGAAGCGCAAGGCAAACATCAGGCTCGAAGTGTAGACGAACAGGAGGAGGCCCTTCTCGCGGCTGGCGAGAATGTTGCCTGTGATATTGCTGATCCAGCTGTCCGTGCCGAGTTCCACATAGCCGAGCAGCGCGTGGATGAAGAGCAACACCAGGAGCAGGGGGGCTGCAAATTCAGCCAGCATCTGGCCGAAGGAAACTCCAGCCACGCTCGCTTCCGATTTGGGGAAGTGCTGGCCCACGCACATGATGCCGTAAAGCAGCACTGGAATCAGGAAGAGGGACATCTGGATTTCCCAGCGCACCTTGCCGACCATCAGGAACGAGGCGAGCCCGCCCGCGACGAGGCCCGCAGGCCAGCCCGCATGTAGAATGTTCAGGTAATGAGTCCGATTCTTTGGAAAGAGCGTCGCTACGAGGGGGTTGACCACCGCTTCGCAGGTGCCGTTGCCAATCGCGAACAGGAACATACCCCAGAAAAGGCATTGGTAAGCGGCCGCTTTTGCGCCCGCCGGATTGGTGGCGTGCATGCTGTTGTAAATCGGGGTGGCGGCCAGCGTGAGCACCGCGGAGAGAAAGTGCATGATGAACGCGAAAACCATCAGCTTTCCATAGCCGATTTTGTCGGCGATCAGCGCGCCCAGCAGAATGATGACGCCAAAACCCGTGAGCCCGCCGCCAGTAATGTTGCCGAGATCGCTCTGGGTGAAGCCGAATTGGGTTCCCCAGTCGGAGAGAATGCCGCCGCGAATGGAAAAGCCAACGCCCGCGGCCAGGATCGCCATAAATCCAGCCCAAAGGAGCCTTTTCGCGTGAGGTGAGTCGCCGGTATCGTTCATACGTTCTGTAAAAGTTTGCAGTTGTCTGATTTAGGATGTCGTATCCAAGCAATAGCCCGCCACATGACGCTGCAGACGTGCACAGCGCTGCATGGGCGAATGTTGGCAGTGCGGCACATAACACCGTGTCGGCTTTCGAGTGTCAAGGCATTTAGCCTTTGAATGGCGCTGGGGAGCGGAGATCGCTGGAGAAGCCAACGGGCGGGAATTCGACGGCACAAACCGGGATCGCGATTCTTGGATGTTGGGAGCTAATTCGTCCTGCTCCGGGATCATCCCGCTTCAACGCCCTGACGGTGCGATGGCCGGCCCCGGGGAGCAGGGGCGGGGACTCTGGCTTCGGCTGGCCAAGGGGTCCAAGCGGCGTTCGCAGTTGCCTCCGAAGGTTGCACGGCTAATCTGAAGACTTGAGCGAGTTCACGCAGGTATTAAGACGGGTGGAAGCCGGTGACCCCGCCGCTGCCGCAGAATTCCTGCCCATGGTTTACGAAGAGCTTCGACGCTTAGCCGCCCGGAAGATGGCCAGCGAAGCTGCTGGCCATACGCTCCAGCCCACCGCCCTGGTGCACGAGGCGTGGTTGAAAATCTCCGGAGACGAGCAAAGGGCCTGGAACGGAAGGAATCACTTTCTTGCAGCCAGCGCCGAGGCGATGCGGCGAATTCTCGTGGATCGAGCCCGTCGCCGGCTGGCGGCAAAGCGAGGCGCGGGCCAGGCTTGCCTGGACGCCGATGAGGTGGATATCCCGGCGCCCGCGCCGGATGACCAGTTGCTGGATGTGAGCGAAGCGCTGGAAAAGTTTGCCTCGGTCGACGCGCGCAAGGCGGAGTTGGTGAAACTGCGGTACTTCATCGGCATGAGCTTCGAGGAGGCGGCGGAAGCGCTGGGCGTTGCCACGCCGACGGCCAAGGAGTGGTGGGCTTACGCGCGCGCCTGGCTCCGGGTGGAGATGGCGCGAACGGGGAATTAAGAGGGCCGCTTGCTTGTCCCGGCTCATCGCAATTCGGCGGGATTCTGGCTCCAGTGCAGTTCCGAACGACTCAAAAGAGCGTGAAACTCTGAGAAAAAGCATGCCAAAAACTTTTCTCCATACTTTTGGCCGGCATAATCCGCTGAGTTCGGTAGATGAACGAGAAATCTCCTCAAAGCACGTTTGATCCCCAACGGGAAGCGGCTCTGTTCCGAGCGGCCTCCCAGCTTGCCGGGCCCAGCCGGACGTCGTTTCTCGACAATGCCTGCCAGGGCAATGCCGCATTGCGCCAGCGGCTCGAAGCGCTTTTGGCCGCCCATGAGCACGAGGATGGGGTTCTGGGTGAAACCGTTCCCGATGGCCGAAAAACAAAGATGGCGGAGCTGGCAGAAATGCCCGGCGAGGACGTGGGCCAGACGCTGGGGCGTTACCGGCTGCTGGAGCGCGTGGGCGAAGGCGGGTGCGGGGTGGTTTATGTAGCCGAGCAGACCGAGCCGGTGCGCCGCCGGGTGGCGCTCAAGGTCATCAAGCTGGGGATGGACACGAGGGCGGTCGTCGCGCGCTTCGAGGCCGAGCGGCAGGCGCTGGCGATGATGGATCATCCGAACATTGCGAAGGTGTTGGACGCCGGAACCACCGAAGCCGGGCGGCCCTACTTCGTGATGGAGTTGGTGCGCGGCATTCGCATCACGGAGTACTGCGATCAGGCGCAACTCTCAACCGAGGAGCGCCTGGGCTTGTTCATCAAAGTCTGCCAGGCCATCCAGCACGCCCATCAAAAGGGAATCATTCACCGGGATATCAAACCGTCGAACATTTTGGTAACGCTGCACGACGGCGTGCCGGTCCCAAAGGTGATTGACTTCGGCATTGCCAAGGCGACCGAGGGTCGGCTGACGGACAACACGGTCTACACCCAGTTGCACCAGTTCATTGGCACGCCGGCCTACATGAGCCCGGAACAAGCTGAGATGAGCGGACTGGACATCGACACGCGCAGTGACATCTACAGCCTGGGCGTGTTGCTTTACGAATTGCTCGCCGGGAGCACGCCGTTTGACGCCAAGGAATTGATGGCCTCCGGCATCGACGCGATTCGAAAAACGATCCGCGAGAAGGAACCGGTGCGCCCGAGCACGCGGCTGGCGACGCTGGGAGCCGATCAACTCACGACAGCAGCGAAACGCCGCTCGGCGGACTCATCGAGGTTGATCCATAAGCTCAAGGGAGATCTCGACTGGATCGTGATGAAATGCCTGGAGAAAGATCGCCAGCGCCGTTACGAGTCCGCGAACGGACTGGCGGCCGATCTGAAGCGGCATCTGAATAACGAGCCGGTCAACGCCCGGCCGCCAAGCGCAGCCTACAAATTCCAGAAGGCTTTTCGCCGAAACAAACTGATATTTATTGCCGGGGCCGCCGTGCTGGCGGCGCTGGTTTTCGGGCTGGGGCTGACCTTGTGGCAATATGCCGGAAAGAGCCGGGCGGAACGGGAGCAGGCGATGCTTCGTCAACGCGCGGAGCAAACCGCGGCCGAGGCCGGCCGGGCTCGTGAACAAGCCGCCCGGCAGCGGGATCTGGCGCAGGCCAGGCTTTATGAATCCCTGGTGCGGGAGGCTCGAGCCATCCGCCAGAACCGGCAGTTAGGCTATCGAAAAGAAGTGTTGGATCGCCTGAAGCAGGCGCTGGCCTTGGGGCTGACCAATGTCAGTCCCCTCGAGCTGCGACGGGAGGCCACGGCTTCCTTTGGAGACTGGGTTTCCTTGGATCCGGTCGACATCGCCATTCCCGGCGAACCCGGAGGCGGGGCCCTGACGCCGGACGGCACAGTCGCGGCGCTGGTGGTAAACCACACGAATCTGGTTTCGTTGCGGGAAACCCGGACCGGCCGCGAGTTGGCCTCCTTCAATATCGGGAAAACCCCGGACGAGACTTCTGACCTTATTTTTGATCAGAGAGGCATGACCCTGTTCGTCGCCGTGCAACACGGACGGATTATCGACCAGAAACGCATGAATCCGATGACCTTGGAAAGGTGGTCGGGTCGCAGCGACGGCTCCTGGCAGCGGGACTGGTCCCGTCCCGCGGGCGGCGTAGTCCAGGTTGCGGCTACCGATGAGGGGCCAGTCGGGTTGGTGTTGGATCCGTCCGATACCCATCTCGCCGTGATTGATCTGGAACAGAACCGGGAAGTGACTCGCCTGCCGCTGCAGTCGAGAATGCCCTGGTACTTATCGGCGGGAATCAGTGCTGATCGCAGGCAGGCGGCCTTTTTCAGCCAGCCCTCGGAGGAGCAGGGCCAGTTCGATTGGCGTCTCGAGATTTGGGATCTGGCTTCCAAGACTCGCAAAACGGTGCTGAACCCAAAGCTCGGCTACAGCTTTGGACCCCGATTCAGCCAGGACGGAAAGATTCTGGTGTCGAGCTACCAAAGCGCCGTGGTTGGCTACGACACCCGGGACTTCAATCCCGTCTTCAAAATCGCCGAGAACACTGAACAGCAGGCGGTCATGGCGGGCGCCTCCGGCCTCATGGCTCTGCCGATCCAACAAGAAATGACTGTCCGCCTCTTCTATCCGCGGACCGGGCGGGAGGTGGCGGCGCTCAAGCAAGGCGGACTTCCGGTCAGCCAGTGCTTCAGCCGGGATGATTCCACCCTTCTGCTCATCCACAGTCGCGGCGCCCGGTTTGTCCGGCTCAAAGCGGAGCGGGAAAAACGCCTGCTCGAAGGCCATCAGGGAGGCGTTCCCGCGGTGGAGTTCAGCCCGGACGGAACCTATCTTGTCTCCGCGGGCAAAGACCGAACCCTGCGGATGTGGAATCTCAAGTCCGGCGGTGAATCGAAAATTCTCGCGGAGCTTCCGGCGCCCGGCCAGACGGTCGCGTTCACTCCCGACGGCCAATACCTCGCGTGCGGATACTACAACACGAGCGAGATTTGGATTTGGTCCACGAAGACATGGGACCGGATCCGCGTCCTGCCGGAGCTGGCCGATCATCGCGGCACAACCTGGGCCTGCGCCGTGAGCCCTGATGGCAGGCATCTGGCGGCCAACGGGACAGGCTTGAGAGTGTGGGAGCTGGCGGCGATCACGCGTGCGGTTTCTTCTCCCGATGCGACCAACGAGCCCTTTTTGACCGACACCAACTGTTGGGGCGCCGCAGCTTTCAGCCCCTCAGGAAAATACCTGGCCTATAAAGCGAGCAGTGAAAACGGGGCTGCGCAGGGCGTCAGAGTGCGGTCGTTGGAACCCTCAGACCTGTCTCGGACGATCGCCACGAATGGCCCGGTATTCCCGGTCCAAGTGGTGGGCTTTCTCCCCAAGAGCGGGGCGGTCGCCCATGTCACCAAGGAGCGCAAGGTGGAAATCATCGACCCCGCGGAGGGCCGCCTGTTGCGGGAATTCTCCGCGATGGGAGCCAGGGAATCGCTCGGAACCTTCGTGGCCAACCTGCGGGCGAGCCCGGACGAGAGCAAGCTGGCGATGGTATCCGCTTCCGGGTTGGGCGTGGACCTGTGGAACCCGGCTACGGGGGAGCTGCTCTACAGTTTGCCCGAAGAATCAGGAACGATCTGGTGGCTGGCTTGGAGCCCGGACGGCCAGCAATTAGCCGTCACGCGCGCGAGCGGCGAGATCGCCGTCTGGAATCTGCAGGAAGCGGAAGCGCTGTTGGCTCGATCGGGGCTACAGCCCTAACTAAACCAACACGCGACGGATCTCCGCAAGGGCTGCGGCAGCGGTGGGTGGCCTGATGAACGTCCTGCACCCAGGCCAGAGCAGCTCACATCATCTTGAGCAGCGTCTCCGCCATCTCGGTTGGGGTGGCGGCCACCCCGATGCCCGCGGCTTTGAACGCTTCGATTTTCGCCGAGGCGGTTCCCTTGCCGCCGCTCACGATCGCGCCGGCATGGCCCATGCGGCGTCCGGGCGGCGCGGTAGCGCCCGCGATGAATCCGGCCACCGGTTTTTTGCAGTTGGCTTTGATCCATTCGGCCGCTTCTTCTTCCGCGGAACCGCCGATCTCGCCGATCATGATGATCCCGTGAGTGTCCGGATCGTCATTGAACATCTTGATGATGTCGAGGTGGGACGTTCCGTTCACCGGGTCGCCGCCAATGCCGACGCAGGTAGATTGACCCACCCCCCGGCTGGTGAGCTGCCATACCGCTTCATAAGTGAGGGTGCCGCTGCGGGAGACCACGCCGATGTTTCCCTTCTTATGGATGTATCCGGGCGCGATGCCAATCCGGCAGCCGCCATGAGAGTCTTTCCCTTCGCCGGGCGTCACCACGCCGGGGCAGTTGGGCCCGATCAAACGGGTTTTGCGCCCTTGCATTGCGCGTTTCACCCGGATCATGTCGTTGACCGGAATTCCTTCCGTGATGCAGACCACCAGGTCGAGGCCGGCATCGACGCCTTCGAGAATGGCGTCCGCGGCGAATGGAGGCGGAACGAAGATGGCGGAGGCGGTGGCGCCGGTTTCCCGGGCGGCTTCCGCCACGGTGTCGAAGATGGGGACTTTGTCCTCAAATTTCTGTCCCCCTTTGCCAGGGGTAACGCCGGCGACGACCTTCGTGCCGTAAGCGAGGCTCAATTGGGTATGCCGGGCGCCGAAACTGCCGGTGATGCCCTGAACCAGGATTTTCGTGTCCGCCTTAAGTAAGATAGCCATGGGAATTCTTTATGGTTCGAGTTATTCGGCCGCGCTTATCTTGCGGCAACCGCCTTCACCACCTTTTGGGCAGCATCAGCCATCGTGTCGGCTGAGGTCAGTTTGAGGCCCGAAGCGGCCAGCGTTTGCTTGCCGGCCAGCACATTGTTGCCTTCGAGGCGCACCACCAGGGGCAGCGCCAGGTTGGTCTCGCGTGCGGCGTCCACGATCCCGGTGGCGATCACATTGCAGTCCATGATCCCGCCGAAGATGTTCACCATGATACCCTTCACGTTCGGGTCGCTCAGGATGATCTTGAAGGCGGCAGTCACTTGTTCGCGGCTGGCGCCGCCACCGACATCCAGAAAGTTGGCGGGGCTGCCGCCGTAATGCTGAATAATGTCCATGGTCGCCATGGCGAGCCCAGCTCCATTGACCAGGCAGGCGATGTTTCCATCCAGCTTGATGTAATTCAGGCTGTATTTGCTGGCTTCGATTTCCAGCGGCGCCTCTTCTGCGAGGTCGCGCATCGCCTGGATGTCCGGATGGCGGTAAAGCGCGTTGTCATCCAATCCGATCTTTGCGTCGACGACGCGCAAAAGTTCCTTGCCGTTTTCCTCGACCACGGCCAGCGGGTTGATCTCGACCATCGAGGCGTCGCATTCCCACCACGTTTTATAAACCCCGGTAATCAGCTTGCTGGCCTGGGAGAGCAGGTCCCCTCGCAAACCGAGCGCCGCGGCTACTTTGCGCGTTTGATAGGGCATGATCCCCAAGGCCGGATCGACCCATTCCTTGATGATTTTGTCCGGATGCTTCTCCGCCACTTCCTCGATGTCCATGCCTCCTTCGGAGCTGGCCATGATCAATGGGCGGGAGACAGCGCGATCGAGCAAAACTGCGAGATAGTACTCCTTCTTGATGTTGGAGCCGGGATCGACCAGCACTTTGCTCACCACGCGGCCTTCGGGGCCGGTCTGTTTCGTGACCAGGGTCTGCCCGAGCATGTTCCGGCCGGCTTCGTAGGCGTCTTGAGCGGAGCTGACGACTTTTACGCCGCCTTTATAGCCGCTTTTGAACGTGCCTTTGCCCCGTCCGCCCGCATGGATCTGCGATTTAACGACCAGAATTTTGGACCCGCCGGCGAACAGTTTTTCCGTGGCCGCGCGCACCTCATCCGCGGTCGAACAGACCGTTCCGTTGGGAACGGCCACACCATATCGCCCGAGCAATTGCTTGGCTTGAAACTCGTGAATATTCACAAAAACTGCGAGACACTAGAAGGCGCGCGGACGGTGCGTCAAGGGTTTCAGGAGGGAAACCCAGCAGCCCGATCGCGTTTTGGGGGCGTCGGGAGACGCAAAGTGGTTAGCTGGCTCTCCGAAAGAGCCGCGGAGAGCGTTCCGAGGGCTCCCCGGGGACGGGAAGCTTGATTACTGTTTAATCTTGCGGAGCCCGGACGGGGCGACGGCGCTCAACTGGGAGCGAAAGGCCTTTTCCGCGGACAGGTCGTTCTTCAGTCGGAAAAGGATGATCGCGGAAAACAGCACTCCGGCAGAAATTGGGCAGAACAAAAGCATAAAAAAACGGGAGCAATCTTTGGGCCATTCTCTTTTTGGGTTCGGCGCCCGTTTGCACGCTTTTGATGCCGCTGGGCGTCATTTCCTTCACAGTGCCGTCACTTGCCTTGCCCGAGGGATTTCTCCTACTGTGTCGCATGAAAAAATTCTCCTGCTGGCTGGGCTTGCTTCTCTGCTTTCACGCAGGGTGGGCCCGTTCGGGGCGGGCCGCCGATGGGGCTGGCAATACTGGGACTGCTGCTCAGGCCGCGGAGAGGTGGCCCGGCGTCCAAAAGGACGGCTCGGTGCTTCTGCCAAATCTCTGGTCGCTCCGGCCCGCCGGAAAGCAGGTCGCACTCGGTGATTTCCCGGTGAATATGGCGGTGCATCCGAGCGGGAAGTGGGTGGCGATTCTGCATTCCGGCTACGGCGAGAACGAGGTGGTGGTGGTGCAACTGCCGGAGGGGCGCGTGGTGTGCCGCGCCCCGATTGCTGAGAGCTTTTACGGCATTGTTTTTGCGCCGAATGGCCGAGACCTCTACTGCAGCGGAGGCGGTGACGAACTGCTGCACCGATTCGATTTCAAAGCAGGTTTTCTCTCCGAGCATCGAACGATCGCGTTGCGGCCTGCGAAACAGCGGGGAATCCCGGCTGGCATTGCCGTGACGCCCGATGGAAGCCGCTTGTTCACCGCGAATGTCTGGGGCCAAGCGATTGACCGGGTATCGCCCCGGTCCGGGTTGGTGTCGACCTGGCGGATGTCCACCAATGCGAATCGCTCCGTGCCGGCACTCCCGGCGGCCAGGAATGAAGATGAGGCGGCGATCACCAAGCGGGCGGAAGCGGCCCTCGAAAACGCCACAGGCGATGAGCCGTTTCCTTATGCCTGCGTTTTCGACGCGAAGCGCCAGCGCCTTTACGTTTCCTGCTGGGCTCAGGCGGCTGTTGAAGTGATCGATGCGCAGACCGGCTCTACCCTGGACCGCTGGCCGGTGGAGGATCACCCGAACGAAATGCTCCTGACCTGGAACGGCCGCTTGTTGTTTGTGGCCAACGCCAATCGGAATACAGTTTCTGTGCTCGAGGCCGAAACGGGGAAGCTGATCGAGACGCTGGTGGCGGAACTGAAACCTAATTCCCCGCCCGGAAGCACTCCCAACAGCCTGGCGCTTTCACCGGATGAAACGATTCTCTTTGTCGCCAATGCCAACATCAATGCCGTTGCCGTTTTCGACGTGAGCGAGGCTGGCAAGAGTCGTTCGCTCGGCTTTATTCCCGTGGGCTGGTATCCGACCTGCGTTCGAGTCACGCCGGATGGCCGGAAGCTGCTGGTCGCAAATGGCAAAGGGCTGATGCCGAAAGCGAACCGGAACGGTCCGCAACCCGGGCGCGACGCGCCGGGCGGCGTGCGGGAGTATATCGCCGGGCTGCTGCCCGGATCGTTGAGCATTGTCGACCTCCCGTCGGGCGAAAAGCTGGCGGATGCGATGAAGTCTTACACGGCGGCCGCCTATCAAGGGATTCCGGCTGAGCCGGGGGCGGGACAAATCGAACCGGGCCATCCGATCCCGGTCGCGCCCGGCCGTTCGAGTCCGATCAAGTATTGCGTTTACATCATCAAAGAGAATCGCACGTATGATCAGATGCTGGGCGACGTCAAAGAAGGGAGAGGCGATCCCAGCCTTTGCCTGTTCCCCGAGCGCGTCACTCCCAATCATCACAAGCTCGCCCGCGACTTTGTGTTGCTCGACAATTTTTATGTGGAGAGCGAAGTGAGCGCCGATGGGCACGAATGGACCGTAGGCGCTTATGCGACGGACTTTGTGGAGAAGAACTGGCCCTTGAGCTACGGCCACAACAAACACAAGAAACTGCCGTATCCTGCCGAAGGGAACTTCCCCATCGCCACTCCCGCGGGCGGCTATTTGTGGGATCGCGCCCGGGAGGCGGGGGTGAGCTACTTCAGTTTCGGTGAATTCGTGCAGAACGGAAAGACCGCGAGCGATCCGGCCCGCTCCCGCGTCTCCGCGCTCAAGGATCATTTCGACCCGTGGTTTCGCGGCTTTGACATGGATTATCCCGACGTGAAGCGGGCGGAGCGATTCATCAGCGAAGTCCAGCGGTTCGAACGGGAGGGCCAGATGCCTCGCCTCACGATTTTGCGCCTGCCCGGAGATCATACTGCCGGGACCTCGCCCGGCAAACTCACACCCACGGCCCATGTTGCTGATAATGACCTGGCGCTCGGGATGGTGATTGAGGCTCTGAGCAAGTCCACGCTTTGGCCTGAGTTGGCGGTTTTTGTGGTGGAGGATGACGCGCAGAATGGGCCGGATCATATCGATGCGCACCGGACGATCGCGTATGTCGTCAGTCCGTACGTAAAGCGCGGGTCGGTCGACTCCACCATGTATTCCACCAGCAGCATGCTTCATACGATGGAATTAATCCTGGGGCTGCGGCCGATGTCGCAGTTCGATGCCGCGGCCAGCCCGATGTTCAATTCTTTCCAGGCGAGGCCGGATCCGCGGCCTTACCTGCGGGAGGAGGCTCGCATGGATCTGCAGCAGAAGAACCTCAAGACAGCCTGGGGTGGCGATGTTTCGCGAAAAATGAACTTTGCCAAAGAGGACGCCGCGGACGACTTGCTGCTGAACCAAGTGATCTGGCGCTCCGTCAAAGGGGATCACAGCCCCATGCCCCCGCCAATCCGGGCTGGTTTTGTCCTGGCGAAGAAGGATCGGGACGCGGACGATGACTGAACAGGCGCGGGTCGCGGTCAGTTCAACTGGCTGTCGTCAACGAAGCGGCAGGCGGGCGACAATGGGCGTTCGAACGGCCGCAAACCCAGCACAGAAACTGCGCCGTCGGGGAAAACAATTTCCGAATTATAGCCGAGCGCATCGATCTGCACGCCATCGCCCCGCACCACTTTGATAGGGGTGAGCGCGTTGTTGGCCGCGTCGGATGGGCGCGAAGCAAAACGAACGCAGTCTCGCGCCAGGACCTGTTCGACCGGCTTGCCGATCAGGCTTTGACGGGGGAGCGCGAGAAGATCCTGGGCGGCGGAGTTGGCTTCGAGGATGGTTCCCCTGGCGTGCAACAGCAGAGCTTCTTTGCCGGCATTGCTGAGCTTCTCGAAGCGCAAGTGCGACTTCCGGGCGGCCTCCAGCGCTTCCGAGTAAACCGCGAAGCGGGCCTCGTCCGTCAGGGCCAGCTTGTTGTAGGCGTGGCTCAGCCTGGCCTGCGCCTGCTGCACCAGCGCGGCAATGATCACGTAGAGAGTCAGCCGGATCCAGACCGCCACTGGCGGGGCGGAAGAGAACTGCAGCGCGCACCCGGCGTAAAATCCGCAGCAGAGAACCGCGCTGGCGTAAAACCAGGGAATGGAAAGCAGAAAAGCGCCCGCCAGCAGCAGGCTGATCAGCTCATTTTGCAGCGCTCGCTCGGTGTCCGCGTGCGATGACGGAAAACTTCCGAGAGCGAACGAGGCCAAAAGGAACAAGCACGCGGCGTTGCTCCATTTCAACAGGCGAGCATCCTCCGGCGGCAGCGTCACGATCCGGATCAGAAGCAGCCAGCCGAGAACCAACGCGGCCGTGCGCGCGTTCAGAAGGGCGAGGTGGGCCGGGGGCGCGGTGAATTCCAGTGGGATGAACAAAAGCCCCAGGCAGCTGGCGAAGGCGCGAGCCCGGTGCGAAAAGGCGGCTTTCAGGGCTTGGGCTTTTTCCGAACGCCCCAGCTCCGGCAAGCTGCGTGGCAGAACGAGCGCGCTTGGCACCGTCGGGTTAGGCGCGAGGCTTGGGTCCATTGTCGAGGACGCGCTTTCCAATCATGAGGGACCAGGCGTTGATCCCGACTTCAGAGAGATTGACAGGTTTGGTGATAAAATCGTTGCCGCCGCTCACGCGGGAAGACGCACGGCTCTTCACATCGTTGAGCGAGGTGACGAAAATGATCGGCGTCTTCCGATGAGAGGGGATGATGCGGAGGCGCGCGCAGAGCGCGAATCCGTTCATCTTGGGCAAATCGACATCAAGGTAGATAAGGTCGAACGGCTTGGCTTCGGCTTCGAGCAGCGCCGCGTCCGGGTTGTCGACGCCGGTTGTCTTGATCTTGGCCTTCTCGAGGCCCAGGCAGAGCGCTTTGCGGGAAACATTCTCATCGTCCACCACCATCGCGTGCGGGTTCAGGTGGTTCAGCGGCTCCAGTTCGGCCAGGTGATTGCTCAGGGCCGCCAGGATGTCGACCGCCGTCGCCAGCCCTTGGAGGGAGGTGGTGGTGGTCGGCGAGCCGAGCGACTCCAGAAGCTGCTGCCCGCGCCATTCGAGAACGGTCAGGTAGCGGGCCAGGCCGGCCAGGCCGGCTTGGGTCGCGCCGATGTTCAGGTCTTCCAGCGTCCCCAGCATTTCCTTCAGATGGTCCGCCCGTTCTCCGGCGGCCGCGGTGCGAAAGCGGATGAAATACTGGCGCAAGGAGTGCGCCTGGCGTCCGTACTCGTCCAGGAACTTTTGCGCGGGGCTGACCGCAAACGATTCAAGCCCTCGGTGGAGAGGGGAGTCTGTGGTTTTGGCAATGGCGTTGCGCGCTTTGCCCGCGAAGGGCGAACTCCCGGTAAGTGACGGGGCTTTCGGGAAATGGACGGTGGGAGGGGAAATCGATCCGTGCGAGTGGCTCGCATGGTTCGAAGGCGTCAGCGCGACCGCACCTTGCGCCTGCATCGGGATCGCCGGAACCGTCATGGGGATGGCCTGGTGCGCCGGAATCACGGTCAATTGCGCCTGTGGGTGCAGGGCGGGAGCGGCCTCGATCATGCCGCCGGGTTTGCGGATCAGGGACGGATTCAACAGGTTGTTAACGGCGCTGGCGACTGCGTCGAGCGTGCCCTCTTCATCCTTCAGGAACGCTTCGTTGGCGCCGGCCGTAATCGCGTCGTTCGCGCGCAAAACGGTTTTGGTATCGGCCAGGACAAAGATCGGCAGCTTTTGAAACTGTTTTTGCACCCGCATTTTCCCGACCAGGCTCACCGCGTCCATCTGATCGATGGTCAAATCCAGCAGGACCAGATCCGGCTTGTACTCGTAGATGGCGTAATAGCCGCTTTGGCCGTCCGGGCACACTTCCACCTGGAATGTTCCGGCGAGCTTGGCTTTCACCTGATCGGAGAAAGCGGCTTCATCTTCGATGATAAGCACTTTTTTCACGGTGCGATCCTATTCAAGACGACTGAATGAGCGCGTCCCGCCAAGCCGCCACGCGGTCGGCCTTGCCGGCCTGCGCGAGGAAGGCGAGATCCAATTTGGAGGCCCGTTCGGGCGAGGCGAGATTCTGCGCGGCATGGACGTAGAGCACCGGGAGATAGGTGCTGCGCGGGGCGCTGGCCAGCGAGTGGTGGAGTTCAGCTCCCGCGACCACGGGTTCGGGCAAGCCCCAGAGCCCGAGGAGATACGCTCCGAGCACGGAGTGATCGACGCCGAGCGTTTGCTTCTCGAATTTCCCGAGGTCCTCCAGCGTGGCGCACGTCTGATTTCCGTCCCGCGAGTCCAGTTGGGCGGCAATGGGGAATTTGCCAATGTCGTGCAAGAGGCCCGCGACATAGCATGTCTGGCAATCGCGGAATGGGTTTCGGTCCAGGCTCGCCAGCTTTCGCGAGAACGATGCGGTCTGGAGGCTGTGCTGCCAGAGCAGTTCGAACAGGGCCGGACGACGCGTGCGCGCTTGGTAAAAATCCTTGGTGTGCAATCCCAGGATGATCCCCCGGATCACATGCACTCCCACCACTTCGAATAATTCCTGAACGGTCTCAATCGGAACCGAAAGACCGAAAGCCGGGGAATTAATCACTTCCAGCAGGTTCACGCTCAGCGCCGGGTCTGCCTCGATAATGGCTGCGAAATCTTCAGTGCCGCTCTCGTTGGCTTGCAGCGCCTCCGACAGTTGCACGTAGGTTTCCGGAGGCGAGGGCAGGGCGTCCGGCCCGGAAACCAGGGTTTTCACTTTCTCCTCGCTTAGCGAGTTGCGGAGGGAAGAGAGCCGCTTGAGAGTGCTGGCCAGGTTTTCGGCGGAAATGGGTTTTTTGAGATAGCGATGGCCAAAGGTCAGGCAGCGCGCCACGTGCAGCTCGTCGTCGTATCCCGAGATGACGACTCGCATGGCCTCCGGATAGAGCCGCTCGACATGGGTTAGCAGTTCGCTGCCAGGCATTTCGGGCATTTCGAGGTCAGAAACGACGATCTGGACCTGGGTTTGATCCAGCACGCGCAGGGCCTCATTTCCGTTCTGGGCCGTGCGGACGGAAAAGTCCGGCCCCAGATCTGGAGAAAGTGCCTCGTAGAGACTCAGAACGAGGGGTTCATCATCCACGAAAAGCACGCAAGTATGCATCAAAGTAGCTATCGGCTTTTGCCGCGGAGTCCTAAAGCCCTTTGTCGGAGCGGCCGCCCCGATTGTTCCCTACACCCCCCCGCCCCCCCGTTACTGATCTCCCTGGCTTTTCCAGATCGTTGAGTCCGAGCCAAGTTTGGCGCTTAACCGTCGAGGGTTTTTCCTTTTAAGCCCCGCCCGGCTCTGGTATTGGGGAAGGTTTATGGCTGCGGACACAGCGGATTGCTTCAAAATTCTTGGGATCGACGATGTGATATATGGTCCGGTGGAACTTCCCACCCTGGTCAATTGGGTGATGGAGGGACGTGTCACCCCCAAGACGTGGATTTACGCCATCGGGACCGACCAGTGGCACAAGGCGATCGACTTGCCCGAGCTGAGCATGTTCTTCAAGGACACCGCCCGCTCCCGGGTCCCCGCCGGGTACGACACCAGCCTCATGACCCAGGCTCCCAAGCTCAAACCCGCCTCGCTTCGCCGGATCAAAGCGTTTGCCGGGCTTTCCGACGAGCACCTGGCTCGTTTTATCAACTACATCGAGGTCAAAGAAGTGAAGCAGTTCTCCGAGGTGGTCCATCAAGGCGATCCTGGAGATGCGATGTACCTGATCCTGCAGGGAGAAGTCCGTGTGCGCATGCTGATTGGCGGTAAGGAATCGACCCTGGTTGTTCTATCGGCCGGCGACTTCTTCGGGGAAGTGTCGCTGTTCGATCACGGTCCCCGCTCCGCGGATGTGGTGGCCAATGAAGATTCCGTGCTGCTCCGCATCCCGGCGTCTGCTTTTGAAAAGATGGTCCAGGAAGCCCCGAATCTGGCCGCGCCTTTCCTGCTGGGCATGGGCAAAACCATGACCTCGCGCATTCGCGCCGATAACAAGCGCTTCACTGAAAGCGTCAGGTTCACGCGCATGGCTGGGTCAGCCGCTCAGGACTAAGCGAGCGGGGCGGAGAAGGGAATGAGCCACCAGGATAGTTATTACCGGCATAACGAGGAGTACGCCGAGTTCCTGGCCAGTTGGGACGCGAACTTCTACGCGAAGTATGCCGACACCCTGAAGCCGGACCGCCCCGGGGGCAAAGCTCTCGATGTCGGCTGCGGCGTCGGGCAGGTGGTCGTCCGCTTGAATGAAGCCGGGTTCGAAGCCTACGGAGTGGATGTCTCCGAGCCGAGCGTCGCCCGCGCGCGGAAGTTTTGTGAACGCTGCCAGGTCTACAACGGAACCCGCCTCCCGTTTGACAACGATTACTTCGATTCCGCGGGCGCTCTGAACGTGCTCGAGCACGTCGATGAACCGGAAGCCTTCATCCGGGAGGTTGTGCGGGTCGTCAGGCCGGGCGGCAAACTGGTGATTTCCAGCCCAAACTTCATGCGCGCCCTCGGCTGGCGGGATTATCATCCGAAGATGCGCGGCCTTGGGAATAAATGGCGCAATTGGCGGCGTATTCAGGAAAAGCGCGTTTTGATGAAACGCGCGCCGGGGGACGTGCGCTTCGATCGCATGGTTCCCATCGTCAAACAGCCGTTTGAGCCGGACGATGACGCGATCGTGGCGACCAACGGGGTGGAGATCGCTTTCTTTCTCGAGCGCTACGGTTGCCGCGTCGAAACCGTCAGCTGCACCGATCGTTACGTGGCGGCGCCGCTCGAGTTTCTGCTGAACCTCACGCCAGCCCGCTACTACATGTTCAGCGGGTTTGTTGTGGCGCGAAAGAATTAGGTCCGCCGGACCGGTTGGGCGCATCGGGGATCGACGCGACCGGTGAACTCATCCCCGGTTGTTACCGGCTCCTTCCGGTCCTTTTTCTCCCTTTGATTTGCGCGTGCCTTTTGCCCGGCCCGCCATTACCCTGCGCCGCTCATGAGTACGATCGGCGTTGGAATCATTGGTTGCGGCGGGATCACGCTGCAGAACCACCTCCCCGGGCTGGCGTTGTGCCCGGAGGTCAAAGTCACGGCATTGTGCGACGCGAATCCCGAGGTTTTGAAGAAGGCGCAGCAGACGGCGAACGTCCACAACGCCTTCGGGGATTACCATGAACTCCTGAAGCGGGACGATGTGCACGCGGTCATCATTGCCACCCCCAACTTCCTCCACGCCCCGATCGCCATCGCCGCGGCCAATCACGGGAAGCACGTATTCTGTGAAAAGCCGCTCGCCATGAATTTCGAAGAAGCGCGCGCCATGTATCGCGCCGCGGAAACCGCCAAGGTCCGGCACATGACCGCTTTTACCTATCGTTTCGTGCCGGCGATGCGTTATTTCAAGCATCTGGTGGATCAGGGGCACGTGGGCCAGCCTTACCATTTCCGAAATTGCCGGCTGCAAGACTGGGGCCAGCGCAATGTCGGCTGGCGGCAGGTGGCCAAACTGGCCGGCACCGGCGAGATCGGGGACATGCTCTCCCACCGCATCGATTTCGCGCACATGCTGCTCGGGCCGATGACCCAGCTGGTGGCGCGAACCAGGATCTACCATCCCGTCCGCGGGGGGCAGCCGTCCGATCTCGAAGATTGGGTCGCCATTCTCTCTGATTTTCAGGTTGGAGCCACCGGCGTGCTCGAGAGCACCAAGCTCGCCACCGGCCACAATGAGAGCATGTACAGCCAGGATTACGTGGAGATCAACGGCAGCGAGGGCTCGATCCGCTACGACACCCAGCGTCCGCACGAAGTGTTGATCGCGAAAAATGGCGATAAAAAGCTCGTCCCGGTTCAGATTCCGAACGAATTCCTCGTCTGGCCCGGTTCGCCGCGCGACCCGCGCCAGGGCGATCCGCTCTTCGTCTTCCGCTACGATCAGACCTTTGAATTTATCGATTCCATCCGGCATCAACGCCGCTGTTTCGCCTCTTTTTACGAAGGGGCGCTGGCGCAGGGAGTCATTGACGCCGCGCTCCTCTCGGAGAAAGAGCGCCGCTGGGTGGATGTTTCCTACATTGCGGGAGCTTTGAAGTAAGCCATGGACAAGATCGCAGTCATTACCGGGGCGGGCAGCGGCGTTGGCCGGGCTACGGCCATTAAATGCGTGCAGCAAGGGTGGCGCGTGGCCCTGATCGGGCGCACCGAGGAAACCTTGCGCGCCACCGCCGCGCTCACCGGCCAGCCGGCGCGCTGCGCCATCCATCCGCTGCGGATTGGCGACCTGGCGGCGACCAACAAAACCGCCCAGGCCATCCTCGGCGAGTTCGGCCGGGTCGACCTTCTTGTCAATGCCGCCGGCACCAACGTGCCCCGGCGCAGCCTTGAGGTGCTCTCCCATGCCGATTATCACGATATGCTCGATTCCAACCTGAACGGGGCTTTCTACCTCGTGCAGGCTTTCCTCCCCGCCATGCGCCAGCAGCAGTCCGGCTGCGTGGTGAACATCGTTTCCGAGGCGGGCCGCCAGGCCAGTCCCAAAGCCGGTCCCGGCTACGTCATCTCGAAATTCGGGATGATCGGCCTCACCCAGGCCATCAATGCTGAGGAGCGCGGCAACGGCGTCCGCGCCTGCGCCATCTTGCCGGGCGATATCGACACCCCGATCCTCGACAAGCGCCCCGTGCCTCCTTCTGCCGAGGCCCGAGCCCGCATGCTCCAACCCGAAGACGTCGCTGAATGCGTGATGCTGGCGGTAAATCTGCCCGCTCGCGCCGTGGTGGAAGAGCTGTTGATCCGGCCGAGGTAGGCCTCGGCTCAGGGGGGATCAAGCCAGGATGCGGGAGGGCTTCCGCATCTCAGCGTCCTCAGCTTATTCAACGAAGCGGCGTCTGGTTCCCAGAATAGCACGCGAGCTTCTTCGGGCTGATCCGATTACCGCGCTTCCTGGTTCGGAAGGCGGGGCGGAGCCTTCAAAAAGGCCGGATGTCACCTTTTCCCCTTTCGTGGCGACCTGGGGTTAATGAAAGTGATTTTAATGGATCCCACGGTTGCATCCGATGAACAGCTTTGGCGCCTGGCCTGTGAAGGGGACCGCGAAGCCTTCAGCCGGATTGTCCGCCGCTACCAAAACCTGGTCTGTTCGATTGCCTACAGCTCCTGCGGCACGCTGGGGACCGCCGAGGATATGGCTCAGGAAACTTTCATTGCCGCCTGGCATCGGCTCGGTGAGTTGCGCGAACCGGGCAAGCTCCGCCAGTGGCTCTGCGGGATAGTTCGGAACATCGCGGCTACAGCGGTTCGCCGGGAACTCCGCCGCGGAGGACCTCCAGAATCGCTCGAGGCGGCGGCGAGTGAGGCGTCGGACAAGAATGATCCCGCGCTCCAGGCGGTCACACAAGACGAGGAAGCGCTGCTCTGGCGCACGCTCGCCACCCTGCCGGAAAATTACCGCGAACCGCTCATTTTGTTTTATCGCGAGGAACACTCTGTGGCCGAAGTCGCGCGGCAGCTTGATCTGACCGAGGACAATGTGAAGCAGCGGCTCTCGCGCGGCCGCGCCCTGCTGCGCGATGAGTTGGCCGCAAGGGTCGAGTCCACGCTCGCGCGGAGCAAGCCAGGAGGGGCTTTCACGGCAGCCGTTTTGGTGGCGCTTCCCATGCTTTCCGGCTCCACCGCGAGCGCCGCGCTGGCTGCGGGCGCCGCCGCCAAGACCGGCGCCGGCGCTGCAACCAAGGGCCTTCTTGCCCAGATCAGCCTCGGCATGATGATTGGCCCGCTCATTGGCCTGATTTTCTCGCATCTCGGAACGAAAGCCGCGGTGAGCCGCGCGCGCTCTGCACCGGAAGGGAAGGTGATCCTCGCCCATGCGCGCGTGATTGTCGTCTTTTGCTTCGCCATGAGCATTGGCCTGGCCGCCGTCTTGAGCCAGGCCGGCAAACTCTACGCCGCTTCCGCTCCGGGAATTCTGTGCGGGGTCAGCGCCTGGATTGCCGCGCTCCTCGGAGCCATCCTCGTTCTCTGCCGCCGCATGGAGCTCAAGGTGGCCCAAATCCGGATTCTGACGCACACGACGGACGAAGAGCACGCCAGGGCGCTCGCTGCCGAAGGCAAAGCACTCAGGTTGCCCAAGTCTTTCGTTTCAGATGCGCGCTTTCTGGGGCTTCCTTTGGTCGCCATGGCGTGGGGCGGTTACGAGTCTGACCAACGCCAGGCTCGGACCGCTTGCGGTTGGCTGGCGCTGGGAGACGTCGCTTTCAGCCCGTTCTTGGCTTTGGGTGGCGTTGCGGTGGCTCCAATTGCCCTCGGTGGAATCACCGTGGGGGTCTTGAGCTTGAGCATTTTCTGGGGCGTCGCGGCCGGAGTCGTCGCGGTCGGGAGCCTGGCCTTTGGCTGGTGGTCCTTCGGTTGCGCCGCCGGGGCCGTGAAATGCGCGGTTGGATTGGCCGCAGTGGCCCGGGATTATGCCATCGGCCTCGCCGCGACCGCCGCGACCACGGGCGCGGCGGCCAGAGAATGGCTCGCCCAGCACTGGGCCGACGATCTCAAGGAGATCATCCTCTACCAAGCGCACTGGTGGATCCTGCTCTCCCTGCTGCTTGCGCTCGCCTTGCGTTGGCGCATCGGGCGTTTCCGAAGCTCCAATCCACCCCGTTCACCCTAGCCCCTCACTTTGTCGTCGGATCCGTTCGATCTGGATTCAGCTTTCGGGCGGAAATTTCGCCAGCGACGTTTTCCCAATTGGCCTCTCGGACTACGCTAATCCCCGACGCCGCAGAATGTGCGAGCAGCAGGCAATATGTCCCATCCCGGGATCCCTGGATCCCAAGAAGATTCTCGGCCTGGTCCGAGCCGCCTTAGATTTGCGGGTCATTTTGTCGCTTTTGCGTTCCTTGACGGCGTCTGAGGCATCCCGTACCGTCCAGCTCTATTTTCTCAAATGATCGGTTACATCATTAAGAAGGTCATTGGGTCCAAAAATGACCGCGAGGTGAAACGGCTCCGGCCAGTGGTGGCGCGGATTAATGAGATTGAGACCTCGTTGCAAAGCCTTTCGGATGAAGATCTTCGCAAGAAGACCGCCGACTGGAAGGCGCGGCTCGCTCCGATTGAGGATAAGGCCGAACTCAAAGCGGTGCTGGATGAGATTCTTCCGGAGGCATTTGCGGTGGTGAAGAACGCCTGCCGCCGCTTGTGCGGGCGGGATGTGATCGTCCGCGGGCATCCGCTCCGTTGGGAAATGGTGCCGTTCGACGTCCAGTTGATTGGCGGTTGGGCGCTGCATAACGGGCGAATCGCGGAAATGGCGACCGGTGAAGGCAAAACGCTGGTGGCAACGATGCCGGTCTACTTGAACGCCCTAACCGGCCGCGGGGTGCATGTGGTGACGGTGAACGATTACCTGGCCGCACGCGACAGCGAATGGATGGGGGCGGTTTACAAATTTCTCGGGCTGAGCGTGGGGTGTATTTTGCACGATCAGTCTCCGGACGTTCGCCGACAAATGTATGCCGCGGACATCACTTACGGCACGAATGCTGAATTCGGCTTTGATTACCTGCGCGATAACGGGATGGCCAGCACCAAAGAGGAGCAGGTGCAGCACGGCCATTACTTCGCGATTGTCGACGAAGTGGACTCGATCTTGATCGACGAGGCGCGCACGCCGCTGATCATCAGCGGGCCGGCGGTAGTGAACATCGACAACAAGTACGATCAGTTCAAACCCAAGGTCGAGGGGATCGTTCATGCGCAGGAGCAGCTTTGCAATCGCTTCATTCGCGAGGCGGAGGAGATGCTCAAGACGCTCAACGCCGAGGGCGGCGAGGTGAAGAACCGGGCGGAAATGGAGAAGGAACTGGGCCTGCTGCTCTATCGGGTGAAGCTGGGCATTCCGAAATCCGAAGGGTTGATGCGCTTGCTGGAAGATCCGGAAAATCTCCGCCGGATGACCTCCGCGGAAATGGAATTGCATGTCGATCAATCGAAGAAGCAGCTCTACGAGCAGAAGGAGATGCTCTTCTTTGCGATCGAGGAAAAGAATCACGAAGCGGATTTGACGGAAAAGGGCCGTCAATTCCTGAGCCCCGGTGATCCCGACGCGTTCGTGCTGCCGGACTTAATCACGGGCTTCCATGAGATTGACGCCGGACCCGAGGCCGACATCAAGAAGCGGCTGGAGATGAAGGCCAAGTTGCAGGCGCTTTTCGAACAACGCGCCCAGCAGATCCACACCATTTCGCAATTGCTCAAGGCCTACGTGCTCTACCAGAAGGACGTGCAGTACGTGGTGCAGGAGAACAAAGTCATCATCGTGGACGAGAACACCGGCCGTCTGATGACCGGCCGGCGCTGGAGCGATGGGCTGCATCAGGCGGTGGAAGCGAAGGAAGGGGTGGAGATCGAGCGCGAAACCCAGACTTTTGCGACGATCACGATCCAGAACTACTTCCGGATGTACCACAAGCTCGCGGGCATGACCGGCACCGCGGAGACGGAAGCAGGCGAGTTTTTCGACATTTACAAGCTCGGGGTGCTGGTGATCCCGACCAATCGCCAGGTGAAGCGCAAGGACTCGCACGATACGGTCTACAAGACCCGGCGCGAGAAGTACACCGCGGTGATGAACGAAATCCAAAAGATCCATCAGGAAGGCCGCCCGATCCTGGTGGGCACGATTTCGGTCGAGGTGAGCGAACTTCTTTCCAAGATGCTCAAGAAGATGGGCATCCCGCACGCGGTTCTAAACGCAAAGTACCACCAGCAGGAAGCGGAAATTGTTTCGCGCGCGGGCCAACGGGGCGCGGTGACGATTGCCACGAACATGGCGGGCCGCGGCACGGACATCAAATTGGGAGCGGGCGTGGCCGACCTGGGCGGCTTGCACGTGATCGGCACGGAGCGGCACGAAGCCCGCCGCATTGACCGCCAGCTGCGCGGCCGTTGCGCACGCCAGGGCGATCCGGGATCATCGCACTTTTTCATTTCGCTGGAAGACGATCTGATGCGGTTGTTCGGGTCGGATCGCATCATCAAAGTGATGGAGCGAGTGGGCCTCGAGGAGAATCAGGAACTGGAGCATCCACTGCTGAACCGCTCGATCGAAACGGCGCAGAAGCGCGTCGAACAGCACAACTTCCAGATCCGGAAACGGACGCTGGAATACGACGACGTAATGAACAAGCAGCGCGAAGTCGTTTACGGCTTCCGCAACGAGATCATTCACGCGGACGACGTGCAGGATCGCTTGATGGACATCATGGAAGAAGTGGTGATCCAGAAGGTGATGGAGTTCACCTCGGAAGAGAGCAGCGATGATTGGAACCTCCGTGGCCTGTCCGATTGGGTGAACCTGACCTTCCCGCTCGGGATGCCCGAGGCGGAAATCAAGAAGGCGGCGGACGCCGGCACGGAAACGCCGAGCCCCGGCTCCATTTATGACGGCCTGACCTCCGCGCAGTTTGCGGCGTGCATTTTCGTCTCCGAGGCGGTGCGGAACGCCTACAAGCTGAAGATCAGCTTCGAGAATCCGGATGCACTGAAAAACGTGGAGCGCTACACCATCCTGAGCGCGATCGACAAGCTGTGGCAGGAGCATCTCTATGGAATGGACAGCCTGCGCAACGCGATCGGGCTGCGGGCTTACGGCCAGCGCGATCCGCTGATCGAGTACAAGGCGGAAGCGTTCAAGATGTTCGAGGAATTGATGGTGAACATCAAAACCGAGATTTGCCGGAATATCTTTCTCAGCGCCAGCAGCCTGCTCGCGTTCGAAAATTTTCTCCGGAAACTGCCGCAGAAAACGACCCACCAGGAAACAACCGCATTCAACGAATCTCAGGCGGGAGGCGAGGCCGGAAGTTCGGCCGATATGGTCACCGAAGCGAGCGAGGCCGCTTCCAAGTCCAAGCCGGTTCGGACCGGCCCAAAAGTGGGACGGAATGATCCCTGCCCGTGCGGCAGCGGCAAGAAGTACAAGCAGTGCTGCGGCAAGATGTAGGTCCGGGAGCGAGAGTGCTGTCAGGCGAAGCGTGACAGCAGCTTCTCGTGAATGCCGCCGAATCCGCCGTTGCTGAAAACGCAGATCACGTCACCCGATCTGGCGGTGTTGCCCAGTTGCTCGACGATGTCATCAGCCGTTGGCAGGTAAAACGCCGGCTTGCCATGCCCCCGCAAATCTGAAATGAGCCGCTCCGGGTCGAGGCGTTCCTCCGGCCGGAGTTGCTCGAGCCGGGCGACTTGCGAGACCGCCACGCCGTCGGCCATGGCCAGGGCTTCCATTAGTTCCTGCTGGAACACATTGCGCCGGGTGGTATTCGAGCGCGGTTCGAAAACGGCCCAGACTCGCTGGCCGGGAAAGCGGATGCGGAGCGCGCGCATTGTTTCGCGAATGGCGGTCGGGTGATGGCCAAAATCGTCGACCACCACGACTCCCCCGCTTGTGCCCCGCACTTCCATGCGCCGTTTGATGCCGCGAAACGTGTCGAACGCCTGCTGAATCTGGTCGTTGGCGATGCCGCAATGGCGGGCGCAAGCGATGACGGCCAGAGCATTGCGCACATTCAATTCGCCGATCATGGGAAACCGGAAGGTGGTGCTGCCGACGCGGAAGATCGAGCCCGAGTTGCTCAGGCCGAGATCCAGAGCCCGAACCTGATTGCTGTTTCCGAGGCCAAAGCGCTGCACGGGACAATGCTGAATCGGCAGAAGCGGTTCGATGTTCGGATCATCGCCGTTGGCCAGGATGAGCCCGTTTCGGGGAACGAGGTTGAGCAGGCGTTTGAAAGAAAGCTGAATGGCGGAGAGACTTTCGAAAATATCGGCATGATCGAACTCGATATTGTTGATGATCACCACTTCCGGCAGGTAATGGACGAACTTGCTGCGCTTGTCGAAGAACGCGGTGTCGTACTCGTCCCCTTCGATGATGAAAAAGTTGCTGTCCGTGAACCGGGCGCCTTGGGAGAAATTGTTGGGAATGCCGCCGATGAGAAAGCTCGGATTTTCCCCAGCCGATTCGAAGACCCAGGCCAGCAATGAAGTGGTGGTTGTTTTTCCGTGAGTGCCTGTGACCACCAGGGAATGTTTCCCGCGGATAAAGAATTCCTTGAGCAGCTCTGGCAGTGAGCAATAGCGCATCTTCCGTTCCAGCACCGCCTCCGCTTCGGGATTGCCGCGGGAGATTGCATTGCCAATGACCACGAGATCGGGATTGGAGGCGAGATTGGCCTCGTGAAAGCCGGCAAAGATCGGGATGCCCTTTTGGGCGAGAAAGGTCGACATCGGCGGGTAGACGTTTTGATCAGACCCCGAAATCTGAAAGCCGCGATCTTTCATGGCCGCCGCCACCGCTGCCATCGCCGTCCCACAAATCCCGATGAAGTGCACCGAACTAATTGCGCCAAACATGACGGCGCTCAGTCTTCGATTTCCATCGTCCGAGACAAGGAGAAAGAGGCGCGGCGGTTTTCACGGAAGGAACCGGGTGATCAACCCGGCCACGACCCGGTCAATGCGGCCGGCGGTGGAGTCTTCGCCGCTTTCCTTGTCTCCAATATTCGTGATGACCACGAACGCATAATCTTTCGCCGGGGCGAGCCAGATGACGGCGTAGAACATGGTGTTTGATCCGGCATGGGTGAGCGCCGGGCCGCCCGCCCAGCCGCGGGTTTGCACAATCCAGCCGTAGGCGTAGTCGCTGCCCGGCGGCGGAGTGTACAATCGCTCCCGCCAGGCTTTGAGTTCTGGGATTTTCTGGTTGAAGTTGTCCAGGTGAAAGGCCGCGTAGCGGGCCAGATCAAGAATCGAGAGATGGACCAGGCCGGCGGGCGCGATGGCAGCCGGATTATCCTCGGGTGGCACGGGCACGATTTTTCCCTCCAAGCGACGATGACCCCAGGGGGCGTCGATCTTGTCCTCGTGCGAAGGAGGGCCGAAACCAGCGGTCCTGAGTCCGAGTGGCTGGAAGATCCGCTCGCGCATCAGCTCTTCCCAGGCTTTGTTCTCTTTGCGTTCCAGCATCGCTCCGGCGAGGGAGAAGCCGGTGTTGGAATAGATTTCCTTCGTGCCCGGGGGAGCTTCGAGGGGCTGCGGGAGAGCTTCGCGGAGAAAGTCTTCACGCTGCATGCGGGCGGAGCGCGTGCCTGGCTCGAAGGCCCGCGCCCAAAGGGCGGCATCGGGCTGTCCGCTCAGCCCGGATCGATTCTGCAGCAATAAATCGAGGGTGATCCCGGCCTTCTCGGCCGGGAGGTTCCAGTCCGGAAAGATCTCGCCAACCGGGGTGTCGAGGCGGATGTGTCCGGCCCGCGCCAGATCGACCGCCAGCAAGCCGGTCATCGATTTGGTGCAGGATCCGATGTGGAGCGGATCGCTCAGTGCGAGGGGAACACCGGAGCCAAATTTCCGTTCGCCCACTGTCCCGGCCGCAGTGATTTGGTGGTCGTGGACCACCGCGGCCGCGAGGGCCGGAAGGTCGAGCTCCTTCTGGAGAGGGCGAAGGAATTCAGCCAGATCGCGGAAACCATTGGTCGAGGGCGGCGTCCAGTGAATGAGATCGGCCGCCCGGAGCGGCAGGGAGAGCAGCATGGCAGCCGTGAGAAGGCGGGCCGAGCTGGAGCCCCATATTTTCAGGCGCTTCCTAATCATTCTCCTCGGATAAGTCCGGCCAAGCTTCGCCCGATTGCAGTCTTGGACGAGCGGTTGACGGGCGTGTTCGGGAACCCGCGGAACTCAGCCCAGGTTCCCGTCGGTGACCGCGCCGAGATGGGCCGAACTGACCAAGTGGGCATATTTGGCCAGGACGCCACGGGTGTAGCGAGGGCGCGGCGCTTTCCAGCCCTTCAACCGAGCTTTGATCTCCTGGGCGGGAATATTGAGATCGAGCGTGCGTTTTTCCGCGTCGATGGTGATCGGGTCGCCGTTTTTGATGATCGCCAGCGGCCCCCCCACGTATGCTTCGGGAGTAATGTGGCCGACCACGAATCCGTGGCTGCCGCCGGAGAAGCGGCCGTCCGTGATCAACGCCACGTCTTTGCCGAGGCCGCGCCCCATGACGGCGGCGGTCGGCCCGAGCATTTCGCGCATGCCCGGCCCGCCTTTGGGCCCTTCAAAGCGAATCACGATGACATCCCCTTTCTTGATCGAGCCATCGAGAATCCTGGCCATGGCGGCCTCTTCGGAATTGAAGACACGGGCGCGGCCGGTGAACTGCAGGCCTTCCTTGCCGCTGATTTTGGCGACCGCGCCGGTCGGTGCCAGGTTGCCATAGAGGATTACCAGGTGGCCGTCTTTTTTGATCGGGTTGTCGAAGCCGCGAATGACTTCCTGACCAGCGGGATATTGAGGCGCCCGGGCTAGATTCTCCGCCACGGTCTTGCCGGTCACGGTGAGGCAATCCCCGTGCAGCAGGCCTTGGTCGAGCAGCATCTTCATGAGCGGGACCAGTCCGCCAATCGCGACCAATTCCGCCATGACGAAGCGCCCGCTCGGCTTGAGGTCGGCCAGGACCGGCACGCGTTTGCCGATTTTCGTGAAATCATCGATGGAGAGCTTGACGCCGGCCGCCTGTGCCATCGCCAGAAGATGCAGAACGGCGTTGGTGGAACCGCCGAGCGCGGTCACCACTGTGATCGCATTCTCAAACGCTTTGCGAGTCATGATATCCCGGGGCCGAATGCCGAGGTCGAGCAACCGGATCACCGCTTCGCCGGCGCGATGGCAATCCTCCACCTTTTCCTTGGAAACGGCGGCTTGCGCGGAGCTGTTCGGGAGGCTCATGCCGAGCGCTTCGATCGCGCTGGCCATGGTGTTGGCGGTGTACATCCCGCCGCAGGAACCGGGACCCGGGATGGCGCAGCTTTCGATCTGGCCGAGTTCTTTGTCGCTCATCTCGCCCTTCGCGTGCCTGCCCACCGCTTCGAAAACCGAAACGACATCGACATTCCGGTTTTGGAAGCAGCCCGGAAGAATGGTGCCGCCGTAAACGAAGACACCGGGCCGGTTGAGGCGGGCCATCGCCATGAGGCAGCCCGGCATGTTCTTATCGCAACCGCCGATCGCCACCACGCCATCGAACCCTTCGCAGCCCATGACCGTCTCGATCGAATCGGCAATCACCTCCCGCGAGACGAGGGAATATTTCATCCCTTCGGTGCCCATGGAGATGCCGTCGGAAATGGTGATGGTGTTGAAGATGACGGCCTTGCCACCGGCTTCATTCGCGCCGTGGGCCGCTTCGATCGCCAGCTTGTCGATATGCATGTTGCACGGGGTGACCATGCTCCAGGTGGAGGCGATGCCGATTTGCGATTTCTTGAAATCGCCGGCGGTGAAGCCGACCGGGTGCAACATGGCACGGCTGGCGGCGCGGTCCGGCCCGTCCACAACGATCGCGGAATGGGCGCGATGGAGGGATTTGCCCGGCTGAGGAGCGGAGGCAGCTTTTTTCATGAGGGGGCGATTCTTCTTGAGAACGACCGCGCTGGCAAGTGCGCGCGCGCCTTGTTGCAACGCGGCGCGATCACGGATCTCGGGCAAGGTTCAGGCGAGGATGGACTCGATGACGTTGCCGGAGACGTCGGTGAGGCGGAATTGGCGGCCGTTATGGAAATAAGTGAGCCGTTCGTGTTCAAGGCCGAGCAGGCGCAAGATGGTGGCGTGCAGGTCGTGCACGCTCACGCGGTCCCGGGCTGCCTTCCAGCCGATTTCGTCGGTCTCGCCATAGTGCACTCCTCCTTTGACGCCGCCGCCGGCCATCCAGACCAGGAATCCATGGGGGTTATGGTCCCGGCCATCGCCCTTCTCCGAGACGGGCATGCGGCCGAACTCGCCACCCCAGATCACGAGCGTCTCGTCCAGCAAGCCGCGCTCCTGCAAGTCCGTAAGAAGCGCCGCCACGGGCTGATCAGTTTCGGCCATGCGGCGGGAGTGCTGATCCTTGAGCCCGTTGTGCGAATCCCATTCGTCGTCACAATAGGCCTGCACGAAGCGGACGCCGCGCTCGACGAGTCGGCGGGCGAGCAGGCATTTGCGCGCGTAAGGGCGGGTGATTTCGTTGTCGAGGCCGTAGAGCTTTTTGATATGATCGGGTTCGGCGTCGAGATTCACCGCTTCGCTGGCTTCGGACTGCATTTTGAAGGCCAGCTCGTAGGCTTCGATTCGACCGGCAAGATCGGGTTCGAACGGGCGCTCCGCGGCGTGGGCTTGATTCAGGTCCGCGGCCAGGTCAAGCATCCGCCGCTGGCGCTCGGCGGAGAGATCGGCGGGCCGGTTGAGATTCAGGATCGGGCTGCCCTGCGAGCGGAACGGGGCTCCCTGAAATTCACTCGGCAGGAAACCCGCACCCCAGTTGTTCGCCCCGCCCTTGCTGCCATGCGAGTTCAGGAGAACCACGTAACCGGGCAGGTTGCGGTTTTCCGAGCCCAGCCCGTAAGTCACCCAGGCTCCGGCGCTGGGGAAGCCAGCGCGGATGAGGCCGGTGTTCATCTGATACATGGCGGGTCCGTGGCTGGGCGATTCCGCGTAACACGATTTGATCAGGGCGAGCTTGTCCACGTGGCGCGCGATCTGGGGCATCTTATCGCAAACCCATGTCCCGCTCTGGCCGTGCTGCTGAAAGGTGAACGGGGAGCGCATGAGCGGGCCGGGGCTGCCAAAGAAGACATCGATCGGCAGGGCGGGTTGCTGGCCATGGTGTTTGGCCAGCTCCGGTTTGGGATCAAACGTATCGACTGCGCTCGGGCCGCCTTCCATGAAAAGCCAGATGACCGACTTCGCACGATGGGTGACATGGGGGAGGGCCGAGACCGGCCGTCCGTCGGCAGCGAGCAGGCCCTTTTGGCCGAGGAGATCGGCCAGTGCGAGCGCGCCGAAGCCAGCCCCGGCTTTGCGCAGGAAGTCGCGGCGGTTCGTGGCGGCACCCTGAATCCGGCCGCAGGGAAAGCGAGGCTTAATCGACATAGACAAACTCATTCAGGGTGAACAACGCGTGACAGAGATCGGTCAGGCCTTCGACCGGGATGCCCTCGCCGCGGGCATCGCGGGCGGCGTCGAGAAACGCCAGGGCTTTGGCCAGTTCGGCTGGGACCGGCTCGCGACTGAGCGCCAGTTGGTAAGCCCGGCGGATTTGCGCTTTTGGTTCCAGACCCGTTTCGGTGACGACTCGCTGAGCAAATTGAGTGGCGCACTGGCGCACAAATCCGTCATTCAGCAAAGTCAGCGCCTGCGTGGGAACGGTGGTGGTGTTGCGCCGGGAGCAGGCCGCGTTGGAGTCTGGCGCATCGAATACGTCCATCAAAGGGTTCGGCACGGACCGTTTGACAAAGGCATAAACGCTCCGCCGCCAGAGCTCCACGCCGTCCTTGATATCCGTGGGATACTCGTCCTTGCTCCGGGTGGCGATGGCTTCCTTGGGAATGATCGGGCGAAACGGCGGGCCGAACATCTTGCGGTTGAGGCGGCCGCTGACCGCGAGCATGGCATCGCGCAGCGCTTCCGCTTCGAGGCGGATCGGCGGGCGATCCTGGCTCGCCGCCTGGCGATAAAGGGCGCTGCGGAGGATCAGGCGATGGAGCGGCTTGATCCGCCAGCCCTGGCGAATGAATTCCGAGGCGAGCGCATCGAGCAATTCCGGGCGCGCCGGCTTCTCCCCTTGTGCTCCGAAATCTCCCGGCGTTCGCACGAGGCCTTCGCCGAAATGATGCTGCCAGAGGCGGTTGACCAGCACGCGAGCAAGCAACTGGCCCGCACCCTGGTCCGCATCGGCAAGCCAGCTTGCCAGCGCCTTTCTCTGCCAGGTGGTGCGAGCGGTTCGGAAACCGGAGTCGTCCACTTCATCCATCGCAAGCACGGCCGGCCGGGCGGCGGCCAGGTAATCCTCGGGGAGGCGGCTGTGCTGGAGCACCTGGAGAAAGCCCAAAGTCACCGGCTCGCTTCGATCGGTGACGCTTCCGCGATGGAGGAGAAAAGTGGGACGCGGTTCTGGCTGCTCGTCGAAAACGATGAGGGCTTTGGCGGCAGTTTCGGGGCTGGCGGCTTCGGCCCGGGCGCAGGCTTGGTTCAGGGCTTCCCAGATTTCCTTCTGCCGGGCTGGGAGCCGGGCGCGAAGTTCGTCATCGGTCGTTTTCAGCTTTGCCCCGAATTTTTTGTAGAGGTCCACCTGAATCGGAATGAAAAAATGTTCGGGCTGGCGCAGCCAGAATCTCTGATCCTCCGTCAGGCCCAGTTCAGTCATTTTGGCTTCGCGCAGTTCCCGGCGCCGGGCGTCGAGCCAATGCTCCCGTTCGCGGTGCGGTTTTGAGAGCCTGGCGTCGGCGCGCTGCGTGGTTTGGAAAGCCGAGAGCAGCCGGTAATAATCGCGGGTGGGAATGGGATCGAACTTGTGGTCGTGACAGCGGGCGCACCCGAGAGTGAGCCCAAGCATGGCGGAGCCGGTGGTGGAAACCATGTCGTCCAGCTCGTCGTAGCGAATTTTCAGCTTGTTCTCTTCCGTGTCGGCGGGCGTGGTGTCGGCGATCGGCCCTGCACTCAGAAACCCGGTGGCGGTCACGGCATCCGGGTTGGCTGGGTCCAGTTCATCGCCAGCGATTTGCCAGCTAATGAATGTGTGGTAAGGGAGGTCGGCATTGAAGGCCCGGATCACCCAATCGCGATACGGCCAGGCGTTCGGCCGGTCGCGGTCGGTTTCGTACCCGTCGCTATCGGCGTAGCGGGCCAGGTCGAGCCAGTGCCGCGCCCAGCGTTCTCCGTAATGCCGGCTCGCGAGGAGTTGGTCCGTCAGGCGCTCCCAAGCGGCCGGATTGGCATCGGTTTCAAAACGAGCCGCTTCCTCCGGCGTCGGCGGCAGGCCGGTGAGATCAAGAAAGGCGCGGCGAACGAGGGTGCGGCGCGAGGCGCGATGCTCGGGCGGGATGGGCGGGTTCAGCAGCCGGTCCAATTCCTCCGCAGTGGAGGGACGCAAGGGTTGGAACGCCCAATGGCTTCGCCCGCGCTCTATCGCGGCGGCGGAACTGGCGGCCTTCTCCGCCCCCATCGCTCCCTGGGCGAGCGACGCGGCGAGCCCGAGCCCGGCCAGGGCGCGGATCCAGGACATGCGCAATTTGCTCGCGAACTGCATCAATCAGAGATCTTCCCGGAGCATACTCGCTGGATGAGCTCATGAGAAGAGTCCGATTGCGCCGGGTTTCGCAGGGCCGGGAGGCCTCTGGTTCGCCGGCGCGTGCGCTCACGCTTTTTTCGCGATTCGGCGGAAGGCGCCGGATTGCCATTCGCGCTCCACCCGAGTGCGGATCAGCTGAAGCCCCGCCTGTTCGTAGGCGGAACAGACCTTGGCGAATTCAGTTTCGAGAATGCCGGCCAGCACGAGCGTGCCGTTGAGCGCGAGCCGGTTCAGCAATTTATCACGCTGGGAGAGCAGCAAACCCGCCATCAAGTTGGCGCACACGACGTCATAGCGTTGACGGCTCTGCAGAGCGAGGCGGGTCAAGTCTTTGCGATCGACCCGCACTTTTGCGTCGACTTTATTGGACCGGCAATTCTTGCGCGCGACGCGCACGGCCACCGGGTCGAAATCGAACGCGTCCACGGGGCGGAAACCGAGTTTGGCGGCGGAGATGGCGAGGATGCCGGAGCCGCAGCCGGCATCGAGGAGGGAGAGCGGCTTCCGGGCGGGCCGGCGCGCCGCAACGATCTGCTTGAGGCAAAAGGAGGTGGTGGCGTGCTGGCCGGTGCCGAAGCTCAGGCCGGGATCGAGCACGACCACGGCTTGTCCGGGTTTCGCTTTTTGTTTGCTCCAGCTCGGGCGAATGAGCAGGGAGCTGCCCACTTGAATGGTCTTAAAATATTTCTTCCACGATTCCGACCAATCCTCCCGCGGCACCCGGCGAATGGTGATTTCGCCCGCGCCCAGTGCGAGTCCCAGGCCGGTCAGTTCACGCAGGCCGGCTTCGACCTCGGCCCGGCGCTGGCGCAATTGCTGGACCGAGGCGCGGGCATAGAGCGTGATCACGCTATGCCCTTTTTCGATGTTGGCGTAAGTAGCTGACGGCGCGTTGAACAGGCGCTCGAGCAAGGCGGCGACAGGCTCCTCCGCTTCGGGCGTGGTGAGAATGGCGATTTGAGAAATGACGGCGGTTGAACTCATGGGGCGGATTTAGGATCTCACTTTCACAATCTATTCTGCCGCGAGCATGACAGATGGCTCCAAAATTGGGAACCGCCGGACATGTCGGACAAGGCTTTAGATTATCGGCTTGCCCGGCCGATCCCAAATTGATCACCGGCCGCCACCGGCTGGCCGTCGGCAAATTGGATTTCGACCATCTTCTCACTCTCGACCGGGCCCCCTTTCTCGTCCTGCAGGGTGGTGAGTATCTTCTTGGTCTTGGGATCAATCACTTCCCCGGAAGAGGGATAAGCGAAGCGGCCGTCGCGCGAAAACGTGATCCAGCCGGGCTGGTCCCGCAAGCGGATGCTGCCGGTCTGAACCGGAGGCTGGCGGGTGTTGTCGAAGAAATGGAGCCGGCTGTTCGCGCCATCACTGAGCCAGATCTCTTTTTCATCCGGCGTGAGGGCGATTCCGTGGCTGGGACAACCGTGGCGTTTAACTGGCCCTTTCTCAAAACCCTGGACTTCGACGCGCTGCAAATTCTGCCCAGTGCGAAGGTCGCCGATTTCGAAACCGAGAAGTTCGTTCACGTTCACGAAGCAGAGGGTCTGCGCCGCGTTGATGGTGAAGGGGCGGACGGGCGCGCTGAACGGGCCGATCTTGCCGCTCAGGGCATGACCGGAGGTCGAGGCCACAGCCAGCCAGGGCGACTTCAAGCCGGCCAGATAGACCTGCTGTCCGTTGGGGCCGAAGATTGTATTGTGAGAACCGGAATGGGTGACGACCTTTTGGATGACACTGCCCGAGTTGCCGTCCACAACGTTCCAATGATCGGATTCGAACGACGGAAGGTAGATCGTCCGGCCGTCCGGCGAGATGGCCATGCGGTCGCAGCCGCCTTCGTAGGCCTTCTCCCACAACAATTTCTCTGAGACCAGATCGAGAGCCATCATGGTTTTCGGCGTCGAGATAAAGACGCGCTTGAGCGGGATGCTGGCGCAGATCCCTTTGACGTTCAAAGGGGCTCCCTGCGCATCGAGCCCGCCGGTGGGAATGCGTTTGAGAAGCCGGTGATCGTGGTCCATGTCGTAGACCAGCACGCCATGGCCGCCGTATTCGAGGTAGTTGCGAATGCCGGGCGTCGCGACGTAGAGAAGGTGCTGAACCTGCGCGAAAGCGGGTGCGACAAAAAGGGTGCAGAGCATCCAGGCGAGGCAGCGGCGCGGAAGAAGCATGAGGAGATTTAGAAGGATCGGGGCTGGGAGCACAAGCGCTTCCGACAACGGTTTGGGAGCGCAAAGGCGGATTCTGTCAGCCGGAGGTTTAAAGAAAATCGCGGATTTCCTAGAAAAAATGGATTTTTTCGCTTGCGGCAGGTAGGTGAAGGCTTTTAATACGAGCCAAGTCGCAAGACTTGCAGGAACCAACAATTAATAAATATGGCAGCAAAACCTCTAACGAAATCGCAGATTGCAGCAGCAATCGCAGACAAGACAAACATTCCCAAGCGCCAGGCGGTTGAAGTCCTCGAGACCATCGCGGAGCTGGCCTACAAGAATGCCAAGAACAGCTTCACCTTGCCTGGCCTGGGCAAATTGGTGCTTGTGAACCGCAAGGCTCGCATCGGCCGCAACCCTGCGACCGGTCAAGAGATCAAGATCCCTGCCAAGAAAGTCGTGAAGTTCCGCGTGGCCAAAGCATGCAAAGACGCGGTGCTCGGCTCCAAGTAAGGCTTTTCTGACAATGCACAGAGGCACCCCGTCCGGGGTGCCTTTTTTGTTTGCGTTCCGAACAGCCAGATCGCGGCGGGCGCAAAGCGGGTGAACCTGATGAAAATCGCAGTTGTAGGGACCGGCGCGGTCGGCAGCTATTATGGCGCGAAGCTCGCCCGGGCCGGCCACGAGACGCACTTCCTGTTGCGTTCGGACTACGAGCAGGTTCGGCGTCACGGCGTGACGATTCACAGCCCGGAGGGGGACTTCAATGTGCGGCCGAAATGCGCCCGCAGTCCGGCGCAAATCGGCGTGGCCGATGTGGTGTTGATCGCCCTGAAGACCACGGCGAATGATCAGTTCGCCACTCTGCTGCCGCCTCTGGCGGGGCCGCGAACAGCGTTCGTCACGCTGCAAAACGGGCTCGGGAACGAGGATGCGCTGGCCCGATTGTTTCCGGTGGATCAAATCCTGGGCGGCCTTTGTTTTGTCTGTTTAAACCGGACCGTTCCCGGCGTGATCCAGCACATTGCCCACGGGAAGATCGAGCTGGGAGAGTTTCAGCGCTGGCCGGAGCCGCGAACGCATGACATCGCGAGCGCGCTGCGGCAGGCTGGCGTGCCCTGCGGCGTGCGCGACAACCTGGAGCGGGCTCGCTGGGAGAAGCTGGTCTGGAACATCCCGTTCAATGGGCTCGGCGTGGCCAGTTGTGCTGGTTTCGCGGCGGTCAGCCGCGGCTGCTACCAGGGCAAACAACACGAGTGTTGCACGACCGACCAGCTGCTGGCGGAACCTTGCTGGACGGAATTGGTCCGCGAACTGATGCACGAAGTGATCCGCGCGGGCAATTCCTTCGGGCTCGGGATCATGCCGGGGATTGCGGAAGAGTTGATCGACAAGACGCGCGTGATGGGAGCGTATCGGCCGTCGACGCTGATCGATTATCTTCGGGGAATGCCGATCGAACTGGAGGCGCTCTTTTTGGAGCCGCTGCGGCGGGCGGAGTCGCGCGGCGTGGCGGTCCCAAGGCTTGCGGCCCTGGTCGAGGTATTGAAATCTTTGGCGATGGAAAAGCATGAGCGCACTTCCTGAATCTCTGGGAATCATCGCCGGGAGTCGAACGCTGCCGTTTCTGGTGGCGAGCGAGGCTCGAAAGAGCGGAGTGCGAAAAGTGGTGGCGGTGGCGTTTGAAGGGGAGACCGATCCGGCGCTGGCCAATCTGGTGGATGATCTCATCTGGCTGCGGGTGGGCCAGCTCTCCCGAATGATCAAAGCGTTTCGCGACCGCGGCGTGAGCCATTGTGTCATGGCCGGACAGATCGCTCCGAAAAACCTCTTTGATGTGCGTCCTGATCTGCGGGCGGCGTTGATGTTGCTGAAATTGAAAGAGCGAAACGCCCACACCATTTTCGGCGGGATCGGGCGGGAGTTGGAAAAGGAAGGCATTCAGCTGATTGCAGCGACGCCCTGGTTGAAGACCGCGATGCCGGGCGCGGGATTTCATCTGGGTCCGCGCCTCTCGCGCCAGGAGAGGGAGGATGCTGAATTCGGTTTCGGGTTGGCGAAGGAGATTTCGCGGCTCGAGATCGGCCAATTGGTCGTGGTGAAAGAAGGCACGGTGCTGGCGGTGGAAGGCTTTGAAGGGACGGACCGGTGCTTACAGCGCGGCGGCGAACTGGCCGGGCGCAAGGGCGGAGCGGTGGCGGTGAAAGTGGCGAAGCTCAATCACGACATGCGCTTCGATATCCCGTGCATTGGATTGCAGACCGTGGAGACGTGCCAGAGCGCCGGAATTTCCGTGCTGGCCGTGGAATCCGACAAAACGATCCTTCTGGAAAAAAGCGCGGTGGAAAAATCCATTGCCAAGGCCGGTCCCGCCATCGTGACCGTGCCCTTTTAAAGTCGGAATTTAGTCCTCGGATTCGAGCGCGCGGAAAATCTCCGCCAGGTTCGCGGCCGCATTTCCAGCGGCGAGGTAGGGCTGCAGGAGCGCTCGGGCTTCGTTCGCCCTGTCGGAAAGTCCAAGATAAATGGATTTCAGCGCGACGAAATCGAGGTGATGCTGCAACGACGAGGTTTGATTGAGCTGCTTTTCGGCGATGTTGAGCGCGTCGCCCACGCGAATCAGGGTGGCGCTGAGGTCGTCCCGCCGGAGGAGAAGTGCGGCAAGGCAGAGGTTCAGATGCAAATCATTGGGGTACATGGCTGAGCCCACCAGGGCGGCCCATTCCGCGCGGGAAGCGTCCCCGGAATCCTCGTAGGAATGAATCAGGAGGGCGCTGCTCCGTGCGTTCGGCAAGGCTGCGGAGCGATCCTCACAGACTTCCACGGACTTGCCCGAGTTGTCCTCCTGGAAGGCCGCGTAAGCGAGCAAGTCCCAGGAGCGGGCTCGTTGCGGCTGAAACCGCAAAGCGGCGCGGAAACTGCGTTGCGCTCCCGGAAAATCACGCAGCGCAAAAATTTGGGTGCAACCGAGCAGTTCCGCGGCTTGCGCCGCCTCCTTGGAGCCGACATCCGCGACCGCCTGCAGTTGCCGGCAAAGGTCAAGGACGCGCCCGCGGGTGTTGGGCCGCAGCTCGGACCAAGGATCGGCGTCCGGCGAGACGGCCAGCAGTTGCAGGCCGACGTCGAAGAAGGCGGCGATGGTTATTTGACGCGGGTCGTCCGCCGCCATCTGCGCGGCTTTCTCCAGGTCTTCCAGCGCGGCGGGCTGGAAAAGGCTGGCCGGCAGGGATGGGGAATTGAAATCGCGGGAGTCGGCCAGGGCGAACGCCCTCTCCAGCGCGGCGGAGAAGGAAATGAAAGCAGCCCGCTGCCGCAAAAAAGCCGGTGTGGCTGCGATCTCGCCGGCGTGCTGATCCAGCAGCTTTCTCACGGCGCCGAGTTCCGCGTGGGCGGCCGCCACCCGTTTGTTCGTGGCGCGTCGAGCCGCTCCCCGGACGATTTCCAGAAAGCTGGAGGTGTTGAAGCGATTCTCCTCGCCGACAAAAAGGGACCAGGCCTTCTCCTGATGCAAACGGGCCAGGGCGAGGTCCACCGGCGCGTCGTTGGGCGCGAGCAAAGCCGCCTTGTCGAGAGCGGCCTGGGCTTCCGAGAAGCGCCCGAGCCCGAGGCAAGCGTCCGCCAGGCCGATCAGGGGGGCGGTCGCGGACGGCTCCAATTCGATTTGGCGGCTAAACAGTTCGATCGCCCGCGCCAGGCTGCGGATGGAATCCACCGGACTGCCGCCCGCCGACTGGACCTGGGAGGCCTGTAAATGCAGCGCCGCATCCCTGGGGGCGCCTTTGGCTGCGCTGAGAATTTCCGCGGCTTCCGCCGCCGCCGTGCTTTCGTTTGGGAAAACAATGAATCCCTGGTTCCGGTCGAAAGCCAGCGGAACAGGGGAGTCGAGCCGGGGAAGACGCGCCAGTTGCTGCAGCTCCCGCTTGCCGCTGGCGCGGGGGATGGCGAGGCAACTCGCGATCGTGAGAAGGAGAGTGAGCACGCTGCGCCACATTCTGCGGCAAACGTAACGAGTCCGCGGTGCTCCGTCCAGAATTCCGCCTTGTTTCAAGGCCCCTTCCCGGGCTTGGCCGCCGAGGGTTGTCCTTGCGCGAATCGCTCGTCCGGCTAGTGTGTCAACCGTGTTGGGTGATATGATTGACGCAAAAACTGTCCCCAGTCGAATTGCTGCTCTGGCGGAAAAGGTTCTGGCTGGCCACCGGGTCAGCCGCGATGAGGTTCTCTGGCTGTTTGAACTGGAGGACAGTGCCGATATTTACACGCTGCTCTCCTGGGCGAACCGCATTCGGGAGAAGTACAAGGGGAACAAGGTCCATCTTTGCTCCATCGTGAACGTGAAAGCCGGCGGCTGCTCCGAGAACTGCAAGTTCTGCGCCCAGTCCGCCGCCTACCAGACCGAAGCGCCGCGCTATAACTTGGTTGACCTGCCTCCCGTGATGAACGCAGCCGACGAGGCGAACCAAAACCGAGTGACGGCCCTCGGGCTGGTTGCCGCCTGGAAAGGCCTGGAAGAAGGCCCGGTGCTGGACAAGATTTGCGCGCAGCTCGAAGAACTGAAGAACAGCGGAAAAACCCGGCCGGATGCGTCGTTGGGGATCATCAAGAATCCGCGGGTGGCGCAGCGCTTGCGCGAGGCTGGCCTCGAGTGTTACGGCCATAACCTGGAAAGCTCGCAACGGTTTTACGGGCAGATCTGCTCGAGTCACAGTTACGAAGATCGCCTGGAAACCATCCAGCATTTGAAAGCTGCCGGAATCAAGATCTGCTCCGGCGGGATTATCGGGATGGGCGAGACGCGCGAAGATCGTTGCGACCTCGCGCTGGCGTTGCGGGAAGTGGGCGCGAATGTCGTGCCCATCAACATTTTGAATCCGATCAAGGGGACTCCGTTCGGTGACAATCCCCGGCTTGAGCCCCTTGAAATTCTGAAGACCATCGCCTGCTTCCGGTTCATTCTGCCCCGACAGGAAATCATGATCGCCGGCGGGCGAACGGTGAATCTTCGGGACCTGCAAAGCATGATTTTCATGGCAGGCGCCAGCGCGCTGATGGTGGGCAATTATCTGACGACCCTCAATCAGCCCGTGGACAAGGATCTGCAGATGATCCGCGATCTGGGGCTGGACCCGAACTGGGACAAGCACGGCTTCAGCGACCAAGGAGACTGCGGGAGCGGCGATTGCGGATGTGAAGCGGAACAGCCGCTGGAGGCCGCCCTCACGTAAACCTCCCGCCATGCAGCGATTGGGGCGAAACCAGGGGCGATATCGCGGGGATGCGATTGATATCGACGAGGTTCAGCGCGAAACGCACGAACTGGCGCTCGCCCGGGGCTGGCAGGCCGAGAGCTTTTTAGAACATCCGGATATCCACCTGCGCGCCTACCGGCGTCCTTGCCCCGGCTCAAAGCGCAACCTCTACGTGGGCACGGGAATTCACGGCGACGAACCTTCCGGCCCGTTGGCGATTCTCGGCCTTTTGCGGGCGAATGAGTGGCCCGAGGCGAATCTCTGGCTGGTGCCGTGCGTCAATCCCACGGGTTTCCGTCTCAACACGCGGGAGAATCGGGATGGCATCGATCTGAACCGAAACTATCGGCAGCCGACCACTCCGGAAATCGCGGCGCACGTCCGCTGGCTGGAAGGACAGCCGAAATTCCACTTGTCCCTGCTGTTGCATGAGGATTGGGAGGCGAACGGCTTCTATGTCTACGAGCTCAATCCCAAGCAGCGCCGTTCATTGGCAGAGCCGATGATCGAAGCGGTGCGTCCAGTCTGCCCGATCGAGATTTCAGGACGCGTGGACGATTTCGTGTGCGAGGCGGGCATCATCCGCCCCCATATAAATCCCGAGGATCGTCCGCAATGGGCGGAGGCGTTGTATCTCATCACGCATAAAAGCGAGCAGAGCTACACGCTGGAGACTCCATCCGACTATGCGCTGCCCGTGCGAGTGGAAGCTCATACCGTGGGGCTTCAAACCGCGTTTCGCTGGTTCGAGAGCGAGGCGCGCGGCCTCTGATCTCAGGGAGCGGTCAGCGAGTAGCGGATGAACAACTGCGACTCGCTTTGCGCCGGGATGTTAAATGAAACCCGGTTGGCGTCGGTTCCTGGCTGCGTGATGGCTGTGGGTTGAATGCGCGTCCAGTGGACCAGGTCGAGCGATGTTTCCAGCACCAGGGCCATGTCGGGCGGCTGAGTCCGCTGCGAAAAGTTGATCTGAAACCAGCCGCCGCTGAGAGAATAGCGGAATTGCGGCTTGTCCGCGGCCGAGCGGGGATCGTACCCGAGATAATACTCCAGGGCGTTGCTGAAACCATCGCCGTCTGAATCTGCGGAATTGAATTGAGTCCCCAGGGCGCGAACTTCATCCGAGTTGAACAATTCGTTTCGCCACAAGGTGTAGGGCGTGACCGCGTGATCCAGAAATATTGCGCTCACCACCGCGTTCACCCCCGGTGAACTGATTCTGAAATGGACGTTGCCCTGCACGTTCCAGAAGAGATATTTGCCGGTGTGGAAATCAGTGACGGTTTGCCGGTCGAGCTGGGACCCATCGGGCGCTTCGACCACCACATCCATCAGGCGGCGCGTGTCTTCCCAATCGAGAAAATAAAGGCCAGCCGTGCATGGTTGTCCATCGCGCAGGCTCAGGTCCACGGAGAACTCTGGCGCGCCATAGAGGCAGCCGGCGAAGCGGTCGTCCAGATACGGGCGTTGCAGCGCGGCCGGATCGGAACTGCTCTGGCTGAAGATATAGAGCCGGCCGTCGGCGGATGACATTTGCAGCGAGTTGGGCGCCTGCTGATCGTCCCCGATCAACCACCAGCCGTCCTGGCCGTACCGCCCTTTCCAACTCCCCTGGGTTCGGTCGTCGACGCCCAGGAATTGGGCGCGCGAGGGCGCGGGGAGGATAGTAACTGTGATGGGATCGCTTTCGTTGGAGGTGCCGAAAGTTCCCCAGGCGACCGCTTTGAGCGAATGCGTGCCCGGGAAAAGGTTGGTGAGCGTCAGTTGGAATGCGGCGTTGGTAAAACTGCTTAACAGCGCGTTGTTATCCCAAAGCTCAACGCGGGCGACTTGCCGTCCAGGCGCGAGCGCGTTGACGCTCAGTTGCACCGAGGCCGGCTGGGTGAGGCTGCTCCCGTCATCGGGGCTGGCAAGGTCCACCGAGATGGGAGGAACCGGATCGACAAAGATTCCGGTGACGTAGGAGTCACCTTGGGAGTTCTCGATGCGGACGAGGACGTCGTTTCGAAACACGAACGGAAGATAGGCCGGCGGGAAGGCAGACAGATTGGTTTTTGTGAGCAGTTGGTTGCTGTGGGGGTCGAGGAAGCTCACCTGTTGCGTGCGGCCCGCGTTGATCCAATCGCGGAAGTAAAGTTCGGCCTGATGCACGCCATAGTCGGCGGCGCGGAAGGTCAATTCGAGCGGCCCGCTCGAATGCAAGACGGAGGCGACGCCAGCGCCCTGGACCTGGAGAGCGCTGCGGTTGGTGGAATTCCCAACGATATTGACCGAACCGTTCTGCAACGTGATCTGCACCTCGCTGCTCAGCCGGTTGGTAATTCCTGGGATGAGGTAGGCCGTCTGGCCGTAGCGCGACGCCCAGTCCCCGGCGGTTCGGCGGTCCGCCGGTTTCAGCCAGACTTGGGAGTTAGGTGAAACGGCCTGGAGAGAGACCGGCGCGGAAGTAATGCTGGAATGGCTTCCGGCCAGCACGGCTGAAATCTGGAAATCGCCCTCGGGGATGTTTGTCCACAGGACTGCCCAGGGCCCCGCCGTGAGGGTTGCGAGCGTGGTGGTGTCACTGCGGAATGTCAGTTGCGGAGCTTCGGCGCCCAGGGTTGAAATCTGCGCCGACAGCTGGATTTGAGCGGGCAGGGTGGCCGCCGCACTGGTTAGGGGGTCCATGGAGACAGAGAAGACGGCGAGATTATCGAATTGGGCGGCGGCGAATTCAGAGGCGCCGCCGGCCGAGGCGGCCGCGAACCCCGCCAGGTAAGCACCCGAGAGGGGGAGCGGCGTGGTGCCAATGGAAAACCAATTCAAAGAATCATCCGCGATCCACGCCGATGCGTTCCGGCCGTCAGTCACCAGCCGGAAATGATTGCCGAGGAAGGCCGGGACCGAGGTGATCAGCTGATAATCCGTGGCAGCGTTGGTCTTGACCCACAGTTGCGAGAACCGGCCTTTTCGAATGAGGGCCGCGCTGACGGAGTCCGAATCCAAGGTTTGCCGAATCATCAAGCCTGCTTCGGCATTCGTGGAACTGCTGGTAATCGTCGAGAGCCGGGCCACCAACTCGCTCGAGCCGAAGGCGGTGCGGCCGTTGAAATAGATCGAGTTCGCCGCCACTCCCTCCGCGGCTGAGTAGACGCGATAGGCGTCACCGATGATTGCCAGGCTTCCTTCCGCGCCGCCGCTCGATCCGATGTCGGCCGATTGCCAATCCGCGCCGGGCATTTGTTGAATCCAGGTCGACAACAGGTTGATGAACGAGTCGTCCGTGGTGGAGGTTGCGATGGGCGGCATCTGATAGAGGGGCACGCGATTGGAAACGCGCGCGAGCATGTAAGAGTTTGTGATGTTGCCGGGATCAATGATCTTCATCGGCGGAGGGTAGAACAGAGTGCTGGCCCCGAGGATCTGGGCGGCGGACAACGGAGTCTTAATGCGCGCATCCCACAGAGCTTCGGAACGTCCGCCGGGTTGATGGCAGTGCATGCAGTTGCTCTCCAGATAGGATCGGACCCGGTACTGCGCCGGCGCGATCGGATCCTCCAAGGCGGCGAGATGAGTCAAATGCTCCGGAACAATCCCTGATGAGTCGGTGAAGAGGCCCTGGCTGGCGAGCCAGGCCAACTGGTTCGTGGCTGAACCTGAGATTAAGACGGTGCGGTTGAGCTGGTGCGTTCGGAATCCGAGAATGTAACCGGCCGTTTTGTTGTGACAGGCCTGGCATTGATCCCATGTCGGATAGTTCCAGACTTGAGTCCGGAGAATGCCGCCGTCGTTGATGACGAAAGTGTCGGTCGTGCCTTCAGGCGGAACGAGATAGGCGTTCGTCAACGAATCCCCCCAGCGGTAAGTCAGTCCATAGACGCCCGAGTCGGTTTTGACCAGGGCGCGGGTTTCAACCCTTCGGCGGGAGCTCGGGACGCCATTCGTCAGCTCCAGTTCAAAGTGCTTCAGAAAAACCGTTCCAGCCGGGACGTTGTAGGCGTCGTCGGGGCTGAAATCGACGTGGCCTTGGGCTCGGGTCGAGTCGATCCATCGCTGTTTTAGGGAGCCATCTGACCAGAGAGGATTCACCACGTCATAAGGGATCAGGCTGGCGTTCGGCTGGAGAGTTTTCAGATCGGCAAATGCGCCGAGGTCACGCAGAGTGGGGGGGATTCCCGCCAGGCTGGGGTCCTGGTAGATCAGGCGGTCGATTTGCCCGAGGAGGTGGTTGGCTAGCAGGATGCCTCCATTGGCCGGGTGGATGCCAAAGGCAGAAACCCCCGCGTGGGCCGCCAGCCAGACCGGGGCCGGATTCGGCACGGAGAGGTCCATCGCCCAGATATTGCCGGAGTCGTAGTCCGTAAAGAGGTATTTGCCGACGAGCCAGGGGAATTCCTTTCCGGAATAGACCAGCCCTCCGATAACGACACGCCCGCCAAACAGGCCCACGCTGTGCGGGTAGGAATACGCCGGCAACTCAAGCCCGTCCGGCAATCCATCGGGGATAGCCACGCGGGTTCCTTCCATGAAAGGCCAGCCGTAATTGCCACCTTTGCGGATGATGTTGATTTCCTCGGTCGCTCCTTCTCCCACGTCGCCGGAGATCAGGTTTCCGGTAAACGGATCGAAAGTGAATCGCCACGGGTTTCGCATGCCCACCGCGTAAAACTCCGTTCGCACTTGGGCTGGATCCACCGCAGCCCCGTTAAAGCTCGTCGCCCCGACAAACGGATTGTCCTGCGGGATGCTGTAACCGTTGATGATGGAAGAGTGGGGGTTCGGCGTGAGGTTGCCGGGCCGCCCATCCACGTCGATCCGGATGATTCCGCCAAACAAGCCCTTGTCAATCGCCTGCGGGGTGTCATGGGTGTCCGGCGGGAGCGGGCCATCGTTGCCCAGGGAGAGATAGAGGTATCCGTCCGGCCCGAACTTCAAATCCCCGGCGTTGTGCGTGTCGCTCGCGTCCCGCTGGGAGAACAAGACTTTGGCGGAGGCTGGGTCGACGCTCAGGCTGCTGGGGGGATCGCATTTAAATTCAATCAACTCGTCTCGAAATCCGGCCGGCTGGCTCACCCGGTAAATAAAGAAACGCCCGTTTTGTGCGAATTGAGGATGAAACGCCAGGCCGAGAAGGCCCCCTTCCATGGAGGTGTAGGTCGTCTGGCTGACGTCAAGAAAAACGGAGGCGGTGGGCGCCCGCAGGTCCGGTATGACCATTACCCGGCCGCTCTTCTCGACGACAAAGAGGCGGTTGGTTTCACCCGGCGGACTGGTGAGAACCACCGGACGGTCAAAAGTCAGATTGGGAAAGGCATTGGTGACGCCAAATCCGTAAATCGGCGCGATGAGCGGCAGATCAACCGCCCATGCGGACGTGACGCGTCCAAAAAGTAAAATGAGTAACGCGAGACCAGCAAAACCTCCCCCCATAAATAAGCGGTAAGGTAGCAAATTGCATGCCTTGCCTCCACTTCAGTTGGCGGGGAAGTACAATGATCAGGGGAAACCTGACACTTCTACTGGTAGGCCTCTACGGGCGCGCAGGTGCAGAACAGGTTGCGGTCTCCGTAAACGTTGTCGATCCGGCCGATCGGCGGCCAGAATTTCGAGGTTCGCAGCCAGCGCATCGGAAAGGCGGCCTGTTCCCGCGGGTAAGGCCGGTCCCACTTGTCCGAGATGACCGCTTCGGCGGTATGCGGCGCGTTTTTGATCACATTGTTCAGTTTATCCACCCGGCCGGTTTCGATCGCTTTGATCTCTGCGTGGATCGAAATGAGCGCTTCACAAAAGCGGTCCAACTCCTCTTGGGATTCGCTTTCGGTCGGCTCGATCATCATCGTGCCCGGGACCGGGAAGGAGATTGTGGGAGCGTGAAAGCCGTAGTCCATCAGCCGTTTGGCGATATCTTCGACCGTGACCGACTTGAATTGGCGCAAGTCCAGGATGCATTCGTGCGCCACCATTGAGTTCTTCCCCTTATAGAGGACCGGGTAGTAGTTTTCGAGCCGGCGTGCGACATAATTCGCGTTGAGAATAGCCACTTGCGTGGCTTTGCGCAGGCCCTCTCCGCCCATCATCCCGATATACATCCAGGAGATGGGCAGAATGCTGGCGCTTCCCCAAGGGGCGGCCGACACCGGACCGAGCCGCTGTTCACCGGCCATTCGAACGACCGGGTGTTTAGGCAGGAAAGGAGCGAGGTGTGCTGCCACACAAATTGGCCCCATGCCTGGGCCTCCACCCCCATGGGGGATGCAGAAAGTTTTGTGCAAGTTGATGTGGCAGACGTCGGCGCCGATCTCGCATGGACGGCAGAGGCCCACCTGGGCATTCAGGTTGGCGCCGTCCATGTAAACCTGGCCGCCCTGTTCGTGGATCACGGAGCAGATCTCCCGGATCGCCTCCTCGAACACGCCGTGCGTCGAAGGGTAGGTGACCATCAGGCAGGCCAGGTTCGCCGCGTGTTCAGCAGCTTTGGCCCGCAAGTCCACCACATCGATATTGCCGTGGGAGTCACAGGCGACTGGAACAATCCGAAAGCCAGCCATGGCCGCGCTGGCCGGATTCGTTCCATGGGCGGAGGTTGGGATCAGGCAGACGGTGCGATTCTTATGCCCGCGCGCACGGTGATATTCGAGAATGGCCAGGAGCCCCGCGTATTCTCCCTGCGAGCCGGCATTTGGCTGGAGCGACACAGCGGAGAAACCGGTGATTTCCGCCAGCCAGGCCTCGAGATCCGCAAACAACTGCTGATACCCTTCGGTCTGGCTTGAGGGGACGAACGGGTGCAACCGGGCGAACTCCGGCCAGGAGACGGGGAACATCTCGGAGGTGGCGTTCAGCTTCATGGTGCAGGAGCCGAGCGGGATCATCGAGTGGGTCAGGGAAAGGTCTTTGCCCTGGAGATGATGAAGGTAGCGCAGCATCTCCGTTTCGGAATGGTGCGTGTTAAAAACGGCGTGCTGGAGGTATGGGGAGGTTCGCTGAAAAGGCGCGGGCAACCTGCCCGCGGCCCGGGATGCCAGGCTCTCCAGATTCACCGGAGCGGGCTGGCCATGGATGATTTCCAGCAGGCGCTCGACGTCCCCGATCGACGCGGCCTCATCGAGGGAAATGGAAATTTCGTGGTCGCTGACCTGGCGGAGGTTCACCTGCCGCGCTTCCGCCCGCCGCATGACTTCCTGGCTTGGGCCTTTAGTGCGAATGGTCAGGGTGTCGAAGAAAGCCGTGGGGCGGACTTGGAATTCGAGTTTTTTCAGGGCCTCCGCGAGAATCTGAGTCAGCCGGTGCACGTATTCGCCGATCTTTTTCAAGCCGCGAGGGCCATGATAGACCGCGTACATCGCGGCCATGTTGGCCAGCAGCGCCTGGGCGGTGCAGATGTTGCTGGTGGCCTTTTCCCGGCGGATGTGCTGCTCGCGTGTTTGCAGGGAGAGCCGGTAGCCCGGCCGGCCGCTGGCATCCCGCGAGACGCCCACCAGCCGCCCCGGCATCTGCCTCTTAAATTCGTCCCGGGTCGCGAAGAAGGCTGCGTGCGGTCCGCCGAATCCGAGCGGGACGCCAAACCGTTGCGCGTTGCCGAGGGCAATATCCGCTCCGAACTCTCCGGGCGGCGTGAGCACGGTCAAGGCGAGCAGGTCCGTGGCGACGGCTGCCACCGCGCCCGCGGAGTGGACCGCTTCGATCGTCCCGCGATAATCGAGCACATCGCCCAGAGAGCCTGGATACTGCAAAAGGACGCCGAAGAACTTCGACCAGTCCTTCTGGGTCTCGTGCGAACCCACGACAATGTCGATTCCCAACGGGAGGGCGCGGGTCTTGACCACCGCGATCGTTTGCGGGTGGCAAAGCTCGGAAAGAAAGAAGGCGTTTTTGCCCTCGCCACCCCGGGCGCCGTAACACAGGTGCATCGCTTCGGCGGCTGCGGTTCCTTCGTCCAGGAGGGAAGCGTTGGCGATGGGCAGGGCGGTGAGATCCGCGACCATTGTTTGGAAATTCAGGAGCGATTCGAGGCGGCCTTGGGAGATTTCGGCCTGATAGGGAGTGTATTGGGTGTACCAGCCGGGGTTTTCGAGAATGTTGCGCTGGATCACGGGCGGGGTGATGCAGTCGTAATAGCCCAGGCCGATGAAAGACCGGCAGACCTTGTTTTTCGAGGCGATCGCTTTGAGGCGGGCGAGAAGCTCGTATTCACCGCACGGCTGCGGAAGATTCAGGGGCCGTTTGGTCGCGATCTGTTCGGGAACGGTTTTGGCGACCAATTCATCGAGGCTGTTTAATCCGAGGACGCCCAGCATGGTGGCGACGGAGGAATCATCCGGGCCGATGTGGCGATGAACAAACTGATCTGGATGGCGAAGGCTCATCTTTAAAGAAGAGAACGGTTGATGAAGCGGCACTAAAAGTCAAAGTGATCTGCATCGCAGTCTTTGCTCGGCGTTTGCTCGCAAAATCCGGGAAGGGACGGGCCAAACCTGAGTTGGCAACCGGCCGTTTTTATGTATTGGTAATAGCAGGGTGTTATGCCGGTCGAGTTTAAGGATTATTATCAAACGCTCGGGGTAGCCCGGGACGCCAGCCAGGACGAAATCCGCAAGGTCTTTCGCAAGTTAGCCCGCCAGTACCATCCGGATGTCGCCAAGGACAAGAAAAAGGCAGAGGAGAAGTTCAAGGAGATCAACGAAGCCTACGAGGTTTTGGGCGACCCCGCCAAGCGCAAGAAGTACGATGAGCTGGGCGCCAATTGGAATCGTCCGCAGCCTCCGCCCGGCTGGCAGCAACCGGGCCGGGGGGGCGGCGGAACGGCAGGGCCCGAGGAGTACGAGTTTCATTTCGGCGGCACCGGTTTCAGTGAATTTTTCGAGCAATTCTTCGGGGGGCGCGGCGGCGACTTCAGCGGTTTTCAGGACTTGAACGCGGGCGGCCGCAAAGGGCGGGCGGGCGCCACCGAGCCGATGCGGGGCCAGGATATCGAAGGGGATATCATGGTGACGCTCGATGAAGCCTTGCAGGGTTCCGTCCGGACCATTTCGTTGCAGCGGCGGAACCGTGCGACCCGCCAGGCGGTGGCGGAGAACTTCCGGGTGCGGGTTCCGGTGGGGGTCCAGGAAGGGCAGTTGATCCGGGTGCCAGCCAAGGGCGAGGAAGGGTTTAACGGCGGCGCGCCGGGCGACCTTTATCTCCGGGTTCGTTTTGCCCAGCACCCGGATTTCCGGGTGAAGGGGGCCGACCTCTACTACGAATTGGAATTGGCGCCGTGGGAAGCGGTTTTGGGAGCGACCGTGAGCATTCCGGCCCTTGATGGGCCGGTCTCGGTCCGGGTGCCGCCCGGGGCCAATGCGGGCCAGCAATTGCGCGTCCGGGGCAAGGGGCTGCCGTCCGCGGGGGGAGGGCGCGGAGATCTTTACGCGCTCATTTCCATTCAGGTCCCGACTGAGATTAACGAGGGAGAGCGCCGGCTCTGGCAGCAACTGGCGGAGGGGTCCAAATTCAATCCCAGGGCGTAACTATGCGAAAGGAAGCACGGTCAAGAGAGGGGATGGAGAGCGAGCCGCAACCGGGCATGGTTTACTCCCTGGAAGCGGTGGTGAGCCTGACCGGCGTTTCGCGCCGGAGCATTCTGGTCTACTGCAAATCCGGCCTGATCCAACCGTCGTTCCGCGGCGAGGATGAGCTTTCGTTCGATGAAGAAGCGATCTACCGCATTCGGCGGGTCGAGCATTTGCGGACGGTCCATGGCGTTAATCTGGCGGGAATCCGGATGATCTTTGAGCTGACCAACGAACTGCGACGCTTGGAGAGCGAAATGCGATTTTTCCGCTTGTGAGCGATCTGGTGACCATACGGGCGGCGCAGGCTGAGGATGTGCCCCTGCTTCTGGAATTCGTGCGCAAACTCGCTGCGTACGAAAAGGTCCTGCATGAAGTGGTGGCCACGGACAAACGGTTGCACGAGACGCTTTTTGGGGCGAAGCCGTATGCAACTGCGTTGCTGGCTTTTGCGGGCGGCAGGCCGGCAGGTTTTGCCGTTTATTTCTTTGCTTACTCGACGTTCATGGCCCGCCCGATCCTTTATATCGAGGACATCTTTGTTGACGAAGACCTCCGCGGCTTGGGAGTAGGCCGGGAGCTGTTTCGGGAACTGATTGCGGCGGCGGAGCGGGAGGGGTGCGGCCGAATGGAATGGAGCGTGCTGGACTGGAACAAGTCGGCGCGGGATTTTTACGAGCGCGTTGGCGCGAAATGGCGGGAGCCGTGGCTGCGCTACGAGTTGGGGGCGGCGGACTTTGCCAGGGCAGCGGTCCGGTTGCGGGGACACTGAAAATTCGCGAACCAGGGCGTTTTCTGGTATGATAAATTTGAAGTCGCTAGTTTGAGCGCAAACTAACGGGAGGTTCCAGTGGATGCAGCACGTTTAGAAGAAAAGTACAATCGCGAATTGGAAGAGATGACGGACGAAATTCAGGCCGGCATCAAGGCTGGCAAGTATTCTCTCGACGATATTCAGCGCCTGCTGGCGGAGAAAGGGAAGGAAGCCGCCACTGCCACGGATCAATTTGTCCGCCAAAATCCTTGGGCAGCATTAGGCATTGCCGCCGCAGTTGGATGCATTGTCGGCTTTCTGATTAGCAAGAAATAACATTCTCCGCCCGAGGCAATTCGCAGGCTGTTACTTATTGACCACCCTGCGCTGAATAGGCAGATTAAACGCCGTGGAACACGAACGGAGGGAAGACTCCAACGAACAGCCAGTTGCAGCCCGCACGGAACCCGATTACCGCGAGGAATCGGTAATCCGCGAGCCCGAGGACCAGCGTCCAGCGGAACCCGATTACCCGAGGGAAGAGGGCGGAAGTTCCGGGGAATATCGCGAGCCGGAGGCCCGGCCCGAGTATTCGAGCGGCGACAATCCTGAACCCGACTCCGAGAGAGGTTCACAATCTTCCAGTCAGGGCGCTCCGCGCGGCCGCGGCCGCGGGCGAGGCAGAGGAGGAAGGCGGTCTTCCGCGCGCGACCGTCGTATTCAGGACCGCGGACGCCGTCGGGATAACCGGCCGCCTTTCCACGCCTCAGGTCAGGATAGTGGCCGTTCTCAGGAAGATTTCCGGGACCGCGACCAGCGCCCCGAGAGCCAGTTGCCCCCCGAGACTCGCACGTTGCTGGAGCAGGCGCGGGAGGAATTGGATCAGGTTCGCGAGGTGCTCGAAGGGGTTCTCAAAGATTTGGATCATGTCGCCGAGCAGCTGAACAAGGCGGAACACGAGAAGGACATTGCAGAAGCGGAAATCGAGCAGCTCCGCGAATCCCTGCGGCGCCTGCATCGCTAGCACCGGAGCCGGGTTCTTATCCATCCGTGGCGCGGACCACGACCTTCAAGCCTTCGACCGCCACGACTATGACGGCGGTTCCCTTTTCGACGAACCCGCCTTCCGTGACCACGTCCACGCGTTTTCCCGCGAGTGAGGCCATTCCGGCTGGCCGGAGGGCGGTCAAAGCCACGCCCGCTTCTCCGAGCAGTTCGGGCTTTTCAGCTCCGACGTTGCCGATCTGTCGCTGTGAAACAAAAATTCGCGCGATTTTGCTGTCTGGAAAAAACTTCAACCAAAGCAGTGCGCCGAGAATGAGAAGACCGGCAGTAACGGTGAGGGTGGCGTTCCCGGTCTTGAGGCCATAGCTCAGGTAGGCGTAACCCACCGCGACCGCGAGCGTGAGCAATCCGAATGCACCTGCGATCAGGCCGGGCAGAAAGGTTTCAAGAAAGAGCAGGCAGAGGCCGCCGCCGATCAGTAGGGCGATGAGGGCCATGGCGATCCAAAAAACCGGCCGCAGGCGAATGCGAACGCGAATTCGCCCGGGAACGGCGGCGTTGGCGCGGGTCAGGCCGCCGCCATGTTGCCTTGGGAGGCGAGGCGGACCCTCATCTTTTCCAGTTCTTGCTGAACCGCGTGATTGCGAGCGGGTTCGCTGTGGACTTTGCCCGCGCTTTCCCCGTCAATCTCCAGCGCAGCGGTGACCACTTCCCAGCCGGAATCCCGGCGGTGGACCTCGAAACCATGCTCAATGACGCGTCCGCCCTTCTTGGCCTTGGTGCGGATAACGGGGACGAACACCCAATCGTCGCACTCCAAACGGTGCAGTGCTTCCATTTTGCCGTGCGGAACGGTGACTGCCTCTGAGTGATCATCCAGCGCCTTGAGCCACGGCTGTTCGCTCATCACTTTGCGGGTGTCATTCAGGAGGATACGCAACTGGTCGGCATTGATTATCGTTCGCATCACCCGAATTTAATCCCCAGACCCCCTGAAAGGTCAACGGGGTTGTGTATGATTTTCTTGCCCAAAGCCCACCATTTTATGACTGGTATTGGGCCTCTCGCCGCGTTCGCGCCCGGCCCCAATGCTTCCTGTTCAATCCCAACTCATTCCGTCGTCTGCAGACTCATCCCGGTCGACGTGTTCACTCTTAGTTTGCGCTGCCGGTGCGGATTCTTCCTCTGCGGCGTCGGTGGCTTTGGGTGCGGCGCTGCCGGTCACCAGGACCTCCACACCTCGCTCACGCAAGGCCTGGAGCAACTCCGGAGGGGCGGCGGAATCGGTGACTACCGTGTCGATACGGTCCAGGGTGCAGAGATGAGCGACGGAGCGCCGTCCAATTTTCGTGTGATCGAAACAAAAAATAACGCGGCTCGCGGCCTGAATCATCGCGCGCTGGATATCGATGAGGAGGGCGTGCGAATTGGATATGCCGTCCGGAGTAATGCCGGCGCCGCTTAAGATTGCCAGATCGGCATGGGTGTTTGAGAAAAGATCCACGGCGAGCGGCCCCACCAGGACACCCAGACGAGGATAGATGATGCCCCCGGAAACGATGACTTCGGTGTTGGCGCTGGAAGCAAAGAAATTGGCTACCGGCAGGGAATTAGTGATGACATGAAGGCCTTTTCCTTCTAATTCACGCGCCGCCTGAAAAGCAGTCGTTCCGGCGTCCACGATCACGCTTTGGCCGGGTTGAACGAGCGTGGCACAGAGGCGTGCGATCGCCTCTTTTTCAGCCAGTTGCACCGTTTCCCGTTGGGTGAAGACGTAGTCATCCGCTCGTTGGTTCACCAGGCACGCTCCGCCGTGGGTTCGTCGGATGTTGCCGGCCCCCTCCAATAGGTTGAGATCCCGGCGGACAGTGGAGGGGGAGGCGTCAACATGGCGGGAGAGCTCTTCGAGCGATGCGAACTCGACCTTGGAAAGGTAGATTTCGATCTTTCTTTTGCGCTCTTCTGCGGTCATGTGAGCTCGAGTTGGAAGATTGTGAAAGAATATGAATGGAATTGCAACATAATTGAAAGAATTTGGAAGAATGTCATTGACGTTTGGCGATAAATATCCAAGAATCTGGAAAAACATGGCTGGTGCTTTGCAAAATCCACCCCATCGGGCTGTGGTTGAACATTTAGTTCGCCAAACGGTTTACAGTCGTTTAGGCAAGCCTTTGCCTCGGCTCGCGCAAGCGCCGAATCCGTTGGTGGTCAATGTGAGCGCGCGTCATTGCCATTTGACTCAGGAAGCGGTGGAGGCCCTTTTTGGCAAGGGCCATCAATTACAAGTTCACAAGTGGCTGTATCAAGACGGGCAGTTTGCCGCGAAGGAAGCGGTCACTTTGATTGGGCCGCGCAGCCGGGTTATTTCCAACCTTCGCATCCTGGGGCCTTGCCGGACCTTGAATCAGGTCGAACTGGCTTATACCGATTCCATTGCGCTGGGGTTCGATATTCCGTTGCGAATTTCCGGCAGCATTGAAGGCACCCCGGGCTGCATGCTGATGGGGCCTGCCGGGTTTTTCGAAATGAGCCATGGGGTGATTCGGGCTCTGCGCCACGTGCACATGAGCCCGGTGGATGCGGATTTCTACGGAGTGAAACCGGGCGGGGAGATGCGCTTGAAGATTGGCGGGCCGTGTGGCCTGACGCTCGACAGGATGCTGGTGCGCGTGGACAAGAGTTTCAAGCTTGAGGTGCACATCGACACGGATGAAGGCAACGCGTGCAATTTGCAGCCCGAGACTCCCTGCGAGCTGATGAGGTGAGCGGCCACTGAAATTTTCGGATACGAATTAAAAACAAATTATGAGCGAAGCAATCGGCATGATAGAAACCAAAGGCTTCACCGGCAGCGTCGAAGCAACCGACGCCATGGCGAAGGCGGCAAACGTGAGCATCTCGAAAACCATTCCCATCGGCGGCGGCTTGATCACCGTGATCTGCCGGGGCGACGTCGCCAGCGTCAAGGCGGCAGTCGATGCCGGGGCGAAAGCGGCCGGCAAAGTCAGCGAATTGGTGGCCGCGCATGTGATCGCCAGGGCGCACGAGGACTTGATCAAGGTGTTCCTGACCGACGGCGCGGCGGCTCCCGTGAAGAAGTAAATCGCAATTTTCAAAACCTCTATTTATGGCTCAACAAGCAATTGGCATGATTGAAACAAAGGGGCTCTGCGCGCTTTTCGAAGCGACCGACGCGGCCCTGAAATCCGCGAATGTGGTTTTCACCGGCTGGGAAAAGGTCGGCAGCGGTTATGTGACCGCCTTCTTCCGCGGCGATGTCGCCAGCGTGAAGGCGGCGACCGATGCGGGCGCGGCGGCCGCGGCCCAGGTGGGCTCGGTGGTGAGCGTTCAGGTGATTCCCCGGCCGCACGAAGGGCTTTCCGGCCTGGGACGCTGGCTGCAGCAATAATCTCGCGTTTTTAAGTCGGCGCTCGTGAAAATCCTCGTCGCGAACATCGGATCCACCTCCCTGAAGTGGCGGCTCTTCGACATGTCGAAGCAGCAGGAGGAGATGTTGCACAAGGGCGGATTCGAGCGAGTGAGCGATTATCCGAAGGCGGTCGATGACTGTTTGGAGCAGTTGCGCACTGCCGGGCACATCTCGAGCGAGAAAGACCTGGCGGCAGTCGGTTTCAAGACAGTGGCGGCCAAAGGCGTGAGCGGCTGTGTCCGGCTTGATGAGAATGTCCTGAAGGCGATGGAAGCCTTCAACGGCCTGGCTCCCGCGCACAACCCGCCCTACATCTCCGGGATCCGCCTGTTCGCGCAGCGCATGCCTGGGCTGCCGCTCGTCGGATTGTTCGAGACAGCGTTCCATCAGTTCGCGCCCGAGGCGGAAATGCGCTATGCGGTGCCGGCAAGTTGGAATGCCGCGGGAGTCCGCCGCTGGGGCTATCACGGGGCCAGCCACAAGTTCATTGCGGAACGGAGCGCGCAGCTGCTGGGGCGCGAGGACGCAGCCCGCCGCGCGCAAAACCTCTACTTGGATGGAGGTCGCACCCCGGTCAATAACCCGCGGCTGCGCGTGATTTCCTGCCACTTGGGAGGAAGTTCCAGCATCAGCGGCATTCTAAATGGAGTCTCAATCGGGAACAGCCTTGGGATGAGCCCGCAATCGGGCTTGCCGCACAATAACCGGGTGGGCGATTTGGACAGTTTTGCGGTTCCGTTTGTGATGCGGACCTTGGGGCTGTCCTTGGACGAAGTCGAGCGGCAGTTGTGCAAGGAATCCGGCCTGAAGGGGGTAAGCGGCCTTTCGAATGATCTGCGCGACATCAAAGCCGCTGCCGCTCAAGGGAACGCCGCGGCTCAACTGGCGCTCGACGTATTTGTGAGCGCGGCGCGCCACTGGATCGGCGCGTATCTCGTGCAACTCGGCGGGGTTGACGCCCTGGTATTTACCGCGGGCATTGGCGAGAACAATCCTGATATCCGCGCGGCGATGTGCGCGAATCTGGAACCGCTCGGCTTCATGTTGGATGCGGAAAAGAATGCCCGAACGCGGTCTGAAGAAGCGGTCATCAGCGCGGCGGGTTCGGCGGTGAAAGTAATGGTTATTCCGACCAACGAAGAATTGGTCGTGGCGCGCGAGGTGCGCAGGCTTTTGGAGAAGAACTGAGAAACAAAATTCATTTTATGGCACAACAAGCAATTGGAATTATTGAAACTCGGGGGCTGGTGGCGCTCGTGGAAGCGGCCGACGCCATGCTCAAAGCGGCGAATGTGGAACTGGCCGGGCCGATGACCCAGGTGGGCAACGCACTGGTCACGGCGGTGGTCGTGGGCGACGTGGCGGCCGTCAAGGCGGCGACGGATGCCGGCGCGCAAGCGGTCAAGGGGATCAAAGGGGACCTCGTGAGCGTCCATGTGATTGCCCGTCCGCACACCGATGTCGACCAGATTCTGCCGAAACGGAAGCAGGCCTAATCCCGCTGCGCCCGGTTCCAGCGTGACCGCTGGGCCTGACGCAGGCTTGATCACGCACCCTGCTTATGTTCCTGGCGAAAGTTGAAGGCGCCGTCGTTTCGACGAAGAAAGACCCTGGAATGGAGGGGCGCAAGCTGCTGTTGCTGCGCCCGCAATTGGTGGACGAGAAAGATCCAACCAAATTGCGCCCGGGGGTCAACACGATCATCGCGGTGGACAGCGTCGGCGCGGGCGTGGGGGAAATGGTGCTGTTCTGCCAGGGCAGCTCAGCCCGTCTGGCGCCTGGCTTGAAGGAAGCGCCGGTGGATGCGGTGATCATTGGGATTGTGGATACGGTAGACGTGCTGGGAAAAGCGATCTACAGCGCCAAAGGCTAGAGGGCCCAAGAAACTGGAAAACAAGAGAGCATGAATTCTGTGAATGAGACTTTGATCCGCGACGTGGTGGCCGAAGTGCTGGCCCGCCTCGGGGCCGGCGGAACCCCGGTTCCGGCCGCTCCAGCCAAGGCTGATTGTGGGTGCCAGGGCAAAAGCGGCTCGGGCAGCCCGGCGCTGCGTGGGAAGTTCGGGGTGTTTCAGGACGCGAATGAGGCCTGCGTTGCGGCGCAGGAAGCTTTCGAGCAGCTGCGCGAAAAGGGCGTGGCGGCCCGCCGCAAGGTGGAGGAGATCGTCAAAACGCTCGCGGAGAAGAACGCGGAATCGTGGGGCCCGATCGAGCTCGAGGAGACCAAAATTGGCCGTCTCGATCACAAGATCGAGAAGCTGAAGATCATTAAGTTGGTTCCCGGAGTCGATTGGCTGCGGCCCGATGCGCGGAGCGGCGACCACGGAATTACGCTGGAGGAGTACACTCCTTTTGGCGTGGTCGCGGCCATCACGCCCTCCACCCATTCCGTTCCAACGCTGAGCGGCAATATCGTCAACATCGTGGCGGCGGGGAACGCGGTCGTTTTCAACCCCCACCCTTCGGCGGCCCGATGCGCGGCGCAGGCCGTTCGCACTTACAATGAGGCGATCTATCGGGAGATCGGGATTGAGAATATCGCCTGCATCATCGAGAAGCCGTCCCTGGAAAGCTTCGATGCGATCTGCAAGCACGAAGCGGTGCGTTTGCTCTGCGTCACCGGCGGTCCGGCCGTGGTCAAAGCCGCGATGCAAACCGGCAAGCGGGCGATTTGCGCCGGCCCGGGCAACCCGCCAGTGCTGGTGGATGACACGGCGTGCATGAAACGGGCGGCCCGCTCCATCATTCAGGGCGCGGCCTACGACAACAATCTGCTCTGCATTGGCGAGAAGGAGGTTTTCGCGCTCGATAATATCGCGGACAAGCTGATGAGTGAGATGGAGAAGAATGGGGCGGTGCGCCTCAACTCGGCTCAATTGGATGCTTTGACCAAGGCGGTGTTCACTTTCAAGGAAGGCAAGGGCGGCGGCTGTCCTCACCCGGTTTTGAACAAGGATTTCATCGGCAAAGATCCGGCCGTTCTCGCCCGGGCGGCGGGCGTCAACCTTCCACAGGGCACGCAGTTGCTTTTCGCGGAGACCGCCCCGGACCATCCGTTCGTGGAGGAGGAGCAGATGATGCCTTTCCTTCCGATTGTGCGCGTGAAGACGATTGAAGAGGGGATTCAACGCTCGATTGAAGCGGAGCACGGGTACAAGCACACGAGCATAATCCACTCGCACGATGTCGAAACGATCACGGCGATGGGCCGGGCGATGGACACCACGCTGTTCATCAAGAACGGGCCGTGCATGGCGGGCCTTGGGCTCGGCGGCGAAGGGTACCTGAGCTATTCCATCGCGACTCCGACCGGTGAAGGGGTGACCAACCCGAAGACCTTTTGCCGGGTCCGCCGTTGCATCATGGTCGACAATCTGCGGATTTACTAAGTCATGTTGTTAGCCCGAGTCGAAGGCAATGTGGTGGCCACGCGCAAGCATCCGAGCTTGCACGGGTGGCGGCTGGTGATTTGCCAGCCGATCGGCCAGAACGGAGCGCCCGAGGGAGCTCCGCAAATTGCCATCGACGCGCACGGGGCGGGCATTCACCAGCGGGTGGTGATTTCCTCGGACGGCCTGACGGCTCGGAGCATGGTGGGCGACGACAAGAGCCCGGTTCGCTGGCTGATCGCCGGCATCGTGGACGAAAAGGAGCCGGGGGTGCCGGTTTGAAGCTGGGCGCGGTCATCGGACGCGTGACGCTCAGCCAGGCGGCTCCGCCGTTTAAGGGCGCGCGCTGGCTGATCGTTTCCCCTTTCACCCGCGAGCATTACCAGCAGGGCGCGCAGGAACCGCTCGGGAGCGGCAAGGAGCCGAGCCTGGTGGTGTATGACGATCTGGGCGGGGGCGTCGGACAGACCGTTGGTTATACCGAGGGGCGCGAAGCGGCACAGCCTTTCGACAAACCGACGCCGATCGACGCCATCAACGCCGCCCTTATCGACGAGATTTTCTATTCGCCATTTACCCAATGAAAGCGGTCATCAGCGCCAAGGACATCGAAGAACTCATTCGCAACGGCGGCGATCCAGCGGGATTGCCGACGGACGCGATCGTCACCCCTTCAGCTCGCGAATTGTTGCGCGATTGGCAGAGCGCCGCGGCGCGGCCGGCCGCAACGGCAGCCCCGGCGGCCCCTGCCCGCCCGCTGAGTTCCAAGAGCTCGAAAGCGGAGCTCGAGGCCTATTTTAATTCGCCAGCCGCGCACGAACTGAAGCAGCAGATCTGTGAAGTGGGCCGCCGCCTTTGGCAGCGTTCCTATGTCGATGGGAACGGCGGCAATGTGGCCATCCGAGTGGGCGAGGATATCGCCATCTGCACTCCCACGCTGGTGAGCAAAGGCTTCATGAAGCCCGAGGATATGTGCCTCGTGGACTTCGAGGGGAACCAGCTGTGCGGCGTGAAACGGCGCACCAGCGAAATTCTGATGCACCTGCAGATCATGCAGCGCCAGCCGCGGGCGGTGGCCACGGTGCATTGCCATCCTCCGTACAGCACGGCGTTCGCCGTGGCTGGGATGGTTCCGCCGCCCTGCATGATTCCCGAGTACGAAGTTTTTGCCTCCGTGGCGGTGGCGCCGTACCGGACGCCGGGCACGCCGGAAATGGGCAAGCTGGTGGCGGATCTGGTCGACAAGCACAACACCATTCTGATGGCAAACCATGGCGTGGTGGCGTGGAGCCATAACAACGTGGAAGACGCCTACTTCAAGATGGAGATTCTCGAGGCCTATTGTCACACCGTGCTGATCGCTTCCCAATTGGGCGTTCCCTCCAAGTCCATGACCACGCCGCAGCTTCAGGATCTGCTGAAGATCAAGCAGAGCCTGGGCATACCCGATCCCCGCCATGGGCTGAAAGAGTGCGAACTGTGTGACAGTTCCGAATGGCGGCCGGGCGTAACCTGCACCGTGCCGCCGAAAGAAGCGGCTCCGGCGGCGGCTCTCGATCGGCAGATTGAGTCGCTGGTTCAGGCGATTACCGACCAGATTCTCGGCCAGAAATAAGCTGGCGGCGCGCGTTGTCAGGTTGATTTTCTATGAAAGTATCCATTATTGGCGGTGGTGGGCGGGTGGGTTCCTGTGCGGCGTTTGCGCTGCAATGCGCGGGATTGGTTTCGGAAATTCAGATTCTCGATGCCAACCAGGACATGGCCCAGGGCGAAGCTCTCGATCTTCTGCACGGCAGCGCGTTTTGCGGCGACCAGAAGATCTACGCCGGCGACTACGCGCGCGCGGCGGATAGCGATATGTTCCTGATCACGGCGGGGCTGCGCCGCAAGCCGGACGAATCCCGCCTCGACCTGATCAACCGGAACGTGACGCTTTTCGTGCAGATTCTTGATAGCATCAAGACGGCCGGTCTGAGGAAGGATGCGCATATCTTTGTCGTTTCCAATCCGGTCGACATTCTCACGCATCTGGCGGTCAAGCGGTGCGGTTTGCCCTGGCAGCAGGTTTACGGCTTGGGAACCATGTTGGACACCTCCCGCTTCAGTTCTTTTGTCGCGGAAGAGCTAAAACTGGCCGCGACCCAGGTGAAGTCGCTCATTCTGGGCGAGCATGGCGATTCGATGGTGCCGATCTGGTCGAGCGCGACGGTGAACGGCCTTCCACTGGCGGGCCTTCCGGAGTTTACTCCCAGTTTCCAAAACGCCGTTTTTGAGCGGACGAAGGGCAGCGGGGCTGAGGTAATCAAGCGCAAGGGCGGCGCGGGCTGGGCGGTGGGCGTAGCCATTCGCGAAGTCGTCCATGCGGTTTTGTTGAACAAGAAAACACTCCTGCCGGTTTCCTCGTTGGTGCAGGGGGCGTACGACATTCGGGATATTTGCCTGAGCGTGCCGAGCGTGATGGGCCGGTCCGGCGTGCAGAAGCACGTTGAGATCAAGCTTTGGCCGAAAGAGACGATGGGCCTACAGAACTCCGCCCGGGCGTTAAAAGAGACCCTGGCCAGCGTGAAGGCCTAAAGCCGCGCCATGAAATCTCTCGACGCCAAACTGGCCGAAGTGCGGGCAAACCCCGGTTCGCGGGCGTTCATCCTGGCGGATGCCAAGGACGCGGACATGGCTTTCGGCGTTCGGGCGCCGGGACCGAGAAGTTATTTATCCCGGCAGGGCGCTCGTCCGGCCCGGTTCTCGCCGGAGGTTTGGCAGCGGGAGGAGTATGGCTTCCGCAATCTGCCGGAGTTTTTGGATATCATTCGCGAGGTGGTGCATCAGGGCATGGTCGACATCATGCTGATGTCCGCCTATGTGAACGAGCAGTTGTCGATCAAGGAAGGGTTGTTTAAGGATTCAGCGGTGACTCCGGCGGCGCGTGCGAACGATACGACCGACGTCTGGGCGATTCGGCACGGTTGCTACACCCGCGAGCCAGCCCAGCCTTTCCGCAGCGCCAGCATTGATCAGATCCAATGCGGCCAGATCGAATGCGACCGCAGCGGCGAAGAGTTCCCGGGCGCCAATCTTGGCCTGTATTCCGTGACCTTCGTCAACGAACTGGACCAGGATCGGGAGACGCTCCTTTGGTACAAAGCCTTTCGCGAGGAAGCGGAGAGGAAAAACTTCCGGCACTTTCTGGAAGTGTTTGATCCTAACGTCGCCAGCGGCATTCCCCCGGAAAAGCTCGGGGAGTTCATCAACGATAATATTATCCGCACGCTGGCAGGCGTTCCGGAGGCGGGCCGGCCGGCGTTTCTGAAAATTGTTTACCATGGTCCACGTGCCATGGAAGAGCTCGCGCAGTATGATCCGAACGTCGTCGTCGGAATTCTCGGGGGCAGCGCCGGAACCACCTACGATGCTTTCAAATTGATTCACGACGCGCAAAAGTACGGGGCGCGGGTGGCGCTGTTCGGGCGCAAGATCAACAACGCCGAGCATCAGCTGGCCTTCATTGAAATGCTGCGTCTGATCACGGACGGCCGGATCACGCCGGAGGAAGCGGTGCGGGCCTACCATGGCGTGCTGCAGGGCAAGGGAATCAAGCCGCATCGTCCGCTGGAGAAGGATTCCGAATTGACGGACCAAGCGATGAGCTATGACTCCTCGTCAGCGCAGCGGTCCGCCGTGAAGGTCGCGAACAACCCTCTGGCCCCAAAGCCAGTTTCCGACAGGAAAACGGAAACGCCGGCAACTTCGGCTGGCGAGTGGCCGCGGTTGGCCGACGGCGCACCGGATTTTGGGCGGATGACTTCGACTCAACGGCTCGCCTACGATTCCGCCAGGCTATCCCTCGGTTAGCCCGAACCCCATGAAATCACGGCCTTCGATCGGCACCGCAGGCGAGTTCCGTTTTGTCGTCGGGCAGGAGCATGTCATCGACTTTGCCGCGGATGGAATGCCGGCGGTGTTGAGCACTCCGCGCTTGGTAGGCTTGATCGAAAGAACGGCCCGAGAGTCGCTCTATCCGTTTTTGGAGGCGGGTGAAAGGACGGTCGGGGTTGAGGTGGATATTCGCCATCTGGCGCCGACTCCGTTGGGCGCTTCCGTGGTTTGTTTGACCCGGGTCATTCAGGTGGATGGTTCGTTCGTCACTTTCCAATTCGAGGCGCGCGACGGGCACGAAGCGATCGCCCGCGGCTTGCACAAGCGCGCCGTAATCCGAGTGGAGGCTTTCGCCCGTCGGGTCGCCAAGAAGAGCGGCCCCTCAGCCTGAACGGCTTTTACTGGCCGATGATGGGCAGCGGGGGTTGCGAGATCCCCTGCTTTTCAGCAGCCGTGCGGTTCAAATGCATCCGGATGTACTGTTCGGCCGGATCCATTTCCGGTTGAACTGCTCCTCCCGCAGGCGCGCCCGGAACGGGCAAGCCCCCCCCGCCGTTCATCATTCCGGTGTCCATTCCGGCCCGAACACGGCGTGACGGAATCGAACGGGTGTTGGAGGGGACAGAAGAATTGTTCGGGGCCGGGGTCGCGATTGGCGTGACCGGAGTTGGGGCGGCAGCTTGCGGGTTGCCGGGAGCGCCCGGCAGAGGGACCACCCCAAGCTGGCCGGGTCCCGGCTGCCCCGGGGCGCCCGGTTGTCCGGGCTGGCCCGGTTTGGTGACCGCCGCGGCGGGTGGCGGGACGCCGTGAGTTTGAAAAGAAAGCAGGATTTCGCCTTCGTCCGTTTGCACGCGGACTTTTCGACCGGCATCGTCGATGCTCAGCACCTTGATCCCATCTTTCTCCACCCCTTCCGTCAAAGTGTAGTAGGTCGGCTCCTTCTTGTTTTGCTCTTTCGTCATCAAGAAGGCCTGCTTTGGCATCTTGGGGTAGCCGATCGAGACGATGCCCGTCAGAAACAGTTCAGTCTTGGGCTTGTCCTTGGCGGCGTTGGCCGCTGGATTGTTCGTCGGAGGGGGAGGCGGAGGCTTCAGGCCGAATGGGTTGCGATCGATGATGGACTGATAGTTCTCCTTCAGGTCGGTCGCCGGGACCGCCAGTGCCTTGCTCCCGGCGGAGAGCAACACCGCCAGCATCACGGTCCTGAGCGAAAATCGCATATCGGCAAGATACGGCATTTTCCATTCCAACACCAGAGTTCCGTTTTGGTTGCGCGCAAATCTCCGTTGCAAGTTTGCTTACCCCCGCTAAGTTCCCTCCCCATGTTGGTCCAATTTACCAAGATGAACGGGGCCGGAAACGACTTCGTTTTGATCGATAATCGCGCGGGCAAGGTGCGGATCAGCCCGGACGATGTTGTCCGGATTTGCCACCGCCAGCGAGGGGTTGGCGCGGATGGTTTGCTGCTCCTGGTTCCGTCGCGAACGGGCAAAGCAGATTGGGCCTGGGATTTTTTCAATAGCGACGGCAGCACCGCCGAGATGTGCGGGAATGGCGCCCGCTGTTTTGCCCGCTACATCCAGCGCACCGCCGGAACCCAGGGGCAGACCACCTTTGAGACCGGCGCCGGCATTATTACCGCCTCCTACGCGGGGGACCGGGTGAAGATCAACCTGACCCGCCCGAAAGATCTGCGGCTCAACGAACAAGTTCCGCTCTCGACCGGGTTGGAAACGATCCATTCCCTCAATACCGGGGTGCCGCACGCGGTGATCTTTGTGGCGGATGCGGACAAGGCGATGGTGCAGGGCCTCGGTCACGAGGTGCGTTTTCACAAGCATTTCGCGCCGAAGGGAACCAACGTCAATTTCGTCCAGGTTCTGGGGCTGAACCACATTCGCGTTCGCACCTACGAGCGCGGCGTGGAAGGTGAGACTCTGGCCTGCGGCACCGGGGTGGCGGCCGCGGCTTTGATTTCCGCCAAATTGCACGGGTTCACCTCCCCGGTGTCCGTGAAGGTTCAGGGTGGGGATACGCTGGAAGTGAGCTTCCGCGAAACCGCTGGAACGCTTGAGGATGTTCATCTGGCTGGTCCGGCGGATTTTGTTTTCGACGGCCAAATCCAAATCTAATATAGAAGAATCACTCAAACGAAAGCGGGCTGGCGTTCATGACTTGCCGGCCAGACCTTGGCGTCTTTCGGGGTATTTTTATGTTCAAAGGAACTTACACTGCGATCGTAACGCCGTTTAAAGACGGCAAGGTGGATGAAGCCTCGCTCGAGAGGCTGATCAAATCGCAGATCAAGGGCGGCGTCGACGGCATCGTCCCGGTGGGGACGACGGGTGAATCCCCGACTCTCAGCTTTGAAGAGCATGTGACGGTGGTGGAACGCAGCGTGCAGATGGCTGCCGGCAGGATCGCGGTCATGGCTGGGACCGGGGCGAATTCGACCGATGAGGCGATTTACCTTACTCGAGCCGCGGAGCAGGCGGGTGCGAATGCCTCGCTCCAGGTCGCGCCCTATTACAACAAGCCCACGCAGGAGGGCCTGTTCCAACATTTCAAGGCCATTGCCCGGAACACCAAGTTGCCAATCGTGCTCTATAGCATTCCAGGCCGTTGCGGAATCGAGATTGGCGTGGAGACGGTCGTCCGTCTCGCGCAGGAGTGCCGGAACATTATCGGCATGAAAGAGGCGGGCGGCGCGCCGGACCGGGTGAGCCAGCTGCGCGCGGCGCTCGGGCCCAAGTTTTGCATTTTGAGCGGCGATGATTCCCTCACCCTGCCGTTCATGTCGGTGGGTGCAGACGGGGTGATCAGCGTGGCCTCGAACATCATACCGCGGGAGGTTTCCCAGATGGTTCGCGCCTTCGCGGCCGGGGACGCGCGCGGCGCGCTCAAGATCCACGCGAAATTCTTCCCGCTTTTCCGCAACCTGTTTATCGAAACCAACCCGATCCCGATCAAAGCCGCTCTGGCGATGAAGGGAATCATCGAGGAGGAGTACCGGCTGCCGCTGGTGGCGATGCAGGCAAAGAACCGGGAAGTCGTCCGGCAAACTCTTGAAAGCTGCGGAGTTCTCAAACGATCATGACCAAAGTCATTATTACTGGCGCCAAAGGGCGGATGGGGCAGAACCTCATCGCGTGTGCTCCCCGTTTCCCGGACCTGCAGGTCGTCGGCAAGGTGGACATCGGTGACAGCCTTGAGGCGGTCATGCCCGGCGCGAATGTCGTGATCGACTTCAGTTTTCACAACGCGACCGCGGCGGTGGCCGAGGCTTGCGCCCGGCACAAATGCGCGATGGTGATTGGCACGACGGGACATGGGGACGAGGAGAAGGCGAAGATCGTTTCGCTGATCAAGGATATTCCGGTGGTTTGGGCTTCGAACTATTCGACCGGGGTGAATATGCTTTTCTGGCTGACGCGCAAGGCCGCGCAGGCGCTCGGGCCGAACTTCGATCTCGAGATCGTGGAGATGCATCACCGATTGAAAAAGGATTCCCCGAGTGGCACCGCCATGACGCTGGCGGAAATCCTCGCGGCGGTGCGCAACGAGCAGTTGGATGATGTCCTCCGCCATGGCCGCCACGGCATAGTGGGGGAGCGGACCTCTCGCGAAATCGGGATGCATGCGATCCGGGGCGGAGACGTGGTGGGCGATCACACCGTGATCTTCGCCGCCAACGGCGAGCGGTTGGAACTGACCCACAAAGCATCAAGCCGCGAGACCTTCGCCAACGGCGCGTTGCGGGCCGCGCTCTGGGTGGCCCGGCAGCCGGCCGGGCTCTATACCGTGCAGCATGTCCTCGGCCTGGAATAACGAGGGTCCTCTCGCGCTCGTCGCCTTGGGGTCAAATCTCGGCAGCTCGATCTGCCTTTTGTCGGAAGCAGTGGAATTGATGGAGCGGTTTTCAGGCCGGCCCATTGTCCAATCTTCGTTTTGGCGGAGCCAGCCGGTGGACTGTCCCCCGGGCTCGCCTGATTTCGTCAATGCGGCGGCTGTGCTGTTTCCGCACCCGAAGGAGACGCCGGAATCGTTGTTGGAGAAGCTCCAATCATTGGAGCGTCATTTCGGCCGCACGCCCAAGAAAGTCTTGAATGAACCCCGGGTGTTGGACCTTGATCTGATCGCCTTTGGTTCCGAGGTTCGAAATACCCCCCAGCTCGTCCTGCCGCATCCGCGGGCGCACCTGCGGCGCTTCGTCCTGGCGCCGCTGGCCGAGATTGCGCCGGAATTTATCCTGCCCGGGCTGGCCAGGCCGTTGAAAGATCTGTTGCGTGGCTTGCCCCTCGACGGGGTGGAGAAAATCGAGCTTAGCTGACGAAGATCGGAGTGCTCGATTTCGGGCCGTTCTTGCCGAGGGCGGCATCGTAGACGGAGATCGCTTCATCGTAGCGATGCAACGCGGCTAGCACGCGCGCCTTGGAGGCGTGGGCAATCGCCCGCTTGGGATTGAGCCGGATCGCATCTTCGTAAGCGTTGAGGGCCGGTTCGAGCCGGTTGAGCCGTTCCAGAGCGATGCCCTTTTTCAGGCAGGCATCCGCGTTGCTGGGTTCCAGCATCAAAACTTCCTGAAAGCAGCCGAGCGCATCCTGGAGCCGATCCATGTCGAGCAAGGTCTGTCCTTTGGCCAGGAGCAAGGAAGCGCTGGAAGGCGCGGTGCTGGCGGTTTCGAAGGAGCTCAATTGAATCAGGTTGTTCGATCCGTTGGATGGAGCCCCGTTGAAATCAGTTCCGTTTCCATTCGGGCCATGAGCCGCGGGAATTTCCAGGTGCTGGATGCGGGTCTCGAGCACTTTGATGGCGGAGAGGAGCGAGGAGGCCTGGGGAGAGCCTCCTTCCAACAAGGCCGGGCCGCCCCGGGGCGCGGGCAGGAGGTTGGATACTTCCATCACCCGATTGAGGGCCCGGAGTTGAAACCAGTAGCTCAGCAGGAACACCAAAAAGACCGCTGCCGCTGCTCCGGTGATCACTTTCAGCGTGAAGGCGTGGGACTGTTTGCTCATCTCGAGCTCGTTCTCCTTCTGCTTCATCAAGGTTTGCTGCAGGCCGGTGAGCACGTTCGAGAGCGACGTGTTTTGCTGCACCACCGCGTCCCATTTCTGGGCGACCTCCCTGCTCGACCTTTCGATCTCTCCCATCTTTTGCCGCAGGTCTGTCAATTCCGAGGAGAGATCCGCGTTGGAGGCGGTGTTGGTTTCCGCAGCCAGCGGCTGGGCGGAGCGCCAGAAACAGAATCCGCAGGCCAGAATCGCAAAAACCAGGGATTGAATTTTCATGAGATGAGCGACTTGGCGCTTAGCTAAGGTCTCGGGTTTCTCCAAGACAAGAGAAATTTAAAAATTCTTATTCACAAACCACTTTTTCGTTTTCTTTCGGGGCGCCGCTCTGCATTGTTTTTCACTTGGAACCCATGACTGCCTCCTTGATTTCCAAATTTCAGCGCGCCGTGCTGCCCTGCCTCCTTCTGCTGGCCCTGCCGTGGGCGGGCCGGCTGGCTTCGGCGCAATCAACCGCGGATGAGGAACGCGAAACCTGCAAAAAAAACTTTGCGGCCATCTTCAAGGCGATCAAAGCGTACCGCGCGGATAAAAAAGATTTGCCGCCTTACTTATCGGACCTGATTCCCAAGTATTTGAAAGACCCGAACGTGCTGGTCTGCCCTGCCGTTCGGCGCACCGGCAACGTGGTGAATTACGGCCTTTCCGACCCAAAGATCAGCACAGCTTACATTTACGAGTTTTCGGAAAGCCCCATCCCCGAAGGCCAGCCGGGCGGTCTGAACCACACGATGAAGGAATGGAAGCGCCGACAGATGGGATTGGTCGGTTCCCGGATACCGATGGTGCGCTGCCATCATCACACCCCGGTGCTCAACCTCTCATTTGACGGGAAAGTCTCCGAGAGCCCCAGCACCTGGGAGGCGGAACTGCAGGATGAGATTGATCCGGCGGACCTGTCTCCGGCCAAGCTGTTTGCCCCCGAGGCCGCGCTGGAAGCCAGGCTGCGGGCGAAAACGGACATTCCGCCCCGGGATGCGAGAACCTCCCCCAATCTGGTCGATCTCTCCAAATTCTATAACGCGGCGCTGACTGAAGGGTGGCATCGCACCGGTCCAAATGAGCCGATCGCGAATGACTTGTCAGCTATTCCGGCGGGAGTGCAGAAGTTCGCTGACGTCGACTTTGATATTCGGGGCGTGGTCCAACTCTCCAGCCAGAAGCTCAATTCACCCCGTTTCCCCCTCGCCGCCCAGGACATCAAAGTCGAGCGCAAGGCGCGCAAGCTGCATTTCCTTCATGCCACCGGGTGGAGCGCGCCGGATGGAACGCCAGTGGTGACGGCCTTCATCCACATGGCCAGCGGCAAAACCCACGAGTTCACGTTTAACTATGGGGATCACCTGGTGGATTGGGTGGCCTGGGAGCCGCAATTGAAGGATCGGGAAACATCGGTGGTGGCTTGGACAGGCAAATCAGCGGCCACGGGCGGCCAGACCACGCTGCATCTTTTCAAATCCCAGTGGATCAACCCGGAACCCGGCCAGGCGATTGCGAGCGTCGATTATGTCGCGAGCAATCTCGATCCCGCGCCCTTTTTGCTCGCGGTTACAGCGGAACCCTAAAAAATGAAAAACCTGTTTCTTGCCTTCCTGGCTGGCGCCGCGCTGTGGCTGAATGCCAGGGCTGCCAGTCTGCCGGATAAGCTGCGCGTGTTCTCGCTCGACCTGCGCAACTCGCGCGTCGAGACGCCCGGCACTCCCGGCAGCGAACTCTCCCAGGATCTCCGCCGGATTTTGGAGGCGGCTGACGTCGATATCGTGTGCGTGCAGGGAGCGGTCGATTGGGAGAACTGCGAGCGCATCTGCCAGTTGAAGCCGGGGCTGCAGGTTCTGACTTGCTCGGCTTTTGCGAGCACGCCCCAAGTGGCGATTCTGTCCCGGGCGGGCGCGGTTCTGTCTTGGGTGGACGAAAGCGAAGGTGGAAACGGTTTTGCTCTGGCCATCCTGCAGGCTGGGGGCCACAAGCTGGGCGTGTTTTCCGTTCAATCCGCGAAACCGGCGGCGGGCGCAGCCGGTCCGGCATCCACGGAGCGCGTGCTGCCCGAGGTGAACAAGTTGAAGAAGTTTCCCCAAAATCGACCGGACTCATTCCTGATGACCGGTCCCGGGATGGCGAAAGCCACACTGCTCACCGACAACGGATTTCAGACGGTGGCAGCCGAACCGGCGGCGCCCGGTTGTCCGGAGTTCTTCATTCAGAACGGGGGATTTCTCACGCGGCCTCGGTCGGTGGTTGTGCGCGGGTTAAAGATTCCGGCGGTGGTCTGCGATTTTGACACGAGCAGCTCGTTTTCCTCAAAATTCGCTTATCAAACGCCTCTGCTTTTCCCGGGGGAGAGTTTGGCTTCTCTCCAGGCCGCCAGCCAGCCAGCGCCCCGCCAGGATTTTCGCTGGCTGATTTGGGTGGGAGCGGTCGCGATGTGCATCCTGATTCTTGGCCTTCTCCTGCGTCGGCCGCGCCCGGTCGCCTTGGAGATGGTGCGGTTGGGCGCGGGTACGCCAGATTCCCTGGCGCCTGCCTGCGATCCGGTTCGGTCGAATCTTCTGGCCTGGATCAAATCCGCCTTTCTGCAAAGGCTGATATCCCACCGCCAGGAGTTGCTGAACAACGAGGCCGAAGCCACCCGCCGCACCCTGATGATTGAGCAGAAACTCACTTCTTTGCAGAGCGAGATTCAGGCCCGCATCTCCGCTTACGAGGCGCGCATCGACCGTTTGGAACAGGAGTTGACCGCAGCCGCGTTCGAGAATCGCGAGCTGATCCGGGCTCAGATTGAATTGCTCAAAGAGAAGGTAGCCAAAGCCAAGCAGGAACGAACGCTCGACCGGAACTGAGTGCGGTTCCTGGCCTCGCTGTGGCGGAACAAAAGAAAAGGCGCGCCCGCTCCAGGAACCGGCGCGCCTGAGTTTTTAAAAAATCTCGACGATTTTACTCGAGGGTCTTGATCGCAATCTTCCGGAACTCAACTGGATCATTGTGTCCGGCGAAGCCGAAGAATCCGTTCTTGCGGTCTTTGCCCGGGTGAGCGCTGTTGTGCATGTATTCGGTGACCTTGCTCAGATCTGTTTTCAAGATCGGAACACCGTTGAGTTCGACGTAAATGGTGGAGCCTTTGATATAGGCTTCTTCATAGTTCCATTGGCCCACCGGGCGGAGAAAGCCGCGTTCGGCGGCGACCATCCCATAGGCTGATCCGTGGGCCTGGCGGGCATCGATCGTCTTGTATTGCGGATCACCGTCGTCGAGCACCTGCAGTTCGCACATGCCGACATAAGCGGTGTCGCCCTGGCCTGGGTAGCGAATCGCCAGGCCGTTGTTGCCGCCCGGAGGCAGCTTGAACTCGAGGCGCGCGGCGAAATCACTGTATTCCTTGTTGTAGTAAATCGTCCCGCCGTTGTGCGGCTTGCAGACGATTGAGCCGTTCTTGACCTCGTAGTTGTCCACCGGTCCGGCCCAACCGCTTAAGTCTTTGCCATTGAAGATTTCCTGGAACCCGGCGGCGCTATGCTTGCGCAGGAATTCGTTCGCTTCCTGGGCTGGGATTTCGCGCAGGTAAACATTGCGCCAGCGAATCTCCCCGCCGTGGGTTTGGAGCTGCAATGGTCCTTTGGCCCAAAGCGGCTTTTTGCGATCCCAATAGTTTTCCATGATGGCGTTATCGACCACCAGTTTGTCGTTCAGGTAGACGGTCGTCCTCGATCCGATCTGGATGATGCGGAAATGGTTCCATTCGCCGAACGGCTTGTCGGCTAGAACGGCCGGATCTTTGCCAGGCGCGCCCGGGCTGTTGTTCCAAAGGCCGCCGGAACCTTTATCCGCGCCGTTCTTCTGCTCGCGCGGATTGGTGTGGTCCCAGATTTGCACTTGCGGGTTGCCGCGGAGGTAAATCCCACTGTCCGCCAGCGGAACCGTTTTGTAATCAATGAGCAACTCGATGTCGCCGTAGTCCTTCTCCGTGGTCAGGTAATCGCCGTGGCCGTCATTGACCAACTCATTGTTTTCGACCGTCCAGTGCTTGCGGGCGTCCTCCAGGCTCTTGGTTTGAAATTCAGCCCGTTCCGCTGGGGACATGGCGAAAAGCTTGCGCGGATCGGCGTTGAAGCCGAACCAGCCGGTCAAGTCTTTGCCGTTAAAGATGGCGGTGAACCCGGCCGGCGGCTTCACCTCGGCGGCGGAGCAAAGCTGGAGGCTGACTCCCAATGCGACCGCCTGCAATAGTGTTCGAGTATTCATCATAGTTGATCCTGCTGATCGTGGTAACGACGCATCGTTATCAGAAGCTGAATTTGAAGTCTATGACGGATGCGGCACGGAGGAAATTCGGGGAAATGGGCAGGTTTGTGGGGACGGCCCCGTCCGCCAGGCGCGTAAAACGCCTGCGGCTTTGGCCAGGGTTTCCTCATATTCCGCTTCGGGCACGGAGTCCGCGACGATCCCGGCGCCCGCGTGGAAGTAGGCCCTGCCGTTCAGGCAGATCGCGGTGCGGATGATGATGCTGAGCTGCGTTTCGCGATTAAAGCCGAGGTACCCGAGCGCGCCGGTATAAGGGCCTCGAGTGATTTTTTCCAATTCGTCGATGATCTCCATCGCCCGGATTTTGGGTGCTCCGCTGATGCTGCCGCCCGGGAAGCAGGAGCTGAACGCGGAAAAGTGGGTCACGTCCGGGCGGAGGCGGCCTTCCACGGTGGAGACCAGGTGCTGCACCTGCGCATAGCGTTCGAGTTGAAACAGGTCCGGAACGTGGATCGACCCGTATTCGCAGACGCGGCCCAGGTCGTTCCGGAGCAGGTCGGTGATCATCAGCAGCTCGGACAGCTCTTTCGGGCTGGTTTGCAGTTCGTAGGCGAGTTGGGCGTCCCGGGTCGGATCAGCGCTGCGAGGACGGGTTCCTTTGATGGGGCGCGTCTGGATATGCGACCCGCTCATGCGCAGGAACAACTCTGGGGAACTGGAGCAAAGCTCAAAGTCGCCGCCGTGGATGTAGGCGGCGTAGGGCGCGGGTGAAAGCTCGGCCAGGCGTCGAAACAGCTGCCAGCCCGATTCCCCCCACGGCGTTTCCAGGCGCTGGCAGAGGTTCACCTGATAGATATGCCCCCGATGGATGTAGTCTTGAGCGGCGCGCACCATGCGCGCGAACTCCGGAGCGGAAAGGTTGCTCCTGGTTGCGCCTTCGGGAGAGGGCTGCCCGCCGGCTTCAATTGCGGTGGTTTCGCCGAGCGCGCCCTTCCAGAACGCGGCTTCGTCCTCGGCCCGGGTTGGGGCGCGCGACCCATCCTCCGCGAGGCCGGTGGCAATGATCCAGGTTTTGCCCAGCCAATGGTCAAAGACGGCCAGTGAGCTGAAGAATCCCACCCAGGCGTCGGGCAGTTCCAAATCATTCACGGCGCTTCGTTTCAGCTTGGGCTCGACAAAGTTCTTCAGGTCATAACCCCAAAAGCCAAAGCAGCCGCCCAAAGGGAACGGCAAGTCCACCTCGTCGAGCATCTCGTAGCGAGCCATCAGCTCGTCGAGGATATGCCATGGATTGCCGTACCGCTCCGTTTCGCCGACCGCGGAGGAGAGCACCGCCCGGGCGCCGAACGAGCGAAAGGTGAGAAACGGGCGGGCGGTCACCAGGGAGTAGCGCCCGCGGGAGGAGTCAGCCAGCGCGCTCCGCAAGAGAACCACTCCTCCGCGCGCGCCGAGTTTTTCAACCAGGGATTCGGGCGCCTGGCTCGATACAACCTCTTCGACGAGAGGGCGCATGTCCTTCGTCCTATCGGGGTGATTGGCTGAGGATTTTGGCCAGGCGCTGATCCGCGTCTTTCAGCGGGGAGACGAGCGCCAGGTTAAACCGGTCGGGCCGGAAAAAGTCGCGCGCGACGGCGCGCACGTGAGCGGGAGTGATTTCGGCGAGGCGCTGTTTCAATTCCGCGGGCGAGATGATTTTGCCGTAACCGAGATATTGTTCCCCGAGCCAGGTCATCTGGTTCTCCGTGTTCTCGAGGTTCAGATCGAGCTGGCCAAAAATATAATCGCGCGCGCGGCGCAATTCCGACCGGGAAGGGAGGCTCTTTGCCAGAAGCGCGAGTTCGCTCATGATGAGTTTGAGTGATTTCTCAATCTTGTCTGTTTCGACTCCGGCCGAGATGGTTAAAGTCCCGACATCGTCAAAGAAGGCCAGGGAGCTGCAGATCGAGTAGGCGAGGCCGTTATCCTCGCGCAACACCTGGAAGAGCCGCGAGCTCATGTTTTCCCCCAGAATGACGTTAAGCAGTCGGAGGGCAAAGCGGCGGTCGTCATGGCGGGAGCAGGTGCGAATGCCGAGCGCGAGTTGCGTTTGCTCCACCGTCTTCCGGTGCAGGCGAACGCGCGGGCGGTCCTGGGATTCGGTAACGGGCTGAAACGAACGGCGTTCCGCCACGGGGAAGCGCCGGGCGAACTTCGAAATCATGGCGACGGCCGAAGGGTGATCAACATTTCCGGCCAGCGTGACCAGCGTGTTGCGCGCGACGTAGTTCTCCCGCTTGTAAACGAGCATATCCTCGCGGGCGAGGCGATCCAGGGTCTTTTCCGAGCCCGTGAGCGGGCGGCCGAGCGGATGATTGGGCCAGAGCGTTTCGTTTAGCAGCTCCTGCACATGGTGGTGCGGCTGGTCGAGATACATGGCCAGTTCCTCTTTGATGACATTCCGTTCTTTCTCGATCTCTCCGGGATCAAACGTGGAGTTGAGGAACATGTCGGACAGGACATCCCAGACTTGCTCGAGGCGGTCGTGTCCTGCCTTGGCGTAGAAGCAGGTGTTTTCTTCGGTGGTGAATGCATTGAGGTAACCGCCCACCCCCTCCACATCCTGGGATATTTGGCGGGCATTGCGCCGGCGGGTCCCCTTGAACAACATATGCTCGATGAAGTGGGAAACCCCGGAAACGATCGCCGGCTCAAAACGCCCGCCCACCCCCACCCATATTCCGAGGCTCACACTGGCCATTTGCGGCCCTTCCGCCGTGGCGACGGTCAGTCCGTTGTCCAACGTAGAAACTTTGGTGTCCATCTTTAAACCTGGAACCCTCGCCAAACCTCCGGCTGTAAAAGCGCGCGTCATGTCAACGGGCTGTAATTAATCCATCCTGCCTTGCCGTAAAGTTTTATTCTGGCGTTCCGCCCTGGCTGGCTTGGTTCAGAAGCCTACTTTTTTCCTTCAATCACCAGGTCTTCGATCACGCGGGCGAGTTTTTCCGGCGCCATCTTTTCGATCAGGTATTGATGGCGGTGCTTCGTTCCTGGCATCCATTCGTTGTACCCCTGCGGCACCCCTCCATGCATTACGCAATAGCCGGGCTCGGAAAGGGTCCAGTAATCCCCGGCGCCGCGGACAGCGAACAGCGCGGCGGTGAGATCCCAGCTCTCGCGGTTTTGCAGGCCGTTGTAAAATTGGTAACCGGTGCGGATTGGATTGGGCTCGGCCACTTGCGCCAGACGCTGGCCGACAAACACCCGCGCGCCGATTTCAAATCCGCTGAACACGATGGGCGTGGGCCAGTCATTGATCGCCCGCACCGCCGCCGCGGTATCGACCGCCACGTTGTATTCGCCGCCGCCGTTCGGGAACTTGCCGCCCGGGAAGATCCCGCCCATGCAGACCCACTGTTTCACTTTGCGCGCGGCCAGGCGCTCCCCATCCAGGTCGCTGAACCGGTCTTTGCGCGAGTTGAGCAGGTTGCGGAGGTTGGTCAAAAATCCCACGCTGAGAATGGTCACGCTTCCGTCCGGCTCGGCTGCGAGGATCTTGCGGTAAAGTTCCACCGCATCGGGCGCGTCGCTGCTTTTAGCGAGACGATGAGGGAATTGTTTCGCCACTTCCCCAGCATATCGGGAGGTGATGGCGCGGCTGGGGCCGCCCAGGTAATCGCTGTGGAAGTCGCGGACATTCCCGATCGGGATATTCCCGCGGCCGTACCACGTATTGATCGCGTCGATGCACGGGCCGACCGATTCGTTCGGAGCCGAGACCATGCAGGCGAGGATCTGCGCTTCACCGTGGTTCGCCAGGGCATGGAGCAGGGCGAGAGCTCCCACATCGTCGACATCCTCCGCCATGTCTGTGTCGTAAATGACGCGAACTGGATCGGCGTGAACCGGTGTGGCAAGAATGAGGCTGACAGCGAGAGTGCACAGGCCAAGGGCGGTTTTCATAAATCAATTGAGGATTGAGAACGCAGGAGCGTCTCGACTTCCGCAAGGGTCGGCATGCTGGCTTGGGCTCCGGCCCGCGTGACGGAACAGGCGGCTGCGGCATTCGCAAACCGGGCGGCCTCGCGCCCCGTTCTGCCCGAGGTTAAGGCGACCGCGAAGGCGGCGTTGAAACAGTCGCCAGCCGCCGTGGTATCCTGCACCGGGACGGAAAAACCGGGGACATGTTCCGCATCCTGCAGGCTGACCAGCAGGGCCCCTCGTTCTCCTAATTTGGCGATGACGTGCTTCACCCCGCGGCGGCAAAGGAGCCGGGCCGCGTTGGTGATCTCCACGATGTCCGAATGATCGTCGATGCTCTGTCCGGTCAGTTTCGCCAGTTCGCTCGAATTGGGGGTGAGGTAATCAATGTCGCGGAGCAGTTCGTCCGGCAGGGGGAAATCCGGTGCGGGCGCCGGGTCCAGCATGACGATGGCGCCGCTGGGACGGGCCGCTTGGATGGCTGCCCGGACCGTATTGAAAGGAATTTCCAACTGGAGAAGAACGATCTGGCTGGCGGCGAGGAGAGCGTGGGAGCCGCTAAGTTTCTCCGGGGAAAAGGAGCCGTTGGCCCCGGGGACAACGATGATCTGGTTTTGACCGGTGGAATCTTCCACGGTGATGATCGCGGTTCCGCTCGGATTTTGAGGATCACAGCCCACCGAGTTCGTGCTCACCCCGGCTCGGGTCAGATTGGAGATCTGCGCTTTACCGGCATCGTCCGCTCCGACCTGCCCGACCATGGCCACTCGACCGCCGAGACGGCCGCCCGCAAAGGCCTGGTTGGCGCCCTTCCCGCCGCAAAACTGCTGGAAGGATTGGCCATGGATGGTCTGGCCCGCGTGCGGGAATTTTTGCACCCGGACCACTAAGTCGAGGTTTAAGCTGCCGACAACGGTAATCTCAGGCGTCATCAAAGGATCGGGGGGAGGAATGAGTCTCGGTGAAATTCCCGGCGTGATGATTGGGAGAGCGCGATCAGCATCGCATTGACAGTGAGGCTACTCTGCCCTGCAATCGACGCAATACTATAGCTATGAAACTTTCCGTTTCGTCCCTGCTGGCCCTCTCGCTTTTGCTGATGGCTTGTGACGCGAAAAAGGATCAGGCCGGGAGCGTACCCCCCGCCAATCCGGGCGCAGCCTCCAAGCCGCGGATCGCCTTGATCATGAAATCGCTGGCCAACGAGTTCTTCCAGACCATGGAAAAAGGGGCTCGCGATCATCAGCAGGCTCACTCGGGCGATTACGAACTGATCGCCAATGGCATCAAGGATGAACAGGATGTGTCCCGGCAGGTGCAGTTGGTGGAACAGATGGTCAGCCAAAAAGTGGATGCGATCATCATCGCGCCGGCGGATTCGCAAGCCCTCGTCGGCGTCTGCCAGCGGGCCAGGGACGCGGGCGTGGCCGTCGTGAACATCGATAATAAGTTCAGCGAGGATGTGCTGAAAGAACGGGGCATTCATATTCCCTTTGTGGGGCCGGATAACCGCAAGGGGGCGCGATTGGCCGGCGAATTTCTGGCCCGCCAACTGAAGGTGGGAGACAAGGTGGCGTTGCTCGAGGGCGTTCCCGGGGCGATCAACGGCATTCAGCGAAAGCTAGGATTTGAAGATGCGATCAAAAGCGCCAGCCTTACCCTCGTCAGCTCGCAGTCCGCGAATTGGGAGACCGACAAGGCGAATCGGATTGTCGCAGCTTTGCTGGCGGAACAGCCTGAACTGAAGGCGATTTTCTGCTGCAACGACAGCATGGCGCTGGGCGCGGTGGCGGCCCTGAAAGCCGCGGGCAAGCTGGGGCAGGTGCTGGTGGCTGGGTTCGACAACATTTCCGCGGTGCAGCAGCTCATTCGCGACGGGAAGATCCTTTGCACGGTCGACCAGCACGGCGATCAGCTGGCGGTCTACGGGATCGGTTACGCGCTGGACATTTTGAAAAACAAGGCGGCGCCGCAGGACCGGGAAACCCCGGTCGATCTGATCACGGCCGCGTCTCTCAAGTGAGCGGCTTGCTTCCGGTCGTGTTCAGCGCGCGCGGGCTTTCGAAGCGGTTTCCTCCTTTGGTCCAGGCCCTGGATGGCGTTTCCCTCGAGTTGCGGGCCGGGGAGACGCATGCTTTGGTGGGGGAAAACGGGGCGGGCAAGAGCACCCTCTCGCGCATTGTTGCCGGTTTGGAGCAGGCCGACGCGGGGCGGATGACTTTCCGCGGGGTTGATTACGCCCCGTCCGACCGCCGCTCGGCCGAGGCTTTGGGCGTGCGCATGGTGATGCAGGAGTTGAACCTGGTCCCGACGCTGACGGTGGCGGAGAACATCTTTCTGGACCGCCTGCCGCATCGTTGCGGCGTGGTGCGCCGGGACCGGCTGGCCCGAGAAGCGAAAGAACTTTTGGGGCGAGTGGGATTGCCGGCTCTGGATCCAAAAACTCCGGTGGCGCAATTGGGAATCGGCCACCAGCAGTTGGTGGAGATTGCGCGCGGCCTGTCGGCCCGGTGCGAATTATTGATTCTCGATGAGCCAACCGCCGCGCTCACTTCCATCGAAGCGGAGTTGCTATTCGCGCAAATGGAACGCCTGCGCGCCGATGGCGTGGCCATTCTCTACATCTCGCACCGGCTGGAAGAGATCTCGCGCATCGCCGGGCAGATTACGGTTTTGCGCGACGGCGCGGTCGTCGGAACCCGTCCGGCTGGAGAACTGAGCGCGCCCGAAATGGTGCGGCTGATGGTGGGGCGCACATTGTCGGACATGGCTTTGAGAAGCCGGAAGGCAAGCCGCGAGATCGCACTCAAGGTCGAGCGCCTGCAAAGCCGGACCGGCCTGCGCGAGGTCAGTTTTGATCTGCGCCGGGGCGAAATACTTGGACTCGCTGGCCTGATGGGATCGGGCCGCACCGAAACAATGCGGGCGATCTTCGGGGCAGATCCCTTGGAGTCTGGAGCGGTTTATCTCGGAAACGCTGGGCGTCCGGCGCGCTTCCGCAGTCCGGGTGACGCGGTCGAAGCGGGCATCGCCCTGGTGACGGAAGATCGGAAAGGGCAGGGGCTGCTCTTGCCAGCGACGATTCGCGAGAACATTTCCCTTGCCTCACTCCCGGGCGTGACTGGCGCGTGCGGAGTGATCTCGCGGGATCGCGAACGGGAGCAGGGGAAGGATATGGCGCGGCGTTTGCACCTGCGCAGCTTTTCAATCGAACAGCCGGCGCGGGAGTTGAGCGGCGGCAACCAGCAAAAGGTCGTGATTGCCCGGTGGCTCCTGCGGAATGCCGCCATCCTTCTGTTCGACGAGCCCACCCGGGGGATCGACGTAGGGGCGCGGTTTGAGATTTATCAGTTCCTGGTGGCGCTGGCGGAGGAAGGCAAGGCGATCCTGGTGGCATCTTCGGAATTGCCGGAGCTGTTCCTGATCTGCAACCGAATCGGCGTCCTATCCCGGGGCAAGCTGGTCCGGATCTTTTCCGAGAGCGAGTTCGATTCCAAAGCAATCATGACAGCTGCCCTGTCGGAATACGCTTCTTAGCGCGTAAATTTCACGCGTCGCGCGGGATTTCCGAGCGCGGCGGGGGGCGTTGTTGCCGGCCGACGAAAAAGCCTGAAAGTCGCGGTCCACGTTCGCGTTGCAAAAGGGTGGCTGGCGGCTTACGGTCTCCCTCTTGTTCTGGGCGATTGGCGCAGTGGTTAGCGCGTCTGTCTTACACACAGTAGGTCGGGGGTTCGAATCCCTCATCGCCCACCACTTTCCCTGGCTTAGCAGACTTTCGTTGCGCGCCAATGGCGCGGCAAACTTCCCGATAGACCCGCGGCCCATTTTTGGGCAAGACTACCGGTCCGGCGTCGGGTCGTTTGGCGCTGTGGTGTCGTGAGCGCGAGTGAAAGCGTGCTTGACCGCCGGTGAGGTGGTCTAAAAAGCAGGCTCGGATTGCGGGAATGAACCGTCGGTTTCGGAGAATTCATTCGCAATCTGGAACGAAAAATGCAAGAGTGCTGAACACAACCGACTTTTTTAGGATCTAAGTTTCGTATGCCCAAGTTCAATTACGTGGCCATGGATTCCCGCGGCAAGGAGACCAAAGGCACCCTTGATGTCGCGAACCAGAATGAGGCGATCAGTCGGCTGAAGGAGATGGGCTATTTCCCGACGAAGGTGACTGAAGCGGAAAAGCCGAAGGCGGAAAAGGGGGACAAAAAGGCCAAGGCCGCCGCCCCATCTGGGGCGAAGGGGAAGAAGAAGGGCATCAACATCAAGATTCCCGGCTTTGGCGGGAAAGTGAAGCCGAAGGTGCTCACGACCTTCGCGCGCCAGCTCGCGACACTGGTCGATGCCGGTTTGCCGTTGTTGCGCGGCCTCCGCGTGCTGGAAAAACAGGAGCGAAACGCCGTTTTGCGCCGGATCATTGGCGAATTGGCCGGTTCGATTGAGGGCGGAAGCACTTTCTCCGAAGCCCTGGCCCAGCATCCCAAGGTCTTTAACCGCCTTTTCGTGAACATGGTGAAGGCGGGCGAGCTCGGCGGCGTGCTCGAAGTCGTTTTGAACCGCCTTTCCGAGTTCATGGAAAAAGCCCAAAAGATTAAGGGCAAAGTCGTGGCGGCGATGTTCTATCCCGCCGCGGTCATGTTTGTGGCGGTGGCCATCTTGACGATTCTAATGGTCTTCGTGGTGCCGAAGTTCAAGCAGATCTTCCAGGACATGTTGGAAGGCAAGCCTCTGCCCGGCTTTACCCAGCTTGTCCTCGGCATCAGCGATGTTATCGCCAATAACGCTCTGGCCTCGCTCGGCGTGGTCATTCTGCTGGTGATTGCGTTCAAGCTGTTCATCCGAACCAAATTTGGCCGCAAGCTGTTTGATCGCGTGAAGCTCAATTTCCCGGTGCTCGGCCCTGTGATCAGCAAAGTGGCGATTGCCCGTTTCACCCGAACGCTCGGCACCCTTATCTCCTCGGGCGTGCCGATTCTCCAGGCGCTCAACATCGTCAAGGAGACCTCCGGCAATGTGATCGTTTCCGACGCGGTGAGCCTGGTGCATGAGAGCGTCAAGGAAGGTGAGACGATCACCGCTCCGCTCGAGGCGTCACGAGTTTTCCCCCCGATGGTCATCAGCATGGTGGATGTCGGTGAACAAACGGGCGCTCTGCCGGAAATGTTGATGAAGATCGCCGATAATTACGAAGACGAGGTCGACAACGCCGTGTCGGCCATGACTTCGCTGCTGGAACCGATCATGATCGTGTTTCTGGCGGTCATCGTCGGTAGCATCGTCATCGCTCTGTTCCTTCCGCTGATTACGCTGATCGATCAGCTCGGCAGCGAAGGTTCGGGCGGCGGCGGCAAAGACAAGGATTAATCGAAGCAAAGCTTGCAAAGGCCACCTTCGGGTGGCCTTTTTTGTGCCTATGAAATGGTGTGCGCTGTTGACTTTGAGTTTAAGCGTCGGGCTCGTCCGCGCGGGAGATTGGCCTCAGTTTCTCGGGCCGGACCGCAACGGAACCTCCGCGGAGGCCATTGCCGGACAATGGGACTCTGCCCGGCCCCGGGTAATTTGGAAGAAGGCGGTGGGTGAGGGTTTCGCGGGACCGGTGGTGGAGGGAAATACGGTTTACCTTTTCTACCGTCGGGGCGGAGTGGAAGTGCTGGAGGCTTTCGACCGTCTGACGGGCGCTTCGCAGTGGCAAAACAAGGAGAAGACCGATTACCGGGACGATTTCGGATTTGACCCCGGGCCGCGGGCCGTGCCCGCCATTTCTGGAGACAAAATCTTCGCCATGGGGGCTGAGGGGCTGGTCCGGTGCGTGGATAAGAGCGGAAAGACGCTCTGGACGGTGGCGGCCAAGGATCAATTCGGCGCGCGGAAGGGTTTCTTTGGAATGGCGTGCTCCCCGCTCGTTGTGGGCGATCGCGTGATCCTGAACATTGGCGGGGAAGGCGCCGGGATCGTCGCCCTCGATGCGGTGACGGGAAAATTGCGCTGGAAATGCCGGAGCGACGAAGCGAGTTATTCATCGCCGGTGATGGCTCCGCTGGCCGGGAAGCCTGAGCTGGTCGCCTTCACGCGCGAAGGGGTGTGCGTGGTGGAACCGGAGACGGGGCGGCAGTTGGCGGATTTTCACTGGAGGTCGCGGATGGAAGCATCGGTGAATGCCGCCACCCCGCTCGTATTTAAGGACCATATCTTCCTCACGGCCAGTTACGGAACCGGCGCCGTTTTACTGAACTGGCAGAGTGGCGTTCTGCAGAAGCGTTGGTCGAATGATGAATCCCTCTCGGCGCACTACGCCACTCCGGTCTGCCGGGACGGTTACCTCTATGGCTTTCATGGCCGCCAGGAGTACGGGCCCAGCTTCCGTTGTGTGGATTTCAACACCGGCAGGGTGGCCTGGAGCCAGGAGTCGTTCGGGGCCGGAACCGTCACGCTGGTGGGGGATCAACTGCTGATTCTCAAGGAATCGGGCGAGTTGGTCCTCGCCGCAGCGTCATCCGCCAAATTTGCGGTGAAGGGAACGGGGCAGATTCTTGGGAGTGGAGTCAGGGCCTACCCGGCGATCAGCGAGAAAGTGCTTTTTGGACGCGACAAAGGCTCTCTGGCTGCCGTCGCACTGCCTTGAAAGAGGCGCGAACGTCAGTTGCTAAACGCCAGCGGCTGCGGTGCGGCGAAAAGGGCGATCGCCAGTTGAGCTTCCGATTCCGAACGCACTCCGTGCAGAGCGATTTCGAAAGGCGATTCCTCTCCGCCGACGGGCGAAGTGGCGTAAAAAACACCGTCACGGTTCAATACACCCCAGCTTTTAAGCTGAGATGAATTGCACGCCGATGTGCTAATCTCCGGTGCGTTTTTCACGGGGTCCGCATTAGGTTGGCGCCTAGTGGGGAAATTAGCAAATCTTTTTTTGTTACACTTCTGTAATCGAATTGAATCAAATTAAATGTGACCCAAAAGAGAGGGAGGGGGGCTGGGGGAG
>CAZMKE010000023.1:0-95844 GCA_964566945.1 uncultured Verrucomicrobiota bacterium | reverse complement strand
TTCCGCGAGAGTAGGTTGTCGCCAGATCTTTCATCCCAAACGCCGTTCACTCCCACCGTGAGCGGCGTTTGTGCTTTATACCGGGCTCGATTTTTGGTTGTTTGGCCTTTGGAGTTATGGAACAGGAGGGAGAGGTATTTTGCCCGTATTGCGGGCAGGGTTCGACGCTCGTGATCGACACGAACGTTGTTTCGCAGCGTTTCACCACGGACTGCGAGGTTTGCTGCCGCCCGTTCGTGGTTGCTGCCGAATGTGAGGAAGGACAAATTTTGTCCTTGGACGCGATTGGTGAATGATGGGACTATCCGGGAGATGACGATGGCACAGACAGTTTTGTGGGTGTATATCGCCCTGATAATGGCAGGGGGCTTGATGGGGTTGATTAAGGCGGGCAGCAAGGCTTCGCTTATCGCCTCCAGCATTTTTTCAATTCTTCTCGCTTTGTTTGCCCTGAACGTTCTGCCTTTTCAATATTGCTGGATTGTCGTTCTGGTGCTGGTTTTGTTTTTCGGAAAGCGATTTTTGAAAGGGCGAAAGTTCATGCCGAGCGGGTTGATGGCAGTTCTTAGCCTGATTGTGCTGGCTCTGCTTTTCGTTCTGCGCTGAGCGTGAAGTCCCTTCCCATTTGGCAGGTCGAAGGGTCCATTCTCCAAGCGCTTCGATCTGGCAATCGCCTGGTGTTGGCGGCCCCGACGGGGTCGGGCAAGAGCACCCAGGTTCCCCAAATGCTGCTGGACGCGCTGGGTTTGAAGCGCGTGGTCGTTCTGCAACCGAGGCGTGTCGCGGCGCGAACCCTGGCGGCTCGGGTGGCTTCGGAGCGGAACGGCAAGCTTGGCCAGGAAGTGGGCTATCAGATCCGATTCGAGGATTTCACTTCCCGGGGCACCCGGGTGAGTTTTGTCACAGAAGGCATTTTGCTGCGCTGGTTGCAGGACGATCCCCGGTTGAGCGACTACGATGCGATCGTCTTTGATGAGTTTCATGAGCGCAATCTGCTGAGCGACGTTGCTCTCGGCCTGGTAAAGCAATTACAGAAGACCCGCACGGAGCTAAAAGTAGTGGTGATGTCCGCGACTTTGGACACGGCATCCCTCTCCAGTTATCTCGACAACTGCCCGGTGGTGATTTCCGAGGGGACGATGTTCGCGGTGGAGGTGAACTATCTGCCGTTTGGCGAACAAAGTCCGATGCCCGTGCAAGCGGCGGCGGCCGTCGCTGAAATTATTGGCTCCGGGGAGGTGGGGGATATCCTGGTGTTCATGCCCGGAATGGCGGAGATCCAGGCCACTCTGAATGAATGTCGCCGGATTCGGGTTTCCGAACGGCTGGCGCTGATTCCGCTGCACGGGGAATTGCCGGCCGAGGAGCAGGATCGCGCGTTTGCTGAGAACCCTCTGCGCAAAGTCATCGTTTCGACGAATGTCGCGGAAACATCTGTAACGATTCCGGGGATTCGCCATGTGATCGACAGCGGCCTGGCCCGCATCGCCCGGTACGATGGGGAACGGGGGATCGGCACGCTTTTGATTGAAGAGATCAGCCGGGCGTCCGCGGATCAGCGGAAGGGACGGGCTGGCCGGACCGCTCCGGGCACCTGCCGGCGACTCTGGACAGAGAGCAATCATTTGAATCGTCCGGACCGGAACACGCCGGAGATCCAGCGCGCGGACTTGGCGGAAGTGGTTTTGCTTTTGCATTCGTTGGGGATTCGGAAAGCGGCGGAATTTGATTGGCTGGATCGGCCTGATCCAGCGGCGGTCGAAAGGGCGGAGCGACTTTTGGAGATGCTCGGCGCGATTGCGCGATCCGCGGACGGCCCGAGCGATCTGACAGAAGCGGGCCGGAGAATGTTGCGGCTGCCGATGCACCCGCGGTATTCCCGCATGCTGGTGGAGGCTGGCCGGCATGGGTGTGTGCAGGAGGCCGCCCTGTGCGCGGCTTTGGTCAGCGGCCGGGACCTGCTGCTGCGCTTGGGCCGGGACGACAAGCATATTGCCACTGCCCGGGAAGACTTCGAGGTCAGCGACCAGTCGGATTTTTTCGTATTGATTGAGGCCTTTAAGTTCGCGCAGGCCAATGGCTTCAACGTGGAGGCGTGCCGCCGGCGCGGAGTGCATGCCCTGAGCGCGCAGCAGGTGGCGATGACCTGGGGGCAACTCTGTGAAATTGCCCGCACCCATCTGGGCAATGCGGAGGCGAAGGCCTGTAATCCAGAGCTGTTGCAGCGCTGCATTCTCACCGGTTTTATCGACCAGTTGGCGATCCGGAAGGACCAGGGGACTCTCGATTGTCTGTTGACTGAGGGGCGGACCGGGACATTGATGCGGGAGAGCGCCGTGCAAAAGGCTCCGTTGCTGGTGGTGGGCACGCTTCGCGAAATCAGTGGCAAGCAAGGGGCCTTGACGCTTTTGGGCCTGGCGACCGCCGTGAAGCTGGAATGGCTGCGAGAAGCGTTTCCTCAACATTTTTCGTCCCAGATTGAGCACGTTTATGATCGGACGCACAAACGCGTGGCGGCCATCCGTTACATTCGTTTCCGGGATTTGGTGGTCGCCCAGGAGCATCAACGCGAGGTTGAACCGGATGCGAGCGGCCTGGCGCTGGCTCGCGCTTATGGCGATGGGGTATTCGAGCTGCCGCTGTTGACTCACGATCTGAAGCAATTCATGGCGCGCGTCAATCTGGTGGCGGAAGCGCTGCCGGAACTGGAATTTCCGCGCTATGACGCCGCCGCCCTTGAACGCTCTTTAGCCCGCGCATTTCGCGGTCTGACCCTGGCCAAAGAAGCTCAGGCCGCCGATCTGAGAGGCCCAATCCACGGTTTGCTGGCCAGGGAGCAGCTGGGCTGGCTGGACGAGCTCGTTCCGTCAGCGGTGGCTTGGCCGGGCGAGAAAAAGGTGAAGCTGTTGTATCCGGACGGGGCGGCCAAGGAGCCGGAGCTGCAGGTGAAGCTGCACGAGTGTTTCGACGCCAAAGATCACCCAAAAGTCTGCGAGAGCAGGACGCCGGTGCGGGTATGGCTTTGTGCTCCTGATGGCAAGCGGCTGCAAAGCACCGTGGATTGGCCGGATTTTCGGGCGAAAGAATATCCCAAGCTGAAATCGGGATTGCAGAAGAAATATCCGGGTTTCAATTGGCGTTGAGGCTGCCTGGGCGCGGCAACAGTCCGTCGCTCTCAAGTGCGCTCGAAATCGATGAAACCCTGTTCGGGATCCACGGAGAGCAGCCGGACGTGCGGGCGATCGCCCACCATCAAACCGCGTTCGCCGCGCACGACGCGGCCTTCGGCCGCTGGGTGCTTTAACCGAACATAAGTTCCTTTCGCGGCCGCTCCGGTCACGATCGCCGGGAAAACTTCACCAATCCGATCCTTCAAGAGGAATGCGGCGGCCACTTTGCGCATGGTGCGCTCGACTTTTCGGGCGGCATCTTCCCTTTCGGTGCAATGGGCCGCGATGGACGCCAGCTCGACTTCGGTAAAAGGATTGTCCCGGCTCGCCAGGCAGGCCAGCAGCATGCGCTGGAGAACCTGATCCGCGTAGCGGCGGTTGGGGGCTGTCGAATGGCTGTAGTCGTCCAGAGCGAGGCCGAAGTGGCTGCTCTGCGGTCCGTTGGGCGTTTCGACGCGGTATTGGCCAGGCCCAAGCAATTTCACGATGGTTAGCGACAAGTCGCGGTACGAGCCCGGATCGGCGCTGCGGCGAGCGGCCAGGAAATCGGCGAGAGGTTTTGGCGCGGGATTTTCGGGCAGGCTGGCGCCCAGGCCGGCGGCGAGGTCGCGGATGCGGTTCCAGTCCCGCGGGGCATCGACCACACGCTCGAGAATCGGCCAGTTGCGCGATTTCAGGTAGGTGGCCGCGGCGACATTGGCCGCGATCATAAAGCTTTCCACCATGTCGCGGGCTCGATTGCGGGTGAGGAGAGCCAGGTCCACCAGTTTCCCGTCGCGCGTGACTGGAAGCGCTTCGTAAGACGAAAACGTGAGAGCGCCGAGCCTGTGGCGAAAGGCCTCCAGGCGCTTGGCGGCTTCAAGTTGCAGGTCGAGTTGCTCCTTTAGACCGTTCTGGCAGGCGATGCACTCGACGCGCTGATTCTGTTCGCAGGCCTGGGCGACCGTATCGTACGAGAGCCGCGCTTTGTTCCGGACCAGAGCCGGATAGATGTCGCGGTTGTGCACCTCGCCGTCAGGTTCCACCAGCATTTCGGCGACCAGCGCCAAACGATCCTGATCCTGGTTAAGCGAGGTCCGGTCCGTGGAGAGCTGCTCCGGGAGCAGGGGGAAGTTCTTGCTCGGCGTGTAGAGCGTCACGGTGTTTTGCGCGGCCCGTTTATCGATGAGTCCGCCGGTCTGAACAAAACTGGCCACATTGGCCACGCCGACCAGAACCCGGATGCACTGTCCGTTTCTTTCGGCGTATTCAATCTGGTCGAGGTCGCGGGAGTCTTCGTTGTCGATCGATGACCAGAGGAGATGCCGCAGGTCCCTGATGTCTGGAGGTGAAGCCGGCGCGGCGGAGGCCTGCAATTCCGCTTCAGTTCCCGGAGGGAAGTCGGGAATAAAATCCCTTTCCAGGAGAGCGCGGCGCGCCCGGTCTTCGAGGTTGAAATGGTTGTTTATATGAGACCTCGCTTTCGCAACATGGCTTCCATCGCCCGATCCATCATCAAGTCGGCCAGAGGCTTGGTGGCTTCATCCAGCACGGCATGTTCCGCCTTGAGTCGTTGAACATCCGCCGGGCCGGCCTGGCTTTCGTCAATTTGCAGGATTTTTTGGAGTTGGTCCAAGGCGGCTTGAATCGCTTCCCGTTGCTCCGGGCTGATTTCGTGTCCGTATTGTTCCAGGCCGATTTGAGTAGCTTTCAGCGTCTCCTGCGCTTTGAGTCTGGCCTCGATCCAGCGCCGGGCTGCGAGATCCTCGAACGCGTGCTCAACGCTTTCTTCCACCATGCGCTGGACGTCATTGTCGTTTACGTCCACCGCTGACTTCATCTCCACCACCTTTTCGTGGCCGGTGCGAGTGTCGCGGGCGAGGACGTGCAGGATGCCGTTGGAGTCGATTTCAAATTGCACGCCCACTCGCGGGACTCCTCTCGGCGCCCGCGCAAATTCGAGGGTGAAACGGCCTAGGCTCCAGTTGTCCTTCGAGCGTTCGCGTTCGCCCTGCAGGATGTGAATGAGCATCGATTCCTGGTTGTCGACCGCGGTGGTGAAGAGTTCGCCCGCTTTGATCGGGATGGTGGAATTTCGCGGGATGATGACATTCATCAACCCACCGAAGGTTTCGATGCCGAGCGAGAGCGGGGTGACATCCAGCAGAAGAACGTTCTTGAACCCGCCGCTCAGAATCTCCCCTTGAATTGCTGCTCCAAGCGCGACCGCTTCATCGGGGTTTTGCGACGTGTTGAGCATAGGCCCATCCGCTTTGTGGTACTCCGAACCGATTCGGATGGAACCGGCCACCGCTTCGAAATCGCTGCAGCCAAACCATTCCGCTACGAGTTGCCGGACCAGCGGCATCCGGGTCTGTCCGCCGACCAGGATCACCTGGTCGAGGTCCCTGGCCTGCAATTTGGCGTCGGCCAGAGCGCGGAAACAATGTTCCCGGGTGCGCGTGACGATATCGCGTGTCAATTCCTCAAGCTTCTGGCGCGTTAGCGTGTAATCAAAACTGAATTCAGAGGTCAGGAAGGGAAGGGCGATGGGCACTTCCGTTTCGAACGATAGACGGATTTTGGCCTGTTCCGCGGTTTCGCGCAACTGAGCCAGGATGCGGAGGTCGGCCGAAGCGTCCGGCCCGCCGGCTTCGGCAATGCGCGACCGAAGGAAATCGACCAGCCGTTTGTCCAGATCGTCGCCACCCAGCCGGGTATTTCCGCTCGTGGCCAGCACCTGAAAAATTCCCTCGCGCAGTTCCAGAATGGAAAGGTCGAATGTGCCGCCGCCCAGATCGTAGACCGCGATCTTTGAATGTTCTCCGAGTTTATCCAGGCCGTAGGCCAAGGCGGCCGCGGTCGGTTCGTTCAGGATTCGCTCGACGGTGAAGCCGGCCAATTCTCCCGCGGCCTTGGTGGCATTTCGTTGGGCGTCATTAAAATACGCCGGAACGGTTATGACGGCGCGGTTTAGCTCTTCCCCGAGACAGGCTTCGGCGTCGTGTTTCAGCTTCCGCAAGATCTCCGCCGAGATCTGTTCCGGGGTCATTTTCTGGCCAGGAAGAGCGATCTGGACCGGACCGGCCCCCTGGCCTTCGATCGGGTAGGTGACGAGCATCTCTTCCGCGCTGATGTCGCTGCCCCGGCGTCCCATAAACCGTTTTACAGAGTAAACGGTTTGCTGCGGTTTTAAGACCCGGACCCGATTAGCCTTGTCTCCCACGACGGCGGGAAGGCCCTCGCCGGGAAAATGAACGACTGACGGTGTGAGGCGACGGCCTTCGGCGTCCGCGATGACGAACGGGATGCCAGAATCAACCGCCGCAACGAGCGAATTGGTGGTGCCGAGATCGATTCCAACGATTCTGCTCATGAATGTTTCGGCGGCAGGTCTTTTCTTGGGAAAAGAGGCGCGGGAGTGCCGATCTGGTGGCCTTCAGCGAGTTCGCCCCAGGCCAGGTTGGCCAGGGTCTGCTGGCTGGCTCCCAAGCCGAGTTGCTCCAGGATCTTTCCGGAGGTCTCCGGCAGGACGGGAGCGACGAGAATCGCAATGATCCGGCAGATTTCAGCCAGATTGTAGAGAACTTCGTCTAGGCGCCCTGATTGGGCGGGGTCTTTGGCCAGCTTGAAAGGAGCGGTCTGATCCACGTATTGATTGGCACGGGTCACCAGACCCCAAGCAGCGATGAGCGCTTCCTGGAGGTGATGCTTCTCGTAGGCGGCGCGAGCATCTTGGATGAACCGGGCGGCTTCGGCCTGCAATTCCGAGGATAAGGGTGGCACTTTTCCCCCGCGATATCGGTTGAGCATGGAGAGAGAGCGGTTCACCAGATTGCCCAGGCCGTTGGCCAGTTCGGCCTGGTAGCGCGCCTGGAAACCGGCGTCGGTCCAGTTGCCGTCCGGGCCCATGTCGAGTTCGCGCGTGACGTAATAACGAAACGCGTCCAATCCCCACTCGGCAATCACGGACACGGGGTCGACGATATTGCCGGTCGATTTGCTCATTTTCTCGCCGTTTTTCTCCCAGAATCCGTGAGCGATAATCTGCCGCGGTTGGGGCAGCCCCATGGCTTTGAGCATGATCGGCCAGTAGACGGTGTGGAACTTGATGATGTCTTTGCCGATGACGTGAACGTCCGCTGGCCAGAGCTCCAGCCGCTGCTGGAAGGTGGGAAGGGCGGCCAGATCGGAGGAGTCCAACCCGAGTTGATTCACGACCGTGGGATCACCCCAGGCCGCCGGCACGCTGATGTAGTTCACCAGGGCGTCGAACCAGACGTAGGTGACGTATTCAGGGTCAAACGGGACCGGGATGCCCCAATTCAGTCGCGAAGCTGGACGCGTGATGCAGAGATCCTCCAGTTCGTTGTTCTTCAGAAAGCCCAGGATCTCGTTGCGGCGCGACCGCGGGACGATGAAGTCCGGGTTGCTTTCGATGTAGTCGATCAGCCATTGCTGCTCCGACTTCAACTTGAAGTAGTAGTTTTCTTCGGAGAGGCGGATGACCTCGCCGTAGATCGGATCGAAGGAACCATCCGGCCGGCGTTCTTTTTCGGGCACGAAGGTCTCCTGGCGCGTCGAATAGAAGCCCCCGTATTCCGCTTTGTAGAAATAACCGTTGGCATGGAGCCGGTTCAGGATGGCGCGAACGACGGTTTTGTGGCGGGCATCGGTCGTCCGGATGAAATCGTCGTTGGTCAGCTTCAAGCTGGCCGCCATCCGTTTCCAATCTTCCGCGAGGGAGTCGCAGTATTCCTGGGCTTTCTTCCCCTCCGCTTCGGCGGCCTGCTGGACTTTCTGCCCATGCTCGTCGAGGCCGGTGAGGAAGAAGGAAGGGTGGCCGAGCGCGCGCTGCGCCCGCGCAATTACGTCGGTGACAACCTGTTCGTAGGCATGCCCCATGTGCGGGTGCCCGTTCACGTAATAGATCGCGGTGGTGATGTAAAAGCGTTTGCTCATCCCGGGGGGTATTCTGGCGGAAGGAACGGCTAAAAGCAAAGGCGGAGGCAGTTGATGCCACGAAGTTTGCAGGGACGGCGGGCGCGCGTGGGGGTGGTGGAAGACAGCGTTTTTGGTGCGAGAGCACCTCTCCAGTTTCATGAGAACTTTTCGCAGTCGTCATTTATTTGTAACAATTCTGCCGGAGATTTTCCCTGTGTCCGTCTGCGATTTTGCGCGGTTTTCCGCGCGCGATGATCAAGAGAGCCAGGGGTTGCCTCCGGCTCCGGGATTCGCCGCGGATGTTCAGGAGTGCGGAGTAGGAAGGTGAGCAGGATCAGTGAACGTGCAGGGTCGGCAAAAACTGACGCCCAGATAGAAGAAAGTTCGAAGCGGCCGGTGGAGATCTCAAGGCCGGGCCTCAGAGTCCTGGTGGTGGACGACGATCTCGATATTCTGGAGTTGATCAGTTTCAACCTTGTGGAGGCCGGGTATCTGGTCAGCATTGCGGTGACCCCGCACGAGGCGCTCCATAAAGTTGGGAATATTGGCCCGGATTTGATCGTTCTCGATATCGGTCTGCCGGAGATGGATGGGTTTGAAGTTTGCCGCCGCCTGCGCGACAAAGACAGTTCGCGGGAAATCCCGATCATTATGTTGACGGCTCGCAGCCAGGAATCGGACCGGGTGCTCGGCTTCGAGCTGGGAGCCAACGATTATCTGACCAAGCCGTTTAGTCCGCGCGAGCTGGTTCTGCGCATCCGCAATCTGCTCTCCGGGCATGCGCCGAGGGCGCACGATGAAAATCAGGTGCGAGCGGGCGAGCTCTGCATCGATACAGAGCGCCACGCGGTTACGGTCGCTGGCGAGCCGATTTCCCTAACTTTGACGGAGTTCCGCTTGCTGGCCACGCTGGCCCAGCAGAATGGCCGGGTGCAATCGCGCGAACGATTGCTGGAAGTGGTCTGGCAGGGCGACAAGGGCGTCGATCCCAGAACGGTGGATACGCATATGGCCCGGCTGCGGGACAAGCTGGGCAAAGCCTCGTGCCTGGTGGATACGGTCTACGGGGTAGGGTACCGCTTCGTTAAGGCTTGAGGAGCTTCCGCTTGTCCTTGTCCCACCTGCCCGACTACCTTCGGGGCATGCGTTTCCTCCTGAGTTTTTTTCTCGTGCCATTTTTCATGGCATCCACGCATTCGGCTTCGATCCAAACCGTTTGCGGAACCGGAGTTGCTGGCTATGGCGGAGACGGAAGCCAGGCGATTTCCGCGCAGGTGCGGAATCCGTATGGCGTGTGTGTGGGGCCTGATGGAGCCCTCTACTTCTGCGACATGGACAACCACGCCGTTCGGAGAGTGCAAAATGGGACCGTGACGACCGTGGCTGGCAGCGGTCGGCGGGGGTATTCCGGGAATAACGGTCCGGCGGTTCAAGCGGAGATGAATGAACCGTATGAAGTGCGCTTCGACTGGCGGGGCGCCATGTATGTGGTGGAGATGCGCAACCATGTAGTGCGGCGAATTTCGACCAACGGAATCATCTCGCTGGTCGCTGGCAGCGGGAAAGCGGGCTTCGCCGGCGACGGCGGTCCTGCTCAGAACGCGGAACTGAACCAACCGCACAGCGTTCAACTGGACGGAGCGGGCAATCTCTTCATTTGCGACATTGGCAATCATCGCATTCGCAGGGTTGATGCCCGGACCGGCTTCATTTCCACCTACGCGGGGACGGGCGAGAAACGAAAGCCGCGGGACGGAGCCAACATTGCCGGAGAGCCGCTGTTCGGCCCGCGCGCTCTTGATTTCGATCGCCACGGAGACATTTGGCTGGCTCTGCGCGAAGGGAACGCCATTTACCGGATCGAGACAAAGACCGGCGTCTTGCATCATATGGCTGGCGCCGAAGGCAAAGGGCCGCCGGCTGGTCTGGCCAAGGAAGTCGCCCTGTCGGGACCGAAGGGGATCAGCGTGGCGCCGAACGGAGCTGTTTATTTTGCGGATACAGAAAGCCACACCATTAAGCGCCTTCAGAACGGCCGCGTGGAAATTGTGGCTGGCGACGGAGAACGGGGCGATGGACCGGATGGTGATCCGTTGCGGTGCCGGTTGGCCCGCCCGCACGGCATCTGCGTGGACGGGCAGGGAGTGGTTTACGTGGGCGACAGCGAGAATAATCGCGTGCGGATGTTGCGTTAGGCTGTCGCTTTCGGGCGAGGCATGGTAAGAGAGAACCGGATGATCACAACCCTGAGAACCGTGCGACACGGAGTTTTGGGCTTTCTGTTGCTCATGGGCACTTGTTTGTCCTCGCGGGCGGCCAGCCCGACTGCCGAAGCCCCGCCGAAAATCATGCGCGAGTTCCGCGGGGCCTGGGTGGCCAGCATGTCGAACATCGATTGGCCGAGCAAACCTGGCCTCAACGCGAATGAGCAAAAGGCCGAACTGCGGCGGCTCTTGGATGCCGCGGTCCGGTTGCGGCTGAACGCTGTTTTCCTGCAGGTGCGGCCGGCCAGCGATGCGCTTTACAAGTCCTCCATCGAGCCCTGGTCCGAGTTTCTCACCGGCATGATGGGCAAGCCTCCGGAGCCTTTTTACGATCCGCTGCAGTTTGCGGTCGAGGAAGCGCATGCGCGCGGACTGGAGCTGCACGCCTGGTTTAATCCGTACCGGGCGGGGTTTTCCAACACCAAATATACGAGTCCGCAGCACGTGACGAAAAAGCATCCGCGCTGGATCCGGCGTTACGGCTCGTTGCTCTGGCTCGATCCGGCGGAGCCCGCGGTTCAGGATTATGTGGCGCGCGTCATTCTCGATGTCGTGAAGCGCTACGATATCGATGGCGTCCACCTGGACGATTACTTTTACCCGTATCCAGAGCCGATCCGGCCGGGCGTTTTCCGCGAGTTTCCGGACGAGGCGACTTGGAAGCATTATCAACAGTCCGGAGGCCAATTGCCCCGGAATGAATGGCGACGGGAAAACGTGAACAAGCTCGTGCAGCGGCTGCAGCGCGAGATCCGGATTCAAAAACCCTGGGTCATGTTTGGCGTGAGTCCTTTTGGCATTTGGCGTCCAGGTTTTCCCGCGCAAATCAAGGGCCTCGATGCTTACGATTCCATTTATGCGGATGCCCGCCGCTGGCTGATCAACGGCTGGGTGGACTACATGGCTCCGCAGCTTTACTGGCCGAGCACCCAGCGGGAACAAAGTTACCCGGTTCTTTTTGATTGGTGGTCGCGCCAGAGCGAGAAAAAGATTCCGATTTGGCCCGGGGGCGACATCACCAAAGCCGGGAATGGATGGCCGCACGACGAAGTGATCAACCAGATTGAAATCCCGCGCAAAACGGACCGGCCCGGCTACATCCTCTGGCACCTGGGTTCGGTGGCCAATAATGCCGAACTGCGGAACCGGCTGGCTTCCGGCGTTTATTCCAGTCCGGCGATTGCGCCGCCCTTGCGGAATGTGCCGGTTTCCAACCCGGTGGTATCGCTCACTCGCCAGCCGAGCGGCCGGCATTTGGCGCGATGGTCGCTGCCGAACGGGCAGAGAGCGTTGTTTTGGGTGGTGCAAAGCCGCCGGGGCGCGGAATGGGTGACAGAGTTGCTGCCCGGCTCGGCCGCGACCCACGAGGTTTCTCCGGGCGGCGCCGTGCTGGTGAGCGCCGTCAGCCGCTTTCGCACGCTGAGCAGCCCGGTCCCGGTTAAATTCTAGCGCGAGGGTCGGGCGCGATCACCCGCAGGCGCCGAGGCAGCACGGAGAATCGTGCGGGCAGTTCACCGGCGAACTCGCCATCCAGTTGCACGGGAACTCTCTGCTCGCTCCGCAGGGTGAGCTCGCTGCCCTGCAGATATTTAGTGACCCCTTCCTTGAAAAGACGGCCGAGCAGAAAGTTCAGAGCGAGGGAGGGAAGTCCGCCCCAGCCGACTTGACTCAGCGTGACAGCATCAAGGACGCCGTCGGTCAGGTCGCTCTTGTGAAAAATCGGATAATTGCCCCCATAGAACTTGCCGTTTCCGATCAGCACGAGATCGCCGACGGTTTCCTGACGGCCGTTGCTGGCGGTGATTTTGGGCTGGTTCGCCCGCAAGGCCTGCAGGCCGGCCACAAGATAAGCCCCCGGCCCGATCTTTTTCTTCAACTGCCAGCTCACCAACTCCACGGCTGAAGCGTCCAGGCCGGCCCCGGCCAATTGAAGGAAGAGCCGCTTCTCCGGGCCTTTATCCGTGTGGAATTCGGCACATCCGACGTCGATCTTGGTCTCCCGGCCGGTTTCCAGAACCGGCCAAACGCGGTCCAGTTTGAGGGGGATGCGGAGTTCGCGGGCGAAGACATTGATCGTTCCGAGCGGCAGCACTCCCAGCCGGATGCGCTCGAAGCCGTCCGGAACGTCGCCGATGCCGTTGAGCACTTCGTTCAGCGTGCCGTCCCCTCCGGCCGCGATGAGAGTCTGGTAACCTTCTCGCACCGCCTCGGCGGCCAGTTGGCGGGCGGCGCCCGCGCAGTGGGTGGGCTTCAAGGCGAACTTGCCGTGAAGAGATTCCAGGCTTTTCTGAAATTTCTTCGCCTTTTCCCCGCGGGCGGCCGGGTTGAAAATGATGCAGACGCTCACGAGGCTTGGGGCCGCTTCGCGGGGCGCGGCTGAATCGCCTCGAGGCGTGGAGCGAGGACGTGAATGACGGCAAACGCGGCCAGATAAGCCAAGCCGGCGCACAGGAACGGGACGGTGTAGTTGCCTTTGTCGTTGACCATGTAACCAACAAAAATCTGGAAGATCGAAGCCCCGAAATAGCCCCAGGTCCCGCCAAATCCGGCGACGGACCCCACGGAATTCTTCGGGAACATATCGCTGACCAGGGTATATAAATTGGAACTGAAGCCCTGGTGGCAGGCTGTGGCCAAGCCCAGAATGAGAACGGCGAGCCAGAGTTCGGAGGCATTTTGGGCGAAGATCACGGGCAACATGCCGCAAGCGCATAGAAGCATCGCGGTCTTGCGGGCGCGATTGACGCTCAGCCCGCGTTTGATCAGGCGGGATGAGAACCACCCTCCCGCAACGCTCCCGGCATCGGACATGAGATAAATCACCACCAAGGGCGGGCCGATCTTTACCAGATTCAAATGGTGGTGAGTGTTCAAAAACTTGGGCGCCCAGGTGATGAAAAACCACCACATTGAATCCGTGAGAAACTTGCCAGCCGCAAAGGCCCAGGCTTGGCGGTAGGTGAACAGCGTGAGCCAGGGCACGCGCAACTTGGTTTCGGGCGGGTCACTTTGGATCAACGCCAGCTCGGCTGGCGAGACTTTGGGATGCTCCTCCACGGGGCGGTAGAGGGGAAACCAGAAAAGAATCCAAACCAACCCGATCAGGCCGGTGCCGATGAAAGCCCATTGCCATCCCCACGTGCTGGCCAGCCACGGGACGACGGCCGGGGCCAGAACGGCGCCCATGTTGGTCCCGGCATTGACGAAGCCGAAGGCGAATGCGCGCTCCTTCTTGGGAAACCATTCCGAGAGCGTTTTGGTGGCCGCGGGGAAATTTGGCGACTCCGAAATGCCGAGGAAGATGCGCACCAAAATGAACCCGCCGGCGGTGCGAGCCAGGACATGCAACATCGAGGCGGCACTCCAGGCAACGAGAGCGCAGCCGTAGCCGAGACGCACGCCGACCCGGTCGATGAACCCGCCGGAGGCCAGTTGACCGAGGGCGTATGAGAGCGCGAATGCGGATTGAATATAGCCGTATTCAAGGTCGGTAATGGCGTATTGCTTTTGGAGATCAGGAGCGAGAATGCCCATGACCATGCGATCGAGGTAATTGACCGTGGTGGCGAAGAAGACCAAGGCAAGGATCACCCATCGGAAATGGGTGATCTTGCGCTCAAGCGCGTTGGGAGGTTCTGGATTTTCAACGAGTGCTGCCACCGAAGTTTGTGGTTGGTTTTTTGCGGCGTGTCCGGAATCAGGACTCGTTGGCGGCTGCAGTCTTGGGGAATAGGATGATGGCGGCAATCAGCAATCCTGCGCTGGCCAGATAAATCACCGAACAGTACGAGATCGCTTTGCTCATGTTGTCCATTTCAGTGGCGCCGCCTCCGTTCTTGGAAAACCATCCGACCGCCAGCGGGCCTAGCGCGCCGCCGCCCCAACCGACCGTGTTCATCACGCCGGCCGCCGACGCCCGGACTTTCGGGTTCACCACGTCGAAAATCGCGGCGAAGATATTCGAATCGTAAAAGCCTTTGCAGGCGCCGAAAAAGATCATGGCGCCAAGGAGAACGCTGACGGTGGTGGTTGCCCCCACCAGGAAGACGAACGCCGATCCAACGATCAGCCCGCCCACTTGGACGAATATGCGGCCGCCGGGAAACCGCGCGGACAGCTTGTCCGCCAGGATGCCGGCCATGGGGACGCAGATCGCGCTGGCCAGATGAATAAAAACCGTGCCGCTTAAGCCGGCGGTTGTGAGCTTGAAACCGAATTTTTCCACCAGAAAAGTCGGAGTCCAGGTGAGGAAAATGGTGGCGACGAAATTCGCGCCGACAAAGGCGGTCATGATCAGGACGGCCGATGGAGTGCGAAAGATGGCCGCGAGGCCCTCGGTGAACGAGGTGTTTTCGTTGCCGCCGGTCTGTTCCCGCTGGGGTTCGCGCAAAAAGCGATAGAGAGCCAGGGCGAGCAGCAGGCCCGCCGCTCCAAAGAAGTAGAAACCAAGGCGCCAGCCGTGGTGTTCGGCAAACCAGGCCCCCAGCCAGCTTCCGAAAATGGTTCCGACGTAAACGCTGGACTGGTGCAGAGACATCGCTCGCGAACGGGTCTTGGACGAGTGATAGTCGCTCAGGAGCGACATGGAAGCGGGGAAATAGAAAGTTTCACCGAAACCTTCGGCCGCGCGAACGGTGACGAATTGCCATAATTGGTGGCACCAGCCGGTGGTAACCGTGATCGCGCTCCAAAAGAGGCAGCCGCCCAGGATCAGGTCCTTTCGCCGCAGGAAATCACCCGCCACGCCGGCGAAGGGCGCGCCCGCGGCGTAGACCCACATGAAGGCGGATCCGATCAGGCCCAACTGAACCTTGTCGAACGAGAACTCCTGCTGAAGTTTCGGGAAAACGGAGAAAATGGCCTGGCGATCCGCGTAATTGAGAACGCAAATGCACCAGAGCATGCCCACTACAGCCCATTTGTACGAAGCGGATGATCCGCGCTTTTCCATAGGAACGCGCCCAAGGTGCCCGATGGGGGCGGATCAAATCGAGTAAATTGAGAGGCCGAGCCCGGTAACCGCAGGCCCTGGCGCTCTCGCCTTATTGCAGCAGTCCGTCCTCGCGAATCTTCCGTTGGCCGGAGGCCGCCTCGTAGCCCGCCTGAGTCTTGCGCAAAGTGACGCCCTTGAATTCGTCCGCCTTTCCCAGTTCCAACTCCGCGAGCGTCGTGGCCCAGCGCTGGTTTTTTTGCTGAAACACTTTTTGCGCGTAGTACACGCCGAGCAACTGGTCGACTGCGGCGTCGCGCGTCGGGTGAAAGTCCGGCTGTGGGCCGGGTTTGGCGGTAAATTTCACGTAGCCCCAATTCTCCGGGCGATGCATATCAATGATGCCAGGGGGCGACCAGATCCAGTTGTCTTCCTTGGTTCCCGGGACCTTCTTGAAGGTCTTGCCCGTGATATCGACCTGCCATTCCACCCGAGAAAAATCGACCCGCCAGACGTCGCCCTCAGCCGGTGGCGCTTTCTGCCGGGAAAACTCTTTCAGGACTTTCCAGGGGAAGGCAATTTCCAGCGTCCAGCCCGTGTCCTTGTCCGAGGAATCGTTCAGGGTCCCTTTGACGTGAACGGCCGTCTTAAGGCCGGGAATTTCCCATTCATTCAGGGCGGGTCCGCCGTCAATGTAGGGCTTTTTCAAGAGCAGATCCCATCCGGTGTTCAGGGCGTTCATCTCAAACTCATAGTAGTTGTGCCGGTCTCCGTCCGGGTCGATGAAGACTTCGAAATCGGGGTCTTGGAAAATGACGGCATCATGGTTGGTGAGGGTGCCCCACACGTGCGGTTCCTCGAGTTCCGCCGCCACGTAGAAATATTGATCATCCCAGAGCATTTTGGCGCGAGTGCGGAAGCGGGGTTTGGGCCGGCTATCGCCTTCGATATCGCGAAAATCGCGGGTCCAGGGGGCCGCGGCCCAGCTCTTCTCATCGAGTTTTCCGTCGATCACAATCTGGCTGCCTCGCCCGCAGACGTAGCCTTCCGGTTGCGCCTGGCGCAAACGCTGCCAATCGAGGTTGAAATCTCCGGCAAGTGCGACCAGCACGCCCAATAACAGTTGGTGCATGCCCGACTTCTAGCGAGAGGGATGGCCCGGCGTCAATCCCGGCCCTTCGCCGATAGTCAGCCAGTTTCGGCCGGCTTTGGGCCTGGGACGGCTGGAAGGCTCAAATTCCTGAATAATCTGCCGATAAGAGGGAAGGAATGCGGAGCCGAATTCTCTTCGTGGATGATGAGCCCTTGATGCGCGAGTTTTACTCGATGCTCTCCGCTTTGCTCGAAAGCGACTACGAGGTGTATACGGTGGCCAGTGGCCGGGAGGGCCTGGATTTTCTCGCCCGGACCCCGGTCGACATTGTGGTCTCGGATCTGGTCATGCCCGAAATGAACGGGCAGGAGTTCATGACCCGGGTGGCCGCCGAGCATCCCGAGTCCATGCGCATCGTCATGTCTGGCCATGACGACCAGCTGACGGTTGCCCAATGCTTGATGTTCGGGCACCGCTACTACAGCAAACGAGCAGATCTGAAGAACCTGTCCGTGATTCTGAAGCGGATCTGCCGCCTGAAACATCAGGTGGGCAGCGAGAAGCTGAAGAAAGTGATCGCGGGCCTGGGCGCTCTGCCCACGCTGCCGCGGGTCTACATGCAGCTCACGGAAGCCATCAATTCCCCTTTCAGTTCCTTGCAGGAAGTTGCTGACATCGTGCAAATGGACGCCGGCCTTACGGTCAAGGTGCTCCAGATCGCCAATTCGGCGGTTTTCGCGCGTTCCCGGCGGGTGGTGACCCCTTTGGAAGCCGTCCAGGTGATTGGCTCCGAGATTTTGCGCGGAATTGTCCTCTGCGTGCACGCCTTCAAGTTTTATCAGGAACGTTCGATTCGCAGCCTTTCGCCGACGGAGCTTTGGAACCACTCGCTGCAGACGGCCCACGCCGCCCGGCGCCTGGCCGCCTACGAGAACCTCTCGCCGACGCAATGTGACGAAGCGTTCATCAGCGGGCTGTTGCACGACATCGGGAAACTGATCATGGCGGCCAACGCGGACGAGGATTATCAAACGGTGGTCCAACGAAGCCGCGCGGAGAAACTGCCGCTCGATCAGGTGGAGCAAGAGGTGTTTGGGGCGACACACGCGCAAGTGGGCGCGTATCTTCTCGGGCTCTGGGGATTGCCGGAGGGCGTGATCGACACGATCGAACGACATCATTCCCTCGAGACGATTACCGAGCCCGGATTCACCGCGGTCACCGCGCTGCACGTGGCCCAGGCTCTGCAGCCTTCGACCAACCGCATTGGCAGTCTGAATCGTGATTACCTGAGGCAGATTGGCGTGGAGGACCGGGTTGAACTCTGGCAGCGCTTCCTCTTGAACTAACCCCGTCGGACGGAAGCCGCGGAACTTTCTATCCGGCTGGCTTTCCTTTGGCGGCGGCGAGAACCCGCCGATCGCCCAGGCGCTTGGTAAACCCTCGTTGATCCAGGAATTCAAGCAGTGGAATCATGGTCCTGCGCGTTCCGCCGATGGCGTCCCTTAATTCGCTGACGCTCCCGGAGCCCTTCGCCGAGAGATGCGCCTTCAAAAGCTTTTGAGCTTCGACGAATGCCTCCGCCAGCATCACCAGTTCCGAGTTGAGTTCCACCACTTGGCCGCTCTTGATCATCGCGCGCAGAGCCTCTTGCGTCGTCTTGTCTGGCGCCAGTTCTCTGCGATTGGGCGGATCGAATCGCTTTTCCGAGAGCGTGGCTTGGATCTGCCGGGCCGCGGCCATCAAGCCCGGGGAAGCCGCGGCGAAATGATCGTTTCGTTTGATCCATCCGTCCCGGCGAAGAAAACCGCTCGGGGCCAGGCTTGCGCAAATTTCCTCCGTAAGTTGGGGCTGGAAGGCGGGCCAACCAAGAACCGTGCCGAGCTTTGCGAGTTCCAAACCCGGGCGTTCGGGATGATTTCGGTGTTCCTGCTGAATCGCCTCGACGGCCCGTTGCTGGAGGCCGGTCCATTGCGCCTTCGAAATCGCCCAGGCTCCCCTTAGTTCGAGTGTATTGTCCTTGCGCAGGCGAGAAAGTGCATCGTGAATTTGTGTCGAGCTGAAGCGGGAGTTCACGAGGAGACTGGCGGTCGGCACAATGGAGTCGAGCTGCAGCCGGGCTTCAATCGCGGCCTCGATCGAGTCTGTCGCCTCCGCTTCCTGCTGGAGAAAGTTCTGGCGGGCCGGGAGCCGAAATCGCCTTCGATCTCCCTCAGGGTCCAGAACTCTGCCTCCAGCCAGCGTCAGGCGTCCCGAGTCGTCTCTCAGCACGAATCGATCGCCCCGGAAAATCGCGACCGGGCTTTCGAGCCGGAGCTGGGCAATTCCGCGTTCTCCGGGCTTCAACTCGGTCTGGCGGGCTAGCGATACGCGGGCGCTCAGCGAGGCTGACCCGATATGGAACCGCACACGCGCCGCCTGTTTTAGGGATGGTGATTTGCCTGCTTGGGCGCGGTTGGAGCGCTCGAGGACAACGTCCAGGGTGGAGGATGGATTTCCGTATCCTGGCAGCATCACGACATCGCCCCGGCGCACGGAGTTGGGTGCATCCGGATCGCGGGTTGCTTCCGGAAGGTTGAGCGCGACGCGCGTGCCCGGGGCCGCGCTGGCGATAGGCTGGTTGTGGCTATGGATGCTGCGAATGTGGGCGGCCAGGTTTCGGGGATGAATCACGACCGGCTGGCCGGCAGCCAGCTGGCCTCCGATCAACGACCCGGTGACAATGGTGCCGGCTCCCTTCAGGGAGAAAACCCGGTCTACGGCCAGGCGCGGTTTGCCATAATCCGCCTGAGACGGGATCGCGGTGAGCGCGTCGCGAATTCCCAGCTTCAACCTTTCCCAGGATTCCGCCTCCTGCGTGGAGCATGAGAGAATCGGGGCCTCCGCGAAAGGGGAGCCCGCGAGATGCTCGCGGACAGCCTTCTCAATTTCTGGCAGGCGATCTCCCGCCAAATCGGCTTTGGTCAAAGCCACGACCATGTGAGCGACGCCCAGGTAGCTGAGGATCTCCAGGTGTTCTTCGGTTTGCGGCATCCAGCCGTCGTCGGCCGCCACCACCAGCAAGGCCAGGTCGACCGCGCCGACCCCGGCGACCATGTTTTTAACGAAATCTTCATGGCCCGGCACGTCAACAATTCCAATTTTGAATGTGTCTTCGCCGTGCGGCAGGGAGAGATCCGCAAATCCCAGGTCGATCGTGATGCCGCGCGCCTTCTCTTCCGGCAGGCGGTCGGGGTCAATCCCAGTGAGCTTCTTGACCAGGGAACTTTTGCCGTGGTCCACGTGCCCGGCCGTGGTCATGATGAAATGTCTGATCATCGCGGAAGCGGGCGTGCCGGGGTTTAAGGTCGCTTCGGCCTGGAATTGGTCCGGTCATTCCGGCTGGCGGTTTCCGCGACGATGCGGATCAAGGGAATTTGCCTGGAAACGATCCGGCCGATAATCGCGGCGCAGGGCGTTTTGCGAGCGCGCAAAAGCTTCATTGTCGCCGATAAATGTTTGGGGGGAATACAAAGGAGAAGGCCTCCGCTCGTCTGAGCGTCCGTCAGCAGGTGTTTTTCCCGGACGGTCGCGCGGCCCCAATCTGTGATCTGGCTGGCGGTTTTGAGGTTCTGTCGGCTGCCGCCCGGGATGCAGTCTTGATCGATGAGATCAAAAACCTCGGGATCAATCGCCGGAACCGCTTGCGCCACTACCTCGGCTCCCACTGCGCTCCCTCGGCAGATGTTGGCCAGGTGTCCCAGCAAACCGAACCCAGTCACATCCGTCCCCGCGCGGCATAATTGGCGTTCCGCGACGGTTGATCCAACCGCGTTAAGCGTAGTCATCAGCGTGATCGCCCTCTTTTGCACTTTGGCCGAGGCGAGCCCGCGCTTGATCCCGGTGGTGACGATGCCCGTGCCGAGCGGTTTGGTCAGGACCAGCCAATCCCCCGGGCGGGCCTGCGTATTCGAGATGATGCGCCGGGGATCAATCAGGCCGGTCACGGCCATGCCATAGACCGGTTCCGGCAGGCGGATCGTGTGCCCGCCCAGGATGGTGCAACGGCTCTCCGTGGCTTTTTCCAGTCCTCCGCGCAGGATTTCCGCCACCACCGCCGGGGGGACCCTATCCGGGGGGATTCCCAGTAAATTCAAAGCCGTGGCCGGTTTTCCGCCCATGGCGTAGACATCTGAAATGGCATTGGTCGCGGCGATTTGCCCGAACGTGAAAGCGTCATCCACAATCGGCGTGAAAAAGTCGACCGTCTGCACCAGGGCCAGATCGGGGCTGATCCGATAAACGCCGGCGTCGTCGGCCGTAGCCGCGCCCACAAGCAGTCGGGGGTCACGAGGCGCGGCCGGCAATCGCTGCATCAAATCAGCCAGGGCGGATTGCGGCAGTTTCGCGGCACAGCCGGCGCAGGAGGAGAGCGCAGTCAGTTTCAGCGTCTTGGGCTTCATGCGTGGCGGAGAGGGCACGAATCGAACATACCTCGGCCCGCAAGGCGAGCCGACAGCGGTTTTGAAGACCGTGGAGGCCACCAGGCACTCATCACTCTCCCGATCATTAGCGGCTGAACTTCTCCGCCTTCGCGAGTCGTTTATCCGGTCCGAACACCAGGCGCAAGTAGCGATCCGGAAATTGGCTGACATCGTAGGTTTGCAGGCGCGACCCGGGGAAATAGTGGAAAGTTCCGTAGCCTGTGCCGCGGGCGGTCAGCCATTCGCAGACGGTGGTCCCATCCGAGAGGGTGGCGGAGCGGTCGGGAACGCCCAGCTCAGTCACCGCTTCGTCGTAACTGTAATGGCCCACTCGTGAATTCCAGTCGATTTGCGTCGTGGCGCACGCGGCAAGAAGGAGAAGAGCGCCCATCAGTGAAACGAAGGCTTTCATGCAGGTATATAACCAATCCCATGCCGGTCCTCAAACGCGGCCTGGCCGATGCTCGGAATTTCACGCGCCAGGATTGCGCTGCTCCAATTCCGTGACCCGCACTCCCTTGCGATCGCGGCATTCCTCGATGCACTTGCGCAGGTTTTCGCGGACACTCCGGGCGCCGTGGATGGCTTGGAGGTAAAGCGTCGGAGTGCTGGCGTCGTTCGTGCGGACTTCGATCGTCCCCAGGCCCATCGTGCGCAGCGGCAGAGGCTCGATCAGGCTGGTATCGACCGCGCGATACAGTTCGAGTTCATCAGTGCGCGTGGTCATCAGGCCCCGGCGAACCCGGATTCGTTCCGTGGTTATTTCGTACTGGGTCGATTTCACGCTCAAAACGGTCCCGGCGATGAAAAAGAGGGCCAGGGCGGCGAGAGCGAGAAACAGCCATTTGACCGGTGAGGCGCTGTTCACCATGAAGAAAAGGGCAACACCGGCTGCGAAAACCAGGAATCCAAGCAAGAGTGCGCCGAAGCGGGTCCATATGGAGGGTGAGCCCCTGAAAAATGTCGTTTCCTCGCTCATGGGTCTTTTGTAGCACGCTCCAGCCGTTTTGGCGACTCCCGAACGAACGTGCAGACAAAGGATTGAATTTTGAAGGGGAGTTGGGGCAATTTCGTCAAGTTCCCTTAAGAATTCACGCTGTTATGAAAAAAGTCGCATTTTGCCTTTGGATGCTGGCGGGCTGCCTCAGCCTGATCGCCGCGGATAAGAAGATTATTCTGCTCGCTGGCGCCGCCAGTCATGGGCGAGGGGAGCACGAATTCAAGGCGGGCTGCCAATTGCTGGGGAAATGCCTGAACGAGATTCCGGGAATTCACGCCGAGGTTTATACGAACGGCTGGCCTCAGGACGAAAAGGTTTTCGATGGCGCGGCGGAGGTTTTCCTCTATTCCGACGGCGGGACCGGGCACCCGTTCAATCGGCCGGAGCGCCTGCAGGTTCTCTCGCGCCTGATGAAGCAGGGCGTGGGCCTGGGCTGCGCGCATTACGCGGTGGAAGTGCCCAAAGGCCCGACCGGTGACGCGCTGTTGGATTGGACCGGCGGCTATTTTGAAATCAATTGGTCGGTGAATCCAACCTGGACTGCGGATTTCAAGACTCTGCCCAGGCACCCGATCACCCAGGGGGTCCATCCCTTCAAGATCAACGATGAATGGTATTACCACATGCGCTTTCGCGAAGGGATGAGAGGCGTGACTCCGTTGCTCACCGACTTGCCGCCGCAGAACACGCTGGGCCGGCAGGATGGCACTCACAGCGGCAATCCGGCGGTGCGCGAAGCGATTGCCAGGGGCGAACCCCAGCATCTCATGTGGGCTGCCGAGCGGCCGGATGGCGGGAGAGGGTTCGGCTTTACCGGGGGCCATTTCCACCGGAACTGGGGGGATGAGAACTTCCGGAAAATCGTGCTGAACGCGATTTTGTGGGCTGCGAAAGCGCCGGTTCCCGCGAACGGGGTGGAGAGCGTCCTTTCACCGGAGGATCTAAAACAAGGCCTCGACGTCAAAAAGTAGCTGCAACGCGGTCCGCGGCCGAGAAATTGATTGTTCGGACATCGCGGACCCATTACAAGTTTTGAGCTTTTCCGTTTTTACCGTATGAAATCGTTATATCTCGCAGCGGGTCTTTCCCTGATTGGCTTGACCGCGCACGCGCAGCGCAAAGATGGCGCCGGTCCGGATGCCGCGCGTGAACAATTGAAGAACCTCAAGGTGGCCGAGGGACTCGAAGTGACTCTGTTCGCTTCCGAACCGATGGTGCGAAACCCGGCGAACATGGACGTGGACGCTCGCGGCCGGGTCTGGGCCACGGAGGGCGCCAACTACCGGGTTTGGAACAAATGGGGCAAACTTCGGCCCGAAGGGGATAGGATTGTGATCCTGGAGGATACCGACGGGGATGGGGTGGCCGACAAGGAAAAGACATTCTATCAAGGCAACGACATCAATACCGCCCTTGGCGTCTGCGTGCTCGGGAACAAGGTGATCGTGTCTTGTTCGCCGAACGTGTTCGTTTTCACGGATGAAAACGGCGATGACGTTGCGGATAAAAAGGAAATTCTCTTTACCGGGATTAAAGGAGCGGATCACGACCACGGCGTGCATGCGTTTGTTTTCGGCCCGGATGGCAAGCTCTACTTCAACATGGGAAATGAAGGGCGCGAGCTGCATCGGGCGGATGGATCAATCGTCAAGGATCGCTACGGAATCGACGTAAAGACCGATGGGCATCCGTATCGTCAGGGGCTGGTCTTCCGCTGCAATCTGGACGGGAGCGACCTGCAGGTGCTGGGCCACAATTTTCGAAACAACTTCGAAGTATGCGTCGATTCCTTCGGCACGCTTTGGCAGTCGGACAACGATGATGATGGCAACAAGGGCGTGCGGATCAACTATGTGATGGACTACGGCAATTACGGTTACACCGATGAAATGACCGGGGCCGGTTGGGGAGCAAAGCGCACGCACATGGAGGAGGAGATTCCCAAGCGCCATTGGCATTTGAATGATCCCGGCGTGGTGCCGAACCTGCTGCAAACCGGGGCGGGATCGCCCACCGGGATTCTCTTTTACGAGGGCGGCTTGCTGAAGGATTTCCGAGGCAGCATGATCCATTGTGATGCGGGCCCGCGCGTGGTCCGCGCTTATACGCCAACGCCGGACGGAGCGGGCTACAAAGCGGTCATCAAAGACATCCTGACCAGTGACGACACCTGGTTCCGCCCCTCCGATGTTTGCGCGGGGCCGGATGGCACTCTGTACGTTGCGGATTGGAACGACGCCGGAGTCGGGGGCCACTACATGGCCGACCAAAAGCTGGAGACCATGACCGGCCGTATTTACCGGGTCGCGCCGAAAGGCCACAAGACAACCGTGCCGAAGCTGGATCTTTCAAGTCCCGCTGGAGCGGTGCAGGCGTTGGCCTCGCCCAATCTGGCCACGCGCTATCTCGCCTGGCAGGCGTTGGAGAAGATGGAAGGCAAGGCGGATTCTGCCCTGTCGAAGGCCTGGAAGAGCGATGATGCCACGGTGCGCGCGCGCGCCTGGCAACTCCTGGTCCGGGGCAAGGGGCACGAGCAGACCTATCTCAACGAAGCGATCAAAGACAAAAATCCGAACATTCGGAATCTCGCCCTGCGTTATGTTCGGGTGGAGAACAAAGATCCCATTCCCGTTGTGAAGCAGTTGGTGAAAGACCCGGACCCGCAGGTGCGCCGCGAATGCGCTTTGACGCTCCATATGAACAAGTCAGCTGAGGCGGCAGAGCTGTGGGCGGATCTGGCCCAGCAACACAACGCCGAGGATCGCTGGGAATTGGAAGCCCTCGGCATCGGCGCTTACGGCCAGGACGATCGGTTTTTTGATGCGTGGCTGAAAAGGGTGGGGGATAGTTGGAACACTCCGGCTGGCCGGGACCTCATCTGGCGGATTCGCAGCGCCAAAGCGCCCGCGTTGATCGTGAAGATTATTCAGGACAAGAACACCTCCAAGGACGAGCGCGACAAGTACTTCCGGGCCCTCGATTTCATCAAAGGCCCCGAGAAGGATGCGGCTTTGGTGCAATTGCTGACGCAATAAGTTAGGCCCGGTCGATTTTGGGATCCGTTTTCGTGAACTGGGGACTTTCGGGTCCCCAGTTCAATTTTGTAGAGTCGAGTCACGTCGAATGAATGTGTTTTATCGAACGGTCGCCTGTGTTCTGATGAGCGCCGCGGTTTTGGCGGAGCCTGTGCGGATTGATGATCAAACGGCGACGCAAATCGAAGCTCTGAATCGCTTGAAAGGCGTCGATCTGGAAGCCAACGCCGCGTTAAAGGGCGCGGTGCTTAAAGTCCTGGAGAAGACGCGCGGCACCCCGCAATTCGTCGAGTTGGTGCGTGATTTTAACCTGAAAGGGCAGGCGAAACCGTTGCTGGAATATGCGCTGCAAAATCCCGGCGAAACGTCCGGGATCGAGGCGTTCCGCCTCGGGGTGGCCGAGGCTGGCAAGCCGGCTTTGACCCCTCTCTTGGGCGGCGACCGCGGCGTGGCCCTGCTCCAACTGATTGGCAATTCGAATGACAAGGAGCTTCAGCCGATTCTTCACCAGGTGGTCGAAGATTCCGCCCGGCCGCCCGCTTTGCGAAAGGAAGCAGTGCAGGCGTTGGCCCGCAGTCAGGACGGAGCCCGGTTTCTGCTGGATCTCGCCCGGGACGGCAAACTGGGCCAGGACGTCAAATTAACGGCGACTTCCGCCTTGAATCTCGCTCCCTGGCCCGAGGTGAAGAAACAGGCGATGGAGTTGCTCCCGCTGCCCCAGTCGCAGAACGCCCAACCGCTCCCGCCGATTGCCGAACTGGTCAAGCGCAGCGGGGATATCAAACATGGGCAGCAAGTTTTTGAGAGCCCGACCGCCGCCTGTTCCACCTGCCATCAGGTGCGCGGCAAGGGCGGTGAAGTCGGGCCGAACCTCACGGAAATCGGGACCAAGCTGGGCAAGGACGCGCTCTACGAATCTATCCTCGATCCCAGCGCTGGCATTTCCTTCGGCTATGAGGCCTGGAGCGTGGAGTTAAAAAACGGCGATGAAGCCTACGGCCTGATCACCAGTGAAACAGCTGAAGAGATCACCATGAAGAATCAGACCGGCGTGGTCACGAAGTACAAGAAGGACGACATTGCCAAACGCCAGAAATCCACGACTTCGATCATGCCCGCCGGCCTGCAATTGACGATGTCCACTCAGGACCTGGCGGATCTCGTCGAGTTTTTGGCTTCCTTGAAGAAGCCATAGCGGCGGCTGGGCCGGTCCTTACCGCGTCAGGAACTTCACGCAGACCGGTTTCGGTGCGTTGACCGTCTCTCCCACCGGATCCAGTGCGCCCGTTTTTTGGTCGATCTTAAAAACGGAGAGCGAATCCGAGTCTTGATTCGCCGCGATCAGATATTTGCCGGAAGGGGCGATGCCGAAATTGCGGGGCGTTTTCCCCCGGGTGCTCTCGTTCTCCACGTGTGTGAGCTTCCCGCTGGCATCGACGGAAAAGACGGCGATGCTGTTGTGGCCGCGGTTGGAGCCGTAGACGAACTTGCCGGAGGGATGAACCTGGATTTCCGCGGTGCTGTTTCCCGGCACCGGCCCATCGGGCAGGGTGCTGACCGTCTGCAATTCGCTCAGCGTCCCTTTGTCGGCGTTGTAGGAGAACGCGGTTGCGGTGCTCAGGAGTTCGTTGATGCAGTAGGCGTATTTGCCGTTCGGGTGAAAGGCAAAATGGCGCGGGCCGGAGCCCGGGGCGAGCGTGGCAAAGGGAGGTTCGTTGGGCGTGAGTTTTCCTTGGTGAACGTCCAGCCGGTAAACGAAAAGTTTATCGAGGCCCAGATCGGCGGTCACGGCGAAGTGGTTGCCTGCGTCGACGTTGATCGAGTGGGCGTGCGGTTCGCCCTGGCGTTGTTTGTTCACGCTGGAGCCGGTGTGCTGGATGAAGCTGGCGGGCTGCCCCAGTTCGCCCTCTGGGTTGATCGGCAGCAATTCCACGCTTCCGCCGCTGTAGTTCGCCACGAGCACGAACTTGCCGCTTTTATCGATGCTCAGGTGGCATGGGCCCGGGCCTCCGGAAGTGGCGTCGTTGATCTGGGCCAGCTTGCCCGCGTGTTTGTCGATGCGAAATCCCGTGACCGATCCAGCCTTCTGCCCCTTGTAATTCTCCACTTCATTCACCGCGTAGAGCAGTGGCTTGTTCGGATGAATGGCCAGGAAAGAGGGGCTGGGCGTTTCCGCGGCCAGGCCCATCGGCTTCAGGCTGCCGTTCTGCTCGTTCAGTTCGTAGGCGTAAATGCCTTTGCTGGGCCCGCCGGTGTACGTGCCGATGAAAACCAGGGTGTTATCGGCCGCGGCGCTGGTGAAAACAACGGCGCTGGCCAGGACGGCGATAGGGAAACGCATGCGGGCGATGAAAACGAAATTCGCTCAGGATCTCAAGGTTTTTACGAATTCGAAGGCGTTATCCTCCGGTGCGTAACCCAGCTCCCGGGCCGCGTTGGAAATATCCCAGTAGCGCCCGGTGTTGTTGGAGACGCCAAAGTAAATGCCGAACTGGACGTTGCTCTCGATCGATCGCCGGAGCAGTTGCGCGAAGTCACGCGGGCTGCACCACTCGCGCAGTTCCGGGTTCGGCCCTAGGAAAAGGGGTGAGTTGTACCCCTGGAACCAGCAGAGCCGGATGCAGATCAACGACATCCCGTAGTGGTCGACGTAATAGCGGGCCAGGGCTTCGCCAAAGAGCTTGGTGCAGGCGTAGATGGTCCATGGCCGCGCGGGCATGTCCGGTCCCACCCAGTTTCCCCGGCCGTGGTGCAGCACGGTTTGGCCGGTGCTGGCGAAAATCACCTTCGAAACGCCCGCGAGCCGGGCCGCTTCAAAAACGCTGTAGACGCCGTCGACGTTCACCGGGAGCAGTTTGGAGCGGAAATCCGCCTCATCGGAAATCGCCGCCAGATGGATCACCGCCTTCACCCCCTCGCAGGCTTTGCGCACCTGTTCGGTGTCCTGGATATCGGCTTGGAAGAACTCGTCATCGCCGCACAATTCGACAGGCTTCTGGTCCAGGAGCCTCAAGGCGTAGTTTTCACGGAGTAATGGGCAAAGATGGGGGCCTACCCGCCCGCCCGGGCCGGTAATCAGGATGCGTTCACGGGGCATATCGCCGTCACTTTTAAAGGAGATGGCTGCGCATTCAAGAGCGCACTTTGCTGCGGAAATGGCTTGTCCGTCTTGGTGGACGACTGGCTCTGTTGGACGGCGTGTTTCTTTCAGATCGCACGAAGTTCGGCCAGTCCGGTTTGGCCCTGTGAGTTGATGTCTAAAAGGGCGGGCTGGTGGATAGTGTTTTTCCTGATAAAAACGTAAATAAACCTTACGTTTTGATCGTGTACAGCGGTTTTTGATGGGATATTTACATTGATAATGAACATGTTGCGTGATGTTAATTCTTGGTGTGCTTCCTGCTGTATCTAAACGGAACACTTGGATTGACTAACTATGACCTGCCCAAAACGTGTAGCTAAGGCAGCGGCTGCAGCCCTGCTCGCTGTATCCGCGTACAATACTTCCGCCGTGTCGCTCAATCGCGACGCCATCATCAAACTGACGGAACCGGCGGACAACGATTCCACGGGGACGTGGATCACCGATATCACCGGCTTGAACAACGTTGTGACTTCAAGCAGTAAGGAGTTCTTCTCCGTCACCGGCACGACCGACAAGAAGTTGCCTGGTGACGAAAATGGGACTCATTGGGGCGTTCTTTTGGAGGCGGATGGCTCGATCAGTGATGTGCTCAAGTTGGTGGTTAACAACCCCCAGACTGGCCAAGATCCTGCCACCGTTTCGCTCAAATTCTGGTCCGATGGCGATCCCGACTTTGCCAGTGTGGTGAGTGGGCTGCCGACCGGGTACAAGACCGTCAAGGAAACCGGTAGTCTGCAAAGCGTTGGAGATAAGTTCCTTTTCAATGACAACTCCGGCAAGCTGCAGATTTTTGTGAGCTCGGATGTTGACCCTGTGACTACTCCTGATAGCGGCGCGACGTTGGGGCTCTTTGGCCTTGCTCTGGCGGGGATTTTGGGCGCTCGTCGTTTACAGAAATAAGTCCTCAAGAACCCGTTGGTCTTTTGAAGGCGCGAGAAAGCTTTTTCTCGCGCCTTTTTGCTTTCAATGGCTCTACTTGAGCACGGTCAAAGGCCTCCTTCTCAGATTTGTAAATATGCCTTACGTATTCCGACGAAATGCTTAGGGCAGGCGGGGCGGCGAACGACAATGAAGCTGTTTGTATTAAATGGTTTATGAATTCTGTCTTGTTTTGGTACGGAGGCTGCTGTTAATTGCGATGAGCAAGTAGAACATTAAGAAGGAAATCAATCAGCAATGAGTATGAAACTCTCCAAAATTACAAAAACGGCCGCTTTGCTGGCTCTCGCGCTTTGGGCGTCGAGCGATGTCAAAGCGTTGAACATTACCCTCGGCACCGCGGCTACCCGGACTGCGACCTTGGGCAGCGCCACTGCGGGATACACCCTTTCATTGGGCAACACCGCCAAAGCGAGTGACATCGACACGCTCCTCGGTCCGACTTGGACTGAGCGCGCGGACGTGACGGCTCCGGGCGGCAGCACCCTTAAGATCACCCTCACGAGCGGCACTTTCGGATCCTCGGGGCCTGACGCTGGCACTTGGCAGATTCTCGACCCGAATTTCTGGACCACCTACGGCGACGCTGTCATCACTATGCACGTCGGACAGGGCGGCGATAAGACTTCGATCGACAATTTCGTTTGGCAGTTGACTCCCGGAGCGCTCTCCGGCAGCTGGAGCTACGATGGCAGCGCGCTCAAAGCGGGTGGCCTTTCGAACTTCAAGCTCGATACCCGTGGCACCGGCCGTCAGGTTCCTGATGGTGGTTTGACCGGCATGCTGCTGGGCATCGGCGCTTTGGCGCTTGGCGTTGCCCGCAAATCGGTGAAGTAATTTACCGACTCTAAAGCAACATTTTCTACAGCTCTTTCGGGCGAGGTCTTTGGGCCTCGCCCTTTTTGTTTTTCTGACCGAACGACCGTCCCCTGTGTGCTTGATTCCCTTGGGTGACCCTGCTATTAGGCCTCGTGTGGTTAAGCTCTGCCGATTTAAAAGAAAAGACGGGAAACTCGCCTACGGTCACTACCAATCTGACGGGGTTCGAGACTTGACGCCGCTCGGGTTCACTTCCGCGAGGGCGATTTTCGAGTCTTTCGAGGCGCTCCAAGCGGCAAATCCAGCCAGCGAACCCTCTATCCCCCTCAGCGAAGTGGAGTTGCTCGCCCCGGTTGAAGAGCAGGAGGTTTGGGCAGCAGGAGTCACTTATCTCCGCAGCAAAAAGGCGCGAATGGAGGAGAGCGAGTTCAGTGCCAGCGCCTACGATCGAGTTTACGAGGCTCCCCGGCCTGAGTTGTTCTTTAAATCGTTGGCATCCAAGGTGTCGCCACCGGGAGGGCCGGTCGGCATTCGGCGGGACGCGAAATGGAACGTGCCCGAGCCGGAATTGGCGCTGGTGATCAATTCCCGAAAGGAATTGGTCGGGTACACCGTCGGGAATGACATGAGTTCCCGGGATATTGAAGGAGAAAATCTGCTCTATTTGCCTCAGGCCAAGATTTACAAATATTCTTGTGCTTTAGGCCCTTGCGTGGTTTTGGGAGCCTCCGAGGCGGAAGCGCGGACCTGGAGCATCGGGGTACAGATCGTGCGCCAAGGGACCGAGGTTTTCAAAGGCGAGACATCCGTGGGCCAGATCAAACGAAAATTTGAGGATCTCATTGAGTATCTCTGGCGCTCGCAGGAGTTCCCGAATGGCGTGGTCCTTTTGACCGGGACCGGAGTGGTTCCGGCTGATGATTTTACCTTGCGCGCCGGAGACGTGGTGCGAATTTCCATTTCGGGAATCGGCACGCTGGAAAACACAGTGGTGGAAGTATAATCTTCCCGCCGGTCGCCCTCCCTTACCCCTGCACTTCCTTGACGAGGTGCGGGGAGAGCAATTGCCGGACGTCGATGGCTTCCATGCCTGCGGATCGAATGGCTTGCAGTCCCAGGTCGGTATCTTCGTAGGCCCGGCAGTGGTGCGGCTGAATGCCAATGCGCCGGGCGGCTTCCAGAAAAATGTCCGGGGCCGGTTTTTGCCGTTTGACATCCTCGCTGGTGACCACGGCATCGAAATAGTGGCGGATGCGCAGGTGCTCGAGCACTTGCTCAATGATATGCTTCATTCCGCCGGAGGCGACGGCCATCGGCAATTTACCGTGATTGGCTTCGGCTACCGCCACCACGACCGAGATCGGTTGCACTCCTGGGAGAAACGGGAGGTAGGCTTCCTCTTTTTCTTTGGCGACGGCGAGAGGGTCCAGCTTCAGGCCTTGTTCTTCACAAAGCATTTTCACGATGTCGCGAGAGGGCACGCCGCCGAGGGCGTAAAAGCGCTCCTCCGGGAAATGGAGCCCGTGCTTGCTCGTGATCGAGCTCCAGGCTTTCCAGTGTAGCGGCATGGTGTCCGCCAGGGTCCCGTCGCAGTCAAAAACCAGTCCTTTTATCTCACGCATTCGAGAGGCGCACTGTAGGTCTTTGACCAGGAAATTCAAATGTGTGACCGCAAACGGAAAAAGGCTTGAGGTATGCGACCCTCAAGCCTTTAACGCGTGCCAATGGCTGGCCGGGATTACAGGGAATGTCCGGAAGCCGAGAGGCTGCAGGTGGGAGAGGTGTCGACCGCCTGATAGGTGTAGGTGCCGCCGCCCGGGCAACTGGGCGCGCCGCCTTTGATATAGGCGTTGATCCCGGTGCTGTCGGCCGCCGTGCCCGAGGATTTTTTGTTTTCCAGGGCCCATTGTTCCTTGGCGCCGTCGATCTGGCGGAGGTTGTTGATGCAGGCATTTCTCTGGGCGGTTCCGCGCGCCCGAACAAAGTTCGGAATCGCGATCGCGGCCAGGAGGCCGATAATGGCGACCACAATCATGATTTCCACGAGTGTGAAGCCACCTTTGCGTGCTGTTTTGCTCTTAAGCGTTCCAATCTGCATATGCTTTTCGTGTTGTCTGCGTGTTCCGGTGTCTTTTTCGTGGAGCGCTGAGCTGAACCGACTCAAGTTCAAGCCTGGGCGATCACGACCGGCAACAGACCTCTAGCAACGGGGATGCCATCCGGCGTTAGGCCTTATTCGGTGGAGTTCGGCTTAAAATGGATGTGTCTGTAAAATGGTTATCATAAACATGTTGAGTTTATTCTTAACTTGAGATGCTTTTGTGGGTGTTTTAGTGCCTAAATCCCCTGCTAAACGCCCCTAAATGAATCGGAAAGGTCGCGAGAAGAACAGGGCGAATCATCTTCTTCGGGTCGCAAGAACGAGAAAAAACAAAGAAGATCAGATGCGGCCGCCGGATTGCATCCAGCGGACGGCGTAAGCCACCAGTTCCGTGCCGTGCTTCACATTCAGCTTTCGGCGAATGTTGGAGCAATGGACCACCACCGTGCGGACGTTCAAGCCCAGGTGAACGCCGATTTCTGAAGTGGTCCGGCCTTGAGCCAGCAGTTCAAAGACTTCGAATTCGCGTTGAGAAAGAAGGTCTACGGCGAAACGAGATCCTTTGTCCTTCGGTGCGGTAAGGTTTTGCAGGATTTCAGAGGAGGCATTTTCGCTCAGATAGACATGCCCGTTGAGAATATGGCGAATGCAGGCGAACATTTTCGCCGGCTCCTCGTGCTTCATCATATAGCCGCGAGCTCCACCCCGGAGCGCCCGCTCCGCGTAGAGTGCCTCGTCGTGCATCGAAACGAGCAACACGTTGAGATTGGGCCGCGCTCCGAGAAGGTCGCGCAGGATATCCAGGCCGCTCCGGTTGCGCAGACTTACATCAAGGATCACCAAGTCCGGATTACACCGGACGACATCCTCGACCACGTTGCTTTCGCCGGAGGACTGCCCGCAGACGAACAAATCCTCCTCGCCGTTCAAGGATTCCGCCAGCCCCCGGCGGAACATCGGATGGTCGTCGACGAGAAAAACGGTTCTTTTGAGAGTGAGCGGGGCGGTCATGCGTGGAGTATTCCGTTTCGGCGGGGCGCGCTTGGAGCCCGGCAAAGCGTTCTCGCGCCTCGTTCAGGCAGCGCTTCCACCTGCACGGTTGCGCCGAGGAGTTGAGCGCGGTACTGCATCATCCGGATGCCAAGACCGGTGCGGTTTTGGAACCCCGGCGGCAGGCCTTTGCCATTGTCCCTGATTTCCATCAGCAATCCCTCGGCGCTCGAGGACAAGTGAATGTCCACGCGGCTGGCTTCTCCATGGCGAATGGCATTGTTGACGGCTTCGTGCGCAATTCGGAAGAGGTTGGTCGCTTCGGCGTTGTCTTCCACGGGAACCTGCGCGGAGCTGTGAAAGTGGCAATCGACATTGAGCATCCGCTGCGTGCGGTTGGCGAGATCGTTCAACGCCAGTTCCAACCCTTTGGGAGTGTCTTTGACTGGATAGAGGCCGCGCGCCACCGAGCGCGTTTGCTCCAGGGCCTCGCGGATCAGTTGTTTGACGTTTTCCGCCTCCTTGGCCTCGGCTTGGCCGGTTTTGGCGAGGCGTTGCGCCTGGGCGTTTACCAGGTGCAGCGCGCCGGCGAGGAGCTGGCCCTGGCCGTCATGGAGATCTTCCGCGATCCGGCGTTGCTCCCGTTCGCTAACGTAGAGGAGTTCCGCTTCGAGTTTCATCCGCTGGAGGTTTTCGGAGCGGAGCTGTTCGAGAGTCCGGCTCAATTCTGCGGTTCGTCGGGCGACGTTGGCCTCCAACTCGGTGTTGGCTCGTTCGACCAGCGCCTTGGCTTGAGCGCTTTGCGCGAAGCTGCGCTGGGTCTGCCGCGCCGCGAGCAGGGCGGTGAAACAGGCCAGCAAGTTGGTGCCAAGCACGATCGACTGGGCGCTGCGGGTTGCTTCCTGGGTCCGGTCGCCCATGCTCCGCAGTCGGACGACTTCTTGCGAGTCCATGGTGAGAACCTGGTTCCGGATGGAATCCATGACGGCTCTTCCCTCGCCACTGGCAATCCATTCCGCCGCCGCCGCGAAACCTCCGGCGCGGCGCGTTTCTATGTTCCTGTGGGCGACGCGAATTTTGGCTGCAGCCAGGCCGGCCAAACGGTCGAACGCCCGGCGGGAGACGACGGTGTCCGGCAACAGCCTGCGCAGGCGGGCCAGTTCGATCGGGAGGCGGGCGAAGGCGCTCTCCGCCGGAGCAAGAAAGGACTCGTCGCCAGTGATGGCGTAGCCGCGCTGGCTCGTTTCCACGTCGGTGAGAAGCGATTCGACCTTGGCCAGAGCGAATCGGGTTTCCAGAGACCTCTCTTCGAGATCCTGCGCAGCTTCCATGGTCTCCATGTTGGAGTAGGAGACGAACGTGGAGACGAGCAGGAGCAGGAGAACCAACGTGAGCCCGACGCTGAGCCAGACGTTCGGGGACTTTAGGCCGAACGGAGCGGAGGGTTTCGGGTCCGGCGCGTCTTTCATTGCGATCTGATCTGGAAAGGTATCGGTCCCGTTTCCATCCCCTTTAGAGGAGATTAGTTCCCAGGGCAGGTCTGCTTGGATCGCAGGGACGGGCGAGCTTTTGGGGCCGGCGCGGGGCGGCGGCGCTTCGTCGGAGGTTTGGGCAAGAATTCCCACTGGACCGTTGTGGAGCAGTAATAGTGCCATTTGCATCTATCCTTTATTGGCCTTCCGAGGATTTACTTTGTCTTTTCCCGTCATGTTTTGTGTTATATCCGGCCGATGCGATTGCTGGACCGGTACTTATTGAGGGAATTGTTCTTGCCTCTTTTGTACTGTCTGGCCGGTTTCCTTATTTTTTGGGTTTCGTTCGACCTTTTCTCCGATCTCGGTGAGTTCCAGAAGGCGCAAATGACCGCCGGGGAGATCGCCCAGTATTACTTGATTCGCACGCCGGAACTGATGGTGACGGTTTTGCCGGTGGCCCTCTTGCTCGCGTTGCTCTACGCGCTGACCCATCACGGCCGGCACAACGAGTTGATTGCCATGAGGGCAGCCGGGATCAGTCTGGGGCGGATCAGCGTGCCCTACCTGATCGTCGGATTGGCGGCGAGCTTTCTGTTGCTCTACCTGAACGAGAACCTGGTCTCCGACAGCGCCGCCAAAGCGGAAGCGCTCAAAACTCGGCACCTGGCCGCCGCGGAGCAGAACAGTGACTGGGTCCAACGCATCAATTTTCGCAATGCCCGGGAAAATCGCATCTGGAATATCGGCGCGCTAAACCGGGTGACGTACGAATTGGTGGAACCGCATGTCGAATGGATCTTGCCGGATGGGACCCGGAAACAGTTGATCGCCAAACGCGGAGGCTGGACGAATGACCAGTGGATCTTTGTTGAGGCGGAGATTTTCACCTACGAGCCCGGCCTGGATTTCGAGAAGAAGGATTCCCGGCCGATGCGGACTAACGTGATGGCGATGCCCGAGTTTCACGACACGCCCGCCGAGATTCAACTGCAGCTGAAGTTCCAGCGCATGAACGCGATTGAAGCCGCCAAGCGCACCCAATTGACGCTCGGCGAGATTCGCTACCTGCGGGATCATGTTGAATTGAACCGGCGGGATCGGGCTCTGCTCGAGACTCAGTTCCACGCGCGGTTGGCGCAGCCGTGGACCTGCCTGGTGGTGGCCTTGGTGGCGCTTCCGTTTGGCGCCCGGGCGAATTCCCGCCGGAACACCATGGTCGGCGTGGCGAGCAGCATCTTCATCGTGTTCATCTATTTTGTTTTGCTCCGCGTGGGGCTGGCGCTCGGGACGGGCGGTTATATTCCGCCCTGGCTGGCCGCGTGGTTGCCAAACTTCCTCTTCGGTGGCATGGGATTGTTCCTGACCGCGAGATTGACATGAGCGAGCCCTCTGCCATCAGCCCCGAGCAATATGAGACGCTGAAGCGCCAGTACGAGCGGTTGCATCTGCTCTACCAGGTCAACAGCGTCATTCACTCGACGCTCGACCCGGCGCGGGCTCTGGAGCTGATCATCGGCGAAGCCGTCCGGTTGATGCGCGCCACCAGCGGGTCGGTGGTGTTGATCAATCCCACGAACGGGTTTCTCGAGATCGAAGCCTCGGTCGGGCTCCCGCCGGAAAGCCGGGCACTCCGGTTGAAAGTGGGGGAGGGCGTCACCGGATGGGTGGCCCGTTATGGAAAGGCGGCCCGCGTGGGCGACGTGTCGAAAGACAGCCGCTACATCATGGCGAAGGATGGGGTTCACTCGGAACTGGCGGTGCCCCTGAATGTTGGGGGCGAACTGTTGCGCGGCGTGTTGAACGTGGATTCGGACCGGTACGACGCTTTTTCCGAGGAGGACGAACAGCTTCTGCGCGATCTGGCCATTCAAGCCGCGCAGGTCATTCACAATACCTGGCTTTACGAGCAGTTGCGCCAGAAAGCGCGCCTTTTTGAAACGCTGGTCAACATCAGCAAGACGATCAATTCGACCCTGAACCTCGATGATGTCTTGAACGTGATCACCCGGGAGTCGTCGCATCTCATGGGCGGCAAACTCTGTTCCCTGCTGATGCTGGATGAGAGCGGCGAGTGGCTGGAGCTGCGCTCGAGCTACGGCGCGGGCGACGCCTACATCAACAAGCCGCGGTTGGCCGTCAATGAAAGCCTGCTCGGAACGGTGGTGCGGCGAAAAAAGGCTCTGCAGGTCGAGAACGTTCAGCTCTCGACGCGATATCAGCACATCGAGATTGCCCGCCAGGAAGGGCTGGTTTCATTGCTGAGCGTCCCTCTGCTCTTCGCCGGCAAATGCATTGGCACGCTCAGCGTTTACACGGGAGAGCGCCGCAGCTTTTCGAATGAAGAGATCCGCATTCTGTCCGCTCTGGCGGAATTCTCGGGCATCGCCATCGAAAAGGCCCGCCTTTACGAGCGCCTGGTGGACATCGAAGAGGAACTGCGGCGGAACGAAAAGTTGTCGGCCATCGGCTTGCTCGCGGCGGAGGTGGCCCATGAAATCCGCAATCCCCTCACGGTCATCAAAATGTTATTCCACTCGTTGGACCTCAAATTCGATCCGAATGATCCGCGAGCGCGGGACGTGGAAGTAATGACCGAGAAAATCAATCACCTGAACAAGACGGTGGAGCAGATTTTGAGCGTGGCCCGGTCGGCGGAGCCGTCCCTGGGCCCGGTCCTGCTCAATTCGCTGATTGAAGATCTGGGCCTGCTGGTCCGCCACAAGCTCAAGAATCAGGGGGTCAAGTTCTCGTTGGACCTGCAGCCGACCTTGCCCAAGGTCCAGGCGGACGCCGCGCAGCTAAGCCAGGCCCTGCTCAACCTGGTGCTGAACTCGGCGGAGGCCATGCCCAACGGGGGAAGCCTGACCATCCGCACCTCATCTCTCGCGGGTAAGGAGCCGGCCAAATCCGCCGCGCACGCCGTCATTGAGTTGAAGGATACTGGACATGGGATGACGGATGAGCAGCAGGCCAAAGCGTTTCGGTCCTTGCTGAAAACGACGAAGAAGCACGGAACCGGGATTGGCCTGGCGATCGTCAGCCGAATCATCGAAGCGCATCAAGGGCAGATTGAAGTCAAATCCCGGCAGGGCAAAGGAACCACCTTCCGGATTCTGCTTCCGGTGAGCGACTGTCAGGCTCCGGCGCCCGCCTGACCCGGTTGCGCTGACTCGCCGATCTGCATTTTGACCAGCAGCGGGATGCTGATCTCATGACGGTTATCGATCGCCACGTCGATGGCGTACTGGCCGGGCTGATCGAACTTGAGCTGCTGGATGTTGATGATGAAATTGCGCAGGAGGAAATTGGCATCGGCCGGCACGGCGACGTCGATCGGCATTTCGATGCTGGGCATCACCAGGCGTCCATCTTCATCGACGAAGTTCATTTTCACCTTGTGCGAACCTTCCTCAATTCGGCCGAAGGCAATGCGGAGGGCGATCGAGCATTGTGGGTGAATGGCTGGCAGTTGGCTGGTCAGAATCGTGTCGAACGTGCCGAGCAGGTTCAGCTTTCCGTTGTAATCGGTCGCCGCGTCGCACAAAACCGCAATCTGAATCGTCATAGTGGCTCTCGCCGGGAAAACGTTAAAGCCGGCTGCGACCGTTGCAATCGAAATCGGGGCTTTCACCGGAACTCGGCGATGTTGGCGAGGTTTTTTCGGCCTGATTTCTGCTGTTTAATGGCATCTTTTTCGGTCTCGCATCTCAAACAAGGTTGCGTCTGCCCGGGCGAACAGGTTTCATCCGGGTGGATTCTCCCAACGGCGCTCGTCGGCGAGCCGTCGTGTTTTCGGCGAACGCGTGGTTCGCCCAAGGTGTTCCGTCATGAGCAAAATGAACGACATGAGAGTATTTTGGTGTGTGCTGGCCCTGATTTGGGCGGGTGCATTAGGCAGAAACGCTTACCCCCAGGCGATCATCAGCGAATTCATGGCGGACAACAAAAAGACCGTGGCGGACGAGAACGGCGAGTATTCCGACTGGATCGAGCTCTACAACCCGGGCGGCAGCACCGTAAATCTGGCCGGCTGGGCTTTAACCGATGACCCCGCCCGCCAGGCGGTTTGGACCTTCCCGAGCGTGAATCTGCCCGCCCACGGTTACACGGTGGTTTTCGCTTCGGGCACCAATCGCGTGACCGCCGGGCAGCCTTTGCACGCGAGTTTCAAGCTGAGTTCGGGCGGAGAGTACCTCGCTTTGCTGGCTCCGGACGGCAGCGTTGCTTCGGAGTTTGCGCCCTTTCCCCAGCAGTATGCCGATGTGTCCTACGGCGTCGTGCAAAACGTCACCACGAACCTCTTGCTGGGCCTCGGGGCGCCCGTGCGGATTCTCGTTCCCACGGGGAACTTGCTTGGAACGAATTGGACTCGCGCCGACTTTGGGGATTCCAGTTGGATCAGCGGAACGACGGGCGTGGGCTATGAGACCGCCGTGCCGGGATTCGCGGTCAAGAACTACAAAGCCGGCGTCGCGGTCAGCAGCCTCTCGGCTGCGGAGGCGGTCATCAACACTCCGGCTCAGCAGAGTGCTGTGTATTCTGAAAATGCCGCGACCATTAACTACCTGAATACCGGCGCCAGTGCCAACTTCGCCAATGACCGGACCTTTCCCGGTTTCACCCTGGGCGTGGACATGGATGATTTTGTCGTCGAGGCCACGGCGACCGTGACAATTCCTGCGGCCGGCAATTGGACTTTTGGAGTGAACAGTGATGACGGTTTTGGGCTGACCGTGGGGCAATTCAGCATGTCTGCTCCGGATCCGCGCGGGCCTGCTGACACGATCCAAACCTTTAACTTTCCCGCGGCCGGCGAATATCCCTTGCGCCTGGTCTACTATGAACGGGGCGGGGGATCGGAGGTGGAGCTTTATGCGGCGCAAGGCAGTTTGGCCGGGTGGAGTTCCGACTTCCGGTTGGTTGGGGATGTCGCCGGAGGCGGTCTGGCGGTGCGCGCTCCGGTTGTTTCCGGGGGCAGCAGTTCGATCAGCTACCGGCCATTCATCCAGACCGACGTTCAAGGGCAGATGAGCGGCGTGAACGCCTCCATCTATCTTCGGGCGCCGTTCAAGGTCGCCCAACCCGCCTCGCTCCAATCGCTCACCCTGCGCATGATGTATGACGATGGCTTTGTCGCTTATTTGAACGGCCGGGAGGTGGCGCGGCGCAACGCGCCCGGTTCGCCGCAGTGGAATTCGGCAGCGACCGGCGCCCATGGAGCTCTGATTTTTGAAGAGATCAACCTCTCCGATTCCTTGGGGGTTCTCCAGACCGGCAACAATGTTCTGGCGATTCAGGGGCTGAATCAAAGCGCCAGCGATGCTGATTTCCTGATTGCACCTCAGCTTGTGGAATATCAAGTGGCCAACGACACCACGAACTATTTTGCCACGCCCTCTCCGGGCGCGCCGAACGGGAGCGGCTTTTTGGCCTTTGTCGGGGATACGAAGTTCAGCGTTGATCACGGGTTCTTCACGAACGCGTTTGCCCTGACCATCAGCAGTTCGACGCCGGATGCGACGATCCGATACACGACCAACGGGTCGACGCCCACTCCTTCCAATGGCGCGGTCTACACCGCGCCGCTTGCCATCAGCAAGACCACGGTGATTCGGGCCGCGGCGTTCAAGACGGGTTTTCAACCGTCGAACGTCGACACCAAGACTTACATTTTTGCCGCGGATGTCGTCCGCCAGTCACTCAAAGGCGAAGCGCCGCCCGGCTGGCCCTCCAGTTGGGGAGGGAACACGGTCGACTATGGCATGGATACCAACGTCGTGAACAACCCGCTCTACAGCGGGACGATTACCAACGACATCCAAACCATCCCCTCGTTCTCGATTGTCACGGATTTGCCGAATCTTTTCGATCCGACGATCGGGATCTACGCGAACCCCAGCGGCGATGGGATCAGTTGGGAGCGGCCCGCTTCGATCGAACTGATTTATCCCGATGGCCGGAAAGGATTTCATATCCGGGCCGGCTTGCGCATTCGAGGTGGTTACAGTCGGAGCACGGGAAACCCGAAGCACGCGTTCCGCTTCTTCTTCCGGAGCGAGTACGGTGACGCGAAATTGAAATACCCGGTGTTCGCCAGCCAGAATGGGGTGGATGTTTTTAACGGGTTTGATCTGCGCACGTTCGAAAATTATTCCTGGAGTTTTGAGGGCGATTCGCGGGGCATTTTCGTCCGGGACCAATTCTCGCGGGATACCCAGATTGACATGGGGCAGCCCGGCGAGCGCGGGGACTACTACCATCTCTACATCGATGGGCAGTATTGGGGGCTCTACAACACCGCGGAGCGGCCCGAGGCCTCCTACGCCGCCTCCTACTTCGGCGGAACGTCGGATGATTACGACGTCATCAAGGTCGATCCCGGCCGCGGGTACAATATTTTCGCGACGGACGGGAATATGGATGCCTGGACGCGCCTGTGGCGGATGGCGACGAACGGGTTCGCCTCGGACGCGGCCTACCAGAAGGCGCAGGGCAATAATCCGGATGGGACCCGGAACCCCGCGTATGAAGTGTTGTTGGATGTGGATAATCTCATCGACTACATGCTGGTGATTTTTTACGGCGGCAATCTCGACGCGCCAATTTCCAATTTCCTCGGCAACACTTCGCCCAACAACTGGTTTGGCTTTCGCCACACGAACGGGCTCGCCGGCTTTCGGTTCGTGGCCCACGATTCGGAGCATACCTTGCTGGACGTGAATCAGAATCGCGTGGGGCCATTCGCCGCAGGCGCCCCGTCCAACGGCGGCGGTCTGTTAAAGAGCAATCCGCAGTACGTCTTTCAACAGCTGTGGGCCAATACGGAATTCAAGATGCGTCTGGCCGACCGGATCCAAAAACACTTCTTCAATGGCGGCGCTCTCACGCCCCAGGCCGCCCTGGCGCGGTTGATGAAGCGCAAGAACGAGATTGACCGGGCGGTGGTGGGAGAATCGGCCCGTTGGGGCGACTCAAAACGCGAGCCTCCGCTGACCCGCAACAACGAATGGCTGACCGAAATCAACCGGGTGGCGAACAGCTATATTCCCCAGCGCACCGGTATTGTGCTGAATCAACTGAAGGCGAAAAATCTCTACCCGAGCGTGGCGGCGCCCTCCTTCAGCCAATTTGGAGGGAATGTCACCAACGGATTCATCCTCTCGATTTCGGCCTCTGCCGGGACGATTTACTACACGCGCGACGGCTCCGATCCGCGGGCGCCGGGCGGCGCCGTTTCGGCGAGCGCGCTGGCATACGGCAGCCCGTTTCCTCTTACCCAAAGCCTCGACATTAAGGCGCGGGTGCTGAGCGGCGGCGTGTGGAGCGCGCTGGTGGATGCCACGTTCTACATCCTGCAGGACTACAGCGGCCTGCTTCTGACGGAGATCATGTACCATCCGCCCAACGCCGCGGATCTGGATGGCAGTGCGTTCGAGTTTGTCGAGTTGAAAAACGCCGGCGCTGCCTCTCAAGAGTTAAGCGGCGTCCATTTTTCCGGGGGCATCGATTACACTTTTCCGATCGGCTCTTTTGTTGGGCCGGGACAATTTGTGCTCCTGGTGTCCGACCCGATCGCCTTTGCCAGCAAATATCCGGGAGTACGCATTGATGGCGTCTTTCAGAAAAACCTGTCGAACGGGGGCGAGACTCTTGCCCTCGTCGATGTCGCGGGATCACCGGTCCTCTCGGTGACGTATGACACGAAAGCCCCGTGGCCGGTGTCTGCCGATGGAGGCGGGTTTTCGCTGGTCCCGGTCAATCCGAACTTCAATCCCGATCCGAACAATGGCTTGAATTGGCGCGCGAGTTCGATCGTGGGCGGATCTCCCGGCGCGGACGATCCGGCTCCCAGCGTTCTGCCCATTTATGTGAACGAAATCCTGACGCACACCGATCTGCCTCAAGTGGACTCGGTCGAGCTGTACAATCCGAACTCGACCGCCGTCAGTATTGCGAACTGGCTCCTGACGGACTCGCGGCGCCAGCCGTTCAAATACCGGATACCAGCCAACGATGTCCGGGCGGCTATTCCGGCTCGCGGGTACGTGGTCTTCAGCGAAAATGATTGGAACGCGGACCCTTCATCTACGAACAGTTTTCGCCTTAACTCCCATGGCGAGGAGATCTATCTCTACTCCGCAGACGCGACGGGCGGTCTGACCGGGTTTAGCGACGGCTTTGCTTTCGGGGCGGCGGACAACGGCGTCAGTTTTGGCCGATATTTGGCGAGCACGGGGGAAGCCCAGTACCCGGCTCAGATCTCTCTGTCGTTGGGCGCCATCAACGCTGGACCTAGAGTCGGCCCCGTGGTCATCAATGAGATTTACTACAATCCTTTGCCCGGAGAGGACGCGTTCGTCGAATTGAAGAACATTACCGCGTCCGCAGTGAAGCTGTATGATTCGGCGTTTCCAACGAATACTTGGAAGCTGAAGGGTTTGGGATTTTCCTTTCCAGCCGGCGTGGAATTGCCGGCCGGTGGGATCATCCTGCTGGTTGGCGGAGATCCGGCGGTTTTCCGGACACGTCACGGAATTTCCGCGAGCGTTCCCATTTTTGGCCCGCTTTCCGGCACGCTACAGCGAAACGGCGAGGCCTTGGCGCTGCAACATCCCGGAACGCCTGACCTCGATCCGGTGACCGGCGCCTACTACGTCCCGTATATCGACGTCGATGTGGTCGACTATCGCGCTCGCGCCCCCTGGCCGCTCATCGCCGACGGGTCGGGAGCATCGCTCGAACGATTGCGTCCTGCGGAATACGGCAACGATCCCATCAACTGGCGGGCCAGCCCTGGCGCGCCGTCGCCTGGCTTGGATAACCTGGGCAATCGACCGCCGCTGGTGAGCGCCGGGGTCGATATCGCTCTGGCCGTGACGAATTTTCCGATCGCCTTGGCCCTGAGCGGATCGGTCCGGGATGATGGCTTGCCGAACCCGCCCGGGCTTGTGACGGCAACGTGGACCCAGGTCAGCGGCCCGGCCACGGTGGCTTTTGCGAATTCCGCCCAGCCGTCGACCGCCGCAATTTTCCCCGTGCTCGGGACCTATGTTTTGCGCCTGCGCGCGACGGACGGTGAACTGGAGAATAGCTCGACTGTGACGATCACGTTGTCCCAGGCGACTGTGGCCATGACGTTCGTGGCCAAAGGATCGGTTTGGAAATTTCTGGATAACGGCTCCAACCAAGGGATTGCCTGGCGGGCGCCGAAGTTTGACGACAGCGCGTGGAAATCTGGCCCGGCGGAGCTAGGCTACGGGGACAGTTCCGATGGGCGGCCAGAGGCAACTATTGTTTCCTTTGGGCCTGACGCCAACAGCAAATACGTGACGACCTATTTCAGGCGCGCCTTCAGCGTGACGAATGCCGCGGCGGTAAAAGAATTGACCGCCAATTTTATGCGGGATGACGGCGGCATTGTTTACCTGAATGGCAGGGAGATCTTCCGCGATAATATGCCGGTCGACCCGATTGATTATCAGACGCTGGCAGCGAGCACGATTGGCGGGCAGGACGAGGCGACCTTTTATCCGCAGACGGTCGACCCAAAGGTCTTGGTTGAAGGCGTCAATGTTCTCGCGGTCGAGATTCATCAGGCAAACCGAACGAGCAGCGATATCAGTTTTGATCTGGAATTGGCGGGGCTGGGGATTCCTGGATCGCCTCAGACGGTGAATCAGCCGCCAGCCGTCAGCGCCGGAGCCAGTCAGACCGTTGTGCTGCCAGCGGCAGCCCAATTGAGTGGGATCGCCAGTGATGATGGCTTGCCCAATCCGCCAGCCCGCTTGGCCCTGACGTGGACGAAGGTGAGCGGTCCGGGCACGGTGGCTTTCGGGAATCCAAATGCAGCGGCAACCACCGCGTCCTTTTCTCAATCCGGAACGTATGTCCTCAGGCTGTCCGCATCGGACGGCGCGTCGCAAACGGCCAGCGACGTGACCATCGGCGTTCTCGATCCTGTCACCCAACCGCCCCGTATCGACTTGGTGGAATTCCAGTCGGGAGCCAATCCGGTCTTCCATTTCCGTTTCACCGCGGCCGCCGGGGTCAAATACTCCGTCCAGTACCGGGATTCCCTCGGGGCCGGGGATTGGGCGGTGCTCAACGACTTGCCCGTGCAGACGGCCCCACAAACGGTCCGGGTGGACGACCCGGCTCCGGCTCGGAGCCGATACTACCGGTTGTTGGCCAGGTGACGACGATCGGCCGATTCTTGATGAGCCGTCCTTGCAAAGCAAAACGGTTTCCTATTAATTGCGGCGCATGATTCTCAAGCAGGGTGAAAAAGTTCACATCATCCACCGTCGCCAGTATGAAAAGGACCATCATCGCCACTTTGTCGGCGTGGTGGACTCTTATGAGGGCGGCGTGGCTCGTGTGACCGGAAATGTTTACACGGTTGATCCTGTGAAGTTTGCTTTCCTGCGCCGGCCGGAACCGCGCACCCGATTGGTTGCGGTGGCGTCCGGAGACGTCCTGGTGAACATCCTGCCGCCGACGGTTGCGCTCGACAAAATCGTTTACCGGCAGGAACGAAAAGCCGTGCGAGTGACCGATGGCAGTGATTGGTATCTCGATCTTTCGGAATTCACCTGGATGTAAATGTGGCTCGGCGGCGCCTGGCAACTCTGCTTGAGCTGCAAGAGCGGAAGACGCTCAAGTTCACCTACCGCGAGGAAGGAATCTCGCGCGAAGCGTTTCTGGCGTGGGTTCAGGGGCAGTTGGTCTGTTACCAGAATGTCTGCCGGCACATCCCCATCACACTCGATTACGGCGACGGCCATTTTTTCAATCGGGAGGGGACGCACTTTATTTGCCAGACCCATGGAGCGACTTACGAGCCGTTGAGCGGCCGATGTGTCGCGGGACCGTGCCCGGGCGCGGCCCTCAAGAAAGTCCCGGTCACTCTGATCGACGGGGAGATTTGGTTTGACGAGCCGGAGTGAAGCCGGGTTCAGGGGAGCGGAATGGCTTCATCGATCAACATCACGGGAATGTCATTGCGCACGGGATAGAGAAAGCGGTCGTCTTCCCGAATCAACCCCCCGTCCAGCTTGGCTTCCACCGGCTTGCCGCCCCGGTTCTTTAAGCCGCCGGCCCCAATCTGTTCATTGAGACGAGCCACCAAGGGCGCGTCGGCGGGGCGCAAGGACTGGTGAGTCTCCGGGCAGCAGAGGATGGCGAGCATGGCGGGGGAGATCATGGCGAGCGCTGCTCATTCAGGGCATTGAGGGCGGCTTGATAAACTGCTTTGAGAGGCGCGCCTTGTGCCAGGGCAATCCGCTTGCAGGATTCGTATTCCGGGGCCGCCTGCACTTGTTGGCCGTCGAGCGTGCCGATTTTCACTTCGACCTCCCCATAAGCCGTCTGCACGCGCCTGCTCGATCTCCGCAGCTTCCTTCGTTCCACCAGCGACCGCCTGACGCCCAAAGCGGAGGTCTCGCGCAGCAGCAGTTCCGTAAATTGATCTTGGAGCGACGGAACGCAAAGGACCGTCAGGAGAACGGCCGGCCGGCTCTTTTTCATTTGGATCGGAGTGTGGAAGGCATCCAACGCCCCTTGCGCGAGCGCCTGCTCGACGACGTAGCCGAGAATCTCCGAGGTTACGTCGTCCAGATTGGTTTCGAGCACTGCGATCTGATCGGTTTCCCAATCGTGCTCCGCGCGTGGCGCAATTCCCTGGCCGAGCACCGCCCGGAGAACGTTGGGGCGGGTTTTGTTGTTCCGCGTGCCAAGCCCATATCCAATTTTTTCTGGAGCCATTTGGATCGGGCCGAAGTGTTGGACGAATTCGGCCAGAATGGCGGCGCCGGTCGGGGTGATGAGTTCGTGCGGTTCATCGCATTGGTTCACTGGAACGCCCCGTTCGGCCAGGATGGCCAGAGTGGCCGGGGCGGGAATCGGGAATCTTCCATGCGCGCAACGAACCCAGCCTGTTCCTTCAACGACTGGGGCGGCGAGGACTTCCGGCTTCCCCAGGAGCTCCAGGCAAATCGCCGCTCCGACGATGTCGATGATGGAGTCGATCGCCCCCACCTCGTGAAAATGCACGTGTTCTGGGTGTTGCCCGTGAATTTTGCCCTCGGCCCGGGCGATGCGCTCGAAAACCGCGATTGATTTCTCCTTCACCCAGGGAGAGAGGGCGCTGCTCCAGATCAGTTTGCGAATCTGGCTAAAACTGCGGCCATGGACATGCTCCTCCTCCGCTTCGTAATCGTACTCGTGAGTCGGAGCGGCTTCGTCACCGTGGGGATGATCCTGCGGTTCGTGGCTGTGAGGGTGATCATGGCCGTGGTCGTGGTCATGAGGATGATCATGACCGTGAGAGTGCCCAGGGCTATCTTCGGCGTGGTGGTGAGCGTGACCGCCGTGGTCATGAGCGTGAACATCAAACTTCACCCCTTCGATGCTCGCTTTGTGTTTACGATCGGCATGGAGGTGGTAGTCGGTCAGGCCAAGTTTCGCCAGTTCTTGATCGAGCGTGGAGAAGGGAACCCCGAGGTCCAGCATGGCTCCAATGAACATGTCACCGCTGATCCCGCTAAAGATATCCAGGTAAAGGGTTTTCATTTCTTCTCGGCGGCCAGCGCGTTGATTTGAGCCGCGGCGTAACCGCCGCCGAATCCGTTATCGATGTTGACCACGGTCACCCCGCTGCCGCAGCTGTTCAGCATTCCGAGCAGCGCGGCCAGGCCGAAAAAATTCGCTCCGTACCCGATGCTGGTGGGCACCGCGATCACCGGTCGCGCGACGAGGCCTGCCACGACACTCGGGAGGGCTCCTTCCATTCCCGCCACCACTACTAAAACATTCGCCTTTTGGAGTTGATCGAGATGCCGGAGCAGGCGATGCAGCCCGGCAACTCCCACATCATAAATTCGTTCCACGGTGTTTCCCATGATGTCGGCGGTAATCGCGGCCTCTTCGGCTACCGGCAGGTCACTCGTTCCGGCGCAGAGCACCCCAATTGTGCCCGGATGCTTTTCGCGGGCGCTGCGGGTGACCGTGATGCAGCGAGCTCGTTCATGGTGGACGGCATCAGGGAAATTCAGTTGGAACTCGGCGGCCTGTGCCGGAGTCACCCGTGTGATCAGGAGGCGGCTTTCGCGTACGAGAAGCGTGGAGGCAATGCGGATGATCTCCTCGCTGGTCTTGCCGGCGCCAAAGATCACTTCCGGAAAACCTTTCCGCAGGGACCGATGGGTATCGACGGTGGCAAAATTGAGTTCAACCAAGGGTGCCGCTTGGAAGCTCCGCAGCACGGATTCCAATTCGAGAGAGCCCTTTTTGAACTCTTCGAGAAGCTTTCTTCCTTCCTCCGGTGTCACGCCGCTCACTATTCCCTCACCACCCGGGAAGTCTCAAGGCAAACTGAGATTTTATCGGAATTTGGGCGGCGACTGGCCTGATTGCTCGTGTCCTGAGCTTTTGGAGCGGGAAAGGCGTCTAACTCGTTGGCGCACAACTGGCCGGAATTTTCCCGTCCCTTGCAGATTAAAATTTTGTGATTGTGTTGGTATGGGCAGTGTTACATATTATTCACATACAGAAATCTGACGCCCATATGTCTAAAGAGCCTCCTGGGGGGAATGATCTGGTAAAGAAGTCGTCGCTCTACAAAGAGTTTCAGGCGGAGCTCGATGAAATTCTTCGGCACAAGTGGATCGAGTCGGAGAAGGCGGGCCGGGACATTGGTTTTGAGCAGGCGTTGACCGATTGGATCATGAAACATCGGTCCAAGTGGCGCAAAGCGCGCCAGGCGGCTGTGGCCGCTTCCTAGGCCTCGGCGGATTCTCCCCTTCAAAGTTCGTTTTCCTTTCATGGCATATCCGAAGGAGATTCTTAATTCCGTTTCCATTCACCGTGCCTTGGATCGAGTGGCCCATGAGATTGCGGAACGGAATGAGAAGGCCGATCAAGTGGCGTTGGTTGCCGTCCAACGGGGTGGGGTGCATTTGGCCCAACGTTTGCAGATCGCATTGCAGAAGATCTGGGGCCACGCCGTGCCGTTGGGTTTGTTGGACGTGAGCATGCACCGGGATGATCACAATCAGCGCCTGCCGCAAAACATCCAACCCACTCACATCGATTTTGATCTGACGGGGCGCACAGTGATCCTGGTCGACGACGTGTTGTGCAGTGGGCGGACCGTGCGGGCCGCTCTGGACGCGTTAACTGATCTCGGCCGGCCGCGGGCAATTCAATTGGCGGTGCTGGTTGACCGGGGAAACCGCGAGCTCCCGATCAAGGCTGATTTTGTTGGCAAAACGATTGCGACTACGTTACAGGAACGGGTCGACGTTCATCTGCGTGAGAATGGGGCCGAAGCGGATGGCGTGACCCTGTTAAAAGCGTGAGTTGGAACCGCAAGCACCTCCTGGATATTCAGTCGCTCTCGACGGATGAGATCAAAGCCGTTTTGAGCACCGCGCGAGCTTTTAAGAAGGTGGGCGCCCGCGCCATCAAAAAGGTTCCGGCCCTGCGCGGCAAGACCGTGGTGAATCTGTTCGTCGAGCCTTCCACCCGCACCCGCATCAGTTTTGAGCTGGCGGCTCAGCGTTTGACCGCTGACGTCATTAATTTCACCGCCGAAGCTTCTTCGCTAAAAAAGGGGGAAACGCTCAAGGACACCGCGCGCAATCTGGAGGCGCTGAACGCGGATATCATCATCATTCGGCACAGCGCCACGGGAGCGCCGCATTTTCTGGCCCGCTTCCTCAACGCCAGCGTGGTCAACGCGGGCGATGGCGCCCATGAGCATCCCACTCAAGCGCTCCTCGATGTTTTCACCATCCAGGAAAAGAAGGGGCGCATCGAAGGCCTGAACGTGACCATTCTGGGGGACATCCTCTACAGCCGGGTGGCGCGGTCGAATATCTGGGCGCTCCGAAAACTCGGGGCCAACGTCACCCTGTGCGGCCCTTCGACCTTGGTGCCGCGGGCGTTCGAGCAGATGGGCTGCCGCGTCACTTATGATCTGGAAGAAGCGATCTCCGGGGCCGACATCATCAATCTTTTGAGGATTCAGCACGAGCGCCAGCGGCAGACCATGTTCCCGAGCATTGGGGAATACACCAGCCTGTTCAGCCTCAATAAAGCCCGCCTGAAATTGATCAAACCGGACGCCCTGATCATGCATCCGGGACCGATCAACCGCGGGGTTGAGATTGATAGCGACATTGCCGACTGCGCCCGCTCGGTCATTCTTGAACAGGTGACCAATGGATTGGCGGTTCGCATGGCGGTTCTCTTTCTCATTACCGGTGGCCAAAATCCGGCCGACGTGGCCTGATCGGTTTGGCCCGGCAAAGTTGCAAAACCTGTAACGGGACGGCGGAGCGCCGAGTCTTAGGATGGGATGAAATTCCTTATTCCAGCCACTTTGGGGGTGGTCTGTCTGGCCTTACAGGCGGCAGACGAGCCCGATATTAGCAAACTTCCGCCCGCGGCCTCCCAGAAGGGGGTCACTTTTGCGAAAGATATTCGGCCGCTCTTCGAAGCCTCCTGCTTCCGTTGCCATGGCGAAGAACGCCAGAAAGGCGGCTTGCGCCTCGATAGCCTTGAAGCGGTCCTGAAGGGCGGCGAGGACGGCAAAGTGGTCGTTCCCGGCAAGAGCACAAAGAGTTCGCTCGTGATCGCGGTGGCTCAAATCGATCCCGAGCACGCGATGCCTCCCAAGCCGAAAGGCCGGGGACCTGGTGGTCCCGGCGGGCCTGGCGGCCCGGGCGGCCCGGGCGGCGGTCGTCCGCAAGCCCGTGACCAAGGTCCAGGCGGCCAAGGCGGGCCCGGTGGACGTCCTCCGGGAGGCCCGGGCGGACCTGGAGGCCCGGGCGGACCTGGAGGCCCGGGCGGACCTGGAGGCCCGGGTGGGCCTGGAGGTCCCGGTGGCGGCCCTGGCGGTTGGGGACCCCCACCGAAGCCGTTGACGGCCGAACAGGTCGGCTTGGTTCGCGCTTGGGTTGACCAAGGCGCGAAGTGAGGCGCGCCGCGGCATGAAGCGGCTGTTTACCATTGTTTTTCTGGCAGCCGCGTTTGCTTTTGCATTCGTTCGGATTCTTCCCCTGACGTCTTTCGGTCCCAACCCGGAAGATCGTCGCCCTCCGCCGACAGCCTGGCAGCAAGCTCGGCCGCCCGGCGGCCCTGAAGTCCCCTTCCAAAGGCGTGGCCCGCGGTTCGGCGGTTTCCGACGAGGCGGTCCCGGTGGTCCCGTCGGCGAGAACCAGCAGCCCCTCCGGTTGGTGGCCCAGTTCGACCAGGATGGAGACGGCTGGCTGAGCGCGGAAGAGCGCAAGGCGGCCCGCGAATTTCTGCGCAAGGAGCAATCCGAAGGCCGGGGGCGGCGTTCCCCTGCTTTGAGGAATAAGGCGGAACCTGGAACATCCGGTGTGCGGGTTGCGCCAGATTCGGTCAAAACCTACCCGGAGGCGGGGCTCTATGAACCCGGAGTGCTCCGGACGATCTTCATCGATTTCGACGATTCCGACTGGGAGCAGGAACTCTCCGATTTCTACCCGACCGATATTGCCATTCCTGCCAAATTAACCGTTGACGGCCGGACCTACTCCAATGTGGGCATCCACTGTCAGGCCGCCCCGTCGTCGTTGCGGCCGGGAGCTGCGTGGCGGTTGGCGATCAATCTTTCTCTCGATCTCGTGCAAAAAGACCAGGCGCTCTACGGGGGGCGGGCGCTCAGCTTCATCCACATGAACCAGGATGTCACCCTGCTCCGGTCGGTTCTTTATCTGGACGCCGCCCGGGAGTTGCTGCCCGCGCCCAAGGCGAACTTTGTGCGGGTGGTGATCAACGGAGAAAACTGGGGGATTTATGTCAATGCCCAGCCGTTCAACAAAGAGCTCATTAAGGAGTGGTTCGAAAATGCCAAAGGCGCTCGATGGACCCTGTCGGGTAGCCCCAAAGCCGAAGGGGCCTTTCAATATCTCGGAGAGAAATCGGGCGACTATCGCCGCATCTATGATCTGCAGACCAAGGAAGACAAGAAAGCATGGCGGGGGCTGATCGAGCTCTGCCGGGTTCTGAGCGAGACGCCGCCCGAGAACCTGGAGGAGGAGCTTTCCCCGCTTCTGGACATCGACGGCACGCTCAAGCTGCTGGCATTGGAGAACGTTTGGATGAATCGGGACGGCTCATGGAACCGATGGGGCGGTTACAACCTTTTTCGGGACGAGGCCGGGCGATTTCACATCATCCCCCTCGAGATCAATGAGCCGTTTTGGACTTCGCCCAACAAGCCTGGGAATGGGGGAGTGGAGGGCATTGAGCCGCTTCAAGGCGCGGACAATCCCGCGCGTCCACTTTTGAGTAAGCTCCTCGCTGCCCCCGGTTTGCGGGCGAAGTTTGCCGGGTTTGAGCGGGAAATTGCGGCGAAATCGCTCGATTGGGATCGGATCGGTCCGCTGCTAAAACAGTATCAGCAATTGATGGCTGCAGATCTGAGCCGGAAGTCGGGCCAAGCGTTTACCGATTCAGGGCAGGAGGGAGTTCAAACACTCGATATGAACGGTTCCGAGGGGGCGGGCGCCTTCAAAGGAGCAGTCCAGCAACGGCGAGAGTTCCTTTTGAATCACCCTTTGCTGAAGCGTTAGCTGTTGGGCGAGTCGTCCGGCTTAAGCACCACCATCCAGGCCGTTGCGTTCTTATCATCGCCGCCGATAATGAGGATATCCTTCAGAGGCATGCTTTGATTTTTCTTGAGAACTGGGATGCCTTCCCCGATCAGTTCCACTTGCAGGCCTTCTTTCTCCGTCTCGTGCAGCTTCAACTTGCACTTGTGGCTCAGTTGAACCTCTTTGGTTTCATTCGGACGGATGCTGATGTGCTTTCGTTCTCCCACCTGAAAGTAGTTCTTCCATTTCAGAAATTTGAATTTCTCGCGCAGAGCCGGTTCGATGGCTTTCAGCTCTTCCTCTTTTTCAGCCGGTTTATCGTCGTCCGTCGCCCACACCAGAATGGCATGCAGCTTCTGTCCCGCGGTTTTTGGAGCGGGACTGTTCGTATCCGCATGCAGGGTGAGAGCAGCAAAGAGAAGGGCTGGCGCGAGTGCCAGGAAGCGATACAAAAACTGCATATAAGGCCTGATTCTAGAAGTCACCCGCAAAACAGCAACTGCTATTCCCGCGCGGTCAGCCAGACGACCGTAACGCCGTCCTGTTCCGACCGGAAGGTGACACTGGACACATCGGGGGCCAAATCTTCCACCTCGCCGTGGAGAGGGCGGGCAGCGAAGCTCTCGTTCTTCCGTGAGGTCACCTGCGTGCCGGGATTCATCACGGAGATCAGCAGCGCTGCCAAGGCAGCGGTTCCGGCCACTGGGGCCAGCAAACGGATCCACCAAGCGGTGCGCGCTTTGGGCTGGACTTCGCGTTCGGCGCTCGCGATTCGGCGTTGGATCTGGGACCAGTAGAAATCTCGGGACTCGGCAACTTTTACTTCAGGCTCATTGCCGGCCATCAGCTCCTTCATGGCGCGAAGCTGGTCGTACAGCTCCTGGGCTTCCCGGTCCGAGGAGATTAACCCCGCCACTTTCCGTGCTTCGCTCGAGCTCAACTCGTTATCGAGGTAAGCTTGAACCTTTAGCTGCGTGTCGCTGTTCATGTTTCACTCTTCGATTCTTCTCGCTTCAGTCCCGCCAGCAATGCGGCCATTTTGCGCCTGGCGTAGAACAAACGGGACATTACCGTGCCGATGGAACATCCCATTTTCTTGGCGATCAGTTTGTATTCCAATTCTTCAAATTCATGCAGGACGAGGACCGTTCTATGCTCGTAGCTTAACTGCGAAAGCGCTTTGTCGATCCGCTGGCGCAGTTCCGTCCGCTCCAAGCCTTCCGTCGGGTTGGGGGTGATGACGGGCATCTGCCGCTCCACTCCGCCGGTCTCTTCATTCATCTCATCGATCGACTCGTTCTTAACGCGCTTGTTTTTGCGCAGTTGATCGAGACACAGGTTAATCACGATCCTAGTCATCCAGGTGGCAAAACTGGCGTCACCTTGAAATTGATGCAGCCGCTGCCACCCTTTTACCCATGCTTCCTGAGAAAGATCAGTCGCGTCATCCTCATTTCGCAGCATGCTGAACGCACGCGCGTAGATTTTGTCGCGGTGACGAGCCACTAACTCCTCGAAGGCTCCCATCTCCCCTTTTTGGGCGGCCTTCACGAGCACCTCATCAGTTGCCGTCGAGATGTTTAATTTGCTCGTCATTGGGATTGACGGGGGGGAGAGCGGGACTATTCAGGTTCCCTACAGTTTTCCTTTCGTGCTCGGAATCTGCCCGGCGATCCGCGGGTCATGCTGGCAGGCAAAGTCCGTGGCTTTGGCGAAGGCTTTGAAAATGGCTTCCACAACGTGATGCGGTTCAGAGCCATACAGAAGTTCCAAGTGCAAGTTGCAGCGTGCTTCGTTTGCGAACCCCTGGAAAAACTCCCGAGCCAGGCCGAATCGAAACGCGGAGGACATATCCTGACTTTTCTCACAATCGGAGATTTTCTTAAACTGGAACTTATCCAAACCCCGCCAGACCAGATAGGGCCGTCCGCTGAAATCGATCACGCAACGGGCGAGGCACTCATCCATCGGAACATACGCTTCTCCCCGCCGCCGGGTTTTCGGTTGGTCCTCGCCAGCCTCCGCGTTGAAACCGGTTCCGTACCGGCGGATCCCCGCCTTGCTCCCCAGCGCCTGCACGAAGGCCTGCCCGAGGGCAATTCCGCAATCTTCAACAGTGTGATGGGCATCCACTTCCAAATCGCCCCGGCACCGGAGTTGCAGGTCGCTCACGGAGTGTTTGGCGAAAAGCGTCAGCATGTGATTGAAAAAAGGAATGCCCGTGGAAATCCGGGACTTCCCGGTTCCGTCCACGTTCAGTTTCAGATCGATCCTGGTCTCCTTCGTGGCGCGCTGGATATGCGCCGTCCTTTCCGCCATACGGGCCGCAGTGTAATGTCCGATCATGGAATGACAAAAGATTTCCCGCCGGCCCCGGCGAATTCCTCCGGGTCCGCCGCAGGCCAGCCATCTCGACGGCTAGGAAATCGAAACGATCGCTTTAATCACCCCGGTTTCCGGGCGCGTGAACGAGGCAAATTGCTCGATCAGGCGATCGAAATCGGTGCTGTGCGTGATCCAGGGGCGGGTATCGATCCGGCCCTCTTCGATCAGCTTGATGATCCGGGTAAAATCTCCAGGGAGCGCATTACGGGAGGCCAGCAGGGTCACCTCCCGTCGGTGCATCACCGGGGCGTGAGGGAAGGAGATTTCCTGCTGGGTGATGCCCACGTAGACGACGCGTCCGGCAAAGGCGCTGTAGGTCAGCGCTTGGCTCATTGACTTGTTGCTGCCGGTTGCGTCGATCACCAGATCGGCCATTTGGCCGTCGGTCGCTTGTTTGAGAACTTCGATTTCCTGGCCGTCTCCTTTCGAGAGCACGGTGTCGGGAATGCCCATCTTCGTCCGGCAAAACTCAAGGCGCTTCTCGTTCATGTCCATGACCAGTGTCCGGGCTCCCGAGAGTTTCACGAACTCAAGCACGGACAGGCCGATCGGCCCCGCCCCGATGACCAGGACATTTTCGCCCGCCTTGGGGTCGCCACGGTTCACGGCGTGGCAGCCGATCGCCAGCGTCTCCACCAACGCGCATTGGTCGGGGGAAAGCCGGTTGGCCGGATGGAGCTTGCGGGCGGGGAGCAGCATCTGCTCGGTCATGCCGCCATCCATCATCACTCCAAGCACCTTGAGGTTTTCGCAGCAATTGGTGTGGCCGCGCTGGCAGGCATAACAGCGCTGGCAATTCATGTAAGGTTCGACTGCGCAGCGATCGCCCGCCTTGACGTTCTGCACGCCGGAGCCTGCGGCCAGCACCTCCACCCCAAGTTCATGCCCGGGGATCCGCGGGTAGCTGAAGAACGGCATTTTGCCCAGATAACCGGAAATATCGGTCCCGCAAATGCCGATGCGACGGACTTTTACCAGGACTTCCCCCGGGGCCGGAGCTCCCGGTTGGGCAATGTCGATGGCCCGCCATTGTTCGGGCTTTTCAAGTTGGAGCGCTTTCATGGTTAGTTATTCTCGGCCAGGCCTTCGGCATGACCGATGTTCTTCACTGGTTGGAAAATCTTTTGGACGTCCCGCAACAACTCCGCATCGATCGGTTCGGAGATCCATTGCGCCCAGCGGCGAATGTTTTCGGGATTGGCCGAACCGGCGACCGTGGTGGCGATATCCGGATGGGCGCAGGAGAATTGCAGGGCGAGCTTGGCAATGTCCGATCCGCGGCGCGCGCAGAGTTGGGCGGCTTCGCGGGCGGCGGCCTTCACGTTTTCCGGCTCCTTCAGCCAGGCGGGCAGGGGAGCGTTGGTCAGCAGGCGGGCGCTGAACGGCCCGGCGTTCATCACCCCAACGCCTTTTGCCTTGAGATAGGGAACCGTCTCATCGGCAAAGCGCGTGTTCTGCAGGGTGTATTGGTTGTAGCTCAGAGCGCAGTCGACGTTCGCCTGATCGCAGATGAAGCGGAAGATTTTTTGCGGGTAGCCGCTGAAGCCCATGAACCGGACCTTGCCGGCTTTTTGGGCCTGGCGCAGCGCCGGGAGGGTTTCGTCCACGATCTGCTGCATTTTTACGAATTCGATATCGTGGCAGAGGACAATATCCAGGTGGTCGGTTCCGAGCCGGTGCAGGCTGACGTCGATGCTTTCCGCCACCCGCCGGGCGCTAAAATCAAAATGCGCCAGATCGTAGCGGCCCAGTTTGGTGCACAGCAGATAACTTTCCCGGGGCACTCCGCGGAGGGCCACTCCGAGCAGCACTTCGCTCATGCCCCGCCCGTAAAACGGCGACGTATCAATCAGGTTCAGACCGCAATCAAGGGCCACGCGCACGGAACGGAGCGCTTCGTCCACGGTGACCGAACGGAACTCCTGGCCAAGCGAAGAGGCCCCGAAGCTCAGGATGGGCAATTTCAATCCCGTCTTTCCTAGAACACGATATTCCATGCAAAGGCCTCTTTATCGAGTCCCGCCCGGCGAACGGCAAGCAACTTTCCACGCGACTTTCCCGGCTTCGCTGGCGGGCGAGGCGGGAGGAATAACGCCTTTTCTCCCGTTCGTTCCTCGACTACGTTCTGCGCGCGCAATGCTCGCGAAACGTGTTATTCCGTGCCTGGACGTCCACGCCGGCCAGGTCACTCGTGGTGTGCAGTTCGGCAAGGCGGAAGCCGGGGAACTGCGCAATGTCGGTGATCCGGTCGAGCTCGCGGTTCGTTACAATGACCAGGGAGCGGACGAAATGGTGTTTTTCGACATCACCGCCAGCGCCCATGGCCGCGGCGCCATGGTGGACGTGATCGAGCGCGTGGCGGATCGTTGCTTCATGCCGCTGACGGTGGGCGGCGGAATTCGCGCCGTGGCCGATATGGGGGTGATGCTGAAGGCGGGCGCGGACAAGATCAGCATCAATTCCGCGGCGATCGCCCAGCCGGAGCTGATCACCAGGGGTGCGGAGAAGTTCGGCAGCCAATGCATCGTGGTTTCGATCGATGCCAAGCGCGTCGGGCCGGACCGCTGGGAGGTGTTTGCCCAAGGCGGGCGGAAGCCGACTGGCATGGACGCGGTCGAGTGGGCCACAAAGGCCGTCGACCTGGGGGCTGGAGAAATTGTTCTCAACAGCATTGATGCGGATGGGACCAAGAAGGGCTTTGACCTCGAGATCACGCGCCGGGTGAGCGAGTCGGTGCACGTGCCAGTGGTGGCCAGCGGCGGAGCTGGCTCGCTGGAACACATGGCGGAGGTGCTGCTCGCCGGCCGGGCTGACGCGGTTTTGGCCGCCAGCATTTTTCATTTTGGGGAGTTTACCGTTGGGCAGGTCAAAGATTACCTGGCGCAGCGACAAATCCCGGTTCGGACACTGTAAAGACCCATTGGACGTTCCTATGGAGAATCGTTGGCTGCCAATCGTCCTCCTCTTCTTTTCGAACATCTTCATGACGTTCGCCTGGTATGGGCACCTGAAGCACAAGGATGCTCCGTTGCCAAAGGTGATCCTGGTCAGTTGGTCGATTGCGTTCTGCGAGTATCTGCTGATGGTTCCGGCAAATCGCTGGGGCAGCGCCTTCTACACGGCCACGCAGTTAAAGATTATCCAGGAAGTGGTGACGTTGACGGTTTTCTCCGGTTTTGCGATTGCCTACTTGGGCGAGCGCATCCGTTGGAATCACGTCGCGGCGTTCATCTGCATTCTTGGCGCGGTTGCATTCACGTTCCTCCCGAAGTCAAACTGACGTTTTTGGCCAGTTCCGGTTTTGTTTTGTTCTGGGCAAAATGAACCGGGCTTCCTAGCCTTTCCCTGTTGGAGAGGGGTCGATGCGCTGCGCCTCCGCGGCGGGATGATTTTGAGGCTGTGGAGGTCGGCGCGGGAGAAATGATCGAAGTGATTCGCTTGGCGGCTTGAAAGGGTCCAAATAGGCGTATTATTCGGCTAAGTAGTTCAACTTCATGTGCTTTAGGCGCTTGATGAACATGCCGATTGCTCCTATGGGCCAGACGCGTTAGCATGAAATATGTTCGGAGGAGTTTTGCAGTCAGCAGGCCGGAGGCTTGGATCCCCCTCACTCGGCCATTAATCAATAGAGCCAGTAGTCAGGCTCTTTGTGCCCTAGATGGACAGTAAATTTAGCACCTCCTCAATCGGGGAGAAAGACAGTTTTATTCTTGCTCGCAACAGCCAAGGACTGGAGGTCCGGGCTGGGGCGTTGCGTTTGACCCGGTATCTCGCGGTTTTTGAGGTCTACAATCCCTACAGTATTCTTCAACTGTCAGAGGTTTTGTCTGACTTCAAGATCGTGATCAACGACCGGATCATGTATTCGGGCCGAGCCGTCGTTTCCAATGTGGTTAACACCGGCATTATGCTCGTGTGCGAAGCGACGCTGGATGACTCGTGGCTGGATATCGACCTCTTTTCCAGCGTTACCACGCCCAATCGTCTGCGAGAGGAGTTCGCTCAGTTCGTGCAGGAATGGCGCAAGATCGACCGCATCCTGCCCAGTTTCAAGGCGACGGTTGCGGATTTGCAGACCATGCTCATTGATCTTCGGCGCTGGCTGGAGCAGGTGGAACTGGGGATCCGCGCCGAACCGCGCAGCGACCTTACTGGGGTCGAGCGCGGCGTCATTCACGAGCTGGAAGATCCGATTTTGCCGACCGTGGCTTCCTGGTTCGCCAAGTTTGATGAAATCAGCGACAAGGTCGAGGACGAGCTCAGGCCGGTCCATCGCGCTTTTGCCCGCCGCCTGCTTCATCCCCTGGTCCTTTGCTCGCCGTTTGTCTACCGCACCTTCAACAAGCCGTTGGGATACGCGGGAGACTACGAGATGGTGAACATGATCCTCCGTGACCCATACGAAGGGGCCTCGTTGTTCGCCAAGATTGTCAACGTTTGTTTTCTCAAGAATCCTCCGGCGGAGGCGCACCGGAACCGGATCAAATATCTCACTCGGAGGCTTTCCGAAGAAACCCGCCGCGTGGGTAAATTGGGGCGCCGGACGCGGGTATTTAACCTGGGATGCGGTCCGGCAAAGGAAATCCAGGAATTCATGCGCATGGATGACCTGTCCGACTCCGTCGACTTCACCCTTCTGGATTTCAACGACGAGACTCTGGAGCATGCCACGACGCTGCTCACCGAGTCCCGGGCGGCCAACCGGCGCCAGACCGGTTTGCGGTTGATCAAAAAGTCGGTTCATCAGATTTTGAAGGAAGCGCCCCGGCCGGGACCAGAATTGGCCCACGGCTCGTATGATCTGGTCTACTGCGCCGGCCTGTTCGATTACATGTCGGACCGGATCTGCAAGCGGCTGATGAACATCTTTTACGAACTGCTCGCGCCCGGAGGCTTGCTGATTGCCACGAATGTCGACGCCTCCAAGCCGTTCCGCCACTCGATGGAGTTTCTCCTGGAGTGGCACCTGATTTGCCGCGGGCAAGCCCAGTTGGCGGCGCTTAATCCCGAGAAGGCTCCGCCTGGCTCGTTTACCATCACTCACGAGGAAACCGGGGTGAACATTTTTATCGAAGTGCGTAAACCGAATGGCACTGACTGACCTCCAGGAAAATTCCGATCTCCAGAAGAGTTTCGAGTTGTACGATCAGCAGGTCACGATCAACAACATTCAGCTCGGCTGTCTTCTGGGAATGATCCTGATGCCCGCGGGCGTCATTCTGGATTGGTTCCGGTACCCCCTTGATGCCGGCAAGTTCTTGGCGCTCCGCGTTCTTTGTTCGGGGTTGATCGGAGTGTTCTGGCTGGCGGTTCGGTCATCGGCCGGGCGCAAGCGTCATCGATCCTTGGGGATTGTGCTGGCTTTGATCCCGGCTGCGTTCATCTCGATCATGATCAAGATGGAGGGAGGCGCCGGTTCGCCCTATTACGCGGGGCTCAATCTTGTCCTGCTGGTTGTCGGTTTTATTCTGCACTGGACTTTGCGCGAGAGTTTGATTGCGACTGCCTCCGTTCTCGGCATGTATCTGCTCGCTTGCTACAGTAATAATCCGCACTTCTTGCTGAACGTGAACAATCGGGGCGAGTTCGCCAACAACCTCTACTTTCTGGTCTTGACGGCGATTATTGTCGTGGCGGGCAGCGGCTATCATTTCCGGCTGCGATTTCGGGAATACGCCCTGCTTTACCAATTAGACAAAAACAAGCAGGAGCTGGAAGAGAACCACCGGAAGTTGAAGGAACTGGACGAAATCAAAAGCCGGTTCTTCGCCAACATCAGCCACGAACTTCGAACGCCCCTGACCCTTTTGCTTGCCCCTTTGGAGAGCCTGATTCAACAGGGCAGGGCCGCGGTGGCCCCCGCCGCCCAGGAAATGCTCGCCACCATGCAAAGCAACGGCATGCGCTTGCTAAAGCTGATCAATGATTTGCTCGATCTTGTCCGGCTGGAGTCGGGCCATGTGCAGTTGCGCGAGGAGCCGCTGGATGTCGCCGCGTTCGTGCGCGGACTCGTGCAGTCCGTCAAGAAAGTCGCGGATGATAAGCGCATTCATCTGGGCGCGAGCGTTGAAGAGCAGATTGGCTGGGTTTTGGCCGATCGGGATAAATGGGAGAAAATCCTGCTCAATCTGGTGTTCAACGCCGTGAAATTTACTCCGGCCAACGGCAAAGTGGAGGTGAAAGTGGATCGACCGGATGACCGGCTCCGCATCCGGGTGGTTGATACCGGCATGGGCATTGCCAAAGAGAACCTGCCGAATGTTTTCAGCCGGTTTTGGCAGGCGGATTCCTCGGCTCAACGCAAATTCCAGGGAGCTGGGATCGGCCTCGCGCTGGTGAAGGAGCTGGTTGAGGCTCAGGACGGAACCGTCAAGGTCGAGAGCGAGTTGCAAAAGGGCACCACCTTTACCATCGTCCTGCCGTATCGCCACGCGGAGCCTGTTACCGCCCCAGTGGCTCTGCCGGATTCAGCCAGTCAGCCGGCCGAACAGTGGCTGAGCACCCTTTATCGCCGCGCGGAATTCTTCCCGTCCATGACGCCGGTTCATGACAGCCTCCGTCCGGTCGAGCCGGTCAATCAACAGGGCGGTCCGAAAATCCTGATCGCGGATGATGAGCCGGATATGCTGCGGTTCCTGAAATCTCAACTCGCCTCGCGCTTCCAGGTGATCGAGGCGGTCGACGGCAACCAGGCCTTCGAGAAAGCGGCCCAGTTTTTGCCCGACATCATCCTGCTGGACATGATGATGCCGGGCAAGGACGGGCTCCAGGTCTGCCGCGAGCTTCGGGAACGCACCTCCACCAAGCGAATTCCCATTGTTTTGCTCACCGCCCGGGCGGACGAGGAGACCAAGCTTCAGTCCCTGGCCGCGGGCGCCAGCGACTTTCTGGCCAAGCCGTTTTCCACCACGGAGCTGCACGTCCGGGTGAAAAACCTCGTGGAATCGCACGATTATCAACGGCATATCAGCAAGCAGAACAAGGTGCTCGAAGCCACGGTCGAGCAACTCAAGGAAACCGAAACCCAGCTGGTGCAAACGGAGAAGCTGGCGTCCCTCGGTCGGATGAGCGCGGGCATCATTCACGAGATCAACAACCCCCTCAATTTTGCCAAAACCGCTACGCACATGCTCAAGCGGCAATCGAAACATCTGCCGCCGGAAGATCAGGAAGAGTTTAATGACACCGTCAAAGATCTGGAGGAAGGGATCGACCGGGTGCGAGTCATCGTCTCGGATTTGCGGTCGTTCACCCATCCGAACACCGAGATGTTCGAGGATGTCTCCATCATGCAATTGATGACCTCGACCCTTCGATTCCTCAGCCACGAATGGAAAGACCGCGTGGAAATCGTCCAGGACTACGCGGAAGACGCGACGGTTTGGGGAAACCGGCATCAATTGATTCAATTGATGATCAATTTATTGCAAAACTCGGTGGATGCGCTTAAGTCAAAGGAGTTTGCGGCCGACAAACCTCGCATTCGAATTCAGGGGGCTCAGCACGGGGACCGCTTTATCCTCACGGTGCGTGACAATGGTCCCGGCATTGCTCCCGAGAATGTCGGCCGGATTTTTGATCCATTCTTCACGACGAAGGATGTTGGGCAAGGAATGGGCTTGGGTTTAAGCATTTGCTATCGCATCATGGAGTCTCACAACGGCCGCATCACCGTCGATTCGGTGTTGGGCGAGTTTTGTGAATTCAAGCTGGATTTTCCAGTGCAGGCCCGGAAGGAAGTCGCGAGCTGAGGTCGACCTATGCAGAATCTATACGACTATAAGAAATTCGCCATTCTCTACGTCGATGACGAGGAGAAGTCGCTCAAGTATTTCACCCGCGCCTTCCAGGACCAATTCCGCATCTTCACCGCCGCGAATGCGCAGGACGGCTTTGCCCTGCTGAACCAGCACAAGGATGACATCGGCATTCTCATGACCGACCAGCGCATGCCCGGCGAAAAGGGCGTGCAATTGCTGGAGCGCGCGCGGCAGCTGCGGCCCCGGATCATCCGCATTCTCGCCACGGCCTACTCCGACCTGGATGCGGCCGTTGACGCGGTGAATACCGGCGCGATCTACAAATACGTCCACAAACCTTGGGATATCCAGGCGCTCGAAGTAACCCTTCGGCGTGCTCTGGAGTTTTTCCTCGTGCAACGCGAACGGGACGGCTTGCTTAAGGAGAAGCTTTCGGTCCTCCACAATCTGATGATCACTGACCGGGTTGTGAGCCTCGGAGTGCTGGCCGCCGGCTTAGGGCACCATATCCGGAACTCGCTCGTGGCCGTCCGCACCTTTCTCGATCTTGCGCCGGAGAAACTGCAGGAAGAGAAAGTGGATTTTGACGAGCTGCGCAATCCGAATTTCTGGCGCGACTTCTACGGCCACGTGCAGAAGCAGCTGCAGCGCATCACCGATCTCCTTTCCGATCTCGGCCTGGCAGCCGATCAGCCGGTCAGCGCCTTTAACGAGACGGTGGATTTGCAGGCGCTCGCCTCCGATGTCATAGGCCGCACCCGCACCAAGACTGCGGAAAAGGCCATCAGCATCGAGAACAACATTCCTCCGGGGCTGAAAATGCAGGCGGATCGCCAGAAGCTGATGCGCTTTTTCGAACTCCTGCTCAAGGACGAGTTCCTGAATTTGCCGGATGCGGGCAAGGTTTCCCTGAGTGCGACGGAGGAAACCAACAGCGACGGCACGGTTATTCGATTGGTCGTTCAAGATAACGGCCCCGGATTGGCCGCGGACTCGGTTCGCTCCGTTTTCGATCCGTTCCTGGTGCGTTACGACAATCCGGAGGAATTCGGGGTTAACCTGATGGCCTGCTTTTTCCTGATCTATCATCATGGCGGCAAGATTGAAGTGGAAAGCCAGCCAGGGGCGGGAACAAAGTTTACTGCCCTGTTGCCGGTGAATCCAGGGGAGCGGTCGCTTGTGCAAAACGATCGGGAATTCCTGCCGCATCTGCTCGCGAATGAGACTCTTTGGGAAAAGCTCCTTGCGGGAACTGCATAAATCGCATAAGTGTCCCTACGCTGAGTGAAGTCGAGTTTTTCCAATGCCCCGACCCTGGCGCTGGACGCGGTTGCGGGTAATTCCGGTCGCTCTGTGACCCGCCCGGATCGCACCCTTCTGGTGGTGGACGATGACAGTTCGGTCCGGCACGCGCTTTGGGTCACTTTTCGCGACGTCTACGACATTACCCTGGCGGAGTCCGGAGTGAAGGCGTTGGAAGCATTTCGCGCTCGTCCCGCCGATGTGGCGTTGCTGGACATTCGGATGCCCGGGATGGACGGGCTGCAGGTGCTCAAGGAGTTGAAGGAGATCGACCCGGGGGTGGAAGTCATTCTCCTGAGTGGTTTTGAAACGATCGAGTACGTCCGCGAGGCCATGCGCCTCGGGGCTTGCGAGTACGTTACCAAGCCCTACGTGGTGGAATCGCTGCGCCTTTCGGTCGACCATGCCATGGCCCGCCGGGATGCGTCGCGCAAAGCCGCGTCCTATGCGAAGCGGCTCGCCCAACTTCAGACCGAAATCCACCATCAGCAGGTGCGCGAGGAGTTGGCCCGAACCCGGAATGAGATTTACGCCAGCATCATCCACGACATCAACGGGCCCTTGACGGTGATTGCCGGCTATGTCGAGTTGATGCAGCAGAACGTCGCGCACGCGGAATTGCTCGAGGCGGATCAGATCTCGCACCTCCGTTCCCAGGCGCAGTCCATCTCCAAGCAGGTGTCCAACTGCATCGAGCTTTCGCGGCGGTACCTCGGCTTTTTGGAGGGGACCGTGGCCAGCCCCTCTCCTGCTTCGGTTAACGAGCTGTTTTACGATGTGGCGGAACTGCTCAAAGCCCATCCCCAGGTTCGCGCGAAGGAATTGATAATCCATCCCGCGGATTCCCAGTTGATCGCGGCCATTCACCGGACCGATCTGCTGCAAATCCTGCTTAATCTCACGATCAACGCCCTGCAATGCAGTTCCAACCAGCACCGGGTCGAGCTCTATGCCAAGGAGATCCCCGCAGGAGGATCATCCAGCTTCAGTCAGGCGGGGACGGGGTTATTCTTCCTCCCGTCCCCGGATTTTGACCCGGGTGAGCCTCAGGTCGCCATTTCCATTCAGGATAATGGTCCGGGCATTCCCGAATCGCTGTTCAGCCGCGTTTTCGAACCGTATTTTACCACGAAGCCGCAAGGGCAGGGGACCGGGCTTGGCCTGGCAATCGTCCGGCGTTTGGTGGCCATGGCGCGTGGCGCGGTTCACCTCTATTCCCACGTCGGTGAGGGCACCGTTTTTACCGTTTGCCTTCCGAAGCTTCCGGAGGCCGGCCTGAAGCCGAAGGCGGACTGATCCTTCGCGGCCCTCGAGCGCCCAGCGGTTTAACGACCTCGCACGTGCAATCCTCTCCTCCGCTCGTTATGGTCGGGCCGTGACGAAACGGACCGAACACGAGTTTATTGATTTCTTACTCCCTTTTCTCGCAACGGCTGGAGATTACACCCGGGAAATCCAGCGCCGCGTGCGAGCCCAGCCCTCCAAAGGCGGCGATAATCCGTTTCAGCAGGCTCTGACCGATGCGGATCTCTCCGTGCAGGCTTTTCTCGAAGTGGCTCTCCTGTCTCGGTTCCCGCAATGGTCCTTTTTTTCCGAAGAGCAGGAGCAGTCCCTCAACCATAAGTATTTTGCCCGGGACGCGGCGTGGGAGGTGCTGCTGGATCCAGTCGATGGCACGCGCGCGTACCTTGATGGCGCGGACCGCTATCAGATTATCGTGACGCTGCGGGATCGGAGCTCGATCGCCGCCGTGGCATGCTACCTGCCCCGCATGGAGCGGTGTTACGTAGGCCTGCGCGGCGGCGGAGCGCCGGTTTACGCGCGCGCGGAGATGCGGACTGGGGCTTCGCCGAGCGGACGGATCACGCTCAACCCGGACAGCCGCCGCATCCTGCTTTTCAATGCGCCTGACGTGCGCCGACGGCTCGCGGGCTCATTTGACGTGATCGATATTTTTGAGGAGTACGGCAAGTCGGGCGTTCATCACGGTTTCACGGAACTGTTTGAAGGGCGGGCGGCGGCCTGCTTTCACCCAAATCCGCAAATGATCGATGCTGCCGCGATTGCCTTCGTTATCCGGGAGGCGGGCGGCATTTTGACTGATCTGAAGGGTGGAACGCCCGATTTTACTCGCCCTGCCGGTGAACGTCTGCCGGGCCTGCTTGCCAGCGCAGCTCCGGAGTTTCATGAAGAAGTCCGGCGGGCCTTGGCCTGAATGGCCGCCGTTCGGGCAATCGGCCTGATCGAGCCCAAAGCCTGCGGTTTCAGAGGTGCGGGCTTTCCGCCGATAGTAACTATTAGTCGCCTCGGGTGCGGCTGCGGCATTGCACCCCGTTCTGCCGCGTCTCGGGACGTGCCTGGGGCGACTACGAGCGTCCGGTCCCCCAGGGGGCTGCTCCACCCGGTTCCCCGTTTTTCCGATTTTCTCCACTGAGCGCGCCCGATTTGCAAATGGCCAGCGTCCCGTCGGCGCGCTAAAATCACGCCGGATGCACGACGCGCCGCTTTTGCACGACTTGGCCGTGGTGATGATCGTCGCTGCGGTCGTGACCCTGGTCTTTCATCGGCTCAAGCAACCGGTGGTGCTCGGCTATATCCTGGCGGGCGTCTTTATCGGTCCGCATACGCCTCCGTTTCCTCTGATCCAGGACGAGCATGCGATCAAGACCCTCTCGGAACTAGGCGTGATTTTTCTGATGTTCTCCCTCGGGCTGGAGTTCAGCTTTCGCAAGATGAAGAAGGTGGGCGGAAGCGCGCTCATCGCGGCGGTCCTCGAGATCCTGCTGATGGGATGGGTGGGATACGAGATCGGGCGGCTTTTTGGCTGGAAGCAAATGGACAGCATCTTTCTCGGGGCGGTCCTCTCGATCTCCTCGACCACCATCATCGTGAAAGCCTTGGAGGAACTCGGCCTGGTCAAGGAACCGTTTGCCGAACTTATTTTCGGCATCCTCATTTTTGAAGATTTGCTGGGCATTCTTATTATCGCCCTGCTTTCCGGCGTGGCGGTCACCGGCGGCCTGCAGATCCGGGAGGCGATCGCCGCGGCCGGGAAGCTCGGAGCGTTCATGGCGGTGTCGGTGATCGCCGGCGTTCTGACCGTTCCCCGTTTGCTTCGATATGTGGGCCATTTCCGGCGGCCGGAGATGCTGCTCATCACCACGCTCGGGCTTTGCTTTGCCTCTTGCGTGCTGACGGTGAGGCTCGGTTACAGCGTGGCCCTGGGCGCTTTCATGATGGGCGCGATCATCGCCGAAGCGCGCGAGATCGGGAGGATCGAGGAATTGATGGAACCGGTCCGGGACATGTTCAGCGCCGTCTTTTTTGTTTCGATCGGGTTGCTCATTGAGCCGAAGCTGCTCTTTCACTATGCCGGTCCGATCGCTGTGATCACTGTGGCGGTCGTGGCCGGCAAAGTTATGGCCTGTGCTTTTGGGACGTTTGTCGCGGGCCAGGATCTGAAGACGTCCCTCCGGGTCGGCATGGGCCTCGCGCAAATTGGGGAGTTCTCTTTTATCATCGCCGGCCTGGGCGCCACGCTGGGCGTGACCAGTGATTTTCTTTACCCGATCGCCGTCACCGTTTCCGCCCTGACCACTCTGATTACTCCTTATCTCATTCGGGCTTCCGATCCGGCGGTTCGTTATTTCACCCGCCACTCCCCGGTGGCGTTGACGAATACCCTGCAAGTTTATACCCGCTGGATCAGCCACGTGGCCGAGACGAATCAAGGCAACCTCGGGCGGCGGCTTTTGCGGAAGTGGCTCGCGTTGATGCTCCTGAATTTCCTCTTCGTGCTGGGCATCTTTGCCGCCGGGGCTTTTGCCGCCAACGCCCGCCCCGCTTTTGCGGCCGCGCTCTTTCCAGATCGGGTTTCGTTGAGCACGGTTGTCTGGTTTTTCTGTGCAGTGCTGTCCCTGCCGTTTTTGATTGCGATCTATCGCAAACTCCAGGCGTTCGGGATGCTGCTCGCCGAAATGAAGGTGCGAAAGCCAATGGCCCCGGAACGGCGGCTGGTTCTCCGCAGCCTGCTGGCGAATGGCGTGCTCGGGGCTGGCATCGTGCTGATCGGCCTGCTGCTGCTCGTCCTGAGCAGCGCCATCCTGCAGACCGGCCGATCCCTCTGGCTGTTGCTTTTGCTCGTGGGGTGCATTGCCTTTTTCCTCCAACGGACCTTCGTCCGCATTCATTCCAAGGCGCAACTGGCCGTGCAGGAGGTTTTTGCCTCGCCGGCCAAACACGAGGCGGGCCGGCGCATTCTCACCGATTTTCTGGAGGATGCCGCCCTCGAGCGGATGGAGGTCGCTGCTCGTTCCGAAGCTGCCAACAAATTAATCCGCGAGGTGCAATTGCGCACGCGAACGGGTGCGAGCGTGGTGGCCATCCGCCGGCACGGACTTAACATTTTGAACCCGGGTCCGAACGAGGAGTTTCTGCCCGGGGACCATCTTTTGGTCATGGGCGGCGAGGAGCAACTCGCCTCGGCCCGGGGCCTTTTCTCCGAACCGAGCTCGGAAACGCGCGCAACCGCCTTGCCGTAAAGGGCTCGCTCGCTTAGAACCGCCGGGTGAAGCTGCACATCTTCTGGGCTTGTTTGTTTTTGTCCTGCCTGTTCCGCGGGCCGTCGGCCGCTTTGGCAGCCGTGGGACCGGTCGGTCCGCATGGCGCGGTGGCCACCGTTTCCCCGATCGCGACCGATGCGGCCGTGGAAGCGGCCCGCCGGGGTGGGAATGCGATCGACGCCGCGGTGGCCGCGGCTCTGACCCTAGGCGTTGTGGATGGCCACAATTCTGGCATCGGCGGCGGATGCTTCCTCCTCATTCACACCGAGCGCGGCGCGGATGTTGCCATTGATGGCCGCGAAACGGCTCCGGCCCGCGCCACGCGCGACATGTTTCTGCGCGACGGGCAGGCTGATCCGGAACTAAGCCTCACCGGCCCTCTGGCGGTCGGAGTTCCCGGATCGCTCCTGGCCTACGAATACGCACTGCGCCATTTTGGCAAACTGACGTTGAAAGAGCATCTGCTGGCCGCCGCCAAGATCGCTGAAGAAGGCTTTGCCGTGACCAAGGGGTATGCCTCCCGCCTGCGGGAGACGCAGAAAGATCTCAAAAAATTTCCGGGAGCGAGCGCCATCTTTCTCAAGGAAAATGGCGAACCCTGCCGCGAGGGCGAAATTCTCAAACAGCCTGATCTCGCCCGAACTTATCGGCGCATCGCGGAGGAGGGGACTGATTGGTTCTACAAGGGCGAGTTTGCCGTTCGTCTGGGCCAGTGGATGCAGGCCCATGGCGGGCTGCTGACGGCGGAAGATTTCCAGTCGTACCGCCTCGCGCTGCGCGAGCCGATTCGCAGCCGGTATCGGGATTTTGAAATTCTAGGGTTTCCCCCACCCAGTTCCGGCGGAGTGCATGTCGCGCAGATCTTGAACATTCTCCAGACGTTCGATCTGGCGCGCTACCCGGCTTACTCTGCTCCGTCCATTCACCTGATCGCGGAGGCGATGAAGCTGGCCTTCGCCGATCGCGCTTTTTGGTTGGGCGATCCTGATTTCGTTGCGGTTCCTCGCGGCCTGATTTCCCGCCAGTACGCTGAGACCCTCGCCCGCCAGATCAATCTGGAGAAAGCCTCCCCGGTGCTCGCTCACGGGGCGGCGGATTCTTATAGCACGGGCTCGTTTGGCAAGCACACCACGCACTTCTCGGCCGCCGATGCGGATGGAAACTGGGTGGCCTGCACCGCCACGGTCAATACGAGCTTTGGATCGAAGGTCGTCATTCCCGGCACGGGCGTGGTGCTGAATAATCAAATGGACGATTTTTCCGCCCAGCCCGGGAAACCCAATTTCTTTGGATTGGTCGGAGCCGAAGCGAACGCCATCGCTCCGGGCAAACGTCCTCTCTCCAGCATGAGTCCCACCCTTGTGCTGCGCCAGGGCCGGCCGTTCATTTCCCTGGGAGCGGCCGGTGGTCCGACCATTATCAGCCAGACCGTGGTGAACCTCGTAAACCTGCTCGACTACGGCCTGAGCGTGGAGGATGCGCTCGCCCGGCCCAGAATTCACCATCAATGGAAACCGGATGAATTAAGATTGGAACCGGTGGCGGCAGCCGTCCAGCAGGCGCTCGAAGCGCAGGGGCATAACGTAAAGATTGGCACGGGCGGCGCCGCGCAGATCGTCATTAAATCGGAGCAGGGATTCTCTGGCGCCGCTGACCCGCGGGTGCAGGGCAAGGGCGCGGTTTGGTAAGGAGCCGATGGGACAGCTCTTCGTGTAGGTGTGCGGCCTGCCCCTCTGGACGGGGCTGGACTGGGCTGGGTGGGTTTAGAGCAGCTTGCCCTGGAGCTGATCCTTGGCCAGAGCTTCACCGAGTGTTTCGGTCCGGGCCCGGCGATGTTCCATGATGTGCTTGTCCACCAGCGGATCGTATTTCACCGGATAATCACCGTCGTAGCACGCCATGCAGAAAAATGATTTGTCGTGTCCGGTGGCCTGCACCATGCCGTTTTGGGAGAGATATCCGAGGGAATCCGCGTTCAGATAATTCCGGATCTCATCGATCGTGTGACTGGCGGCCATCAGCTTCGTCCGGTCTGGAAAATCGATGCCGTAGACGCATGGGTGCATATGCGGCGGGCAGCTGACCAACACGTGAACTTCCTTCGCTCCCGCTTCCTTGAGGTTGTTCACCCGGGTTTTGCATGTGGTGCCTCGCACGATCGAATCATCCACGATGATGACCCGCTTCCCCCGCACCAGCTCCTCGATGAGGTTCAACTTCACCCGGACGTTGAAATCTCGAATCAGCTGCGAAGGCTGCAAAAAGCTGCGCCCCACGTAGTGATTCCGGACGAAAGCCATTTCATACGGAATGCCCGATTCGAGCGAATAGCCCAGGGCCGCGCAGTTCCCGCTGTCCGGCACCGGCACCACAATATCCGCCGGGATCTTGAATTCCCGCGCTAGTTGCCGCCCCATCTCGACCCGGACCTTGTACACGCTGCGGTCAGCGATCCGGCTGTCCGGGCGGGCAAAGTAGACATATTCGAAAATGCAGAACGCCCGGCGTTGTTCGGTGGGGATCGCTTTGACGCTGGTCAGCCCCTTCTCGTTGATGATCACGATTTCTCCCGGCTCCACGTCCCGGACGAATTCGGCCTGGATCAGGTCGAAAGCGCAGGTCTCGCTCGCCAGCACCCAGGCGTCTCCCACCCGGCCGATCGAGAGCGGGCGGAACCCGTGAGGATCGCGCACGCCGATCAACTCGTGTTCGGTCATGATCACCAGGGAAAAGGCGCCTTCGATCCGGCGCATCGCCGTCACCAGCGTGCTCGCCTCGCCATTTTGGGCGGGCTGCGCCATCAAATGGAGGATGATCTCGCTGTCCACCGTGGTTTGAAAGATCGACCCTTTGGACTCCAGTTCATCCCGCAATTGCGCCGCGTTGGTCAGATTCCCGTTGTGGGCGATGGCCACCTGGCCGCGCTTGCAATCCATGGTCAGCGGCTGGGCGTTGCGCAGTTCCGACGAACCGGTCGTCGAGTAACGCGTGTGGCCAACCGCAATCCGGCCGGGCAATTTCTCGAACGCGTTGGCCTTGAAAATCTGCGGGACAAGCCCCATGCCCAGGTGCGATCGAAAGTTTTCCCCGTCGAAAGTCACGATGCCCGCGCTTTCCTGGCCGCGGTGCTGCAGCGCATAGAGGCCGAAATAGGTCAATTCGGCCGCTTTCGGGTGATTGTAAATGCCGAAAACGCCGCAGTAATGCTTGGGATAATGTTGTGCCGACATCAGGTGTTTTTCTTGCCCCACACGAACCAGAGCAACGGGCCCAGCAGGGGAGCTAAAATAATGATTACGATCCAGAGCAGGATGGTGTTCGATGGCTTGCCAGATGTGAGGCAACTCACCACCCCGGCGATCGTTATCAGGACAGGGACGATGCTTAGGGTCAGCACCCCCAGCTTGAAAATTAACGGTGCAAGCAGGACCAGACAGACCCCGGCCAGGGCTGCCGCCACCAGAGCGGCAAACATGACTGCGGGCGACCGGAAGTTCATCGGAAAGCCTCTGGCGCGGTCATAGTTCAGAGCCAGAACTGTTACGGTGCGGTCCCTTGAAGTCAAGTGCGTCAATTTTCAAAAGCCGGTGGCTTCGCTCATTAACGTAAACACTTGGTGAAGTGCGGCTTCACTTATCCGGGCGATCTCGCTCACTCCGGGGATTCTCCCGGTTGAATCGCGCGGGCGCGGCCGGTTTGGAGCCCGAGTTCCAAAACGCGTCTATCTCTCCGGCAGGGCCTCGGCTTTGTGTGAGCTGCCGCGAGGGGAAAACTTTTGCGTCGGTGGCGGGCCGGGGCATATTATTTGTTCGCAGATGTTACGTATTGCCACTTCCGCTTTGGCGCTGGTGCTGCTGGTTTCCGCAATCCGCGCGGCTGAGCAGCCGGTGAACTTCAGCCGGGACATCCGGGCGCTTCTTTCTGACAACTGTTTTGCCTGTCACGGTCCCGACGAAGGTCAACGCAAGGCCAAGCTGCGCCTGGACACCAAAGAGGGCGCATTTTCTGTGCGAGACGGACGTCCCCTGATCAAGCCGGGCGACGCCGCGAACAGTGATCTGTTTCGGCGGTTAATCACGAAGGACGCTGATGACCTGATGCCCCCCGCCAAAACCGGCAAGAAGTTGACCGCGGCGCAGATCGAACTATTCCGCAAATGGATTGACCAAGGGGCGAAGTGGGAGATGCACTGGGCGTTTCAAAAGCCGGCGCAGCCGCCGGTTCCGGAGGTGAAGAATGCCGCCTGGCCTCGGAACGAAATTGACAATTTTATTGAGGCTCGCCTGGAAAAGGAAGGTCTGTCGCCCAGCCCCCAGGCGGACAAAGTCACGCTGATCCGGCGCGCGTCCCTGGACGTGACCGGGCTGCCGCCGACGCCCGAAGAGGTGGATGCGTTTCTCGCCGATGGATCTGAGGGCGCGTATGAAAAGGTGGTCGACCGGTTGCTGAACTCAAGCCGCTACGGCGAGCAGATGGCGCGTTACTGGCTGGACGGGGCGCGTTATGCGGACTCGCACGGGTATCACATCGATTCGATGCGCAGCATTTGGAAGTATCGGGAGTGGGTGATCGATGCCTTCAACGGGAACATGCCGTTCGATGAATTCACGAAAGAGCAGTTGGCGGGCGATCTTCTGCCCAACGCCACCACCTCGCAAAAGATCGCGTCCGGCTTTGTCCGGTGCAACATGAGCACTGGGGAGGGCGGGGCGATTGAGGAAGAATATCGGGCCAAGTATGGCTTCGATCGATTGGAGACTTTGGGAACGGTGTGGCTGGGGATGACCATGACTTGCGCGCGCTGCCATACGCATAAATACGATCCGATCACGCAAAAGGAGTACTATCAGCTTTATTCGTTTTTTAACTCGCTGGACGAACCGGTCATGGATGGCAACCGGCCGAACCCTGATCCTTTCCTTAAAATCCCAAGCGCCCGCCAGGCGGAGCGCCTGGACTGGTTGAAGATGTCGATCGCCGAGGCGGAGAAAAAACTGGAAGCCCCGATTCCCGCGATCGACGACAAACAACCGGATTGGCAGCGGAACTGGCACGAGAAGCTGAGTCGCGGCTGGCAGGATCTGGCATTGTCCGTGAGCGTTTCCAACAAGCCGGCCAATTTCAAATCGCTTGAAGACAAATCGGTGGCCGTGGAGCCGTCTCGAGATCTGGCCTGGGAGATTTCCGCGCCCCTTCCGGCCGGACGGCTGGGCGGGCTGAGGCTGGAGACGATCCCCGAGGAAAAAGCGCTGGGCGACTCCGACGCTTTCCGGATTGCGGAGATTGAGGCGGAGCTGGTTCCCGGTGCGGGCGAGGCGCGCAGGCTGCAGTTCCAGACCGCGGCCAGCGACACCGCGGAGAATTCAGCCCGCAACGCCGTTGACGGGAAATCCGACTCATTTTGGGTGGGACCAAATGGGCGCACGCAAAAGCATGCGGCCGTCCTCTTGTTGAAAGAGGCTCAGTCCGTGGCGGAAGGTTCCACCTTGCGGGTGCGTGTTCGGTTCAAGGACGCGACGAGTGAAAAGGCGATCGCTCGCTTTCGCCTTTCCGCAGCGACCGACCGGGCTCTGCTGGCGGGATTCTTCGGCGCCAAACTGGAAAATTGGCGTTTGATCGGGCCGTTCAAGGGGGACGACGCCGCTGCGGCTTTGCGGGCCGAATATCCGCCCGAGAAAGAGATGGATCTGGCGAAAGCGTATCCCGGGGTTCGAGAAGAGATCCGCTGGAACGATGCGGGCGGCTACGGGGATGGAAAATCTCACGTTTTGGTCGATGACCTTCACGGGGTGCACGGCGTTTATTATTTCCACCGGATCATCCAGGCCTCGGCGCCGTCCAAAATGGAAGTCAGTCTGCGGGCGGACGATTACGTGCGGGTCTGGCTGAACGGCGAGATGTTGACTGAGTTGGACCACAAATTGGAGGTCGGCGCTCCCCCGGTCCGTTTAACGCTCAATTTAAAAGAGGGCGAAAACCGCCTGCTCGTGAAAGTGGTGAACCATCAAGGCGAGTGTCGATTCCGTTTTGATCAGAAGGTTTTGGATGACGAATCGCTGCCGACGGACGTAGCTGTCCTCCTCGCAGCCTCGCCCACGCCCGCGGGTGACGATGCCAGGCGGGTGAAGACGCACTATCGCTTGCTCCGGTCGCCGGAGTGGAAGCAGACCTCGCAGAATCTGGCCCTGTGGCGCGAGGAACAGCAGCAGTTGGACAAGGCCATTCCCACGACGCTCGTCGCCAAGGAGTCCGGTCAGATGCGCGAGACGCGGATGTTAATGCGGGGCGAGTATGACAAGCCGGGCGAGCCGGTGAAGCCGGGCGTGCCGGCGGTTTTTCCGCCCATGCCGAAGAACGCGCCGCTCAACCGGCTGGGGCTGGCTGAGTGGTTGACATCGCCGGAGCAGCCGCTGACCGCGCGAGTGGTGGTGAATCGATTCTGGCAGCAATATTTTGGAGTGGGCCTCGTCAAGACGACCGAGGATTTCGGCATGCAAGGCGAGCCTCCATCGCATCCGGAGCTGCTGGATTGGCTCGCGTCGGAATTCATGCGGAGCGGTTGGAACATCAAGCATATCCAGCGGTTGATGCTCCTGTCGGCTGCCTACCGTGAATCATCGGCCGCCCCAGCTGCCCTTTATGGGCGTGATCCGGAAAACCGGCTGCTGGCGCGCGGTCCGCGCTTCCGCATTGATGCGGAGACGCTGCGCGATACGGCGTTGGCGGTCAGCGGCCTGCTGGTGGAGGAACTGGGCGGCCCGAGCGTGAAGCCTTATCAGCCCGGCGGGCTGTGGGAGGCGGTCTCGTATAACAATTCCCAGAAATATGAGCAGGATCGCGGCGAGTCGAACTACCGCCGGAGCGTCTATATTCATTGGAAGCGCCAGTCGCCGCCTCCGAACATGCTCATTTTTGACGCGCCGACCCGGGAATACTGCGTGGTCCGGCGGCCGCGAACGAATACGCCGCTGCAAGCGCTCGTCCTTTTAAATGACCCGCAGTTTGTCGAGGCCAGCCGCGCGTTTGCTTCCCGGATTGTCCGCAAAGGCGGGGCGGATGATCGCAAGCGGATCGAATACGCTTTCAAACTGGCCACTTCGCGGACGCCCAGTTCAGACGAGGTTCAGATCCTGGCGGATGCGCTCAAAGCGCAGTTGCAATCCTTTGAGAGCAACACCGCCGCCGCGCAGAAGCTCCTGCAGGATAAGAATGGATCACCGGAGCTGGCGGCCTGGACGACCGTGGCGAGCATGATTTTGAACCTCGACGAAACTGTGACGAAGAATTGATATGAATCCTTTTGCAGAACAACAGCTGCTGATCACGCGCCGTCACTTCTTTTCGCGCACTGCGGCGGGGATCGGCGCCGCGGCCCTCGGTTCACTCCTGAATCCGCGTTTGTTCGCGGACTCGGCCTCGCCCTATCCCTTGAAGGCGACGCATTTTGCCCCGCGCGCAAAACGGGTCATTTATTTGTTCATGGCGGGCGGCCCTTCGCAGATCGACCTCTTCGACTACAAACCAAAGCTCGCGGGGCTGCACAAAACCGAGTTGCCGGATTCGATTCGGATGGGGCAGCGGCTGACCGGGATGACTTCGGGCCAGAAATCGTTTCCGGTGGTGAATTCGATGTTCAAGTTCGAGCAACACGGCAAATCCGGCACGCGCCTGAGCGAGTTGCTGCCCCATACCGCTGGAATTGTGGATGACCTTTGCGTGGTCAAGACGGTCAACACGGAGGCGATCAACCACGATCCCGCCATCACGTATATCCAGACCGGTTTTCAGCAGCCGGGCCGGCCCTGCGTCGGTGCCTGGCTGAGTTACGGGCTGGGCAGCGCAAATGAGAACTTGCCGGGATTCATCGTGATGATCTCGAGCGGAAAGGAAAGTGACCAACCGCTTTATACGCGGCTGTGGGGTTCGGGTTTCCTGCCGTCCGAGCATCAGGGAGTGCAATTCCGTGGAACCGGGGACCCGGTTTTGTATCTATCCAATCCGGACGGGGTCGACAGCCCAATGCGCCGGCGCATGCTCGATGGCATCGCCAAACTGAACCAGAAGCAGTTCGAGCATTACAACGATCCCGAGATTAATACGCGCGTGTCGCAATATGAGATGGCTTACCGGATGCAGACCTCGGTTCCCGAACTGACGGATATCTCCAAGGAGCCCGACCACGTTCTGGACATGTACGGTCCGGACGTGCGGAAGCCCGGGACGTTCGCCTACAACTGTTTGCTGGCGCGGCGCATGGCGGAACGCGGCGTTCGTTTCACGCAGCTGTATCACCGTGGCTGGGATCAGCACGGCAACCTCCCGAATCGCATTCGCGAGCAATGCAAGGATTGCGATCAACCGAGCGCGGCGTTGGTGAAAGATCTGAAGGACCGGGGCTTGCTTGAAGACACGCTGGTCGTGTGGGGCGGCGAGTTCGGGCGGACGGTCTATTGCCAGGGAACCATCGAGCCAAACAACTACGGCCGGGATCATCACGGTCGGTGTTATTCCGTGTGGCTGGCCGGGGGCGGCATCAAGCCGGGAATCAGCTACGGGGAGACGGACGATTTCTGCTACAACGTCGCGGAGAATCCAGTGCACATTCACGACCTGAACGCCACCATCCTGCATTGCTTGGGAATAAACCACGAACGGCTGACTTACCGGTTTCAAGGGCGGGATTTTCGCCTCACGGACATTCACGGCAGCGTGGTCAAAGATATTCTGGCGTGATGAAGGCGCTTTCGGCGGTTCTTTTTCCCGTCCTTTTTGTGGTGGAGATTTTCAGCGCGGAACCGTTTCGGGCCGCGCGCTCGGTCCATCTCGGCTATCCGGCGTCCGATGCCATCGCCTTCTACAACGAGATGGTGGTCGAACAATCCGTGAACGGCAGCTACTTCATGGCGTGCGGATGGAACACCGGTTATTTCGGGATTCAGCAGCTCAACAGCGAGACCAACAAGGTGGTGATTTTTTCCGTGTGGGATCCATCGAAAGGGGATGATCCAAAAGCGGTAAAAACGGAAGACCGCGTCGAGGTGCTCTATGAAGCGCCCGGGGTGCGGATCAAACGGTTTGGAGGAGAAGGCACGGGCGGTCAGTGCATGGCTCCGCTGGCGTGGCACGTCGGGGAAACGAATCGGTTCGTGATCCAAGCGGAGGCGGCGGACGACAAGACCGCCTATACCGCCTGGGTCATGAATGGAGAGACGGGCGGGTGGCGCAAGCTGGCGACTTTTCGAACGCGGACGGGCGGGAAGTTGCTGAAAGGGTTGTACTCGTTTGTGGAAGATTTTCGCCGCGACATGCGCAGCGTGCACGACACTCGGCGGGCGCTTTTTGGGCCGCCGTGGGTTCAGACTCCCGATGGCGCATGGAGCCCATTGTCGGTCGCGCGTTTCACGGCTTCAAATGCTGAGTGGGAGTCCAAGGACAACATCGATGCCGGGCTGAGCTCGGCACGCTTCTTTTTGGCGACCGGCGGAGAGATCAAGCGGTCCCTCGGCGTGGGTGAGAAGATCCAAATCGAAATTTCAGCGGAATCGCGTGCGGTTTTCGATCGTTTTCTGCAGAGCTTCATAGCGGCCTCCAAGCCGGCTGGCACCGCAAATAGTAGCAAGCCTTAGGGTTTGCGCGTGGAGTGATCCATCATCCAGTAGACGTCCTGATTGTCTGGGGACGAGACGTTGAGGCTCAGGCCTTGCCCGGGCCTGAGCTTGGGCATGGTGCGAGCGTCCTTCCAACGATGGATTTCGGAATGCCCATCGACAAAGGCAAAGCCGCAGGCCGATCCGTGGTAGCTCGCCGGGAAATCGACGATCATCCATTGCTTTGACTTGTCTGGATAGCCGGACATGCCGACCACAAATTCTCCGTCATTGATGCTGTCCTCGCGCTCATCCAGGAACAGCCAGGTGCCGGTCGGGCCCGGGTCAGTCACGTCGCTGAGCTTCTTGAACATCTTGAAGCCGGAGCCGAATCCCTGAACGTCCACCGAGTTGAACCAGGCGTCCATGGAGATGCTCCGAACGCGCGGATACGATTTGTTGTTCGCTTTGACCGTGGAATGATCTGCCGGGCAGCGCCAGATATTGGCGTTGTTGCCGCAATACGGCCAGAGGGGGCTTTTCACGATGTCCTGATTGATATCCCAGTTGCTCTTGTTCGCCGAGAAGTCGAGGCTGCCGTGAACCCATTCATCGGCCGCGCCGGGATTGAAGGATTCGGGCACGCGATCCTGGTTGTCATCCACGTAGAATTTCCAGGCGAGCATCATCTGGCGGCCATTGTTCATGCACATGATGCCTTGGGCTTTGCTTTTGGAGCGGGCCAGGGCGGGGAGCAGCATGCCGGCGAGAATGGCAATGATGGCGATGACGACGAGAAGCTCAATCAGGGTGAATCCCCGATGGAAACGACAGTGTGGCAGCGGGAGTAGCTTCATCGCGCCTTATCTACCAGAGGCGGGAAAATGTGTCGACGCTCCCGAGGCGGATCTCACCCAAACGTAACTCGCGCGACTCGAATGATCAGCCGCCAAAGATTCTCGGGTTGGTGAGGCTACTCGCCGCTTTCGCGCGGGCTTTCGATGCCGAGGCGCTTCTCGAGGTCGGCTACCCGCCGGATAAGGTCGGGGAGTTGCTGCATGGCGATCAACTGCCGCTTCGTTTGCCGGTCCGGCATGGCCGGGCTCCCGAACCACTTTTGCCCGTCCGGAATGTCATGCATGACGCCGGACTGGGCGGCCACGGTGGCGCGGTCCCCAATCTTTAGATGGCCGGCAATGCCCACCTGGCCGGCCAGGGTGACATAATTGCCCAGGCGGCTGCTCCCCGCGACGCCTGTTTGCGCGACCAGAAGGCTGTGTTCTCCGATGGTCACGTTGTGGGCAATTTGCACCAGGTTGTCGATCTTGGTTCCCTTGCCGATTACCGTAGGCCCGAGTGCCCCGCGGTCAATCGTCACGTTCGCCCCGATTTCCACATCGTCATGCACCAGCACCCAGCCGACCTGCGGAACTTTGCGATGATTCCCGTTGTCGAATACGTAGCCGAAACCGTCCGCCCCGATCACCGTTCCGCCGTGAACGCGAACGCTTTTTCCGAGCTGGGTGCGCGAGTAGAGAGTGACATTCGGAGCGAGGCGCGCCCCTTCTCCCACGATGCAGTCGCTTCCCACGTAGTCGAGGCCCTGGAGCACCACCCGCTCGCCGATGCGCGCCCGCTCGCCGATGATGCAATGCGGCCCGACATGAGCGGTGGCGGCGATTTGCGCGGTGGGATCCACCACCGCGGTCGGATGGACGCCCGGAGCGAAAGAGGGATCGGGAAAAAAGATGGACATGGCCCGGGCGAAACCAATCCGGGCGTTGGGGACTTTGATCAACGCTTTGTTGCTGGACTCGAACGCGCCATCCACCAGCACCGCTGAAGCAGCGCTTTGTTCGGCCCGGGCAAAGTAGGCGTCATTCTCGGCGAAGGTCAGGTCCCCGGGCTTCGCGGAGACGGCCGGGGCAATGCCGGCAAGAGTGATGGTTCCGTCGCCGATGACGGTTCCGCCGATCAAGCTGGCGATCTGGGCAGCAGTATAAGGCATTTCGCGCAAGGCTAGGCAGACGTGTTAAACGCCACGTTCATTCACTATCTGGTTGCCGCTGCCAAGAACAATCACCCTGGGGCGCCAATTTTTTGCCTCCCGCTCGTCGAGCACGGCGTAGCTCATGATGGTCAGGAGGTCACCCGGCTTGCCAAGGTGCGCCGTGGCTCCGTTAAGGATGATGCGTCCCTTGCCCCATTCGCCGGGAATCGCGTAGGTCTCAAACCGCTGGCCGTTGGCCAGATTGCTCACCAGGATCCGCTCAAACGGCAGGAGCCCGGTTTTTTCCATTAAATCCGCCGCGATTGTCATGCTGCCTTCGTAGTTGAGGCTGGCATCGGTGACCGTGGCGCGATGAATTTTCGATTTGAGTAAATGGACCTGCATTCCAGTGCGACAGCCACTATAAATCTGCAGAGGTCTTATTCAACCCCGACTTTGCCAGTCTCCGGGGAGCAACGGAAAATAAAAAGAGTGCTCTGAAGGTCGTTCAGAGCACTCGTCAAAAAACGAAAACGCCAGGTTGGATCGAAAACGTGCGGACGATTAAACCGTCACCCATTTCTTCGCCTGATTGCTCTTCAGGATGGCTTCGCAGAGCTTCACTTCGTGGTGGCCGTCCTGCACCGTGGCATACAGCGGTTGCTTCGATTTGCCGTTTGCCACGTCGCGATAAATTGCGCGGAAACACATCTTGAAGGCGTCGGGGAAACCTTCCGCATGGCCGCCCGGGTAATCGGTGAAGCCCGCCGTGTCTTCCGAGAAGCCGGGAGCACCCCGGAGAGAGACGGCATTGGCGCCATCCCGGGAGCCGTAGTAGAGCGTGTTGGGATCCTCGCTTTCCCACCACACCGAACGTTCGCTGCCATAGATCTCGAGCCGGAGGGAATTCTTCCGGCCCGCTGCGACCTGCGAAACGCCGAGATTGCCGTGGACGCCGTTCTCCCAGCGGAGCAGCACGCTGGCATAATCCTCCGTCTTCACTTCGTACGACTGGAATTTCTGTTTGGCGGAAACTTTCGCGTAGGTCTGCACGTCGCCGATCGGGCGCAGGCGTTCCTTGTGATACGTATCGAGGTGCGAGTAGACCGAGTTGATCTTGTTCCCCAGAATGAACGAGGCGGCGTCCATCCAGTGGGTTCCGATATCTGCTATGGCCCGGAGCTTCCCGCCTTCTTCCGGCAACAGCCGCCAGTTGAAGTCGGTCTTCTTGAGCAGCCAGTCCTGAAAGTATGACCCGTTAACATGGATGATCTCGCCCAACCGTCCCGCGGCCACGTCCGCCCGCATCTGCAGCACCGCCGGGTAGAACCGGAGGTTGTAATTCACCGCGAAAACCTTGCCCGGATTCTTCTCCCCGAGCTTGACGAGTTCGGCCGTTTCCTTGGAGGTCATCCCGAGCGGTTTCTCGCAGACCACATGTTTGCCCGCCTTCACGGCCGCCACGCAATGAGCGTGATGATATTTGTTCGGGGTGGTGATGTGCACCACATCCACCTCCGGCAGGTTCACCAGTTGGTCATATTCAAAGTTGGTGTAAACCGTGGGAATGCCCCATTTCGGGGCGACCACCGCCGCTCCCTGGTCCGCGCAAACCGCGGTGACCTGGATCCCGTTTCGCTTGAGTGCCTCGATGTGGACGGGCCCGATGAAACCCGCGCCAATGACTCCGGCTCGAACCTGATTGAGCTGTTGCATAGGAAGGCTATTTAAGAGAAGGGCTGCTCAAACGAAAAGCAATTTGTGAAAGATAAGTAAAAATTATCGGAGCCAGGCTTCTTAAGCCTGGCTTACGCTCGCTTTCCGGGCGCTTCAGCGCGACGGCCAATCGCACATCAACCCGGCCAGATCCTTAACAGCCGGGCTGAAGCCGGTCTTCACATAATAGCCGCTGGTGGACACTCCGGTCAGGAGGCTAAAGGCATTGTCGAACCCGAGCAGTTTCCCCAGGCAGAATCCCGAGTTGAAGTGATCCCCCGCGCCGGTGGTGATGGTCGGTTTGGTTACGACCGGCCCGTGCACCAAATCGACCTTGCCATCCGATACCGCCAAAGCGTAGGTGACCGGGTGGATCACCAGCGTATTAATGCGCAGCTTGGCGTGGATGGCCTGACCCATCTCCGACAGCGCTTCGGGCGAATGTCCCTTGTCCGGAATGGCGAGGGCGTCCGCAACTTCGAACGACTCCTTCTCGTTCACGCCGAGGATGACGTCGAAGTATTTCTCGAAATCGCTGATCAGCTGGAGGGCGCGGGCGATATCCTCATCAGGCCGCTTCTCCGGATCGGCCAGGTCAAAGAAGATGGTGCGGCGCGGCCCCTTGATCTTGGGGCAGGCCTCCTTCAATAGGCCCTCCCAGATGTCGCTCATGTACGGGATCATCGTCCAATTCACGAAAGCCACCAGATCCGAGCTGAGAAACTGCTGGATGAACCGTTCGCGGCCGAAGCGGTCTTCAATGTTCTTCCAGGTGATGTCGTTGAGGGAGACGCTTTTCACGAGCATCACCTTGCCATCCAGAAACTCGACGGCGTCCGTCCGTCCGGGATCGGCGATGGAGTGAACAGAGGCGCACTTCGAGAACGGTTCAAACACCGGGTGCAGATTGGGGTAGCCCAGCGCTCCGACGTAGGTGGTTTTCAGGCCGAGCGTGGCCAGAGCGTTGCCCATGATCGGGCCATTCCCGCCCAGCTTGGTCCGCTGATTCACCATTTCAATATTGGTGCTTTTCCCGGCGGCCGCGGCGATTCGGCCGGCAAACGCTTCGATTGTGGGAAGGCGGGAGTAGTTTTGCGCATCCTCGCGCTTGTCCACGGCGTGGACGATTTCATCGACGAATCCGTCGAGGCCGACGAACGCTTTGAAGTGAGAGGCTTTGGAACCGACTGTGGTTAACTGGCGGGCACAGGCTTCCCGGAACTCTGTAGTATTCATTTTTTATGGCGCGCCAGCTTGCGCCCGGCGCGACCGTCTTCCGGGATACGATTCAGGGCTTGGGCGAGAAAAACAAGAGAGAACGAATCGACTTGCAATGGAAAAACGAATGTCCATATAAGTCGCGGGAACCGGATTAAACAACGTTTTTAAGGACTTTTTTAAGGAGTTTATGGCGAAAACACTGCGAGTGGGAATGATCGGCTACCGCTTTATGGGCAAGGCGCATTCAAACGCCTGGCGCCAGGCGCCCCGCTTTTTCCCGCTTAAAGCGAACCTCGAATTGAGCACGATCTGCGGCCGCGACCCCGCCGGCGTGGAAGCCGCCCGCTCCCAATTGGGCTGGCAGAAAGCGGTCACCGATTGGCGTGAAGTGGTCGAATCGCCCGACATCGACATCGTGGACATCAACACGCCGAACGATTCGCATGCCGAGATCTCGATCGCCGCAGCCAAGGCCGGCAAGCATGTCCTTTGCGAAAAGCCCCTGGCCATGAACGTGCAGCAATGCAAAGCCATGCTCGACGCGGTCAAGAAGGCCAAAGTGGTGCACATGATCTGCCACAACTATCGCCGCATTCCGGCCATCACCCAGGCCCGGAAGATGATCGAGGAGGGCGTGCTCGGCGACATTTACCACTACTACGCCCGTTACGCCCAGGACTGGAACGCGAATCCCGACGTTCCGCTCATCTGGCGCATGCAAAAGGGCGTGAGCGGCAGCGGCGCTCATGGCGACATCAACGCTCACATTATCGATCTGGCCCGTTACCTCGTCGGCGAGTTCAAGGAAGTGTCCGGGCTGCTCACCACCTTCATCAAGGAGCGTCCCCTCCTCGACCAGGGCGGCAAGAGCGACGGGCTCGGCGGCAAGGGCGGCAAGAAAATGGGCAAAGTCACCGTGGATGACGCATCGGTTTTCATCGGCCGTTTCGCCAACGGCGCCATGGCCAATCTGGAAGCCACCCGCTTTGCAGTCGGCCGCAAGAATCACATCGCCATCGAAATCAACGGCTCCAAAGGCTCGTTCTATTTCGATTTCGAGGACATGAACCGCTTGAAGTGGTACGACAATACCCGCCCGGCCGATCGGCAAGGCTTCAGCGACATCCTCGTCACTCAGCCCGGCGGCGTCCACCCGTACTTTGGCGCTTGGTGGCCTCAGGGGCATATCATCGGTTACGAGCACACCTTCGTGCACACGGTGGCGGACTTCGTCAACGCGGTCATCGACGGCAAGCCTGTGCAGCCGACTTTCGAAGACGGCTTGCGCAATCAGATCGTGCTTGAGGCGGTCGAAAAATCAGCCAAGACTCGCCAGTGGGTGAAGATCTGAGCTGCGCGCCCGGATTTTAAAAACCAAGCAATTCAACCCAATTGAAAAAACCAAAGCGCCCGGGGCTCAAATCCCGGGCGCTTAAACTTTGAGCCCGCCTTGCCCGGGCGCGCGGCCTTGAACCCGCTTGCTGGATCAGGCAAAAAAGATAGAGTCCATTCTGTGTCCGAGACCAACGATAGTTCGGGAGTGCCGCGCTCTTTGTCCACCCGAGGCGAAGGGCCCTACAAGCTGATCGAGACCAGTTTGCAGAAGCGTGATTCGGTCGTGATCGGCCGGGGCAACGAGTGCGATGTGGTGGTGCATGACCAGAAGGCGTCGCGCCAGCATTGCAAGCTCACCCGCCAGCCCAGCGGTTTTTTGCTCGAAGATCTCGGTTCCCGCAACGGCACTTTGGTGAACGGCCAGAAAATCACCGAACCTGTGCTGCTGAAAACGAGCCAGACTTTCCAGGTTGGCGACACCATCTTCTATCTCGCGTAACCGCCGACAGGCTGCTCATGCGCGTCCTGATCGTCCCGGACAAATTCAAGGGCACTCTGACTGCCCAACAGGCTGCCGAAGCTATGGCCCGGGGCTGGCGCTCGGCGCGTCCCGAGGACGAACTGGAACTCGTGCCGATGAGCGATGGGGGTGATGGTTTCGGAGAGATTCTCGCCCGGCAGGTCAAGGCCAGCGTGCGTCATACCCCGGTGGTTAACGCCGCCCATGAACCTGTGAACGGCGATTGGTGGTGGAGTCCCGCCACGCAAACGGCCATCGTGGAAAGCGCCCGGGTCATCGGGCTGGCCATGCTCCCGCCCGGCAAATTCCACCCGTTCGTTCTCGATACGTTTGGCCTCGGGCAGATGCTCCGGGAAATCTCCCGCAAGCATCCCGAAGCCAGCTTGCTGATCGGCATTGGAGGCAGCGCCACGAACGACGCCGGTTTCGGCATGGCCCGCGCCCTTGGTTTCCGCTTCGAGGATGCCAATGGCTACAGCGTCCGCCAATGGGTCGATCTCACCCGCTTGGACCACGTGTTGCCCCCCTCCGAGCCGATCGATTTTGCCGGCGTGACCGTCGCTTGCGACGTGCAAAATCCCTTGCTCGGCTCCGAAGGGGCCAGTCGGATTTACGGTCCCCAAAAAGGCCTTCGCCCGGAGGATTTCTCCCTGGCTGACCGCTGCTTCGAGCGCCTCGTGGAGATCGTCGCGCGGGATCTTGGCATGCGTTGCGAGGCAGAACCCGGGACCGGCGCGGCCGGCGGGTTGGGGTACGGCTTGCGGGCTTTCCTTCGTGGGACTTTCCGGCCCGGCTTCGAGATCTTCGCGCAGGCCGCCCGGCTTTCCGAACGGATGAATTCCGCCGATCTCGTCATTACCGGGGAGGGGGCCATCGACCGTCAAACGCTCATGGGTAAGGGGACCGGGGCCGTCGCGCAGATGGCGCGGGAACTAGGCAAGCGCTGCCTTGGCCTGGCTGGCGGAGTCGCGGACAAGTCAGACCTCGGTCCGTTCCACCTATTGCAAGGGATTGTGCCGGATTTAACCGATCTCGCGGAAGCCAAGCGTAATCCCGCCCAATGGCTCAGCGCTTTGGCCAAAAGTGCCGCTGAGGCGACCTCTACAGGCCCGTCGGGTAATCGATAAACTCCCAGGGCAGCCCGAACTTCGCGGAAAGAAGCGAAGCGAGTGCTTTGACCCCGAACGTCTCTGTGGCGTAGTGCCCGCCATAGAAAACGTTGATTCCCAGTTCTTCCGCCAGCGCATAAGTCCAATGACGCCCTTCGCCCGTGATGAACGTGTCCACTCCTTCGTCGTGCGCCTTCTTGATCTCGTCTCCGGCCCCGCCCGTCACAATCCCGATCTTCCGGCAAAGGCCAGGACCGCCCGGGATGACTTTGGGCGCTTCTCCCAGGACCGTGGCCAGCCGCTTTTGGAGTTCGTCGCGACTCAAGCTTGTCGAACTCCGCAGGCCAATCTGCTGCCCTTTCTCGAGGAAGAACGGCTTCAGTCGCCGCAAGCCCAGCGCTCGCGCGAGTTGCACGTTGTTGCCGAGTTGAGGATGCGCATCGAGGGGCAGGTGGGAACTGTAAACCGCCAGATTGTGGTCCAGCAGGAGTTTCAGCATCTGATATCGCTTGCCGGTCCACGGGGCCGTGGCGCCCCAAAACAGGCCGTGATGCACGATCAGCAAATCCGCGCCGAGACTGACCGCTTTCGTGATCGTCGCCAGGCTCGCATCCACCGCCGCGGCCATTCGGGTCACCGTACCGTTATTCTCGACCTGCAGCCCGTTGGCTGCGCCCGGCCAGTCTGTGAATTCGCCGGTCCTCAGCGTGCGTTCGCAGTAAGCGACCAGCTCCGCCAGTTTGCGCGTCCCTGTTTTCATGCCCGTTTTAAGCGCGGCACAAAGCCTCCGCCTGCGTTCGCGCCCACCGGTCCGCCGCCAGGATTTGATCCAGGTCCGGGTGCGCCGTCAGAGCGTGAACCCGCATCGTCTCCGCCACCGTTCGAGTGATTCCGGGGAAATTAATGCGGCCATTGCAGAAGGCCTCGACCGCCACCTCGTTCGCCGCGTTCAGCACCGCGGGCATCGTCCCGCCCACCGTGCCGGCCTGCCGCGCCAGTTCAATCGCAGGGAATCGATCCACATCGGGTTCCTCAAATGTGAGGGAACCGATCTTGGGGAAATCGGTTTGCACCCGCGTGTTCGCCACCCGCTCCGGATAGGTGAGCGCATACTGAATCGGCAGGCACATGTCGGGTGTGGACAACTGCGCGATGATCGACCCATCGATAAATTCGACCATCGAATGCACAATACTCTGCGGATGGACCACCACTCCCACCCGGGCCATCTCGATGTCGAACAGCCAGCGCGCTTCGATCATCTCCAGCCCTTTGTTGAAAAGCGTCGCCGAGTCGATCGTGATCTTGCGCCCCATCACCCACGACGGGTGCTTCAGCGCGCGCTCCACCGTAATGCCGGCGAATTCCTCCTTGGGCGTCTTGCGAAAAGGCCCGCCTGACGCGGTGAGCAGCAGGCGGCGCACCGACTCGCCCGGTTTCGTTTCCAGGCACTGGAAAATGGCGGAATGCTCGCTGTCCACCGCCAGCACTTTCACCCCGTGCTTGCGCGCTTCGCCCATCACGATTTCCCCGGCCATCACCAGGATCTCCTTCGAAGCCACCGCGATGTCTTTGCCCGCCCGAATGGCTGCGAGGGCAGGGCGGAGCCCCGCCGTTCCCACAATCGCGATCAAGACGATGTCCGCTTCGGGCAGCGTCGCGAGTTGAATCAGCCCCTCATCGCCTGAATGCACTTTTACCTGCGGGCCGCAGCTCTTCCGCAGTTCCTCCGCTTTGGCCGGGTCCTGCAGGCAGACCGCCTGAGGCCGATGTCTGGCGGTCTGCTCGGCCAGTAGCCGGGCATTGTTGCCGGCGGCCAGCCCGATCAGTTGAATCCGATCCGGCAAATCTTCAGCCACTTTGATGGTGCTGGTGCCGATCGATCCGGTGCTCCCAAGGAGAACGACTTTCTTCATCAATAATCAACGCCGAGGCGTCACATCAGAATGTGCCGCACGTACAGGTACATCAGCGGCGCATTAAAAAGCAGACTGTCCATTAAGTCCAGAATTCCGCCAATTCCAGGGAAAAGCCGGCCGGAATCCTTCAACCCCGCCTCCCGCTTGAAAAGCGATTCAATCAGGTCCCCGATCACCGCGGTCGAACTGAGGATGATCCCGAGCATCGTCGCGTGCAGCACCGTCATGTGGGCCAGATGCGCTCCCGCCAGCTGTGCGTAGCCCACGCTGATCAACGTCGAGATCACGATCGCCCCCCCAAAGCCTTCCCACGTCTTCCCGGGGCTGATCCGCGGGATCATTTTGTGTTTCCCGATCAGCGAACCGGTCACATAAGCCCCCAGGTCGCTGAATTTGGTCACCAGGATAAAGTGCAGCACGTAAAACCGGCCTTCGATCCCCGGGAAGAAATTGATCTTCTGAATGAAGTTGAGCAGCCATGGCACATACATCAGACCGAACAAGGTGGTCGCGATCGCTGTAATTGCCTCGGGGTTTTGCTTCGAAACAAACTGGCGCACGCACAAGCCCAGCACAAACAGGATCAGGATGCTCGTCTCAAAATCGTTCGCTTCCGCCACCGCCACGGCCTTCCCGGTGGCCCCCGAGAGGTAGATAAACGTCGATGTCGTCAGCAGTAACCCGCCGAAAATCCCCCAGCCTTTGTAGCATGGCAGGCCAATCTTCTTCGCCAGATCGTAAAACTCGATCAAGCCCGCCCCCGCCAGCAGGAACATGATCAGCAGGAAGAAATAATCCGAAACAATCTTGTTCCGGGAAAAGATCGCCAGCAGGACGATGCTCCACAGCGCCACCGAACTGGCCAGGCGCCGCAGAAATATCTTCCCTTTGGAAGGCGCGGCGGGCGGATTGGCCGTTGCGGGAGTCTTCTGCGGGTCAGCCATGTGAGACTGCAAAGTAGCGAAGCCGCTGCAAGTGTCTAGGCGAAATGGTTTTAGATGGCTGGCACTCAGGGGTGCGATCTCCAGAAACAGGCGTGGCGGACTTGGGCCAGTCCGCCACGCGCGAAAAAGGAGGCCGCGTCAGTGCGGCGTTGGTCTTAGAGCTTGCCGCCGTAAACCGCGTTCCGACCCAGCATCTGCTCAATGCGGAGCAGTTGGTTGTATTTCGCCACCCGGTCCGTGCGGCTCAGCGAGCCCGTCTTGATCTGGCCCGCGTTCGTCGCCACCGCGATGTCCGCGATGGTCGCATCTTCCGTTTCACCCGAGCGATGGCTGATCACCGCGGTGTAGCTGTTGTTCTGTGCCAGTTCCACGGCATCGAGCGTCTCTGTGAGCGACCCGATCTGGTTCACTTTCACCAGGATCGAGTTGCCGACGCCCTGGTCGATTCCTTTGCGCAGGAACTTCACGTTCGTTACGAACAGATCGTCCCCGACCAGTTGCACCTTGTCGCCCAGCTTGTCCGTGAGCAGCTTCCAGGTCTTCCAATCGTTCTCCGCGCACCCGTCTTCGATGCTGATGATCGGGTACTTGCTCGTGAGCTGAACGTAAAAGTCCACCAGTTGCTCGCCGGTCAGCTTCTGGCCGGTGCTCTTCTTGAACACGTAGTTTTTCCCATCGAAGAACTCGGATGAAGCCACATCCAGCGCGAGGAAAATCTGCTTGCCCGATTTGTAGCCCGCGTCCTTGGTCGCCTGGAGGATCGCTTCAATCGCCGCTTCGGCGCTTTCCAGCTTCGGCGCAAACCCGCCTTCATCACCCACCGCGGTCGAAAGGCCCTTCTTCTTCAGCACCGATTTCAGCGCGTGGAAAATCTCGGTGATCGCCCGGAGCCCTTCCGAGAAGGTGTCGAAACCCTTCGGCATGATCATGAACTCCTGGAAATCGATCGGAGCGTCCGAGTGCGCGCCGCCGTTGATCACATTTGCCATCGGGACCGGCAGCACCTTCGAGTTCGGCCCGCCGAGATACTTGAACAGAGGGGACCCGATCGCTTCCGCCGCCGCCTTGGCCGTGGCCAGCGACACCGCCAGGATCGCGTTCGCCCCGAGCTTGCTCTTGGTCTCGGTGCCGTCCAGCGCCAGCATTGTGTTGTCGATCGTCAGCTGGTCAAAAGCATCCAGCCCTTCGAGCTCCGGGAAGATCTTGTCGACCACGTTGTTCACCGCTTTGGAAACGCCTTTGCCGAGATAACGCTTGGCATCGCCGTCCCGCAGTTCGAGCGCTTCGTGCTCGCCCGTGCTCGCCCCGCTCGGAACCGCCGCGCGCCCCATGGCGCCGCCGGCCAGAATGACATCGACCTCAACGGTCGGATTGCCGCGAGAATCAAGAATCTCGCGCGCCTGGATATCAACAATCGTACTCATATTTCAATTTCAACTCAAAGAGCGCGCATGATACAGACCCCGCGCCAATCACAAAGCCAAAAATCACCCTCGATTTTCCGCCTTTTCGGCCTGGAACCCTTGCTGACGCCGAAGGCAATCCCTCCCTCCCACGTAGCAGACGAGGTCGCGGCAGGGTGGGCGAGGCTGCCAAGGCCCCCTGCGTTCGCGCCACCTTCGGGAGGGTGAGGCTCTGCCGAACCCTGATTTCTCTGAACCGCGCTCAAGCCTCTTGTTTCCATTCGTCTTCCGGCATAGCCGACTTCGCGCCCTCCTAAACCACGCGCCAGCGCAAACTGAATCCCCGACGGATGATGCGAACGTAGCCCGACACTCCGCGGCGGACAGAGCTTGCGTGGGTCGTTTAGGAACGGCTGGATTCGCGGTTCGTAATCGACCGTACGTAAGGGTCGCAAGAAGGCCGTCGATCTTCGGTGTGCTTTGCAGCCTTGGCAAATCCCCTGAATGTGCGTCTAATCTCCGCACGTGAGTGCGAAAGCAAATGTGGCAGGACGGCTCGAAACAACGACTTCCTACCTTCAGGACTTAATCAGCGAAATTCGAAAGGGGGAGATCAAAATTCCACAATTCCAAAGGCGGTTCGTTTGGAAGGAGCCGCAGGCACTCGAACTCCTTGACAGCATCGCGAACAATTATCCGGTAGGAAGTCTCCTTTTGTGGAGGACGAATAGCAAGCTGGCCGTCGAGAGAAACATCGGCGATTTCAAACTCCCCGAAACTGATGACCATTCGCCTACTGATTACGTCTTGGACGGCCAGCAACGAATCACGGTTATTTATTCCTGCTTGGGAGCGCCTACGGACCAGCCTGGTTTCGCGGCGGGTTATGATTTGGATGCAGAGGAATTTGTGGAACTGGATGAAGAGAACACTGGCAGCAGGATTTTTCCGATGCGGTGGGTTTTTAGCACGACTGAGTTGCTCAACTTCCGCACCGGACTTCTCACGCTTTCCGGTGCGGCGGCATACCAAGCCAAGCTCGATGCCGTCATAAAGTCTTTTACAAGTTACCGCCTGCCCGTCGTGATTCTGAAGGAATTATCCGTTGAGGAAGTCTGCCCAATTTTCGAACGGATTAACAGCGCCGGAACGAAGCTCTCGATGTTCGACTTGATGGTTGCCGCCACTTGGTCTCCGCGTTTCGACTTGAACGAAGTGTCAAAAAAGATGGCGGATTCAATGCAGTCGAAGGGGTTCGAAACAATCGACCCGACGACGATCTTGAAATGCTTAAGCGCTATACACCACAAAGGCCTGAAGAAAGCGCAGCTGCTAAGCTTGCGCAACTTGCCAGAGCAAGAAATGACGGACTTGGTTGAGCGCGCGAAGGCAGCAATAATACGCGCTGTGGATCTTTTATCAACAGAGTTCAGAATCCAAAGTTGGGATTTCCTGCCTTACGAGGCGTTGCTTATCGTGCTCGCCTTCATCTGTTCACGGTTAGATCGTCTCGATGCCAAACATCTTGTTCGTATCCGGCAATGGTTCTGGAGGGCCTCACTGAACGAGCGATATCGCGTGGGTGGAGAGGGTTTTGTCTCCAAGGATCTGGAGACCGTTGCCAAGTTCGTGATCGAGGATGGCGACGCGAACTCTTTCGGTGTTTGCCTCAATCAGGCACAGATCTTGAACACGAGCTTTCGTGCGAATAATTCCCGGAGTAGGGCCTTCATTCTTGCCCTTGCGGCCGCCCATCCCAGAAATCTAACGAATGGCGCTGCCATCGATACAGAAGAAGCCCTTTCGCAGTTCAATAAAAAACAATTTCATCATATTTATCCGAAGGCCCACCTGGACCGATCTAATGAGGAATTGGACGAAAACTCGATCGCGAATATCTGTATGCTTGCGGCATCCGAAAACAACTCGATCAGTGATTCTGATCCACAAGAATACATTCCAAGACTTCTCAGCCAACATGGAGCAACTGCTGCGGCAATTTTTAATTCGAACTTGATGCCGTTACCGCCGCAAATTGATTACACTTCGGCAGCGTACGGCGTTTTTCTAAGCCAGCGGGCGTCTTTGATCGTGGAATACTTTAAAACGCTTTGCGGCGGCCAAAAACTGACTTCGTAAGCCGATTAAATCCGCTGTGGAATCGTCGCTAACTCGTTTGTACACGCTCATTGGATCGTTCCGGATCGTCCCAAGCTTCTGGTGCAAACGTTCACCGTTCGTCCCCAGGGGCGTCGTTAGTGAGCATCCTGCATCTGCTCAGGCAGCGTCCGTAGTAGCCGGGAGGGGTTGGGGGGCGCGACGTCCATCAAGATCATCCAACGCCACCTTAACCACCCAGGCGCGTTAAAATCTACTTCGCCGCCACCAGCCTCAGAATCTGCCCGTCTTGCGTCAGGACATATAGTTCCCCGGCGGCGTCCTGGCCGAAGCTCATGATGTTCTTCGGCTGCTGCAGCAGGATTGCCTGATCGACTACCTTGCCGTTTTCCCGGCGCAAGCCAAAGATGCTCCCCAAGGCGTAATCCGCGTAAATATACAGGCCTCGCAACGCAGTCTGGGGGCCGCGGTAAACGTAACCGCCCGTGATCGACAGGCCGAACCCTTCGTGGGGGAACGGGGATTCAGCGGCAATTTGCGGGTTGTGCGGGTATTCCGCCACTGGTTCGTCATAGCGCGCTTCGTGCGCGCCCGGCTTGAAAGGGTGGAGCGCTTCCCGCACGCACCAGCCGTAATTCCCGCCTTTCACGATGATGTCCACCTCTTCCCACAGATTTTGTCCGACGTCGCCGGCCCAGAGCTCGCCCGTCTGACGGTCCCAGCTGAAGCGCCAGGGATTCCGCAGGCCGCTCGCCCAGATCTCCTTGCGCACGCCGTAGCCCAGGCCCACGTAGGGGTTGTCCTGGGGAATCCCGTAGGGCAGCTCGCGATCGTCCACTTTGCTGCGTGTGTTCACATCGATCCGCAGCATCTTGCCGAGCAGCGCGGCCATGTTCTGGCCGTTATTGTGCGGGTCATCCGCTGCCCCGCCATCGCCAAGGCCGAGGTAGAGGAAGCCGTCCGGGCCAAACCCAAGGCAGCCGCCCTGATGGTTCGAATACGGCTCCGGAATCTCGAGAAGGATTCGTTCGGTGCTCAAATCCGCGGCGCCGGAGGCGGACGCCTTGAATTCGCTCAGCACGTTGCGGCGAGGGTTGTCCTGGCTGTAGTAAGCGTAAAAAAGGCCATTGGAGCCGAAGCTCGGGTGCGGCGCAAAGCCCAGCAGGCCCTGTTCATTATCCAGGAACGGCTTGCGGGCGACGATGTTCAGGAACTCTTTCGGCTGTGATCCATCGCTGCTTTTGGGGAACTCCAGAATGCGCCCGCGCTGCTCAATCACAAAAATCTGTCCCCCGACTTCTTCCAGCCAGAGCGGCCGGTCCACCTGGAGGGCCGGAAATGCCCGCTCCAGTTGAACTTTTGGCAGGGCGCGCGGAAATCTCTCTCCCGCGAACAGGCCCGCCGCGCAGGTCAAGGCCGCCACCCCCATCCACCATCCTCGTAAACCAAGTTTCATCGCGCCACAAAGTAGCTGGATGCAATCGGCGGGCAATGACTGTTTTTGTCTGCTCTGGCCTGTTTACGGCGGTTTTGCCCTCTTGTCGCGAAAAGAGATTGTTTCCGGTCCGTCAATTTCGGCAAGTTAACGCCATGGTGAATTCGCAATTGCAGGTTCTGGCCGTGGTGGGAAGTTTGAATCAGAATGCCGCCACGCGGACGGTGATCCAGCATGTCGCCGACGCTCTCACGCGTGCCGGCTGCCACGTCGATATCTTTGATCCTGTCCAGGAGCATCTCCCTCTTTTCAATCCGGATTCCTCCTACAGCGCCGCCCATTACGGTCCGCTGCAAAAGCGCGTCGCGGCGGCAGACGTGTTGTTGCTTGGCACTCCTGATTATCATGGTTCTGTCAGCAGCACCTTGAAGAATTTTCTCGATCACTTCTGGCAGGAGTTTGCCGGCAAGCTCTTTGCCACCGTGGTCGGCTCGCATGACAAAGGCCTGACCGTAACTGATCAGATCCGGACGGTCGCCCGGCAATGTTACGCCTGGTCGATGCCTTATGCCGTGGCCTTTGTCGATCGCGAGGATATCAAGGACGGGGTGGTGGCGAGCGATGGGCTGAAGAAGCGCCTCGAAATGCTCACCCACGACATCAAGAATTACGGACTGCTGCTCGCGGAACAACGTTTGCGTGATCTGAATGGCAATGAACCCGGTTTCATGGCGAAGCATCGCGCCAAGGCTTAGCCGCTGCGGTTTCCTCCTCCTCCTTTTGTCCTGGGCCGCCGCGGCCGAGCCGAGGGGCGCCTTGACCGCAATAGCTCGGTCCGCTGACCGCTGCGTCACCCTCCATTGGCGTTCGGAGAGCGCCGGAGCCTCGTTTCACGTGGCGCGATCCGCGGATGCGCGCGGGCCGTTTACGGAACTGCCGAATTCTCCGGTCGTCAGTCCCAGTTTCGCGGACCTGTCGGTGGAGAACGGCCAGACCTATTTCTATCAGGTGACAGCCGATGGGGGCGGGGAGAGCGCGGTCATTGCCGCCACCCCGCGCGCTTTTGCCAGCGACGACGCCTTTCTGGAGTTTCTGCAAGCCGCAGCCTTTGACTACTTCTGGTTCGAGACGGACCCGCGGAGCGGCCTCGTGCGCGATCGCAGCACGCCATCGTCCCCCTGCAGCATCGCCGCCGTTGGGTTCGGGCTCACCGCCCTGGGGATCGGCGTGGACCATGGCTGGATCACTCGCCGTGCAGCGGCCGGGCGAACGTTGCTCATTCTCCGGACGCTTGCCGCTCTTCCCCAAAGTTCGGCGCCGAATGCCGCCGGGTATAAAGGCTGGTTCTATCACTTTCTCGATCTGGGAACCCTCAGCCGCTATCGGAAATGCGAACTCAGTTCCATTGATACGGCTCTGCTTGTTTCCGGCGTTCTCTACGCGCGCGAGTTTTTCCGCGAAAACGACGAGGGCGAAATTCGCTCCCTGTCCGACCAACTCTTGGCCCGCCTGGACTGGCGCTGGATGCTCAATGGAGGCGAGGCCTTGAGCATGGGCTGGCATCCGGAGAAGGGCTTCATTCCCGCCCGCTGGCAGGGCTACAACGAAGGGGCCATTCTCTACCTGCTCGGCCTGGGCGCCCCGGACCGGGCCGCGCTGGAACGAAAGCATTGGGCCGCCTGGACCGCCACTTACTCATGGCGAACCAACTCCGGCTTCTCCTTCATCCAGTTCCCGCCCTTGTTTGGGCACCAATACACCGCTTGCTGGGTCGATTTCCGGGAAATCCAGGATGATTACACCCGCGCCAAGGACATCACCTATTTCGAGAACAGCCGCCGCGCCACCTTGGCCCAGCGCGCTTACGCGATCGCCAATCCGCGGCACTTCCCGGGTTACAGTGCCAACCTCTGGGGCTTCACCGCGTGCGATGGGCCGGGCTCCCGTGGCGCTCAAGGCTACGCCGCCCGGGGCGCTCCGCCGCCGGAAAATGACGACGGCACCATCGCGCCCACCGCCCCCGGTTCATCCCTTCCTTTTGCGCCGGTGGAATGCCTGGCCGCCCTCCGCCATCTTTACGACGCCTATCGGGAAAAGCTGGTCTGCGGCTACGGCTTCCGGGATGCCTTCAACCCCGGCCTGGACTGGTGGGACCCTGATGTCTTAGGGATTGATCAAGGGCCCATGCTTGTGATGATCGAAAATTATCGAAGTCGGCGAGTGTGGGAGGTGATGAGAAAAAGCGCCGTCCTCCAGAAAGGGCTGGAACGTGCCGGTTTCAGGTAAGGGCGCGAGAGTGCGAATGGGAGAGCCCGACGAATGCCATCCGAACTGGGCACTGTTAAGAAAGTTAAATCAAGCACTTACGCATGAAAATGTAGACAAATGGTTAGCGGAGGTGAGGAATTCAGCCGCAAAGAGCGCAGAGACCGCAAAGAACCGAACGAGGACCTGTCGGAATGTTAAATTAACTACTTAGGCAAGGAACCCGAAAGAAATTCTCTCCGCGACTCGGCAGGACGCGCCTTTCGAGTTTCATAGGTCGAAGAGCTGAGGGTGGTTAGCGA
>CAZMKE010000022.1:96369-97047 GCA_964566945.1 uncultured Verrucomicrobiota bacterium | reverse complement strand
AGGACGATCAAAAGCCGATCATGACGATCCCGGCGGATATCACGGTGGTGGCCGCAAGCGGGTTGTGCTCGAGCAATGTGACCTTCACGTTCAGCGCGACGGACAACTGCGCGGTGGACACGGTGGTGGCCAACCCGGCCAGCGGCAGCGTGTTCCCGGTGGGGACCACGCCGGTGACCGTGACGGCCACGGACATTCACGGGAACGTGCAGACGGGGACGTTCAGCGTGACGGTCCAGGACGATCAAAAGCCGGTGATCACGATTTGCCCTTTGGCACGGACGGTTGCTCACGCGGATGATTGCCTTGCTCGCTCGCCGGATTTGAGGGGAGAAGTAATTTGTTCGGACAATTGCACCGCCGCCGCAGATCTCGTAATCACACAAACCCCCCCTCCGGGCACGATCGTGCTGGGCACGTTGAGTGTCACAATCACAGTCGAAGATGCCTCGGGCTTAACTACTTCATGCAGTGTCGATTTAACCGCTGCTCCGCCGCCCGTGGCGAGCATCGTGCCGGGCGGGCTGACGACCTTCTGCGCGGGCGGCAATGTGACGCTGGATGCGGGGGATGGGTATGCGAGTTACCTCTGGAGCAGCGGCGAAACGACGCGGAAGATCACGGTCACGCAAAGCGGCAGTTACACCGTGCAGGTGACCGATGGACAAAGCTGCCAGA
>CAZMKE010000022.1:0-96269 GCA_964566945.1 uncultured Verrucomicrobiota bacterium | reverse complement strand
AGATTACCGTCACGCAAAGCGGCAGTTACACCGTGCAGGTGACCGATGGACAAAGCTGCCAGAGCGCGCCCAGCGCCCCGGCCATCGTGACGGTCAACCCGCTGCCGATCGCGGCGATCACGCCGGAAAGCGCCACCACGTTCTGTGCCGGGGGCAGCGTGGTGCTCGATGCCGGCGCGGGCTTTAGCGGCTATCGCTGGAGCAGCGGCGAAACGACGCGGAAGATTACCGTCACGCAAAGCGGCAGTTACACCGTGCAGGTGACCGATGGACAAAGTGCGCCGGGTTGCACGGCGCAAACGAGCGTGACGGTGGTGGTATATCCCGGACTCACAGCCTCGGTGAGTGGTCCGACAGCTATCCGGTTCGGGCAAACAGCTACTCTGACAGCGTCGGGTGGGGATTTGTATCTGTGGAATACCGGCGACACTGGCCCGACGATCACGGTGTCGCCTGATAAGACTGCGACGTATTCGGTGACCGCTACGGACGCGAATGGCTGTTCTGCTACGGCAAGCCGTGAAATCACTGTGGAACCGCTGCCCATTGCGGAGGCGGATCATTATGTGACTTCCGAGGATACTGCACTGACGATCAAGAGTACGGAGGGCTTGCTGTCTAATGATTCGGATCCGGGTAAATCTGTTCTGACAGCGGTGTTGGTGTCGAATCCCGCACACGGGCTGTTGTCACTAGGCGCGGATGGAGGGTTCACTTACACGCCGGATCGGGATTTCAATGGGAGTGACACGTTTAGATACGTGGCCAAGGCGGGAGGAGTGCAATCGGGAGTTGCGGTGGTGAGTCTGGAAATCACGCCCGTGAACGACCCGCCAGTGGCAAATCCGGACACGGCATCTACCGCTGAGGACACGACGGCGACGGTCAACATCGCCGCAAACGATACGGACGTGGATGGGAATTTGGACGTGGCCTCGGTTGATTTGGATCCGGTTGTGCCGGGCCGGCAAACTAGTCTGTCCGTTGCGGGCAAAGGAAGTTTCGCGGTTGATGGTAGTGGCAATGTCACATTCATCCCGGCTTTGAACTTCAATGGCACGGTAGTGATTCCTTATTCGATCTGCGACAAGGGCACGCCTGTTTTGTGCGCCAGTTCTACGCTGACTGTCGTGGTCACTCCCGTGAACGACTCTCCGATCGCCAGGGACGACATCGGAGTCGTTGGGACGCGGGGTTCGGTGGTTTTCCGGGTGCTGGATAACGATAGTGATCCCGACGGTGAGTCCCTGTCAGTGGTTGCGGTGACTCAGCCTTCACATGGGTTTGCGACGAAGAATGCAGATGGGACCATCACCTATACTGCGAGCGATGCCTGCGCCCAGGATAGCTTCGGCTATACCATATCCGACGGCAACGGCGGCACGGCTACGGCAATCGTCCGGGTGCAAATCATCGACGCGGAGGCTCCCGTTTTTCCTGCGCTGAAACCTATTCGCCGGGGCAATGGCCTGCTGAGTTGCGAAGCAATCCTCGCGATTGACGTCCCGCTGGCGACCGATAATTGCGATCCGGAGCCAACGGTAACCGGTCAGCGCAATGATGGACGACTCTTGACGGACCCCTTCCCGGTGGGCGTGACTACGATTAGTTGGACCGCCCGTGACGCGGCGAACAACACTTCGAGCATCACTCAGACGGTCGAAATTGCGGACGCCGAAGCGCCGGTGATTCCGGTGCTGGCGGACATCCATCCAACGAATGATCCCAATCAATGCTCTGCCACGATCGTCGTGTCCCATCCGAAGGCGGTCGATAACTGTGATCCAGCGCCCAGTGTTATTGGCGCTCGGAGTGATCATCACCCGTTGAGCGATCCTTATCCTGTGGGCGAGACCGTGATTACGTGGACGGCTGTCGATCAGGCCGGGAATGCGAGCCAAAAGACGCAGAAAATTGTGGTGTCAGATGCGCAGCCTCCGGTCGCCCGGTGCCACGACATCTCGGTGGTTCTGGATGCTTCCGGTCATGCAGCCATCACGCCCGCGGACATTGACAACGGGAGTTTTGATAACTGTGCCATCGCGGAGTTGACGCTGGATCGCACCCAGTTCGATGCAAGTGACGCCGGTTTGACGCGGACGGTGACCTTAACGGCGCGGGACGTTCATGGAAACACAGCGTCGTGCCCGGCGAACGTTGCGGTGAAATCGCTGGCGAGCTTCACGATCAATGATGTCCAATTGCTCGAGGGGAATAGCGGCACTACCGATGCGGTGTTGACCGTGACTCTGAGCAATCCGGCTGGACAGGCCGCGAGCGTGGGGTGGACCACGGTGGATGGGACGGCTGTGGCTCCGGAGGATTACTTTGCGGCTAGCGGCGTCCTGAACTTCGCGCCGGGTGTGACAACGCAGACGATTACGGTCAAGGTTCGAGGGGACACGACATTCGAGGCGGATGAGACACTGTTCGTCAATCTTTCGGGCGCCGTAAACGCTGCCATTGGCAGGGAGCAAGGCCGAATTACCATTCTCAATGACGATCGGGAGCCGATCCTGACGGTTCAGGATATTTCCGTGCCAGAGGGCAACACCGGAGTTACTGCGGCTTCGGTCACGCTGTCCCTTTCGAACCCCAGCAGATCAAACGTTTCGGTGAACTGGGCCACGCTGGATGGCACGGCCAAGAATTTCGTCGATTACCTTGGCGACTCGGGAGTAATTACGTTCGAAGCAGGCGAAACGGTGAAGGAAATCTCCGTGTCGATTCTCGCGAATGACTTGAACGAGCCGGACAAGGACTTCTACATCACGTTGGATCATCCGCAAAATGCGAAGCTGGCGCGAACTCAAGGGACGGTGACGATTCGGAACGATGATGCCATGCCCGAGATTCGCATTGATAATACGATTGTCACCCAGCGCCGCGCTGGGACCACGAATGCGACTTTCCACGTCACGCTCTCAAGACCGAGCGGACAAACAATCAAGGTTGATTTCGCCACGCAGGATGGCACTGCCAAGGGCGGCGTGGACTTTGTGAAGAAGTCCGGAACCCTCACGTTTGCTCCAAGCCAAGCGCAAATTGGGGTGCGCGAGAGCGTAAGCCGGACGCCGGAATTGAGCGTCGCTCGCAGCGGATCGAGCTTGATTCTGGCTTGGCCGGTCACGGCGGAGAATTTTGTGGTGGAGTATTCGGAAGCGCTCGGCGAGGGCGGGACTTGGCGTGCTCTGGGTGGAAGCGTCCAGCAAGTGGCTAGTGAATACCGGGTCAGCGATCCGTACAACGGGCGGGCTCGCTTCTATCGGTTGAAGGGCCAGGATTTCACGGGCGTGGTGTTCAACCCCGGCGATACCGATAAGACAGTGGATATCCCGGTGAGTTCGAATGTTCGTCCGGGTCCCACGCGGGAATTCTATGTGAACCTGAGCAACCCGGTGAACGCGGTGATCGCTCAAAAACAAGGCCGGGCGACGATCCTTAATACGAACGCGGTGCCATCAATCTCCATCAATGATCTGGCTATCGAGGAGGGGAATACCGGCACCTCCGACGCGATCCTCACCGTCTCGCTTTCGACCGATAGCGCTGACCCGGTGACGGTCAATTGGAGAACTGCAGATGGCTCGGCAATCGCGCCCGACGATTATCTGGCGCGCTCGGGCACTCTGATCTTCCCTCCTGGAATGGTCGCACTGACGATTACGAACAAAATGGTCGGCGATCGGATTCGTGAGCTGGACGAAACCTTTGCGGTGCAATTGAGCGGGGCTGTCAACGCGACGATTTCGAAAGATCAGGGTGTGGTGCTGATCCTCAACGATGACGCGGCTCCCACCGTTAGCATTAGCGATGCCCGTGTGCTGGAAGGGAACAGCGGCTTGTCCGAGGTAGTTCAAACGGTGAGTTTGTCCAGCCCGAGCGGGCAGGCGATCAGGGTGAAGTGGGCGACAGGAGATGGGACAGCGGTCGCGCCTGATGACTACGTGGCGGCGGCTGGCACGGTGACATTCCCGGCTGGAACGACGACCCAGACCGTTACCAACGAGATCAAGGGCGACCTGCTGATTGAATCCGACGAGACATTCAAAGTGACGCTTTCGGCGCCGGTGAATGCAACACTGGCGAAGGCGGATGGCATCGTCACCATTCTGAATGACGACACGCCTCCGACGCTCGCTATCAACGATGTGGCGGTGCTTGAGGGTGACGCCGGAACAACCAAGGTCGTGCAAACCGTAACCCTTTCTGGTCCGGCAGCCGAGATTGTGACGGTGGCGTGGGCTACCAGCGATATCACGGCTGCCGCCGGCAGCGATTACATTGCCGCGAAAGGCACGATCACTTTCCTTCCTGGCATCATCAGTCAGACGATCACGAATCTGGTTAACGGGGATCTCCTCTACGAACTGGATGAAACCTTCTCCGTGATCCTGAGTTTGCCGGCGAACGCTGTCATCAAGAAGGGGCAGGGCGTAGTTACGATTCGCAACGACGATCCCCTTCCGAAGGTGTTTATCACGGGCGCTACGGTCGTGGAGGGAGATCAAGGAACTACGGATGCCATTTTTGATGTGCACGTCGAAGGCCAGTCCGCTCTGCCGATCCAGGTGGACTACGCCACGCTCGACAACACCGCGTTGACGCCGGCCGATTACCTGTCCACGTCCGGCACGCTTACATTTGCGCCTGCCTCGGGTGGACCGGCGAGCGCATCCGCGGCCGTGCCACCTCTGCAAATCAAGCAACTGAAAGACGCTGTAGTTCTCTCGTGGACGCCTGGCAGCCAAATCCTGGTTGAAGAAGCTGATTCGCTGAACCCCACGGCCTGGCGATTGTCCGAGGGCCAGCCTGGCACCGGTGCCTCGCAATATTCGGTGGCAGCGCCCAGCTTCGGTCGGGCTCGCTTCTATCGTTTGGCTTCTGTGGCTGCGGCCTCGGGTTCTGTCACGCAACACATCCACGTGCCGATCGTGGGCGATCGAATATCCGAAGATACCGAGACCTTCTTCGTTCGCCTTTCCAACGCGGTTGGCGCGGTGATCTCGGTGCCTCAGGCAACTGGCACAATTGTCGATAACGATTCGGTTGCGGTTGAGATCAACGATGTGACTGTGGTCGAGGGGAACAGTGGCGTTACAAATGTCGTGCAGGTCGTCACTCTTTCGAACCCGAGCACGAAGGCCGTCACGGTGAATTGGACTACTGTCGATGGCACGGCAATCGAATCGGCCGACTACATCTCCGCAAACGGGACTGTCAGCTTCGCGCCGGGCGTGACGACCCAATTCATCACTAATAAAGTCCGGGGCGACCTGCTTAATGAGGCGGATGAGACTTTTGCGGTGAGCCTCTCTTCCCCATTCAACGCCGCAATTTCCAAAGGCAAGGGCGTCGTAACAATTGTGAACGATGATGCGGCGCCTGCTGTGAGCATCGATGACGTGAGCGTGCTGGAAGGCAATAGCGGCACGGTGAACGCAGTCCAGAGATTGACCTTGTCTGCAGCCAGCGGCCTGCCCGTCACCGTGAAGTGGGGAACTGTGGACGGGAGCGCCAAAGCGCCGGCCGATTACCTGCCCGCCAGCGGCGTCCGGACATTCTCGCCGGGCATCACCGTGCTCACCGTCACCAATAGGGTGGTCGGCGATCTGCTGAATGAGCCTGACGAAACGTTCAGCGTTTTCCTGTCTTCACCGGAAAACGCGACGCTGGCAAAGGCAGAGGGTGTAGTCAAAATTCTGAACGACGACGCGTTGCCGACCATGGCGATTGAGGATATATCGATTGTTGAAGGCGATTCTGGCGTCCGAGACGCGGTTCAAAGAGTAACGTTGTCAGCTGCCAGCGAGCGGACGGTCACGGTGCAATGGACGACCGTGGACGGAACGGCGAAAGCGCCGGTGGACTACGTTCAAGCCAGCGGAATTTTGACCTTCCCGGCTGGAGTGACCAGTCAGACGATCACCAACACGGTCAACGGAGATACAGTTTACGAGCTCGACGAGGTCTTTGTGGTCGCGCTGTCGAGTGCTTCAAACGCGGGAATCAGCAAAGCCCGGGGACAGATCACCATTCAGAATGATGACCCGTTACCGAAGATTTTCATCAGCGGCGCGACTGTGGTTGAGGGTGATTCAGGCACGAGCGATGCTTTGTTTGAGGTCCATGTCGAGGGCGCAACGGCGCTGCCGATCAGCGTGGATTATGGCACCTTCGATAATACCGCCGTTGCGCCGGGCGACTACCTTTCCGCCAAGGGCACGCTGACGTTTACGCCGAATTCAGAGGTTTCTTCGGCGACGAGCACCCGCAGCCCGGCTCTGCAGATCCGTCACGAGTCCAGCGGTCCGGTTCTGACGTGGGATTCCGGAGCCTCGGTGCGCGTCGAAGAGAGGGATTCGCTGGCGTCAGCCTGGCGTCCGGTCGTTAACCAGCCGAATGGCGGGAGTTCTCAGTATTTGGTGCCCGATGCTGCCGCCGCTCGCTCACGCTTCTTCCGCCTGATGGCTTTGGCCCCAGGGTCCGGCGTGACAACGCAAAGGATTCATGTGCCGATTGTCGGGGACCTGATTGCGGAGGATACGGAAACCTTCTTTGTCCGGTTGGCGAACCCAGTCGGCGCCGCGTTCGGGGTGAGTGAAGCGATTGGGACGATTGTCGATAACGATCAGGCCGCGATTTCGATCAGCGATGTTACCGTTAAGGAAGGCAATAGCGGGTCCACGGATGCGGTCATGCAGGTGACTCTTTCCACCCCCAGCGCCAGGGCGGTTAGTGTTAAGTGGGCGACTGCTGACGGGTCGGCCCAAGCAGGCAGCGATTACCTTCAAGCCAGCGGGTCGATCACGTTTGCCCCGGGCGTGGTGACGCAGACGATTACGAACAAAGTTATCGGGGATCGGATCAACGAGCTGGATGAGACCTTCGTGGTGAACCTGACGGCGCCAGTGAACGCCACGCTGGCCAGGGGGCAGGGCGTGGTGACGATTCTGAACGACGACGTGGTTCCGGCGCTGAGCATCAGCGATGTCCAGGTGATCGAAGGGAATAGCGGCACGACCGATGCGGTTCAGACGATCGCGCTCTCGGCGGCCAGTGCGCAGATCGTGACCGTGAAGTGGGCGACGGCGGACGGCACAGCAGCAGCGCCGGGCGATTATGTCGCGGGCAGTGGCACCGTCACCTTCGCGCCGGGAACGGTGAGCCAGACGATCACGAACAAGATCAAGGGCGATCTATTGAACGAGCTGGATGAAACCTTCGTGGTAAACCTGACGGCGCCAGTGAACGCCACGCTGGCCAGGGGGCAGGGCGTGGTGACGATTCTGAACGACGACGTGGTTCCGGCGCTGAGCATCAGCGATGTCCAGGTGATCGAAGGGAATAGCGGCACGACCGATGCGGTTCAGACGATCGCGCTCTCGGCGGCCAGTGCGCAGATCGTGACCGTGAAGTGGGCGACGGCGGACGGCACAGCAGCAGCGCCGGGCGATTATGTCGCGGGCAGTGGCACGGTCACTTTCGCGCCGGGAACGGTGAGCCAGACGATTACGAACAAGATCAAGGGCGATCTATTGAACGAGCCAGATGAAACCTTCGTGGTGAACTTGACGGCGCCAGTGAATGCCACGGTGGCCAAGGGGCAGGGCGTGGTGACGATTCTGAACGACGACGCAGTTCCGGTGCTCAGCATCAGCGATATCCAGGTGATCGAAGGGAACAGCGGCACGACCGATGCGGTTCAGACGATCACGCTCTCGGCGGCCAGTGCGCAGATCGTGACCGTGAAGTGGGCGACGGCGGACGGCACAGCAGCAGCGCCGGGCGATTATGTCGCGGGCAGTGGCACCGTCACCTTCGCGCCGGGAACGGTGAGCCAGACGATCACGAACAAGATCAAGGGCGATCTATTGAACGAGCTGGATGAAACTTTCGCGGTGCAGCTTTCAACACCGGCGAATGCAAGCGTCGCGAAGGCCGTCGGAATTGTAACCATTCTGAACGACGATGGCGCACCGGCACTAACCATCAATGATGTGAGCGTGGCCGAGGGCAACGCCGGCACAACATTGGTGGTTCAGACCGTGTCGCTGTCGAGCGCGAGCGCGCAACCGATCAAGGTCGACTGGTCTACGGTCAACGGCACCGCGACCGCGCCGGCAGACTTTGTCGCAGCCAATGGGACCCTGGTCTTTGCGCCGGGCGTCGTCGTGCAAACTATTACAAACCGGGTCAACGCGGATCTGGTTTACGAATTGGATGAAACGTTCACGGTGAATCTGAGTGGGCCGGTCAACACCGCGATTGCCAAAGGCCAGGGCGTCGTGACCGTCTTGAATGACGATGCCGCTCCCCGAATCTCGATTAACGATGTCTCCGTGACTGAGGGCGATAGCGGCACGAGGGATGCCGTTTTCGTGGTCACGGTGGATGGGCCCACGAGCCTCCCGGTGACGGTGAGCTACGCCACCGCGGACAGCACGGCGATCGCGGGCAGTGATTACAGCGCCACATCCGGGACGCTGACCTTTGCACCCGTTGCCGGGACAACCACAGCTGCACAGGAAATTCACGTGTCCGTGATGGGCGATCGGCTGGCCGAAGACAACGAGAAATTTGTCGTTCACCTCTTGAATCCGGCCGGTGGCAGCCTGCTGAAAGGCGACGGGACGGGAACCATCGTAGACGACGATCAATGTGTGATTTCCGTGGATGACGTGACGGTGGCGGAAGGCGATAGCGGAACCACCGATGCGCTCTTCACGCTGAAGTTGTCGGTCGCGAACTCGCGCACGGTCACCGCGGCTTTTGCCACGGCGGATGAGACTGCGACAGCCGGCCTCGATTACACCGCCGCTTCGGGCACGCTGACGTTCAATCCAGGTGAGACCGTGAAGACCATCGCCGTCAAGGTGATTGGCGATGTAATCGCGGAGGCGAACGAGACCTTCCTGTTGAAACTTGCGAGTGCGGTGAACGCCACTCCGGCTCGGCCGGCAGCGCGCGCCACGATCATCGATAACGACCAATCCGTTATCCGCTCCAGCGACATCGTCGTTACGGAGGGTGACATCGGGGTCAGCGACGCACTCCTTACTCTCACTCTCTCAAACCCGAACAGCCGGCCTGTTTCGGTCAGCTATGCCACTCAGGATGACAGCGCCCAGGCGGGCTCCGACTATGTTGCGGCCACGGGCAGCGTAACATTCGCGCCGGGCGAAACTTCCAAGAATCTGGCGATTAAGATTGTCGGCGACACCATCGTCGAGCCCACGGAACGGTTTTTCGTTAGCTTCAGCGCTCCGGTCAACGGCGGCTTGGGGACAGCTCAATCGGTAATCACGATTGTCGACAACGATAAGCCGGCGGTGCCGCCGTCCATCCGGCTGACCAGTCCGAACGACGGCGACACCTTCTCACAAGGCGATAGCATTGCGGTTGCGGCCCTAGTGACTCAGGGGAGCAGCCCGATCAGCAGTGTGGAGTTCTTTGGCGATACCGCATCCCTGGGCAAGGTCACCGTGGCGCCCTACCAACTCTTCTGGGACGGCGCGGCGCTTGGGTCCCACCAGATCCGGGCGGTTGTAACCGATCAGGCGAACCAGACGGCCGAATCGACGACGATTACGATTCAGGTGGTGGTGCCGGATACGCGCAAGCGCGTCGCGATCGTGCAAAACTTCGCGGATGTGGAGGTCTCGAGCCTGCAGGCCTGGCTGACGGATCTGGACCTGAGCGTCAAGGTCTTTAATCAGGAGGGCCTCACCCTGGCCGCGCTCCAGAAGTATGATCTGGTCATCTGGGATGACCTCGGCTCGGTCAGCGGAGGGCTGACGACCAATGATGTCGCGATTTTCAACCAACTTTACGGCTCTGGAATCCCGCTCTACTTCATTGGGAATAAGCTGGGCGCGTCGGGCGCGGCCTTGGCGCCGGATTTCGCTCGGACGTGGGCCGCGTTGACCCATCTGAATCTGGCCGGAGCCTCGTTCCCAGGCGACACACACGTCAGTGTCCAGGATTCGCTGCATCCTGTGAACAATGGGCCTTTCGGTTTCGTGGGCGCTTTCAGCCTGCGGCAGAGCCTGGAGAATGTCCTGGGCACGGGAACCGGTGAAGAAGTGGTGGCTGCTGCCGATCACGCCAATGCGGTGATGGCCTTTGAAGACCCGGCGACGACCACGCGGTTGGTGAGCCAGGATTTCCTCGCGATGAACACCGGGGCGGTCAATGCCACCGTTCAGCGGGAAAAGCTCTTCAAGAACGCTGTCTGGTGGCTCCTCAAGCTGCCGGCGGCCCCGCCGTTCCTGAACGTAAGCGTCGACGTGGCGGATGTTCCCACCTCGATTAAGGTCGGCCAGGACCTGACTTTAACCATTACGGTTCAACACACCGGCGAAATAGCGGCAACGGGCGTCATCTTGACTGTGGCTTTGCCCGCGAACCTTTCCTACGTGAGCGCCACCTCGGGAAACAACGATATCATTGCCGAAGGCCAGAATATCATCTTCCTTCTGCCCAATTTGGAGCGCGTCGATAATACGACGGTCACCGTCACGGTTCACTCCACGGCGGTTGGAACGGCGGAAATCCTTGGCGGAGTCAGCGAGAATCAGGCCGAAGCAATTCTTGACGATAACTATTTCACAACGACACTGGAGGTGACCAAATGAGCGTCAGTAGCCCAACTATAGTAATTACCTTGACTCAACGGCTGTCCGGCTCGTCGGACCGTCGGCGGCGCCGTGCGGTGTTTAAAGGGGGATTTACCCTGATTGAGCTCCTGGTGGTCATTGCGATTATCGGCATTCTGGCCAGCATGACCTTGCCCGCGTTGAGCCGGGCGAAAGCGAAAGCCCAAGGCATTTCGTGCATGAACAACGTCAAGCAGATGGCTTTGGCCTGGCGGCTTTACACGGACGACAATAATGAGCGCCTCCTGCCCGCCCTTGCGGCCCGGGCTGCAGACGATTGGGTGCGTGGCAACTATCTCACGCTCCTAAACCCAGGGAACGATAATAACTGGAACCTAAGTTATTTGCAGCAGGGCCCCCTTTGGGTCTACACCGGTCAAAGCGCCCAGCTTTGGCGGTGCCCTTCGGACCGCAGCATGGGAATCAATGCCCAAGGTGTTTCCGTTCCCCGGATCCGGAGTGTCTCGATGAACAACTGGGTTGGCGGGCCTCAATGGCCCTACAATGACAGTTCCTGGCGGGTGTACTTGAAATCAACCGACATGGCGAACCCTGGGCCTTCCGAGACTTTTGTGTTCGCCGACGAGCGGGCTGACTCGATTAACGATGGCTGCTTTCTCGTGGATATGACCGGGTACCCCGATAATCTCGGTTCCGCCAAGCTTGTGGATTATCCTGGCAGCTACCACAACGGCGCCGGGTGTTTTTCTTTCGCGGATGGCCGATCGGAAATCAAACGGTGGCGGGACGCCCGAACGATGCCTCCGCTTGACTACAAGTCGGAACTTGGGCTGAATAATTCGACGCCGAACAATCCAGATGTGTTTTGGCTGCAGTTTCATGCCACGCGTTCGGTAAATTATTGAGCGATTCGCTCGCTGAAGGTGTTGCCCGCCCTTTGGTTGCTTTCTTCTTTTTTTTATTCATCGGATAAGACAGTTGGGATACTGCTGAAGAGCTCTATTCTGCTATTGCCGAAAGAATTCAAATCCGTAGGATCTCTGCCGGAAGATGTCGGTCCTTGCCAGTATTCGCCCGGCAGATCGCTTTTTCCCCGGCAGCAAAGAGTCGGGGAGGGGGCGATTCTTTGCCGCAGGCCTTTCGGTTGCTGGCGCAATTCTTTTGGCGACTTCTTCAGTTGGAGCCGATGCGGTAAACGTTGGGTTCGACCAGGCCAGCTATCAAGTGGCGCCCGGCCAAGCTTACTCGGTCAATGTTGTTCTCCCGGCTTTGCCTAACGGGCTTTTCAGTTACGGGATCCGACTTATTTTGCCGGCCGGAAAAGCCCTCGCCGCTGCATCGGACAGCGTCGTGGTTCCTGCGCCTTTGAACTTTAACGGCACGGCTGGCGCGGGCGCGTTAAAGGAAATCGGCGCGGACGCCCTGGGCGTGAAGGGAACTGTCGATTTCGAAACGATTGCGGCCTCCTACCATGGGACGTTGCTGGCCACCTTCAATCTGCAGAACGTGGCGGCGGCCGGGCAAACCTACTCCCTGAGCCTCGATTTGTTCCGGACTCTGGGCGCTACGGAGACCCTTTTTGTTGATGGCGCGGGCGTCCCGCTGGACCAAAGCATCGCTCTTGGTTCGGCCTTGGTTGTTGTGATCCCTGAACCCTCGACGTTGAGTCTTTTGGCTTTGCCGCTGCTTGTTCGAATGGCCGGGCGGATGGTCGGGAAAGGAGAGCGCTCCTGAAAGGCGCTACCCTCAACCGAGTTGCGCGACGCTTCGAACTGGAGACGTTGGAGCCGCGTGTTCTGCTATCGGCAGCACCACTGGCGGCCCCCGCTGCCGCTCCGGCCGGTTCGGGTGGTCATGAAGTTTTGGTAGTGGAACACGCTTCGCAGACCGCGGCGCCGGATCATGCGAGTGAGGGGAACGCGGGAGGCATTGATCTGTTTGGGGGATTGGACAGGCAGGCTGAGCAACTTTCCGCCGCGAGCCCGTCCGATGGGCAGCATCCTCTCACCAATTCGTCTCCGCTCTCGTCGCCTCTAGCTCTCTCGCCAGCTGCAGCCGGAGCAGACCCTTTGTTCGGCCCGCAGCGGAATCCGTTGTCGACCGATGCTGGGGAGAAAGTCTCAGCCTCCCAAGCCGTCCAAACAGCTGGCGGATCGATAAATGCCGACACGACTTGGTCAGGGTCGATTGCGGTGACCAGCGACCTTGTGATTCCGGCCTCCGTCACCCTTACCCTTCAGCCTGGGACGGTGGTGAAGATTGCGCCCGGGGCCTTGATCAGAATTTCAGGAACGCTCAAGGCAATTGGCAGTGCGACCGAGCGAATCACATTTACGGCCGATCGTGATTCCACTGTCGGATTGGCGGTGCCAGGGGCGGCGACGGTCGCTCCCAAAGCCGGAGATTGGGAAGCTCTCTATTTTGAAGGCGGGTCCAGCGCGTCGGTTTTGCAGTTTGTCGATATCCGTTACGCTGGCATGACCAACCCTGGGAACAACGATTTGCGGGATGCTGTTTTGCTGAGGGGCGGTTCCTCCCCCGCCATTCGAGATGTGACCGTGACCGATGTGGCTGGCAACGGCATTCGAATTCTCGACGGGACCGCCACGCTTGACCGGGTGGATGTCCAAAGGGCGGGAGGAGTGCCCTACTATTTTGACCTTGCGGCAGTTCCGGTTCTCTCCAGCCTCACCGCTTCGAACAATGGAGCCGAGGGGCTTTGGATCAACGCGACCGCCCTCCCGTCCAGCCGCACCTGGGACCTGACGACGCTCCCATACATGCTGACCAACGACCTGACGGTTCCGAACGGTCAGACCTTGCAACTCGGGCCTGGGGTTGTGGTGAAGATGAGCCCAGGCGGTTTGATGTCGGTCAGCGGAACTCTCCTGGCCAAGGGGACTGCCGGGGCGCCTGTCATCATCACCTCTCAGAAGGATGATTCTGTCGGGGGCGATTCCTTGCATGACGGAAGCGATGGGGCCAAGGCCCCGGCGAAGGGCGACTGGGAGGCGATTTATTTTGAGGGGGGTTCCAGTGGGTCAGTTTTGGAGCATGTTGAGGTTCGGTTTCCGGGCATGACCAACCCGGGCAATAATGACTTCCGGGACGCGATTTTGGTGCGCGGTGGGAGTTCGCCCGTCCTCCGGGACCTGAACATTCGGGATGCCGCCTCGAACGGCGTCCGGTTGATTGACGGGACCGCAACGCTCGAGCGGGTGGATGTTCAGCGCGCGGGAGGGGTTCCTTTCTTTTTTGATCTGACGGCCAATCCGAGCCTGAACGGCATCACTGCCTCAAGCAATGCGGCGGAGGGGCTTTGGCTCAATTCCGGCACTTTGGCCACGGACCGTATTTGGAACGTGGTCTCCATGCCCTATATGCTGAACCGGGATTTGACTATTCCGGCTGGAGTGACCTTGCAGGTGGGGGCTGGCGTGGTGATCAAAATGAATCCGGGCGCCTACGTGTCGGTGAGCGGCACGCTGCTGGCCAAAGGAACGGCTTTGGCTCCGATCATCGTTACCTCCCAAAAGGATGATTCTGCGGGCGGGGACACCTTGCACGATGGGATCGACAAGGATAAGGCGCCCGCCAAAGGCGACTGGGAAGCGTTTTATTTCGAAGCGGGCTCCGGCGCCTCTCTTCTGGAGAACGTGGAGATTCGCTTCCCTGGAATGACCAACCCCGGCAATAACGACTTCCGGGACGCGATTCTGGTTCGCGGTGGCAGTTCGCCGACCTTCAGGGATTTGAAGATTCGGGATGCGGCATCCAACGGGGTTCGGGTGCTTGACGGAACCACGACGCTGGAAAGGGTGGATGTTCAACGCGTGGACGGCGTACCCTTCTTCTTCGACCTGACCGCGGATCCGGTCATCCTCGGGATTACCGCTTCCAACAACAAGACCGAGGGACTGTGGATTAACGGCGGCAGTCTGCCGGCAAACCGGACCTGGGGCGTGACGAACATGCCCTACATGTTGACTCGCGATCTGGTTGTCCCCACCCAGACTACCTTGGAGATCGATTCTGGAGTGGTAGTGAAAATGAGTCCGGGGGCCTACCTTTCAGTCAGCGGCACCTTGCTGACCAAGGGAACAGCAGACGCTCCGATCGTAATTACCTCCCAAAAGGACGATACAGTTGGCGGGGACACTTTGCATGACGGCAAGACTGGCGCCGCAGCCCCGATTGCCGGCGACTGGGAAGCGATCTATCTGGAGGCCGGTTCCGGAGGATCTGTGATGGAGAACACCGAGGTGCGGTTCGCCGGCATGAGCAACCCGGGAAACAATGATTTCCGCGATGCGATCATCAGCCGGGGCGGGGGATCCCCCGTGTTCCGGAAGGTGCGGATTCGAGACGCAGCGTGGACTGGGCTGCGATTGATGGATGGGGCCGCCACGCTGGACGCGATCGACGTCCAGCGCGTGGGTAACGTGCCCTACTACTTTGAACTCGCGGCCGATCCGGTCATTTTGGGAATCACGGCTTCGAATAATAAAGCAGAAGGCCTTTGGATCAGTGGCGGAACTTTGACCGCGAAACGGGCGTGGAACGTCACCACCATGCCGTACATGCTGACGAGCGACTTCCGAATTGGAAGTGGCGCTTCGCTGACGATTGGCCCCGGTGTGGTGGTAAAGATGAACCCTGGTTCCTGGTTTGCTGCGGACGGGACGCTTGCCGTCAACGGGACTCTGGAAGCTCCAGTGGTGCTGACCTCTCAGAAAGATGACTCGGCTGGCGGAGATACCTTTCATGACGGTTCGACGACGGCGCCAGCCGCCGGGGACTGGGAGTCTCTGTATCTGGAGGGCGGATCTTCCGATTCGGTGCTCCAGCATTTTGATGTCCGTTATGCAGGGCAGTCCAACCCAGGCAATCAGGACCCGCGGGCTTCGATCGACATCGCGGACGGACTGAAACCCACGCTCTCGACCGTTCGAGTGCTGAACGGATATAGCCATGGAATTTACGTCCATGGCAGCAGATCACCGACGTTCCAAGGAGTCAGCGTTGAGAATAGCGGTGGATATGCGTTGGTTCTCGATATTGGAACCAATCCATCCCTTCGAGGCTTTACGGGCGTTGGAAACACCTACAATGCCATCTATCTTGCGGGCGGCACCCTAACCTCGGACCGCGTTTGGGATTACGGCCCTCTGCCCATTCAATTGGGCGCAGATTTTCGTGTGGGAGCGAAACTGACGATTGCGCCCGGCACAGTCGTAAAAATGGCTCCCGGCGCTTGGTTTGCGGCCGACGGAAATCTGCAAGCGATCGGAACTGTGGATCGGCCGATTATTTTCACTTCGTCGCTGGACGATTCCGCAGGTGGGGATTCGAACGGCGATGGGGCGGCCTCGGCGCCTGCCCGAGGGGATTGGGAAGCTCTTTATATCGAGAATGGTTCGGCGGGGACGGTCCTTGACCATGTCGAGATTCGTTACGCTGGGCAAAGCAACCCCGGAAACAACGATCCTCGAAGCACGATCGATATCGCCCCCAGCCAGACGCCGACCATTCAAAACGTGCGCATATCGAACGGTTTCAGCAACGGGATCCGCGCCCAGGGCGACAGCGCTCCGGTATTGACCAACGTAAGCGTCGAAAATAGTGGAGGGACAATCCTCTCCATGGATCTGGCGGCCAATCCCCAGGTGCAAGGCCTCACCGGATTCGGAAATGCCAGCAATTCGATCGCGATCCCTGGTGGCACCCTGGTGGGCGACCGGGTTTGGAACTATGGCTTGCCGATTCAGGTCGGGAGCGACCTTCGTGTGGCCGGCAGTTTGAGCATTAATCCTGGGACCATCGTGAAGATGGCTGACGGAGCCTGGTTTGCCGTGGACGGAGACCTGCAGGCGGTTGGCACGACGGACAAGCCCATCATCTTTACCTCAACTCGTGACGACTCCGCTGGCGGAGATACCAATGCGAATGGGGCATCGGCCGGTTCTCCGGGAATCTGGGAATCCCTGTATTTTGAAAACGGTTCGGCCGGTTCCTTGCTCGATTCTGTCGAGGTTCGGTATGCGGGCCAAACCAACCCCGGAAATAACGACCGCCGGGCGGAGATCGAGGTGGGGGGGCAGACCGCCGGAGTTACGATTCGCAACAGCCGAATTCAAGACGGGTATGATGCTGGGGTCCGAGCGACCTCGGGCACATTGGCCATTCAGGGATCGGTTCTTGATAACTTGGGCTCAACGGGACTGGTTGTGGCCGGCGGCACGGTGACGGTCACCGGAACGGCATTCAACGCTTTGCCGGGCGGTGTGATGATCGGGGCGGGCGCGTCGGTCACGGTCACGGGTTCTTCGTTTACGAACATTTCGGGTCAGGCCGCCCAAACCGCCAACACAGACTTTAATCTGGCCAAGTTTACGGGAAACTGGTGGGGCAGCACAGGCGGCCCGAACGATCCGGGACCAGAGGATGGGCGTCTGAACCAAAACCCCGCTGGTGAAGGGGTTTCCAACTTTATCGACTACAGCGGCTATTTGACGTCGCCTCCAAGTATTCCATTAGCGGGCCTTTATGTGGTGGCTTTCACCCCAGTGCTTGGCCGTGGCGCCGTAGGCTCAATGGATGTCTCCTTCTCGGAAGCGATCGATCCCTCAACATTCACGTCGGCTGATGTCACCGTCACCGGGCCTCAGGCGGCGAGCGTGAATTCCGTGGCCTTGGTTTCCGGGAATACCTTCCGGGTAACTTTGGGGAGTCCGGTTACCACCAGCGGGAACTATCAGGTCAAGATAGGTCCGGCGATTTCGGCTTTTTCTGGCTTCGCCATGGACCAAAACCGCAATGGGGTGGTCGGTGAGGCCGGCGATGCCTTTGTAGCTTCCATCAATATCGATTCTGCGGGACCACGGGTCGTGGGCCAGACACCTTCCGGCGCCGTGCAGACCCCAGTGGATTCAGTAACGGTGACTTTCAACGAACCCGTGGCGGTGAATTCATTCACCCCAGCGGATGTGCGCATTACTCTGGGGAACCCTGACACCAGCCCATTTAGCGGGTTTTCGGTCAGCACTTATCAAGCACGCTACGGGGTGGGCGACCTGGAAACGGCTCTGCAGGTTTTAGCCGGCAACTGGACTCGGTTGACCACGGTGAACGCGCCGTACGTTGACTACGGCTATGGCGGCAGCTTCAACAACAACCTGGCCTTCCCGGGCGGAGTGGCCGATAACTTTGTTACGCTTGTAAACGGCAAGATCGCAATTCCTTCGGCTGGCTCGTGGACTTTCGCGGTTGTGTCGGATGATGGGTTCCGTCTTCGGATAAACGGGCAGGAGAAGTCCTTTGCCGGCGCCCGCGGGGCTGCCGCGGATTTGCTCACGGTGAACTTTGCCCAGGCGGGCCAATATGACGTCGAGCTGTTGCATTTCGAGGCAGGTGGGGCGCAGGCCCTGGAGTTTTCGGCCGCTCCGGGCTCTCATGATTCGGTCGATTCCAGCTTTGCCTTGGTCGGGGATTCTCAGAACGGGGGGCTGGCCGTTACGTCGGCGCGGTTGATCAATGATGCAACGTCGGTCTTGTCCGTTACGCCGGTGAATCCCCAAGTATCCCAGATTCTGCCGCAACAGCCGGCGCCCTTCGATGGGAACGGCTTCGCAGTGCAGGCGGTTTACGCGAACTCGCCCTTTGGGGACTTGACGGCCGCTCTGCAAGTTTTGAGTGATCCTTCGCGCCAGAGCGCGGCACTTTGGGAAAATGCTCCCTTCATCAACTATTACGCGAACGAAGATGGAGTGTTTTCGACCACCAATCGCCCGTTTCCTGGCCATACTCTTACTCAGAGCGCAGATTATCTCGCAGTCCAGGCTACGGCTCGGGTGACAATCCCGTCGGCGGGTGATTGGACTTTTGGGGTAAACAGCGACGATGGCTTCTCCCTGAAGGTTGGCGGCAATGAAACCTCATTTCCGGGAGGCCGCGCCGCCGCCACCTCGTTGGCGACTTGGACGTTTGCTTCGGCCGGTCAATACGATTTGGCTCTCGTTTATTTCGATGTCGGGAGTCCAGGAGAGGTGGAACTGTTTGCCGCGCAGGGCAAGCACGACGCGTTTGACAGCTCCTTCCGCTTGGTCGGCGATACTGCATCGGGAGGGTTGACGGTGAAATCCGATGCGGTTCCGGTTCAGCCTCAGGTTCCGCAGACTGGCCAGGTCGCCACGCAATTCATCGTGCGCTTCCAGCCGGTTTCCCAGAATGGGTCTTACCAGGTCCAGATCGGCCCGAACATCGCCGATGCGGCCGGAAACCTGATGGATCAGAACGGCGACGGCGCCAATGGCGCGGGCGTCCAGGATGTCTACGCCGGCTCATTCACCATAGACCGCAAGCCCTTCCAGATTCTAGGGATCACCCCGGACCACGTTGTGGCCGGAGCGCTGTCCCAGTTCGACGTGACTTTCTCGGCCCCGGTGCAAACCGGGAGCTTCGATCCGGGCGATGTTGAGGTTTTTGGCCTCGGCGTTTTTGCGAAAGTGTTGTCGGTGGAACCGTTGAGTTCCACCGTTTACCGGGTAAAGCTGGACCCGATCACCGCCGAGGGCGATTATCAGGTCCGCATTGGGCCGGCCATTGCTGATATTGGCGGCAACCTTTTGAATCAGGATGGAGACCTCACCGGCGGTGAGATCGAAGACCGTTTTATCACCACCGTAAGCGTACAGAGCGTGCCTCCGGTCATTCGCTCGTTCGCGCCGGTGACTACTCAGGCCGCGCCATTCTCGTTCTTCGACCTGACCTTCAGTGAAAAGATCAACTTGTCGACCTTCACCGCGGATGATGTCGTCTTGACCGGTCCTCAAGGCCAGATCCCCGTGGCGAACATCACGTTGCTCCAGGATACGACCTATCGGGTTTCATTTGCAGCGCAGGCCAAAAGTGGAGTTTACAGTTTTACGGTGGGCCCAAACATCGCGGATATCGGTGGTTTGAACCTCGACCAAAACGGGAATGGCATCCCGGGCGAGCCGGTTGATGATCAGTTTCACGGAGCGATAACCGTGGATGCGGACGGTCCGCGCGTGGTCGGCCTCACTCCGTCGCAGGTTCAGGGGCCGTTCGGCCAGATCGTCGTCACTTTTAGTGAGCCTATTGATCCAGCGAGCTTTACCGCGTCGGACGTTGAACTGACGACTCCGGACGGCCACAAGCCTGTTCTGGCCTTGCGGCGGGTGGATGATACCCACTTCGAAGTCAATTTCAGCGCCCAGGTTGGAGCGGGCGACTATCAAGTATCGATTGGTCCAGCCATCAATGATCTGGTGGGCAATTCCATGGATCAGAACGGGAATGGTATCTTTGGCGAGGTGGCCGACACCTTTCACGCCAAAGTCACCCTGGTGCTGCCGAATCTTGTTTTTGTCTCGAACACCGTTCCCGCCTCCGCTCGGAACGGGGATTCCATCGATGTTGCCTGGGTTGTTCGGAACTCCGGAACGAATGCGGCGGCCGGTTCCTGGACCGATACGGTGGTTCTTTCCAAGGACGACGTTTATGGCAACGCGGATGACATCGCCCTTGGCAACGCCACGATCAATGGTCCGCTGGCGGTCGGTGGTAGTTATTCACAGCAGATCTCCGCCGCGGTTCCGTTCGGGATTCAGGGGAGCTACCGGGTGTTGATTCGCGTGGACTCCGGCAACGCTCTTCTGGAATCGACTGAAACGGACAACACGGCCTCCGCCCCTATTTCCATTACGCCTGTTCGCCCGCCGAACGATCTGATTGTCACCAATGTGACTGCTCCCGCTACGGCGGCAACGGGCAGTAGCATCACGGTGAATTGGCGGGTGACCAACCAGGGGAGCGCGGTTACCGCGGGCGCGAACTGGTCCGATCGGATTTACCTCTCCACGGATGATCAATTCGACGTGAACGATGGTTTATTGGCATCGGTGGCGAGGAACAGCGCGCTGGCGTCCGATGCAAACTATGATCAGCAACAGACGGTCCAATTGCCCCAGACTTTGAGCGCGGGGACGTATTGGATCTTTGTGCAGACGGATGCGTTGAACCAGATCACTGAGGCGGGAGCTGAGAACAACAACGTCGGTCGCGCAGGGCAAGCCACCCAGGTAACTTTGGGACCCGTGCCAGATCTCGTGCCAACGCAAGTTTCAAATCCGGTCTCTGGAGCGATTGCCCAAGGCGCGTCGATCAGTTGGACGGTCGCAAACAACGGTGATGGAACAGCGAAGGGGCCATGGCTGGATCGTGTTTACCTCTCGGCAAATAGTTCTCTGAGCGGCGCGACGCAGCTTGGTTCATTCCTGCGCAGTGACGATCTCGCTCCCGGCACCTCCTATTCCCGCACGGAAACGCTGACTTTGCCGATTCTGGCAGACGGCGCCTACACGGTTTTCGTTGTGACCGATCAGGTGAACCAGGTGTTCGAACGGGGCGGCGAGAACAATAACAGCCTCACAGGCGCAACTCCTTTGACCCTGACTCATCCCGATCTGGTGGTCGACAACGTCAGCGCGCCTGCGGTCTCGCAGTCGTCCGATCAAATCGTCGTTAACTGGATAGGGCGGAATTCGGGGACGGGTCCGACGCCTCAGGCCTGGATCGACAGGATCTTCCTTTCGCGAGACGATCAGCTTTCTTCAGACGACGTGGCTTTGGCGGATGTCCCGGAAACGGGCAGCCTGGCTGTTTCCCAGACTTATAATGGCTCGGTAACGGTTCGTTTGCCTGCTGGCATCCAGGGAAGCTACAAGATCATCGTGCAATCGGACGCCACCAACCAGATTCAGGAGGGGGGGGGCGAAAACAATAATCTGGGTGCTTCTCAACCGATCGCGGTGGCCCTCCAACCGTACGCTGACCTCGCGATTAGCGATGTCACCGCCGATGCTCTGCTGGTCGGCGATCCTGTGGATCTGAACGTTTCCTGGAAGGTGACGAACTCGGGGACTGGGACTGGGACGGTCGACACTTGGGTGGATCGGGTCTATTTGTCCACGGACGAGAAATTTGGCGGAGACCAGCTCATTGGCGAGTTCATTCATACTGGCCTCGTTCCGGTGGGCGCCTCCTATTCTGTTAACCGTATTATCTCGCTGCCAGCGGCGACTGAGGGACGATTCACGCTTTTTGTCCAGACGGATGCGACCGATGTCGTTTTTGAACATGTCGACACTCATAGCAACGTTGGACAGCCGGATCACCCCGTCGACGTGGCTCGATCTCCCTATGCTGATTTAACCGTGGCGGGAGTGAGCGTTCAACCCAGCGACAATGGGGTGGGCTTCCAGAACGGCGCCGGAGTGCATTTAAGCTGGATTGTTACGAACTCATCCCCCAACGGCATTGGCGCAACGAACATTTCGAACTGGTCCGATTACATTTACGTCGGAAGCGATCCGGGCGGCGCTAATCTTCGGCCGATTGCCACGTTGACGCACTTTGGCGCGCTTGGACTCGGCGCGAGCTACACGGCGTCGACGGATGTGACGCTGCCGATCGATACCTCGGCTGGCCCCCTGTATTTCTTTGTTAAAACCGGGGGCCCGTTTGAGTTCATCTACACGGATAATAACGTCGGGCGATCCGCCCCGGTGCAGGTGACCTACGTGGCGCCTCCCCGAGGCGATCTGACAGTCGAAAGCGTGAGCAGTGTCTCCAGCGCTCTCGATGGAGACTCCATTGACGTGACTTGGACCGTCCGTAATGTCGATCAGCAGGGCGACGCGGTCAGCGGATCATGGGCTGACGCAATTTACCTGGTGCAGAATGGCGATTTCGCCCATGCCAGCCGGATTGGAGAGTTTCGTCAGGGACAAGTGCTCGATGCGGGCAAATCTTACACCCGGACGGAGCTGGTGACCGTGCCGTCGCATCTGCAGGGCACGTATCAAATCTTTGTTCGCACTGACGATATCAATTCCGCTTCGGGCGGGGAGGTGGCGGAAGATAACGAGACCAACAATCTGAACTTTGCGACAGATCCTTTGGTTGTTTCGCTTCGGCCGCGAGCCAATCTGCAGGTCACCCAGGTGATTGTCCCGGCCAGTGTGACGAGCGGCGACGTGATCGATGTGGACTTTGTGGTGTCAAATGTCGGCCCCGCCGCCACGCCCACGGGAGGCTCCCGCTGGTTTGATAGCGTTTATCTTTCGCCGAGCAATTCAGCCGCGAACGGCTTGCTGCTGGGATCGTTCCAAAATGGCAGCGCCCTTGCTCCGGGCGAATCGTATCATACCCATGTAACCCTCCCGATCAAGCGCGAGGCCGCGGGACAGTTCTTCATCGTGGTGGTGGTCGACAGTGCAAGTCAGGTCGATGAATTCCAAGGGCGAAATAGCGCTGGCCAGGACATTGGCGAGAATGACAACAGCAAGGCTGCGCCTCTGGCGGTGGACGTTACGCCGGTTCCTCCCGCGGATTTGGTTGTGCAGAGCGTAGCCGGCCCGCTGCAGTCTTTTGATGGCAGTTCCATCACGGTCCGCTATCGCGTGGCCAATGAGGGCGCTGGAGTGACCAACGCGAGCGGTTGGTCGGACAGCATTTGGCTCGTCACGCAACCGAATCGTCGGCCGGGACAACTTGGGGATGTTTACCTCGGCGCGGTCGGGCACAGCGGAGCACTGCAGGTCGGGGATTTCTACGAGAATTCCGCGACGGTGAAGATCCCATTGCTCGATAAGGGCGGGCTCTACTACCTGATGGTCTGGACCGACAGTGGCGACAGCGTTTTCGAATTGGCGTTCGACGCGAACTTGAACCCGGCAATTCCCAATGACCTGGAGAGCAGCAACCTGAAAGCTACTCCGATCACGATCGTTCCAACGCCCCCGGCCGATTTGGAAGTAACTGATGTTCAAGCCCCGGCGACAGCCCAGGGCGGCTCTGAAGTGACCATCACCTACACCGTAGCCAACAAGGGGGCTGCCGCGACCAATGTCGATCGTTGGGCTGACCTGATTCTGCTGGCATCCGATGATACGATGAACGAAACCATCCGGGTATTCGGCCTCCCTCACTTCGGCACGCTGCAGGTCGGCCAATCCTACACCGAGACCGCGACGTTCCTCCTGCCGCCTTCGGCCAAGGGAACGCGTTTCATCGTTCAGACCAATGTCGATCCCAACGCGATTCTCACCCAATCCGACGATTTCCTCTCTCAGATCGCGGGAATTATCGAGCGGGCCGAGCAGCGCCTGGGCAAGCCGCTGGCTCAGGTGAGTGGCGTCGATCTCCAGAATCTCTCTCAGACCGACATTTTGAAGATCTTAACGGGCGACGGCCAGCCCGGTCCACAATTGGTCTTCGAGCGGGGACTGACGGCGAATAACACCCGCTCGGCCCCCAGCTTGGTGACTGATATCCCCGCCGACCTCGTGATCACCAACGTTACCGCCCCGGCGACTTCGTTCTCCGGCGAACCGATCCCGGTCTCGTGGACGGTTAAGAACCAGGGCCAGTTCCCAGTGTGGTCCGGGACGCAGACCTGGACCGATTACGTTTACGTGTCGCCCGACGAAAAGTTCATTGCGGATCGGGCGCAGCTCGTGGGATCTGTGACGCACGTCCAGAACCAGCCTTTCCAGGTGGGCAGCACTTATGCCGCTGGCACGACGGTGAATTTGCCGGCAGGGGTTGATGGGAAGTGGTATGTCCATGTATTCACGGCGATAACGGTGGACCGTTTCGGGCATCCGCAGCTCGGGGCGCCATCCCGGGGGACTTATCCGGATTGGCCGCAGCAGTTCGCGAGCGAGGTTTGGGAACAGCCGGATAAAACGAACAACGGCGGCACATCCAAGCCGGTGCAGGTCACATATCGGGAGGCGGATCTCCAGGTTTCTGGGCTCTTGGTGACACCTGTTCAGGCCGGGGCCGGTTCTTACATTCAGGTCTCCTTTACCGTCCGGAATGCGGGCACGCGCGCGACTCGGACGGACGCGTGGCTGGATCAGCTTTACATTTCGCAGGATCAGAATCTCGATGTTTACGATGCTGCTTTGGGCGGCTTTGTGCACAAAGGCGTCCTTGCCCCCGGCGAACAATATCAAGTGAGTGGCGAAGTGCGGTTGCCTGACAATTTCTCTGGGAATTTCTTCGTCATCGCTTATGCCGATTCACCTTTCGGCGCAGGCGATGGGGTGCCTCTGCCATACCCGGTGACTCAGGGGCCCGGTCGGTTGGGTGGGGGGGGCAACGGCATGGTGAATGAATATCGGGATGAGTTCAATAACACCGCCAGCACCCCTCTGGTCGTGACGCCTCAAAACCCCCCGGATCTCCGGGTGACCCGTGTTACAAGCGTGGATCATGTATTTGTGGGCCGGAGTTTTGACGTCAGCTACACCGTGACGAATACCGGGTCCGGAGCGGTTCCGGATAGGCAGGGTACCTGGTACGATTATGTCTACCTCTCTCGCGATCAATACTTGGATGCGCGCGGTGATCATTTCCTCGGTGAGGTGAAACATATCGGCGCCCTTGCCCAGAATGGCGCTTACACGGTCAATCTCACTTACAATGTCCCTCGAGACCTGCTTGGGCCTTATTACGTCATTGTCCTGACGGACCGTCCGGAAGGAGCGCGGCCGCGAGGCTATGTCTATGAAGGGAATGGCGAAGCCAACAACAGTACGGCCACGGCTGTTCCGATGTTGATTGATCTTCCGCCGCCGTCGGATCTTCAAGTTACTCAGGTCAGCGTGCCAAACCAGGCGATTGCGGGCCAGGATGTGACCATCAGCTGGACCGTTACCAACAAGGGGACCGAGCCAGCGTCGGGCCGCTGGGCGGATGCTGCCTTCCTCTCCAAGGATGCGGTGTGGGACCTCGGTGATCAGTTGATCATCAGCCAGGACTTTCCGCAGCGAACGCTCGGGCCGGGCGAAAGTTACACGTTCACCACTACGGTCCACCTGCCAGTCGCATTGCCGGAGAATTACCGGGTCATTGTTCGCACTGACATTTTTGATGATATTTACGAGGGGCCAAACAACCAGAATAACACGACCTCTTCGACAGACGCGATTGCGGTTACGGTGCCGACGGTCCAATTGGGCGTGCCCTTCGGAGACCTCCTCTCCGACGGCCAGGACAAGCTTTTCCGTGTGCAGGTTCCAGCGGGCGAGACGCTGCGGGTGGACTTGAATAGCTCCAACGATGGACTGGCAAATGAGCTTTACGTCCGCCACGAGGGCCTGCCCAGCTCTCAGACTTACGACGCTGTCTACCAAGGCAGCCTGCAGGGGGATCAGGTCGCGGTGGTGGGCAAGACGGATGGAGGCTTTTATTACATACGCGTGCGGAACTTCCGTGATCCGTCGCTGAAACCGAGCGATCCGCCGCGTTTCACGGATGTCCCAATCACCCTTACGGCCAACCTGGTGCCGTTCCAGATTACGGACGTTACTCCGGACACCGGCGGAGACAGCCGCTATGTATCGGTCACGATTAGCGGGGCCAAGTTTGACCCGGCCGCGACGGTGAAATTGATCCGGCCGCAAATCGCCGAATATGCACCTGTAAACTACACGGTCCTGGATGCAACGAAGATCCTGGCGACTTTTGACCTGCGCAACGCGCCGCACGGCTTGTATGACGTGCAGGTCACGAATCCTAACGGGGCGATTGCGGTGCTGCCCTATCGGTTTTTGGTGGAGTCCGCCAAACCTCTGGATGTAACGGTCGGCATGGGCGGACCGAGTGAGATTGCGATTACCAAGACGGGCACGGTGCCCGCGGTTTACCAAGTCGGCTTGTTGAGCTTGACCAATGTTGACACGCCCTATGTCTTCTTGACCTTCGGAGTGCCGCGCCTCCCGAACGGCACGGTGATTCCTGGCGAACGTTTGTCTTTCAGCACCAATCTGGCTGGCGCGCCAAACGTGGATGGCGTGCCCTGGGCTGACTTGAATCCGGTGATTAACAAGGACGGCATCCTGACCGCGCAAGGGTTTGCTTTTGACCTGCACAACCAAGGTTTTGGCGCAGTATCTTTTATCATTGAGGCCTATCCCGAGCTGAAGAAGTTGCTCGCGAAAGACCCGAAATTCCTCGAGAATCTTTCTGATTCTGAGATCGCGGATCTGGCATTTAAATTCTACATCTATGCCAGCGCGACCGCGCTCACGCCGGCGGAATACGTGCAAATGCAATCGGATCGGGCCGCCTCCTTGCGCACGGCGATTTTGGCGGATCCAAATGCGCCTCAGGCCTTGCGCCAGGCCGCGGTCGATCCGGTGAATTTCACGAATGTTTACCTGGCCGCGCTGGCGGATTCAGGTCAATTGCGAGCGGAGGATGTGCCGCCAGGCGTGCGGCAGTCGCCTCAGTTCACCGGCCTGGTCGAAACCATGGCGGCAGGGTTGCTGGACACCTCCACAGGCAAGCCGCTGATCACGACTTCGGACCTGACGGCCTTTTTCAAGTTGTTGCGGTCCTGGGCGGGCGATAATCCGGACGCCTATGGCTCCTCCGCCATTCCGGACGCCGCTCAGTTTAATCTGGGGACTTCGCGTCCTACTCACTTTGAGGCGTTCACCATTTCGGTGGGCGTGAAGGACTTGATCGACGTCCAGCAGGAAGGGACAAGCGCCCAGGATTCGAACTTGGGCAGCCTGTTCGGCCTGACGGGAGAGCGCAGCGCCTTGGTGACCCTCACCGGGCCGAGCGGCTTTGGAGACGCAAACTACGTTCCTGTCGGGTTCGATCTTCCGTATTCGGTCCGTTTCGACCAGTTGGCGACGGCCAGCGACGCGGTCAATGAGATCCAGATCATCCAACAGCTTGATCCGAAGCTCGATCCGCGCACCTTCCGCTTAAGCGATATTCAACTGGGAGACCTGACTTTGGATATTCCGAATCGGGCCTCATTTACTGGCGAATTTGATTACAGCCAATCGCGCGGCTTTGTCATTCAGGTGACCGGCGGGGTCGATGTGGAGGCGGGAATTGCCACCTGGTTGATCCGGGCGATTGATCCCGACACTGGACTTACCTTGCGCGGGCGCAATCTGCAGACGGGCCAGCCGCAGGGCCTGCTGCTCCCGGGCGGTTCCGGAACGGTTGGCTATACGATCCAAACGGGCGAAGGCGCGGCAACCGGTGACGTGGTTCACTCGGTGGCGCGGGTGATCTACAACGCGGATGCGCCTCTAGACTCGAATATTCACTCCGCGACCATTGATGCCGCTGCGCCGGTGACGACGGTTACAACCAGCCAAAATAGCTCCACCTACCTGGTCAACTGGTCTGCGGTGGATGACACCCTGGGTTCAGGCATTGCTTACTACTCGGTCTACACCTCAGTCGATGGCGGCGTTTATGTCCTTTCTCAGGATCATTACGCCTCGAACTCGCTGGTGTTCAAAGCGCCCGGAAGTCAAACCGCCTCTTTCATAATTCTAGCCCATGACAACGCCGGGAACGTGGAGAAGCCTCCAGCGGGCGTGCTGCTCCCGGCCACTCTTCCTTCGGTCAACCTGGGCACTTTGCCAAAGGCGCCCGACCTTCCGGCCTTGCCGGTGGCGGCTCCGCCTCAGACTCCGCCGGTAAATCCTCTCTTCTTGCAAGCTTTACTCCAGGCGGCTGGGTTGCAATCGAGTTCTCATCCATCGGGTTTCGCGCAGGTGATTGACCCCGTCACGGCTTCAGCGTTCGTATCGGGTGTTGCGCAGTCGGGAGCCGGCATCGGGCCGCTTGGCATTGCGTTCTCTCCGGATGGCCAGACGGTTTACATCAGCGGAGGTCCCGGCCGGAATCAGATTTGGCGCTTCAATCTCTCGGGTGGAAGCGCTGGCTCGCCGCTGGCAACTCTCGATATTCCGATCTACGACATGGTTTTTGACGCCAACGGCCGTCTGTGGGCTACCACCGGCGGCGGACCGTTGGTCGAACTGAATCCCAATACCGGGCAGATCGTTCAACGCGTCGGCGACGGAATCACCTTGGGCCTCGCGGCCGACCCGGGGAGCAACCGGTTGTTTGTGGCCACCCGGAACGGCATCGAGATTTTCGACATTGCGTCCGGTTCCTTCTCGCCTTTCTCCAACACCCGGGTCGACGGCCTGGCGATCGCCCCGGATGGAACGGTTTGGGGGGTGGCTTGGCCGCGCGGTGGACAGTTGCTGCGCTTTAATTCTCGGGGCCGCGCCGAAATCGCTCTGACTTTCCCGGATGGGGCTGAAGGGTTGGCCTTTGGCAAGCCCGGAACCGCCACGGAGAACCTGCTGTTCGTCAGCCACGGCAACGCGGGAACGCTGACCGCCGTCGACCTGACTTCGTTGAATTACACCGACATCGCCAAAGGCGGGTCGCGCGGCGACTTTCTCCATGTCGATTCCCAAGGCCGCCTATTTGCCACTTTGAGCGATCAGGTTGTGCTGTTCGATCTCGTAGCCATCCCGCGCATCGTGGCAACCACGCCGGTGGATTCATCGGACGTCCTGCCTGTGCTGACCCAGGCGACGCTGACCTTTAGCACCGATATGGTGCACGACGACTCCGCGAACTCAGTGCTGAACCTGGCTAACTATTCTTTGCTGGCCGTTGGTTCCGGGCGGCAGGCGCCGATTGCCAAAGCAGCTTACAACGCGTTGACACGCACCGTGACGTTGAGTTTTGCGCCTTTAGGCGGTGACGACTACGCGCTAACCGTTCAGCCCGCGCTCCAAAGTGAATTCGGCGTGGCCATGGCTCAGGCGGTCGTGGTGAAGTTTTCGCTGCTCGAAGACTTGTCGGCGCGGTTGGGGGTGAAAGTGTCCAACACCCGCACAAATCAGGCGGCGGGCGCGATTACATTCGATATCACCCTGCAGAATACGCTCAAGTATGAACTCCTTGGGCCTATCCGCGCGATCTTTGGCGGCCTGAACGTGGCCAATAGCAGCATCAGTGTCTCTGGGTTTGATGGAGCGACTTCGGACGGCCGTCCTTATCTTGAGTTGTCGAGTTTGGACGGAGCGCAACTGGCCCCGGGCGACTCGATCACGCGGACCGTAACCATTTTGAATCCGGGTGGAGCGGTGTTCAATCCCCTCGTCAGCGTGCTGGCTCGCATTCCGGCGAATCAACTCCCGGTCTTCTCTTCCACTCCGCCAGCTTCCGCGACGGGGGGACAGGCCTATAACTATGTTCCCCAGGCTGCCGATCCAGACGGTGGGGCCTTGCGGTTCGTTCTGGTGCAAGGACCGGCCGGAGTGCTGGCCGACAACGTCAGCGGGACGATTCGCTGGACGCCGGCCGGAAGCGATGGATCGACCGTGCCCTTCGAATTGCGCGCCTACGACGACCGTGGCGGTTACACCAGCCAGCAATGGACCGTGACCGTGGCCCAACTCAATCATCCGCCCGTTCTGGCTCCCATTCCGGATCGAACGGGCCGTGAAGGAGATCTGATTGAGATTCCGGTGGCTGCTTCTGACCCTGAAAACGATCCGCTGGTTTATGGAGTTAACAACCTGCCGCCTGGCGCTTTCTTTGACGCGCACGACAACGTGATTCGCTGGACTCCAGCGGCTGGCTCGGCGGCCCGCTATCCGAATATCCAGGTATCCGTCAGCGACGGCGTGAACCGGGTGAATGAGACTTTCCAGATTATTGTCGCCCATGCGAACCACGCCCCGGTGCTCTCTCCGCCAGCGCCGCAGACGATTCGTGAAGGCGACCCGTTGCTGGTGCAGATCCAGGCGGTCGATCCTGATGGGGACAAAATTACTTACAGCGCGGTCGGCTTGCCGGTAGGGGCTCTGTTGCAGCCGGACACCGGCCTCCTTTCGTGGACGCCGCGCTACGATCAACACGGCACATATTCGGTCACGGTAACCGCGAGTGACGGCCAGGCGAGCCAATCGCGCGTTCTCAGTCTGACCGTCCTGAATGTGAACGGCCAGGTTCACATTCAACGGGTGGATCCGATCGTGATTTTCGAAGGCCAGACAATTCAAGTTCGAGTTCAGGTTGGCGATCCGGACTATCCGGAGGCCGAATCCCAGGTTCTGCCCGACGGAACAGTGCAAACCCAGGGCGTGATTGCCCCTCTGACGTGGAAAGTGTCGGCCCTGCCCGCTGGCGCTACGTTTGATCCGCAGACCCGCGTGTTCCGCTGGTCTCCCTCTTTCACCCAGGCCGGTAATTATTCCGTGAACTTTGCGGTGACGGATGACGGGGATGGAACCGGGACGGCCACCACCGACTCTGCGACGCTGACGCTGCAGATCAAGGATGCGAACGCGGCTCCTGTGATTCAGAGCATTCCGGATCAGACTGCGCCTCCCGGACAGGCCACGCAGTTCTCCATTCAAACTAGTGATCCGGACGGGAAGGCGCCTTCGATTTCCGTGAGCGGTTTGCCGGATTTTGCCACCTTTACTGCCGGGGCAAATGGTGCCGGATCCTTCCGCTTTCAGCCGACCATTTTCAATGGTGGGAATTACGTCATTACTGTGGTCGCGACTGACGACGGGAATGGCAATCCGGCCAACGTGCTGAGCACTCAGGTGCAATTCGTGGTGACGGTGCCGGTTCCGAACGCTCCGCCCGTCATCAGTTACGTCGGGGACCGCGTAGCCGTGGTTGGCGAGGAGTTGGTGGTGCCGGTGCGGGTTAGTGATAAGGACGAAGATGCGTTGACCTTCTCGGCGGATAATTTGCCGGCCGGCGCAAGCCTGATCCCAACGGCGGTTTACGGACTCGCCGAACTGCATTGGCGTCCCACGGCTCAGCAGTTGGGAACCCAGTCTGTCACGCTTCGTGTTGCCGACAGCGGGAACGGCAATGCTGCGAATAAGTTGAGTGACAGCCAGGTCGTGCGTCTCACCGTTCGGTCGACCGACGCGGCTCCGGTGCTCGCGGCGGTGGGCCAGCAGCAACTGTCGGAAGGCCAGTCTTACCAATTGACCTTGTCTGCGACTGATCCAGATGGCGATGTGCCGTTCTTCTCAGCCGACAGCCTGCCTCGGGGTGCTTCGCTCGATTCGAAGACGGGCGTCTTTGCCTGGACGCCGGATTTTATTCAGGCCGGTTCGGTGAGCGTGGTCTTCACCGCTTCGGATGGCGAGCGCAGTTCGAATCAGACCGTTCTGTTTGCGGTGGCGAATGTGAATCGCCCGCCCAAGTTGGTTCCGTTCCCGGGCGTGGTGGCGTTCGAGGGTGTTGAAACCACGTTTACCGTCGTGGCGAACGACCCGGATTCTGATTCGCTTTCGTTCTTTGTTGATGGCGCGCTGCCGAGCGGGGCGGTGTTTGATGCGGGAACCCAGACCTTCACTTGGACCCCCGGCTTTGATCAGGCCGGCTCTCATGTGGTTCGCATCGGCGCGCGCGATACCAGCGGCGCCACCGACTTCATCAACGTGTCGGTTCCAGTGATCAACGTGAATCGGCCCCCGGTGTTGCCGGAGCTGAGCGCCCATGTGGCGATCTTCGGCCAGCCTTTTGCCACCACGGTGCAAGCGACCGATCCTGATCCCAACACGACCTTGATCTATTCCGCTGAGAACCTGCCGGCTGGCGCCGTTTTCAATTCCAGCACCGGCGTTCTTGCCTGGACGGCGCAGGCGGTCGACGCTGGCGAGCACGATGTGCTCATCACCGCGAGCGATGGAGATCTCACGGTTAAGCGAACCCTGCGCATTGTGGCGGCGTCCGGTGTCATCCCTCCGGACGTCAGCATCCAGCAAACGCCGAGCTTCCCGGTGCCGCTGGGTCAAAGCGTTCTGCTCCAGGTGGTCGGCTCGGGCATTGCCGACATCGCTTCGCTCTCGCTGGCGGTGGAAGGGCAGGCTGAAACGCTCGATGCCCAGGGCAGGTTCCGTTTCACGCCCAGCCATGCCGGCCGATATGCGCTGACCGCGACCGCCACCGATATCGATGCCGTCGCCCGGACGATTACTCAAACCCTCAAGGTCAGTGATCCCAACGATACGGAAGCTCCCGTGGTGGCGCTGGCTTCGCCGGCTGAGCGCAGTGTGATTCGCAGCGCTGTTCCCATCTCTGGAACGGTTTCCGACAGCAACCTGGATGAGTATTCCTTGGAACTCGTCCCGATCGGAGGAGACAAAGGCCAGGTTCTGGCGGCTGGGACCGCGACCGTCGTGGGCAAGCTGGCCGACCTGGATCCTGCTACGGTGCCAAATGGCGCCTACACGCTGCGGTTGACCGCCCGGGATATTTCCGGCCGGGTCAGCACCATCATTCATCAGATCGAGATCAACACGGCGGCGAAGCCGGGTGATTATCAGTTGGCGGTGACGGATCTGAGTCTCAGCCTTGGGGGAATTCCGGTCTCGCTCCAGCGCGTTTTCGACAGCATGAATGCGAGCCAGACCGGCCTGGCGGGATACGGATGGTCCTTGGCAGGCAGCCGGCTCGGATTGACCAGCGACGTTCCACCGACCGGAGATGAGGCCGACGGAGTGTTTAACCCGTTGCGTCAGGGAAGCCGGGTGTTCGTCACCTTGCCCACAGGCCGCCGCATTGGGTTCACATTCGCCCCGACAGCTATTCAAGTGACGGACGGCGTTCGCCTCTATCGTCCAGCCTGGGTGGCGGATTCCGGCGAGACATTTGTTTTGCGCAGCGCCGATGCGGTTTTGCAGCAGGCGGGCGGCGCGTTCTATGACGCCAGCAGCGGGCTGCCTTACAACCCAGTGAGCGGCGGCTTTTCACCGAACGATTCGTTTGTTCTGGTCGCGCCCGATAGCACCCAATATCACTACAATTCTGCGGGCCAGCTTCAGGCGACCCGCAGTGCCAGCGGCCAGGAGCTGGGGTATAACAGCGCCGGCGTCTACAGTTCGACCGGCGAACGAATTGCTTTTGTCACCGATTCGGCCGGACGCTTGACTCGGGTGAATGCTCCGGGCGGAGTGCAGATCATCTACAGTTACGATTCGGCAGGAAACCTCGCATCGGTCAGCAATCTCGGGACGGGTGTTCGCACGACTTATCTCTACTCGGCCGGACATCTCCTGACCGCAGTCATTAGTTCCTCGGGAACTGGCAATGAGTTGATCAGCTATGACGCTCAAGGCCGCTTTACGGGAACGACCCCTCTTGCGAAGGATCTCGGAGGGATTCAGAGCTTCGCCGGAGTCGTCGTTCCGCTCGCCTTGTCGGCGGGGCGAACGGACCTGTACACCTTCACAATCACGGACGAGGAGTTGAACAGCGCCAACGGGCTCCTCACGCTCGGTTTCGAGGCCCGCGGAAATGGCGCCCTGACCCTCCTTGCGCCGACCGTGCGAGGGGTGACGGCCGCTTACTCGCAAGCCGGGGCGGGCAGCAGCGTCTCGTTGTTCACCGTGACTCGGGCCGGAACGTACATCCTCGAGGTGCGCGGGGGCTCGTCCACATCGGCTGGAGCGTACAGTTTGGAGGGCTATGTGGTCGGTGATGTCGATGGCAACAAGGCGGTGAATGCCGGAGATGCGAGCGCCTGGAGCGCGGCTCAGGGAACGTCCGTGGGTCAGGGCGGCTATGTCAAAGGAGCGGATGCCAATCGCGATGGCGTGATTAACCAGGTGGATCTAACGTTCGACCGCGGCAACTTTGGGTTCATTGCGAATCATGCGCCAGTGGCCCAGAATGCTACGCTGCAAACCCACGTGGGCCTGCCGATTCAGATCGACCTCAACTCTTATGCTCAGGATGCCGACGGCGACTCACTCAACTTCCGCCTGACGGGTGTGACCGGCGGAACCATTCGCCTGGGCGACGACGGTTCAACCCTCTGGTTTACTCCGTCAGGCACCACGGCGGGTTCGGTGAACTTTGTGGCCGACGATGGGCACGCCATCTCGCAAGCCGCGACGGTGGCCATCCAGGTCAGCACTGCTCCCCTCGTCAGGGTTACTCTGTCGAATCATGACATCCGCTTGCAGGGCGGTTCGGCCGAACGGTTGCAGGTCATTGGCGATTTTGGCGATCAGGCCGGAGTAGCGTTGCCGGGCGATTACCTGTCTTTAGCCAGCACCAGTTCGAGCGCCGCTTTGGTCACTCCGGCCGGCTGGCTGGTCGGTCTGGCGGATGGAGCCGGTGCAGTGACCGTTGCGCGCGGCGGTTTGCGGGCGGCATCGGCGTTCCGGGTCGGCCCGGCCTCGCTGGCGCAGCAATTGCTCGATTCACAGGGCATTCTCGCGCAGAGCGGCCAGCTTTCCGTGGCGATTAACGGTGGAACCTTCGCCTTGAGGCTGCGAGATCCGAACGGCTCGGATCTGACGGATCCAGCAAACGGCGCCCAATTCTGGATGGGTAACGATGATCTGGCCTCGGTTTCCAGTGCAGGCTTGGTCTCCGGCAAGAACGAGGGCGATACAACGCTCACGGTTACTTACAATGGCAAGGAACTGAGGCTCGCCGTCCACGTGGTTCGGCCTGTAGCGATTCCTGCGCAAATCGGGGCGAACGGCGGAGTGATCACCGCGAGCGATGGAGCGGTTGTGACGATCCCTCCCGGCGCGCTCGATGCTTCCACCGCCGTCGGCATCAGTCTGGTTTCGCAGGCCGGACTTCCCTACGCGTTGCTGCCCGCGCAGAAGTTCCTGACGGCTTATCAATTAGATGTCGGCAATCAGTCGCTTCATCTGCCCGTCCAATGGGCCATTCCCGCCGCGGGAGTGGCGGCAGGCACGCAACTGGCGATCTACCGCGCGACCACCGTCCCCGGGCCGGACGGCCGGGCTCTCGCGGTTTGGATGCAGGTGGATTTGGGGTTGATCGGCGCCGATGGCAAATTCCACAGTAGCAACGGTCTTTCAGTGGGCGCCCGGGACACCGGAACTTATCTTGTGAGCGTTGTGGACGCGGTTTCCACCGGAACGGTCCAGGGCGAGGTCGATCCAGCCCACCCGCTCGCGCCGACCAGCAACGGATTCTATTTGCTGATCGATCCTCCCGCCTCAGTCAGCGGTCAATCCGTGCACGCGACCGGACTGCCTGCGGCGATTCTTGCCGTCCAGCTGGCCGTTACCCAATTCATTCAGGACACGGTCACGTCGGCCGTCAACGCCATCCTGCAATACGTGGCGATCATGTCCGCCGGCCAGCATTCGACTCTGATCATTGAAAGGACCACCGACTCGAATCTGCCCAAGGCAACCGGCTCCAGCGTTCAGGTTGCGGCGAATGCCATTACCCGGGCGAAAGCCACTTTCAACAATGCGGTGGTGTCCAGCGACAGCCCCACCAATCCGCCGGTCATTAAGGAAGCCACGGTTGACCTGGAGGCTGGCGCGCCGACCCCAAAACCTGTGGGCTTCGCGATGGGCGATATCGTCGGTCTGGAATCGTTTGTGACCAAGCTCAAAGGCGGCACGGACCCGGTTTCGAAGTATTTGCACGATCATCTTTCGGCGGATGTGCAAAAGGCGGTCGATTCGTATCAGAGCGGCTTTGATGCGATTCTGTCCCAGGGACTGGCCAAGGACCTGGATCAGATCATCAAAGGACCGGGCATCTACGACCCAACTCGCTTCACTGGGGTCAAATTATCGCAGTTGGCGCAGGATCTCCTGGCGCAGAAGCCGCAGGGTCTGGGTTTGGTGAATTTGAATCGAACCCTGATCGAGGATGCTTATCCGCAAGAGATTCCGAAGAAGGCTCTAGCGCCTCCTTCGACAGATCTCAAACCAGTGGTGACTCTGAAGGTGGATCAGGCGACTAACCCGATCGGCGTCGGAGGCGTGGGAGCCACGATCGGCGACTTGGTGATCATAATTCGCGCCTCAGGTTCGACCGTCCCAATCGAACTGGACGGCGCCGCGGCGAGCCTGGTGGGCGGAGCCGTTGGGGCGGCTCTTAAGTTCACCATGCCGGATGGCGTCCCAGTTGGGAACGCCCAGATTTCCGTCGGGCGCTACCAGTTGGTTCTCGCTCCGGACCCGTTGAGCGGTACTCCCGCGCCGAAGCGGGATTATGTGGAAAGCCAGCCGATTCGGCTCCCGGTGGAAAACCGCTACATCTACAGCGCGCTGACTGGCACTCCCGCGATCGGCGTGATCGACGCGAATTCCGCGCAGATTGTTTCACGCATCCCGGTGCAGGGCGGGACGCCGCGTTCGACCGCCCTTAGTTCGGATCTGGCAGTGCTCTATGCGACCCTGTCGGGGACAAATCAGGTGGCGATGTTCGACGCGGTGGGCCTTCGCCAGATTGATCTGAACCCGGCCACCGCGGCCATGGACAACCTCCAGCTCCCGGCAGGCGCGAGTCCGTTCATGGTCGCGACTGATCCGTCCAACCAATACATCTTCGTCACGGACGATCATACGAACGCCGTTTACATCGTGGACGTGCAGCCGGCTTCAGCAACCTTTGGAACCACGGTCCAGACCCTCTACGTAACTCCATCCCAGGGAGGGCTGACAGGCATCGCGGTGGATGCCGATGCCACCAAAGTCTACATCTCGGCTCCGATCTCCCACATGTTCGATGGGACGAACAACCACATCGCCGGCAACATCATCGTGGCGTCGGTGAATCGGGCGACTCCCGACAGTCTGCTCAAGGTGATTTCGATCGTGCCAGCCGCAAACGAACCCTACGGCATCACCGCCGGGTCCGTTCCCGGCCAGTTTGTATTCGTTAATCGGCAGACCGATGGTAGTGGATTCGGCGCCTTCACTGGCAACAAGGCGGTCTTCGCTGACCTGAACCTGGGGATTCCAACCGACGCCTTTGATGTGAACAATGGCATCGGGGTAACCGCGGCGCCGGATGGCCGCTATGCGTTCGTGACCGGCTACGATCAGTTTATTCCTGACCTGCCGTCGCACGATCCGAACATTCCGCCTTTTACCGCCGGCGGTAACATTGGTGTCATAAAAGATCCGTTCGGCTCGCCGGTGCTGGTCGCGGCCACTCTGATGGTCCCGCAGAGTTTCCCGGACAATCTGGTGCTGTCACCGGATGGCAAGCGGATCTATGCCGCCTATCGCGGACGACCCAACCAGGGGATTTATGTTTACGATGTCGACCAGATCATCAAGACGGTGGAGACGTTCTCGGCGGCCGATTTAAGCCGCACCCCGTTGGACAAGCTGAACCCGGCAGTCTTCATCACCAAGATCAGCACTGGGACGGATCGCCCGCAAGGGTTGTCCTCACGGCTGAGCGTGGGCGCGGATCTCGGCGTGAGCGTGCCGCTTGGCCAGCACTTCGATCCCGGCACGACGGTCACGGCTCACTATGATGTCAGTTTGAATCAGAACGCCTCCACGGGCGGCGTTTCCTGGCTCGAACAGGTCTACCTGGTGAACGACAACGGCCTCCGGATGCTGCTGAACGAGAACAGCTATAACCAGGTCGGCGGCCGGGATATTCAATTCACCTTCCCGTCTCTGGCGAATGCTCGCGGCCAGAACGCCATCTCGGTGGATGACCTGAAGGCAAATCTCCGGCTGGAGGTGCATGTCGATGCCACCAATCTCCTGATCGAGCCCGACAAGACGAACAACGTAGGCAGCGCTCCGATCGATGTGCTCTTGCCAGACTTTATCGTATCCAAGTTCGAGAGCCCGTGGCTGTTGTTTGATGAACAAAGCCGTACTTTCAGCATTCTTGGCGACAAGCAGGACATCACCTACAACGTTCAGAACGCCGGCGAGGGCAGCGTCCAGCCGAACGTCACTTGGAACGAAGAGATTTGGATTGGGACCAAGGACGATGTCACGACGCCCGACAACATCGCGGCGGGCGTCTGGCATCAGAGAATCAGCCTGATTCGCGGGCCGGAGACGACCGGTCCGATGCGTCCGGGCGAGGAACGCACGCGCAACGTTACTCTGGACCTGTCGAACACTGTTATTCCTCAGGGTATTTCTCCGGACAATTTGTTTTGGTTTGCCTTGATCGACACGCCGGATCGCACGAAAGCGGGTGCTCATGCTTTCAGCAATAATCTGGCCGGGGGCAGCGTGCCGGAGTCGAACGAGAATAATAACAGCGATCAAAAGAATGCTCCCTATGGGGACACCTCTCCGCTTCGTTTTGACCCGGCCGGCAAGTGGAAAACCGATGATGCCAAGAAGACTGCTGTCTACAGTGGCATCGTGCAGGTTGGGTTTGAGCCGGTCGGCGGGGCAACCTTCCAGCCGCTCTTTAAGGTGAATGGCACCACCACCCTCGATTTCAGCAAAGGCTTTGTTCTCCTGAGTGGCAAGGCTTCCACGACAGTGGGCCCGGATCAGGACCTGTGGGACGGCGAAATCGTCTTCAAGTTCCAGTCCGATGGGAAACTGAGTGTGGTTGGGACCGCCGCCGGCGGCCGGGTGAAGGGGCTGATCCAAATGGGTGGAGTCGATTTTGATTTCTATCAGATCGGTTTGGCGCTCAGCAACGTGGCTCAACCGCCGGACACCAGTAACTCCGGCGTTATTCCCGCTCCGGGCGCGCTGCTTCTCTATCCTTACCTGAAGTGGCCGTCCGGGTTGGGCGCCACGGGAGGCACGGAGATCAAGATCGTGACGGATCCGAAGCAGGTCACGGTGCGCAATGCCATTTACCTCCAGCCAGTCGGTTCGAACTTGGTCGTCGATTTCAGCGCTCAAGTGGATGCTTCGGGCGCCACGTTTAGCCTCGATGGCTTCCAGTTGCAGCCCGGCAAGATCTCGTTCCGCGGCGGTCAATTGGACGCTGCGTCCGCTTCTTCGGCGGGCTTTAGCTCCTGGATCACGATGTCCGGAGATTTCACCCTCCCGCAATTCGGCGGCGCAAAAATGCAGCTCAGCGGGCCGAAAGGGGCGGTCGGCAGCCTGCTCCGCCGCGGTGATCAAGGCAGCTACATGCTGTTCACAACGAACGGCAGTCAGAAAAGGATTGAGGTGCCCTCGTTCGGCATCATTCCGACGATGAAGATCAACAGTGATTGGAACGTGAAAGACCTCACGCTCTTGTTGATCGCGGCGGATGATGGGACTTGGAACGTCACTGGTTCTGGTGGGTCTATCTCGGACAAAGCTGGCAAGGCTTGGTTTGATGCCCGCTTTGACAAGGTTACCGCAAAGGGAGCCACCACCTTCCAATGGACGATCAAGCTCAAAGGAACTTCGGTGAAGGTCGCCAGCATCGAATTGAACGAGAACCTGAAATTCTCGTTCATCCAGGATCGCAATACCAAGGACAGCAATCCTTGGGATCCACAGTTGGAGATTTCCGGCAAGGGCAAGCTGCCTCAGGACCTGGTGGGCGAAGACAAAGATGTCAGCAAGGATCTGGTGGTTGAGTTCCAGGATGTTCAAGGCAAACGCTTGACGATCAATGCCGACGGCTATCAACCAACCGATCCTCAAGCGCTGAAGGACAACTCCAATGCCAAGGTCTTCCGCACTTTCAAAGCCACGCTCGAGTCGCCTTCCATCCAGTTTGGCTCTGAGGAGGTAAACGGAGAGACGGTGCTCTTTGCGATTTTCCGCGCCAAGGTGACACTCACGGAAATCAAGGAATCACCGGACGGCAAGACCGAACGATCCGTGGTCATCGATTTTACGGGCAAGGATCGGTACGTGAAGCTCTCTACTTTGGGGATTACCGTCGTAGGCGATGTCTATATCAACGGTCCGTTGAACATTACCAAGGACGGGGCGTGGCAGGTGGAGAATATCCATTTGAAAGTGGATAACACCAAGGGGCTGAAGATTGACGGCGACGCTCAGTTAAAGATACCTCAATCGATTAATGGAGGGAGTTCTGGCAAGCCCGCCACGTATGATCTCACGGTTAACATCATTCCGGCGCAGGGAGACACCACCGAGCAGATCAAGTTCGAGCTAAAGAGCAAGACCGGCGCGACCTTCACTCTGCTTGGCTTCCAGGTGACCATTACGCGCCTCTATTTCGTCACGGATCGCGATCCGACCAAAGATCCCGCCTGGGATCCGGAGCTCCAGCTTCAAGGCAAGATAAAGCTGCCGGACAAGATCACCGGCGGGAAAGCAATTGAGGTGAGCGTTGGCCTAGCGGATGGAAGCAAGGATGCCGTGATCATCAACGCGGATGGAGTCTCCGTGACGGGCGGCAAGATCGAGTTTGCCGCCCAGGAGACATTCAACTTGATGGGCGTGCTGTTGGTGGAAGCCACCAAAGCGGCGATCAACTTCACCTATACCCCGGACAAGAAGGAAGCCGTGCTTACGGGCACGTACAAGTTGCCCGGGCTCGGCAATATCGAGGTGAACATCTCCGGCAAAGATGATCAGGGAAATCCGCGTCAGATCAGCGTGCGTGAGGCCAAGGATGGCAGCATCCAATTCGCCGCAAACGTGCTGCTCTCCAAGGACAAGCTGGCGATCTACCCGCTGGCCAGCGACGATCCGACGATTTACTTCCAGGGTATCAGCATTTCGATCAACAAGGCCTATGACAAGACGACCGCCGATATCACCGCCCAGGCCAAATTGGTCGCGGATGGCGACAGCGTGGACGTGAAGATCATCATTAAGGATGGCCTCACTCAATCGATTGAATTTGTAAAGCAGGACGGGGTGAAACTCAGCCTGTTTGGCATCGAAATCCAGATTACCTACGTGAAATTCATCCCGGATCGCGATTCCGGAAACGACAATCTCTGGGAGCCGCAGTTGGAACTGCAAGGCAAGCTCATCCTGCCTGAGAAATTTGGGAAACTGGTCGGCGCGGGCCAGATCACGGCGGAGGTGAGTGGGGCTAACAAGCTGGTCATTAATGAGAAGCAGATCTATTTCACCGGCGGGTCGGTCAGCTTCGGAAACATCCAGTTCTCGCTCCTGAACATCCTCACGGTGGATGCCAAGGATGTGAAGCTCACGATCACTCACGATGAGAACACGGGCACGGATAAATTCCGGGTCACAGGTGACTTCAACTTCAAGATTTGGAAGGTGAACGTTCGTTTTGATCTGAGCGAAACCTCCGGGAATTTCATCGAGATCGCCCGCCGGGATGGAAACAACGTGGTGGACTTCAAGGGCAAGATTGAGATCTCAGAAATCGATCTGGTGTCGGGCGCCTGGGGGCTGAAGAAGTTCGTGCTGGCGATTGATACCACTCAGGCCAAGCCGAGCATTTCTGGCACCGCGGCCATTATTATCCCGCCGGGTGTTGAGTTGGATGCCACTTTGGGCTTCGCTGACGGTCAATTAAATCAGATCGGCATCAAGGTCGACCTCACCTCGAAGCCAATTCCCCTCGGGACCACCGGTTTGGAACTGATCGGAATCGAGGGCGGCATCAACAACCTCTCGGATGGGACCAAGCCTCTGGCCTTCACCGGCGGTGTCACGATCGCCACCGTCGGGACATTCCAGGTGAATCTGCCGAGTTGGGTTGGACTGCCGACTCCCGTCAGCGGCACGCCGCTGGCCCTGCACATCGTCGCCACGCTGGATAGCAACCACCTGACCGGTCACGCGGACCTCGTTATCGTTGGGAGTCCGCAGAGCTTTGTGGGATTGGTCCAGGGCAATGCGGACATGGATCTAAATTGGAGCACTGGCAAACTCTCCATGAACGGCACGCTGAGCGCTCTGGGCGGACTTATTACCGAAACCGGGCAATTGAAGGCTTCCGCCACGCCGTTCTTTATCTCTGGCAGTGGAGCGGCCAGCGTGCAAATCCCGAAGGTCAGCCCAATTCCGGGCTTCCTGCAGGGCAAGACTCTTGGGGACGCCACCGCCAGCCTCTATTTCAACCCGAACAACCCGGGCACAAGCCAGATTTCCGGCTTCGCGCAGATGGATCTCGGCAAAGGACCGGTTGCGGTAGGCATGCGGGCGTTCTTTGACGGGACCATTTATATCATCGTCGGCGATCAGGCGTTGCAGGTCGGAGGATCGTCAAGCTTGTCGACGCTCGATGCGAGCCGTGTGGTGGCTCAGCAACAGGCTGGCGTCGGCACATTCCAGGTCACTCCTGGAAACACGGACCTGCTGGTCGGAGCCACCTGGAGCACCCCTGCCACCGGGGCGGTCTCCATGGTTCTCACCGATCCGAGCGGCGCAACCATTCGCGAATCCGACTTCGCTGCGCGCGGTATTACGGTCGTGGCGGCCCTGTCCGATTCCACTCATCGGGTCCTGCGCCTAGCCAACGTGGCCGTTGGTTCCTGGTCCGTGGCGGTCCAACCTGCGGCCGGGCTCGGCCAGGTCCAGTTTGACGCATTGCCGCTCAAGAGCAACGCCGCTCCCTCGCTCTCATTGCAGGTCGCTTCTGCCGGCAGCACCGAGGCCACGGTTCAATTCAGCGGTGTTGATCCCGCGCGGAGCCCCTCGATCTATCTATTCTATGATGCGGACAACACCGGTTTTGACGGCGCCCAGTTCGGTCAGGCGATCAACATCCAGAACGCTTCCGGTCAAGTGACTGCCTCGCTAAAGGACCTGCCTGCCGGCCAGTATTTTCTTTATGCCGTGCTTCTCGCCGATCATCAGGGAGCGGTGGTTTCCAACTATAGCCTGTTAAAGGTGGGAACGCCCGCCCAGTCCGTCGCCATCTCCGGCGCCGTCTTTGAGGACTTGAATGCCAATGGCGTGCGCGATCCGGGTGAACCCGGAAGTTCCGGTTGGGTGGTGTATTTGGACGCGAACGGCAACGGCGCTTTCGATTCGACTGAGACGACGGCCAGCACCGACACGCAGGGGAACTACATGCTCTCCGTGACGCCTGGGGCGAACTACTCGGTCCGTCTGGCGCCGCAACTGGGCTATACCCAGATCACGCCGGCGCCATCGGCCACGGGAAGCTATGAAATCGCGGTGAATGCTTCGCAACCTGTTTCTTCTCTTGATTTTGGCGTCTTTAAGACCGTCAGCGTCTCGGGCGTGGTCTTCTCCGATGTGAACGGCAATGGCTCTCGCGACGCTCAGGAAGCCGTGGCTGCGGGCGCGTCAGTTTTCCTGGACTTGAACGGGGATGCGGTTCGCCAGGATAATGAGCCTTTGATCGCCGCTGGCGCCGACGGATCATTCAAGTTTACTCAGGTGGGACCGGAGCCGTTCCGCGTAGTGGTTCAGGACGCTGCGGGAGGCTTGGCTGGATCGATCGTTTCGCCGGCTAGCGGCGTGGACCTTGCCGGTTTGTCCGTGGCTGCCAGGGTCTTCGGCTCGGTGGGCGGCTATCTCTTTGAAGATGCCAACGGGAACGGGAAAGTGGACGTCGGTGAAACCGTCTACGCCGGGGCAGAGGTCTTCGTGGATTTAAATGGTAATGGTGTTTCGGATCCAGCCGACCCGGTGGCTGCGACCGATGCTTTGGGCCATTTCACTCTGAACTCGGTCCCGGTAGGCGTTTTTTCGCTGCGGACTAACTACGATCGCTCGCTCGTTCAGCAGGTGAATATCGCCCCGGATCATCTCCAGGTGATTGCCAACCTGGAGACAGTTCCTCCGGGCCTCTTTAACGGCAATTTCACCCAACCCGATCCCGGCTTGCCCGGTTTCTTCTGGTCAGTGGCTGGAAACGCCTCCGTGACGAATGGGCAGATGGTGCTGCGGACTTCGAACGATTTCTTCACGGTGGTTTCGCAGTCGTTCCAATTGCCTGCCAACGCGACGGCGCTCCAGTTCCGGATTAGCGGCCTCCATTTGGAGGCGAATGGCGCGGGCGGATTGTCGGATGCGTTCGAGGTGGCCCTGCTCGACACGAATGGCGGCGAAGTGCTCGCTCCCATGACGGTTCTCTCCGCCTCAGACGCGGCTCTGAACGTTCAGCCTGACTCTCGCGTTTACATCAGCAGCGATGTCACTGTGCCGGGTGTCTCCAATTCGGGCGATGTGGCTGCGCTCTCCTTCCCGGCGCAGGTCAACGTGAATCTGTCCGGGATCGATGCGGGTTCCCGATTGACCCTCTACTTCAAATTAACCGGGGCAGGGCCGCAAAGCATGGCCGCGATTGATCATGTGCAGGTGATTTCCGGCCCTCTCCTGGATTTCGACCTCGCCCCTGCGAGCGATTCCGGCATTCTGGGGGATCAAGTAACGAATGTCGCCAAGGTGACGATCGCGGGCACGACCAATCCGGGCGCGACGGTGGACCTGGATGTCGACGGAAACGGCTTTAACGACGGGACGGTGGTGGCGGATGGACAGGGGCATTTCTCGTTCACGAACCTAGCGTTGAATCCGGGTCAGAACCTCTTCCGCACCCGGGTGACAGGCCAGTTGGGCGCGACCGTGGTCGAGCGGAACTTCACCCTGGACCAGGTTGCCCCGACGGTCTCTGCGATTGTCTTTAACAATGGCGAGGCGCAACGCTCCATGCTCACCTCGATCACGGTAAAATTTAGCGAGGATATTCCGCTGGGCCTGCAGCCATCCGACCTGGTGATCACGAATCAAGGCACGCGGCAAGTGCTTGATTCTTCGGCGGCCGTGGTCGCATTCGATCATGCTGCGAACTCGGCCACTTGGACTTTCCCGACTTTGCCGGGCGGTTCGCTGGCCGATGGCAACTACTCAGCGTCGCTTAAGTTGGCCAATGTTACCGATCGGGCGGGGAACGCCTTGCAATCGACCGCTTCCGCGCCGATCACCACGGCTGCCGGCCAGGGCTTCTTCCGGTATTTCGGAGATATGGATGGCGATCGTGACGTTGATTTCCTTGATCTCTATTCGTTGCAGCGCGCTTTCAACTCATCGAAGGGACAGGCGCTCTATTTGGCAGCCTTGGACTACGAGGGCGATGGCGTGATCTCGGCCAGCGATCGCGCGGCTTTTAACAATCACTACCTGACGGTGTTTGCGCCCCCGGCTGCCGCGGCCACGATTCGTCCTGTGGTCAGCGGGGCGCCTCTGAGTGGCGCAGCTGCCGTCATTCCTGTCCGCCAGGTGATTACTTCCATCAATATTCGGCCGGGTCTCATCGCCTTTCCGATCGGGCCTGAGCGGCTCGTGGCAATTCCGGCGGACCTGGCTCTGCCTAAGATTCGTCTGGATGCCCCCGCCTCCCGCGCCGAAATCATTCGTTTGACCAATACCTGAGCGGCCTTGGCGGCAGGCGGCGGGGCGGGGCAGTTCGGGAGGCGCGGCAGTCTTGAGTTGTTCGCACGCCTGCCTACAATGCGGTCAAATTATGCCCGTCCTTGCGCCCGCCGCTGAAACCCCGCCACCCCCCGCCTCGCGTCCGAGTCGGTTGGTTTCACTGGATGCCTACCGCGGGTTCGTCATGCTCCTGATGGTGGCAGAAGTTTGGAACTTCCATCGCATAGCCCGATTCTTTCCAAACAGCGGGTTTTGGCAGTTTCTGGCGAGCCAGCAAAGCCACCGGGAATGGGTTGGCTGTTCGTTGCATGATCTCATTCAGCCTTCCTTCACTTTTATGGTGGGCGTGGCGCTGCCTTTCTCCGTTGGGAGCCGCCTCGCCCAGGGGCAATCTTTTCGCAAATTGCTGGCGCACGCCGTTTGGCGCTCGATCCTCTTGGCCGCACTGGGGATCTTTCTGCGGTCGGTGGGCAAGCCTCAGACCAATTTTACCTTCGAGGATACCCTCACCCAGATTGGCCTCGGGTACACGTTTGCCTTTCTGCTGGCATTTTGCCGGTGGCCTGCGCAGGCAGTGTGGCTCGGAATCATCCTGGCGGGCTATTGGCTGGCGTGGGCGCTCTATCCGCTGCCGCCTGCGGATTTGAATTGGCCGTCCGTGGGAGTGCCCGCTGACTGGCCGCATCATTTGAGCGGTTTCGCCCGGCACTGGGACAAGAATTGGAATCTCGGGACGGCTTTTGATCAATGGTTTCTCAACCTCTTTCCCCGGCCCAAGGCGTGGCTTTACAATGGCGGCGGCTATCTCACCCTCAGTTTCATCCCCACCTTGGGCACGATGATTCTGGGGCTTTTCGCGGGGCAATGGATGCGCACGGACCGAACCGGACCCGAGAAGCTCGCTGGTCTCATCAAAGGCGGTCTGGTTTGCCTGGGCGCTGGCCTCTTGCTGCACCGGGCTGGCGTCTGCCCGATCGTAAAGCGGATTTGGACGCCATCCTGGACCTTGTTTAGCGGAGGCTGGACCTTCCTGCTTCTCGCGGCATTCTACTGGGCGATCGATTTGCAGGGGTATAAGCGGTGGGCGTTTCCGCTGGTGGTGATCGGCATGAATTCGATCGCGATGTATTGCCTGGCCCATCTTGTCGATGGCTTTATCGTTGGTTCGTTTAAGACCCACCTGGGCCAGGACGCCTTTAAACTTTTGGGTGAATCCTATGAATCTTTGCTCAGCGGCACCGCGGTCCTCGTCACGCTCTGGCTGATCCTGCTTTGGATGCACCGCCGGAAGCTCTTTCTCCGCATTTGACGCGGCCGTCTTCCCGGGGCAAACGAGAGTGATGCCAAATGTCGTCGTTCTCTTGCCCGAAGGGCAGCGCTTCGATCAACTGTTTACGGAAGCCCTGGCGCCCGCCGCCGCCGAAGCTCATTGGACGCTGACGCGACCTTCGTGCGAATTCTCGAGGCCGGGCCGGCTGGGGGAGTTGGGCGCCGCCCTGGAGTCCGCCAGCCTGGTCGTTGCTGAGGTCACGGGCCGCAATCCTAATGTGATGTACCTGGCAGGCTATTGCCACGGCACAGGAAGGAAAGTTCTGCTCCTGGCTTCGTGGCTTGAGGATTTCTGCTTCGACAAATCGCGCCATCCGGTGATTGGCTATGCCGGGGACCATGCCTTTCTCAAAGCAGAACTGGCCCGCTTCCTCGCCACAGGTTCTCTCTCGGCCGCCGAGCCAGCGCCAGCTTCCTCAGCTCGGGAAAGATTTCTCGAACTCTTCGGCGATATTCTCGCCGCTCATCATTACGAACATCGAGGCGGAGTGGAACTGGAGAATCCCACGACGTTTATTCTGTTGGAGCAGGAGATGGGCCTTGCGCTCGTGCAGGATCTGGCCCGAAAGGCCCGGGATCTTGGTTTGCGCCTCAAATTAATGTGACCTTGATTTGCGGAGCTCTCGTTGCTTCGCTGGTGGAAATGCAGCATTACCTGGCGTGCGATTTAGGGGCCGAAAGCGGCCGGATGATTTTAGGCTCTCTTTCTGAGGGCAAGGTCGTCCTGCGCGAATTGCACCGCTTTCCCAACACGCCCGTGCGGGAGGGGGCGTCACTCCGGTGGGACATCACTAGATTGCTGGGTGAAATCAAAACCGGGCTGCGCAAAGCCTTGGCGGCTCAGCCGAACATCGCAAGTATCAGCGCCGATTCGTGGGGCGTGGACTACGCGCTTTTCGATTCGGCGGGCAAAATGATGGAACCCGTCTATCATTATCGCGATCCGCGCACCAAAAAAGGGGTGGAAAACGCGCTGCGCCGAGTCCCGTGGGAAGCCATCTTTGCGGAGACCGGCATCCAATACATGCCGCTGAACACGCTTTTTCAACTGTGCGCTGAAGATCCCGCCCGGCTGCGTGCGGCCAGCTTCCTGCTCGGGATCGGCGATTCGGTGAATTACTTTCTCGGGGGCAATCCTCGGGTTGAGGTCTCGATGGCCAGCACGTTTCAATTGTACAATCCAGTTCGCAAAGGATGGGCGGATTCTCTGATCCGGAACCTCGAACTGCCGCCGGATCTTTTCCCTGAGATCGTGCCTTCGGGCTCCCGGCTTGGGAGGCTTCGCCCCGAGCTGGCGGCGGAGTTGGGCGTCCCGTCGATCGAAGTCATCGCGAGTTGCTCGCATGACACGGGCGCGGCGGTAGCCGGCGTCCCCGCTTCCGGAAACAACCACTGGGCCTACCTGAGTTCCGGCACTTGGTCTCTCATGGGGGTTGAGTTGGCGAATCCGATCGTAAACCCGGAGTGCAGGGATCTGAATTTCACCAACGAGATCGGCTTTGGCGGAACGGTCCGGCTCCTGAAGAATATCAGCGGCCTGTGGTTGATCCAGGAATGCCGCCGGGAATGGCTGCGCCAGGGCCGCGAGTTCGACTACGCGACCCTGAGCGAACTGGCGCGGTCAGCGCCGCCTTTCGCCTCCTTGATCAACCCCGGTTCGGAAGAGTTCCTTGCTCCAGCCAGCATGCCGGCGCAGATCTCCGAATTTTGCCGCCGCACAGGCCAGCCCCGGCCGGACAATGAAGGCGCGTTTGTGCGCTGCGCTCTCGAAAGCCTGGCTTTGCTTTACCGCCGCACGCTGCGGCAGATCGAGCAGATCACCGGCCGCAAGGTCGAGGTTTTGCACATTGTGGGCGGCGGCAGCCAGAATGACTTGTTAAATCAATTCACCGCCAACGCCGTCCAGATCCCCGTGCTCACCGGTCCGGCCGAAGCCACCGCTGCCGGAAATATTCTGATCCAGGCAATCGCTCTTGGACATCTGCCTTCGCTCGCCGCAGCGCGATCGGTCGTGCGGAATTCCACGCAATTGCGTCCTTTTATTCCGCAGGAAGCGGATGCGTGGAATCGTGCTTCAACGCGCTTCGAATCCTTGATTCACTCCTGACGGTTCGAATGTCTGCCGCACCGGAGATTTCATAATCGTGCCGACCCGTTCAGTGCCACCTCCAGTCCCGCCGAATGAGATCATTCATATCGGCTCTCGCAAGCGCCTGCTCAGCCTGGTGCTCTACTTTGCGGCGGTTGTGCTGCGCCTTCTCAATCAGTTTCGGCGGGCGCGTCCGCAGCGGGTGCTCGTTCTGGAGCCGGTGGGGCTGGGCGATCTGATCAGCTTTGATCCGCTGGTCCGCGAGTTGCTCGCCCGAAACTATGAAGTGGTCCTCTGCGCCCCTCCCCAGTGGCGGCCGCTCCTGGCGGCAAAGCCGGGACAGATCTGGTGCGACTTGCGCCTCCCTTACGCCTCGCACAATGAAAAGGTGAAGTACCAGCTTGGGCTCTACTTCCAGGAGCCAGTGCGGGGTGATCTGCGCCGAATGCGCGAACTTGGTCCTGGATCGATCGGGATTGACACCCGCGGCGATATTCGGAGCGTGCTGTTGCTTTACTGGGCTGGATGCAAGCGCGTGATCAGCCTTTCCTGTTACCTCGGGTCTGACCTTCCCATGTCATCGCTCGTGGCAGAGCTGATCCCATTCGATAATTCGCTTCGTCGTTGGGAGGTGAATGCCTCATTTCTCCGGGCGCTGGATCCAGCCGCTGATTTGCGGCGCGTTGCTCCGCCTCGCCTTTATCACTTGATTGCCCGGGCTCCGAAGCGGCGCGTTGGTTTCGTGCCAATTGCCCCTTGGGCCGGCAAGCTTTGGCCTCGTGAACGGTGGCAAGCGGTGGCGCAATCCCTCCGGGCTGATGGTTGGGAGGTATTGGCTTTCGCCGGTCCGGGCCAGGCTGCCGCGGCGCGCGGACAAGTCGGGGATGATATTCCGGTGATCGAATGTCCATCCATTCAAAAGTGGGCTGACGAGTTCAATCAGGTTGCTTTCGTTGTGACCGTTGATTCCGGTCCGATGCATCTCGCAGACGCTCTGGGCGTGCCTGTTATCGCGCTCTTTGGGCAGGGGAAGCTTCCGCTGTGGGCGCCGAGCGCGGAGGGCAGCGTCGCTATGGCCCATCGGGATGCCGATTTCTTTGTGTGCCACCCGATTGTGGCCAACACCGGGCTGGGCCAGAAATACATGAATATGATTACCGCGGAGGAAGTGCTGGCGGCCGTTCGGGGATTGACGGTCACGGGCTTTTAAACCCGTTTGGGACCGGCCAGGCTGAATCGACTGGTCCCCTGAGCAAACGCTAGGGCGAGGGCCAGGGCGTCCGCCGCATCGGGCTCCGGCTCTTCGGCCAAATGGAGCATCCGTTGCACCATTTTCGAGACAGCCAGCTTTTGTGCTGCGCCGTAGCCGACAATCGCTTGCTTTACCTTGCGGGGCGCGATTTCGAAAATTTCCAGCCCTCCTTCCCCGGCAGCGGCCAGAGCCGCGCCCCGGGCCTCGCCCATGATCAAAGCCGTCTGAAGATTTTGCGCGTAGAACAGCCCCTCGATGGCGCATCCGGTCGGCTGGTGCCTCTGGATGACGTCGCGCAGGGTCTGGAGAATCTGAACCAGGCAGCGCGATCGCTCCCAGTTCGCTGGGCAGCGAATCGTTCCGTGCTCCAGAGCGATCGCGTGCGGTTTTCCGATTCGGATGATCCCGAATCCGGTCCCCCTCAACGAGGGGTCAATGCCGAGGATCGTCACATGCTGGGTGGCAGAGGAGACAACGCTCCCGGGGAGGGCCGATGGCGTCCCGGATGGCAGCTTCTTCAAACGCGCCTGTATCTTCTCAAAATCCTTCGCGGAGATTCCCACTCGCGCACTCTGCAAAAAATCGGCCTTGGGGAACAGCCGCAAATTGGGGACGGCCCGCACTTTCCGCATTTCGCAGGAACCGGCCAGTTTTGCTATTTTTGCATGCCAATAATTCGACTGGTCTGGATTTCTTCCGGCATTGTGATTGACGTAACAGCGTGATTTCCTATACCTCTAAAAACATTAATCACTAAAGGCAACATGGGTTACCTCTTACAAAGGTGCGGATCTATCTTCGCGGGAATTGTCTTATGCCTGTCCTTGAGGGACGGCGGCGCGGCTTTGCCGAACTTCGACAAGCGCAAGGCGGGAGGGGGCGCGCGAGACTTGGAGCGCCAGACGGCGCGAGGACAGGGTGATTTCGTGGTCTCGATGGACCGGGTCACCGGTTCGCCTCGGTCGATCCGTGCATCCTCGGGTTTTTTGGCAGGGGCGGCCAACCAGAATCATGCGCAGAGTGCCACGAACGCAGCGTCTCCCGTGGAGGCCATGAAGGCCTTTATCCGCACCCGTCAGGACCTTTTCAATCATGGTCCGGAGTTGATGGATCAACTGGCGCTCCAACAGGACTACGCCACGCCCCACAACGGGATGCGGACGGTTCGCTGGCAGCAGAGTTTCGAGGGGGTGGCGGTGTTCGACGGCTTGATCAGCGCCCAGTTTGATCGCGCGGGCCGGTTGCTGTCGCTCTCAAGCGGACTGATTCCGAATCCGCTTGAGGCGGCGCGCTCTGGGAATGGCGACTATCTGGCCCGTCTGAAAGCTCCTCCGATCTCCGCAACCAACGCGGTGGAAATCGCGGCGTTACATCTCGTGGCGCAGAAACCTTCGAAGCTGGTGGCTTCAGGATTCCAAGGCATTGACCAGAAGGGGACGTTTCGGGGCTTGGGCCTGAAAGGCGAAGCGAGAGTGCGGCTGGCCTGGCTGCCGATGAATCCGGGGGCGGCCCGGTTGTGCTGGGTGGTGGAATTGAGGGCGGGGACTCACGCGGAAACCTATCGGTTGGTGATTGATGCTGCCAGCGGTGAAGTCCTCTTGCGACAGTCGCTGACTTTCTATCTGTCGGACGCAAGCTATCGGGTTTTTACGAGCCACAGTCCCACACCGCTGTCTCCAGGATACGCCAGTCCAAGCGCGCAACAGCCCGCCCTGGTCGAGCGGCAACGAGCGGTCCTCTCGGCGCTGTCGACCAACGCATCGCCGGCCGGCTGGATTGATGATCGCGTGAATGAAACCTTGGGGAATAATGTCGACGCTCATACAGACTGGAATGATGACGACGAACCGGATCTGCCCCGGCCACACGGGTTCCCCCGGCGGGTTTTCGATTTTCCGCTCGATCTGAGTGAATCTCCCAAAACCTACGCGAATGCGTCGGTGGTGCAGTTATTTTACTGGAATAATTGGATGCACGACCGGCTTTATGAACTGGGCTTCACCGAGGCGGCGGGCAACTTTCAGGCGTCGAATTTCGGCAGAGGCGGTGAGGAGAATGACGCGGTCCAGGCGGACGCCCAGGACGGCGGTGGATTCAATAACGCGAACTTCACCGTGCTCGAGGATGGGGTCCCAGGGAGAATGCAGATGTATGTTTTTGACGGACCGAAGCCCGGCCGGGATGGCGCCCTCGACGCGGATGTGGTGCTGCACGAGTACACGCACGGCCTGACCGGCCGGTTGATTGGGAACGGATACGGATTGGAATCGCTGCAGGCTGGCGGATTGGGAGAAGGTTGGTCGGACTTCTACGCCTTGACTTTCCTGAGTGCTCCGACAGATGACCCGGCTGCTGCCTATCCCGCCGGCGCGTATGCGAGCTATCTCCTGGACGGGCTCGAAGCGAATTACTATTACGGGATTCGGCGTTACCCTTACAGCACCGATCTTCGGAAGAATCCGCTGACTCTGAAGGACATCGATCCGACTCAAGCGTCCCCTCACTTGGGCATCCCCGAGAACCCAACGTTCGCCGGAAGCGATGCGGCGGATGAAGTTCACTCGCAAGGCGAGGTCTGGTGCTCAGCTCTTTGGGAAGTGCGCGCCGCTTTTATCCGGCAGTATGGCTTCAGCGCGGGCAATCAGGCGGTTCTCCAATTGGCAACGGATGCGTTACGGTTGACGCCGTCGGATCCGACATTTTTGGATGCCCGGGACGCGATTATCCAGGCAGACCTGGTAAACCATGGCGGCGCCAATGCCGAGATGCTGTGGACGGCGTTTGCCAAGCGGGGCTTTGGTTTTGGCGCGCAGGTCCCGCCGGGCGACACCACGGTGGGTGTGGCGGAATCTTTCGACATTCCAGATGATTTGGTGGTGAGTCCTGCGCAGGTTGTGACGAGCAGCGGGCCAGTGGGGGGGCCTTTTGCGCCGGCCGAAGGCGTTTTGTCTCTGCGCAACGTGAGCACGAATACGGTTCGGTGGTCAGCGATCAGCTCCGGTCCGATCGTGCGCCTGAGCGCGGACCATGGGGAGATTCCGCCGGGCAGCGCGCCGGTGGAGGTGCGTTTCACTTTTGATCCCGTGTCCGCGAGCCTGCCCGCTGGGATTTACACGGAAACCCTGACCTGGAGCAACGCGGTGACCAGGCGAATCCAGACCCGGGTGGTGAATCTGAGAATTGGGCAGCCGGAGTATTGGACCCGGCTGTTTTCGGACGCTACGGAGGCGGCTGTTTTCCGGAACGCGTCGGTGACCTTTACGCCGGAGGATAGTCTCAGTCAGTACCGGGCCTGTTCCCAGCCGGCCGAAGATTTTCCAGTGGATCCGGCTGCAGCCACGGAGCTGGCGCTTGGCGATGACAGTTTTGTCCCGGCGGCGATCGGTGGGACATTTCCCTTTTTCGGGGTCGAGTACACGAATGTGTTCGTAGGCGCCAATGGTTACTTGACCTTTGGGAGGGGCGCGGTCGATTTTCTGCCCTCCTTGGCCAGCCATTTCGGCGGGCCGCGCATATCGGCCTATTCGACCGACCTAAATCCAAGTTTTGGCGGGCGAATATCAAGTTTGCAGCTTCCCGACCGGCTTGCAATCACCTTTGAACAGGTCGCCAGTTACTTTGATCCGGGTGACAACTCTTTCCAGGTGGAGCTCTTCTTTGATGGGACGATTCGCATCACCTGGCTGCAAACAACTGGAACCTTCGGACTGGTCGGATTGTCGCAAGGAGGAGGAGTTCCCGCAGGTTTTACCCCGACGGCATTTGGCGATCTCGGATCTTGCAGGCCCGGTTTGAATCTCGCTGGTCCGTCGTCAGTCCGGGAGGATGCCGGGGCATTGCGATTGGCGGTCTCCATCCCTTCGCCGCTCACGACCAATCTCACCATTCATTTGGAGTCGGAGAATGTGAAAGTGCCGCTCACCACTGATCTGGTGCTGGCGGCGGGCGAAACGCGCCTTGAATTAACAGGGGCCATCCGCCGGAACACCGCTTTGGAAGGAACGACGCTCGTGCGATTTGTGGCGACGGCGAACGGGTATCAAAGCGGTGCGATCACTGTCAACATACTTGACGCGGAGACGAACACCCTAAGCGTGGTCCTGCCTGGCAATGCCAGCGAAGGGGATTCCACGCCGTTGACCGGCCGGGTGGAGGTGGATCGCGCAGCGCCGGAGCCGCTGCTGGTTCGACTAACTTCCGGGGATCCGGCCCGGCTGGCGGCGCCTCCGGTCTGCATCGTTCCTGCGAACGCGCTCTCCGCGAGCTTCCCCCTGACCGTGCTGGATGACCAGCGTATCAATTCGAACCTGGAGGTGACGGTGACGGCGTCGATCGAAAACTGGTTGAGCGGCGCCGGAAAGATTGTGATCCGCGATAACGAGGCCAGGGATTTGCGAATTTCGGCGCCAAAGAATGTCGCAGAGAGCAGCGTATTGTTGAGCGGCGTGGGAGTTGTCTCTGTTTCGGGGCTGCTGGATGCGCCGTTGGCGGTGGCTTTGCGCAGCGACCGCCCCGAGCTGCTATCCGTGCCGGAGACGGTGGTAATCCCCGCAGGCAGGTCAAACATCACGTTTGATTTGCAGCCGCACCGGGACGCAGTTCCCCGAGGAACACAGGCGATTCAAGTAAGCTTGAGCGCGCCCGGCTTTTCACCGGCCGCGGCCCAGATCGCGCTCATCGATGACCAGACCCCGGCGGTCCCGTTTGGCCCGCATCCCCTGGACGGCTCCACGAACAACCCGCCTCGCCTGCGACTTTCCTGGTCCGTGGGCAACGGTGAGTTGCTCGAGAACGGCGGCTTTGAAACGGGGCAGTTGGGGCCGTGGAAATCCGAGGGAACGGGCGGCGGGCGTTTTAGCGTTAATGACGGGAGCCTGGACCCGGATGGGCCCGGCGGCGCAGTGGCGCCGTTTGCCGGCAAGTTCAGCGTGGTGTCCGAGGAGAGCGCGCCGGGGCGGATCACGCTATATCAGATCGTAGCCATTCCGCCGGGACTGCTGGGCGCCCAGTTGCGCTGGCGGGATCGCATTTTTAACTATGCCGGATTATTCGATGATCACCTGCAGTCATTCCGCGTGGAAGCGCAGTCTGAACAGGGAGACACCCTGGCGACGCTTTTCCGCACGAGAGACGGCGATTCCGCCGCGTCCGATTGGACGCAGCGCGAGGTGGATCTCGGCGATTTTCAGGGGAAACGAGTGAGAGTGGCGTTTGTGGTGGATGTGACACTGGGTTATTTCAATGTGCATCTCGACGACATTGAGTTGAATCTGTCATCGGCGCCCGTGGCTCAGTATTCTGTGCGACTTGGCACTACTCGCGATGCCGCCGGCTCGCATGTGCTTGGGGCTACGACAAACAGTTTTTGGGATCTTCCGCCCCTGGATCTGAATCAAACGTACTATTGGAGCATTGTGGCGGAAGGGCCGAACGCGTCCGTGCCTGGGCCCGTCTGGAGCTTTACCGTGCCCCCGGCCGGGTCGGTGGATCATTTTGCCTGGACGCCGCTGCCGTCCCGGACGTTTGCGGAGGCCGCGCTGAGCGGCCAGATTGAGGCCCACGACATCTATGGCAATGTCGCGACGAATTTCTCCGGCAGCGTGCGCTTGCGGGGGAGGGTGGCGCTGCCCACTGAAACGGTTGGCATTGGCAGTGAAGCCTGGGAATTTCCTCTGGGAGGTTTTCTTCCGGTGGCGCGCGTTCAGTCGATCTACCTTGCGCCGGAGCTGGGCGGTCGTCGGGTGATTACTGGGATCAGCCTGAACGTTAAGGAAGCGCCAGGTGAATTGACGCAGTGGACAATCCGGCTGAAGCATACGGCGCTGGCTCGATACAGCAGCAGCGCGTCGTTCGATCGGTCGGGCTGGACAACGGTCTTGCAGAGAACCTTGCAGATCGATGAACCGGGCTGGGCCTTCATTCCGTTCACCACGCCCTTCGAATTCAATGGGGCCAGCAATTTGTTGATCGATTTCAGTTTCAAGAACGCCCAATCTGGAGCGAGCGGCGTGGTCTTCGCGCAGAAGACGGACGAAGATCGATCGCTAGTGGGGCAGTCTTTTTCGGGAAATCCTCTCACCGCCGGGAGTGACTTTTACCCAGCTCCGAATTCTTTGGCGCCCCAAGTTCAAATCGTCTCCGAGTTGCCGGTGCCGATCCTGCCGGTCCTCACCGGCGTGTTCACCAATGGCATCTGGGCCGGGCCCATTGCGTTGAGTGGGTCTGGAGATGATTTGCAGTTGGTGGCCGAGGATTCCAGCGGGCATTCCGGCTTGAGTTCGCTGGTTTCTGCTGATTTCACCAACGATTTGCGAGTGGTTGTGCTGAGCGCCCCGCAGACGCTTTTTCAGCAGGACACCGGCGTTTATAAGTTCCAGGTGATCAACCCCGGACCTGGGGCGGCTTCGGGAGTGCTCCTCTCCAATCGCCTGGTCGGGGCCGGCAGTGTGCAATCGGCCGTTTCTTCTGTGGGCACGGTGGACACCAGTTCCACCGTGGTGTCCGCGCGGATCGGCGATCTGCCGGCCGGCAGCAATGCCGTGGTGAGTGTGAACGTGCTGGCCACCCCCGGAACGTCTCGTGTGATCACCCTCGTGGCGGGAGCAAGCCGAAACGAACCGGACGGGAAAACCAACAATAACTCCGTGTCGGTAATGACCGCGGTGGGCCTGCGGCCAGCCGTCAGCGTCAGCGATGCCCAAGCGGTCGAGGGCCCGACCAATCGGTTGGTCTTCTACCTGGAGCTGTCGAAGGCCAGCCCACAGCTGGTGTCCGTGGACTATGCGACAGTGCCCGGGACTGCGAGCGCCGACGACTTCGAAATGACTTCAGGGACCGTTGCTTTTGCGCCCGGCTCGCGGACAGCTCAGATTGAGGTGGCAGTTCGGGATGATCAGGTCGATGAAACGGACGAAACCTTCACCCTGCAACTGAGCAATCCGACCAATGCGGCGCTGGCAGTGTCGGCTGCGACGGGAACGATCATCGACGACGAGAATCCGGAAGTGAGTGTGGAGGACGCTTCGATTTTGGAAGGAACGGACAGTTCGCCCACGCTTTCCTTCAACTTCCGCTTGAGCACGAACACGGTGGATACGGTGCAGGTGGCGTGGGAGACTATTCCGCTCACCGCGGGGAGCTCCGACTTTCAAGTGCGCACTGGCTTGGTGGTCTTCCCGCCCGGCAGCACCGTGCAGCAGGCTGGGGTGCAGATTGTGGCGGACGCCGAAGTGGAGCCAGACGAACGCTTCGTGATCAAAATTGATTCGGCCACGGGCGCCAGGGTAGGGCGGGGGCGGGCGTATGGAACCATTATTAACGACGACGGCTTGCCGGGCGATATTGATCGGCTGGTGTTTGGCTCAATTGCGCCGCCAACCTTTGTGGGAGAGGCGTTCCCCGTGACGTTGAGAGCGTTGGATGCGTCCAATTTGCCGGCAACCAACTTTAATGGCTTCGCCACGCTCGCCGCGAGCATTGAGCAGCCAGCAGTGGAAATCGGCGCCCATGACAGCACCGTGAATGCGCCGCTTGACACTTCGTTCATGGATCTGCGGTTGGAAGCGATCTATCCGCGGGCGGAGGTTGGGCCCGCGCGCACGCTGACCGGGCTGGGATTGTACGTTCTTGAAGTGCCGGCAGCCACTCTCCAGCGCTTTACCATTCGATTGAAACACACTTCGCTGGCGGAGTTTTCGGATGCGCCGGTTTGGGAGAGCGCCGGCTGGACGACAGTTTATCAGGGGGACGTTGCCTTGACGCGGACCGGGTTGGTGTCGTTCGCATTTTCCCAGCCCTTCGCCTACGACGGCACGCGGAACCTGCTGGTGGACTTTTCTTTCCAGAACGACGCATACGATTTCACCTTGGGCATGGTGAGTGCCACGCTGCATGACGAAGGCCGCATTATTCTGGGACAATCCGATCACGAGGATGGCGATCCTCTCCGCTGGTCTGGAGAACAGCCTTTTACCTTTCCCGATTATACGGTGCCCGACCTGCAGATCACTTCCGCAATCCCCGTAGGCCTGAGCACAAACAGAGCGGGCCCGTTCACCAACGGCGTCTGGAGCGGCGCCATCGCGGTCTCAGCTCCGGCGAACGGTCTGATTTTGACGGCCCACGACGGGCAGAAGCACGCGGGATCGTCCTCGAAGTTCGACATCGTTCTGCGCAATGACCTGTCCCTGGTGGTCTTGCCGGAGATCGAGCCGGTTACGGTTTCAAGCGCGGCCAGCTACCGGGTCGAAGTCGCCAATACGGGTCCGCTCCTGTCCACCGGGCTGGTGGTGACGAATGACCTGCCAAAAGGCGCGCTCCTGGTGACCAACCTAAGTTCCACGGGATCATTCACTGCCAATGGCAATCAATTGCTTTGGTCGATTCCCTCTCTGGCTGGTGGCGAGCGCGTGGTTGGGGAGTTCGTCTTGACGATGCCGGATTCGCCCACCAGCATTTCGGGGGCCGCATCCGTCGGGCGGAGTGAGCCTGAGGTTTACTTGAGCAACAATGTGGTGAATTGGCATAGCACGGTTCTAAACCGGCCGGATATTTCCGTGCTGGATGCGGCCGCCATCGAGGGGAGCAAACAGTTGGAAGCGTCAGTGGTCCTATCCAACCCGAGCAACCAGGAAGTCAGCGTCGGTTTTTCGCTTCGAGACGGCACGGCCACTTCCACTGATTATGTGTCTGCGACGGGCCGGATCGTCTTTCCGCCCGGCACGACTAATCAGTCCATCCGGGTGGCGTTGCTTGACGACAAGATTGATGAGCAGGATGAAACGTTCTCCATCGTTCTGAGCCAGCCGGTCAACGGCCTTATCGCCCAAGGCGAGGCCACCGGAACAATCTTGGACGACGATGGGCCGGATCTGGTCTTCGAGAGAGAAATCCGAGTGGCGGAGGGCAACACGGGAGTCGGGGAGGTCGTTATCAATTTCACTCTGAGCCTCCCGAGTGTTCAAGAAGTCTCCTTCGACCTTGCAACCGCGGATGGCACCGCGCAGGCCGACTCGGACTACGCGGCCTACAACGACACCGTTGTCTTCCCTGCTGGTGAAACCAATGCGACGGTGCGAATCGGGATCTTGGGCGACTTGAGGCTGGAGCCAGATGAGTTTTTCACCATTGGAATTTCAAACCTGGTCAATGCGACCGCGGCGACGGACCAGATCAAAGTGGTGATCGTCAACGACGATGGCTTGCCGGGTGAATTAGACACATTTTTGTTTGATCCATTGCCGCCGTTAATTTTCGCGGGCGAGGATCAGTTTGTCACCATTCTGGCGCGAGACGGTTTCCACAACCGGGCGGAGAATTTTTCGGGCAGCGCGGTTCTGCGCGCAGAAGAGGCCGTGGACGGGTTGACGGTGGGGGGTGGCAACGTGGCCTGGGATTATCCGTTGGGCTCGTTTAGCCCGGCGAGAATGCAAACCATCTTCTACACCAACGAGCTGGGGAGCGCGTTCTACATTGACTCCCTGGCGTTGGAGGCGACAGGAGTGGAGCCGTATCTGACTCCGGAAATTGGCAGCCTGACCATCCGGATGAAACCCAGCCCTCGCGCGACGTTTTCGGGAACCAGCACTTGGGAAACAAACGGTTGGACCACGGTCTTCGCAGGCAAAGCGATTCCTTTGAAGCAGAATGGGTGGGTTCGCTTTTCATTTCCCGACCCCTTCTATTACGACGGAACCAATCATCTGATGGTGGACTTCATCACCGTGCCCGGGCTGCTCTTCACTGGAGGAGCTCAGATCGAAGCTTCTGCGGTGACGGGCAACCGTTCGATGGCGGCGGAAGATGTTATCAGTGCGAGCGACCCGGCGGCGTGGACCGGCCGGCGGCCCACCCCGACTCTCTATCAAAGAATTCCGAACATTCAATTGTCCGGGAACGTTCCGATCCCTTTGGCGAGCACCACCAACCTTCAGTTCAAAGCAGGCCTATGGCAGGGCAGCGTGCAGCTGCTCGGAACCGCGGGCAGCCTTCGGCTGAAAGTGCGCGACGTCATCGGCCACGCCGGCGCGTCGGATCTGGTGGCCTTGGCGGCGCCGGTGGACTCGGATGGAGATGGCCTGCCGGATGCCTGGGAAAGGCTGTTCAGTCTCAATCCCGCCGACAGCTCGGACGCAGCTCAAGACCTGGATCACGATGGTTCGAGCAATTTGCAGGAATATCTGGCGGGCACGACGGCGAACGACGCCCGGGATGCCCTCGAGATTTATTCGGCAACTTTGCGCGGGAACGCTTTGGTGATTTCCGTGATTGTCGTGCCGGGCCGGAGCTATGTAGTGGAACGCACGAATCGCCTGGGAGGCCCCTGGACGGAGTTTGCCCGGATTTCTGCGGTGGATAGCGATCTTTACGAGATTAGCGACAGTGTGGGATCTTCCTCGGGGCAAGCGTTTTATCGCTTTCGATTGGCCCGGTAAGGCTCTGTTGCATTGCGGGTGCGCGCGGTTCCCCGGGGCCGAGAGCGGGTAATAGCGGTCTGATGGGCGGCATGATTGTTGCTGATTTTCAGCCCGCATGCACCTGAACCAAACACTGCTGATCCCATTGCTGTGGCTGGTTCCTGTTTTTGCCGCCTCCAACTTTGTAAACTTTGAAACGGCGCCTGTTCACGGCCTCGCCTTTAGTCCGGAAAGAAAGTTGCTCGCGGTGTGCAACTTACCGGACGGCCAGGTCGAGATTTTCAGCGTGGCGGACGAGGGCTTGCGTCACACGCTCAGTATTCCAGTAGGTTTGGACCCAATCTCTGTGCGGTTTCGGGGAGACTCGGAATTGTGGGTGGTGAACGCGCTATCCGATTCAATCAACGTCATCGATTTGGAGAATTATGCGCTCGTGCGCGTGATCCAGACGCAACCGCGGCCTGCTGACGTAGTTTTCGCCGGCAATCCACAACGGGTGTTTGTCAGTTGTCCGCCGAACAACTTGGTCCAGGTCTTTGATCCGGCGAGCGGGGAGGCAGTGACCAACATCGTGGTCGACGCGGAACGGCCAAAGAGCTTGGCGGCGAGTCCGGACGGGCTGACGGTTTACGCGGCGATCTTCGAATCTGGAAACGGCACCACGATTTTAGCGCCTCGTTTCGCGGAATTGGGGCACGCGCCGCCAGCCGGGCCGGTGGATTTGCCGGTCGGGCCTCATCAAGGGGCCAACCCTCCGCCGAATTCCGGCGATAAGTTCTCGCCAGCGATCAGCACCAATCTTGCCACGCCGCCTCGGGTGAGCTTGGTTGTGCGAAAGCAAAAGGACGGGCGCTGGCTGGACGATAGCCAGGGCAACTGGACCGAGTTCGTTTCCGGGACGAACGCGGCGTTTTCCGGGCGCGTGCCGGGCTGGGACTTGGTCGACCACGACGTGGCTGCCATCGACGCAGCCACGTTCGGCGTCACTTACAGCGATCGGCTCATGAATATCTGCGCGGATGTGGCGCCGAACCCGCAGACGGGTGTACTGGCCGTGATTGGCACGGACGCGATCAATGAGGTTCGCTACGAACCAGTGCTCAAAAGCATTTTTGTGCGCGCGGAATTGGCCCTGGTCGGCGAGGGCGAACCGCTGGTCGTAGACCTAAACCCGCATCTCGATTATCGGCAAAAGCAGATTCCTATGTCGAAGCGGTCGGAGAGTGTGGGCGATCCTCGAGGCGCTGTTTGGAATTCGAGCGGAACTCGCTTGTATGTCAGTGGAATGGGATCGGATAACGTGGCGATGTTCGACCGTGCTGGGCGCCGGCTTGCCGTCTCAGGAACCTTGCCCGCCGGTCCCACGGGAATGGCCTTTGATCGGGAGCGGGGGCGACTTTATGTCCTTTGTCGATTTGACGCGACAGTCGCGGTTTTGGATGGGGAGACGCTCCAGGTCATGCAGATCGAGCCGTTTTTTGACCCAACCCCGGAGGTGATCCGAAAAGGGCGGCGGCATTTCTACAATACGCACGAGACGTCCGGTCTGGGCCAGGCGTCGTGCGCCTCGTGCCACCTGGATGGTCGATTTGACCGGCTCGCGTGGGATCTTGGATCGCCCGCCGGCGAAATGAAGGTTATCGCGACCAATACTTATAACTTCGTTTCGGCGCTGCCGGCGGTTACGAACAATTTCCATCCAATGAAGGGGCCGATGGTGACGCAGACTCTCCAGGATATCATCGGCCACGAGCCGTTCCATTGGCGTGGAGATCGAATTGGTTTGGAAGAGTTCAATCCTACTTTTACCGATCTACAGGGGGCGGACCAGCAGCTCAGTGACGGTGAGATGCAGGAACTGGAGGACTTTCTGGCGACCATCCAGTTTCCACCGAACCGGCTGCGGCGGTTCGATAACAGCCTTTCGACTCAGGTGATTCTGACGAATCATTTTGCCCTGGGCCGAGGCCAGCGTTTCAAGGGAGACCCATTGCCCGCCGGCAATGCGCAGCGAGGCTTGAGTCTTTTCGCCTCCTCGGTGCTCGGCTGTACGGAATGTCACTCTATGCCGGCGGGAAGCGGTCCGGACAAGTTTTTCAAAAACGGGCGTTGGACCGCAATACCCATCGGCCCCAAGGGGGAACATCACCTTGGCCTTGCGGCGACCCCGCGCTCGGAACTCCTGCCCTTCAAAGTGGCGCAATTGAGGAACCTGCCCGAGAAGGCTGGCGCGAATCTCAACCGGGTGAGCCGGTCGGGTTTTGGTTTTCTGCACGATGGCCGTGTGGATTCGCTGACGCGTTTCCTGCAGGACGGCTTTGGACTGACCGATGACCAGGAAACTGCGGATACGATTGCCTTTCTGGTTTCATTTGCCGGGTCTGACTTGCCCGTCTCCAGCGCGGTCACCTCGCAAGCCACAGCTCCGGGAACCAGCAGCCTGGATGCGCCGGCGGCGCTGGGCCGGCAATTATGGTTGACCAACGATGGGGCGGCGCTGGATTCCTTTATCGCGCGGGCCAGCAGTTCAACAGGGCGGTTGGATCTGATCGTGCGGGCGCAATTGACAAACGTCTATCGAGGTTGGTTTTACGATCCTCTCGTCCGGGCCTTCCGTCCGGACAGCCAGGACCCGGTGGTCTCACGTGAGATTCTCTTCTCGAACGTACTGTCGGGCCGTCCCGCGCTGGCGATGCTGACGCCGCGAGGTTTGGGAGCGCGGTTGGCCCTGGACCGGGATGGCGACGGGGCACTAAACTTCGAGGAACGGCTCGCAGGCACGGACCCGGCGAACCCGGATTCCAGACCGGGCGACTTCCATATCGGGAATGCAGAGATCACCGGTGGGAGATTTGCCATGCAGTGGTTCTCGCCGGTCGATCGGCCTTACCGGCTGCTTTCGAGACGTTCGCTGAGCGAAGATTGGAGAACAGTAGAAACCAATGTCGCCCGCTCTTTCGTCACCACCAACTCAATACCGATCGAGTCGAGTGCAAGCGCTTATTATGCGGTGGAGGTTTTGCCTCAATGAAGGCTGCCCTGATCCAGACGATCCTGGGCCTGGCCTTGAGTCTGAGTGATCTGCAAGCTCAGGCGAACCTGCAGATTGCGCTGAGCCGCACCGACACGAATACCGTCGTTTCATGGTTGTCGCGATCGCTCGTGCCTGCGCCGGGCGCCCCGGTGTTTGCCGCCTACCGAGTTCTAGTCTCCAGCAACCTGGCCGATTGGACGGCCGTGGGCGAGGTCATTCCGGGCAGTCGCTTTGCGAATCAGACCTTAAGACGCGAGATCTCCCACGATTCTGCGCTCCTGTTCGCGAAAGTGGAATCCATCCTGAATTTCTCTGGACTCGATGCCGTGGGGCTCCCCTTGGCGAATGCGAATTTCGCGCGCGCGGATTTCAGCGGCTGCGATTTCTTCGGAGCGAATCTGGCGAGCGCGAATTTGGAGAATGCCGATCTGCGGGCCGCTGACTTTCATCTGGCAGCCTTATCGAGTGCCAACTTGCGAGGAGCGGACGCATTCGGCGCGAATTTCTCGGCCTCCAGCCTGGATGGCATCAACGGGGAAGGCGCGAACCTCAGTTACAGCGATTTCACCGGCGCGAATCTGACCGGGGCGAACCTTGCGGGCGCGGATCTGCGCTTCAGCACTTTTGATCAGGCCAGCATGGACCTGGCAGCCTTGCAGGGAACGGCGATCGATGAGAATACCGTCTTTCCTCCGAAGCCGGCCTTGGTTTGGAAGCTTGTGAACGGCAAACTCGCGGGAGCGAACATTACGAATCTGGATCTCATTCTCTGCAATCTGGAGGAGGCGAATCTGGCCGGGGCAACTTTTGGGGCCGCAGACTTTCGGGGCTCGAGCCTGCGACGAGCCATCCTGACTGGCGCCAATCTCCAGAGAGCGAATCTCGCGCTCGTGGACTGGCGCGGCGCGGTCATCGACACAGAGACGGGAATGCCTGCGAAGGCGAGGCTGATCTGGGAGCTCTCGAATGTGGTTTCAACCAATCGGAAGCTGACGGGACTCGATTTGTCCAGTGTTGCCCTCGTTGAGGCTCAACTGGGCGGCGCTTTGCTGGGAGGGGCCAATCTATCCGGATCGATTCTCGTGAAGGTCGATCTGCCCGGAGCAGATCTGCATGGAGCCCGTTTGCAAGGAGCGGATTTGAGCCAGGCAAACCTCCAGAACGCGAACCTGATGGGAGCGCACCTGGACCAGGCAGACCTGACGGGAGCGAATCTTCGGGGCGCCAATCTGAGCGGAAGCACCCAGGCTGGGACGATTTTTCAAAACACGATTATGCCGGATGGGAGCGTTCGGCGGTGATCCGCTTTTGGGAGTGCCCTGGGAAGGGCGGACTGGTCGCCCGCAATCTGGGGGATTAGCCGTCGAAGAGTGCTTCGCGCACCGCCTTGAGCATGACTTCCGCAGTATATGGTTTTGGGACGAAATGGCCGATGTCGGCACCGAGAACTTCGGCGAGGCCATCCTTCAAGGAGTTGCCGCTGGAGGCGATAACTTTGACGGCCGGGTTGATTGTCCGGAGCGCGATGATCAGCGCGACTCCATCCATGATCGGCATGGCAATGTCGGTCAGGACGACGGCGATGGATTCGGGCTCGCGGGCGTAAATGGAGAGGGCTTCCGCTCCGTTGGAAGCGGTGAGAACGCGGTAGCCGAAGCGTTGGAGAGTGCTTCTCGCGACCTTTTGGATCGAGGGCTCATCGTCGACCACCAGAATCAACTCCCCATTTCCACGAGGGGGCAGGGCGTCAGAGGCTGGCATGGCTTGAGCAGGTCCGGGTGTCTGGGAGGCGGGCACGAACACCTCGAACGCCGTCCCTTTGCCTATTTCACTATGGAGATGAATGAATCCTCCGTGGCTGCGGATAATCCCAAGGCTGGTGGATAATCCGAGGCCGGTTCCTTTCCCGAATGCTTTCGTAGTGAAAAAGGGTTCGAAGATTTTTTCCTGAATCGATTCAGGTATGCCTGCGCCTGTGTCGGCGACCGTGATCCTCACAAACGCCCCGGGGGATGTCTCCGGGTTCATCGCGGCGTAGGTGTCGTCGAGCACCACATTTTCCAAGGTCAGAGTGAGTTTGCCGCCCTCGGGCATGGCGTCGCGCGCGTTAACGCACAGGTTTGTCAATGCCTGGTGGAATTGAGTGGGATCACCGGTCACCAGCCATATGTCCGCCGGATGCCGAACGTCAAACGTGATGTTTTTGGGGAAAGTATCGCGAACCATCATGCGGATGTCCCGAACGAGATGGAGCAGATTCACCGTAATGCGCTGACCTTCCACCCCTCGCGCAAAGGAAAGGACTTGCCTGACCAACTCGGTTCCATGCTGGGCCGCGCTCTGGAGGGTGCGGAGAATCTCCAGAGCTTCCGTGTTCGAAATCTCGGACTTGAGGAGATCAATGGACATGAGGATGGGGGCCAGGACGTTGTTCAAGTCGTGGGCGATGCCGCCAGCGAGCGTGCCAAGGCTCTCCATCCGCTGGGCGCGCAGGAACTGGGCTTCGAGTTGTTTGCGCTCCGTAATATCTGTTTCGATGGCGAGGACGGCCTTGGGCTCGCCCTGGTCCGTCCGGATCAAACTCCAGCGACAGTCCAGCGTAATGCTGCGACCGCGCTTGGTGTCCTTTTTCAGCTCCCCCGTCCATTCTTCTTTATCCAGGAGTGCGCGCATTGCCAGCGCCAAGGCTGCCGGGTCCGGAAGCAGGACTGGGTGGGAAGAGCGGTTCAGAGCTTCCTCCCGGGTCCACCCGTAGATCCGCTCGGCGCCTTTGTTCCAGAACAGGACGCGATGATCGAGATCTCGGACGATGATGGCATCGGTCGCCTTATCCAGCAGCGATGCCTGATAGCGCACTTGCTCATCGACGCGCTGGCGGGCCAGTTCGGCAGCCGCCCGGACCGCAAAAATCTGCAGGGTGGATTCAATAAACTCGGATTCGCGGATGGAGTGGCGGAAAAGGACGAATAAAAGACCGAGCGTCTGGCCGGAACCATCAACCAGGCTGCGCGCGACGTAGGCTTGAGCGCTGAACTGATCCAGGGCAGGGCAGGCGGCCAGAGACTCGTCCGCCTGGTTTGAGACTACGCAAACGCCATCGCGGACGAGGGGCTCGCACGGGGTTTGCTCCAACGTAAAATCGAAGTTTTCCCGCTTCTGCCCATCTACGACGACGGCCACGGTGCGGGTGGCGAGGGTTTCACCGGGAGTCATGCGGGCGATGAAAGCGCCTTGAGCGCCAACCGCTTGAGCCATGTTGAGGGCAAGCTGTTCGAAGAAAGACTCATCAGTGGTCGCAGCGACGCTCAGGGCCATCTGGCGGATGGCTGCCTCCACGCGGCGGCGTTCCAAGCGCACGCGGATGGTGTTGATGCCGAATGCCAGGTCATCGGCGAGTTCCTGCAAGAGTTGCAGTTCGTCAGCCGCGGGCGTGTGAACTTCGGCGCTGTGAAACGCCAGGAGGCCAAAACAGCGATGCTTGTCGCTCAACGGAAGGCAGACTGCGCTTTTGTAGTTCCGCAGGATGGCTTCCTCTTTCCAAAAAAATTTCTCGCCTGGAGCAGTGAGATCCGGGCAAACGACCAGTTGGCCGCTCCGGATGGTCCGGCCGGCAGGTCCCTGGCCGACAGTCTCGGCCTCGGACCAGCTGAGTTGGATCTTGCTGAGATAGCCGCGCTCGTCGCCCGCGAAAGCCACGGGACGGATCGTGCGCGGTTCATCTTCCTGCGCGTAGCCCGCCCAGACCATGGCGTATCCGCCGACCTCCACCGCGATCTGGCACACTTGTTTCAATAGCTTTTCCTCGTCGTCCGCGTGAATCAGAGCTTCGTTCGCCCGGCTGAGCATTTTGAGCGCCCGATTCCGGCGCGAAATCTCCAGCTCTGCCACCTTGAGGTCGTGAATATCCGTGCAAGTGCCGAACCATTTAAGAGTGCGCCCGATTTCATCGCGGAGCGGTTCCCCTCGGACGAGCCACCAGCGGTACTGGCCGTCGGCGCGGCGTAGCCTGCATTCCAGAGAGTAAGTGGCGGCGCCCGAAATCGCTTGTTGCCAGGCCTGCCAGGCGCGTTCCCGATCGTCCGGATGGAAAGGCTTGATCCAGCCGTCCCCGAGGCTTTCTTCCAGCGCCAGTCCGGTGTAGGCCATCCACTGCCGATTGAGGTAAACGTTCTTGCCGTCCGGGGTCGTAGCCCAGACGATCTGCGGCACTGCTTCGGCCAGGGTGCGCAGTTCGTCGATGCTCGCGCGCAGAGCTTCGGCTGCGCGCTGGTTCTGAATGACGACACCGAGAGTTTCAACGAGGATCCGGAGATTGTTAAAATCGCGATGAGTAAAGGCTTGGGGGCGGTCCGAAAGGATCTTGAGAACGCCGACAATTCCGTCGTTCACCCGGAGAGGCGCAACAATCATCGAGCGAACGCCGATTCGCCGGCAGGAAAGCAGATCCACTCGCGGATCGGACTCCGTATCCTCGCAATACAATGTGGATCGCGTCGAAAGGGCGAGGCCGGAGAAACTTCCGCTCTGCTTAATGCGAAATCCTTTATGGGGAGCCGCACTCCCACTGCAAGCCGCGTAAACCATGTCGGTTCCATCGATCAACTCCACCACTCCTCCGGATGCTCGAGTGACTTCCTGCGTGCGGCGAGCCATCAGCAGCATCATCTCAGTTAGGGGCAGATTGGCCTGAACGATTTCCTGCTGGACGCGGACAATCTGGGTCAAAGTTTCGGCGGCGGCTTGGAGTTCGGCTTCGATCCGCTTGCGCTCGGTGATGTCGCGCACGATCCCGTGCATGCGATTGGGCTGGCCGTCGAGGAGGTAGACATTCGCCTGGAAGGCGATCCAGTGGACAGTGTGGTCGGGCCAGACCACCCGACATTCCAAGTCGAGGCGGGCGTGTTCCAGAATCGCCCTTTGGAGATGGCGCTCCACGCGAGGCCGATCTTCCGGATGGATGTGTGCGAGGAAGTTCCCCAAATTCCAGTGGGGGAGGGGGTTGGGGTAGCCGAAACAGCGGTCGTGCCAGGGAGAGCGCCGGATCTCGTTGGTGGCCAGGTCCAATTCCCAGTCGCCGAGTTGTGCAGCGCTTAGGGCGAATTGAAGGTGAATCTGGCTTTCCCGGAGGGCATCTTCGGCTTTCCTGCGATCGGCGGCATCCATGGGCAATTCGTTCATCTTCGGGGCGTCACGCAAGCGTCTGCCATGTCGCCATGTTGGAGTTCTGCCTCTGGTGAGCAGCCTAACGATCCTCAGGCGTGCGTTGATCCTTCTATTGCAATTGCTCGGGTATGATCCTGTGGCTGGAACAGAAAGCAAGATTAAATCTCTCTTCGTTCGGTCCGGCACGTGCCCATATAGGCTGCATTTGGAAGGGCTTAACGCTGCATTAGAAGGGAATTAACTCGCTGAGGCCTGATGGGCCTTCGTGATGTCTCACCCGTTTTACCATGCCTCGACGAATTACGACGAGTTCATTCACCTTGACCCGTGTGCGTGGAGTCCTACAATTTCGGTAGAGCGTGGCTAATCGGCTAGATTCTCGCAAGCTGCCGGCTCTGCGAGCCGGCTTAAGCCATGAGATCGTTGAGAATGACGTTTTCTGACATCCTGGTCGCCGCCGCCCTGGCCATCCTGGCGGCGCTTAACTCAGCGGAATCCCAGGCTGCCCCGCCTGCAGGATATTCTCTGGTTTGGGCGGATGAGTTTCACGGCGCGGCTGGTTCGCCGCCGAATCCGGCGAACTGGACCTACGATCTCGGAGGCGGAGGATGGGGCAACCGCGAGCAACAGATCTACACTTCGTCGAACGCGGTTGTGGTCGCGGATTCTGCGGCGACTGACGGCTGGGCTTTGGACATTTTCTCGAGCACGAATGGCGGGCACAGCTACTCCAGCCGGATCAAGACGCAAGGCTTGCGGGCCTGGCAGTACGGCTACATCGAGGTTCGCGCGAAAGTGCCGGCGGGCGGGCCGGCTTGCCAGGGTTATTGGCCGGCGATCTGGACGCTGGGACCCGATATCGTCACAGCAGGCTGGCCGGCTTGCGGTGAGATTGATATCATGGAGCACCTTTGCGGGAAGCATCCCAAGAATATCTACCAGTCGCTGCACGGGAATGCCGATCGACAGAACAAGAGCTGGGGCCAGACGCAAACGTGGACAAATACGGCTGATTTCGGCGCGTCGTATCACCTCTTCGCCATGTTATGGCAAAGGGATTCGATTACTTTCTTCATCGATGGCGTCCAGAATGGTCCAACTCTCTCGCCGTCTACGATCGGTGCCAAGAACGTGTGGCAGTTCAATAAGCCGCAATTTCTCCTGATCAATCTCGCGATCGGTGGGGCGTGGCCCGGTAATCCAAGCCCGGAGACAGTTTTTCCCGCTCATTTTCGGATCGACTACGTCCGGGTTTATCAGGCGACGCGCTAAGCGCGATTGCCGAAGGTTCAAAAGTTCAAAATGCATTACTCCGGTGGAATGTGGCTGATCTCGTCGATCAGTTTCCTTCCATCGAGGAGGGCGCGTGATGGTTCCGCGGTCTGATCGGGTTCCGGCCTGTGTTTTTGACCGCGAGCCACCAGCGGCTCTCTGGCGTGTGATCGCCCGAGATGGTCAGCACGCATTGCTAGGGCGCCTTTTCGAGGGTGAATTCAATGGGCTTCGCCAGTGATCGCGGTTCGCGCCAGGCCTGCCATCCAGAGCCGTTCGACTGCCACCCGCTGACGGCGCGCGCGCAAAAGAGCCGGTCAGCCCAGCCCCTCGACGCGCCAGTGCGTCATGGCCTTGAAGATGAAATAGGCGGAGCCTCCCATGATTGCCAGAAAGAGCAAAATGAGCAGCGCATTGACGATTCGATCTTTGGTTTTCGGGCGCATCCGGGCTCGGTTACGCAGTTGCAGTCGCCAACGTGGGTTAATCCGCAACCCACACGATGCAAACGCTGTAACCGCCCTGAATCTCGGTTGATTATCGAAAGTTTCAAGGTGAAAGGAGGGTTCTGGTTAGGGGGTGAGAGTAATTCGGCCTTGCAGGCGTTGATCTCCTTAAGGGAGGGAATTTCTTGGACTTGGATGCGTCAGGACGGATTGATTAGCAACAGGTTGTGAATGGATTAGCGAAGTGGCCCAAGGCCAGCCCGGGAACGGACAGCGGTGGCTCGCGGGAAGCCACGCTCGCAGAAATCCGAAATGTTTCTTTCCTTTCGCCTCAAACCGGGCGATACTCAACCTTCAAGTGATAATTAGAGTTCGGACTCGGTGAATCATCCGATGGAGGTGGCCTCCAGTGGATTGGTTTGAAACCCGCCAATCGGGAACAAGTCGAGGGTTCTTCTCATCTCTTCAGTTTAAGCCATGAATGATAAATTGTTTGTCGGAGGCCTCTCCTTCAATACCACGGAAAATGATCTTCAAGACGCTTTCGCCGCTCACGGCGGAGTGAAAGAGGTCAACATCATTAACGATCGCATGACCGGCAAATCCAAAGGGTTTGCTTTTGTCACGATGAACTCGCCCGAGGAGGCTCAAAAGGCCATCGATGGGATGAACGGCAAGTCCCTGGACGGCCGCAATCTTACGGTCAACATTGCACGCCCTCGGGAAGAAGGCGGCGGTGGTGGTGGCGGGCGTGGATTCGGCGGAGGCGGTGGTGGTGGCGGACGTGGATTCGGTGGCGGTGGCGGTGGCGGCGGACGCGGCCGTTATTAATGCTGAGCCTCTATGAAAGCTGAGAGCGAACAGCACATAGAAGTTGAAGGCCGTGTACAGACGGTTCTCGCTGGCACGATGTTTCGCGTGGAATTGCCCAACCAACATGTCGTGCTGGCAACCATTTCCGGCAAGATGCGCAAGCGCTTCGTCCGCATTACTGCGGGCGACCGGGTGAAAATGGAGATGTCTCCATACGACCTGGATAAAGCTCGAATCATCTGGCGGCTGGGTTGAGCCCGTGCCGCTTTCCAGCCGCTTTTTTGCAGCCTTTCGAAACCCTCTGCCGGCGACGGCGAGGGTTTTACGCTTTACGCATTAGGGAAATAATTCATTCGCCATTATTCCGGGGTCACAGCTTTGTACGGTGATCCCGGCTAAAGCCGGTGTGGGATTGGCGATCGAGATTTAATCAGGTGGGATCCGGCGGCTTCCGGGCTCATGCCGGGTCCTTCAGATGTGATCTTCGATCAGCCGCGCCTGGCCGTCGATCGGGGGGCTTCAAATTTCTCATCCGGACGCTTCCATCTGTCTCAGACCGCCGGCAAGAAGCGAAAAGCCAGGCCGACCACTGTTCCATCACCCTGGATCGCAGTTCGCTCTTTTCGCCTCCGGCGAGGATCGTGCTGGTCGGAGGGTGGACTTCTCCTTGTGAAAGCACGGCAAAAGGGTATCCATGGAGAACCGCATGTTACGTTTTCGACTCATTGCGCTTTCCTGGTGCGCCCTTGTCCTGTCGGGCTTGGTTGGTCTCGCTGCCGCGCCTGCTGATCCGGCTTCCGCAAGCGGCCCTTCGATGGTGCAGATCGTTCCCGCGCCCGGCGAGACGTTATCGGAATTTCTGACGGTTGAGGTGCAGTTCGACCAACCGGTGACCGGCGTTAACGCCTCAGACTTGCTGATTAACGGCCAGCCTGCCACCGATGTGTCCGAGGTGGTGCAGGGGCAATTTGTGTTCACGGTTCCGGCGGAGGCGAATGGAGCGATCCATCTGCAGTGGGTCAGCAACCACGGGATTGCGGACGAAAGCGGCGCCCCCTTCGCCGGAGGCGCATGGTCTTACACGCTGAACACGAACCTCCCGCCGCAGGTCATCATTTCGGAATTCATGGCGTCGAACAAACGCACCTTGCGCGATTCCGATGGCGACAGTTCGGACTGGATCGAGCTGTTCAACCCGTCCGAGGACGAAGTCAGCTTGGATGGTTGGTATCTCACAGGATCGTCTGCCAATCTCCAGCAGTGGCAATTTCCCGCGGTGAGCATTCCAGGGCGCGGATTCCTTGTGGTCTTTGCTTCGGAGAAAGATCGGCGGGTGCCGGGCAGCGAGTTGCATACGAACTTCCGGCTTTCGGAAAAGGGACAATTCCTGGCGCTCGTTTCGCCAGCGGGCGATGTCGCTTCTGCCTTTGCGCCCGGCTACCCGGCGCAAACGATTGATGTCTCCTACGGACGGGCTCAAGGTGCGCCTGAGAGCGTAGGCTTTTTCTCCAAGCCAACGCCCGGCACCGTGAATGCGACCACGGGCGTCGGATTCGCTCCCGCGGTGGAATTTTCCGCCGTGACCGGCCTTTACTCGAATGCGTTTTCGCTCACGCTCCGTTCCGCCACCAACGCGGTGATTCGCTACACGTTGAACGGCACGCTCCCCTCGATCTCCTCGCCCGCCTACACCCAGCCCATTCCCATCGCCACCACCGCATTGGTCCGCGCCCGGGCGTTTCAGGATCGATTGCTGCCCGGGCCGGTGCGCACCGAGAACTTCGCCTTCTTTTCCAATCTGCAGAATTTCACCTCCACTCTGCCGGTCATCGTAATTCAGACGCTTTGGCGCGCCCCGGTCTCGACCACTCAAACTACTTCCGAATTCAGCATCTTCCCGCCTCGCAATGGGGTGACCACACTGACTAATACCGCGGCATTGACGCTGCGAGGCGGGATTCACTTGCGCGGATCGAGCACGCTCGGCCTGCCCAAGTCTGCCTACGCGGTCGAATTCTGGGACGAATTCAACAACTCGGTGGACGTTTCGTTGCTCGGCCTGCCGGCGGATTCGGATTGGGTCCTCTACGCGCCGGATCAATACGAGCCGATCATGATCCACAACCCGTTCATTTACCAATTGAGCCGGGAGATTGGCCAATACTCCTCGCGGACCCGCTTTGTGGAGCTGTTCGTGCAGAGCAAGACGGGCGTCATCAACTACACTGCCTACCGTGGGATCTACGTTCTGGAGGAGAAGATCAAGATCGGCAAGGACCGGGTCGACATTGACAAGCTCCGCCCCCAAAACGTCACCCAACCCACGGTGACGGGCGGTTATCTTCTGAAGGTCGATCGGACCGGGCCGGGGGAGTCGGGCATTCCTGCTGCGGGCACGACCGTGGTCTACGTCGATCCGAAGGAAAAGGATGTCCGACAGCCCGCTCGCGCTCCGCAGGCCACCTACATTCGGAATTACTTTACCAACTTTGGCAAAGCGTTGAACGCGGCGAATTGGCGTGATCCGGTGTCGGGCTATCGGGCTTTCATCGATGAGCAATCGTGGATCGATTATCACGTGCTCGAAGTGTTGAGCGGCAATGTCGATACGCTCGTGCTCAGCTGCTATTTCCATAAGCCGCGCGAGGGCAAGCTCACGTTTGGGCCGCATTGGGATTTTGATCGCGCTCTCGGGTCCACCGATGGACGCGACAGCAATCCCCGCAACTGGAATACCGGCAGTTTCTTTTCCGCTCCCTGGTGGAACAAAATGTTTGCCGACAAGGATTTCTGGCAGCATTGGGTCGATCGTTGGCAGGATCTGCGCGCCAGCACCTTCGCCATGGATCACCTCGGGCATCTCATTGACACGCTGTCCGGCGAATTGCGCGAAGCGCAGCCGCGCGAAACGGATAAATGGCATGTCGGGCTGCGGGGTGGGAACGGGTATCAGGGCGAAATCGACTTGATGAAGAACTGGCTGTCGAATCGCATCGACTTTATCGACAAGCAGCTGACGCAGCCCGTTGTTCCGAGTATTCCGCCCGGGTCGGTGAGTGCCGGCACGCTGCTCCGGCTTTCGGCAGAATCGCCAGCAACGATCTATTACACGCTCGATGGCTCCGACCCGCGCCTGACTCAGGGGAACCTGTCGCCCACCGCCTTGGTCTACTCCGGCCCAATCCTGATCGATCGCAATGTCCGTCTTTTTGCCCGGGCTCGCGATTTGGCGAAAAAACAGAGCGGAGGACCGCCGACGGCGAGCAGCACTCCCTGGTCGAGCCCCACTGTCGGCGCCTATTTTACCGCGGTTCCGCAACTCCTCGTGACGGAGATCAATTTTCATCCGGTCGCTCCGCTCGGTGCCACCAACCCGCCTTCGGAATATGAATTTATCGAAATCAAGAACGCCGGGGCGGAGCCGGTGGAGCTGGCGGGCATGGTTTTGAGCGGAGGGGTGAGTTTCACCTTTGCTGCACGAGGTCCAGTCGCTCGGTTGCCCAGCGGGGAACGGTTGCTCCTGGTGAAGAATCAGGCCGCCTTTCAGCAAGCGTATCCCGCGCTGGCCAACATCGCCGGCCAGTACGCCGGATCTTTGGCGAATGGGGGCGACCGCCTTGTTTTGCGAGGTCCGCTTGGGGAGCGGATTTTTGACTTTACGTTCAAGGACTCCTGGCAACGCGTCGCGGACGGCCTCGGCTTTACCCTGACTCTGGCGGACGAAGGGATCTCCCCCGCGGCCCTTGGGGATGAATCGAACTGGCGGGCCAGTGCGGCGGTTGGCGGCTCTCCCGGCTTGCCGGACGCCCGGCCGGTTCCCGGGCCGGCGGTGCAAGTCACCGAAATCATCAGCAATGCCCTCGATAGCGGGCCCGATGAGATCGAACTCTACAATCCTTCGAATTCTGAGGTGAACCTGTCGGGGTGGGGCCTGACGGATGATCCCGCTGCGCCGTTCAAGTATGTGATTCCGGACGGGGTTTACATTCCAGGCCGGGGCTTTCTGGTTCTCACCAGCAGCCAGTTCAATGATGGCGGCGCCGGTTTCGGCCTAAGCGCCGCGGGCGATTCCGTCTACCTTTTTGCCGCGGATCGCAACGGCAATCTTACTGGATATTACCACGGCTTCAATTTTGGGGCAGCGGATCCGGGCTCGAGCTTTGGCCTTTTTGTCACGTCGGATGGGCGACAGCGTTTTGTGCGGCAGCAGGAATCCAGTTTTGGCTTTCCGAATGGTTATCCCGATGTCGGCCCGCTGGTGATCAGCGAGATCATGTATTCCCCCAATTCCGAGAATGCGCTGCAGGAATTTGTCGAGCTGGAGAACATCACCGATGCGCCGGTAAGGCTCGCGGACGCCGCTAATCCCGTCAACACCTGGCGGCTTCGGGGCGGCATTTCCTATGACTTTTCGCCGGATGTGGTGATGGGCCCACGCGAATCAATCGTCATCACCCCGATCAACCCGGCCAGCCAGTTTTTCGCGAATCAGTTCCGTTCTCGTTATGGCATCCCCACGAACGTTCGCCTCTTTGGCCCGTGGTCCGGCACGCTCGCCAATGAGGGCGGCTCTGTCACTCTGGAGCGGCCCGTATCGGGCGAATCAAACTATACCCTGCTCGATGCGGTGCACTATTCGCCGCGCGCTCCGTGGCCGGACGTTTTTGGGGGAAATCTGGGCCGATCCATTTCTCGCATCGGCTTGAGCTTCTTCGGGGATGATCCGGCGAATTGGACCGCCACTCTGCCGACGCCCGGGCAGCTGGACTCGGATGGTGATGGTCTGCCGGACTGGTGGGAATTGCGCAACGACCTGGACCCGCATTCGGCAGCGGACGATAATGGCACGCTGGGTGATCCGGACGGCGACGGCTTTTCGAATTACGAGGAATTTCTGGCCGGGACCTCGCCGGTCGATGCCAACAGCTTTCTGGCGCTGCGCCAAACCTTGACTGGCCGGTTGGTGACGCTGACTTTTTCTCCCCTGATCGGACGGTCCTACACGGTCTACTACGCGGACGATGTCAGCGCCAATGTCTGGCATCCGCTGCGCAATTTCAGCCTGGTCTCGAGCACGTCGCCGATCGCGGTTTACGAACAGGCTTCAAGGCGGGCGCGGTACTACAAGCTGCAAGTTCCCTGAGCGGTTTCTTTTGACTTTCCGCGCATCTGGTTAATAGACTTTCCGCTTCAATTGTTCCGAGATGAATACTGTTACTGCTCTGAAAACTGTCACCAAGAATGTGCGCAGCCTGGTTGAGGGCGCGCTGAGCGAGACCGGGGGCTTGTTGCGCCTGGCGCCCTGCTGGGTCCCGCGTTCCTTTTTGCAGCCGGGTAAGCGCCTCAAGCTGCACCCGGATGATCTCTACGCCTACGGCCTGAACCGCGGCGGCATCGACGAACGCTGGTTCGCCTCGACCACCCCAGCCGCAAATGACAACCGCACGCCCGACGAAGGCCTCAGCTACGTCGTGGTCGGCGGCAATCGCCTCACCCTGGCGGACGCGGTGGCGGAACTCGGGGCTGAACTGATCGGCAAGAAGATCTGGAACAAGTACAAGAAATGGCCGGTCTACTCGAAGTTCTTCGATAACATGGGGCCGATCCCGCACCACATGCACCAATCGCAGAAGCAGGCGAAACTGGTCGGCCAGGAAGGGAAACCGGAATCGTACTATTTCCCACCGCAACACAACAACACTGGGAACAACTTCCCCTACACCTTCATGGGGCTCGAACCCGGAACCACCAAAGCCCAGGTCCGCAAATGCCTCGAAAACTGGAACAAGGGCGACAACGGCATCCTCGATCTCTCCCGCGCCTACCGCCTCAAGCCAGGCACCGGCTGGCTGATTCCTCCGGGCATCCTCCATGCCCCCGGTTCCCTTTGCACTTACGAACCCCAATGGGGCTCCGACGTGTTCGGCATGTATCAGTCGCTCGTGGAAGGCCGGGAAGTTCCCTGGTCCCTCCTCGTCAAAGACATGCCCAAGGAGAAGCACCAGGACCTCGATTTCATCGTTAACCAGCTCGATTGGGAAGGAAACGTGGACGCGCACTTCAAGGAGAACCATTACCTTGAGCCCGTTCCCGTGGCGGATACCCGCAAGCACGGCTATGTTGATCGCTGGATCGTTTACGGTCGCATTGGCAAGGAGCAGCTTTTCACCGCCAAGGAACTGACCGTCGAGCCGGGCCAGAAGTGCACCATCAAGGACAATGGCGCCTATGGCCTGATTGTTGTTCAAGGCAAAGGCCGCATGAACAACCTGAATCTCGATTGTCCGAAGCTCATTCGCTTCCACGAACTGACGGAAGACGAAGTGTTCTGCACGGAAAGCGCGGCGCGGGAGGGGGTCACCTTCGAGAATACTTCGGATACCGAGCCCCTGGTCACGTTGCGTTACTTCGGGCCGGAAGTGAACCCCGAGGCTCCGGAGATGGGCGCCTACAAGCAGAACAAATTCTAGCAGCCCGGCTGATTTGGTTTGGCGGCGCACGCCTTCCTTCGCGTGCGCCCTTTTTTTTTGAATTTCTGGGGCGGGTCAGCCCGTTTCGGCGCCCGTACTCCGCCTTGCCGGGCATTCGAGCGTTTGCCGATCAGCCTTCAGGGAGGCATGCAAGTCCAAAGTAAGAGAAATCCTTAGGGACCACGAATTTCCTGTGAATAACTTCTGTGAGTAACTATCAATAACGTCGGCTGGCGGTTTCCCTTTTGGCCCAGTCAATCAACTCGTCGTAGAGCTCGCTCTGTTCACGGTCCGTCACCGAAACCTCCTCCCAAGTCTCCACCCAGATCATGCCGAAGGATTCTTCGATGGAGAAGCCGCGGCGCAGGCATGCGCGCAAAGACCGCTGAAAACGCTGGCGAAATTGCTCCTTCCTCCTCGCTGGCAGGGTGGGGGAGATCAAGGACAAATCCGTTGTCGCTAAACTCGCGTTCATGTTTCGCCAACGATGAATCCGAGCGGCTTTCGCAGCAATGAACTGTTCTTGGAAGTTATTCACCCGGTGTGCGGGATTTATTCACAGGCGAAAACCGCTTTTATCCCTCGATTTGACGGCCTCGCGCTTGATTTTTGGCTTTTTCAAGCGCGAATTTCTCCTCCTGGCAATTCACAGCCTGCCTGAGGGGCGGAGAAACCATAAGCCGCCGCATGATCTTTTTGCGCCATTTTATTGCGCGGGAGCCGGCGCCGCCGGAGCAGCATTTGTGCTCGTGGTTTGGGCGGTCGGCGGTTTGGCCCGCAGGCTGGCGGGGAGAATCCGATCCAGCAAGTGCAGGCGCCAGCAGATCGGCCCCACCACCAGCAGCACGGCGACCAGGATGAACATGTTTCGACCGAATTGCTTTTCTCCAAAGGGGTCGATCGCTGTCCATTCCGCGCCCGGGGGCAGTTTCGCCCGTTTCGAGAGCGCTCCGCCGAAGGGCACGTTGATCCTCATCCGCCCGTTTACCGCCCAGCCGTTGGCATCCAGGATGGGGCCGAGATTCCGCTGGCGCAGTTTGAGGTAGGCGATCAGCACGGACGGGCCGGAGATCGCCAGGAGAATCCCCACCACCGCGAGGGGCGCCCACCAACCGAGATCTACAAATTTCGTGAAAACCAGCGCGAGAAATGTGCCCACGCTGCCGAGCCCAACTCCCAGCGCGGCCACCGTGCCCACATCCATCTTCTTGGGCGCCGCCTTGGCCGCCTCGCCCGGCTTCAATTCCGCGATCCGGGTCGCGGCGTCCCCGAGTGACGCCTGGGACGCGGAGTCCGCGGCCGCGGCTCGCTTGGCGATTTGCTCCTCGATCATCCGCAGCAATTTTTTGTAGGGGCTCATGAACGCCTGGCGAATGCTGATGGGATTTTCGATGACCTTAGTGATCGTGGCATCCCAGTCCTTGCCTGCGCGGTCATAAAACACTCCGTTTCGTCCGACCATCAGTTGATCCGAGTCTCCAGCGGTGAAGGCCGCCGCCACCACCCGTTTGGTTCCGTTGCGCGTGCAATCGAGGTAGGCGAGATACGCCCGGGCCATTCCGGCCAGGAGGGCATGCTTTCCCGAATCGGCCACGTGCACGCACAGATCGCAGCTGCGGCTGTCCAGGTACAAAGTGCCCGCCTGAAAGATAGCTCCACGCCGGGCGTAAAAGTCCGAAAACGAAACGAAGTTATTCAGCAAGCGGAAAAGGTCGCGCTTCACCCGGACGAGCTTTTCCACCGCCGTGATTTGATCCGCGGCCACTCCAAAATTGGCGTCGCGGTCAATGAGGGGCTTGATTTTCGGTCCGACCCCCAGCGCTGTGATTTCTTTCAGCCGGGCGAATCCGAGCCTTTCCACCACCGTTTTCGGCTTCGCGCCGCTCCACGCCAGGAACGGAGCCAGGGTGGCCTTGATCCGGTCCCATTCGCTCTCCGTGATTTCGCTCTTCTCCCCGAGGAGTGGAGTCACGACCGCCGTCCGCAATTCTGCCACGGCCGCGGACCAGGCTGGATTCAATCCGGTGGCGAGCGGCAAAGGGCGTCCGGCCTTGACCGAGGCGGCGGGCAGTCGGCTGATTTCCTCCGTGTTGCTCGCCAGTTCCTTATTGGCGGCGGGGGCAAAAGCCGTCTCGGTCACGTTCAACACCGCTTCGTAGCGCGCATCAAATTGAGCCAGGCGGCAGCGTGTAAAGAAATCGTCAACTTTGGACCGGACCACCGTCAGGGCCTCGGCCGCACGCAGGGTGTTCGCTCCGAGCGGGAGAATGGCCGAATCGGTTTCGCCCTTGCTCTGCCAGTCCAGCAACGCGGCCGTCTCCGCAAGAAATGCGTCCAGTTTGGCTTGATTGATTCCTGGCTTTCCGCTGCGGTCAATCAACGGGCCCTGGGTGGCAATGATGTCTTCAATAACCTTCCGGAGACTCTCCTCGGAAGCCGAACTGGCCGGGATGATTCCATCCCCGTTAAAATCTGTGGCTGCGAACACCTTCGCGCTGTCGCTCACGTCTCCCAGGCTGATGCTCGTGGATTTTTCCTTCCCCAGCGTGGCGAGCACCGTTTTGGCGGTTCGCAGGAGCGCCGCCCCAGCTGGGCTCGCGTCATTGATCGACCCCAATTCGACCGCGTCGCCTCCGGTCACAAGGTCATCCGGGTTCTTGAACACTTCCTTGACCCAGCGGGTGATTTCGATGATCTCCGGCGCGCGGATGCGGAGATCCTTGTCCGTATCGAGCAGTTCGAGCGTGCGCCGATCGAACTCGAGATTTTCCACGGGACAGGCCAGCGCTCCCCAAAGCTTCTGGTCGAGGTGTTCGATGTTGACGATGTCCTGGCCGTTTCGCAGATCCACCTGATCCACGCCGCCCACTCGGAGGAATTTCCAATGATGTCCCATAGTTGTTCGTTTGGTTGGCCGGCTCGTCCGGGGACGGAACCCGCTCAATCATGTTTATGAGCAGTGAAGCGGGAATCAATTAAATTTTCTTTCGGGTTTCTCTTCTTGCGCTTGACGTTGGCCGTCAACCTCGGTCGAAGCTGGACCGGACGGCAGGCGGACTTGATGGGGCGATGGAGCGGGAGTGACTTTTGGGTTAAATCCTGCCAGCGGGCTTCGCGTCTTGACTCGACTGCAGGCTCTCACCACGATGACGGCGCTTTCGGTAATCCCGTTTTGCGCCACCTCGATTTGTCGTGTACTGCCGCGGTGTCCATTTCGGGCTGCTCAAGGCGTTTTTCAGACAATCCAACATAAAGGACAACGATGATGAAGAGCTCTCTCAGACAGGGGAAAAGGCTGTGGAGCAGCGTGCTCCTGGCGGTCGCCGCCGCAGGCGCCGTTCGCGCCTCGGATTATGCCACCGTGGTTTCACAGGATGAACCGCTCGCCTATTACCGGTTTAACGATGCCCTCGACCGGCCGGGCGTTCAGAAAAACTCCGGCAGCATTGGGACAGCCGGGAATGCCGCCACGGACCTGGGCATTGTGCATTCCATCCCGGGTGCCCTTGCCGGGGAGGGCAATCGCGCTGCCTTCTTTGATTTCGCTTCCCGCACGGAGATTCCCTGGAATGGGGCAATCAATCCGCCGAATACCCAGGCCTTCACCATGGAAGCCTGGTTCTACCCTGCGAGCGACCAGACGGCCAGCGGCCAATCCCCGGTGAACAACCGCTATGCACCTTCCGGCGCACAACGCCAAGGATGGGTTATCTTCCAGCGCAAGCCGGACTCGGACCATAACGGCAATGAAGCGGTAGGCTGGAACTTCCGCATGTACAATGAAAACGGCGGGAGCGCCGGCCTCGACATCACCAGCCTCGCCCCGTACGAGCTGGGCAAATGGACCCACTTGGTGGTTGTCTACGAGCCAAACAACCTGGTCGACGCCTCGCTCACCATGTACGTCAACGGCGTGGCGACGAATTCAGTGACCTGGAATGGCGCGACTCCCGGCTACGTGGCGAACACGAATGACCACGCGGATCAGGCAGCGTCGCTGGCCCTCGGCAACTACAACAATACGGCCGGAACCAGCCTCAATCCGTATTTTGGCGGCATTGATGAATTCGCTTTCTACACGAACAAGCTCACCGCTGCTCAGATTTTGGCTCATTATCAAAACGGCACGAACGCCAGCCGAGCCACGGCCTACTCCACGTTAATCAAGTCCGACAAGCCGGTTGTTTACCTGCGGCTGGACGAGGCCCCAGCTGGGGATGATATCGCCGTGAACATGGGGGATCTGCGCTCGTCGGGCGTGGCCACCCACTCAGCTGAAGTTCGCCATCCGGCCTCGAGCTCGCTTCCGAGCGAAGCCGATGACGGATCTGCCGCCTACCACAATCGCAACGGCAAATCGTACACCACGATGCCGTGGAAGGCGGAAAACAATCCCGACGCCGGGACTCCTTTCAGTTTCGAAGTTTGGCTCAAGCCCGGGCGCGATCAGCAGGGCGGGCAATGCCCTGTGAACAATCGCTGGGTGGGCGGGACCGGCCGCACGGGCTGGGTCATTTTCCAGCGCAACCCGAATCTGAGCTATCCTTCGAGCGAAGGGCATGGCTGGAATTTCCGCATGTATAGCGGGGCGGGCAGCGGCGGGCAGGACGTCCTGACCGACGTGGACTATAACATCAACGAGTGGTCGCATCTCGTGGTGACCTGGGAGCCGGCGGTGGACAACGGCGATCCGGCCGGCAATGGAAATCACCAGTTCAGCGGCACTCTGTCCGCTTATTTCAACGGCAAGCTGGCCGATCAACAGACGCGCCTTTATGCAGCGAACGTGGAGACTACCGAGACGGGTTCCCCGGCGGCCGATCTCACGATCGGTTCCTACAATGCCGCTTCCGGCATTGGCAACAACGCCTACGAAGGCGGTGTGGATGAACTCGCCATCTACAACAACTATGTTCTGACTCCTGACCAGATTCTCGCCCACTATCAGGCGGGCACCAATTCTCATCCCGCCACGAATTACGAGACGCTTGTCCTGAATGCGCCCTTTGCGGGGCCGGAACGCCAGGGGCCAAAAACTTACCTCCGATTCAATGAGCCGGCGCATATCCCCGCCGTCAACGCGGGCAAGCTCGGTTCTTTCGCCGACGGCACTTTGGTTCTCACGACGAACAACGTGGCTGGTCCCCGCCCGCCGGTCGCTGGTTTTGACGCCTCCAACACCGCCCTCCCGCTTGATGGCGCCAAACAGTGGGCGAGCCTGAACAACCCTGCCGGCCTGAATATTGCGGGCCAGATCACCCTGGAAGCCTGGGTGCAGCCTGCCGCCACTCAGGGCGAGGTCGCCCGCATCATTTCCCATGGTCCGCCGACCGTGAGCGACTTCCTGAATGTCTCTCCGGATGGTTCGGTCACGAACAGCTCGGAAGTCTTTCTGAGCATCGAAGGCAGCGGCGCTCAATATGTCGTCGGCTCTGCTATTTTCACCAATCAGGTCGGGACAACTCGCTACACGGCCAGTGCGCCGGTGCCGGCGGCCGATCTCGCTGGGAGTGCCTGGGTTCACCTGGTCGGCCTCTATGACGGCGCGAATTGGAAGCTCTACCGGAACGGCACGGAAATCGCCACCGCGGCTGCCCCGGTCGGGGCTCTGACGGTGACCAATGGCGATTGGGCGATCGGTTCCACCGGCAATGGCTGGGCTGACCCGTTTGCTGGCGTCATTGATGAAGTCGCGATTTACGACCACGCCCTCACCGCGGCTCAGGTGAAGGCTCACGCCACCGCGACCGGCGCGCCCGCGGGCGACATCCGATTGCTGAGCATTGCCCCTGCGGCGAACGGCTATACTCTGACTTGGTCCGGCGGATCGGGCCCTTACACCATCCAGCGCAAGTCGGATCTGTCAGATGCCAAGTGGACCGACGTGAGCTCCGTTACAGCCACCACCGCGACCGTTACTCAGTCCGGCAGCAAGGGTTTCTTCCGCATTTCGACGGCGGCGGGGGCCTCGCCGCTGCGTTAGTTCAGCTGCCGCCCCTTCCGAGGGGCTGAATTCAGAGCCCGGAGTCAGCGAGGTTCGCCTTGTGACTCTGGGCTTTTTCGTGTCCAAAAGCTTTAAAGGTGGCGGCCGAATCCTCCGCGGCCGCGCGTGACATAAACACGGCGGCTTCGTCCAATTCTTTGAATGCGCCCGCAAGCGTCATGCCAAAAATCTTCTGCGTTCAGTCTCATCGAGTTGCTTTGCGTCGTAACGATCATCGCCATCCTGGCCAGCATGATGCTCCCGGCGATGTGGAAGGCGCTTCGGAAAGCCCGAGGTTTGGGGGATCATCTGGGCGGCCCGGGCGGCGTTGAAATGCGGATTGGTGAGGTGGTGACCAGCTATACCCATTACCGGGCGGCTCATCCCGACCACGGCAAGCTCAATCGCCGGACGTTCATCCGGGAACTGGCCCTGAGCCCCGCGGCGGAAGCCTGGCTCACTTTGAGCTCGGTCGAATATCGTCCATTCGCTGCTGCCGATCCTGCCGAGCAGCCCGCGATCATTGTTTACCCGTCCTCCGGCAGCGGGAGCGGAGAGGTTCAGTATGTTTTTACAATTCGTGATTTAATTGCGCCGCCGCCAACCCCGTGAGCAGCGCTGCTCGATCCAATCGGCGGTTGGGGCCTTATTTCACGACGAACCAGGTCACGCTTTGGGGCCCGAGTTTCACGGGCAGCCGGATGTTGTATTCCCGGTCCAGCCGGAGATTTTCGCTGCGAGCATCCTCCTGGACCACGGTTACTTCATCCGTTTTGCCGGTGTAATAGAGAGGGATTTTCAAAGTCTTTTCCACCGCGCTGTCCAACGGGTTGAATACCATCAGCAGGCCTTTCTCGGGCAATTGACTGTTCACGTGCAGGATGTAATCGATGTCCTGCGCGTCTGGCCGCCGCAAATGCAGGATGTCTGAATCGAGAATTGCGCGATGTTTTCGGTAGAAATCGTCCCATTTTTTGACCACCTGCTTCGTCTCATCCGTATCGAAAAGCCGCGGACCGCGGTAGCAGGCCTGCACGCCCGCGCCGAAGTTATTCGCCAGGGTCAGGTTGTAATGGTCGAGATGTTCGCGGAGCGGCTCAATCGTGGCCGCCGCTCCGCCACCGCCATATTCCACCAGCGGCACCAGCATCCACCCCATGCTCGGCGTTTTTTCCCAGGTGCCGTCAAAGATATTCTGACGCGCGTGAATGAGCTGTTGCGCGCGGGGCAGCGACCAGTTGCTCTCCCGATAGCCCATGCCGCATTTCGTTGACCCATTCAGGAAGTAGAAATCCGGCACGTTCAGGTAAATTCCCCGGGCCGCGCACCATTTGTAAAAGTCGGTGATGGTGCGCCATTGGGTCCATTGCGAGTCGTTCAAGTCCTGGTGGCCCGGGTGGCTGGTCGAGGCGCAGATGTCGCCCGGGTACGACCCGTCGTGCTCCAGCAAATCCATTCCGGTCTTCTCGTAAAAGGCATAGAGCTTGCGAAAATAGTTCGCGCCCCATTTGCTGCCGATGCAGGGAGAGTTGCCAAACGTTCCGCCAGATCGGCCGGTCGCGGGGTCAATCACGTCATCCTTCGGCCCGATGCTCCGGCTCGCCAGCAGCGAGTAGGCGCCCAGTTCGATTCCCTTGCCGTGCGCATAGTCCGCCAGTTCCTTGAACTGCGCCAGGTAGGCCGGGTCTTCATTCTCCATGTCAAAGCCGCTCCAGAAGGAAATGATGACCATTTCAAAGCCCACTTCAGCGCATTGATCAATCGCCAGCCGGATCGCTTCGGGTTTCGAGCTCCGCACATGCATCATGATGGGATTCTCCGTCACCCATGGAGCGACATGCCGGAACATCTGCCGGATCGCGAGCCCTTTTCGTTCGCGCTCCGTGCTGTCGGGGATCAATTCAAACGTTCGGAACGACTCGAACGAATCGCCCGGTTTAATCATCAATCCGGGGCCGATCGGCGGGCGCGATTCCAACAGGTTCGGCGTGGTGCTCGATGAACTGACCTGGGTTTTGTATTCCGGATCGATCACCCAATGAGTCGTCTGGTTCGCGGTCTGGGCATCCATGCCGCGAAAGCTGTAGTCGCTTTGGACCTGCAGGTTCGGGTATTCCCAGCGCTCCCGCTTGTCCACCACCGACTCATGTTCGACTGCCGCCAGAATTTCACTGGTGAAAGTGTCGAGCCGCACGGTGCGCGGGCCCGCGTTGCTCAACGTGATCCACTTCGCCATCAGCGGAATCCCGTCGTACATTTCGTAGTGGACCGCCACGGAAAGGCCTTCCACCGCGACCGCGTTCTTTCCGTCGGGTGACGTGGTCGGCGCGGCAAAGTGCAATGTCAGCGCCACCCCCGTCGGCGGCCAGGGGCGGTCGCTGGAGTAACGTTTGCGCTTCCACTCCAGCCGTTTCTCGGGCGCGCCGATTTCCATCCCTGCGAATTGGAAGCTCGCGGGGTCGTTGGTCATGCGGTCCACCCACTCCCGGCGGAGATAGGCGAAGTTGGGTTGGCCTTTCAAGCCGCCCACAGCGTATCTGGCGCCGTCAATCTCCACGATGGCCTCCGGTTTCACCCCTCGAATCACCGGCGCGTCTGTCATCCAATTGTCAAAGCCTACGGTCGCAGCGTTCGGCCCCAACCGGAACGTTCGGCTGATCAATCCGTTTTGGAGGATCACTTCCCGGCCATCCTCAGACCGCTGGACGCGCGCTTTGAACCCCGTCGGGTCAACCAGCCAATCCTTTTCGGGCGCATGCCGATCCACGGCCGTCAGCACCGGTGCTGACTCCGGAGCCCGGCGCAGCCATTCCGCCGCCACCGTTTCCACTCCCACATAAGCCAGCGTGACCCCGCAGGCGGCCAAAATTGAATTCAAACAACTCACCGCGCGATCGTAGCGCCGGCCGCGGATCAAAACAAACCTGAGAAGTGCTGTTTTTTTCGAGGGCTTCCCAAGGCGGTCCGCAACAGGCGGCCTGTTCTTTCCCGGTCGGGAGGCTGAATGGGTCAGTAATATTCCGTGGCTTTTCCTGCTCTCTCTTGGGAAGCCACGAACTCTCTTGAAAGTGCCGCCTCGCGCGGTTTTGGGGGCTCGTGCTTCAAAAGGAGCAAAACAATTCTTAAGGGCCGGTTCCTTCTGAGGGGGCCTGAAATCAAGGAAGTTTATGAATAATCAAGTCAAAGGCAGTACAAACCAGGCAGCAACCGCTTTTCCGAGGGAACGGGCGCAATTCAAGGCTCTGCTGCTGGCCAATCCGAATTATTTCGGAAACCTGGCCAATGCGGCCCAAAAACCGGTGCTCGCGATCGCCGGCAACATCTTCTATGAGGAACTCGCCTGCGTCGGCTACCATCCACAGCAGGAGAAACTGGAGGCGGTCGTTTATCTCTTTCGCTCGAATGGCTACGGCTCCGGCGTCTGCGGCCCGGGCACTCCGGAGTTCGTCCGGTTTTACCTTTCCTATGATAACGGGGTCAGTTGGCAGGATCAGGGTCTTGCGAGCTTCCAGGCTCACGACATTCCCGGCGCCGAGAATGTAAAACGTCTCGAGTACGCGGTTTCTCTCCCGATTTCGCCCATTCGCAAGTTCTGTACTCAGAACCAGCTGCCCAGAGTGCGGGCTATTCTTTCCTGGAACAATCCGCCGCCGGCGAATCAGCCGAACTGGACGCCCATCTGGGGCAACGTCCGGGACGCCTCGATCTTCGTCGAGCCGTTTCGGTTTATTTTCCCGCATGACTTGTTCGAGATTGCCGAGGTCAAATTCCCTCCGCTGTTGAAGGAGATCATCGACGTCGAAACGAAAATCCAGACCACCCTGAAAAGCCTCACCGTCGGGGATTTGGCGGCGCTCTACAAAGGGCAGGACGTTCCCGCCCACCGTTTCGCCTTCAAGGAACTCACGCAGGCCATCACGGGCTTCGCGACTCTCAGCCCGGCCGAAATGTCGTCTCTCCTGCCTGGGATCAAGCTCGATCCCGGCATTGTGGATGTTCTTTTCCCGAAGACGGACGGCAATACCAGTTTCGAGGAGTTGGTCTGCATCGGCCTGGATCCGAACCAGCCGGACACCCTCGTGGGCGTGATTCAGGTGAAGAAGCCGAGCGGCTTCTCGGGTGGGCCATGCACTCAAGGCAGCCGCGAGTACGTCACGTTTTGGGGGGATTTCGACGGGAACGGTTCTTTCGAAACCTGCCTCGGCACGGCTAATGTCCAGGTTTACGATGTTCAGAACATCCCGCCGGGCGGCATCTTTTACGCCGTTCGCTTGCCGGTGGATCTGAACAAGTACCGCCAGCCTTGCCAAAAGGGCGCCAAGCTCGTCCACATCCGCGCGATTCTCTCGTGGAACGCGCCCGCCGCCTGCGCGAATCCCAATCTCGTTCCTGCCTGGGGCAATCGCGAGGAGACTACCATCTGCATCGGCCCGGGGGTGGGAGGCGTGTCCGGCAAGATCGCCATCCTGGGCGGGATCGCTGTCTCGCACATCGATAACACCACTGGCCTGACGGATTCCACCGCGGTCTTCGCCACCAACAATACCCCGCCCGATTCGAGCGGCCGACCCTGTCCGTTCGGCGGTCGTGTCACGGCCCAGGGTGCTCCGGTTGCGAATCACAGCTACATCGTGGAAGTGAGCAGGGACGGCTTCCTCTGGACGCCGCTGCTGACCGATCTGGTCGTCACCGACTTGAACGGCGTCACGAGCACTCACAAAGCCAACCCGGCCACGAAGCGGTTCGACTATCTGCCGTTCAATCAGAACATAAACAGTCTCCTGGCCCACTTCGATAGTGGCGGGGACGATCGCTGGATGGTGCGCCTTTCGGTCTACGATGCCGTGGGCAATCTCCAGGGGACCGACACCCATCTCGTTCAGCTCGACAACACCGGGCCGCTGGCGTCCATCGAGATCACCACGGGCAGCGGGAACTGCGGCAAGTTCTCCATTAACACGCTCCTCAACGGCAACTTTGTCGCCACCGACCTCTACCTCGCCGGCTATAGTCTCGCGGTGGAGCCGGCCGTGAATCCATCCGGGGTCGGCGTCCCGAGCCCGGCCGCTGGCTTTGCGAATACCGCCTCCGCCCCCGGCAATGGCTGGTCGCTCGACACCAAGAACATGAAGCCCTGTGGCTATGTGATCCGAGTCGTCGCTTCCGACCGGGCCATCCTGAACAGCCAATCGGTCGGTCACGTCAGTTCCGACAGCGCAGGCTTCTGCCTCGAGTAATGAAATCGGTTCTTCCGGGGAGGCGGCCCGCGGCGCGGGCGCTTCCCCGGCTGCGCCTCCTGCGCCGGACCGCCGCATGAATTCCAGCTTCACTCAATTTCTCCTCGCCATTCTCGCGGCCTGGCGCTTGACCCATCTGCTCGCCCGGGAAGATGGCCCGTTCGATCTCTTGCTTCGCCTCCGCCTTCGTCTGGGGCAGACAATTCTGGGAAAGCTCATGGATTGTTTCTACTGCCTCAGCCTTTGGGTGTCGGCGCCGATCGCCTGGCTCGCGTTTGGCGCCGGAGCCTCCTTCATTCTCGGCTGGCTCGGGCTTTCCGGTGCTGCCTGCCTCATCGAGAGACTCCTGCGCGAACCCGTGATCGTGCAACCCGACACCCCCGCCGAAGAAACTGCTAATTTATGAGATGTTGCATTCAAGGAAGAGCGCGCATTCAGCTCCCACCCGGCCAGGTCGCCGCCATGGGCGGCGCCCCGGCGCCAGCGCCTCTCAACACAGGCTCCTGCCGGCTCCGCTATAAAGATGCGTCGCCCATCCGCGTGCGCGGTCCGCGCACCGGCCGCGAGTATCGATTTTCGGCGGCCGATCCCGAGCAAAGTGTCTCCCGGCAGGACGCCGAGGCTCTCCTCGGCACCGGCTTGTTCCAGCGGCTGTCGTAGCCGGGGCGAGTGGGATGCTGCCTGAGTGGCCGCCCCCCGTTTCGTCCGGGGAGGGCGGTTTCGTTGCGGGCAAAATGTCAAAGAACTGACCGGGCAGCCCGGAGGCATTCCGGCAAAGGCTAAAGTGCGCAGTCCTGGCGGAACCCGAATATCTGCAAATATCCCCGAATTATCGGGGTGAAATGAAGCGATCCATGGAAAGCGGAGGAAGTCGTGCTCCATGGTTTTGCATTTTTCATTGAGAGGGAGGGCAGGCGACACCCCAAACCGGGGCGGCAAAACGCTCCCGGAAAAAAGAAGTGTGTTTATCTGTGTTTTAGTGTGTTTTGTGGGCATTTTAGTGTGTTTTTTACTGTGTCTGGACCTGTGTTTTCGTGGTTTTGGAAGTGTGTTTGGCGGGGCAAATGCGAAATGCGAGATACGAAGGACCCAATACCGAAGGACGGGCGAGGTTTGAAGTGCGTTTTGTCATGGGAGGCTTTGGTAAAAGATAATCTCGTGTTGGTTCGTGATTTTTCGTGATTATGCTGGGGTTCTTCGTGTTTTTCTTCGTTATGGTTTGGTGATTGTTCGTGTTTTTTCGTGTTGGCCGGCGCTTTCGTTTGGATTCGGGGCGGGCCAGCACGAGAAGCCGCCTGGACGTTGGAAATCGCCTGGGCGGGGAAGGGGAGGGACGATAGGGGCTGGCGCGCCAAGTTCGTGAAGCCGGCGCGGCAGGCTCGCGACCGCACTCGGGCGGGCCGCTGTCGGAGTGGTTGGCATTTTTTCGTTTTGTCGTGTGTCGAAGGTAGCATGGGGGGTATGACAACGGCGGGCAGAGGCCCCAAGGGGCAAAGGGGAAAATACCAAAGACCAAAGATCAAGGGCGAAGGGCGAAGGGCGAAGGAAAAGGCTGAAGGTTGAAGGCTCAAGGCTAAAAAAAGCTGGAGCGCGGGGTTTCGTGGGCGGGCTGCGCGAGGTCGGTCATGCCGGAGGAGGAATGTAAGGAAATGGCTGGAATGGGGTTCAGAAAGTCAGGGTTGGGCAGAGCCTCACCGTCCCAAGGGCGGCGGCCGGGACGGGTGAATTGGTTCATTCCGGCGCATACCACGGGCGCTTCGACGCCCATTGCAACGGAGGGGCGCGTGGTTTTTTGCGCGTGGAACAATTTGGGCGAACCGGACCAAGTCGCGCCCTGGCCGGCTTTTCCCGACCTGCTGACCAAGTACGACACCAACCATGATGGCGTGTTGAGCCGCCAGGAGTTTCCCCTGAGCCTGAGCGTGGTGACGCGGCCGGGCCTTGATAAGAACCTCGGAGGCGATGTTCCTTTCTCGAGGGTCTGGGAGATGTTCGACACCAATAAGGATAACGCCATTAGTCTGGAAGAATACAACGGGGCAGTTGCCGGCACGAGCGCGTATCTGAAGTCGAACACCCACGGCATAACGGCCGTGAATCTCGGCCCGGACGGGAGACCCACCCGCACGGGGATTGCCTGGAAGATTGAACGCGGCGTGCCGGAGGTGCCATCCCCCGTTGCTTACCAGGGCAAGGTTTACTTCATCCGCAATGGCGGATTGCTGACGTGCGCGGACGCGGTATCGGGCAAGGTGTTCTACGATGAGAGAATTGGCGTTGGAGGTCCCTATTTTGCCTCGCCGATCGTCGCGGGGGGCGAGATCGTGATCGAGGCGGGCGAGGGAGTGGTAGCGGTGGCAAGCCCGGGGGAGGAACTGCGGATCCCGGCAGGAAACAGGCTGAACGAGCCCATCTACGCCTCGCCGGCGGTCGCTGGCAACAAACTCCTGATCCGCACAGCGGGGCATCTCTACGCTTTCGAGAGCTCCAGGCCTTCGAAGTGATCGCAGCGCCGGTCGCGGGGTAAGCAGCAAGGCTCGACGCTCGGTCTTGGTTGGAATTTTGATGGCATTTGGCTTTAGGTCATTTTGGCCGAGGATTGCATTTCATTTCGGCAGGAGCCTCCCACCAAACTGTGGGTGAATTGGACCAAGGAACGGAACCAAGTTCGAAATCCGAAGGGCGAAGTTCGAAATGGGGGCAAAACCCAAAAAGCCAATTGGGATAAAATCCGAACGTCGAAGACCGGAATCTGAAGCGGGGCGGTTTGGGGCGGATTCGCCGCGAGGGATAGGTTACGCCGCAGAAAGGATGGAAGCCAGGGGCTTGAGCGTGGTGCAGAAAGTCAGGGTTCGGCCGGAGCCTCACCCTCCCAAGATTGGCGCTGACTCCTTGCTGACGCGCCCGGCTCTGTTGGCGTGCTTCGAGGTTCGTTGGCAGCTCCTCCGGCATTTAGTTCGCTCTTTGCTCCAACCCAACCGGTCCCGGCTGAACCGCGCCGGTCGCTGAATCTTGCCCGGGCAAACCATCCCGACGAGATGTACTCACCGCAGCCCGGGGTTGCGAGGAACGAGCTATTGAGCGGTTGCTCAGCCGCTGCATTCGGGTCGTGGAAGTCAATCGTTTGGATCGGGCTGCAATTCCAGTTAAAGAAAAACAGGCTTTCCTTTAATAACGTGAAGCGTTATTAAAGTTTCGGACAATGAGACGAAACGCCACCGGCACCCACCGTATTACTGTTACAGGTGAGGAAAAGGTGCGGGCGTTCATCCCGATGCCGCTGCCGCCCGAGCCACCGCTCGAGCTGGGTGGAGCGCGGCAGCTGCTGCTGGAACGAGCCACTTTGGCGGTCGGGCGACTGGACAGCATCAGCACGCTGCTTCCCGATCCGCACCTGTTTCTTTACTCGTACGTGCGCCGCGAAGCGGTGCTTTCCTCACAGATCGAGGGGACCCAATCTTCCCTGTCCGACCTGCTGCTCTTCGAGTTGGAGGAAGTGCCGGGGGTGCCGTTCGACGACGTGGTGGAAGTCTCCAACTACATTGCGGCGCTGGAGCATGGAATGACCCGGTTGCGCGCTGGCTTTCCTCTTTCCAACCGTCTCCTGCGGGAGATGCACGCGGCGCTCATGGCGCGGGGACGGGGCAGCGAGAAACAACCGGGCGAGTTTCGGCGCAGCCAAAACTGGATTGGCGGCACCCGGCCTGGAAATGCCCATTTCGTGCCGCCGCCGCCCGAGGAAGTGGAAAACTGCATGGCGGCACTGGAGCGTTTTTTGCATGACGACAAGATTGGATTACCGGTCTTGCTCAAGGCCGCGCTGGCGCACGTGCAGTTTGAGACGATACACCCGTTTCTGGACGGCAATGGCCGCCTGGGTCGATTGCTGATCGCTCTTCTGCTGCACCACGGTGGGTTGCTCAGCCAGCCGTTGCTTTATCTTTCCCTTTATCTGAAGGAGCATCGCTCCACTTACTACGAACTCCTGGATCGGGTTCGGCGGCAAGGAGACTGGGAAGGGTGGGTGGACTTCTTTCTGGAAGGGGTCGAGCAGACTGCCCAGAGCGCAGTGCAGACCGCTCGGCGGCTGGTGAATCTTTTCGAGGAGGACACCAGCCGCGTCCGGCAGACCGGTCGGGCCGCCGCCAATACGTTGCGCGTGCTGGCGGCATTGCGCCAAAGGCCCGTCCTCACGCTGAAGTATCTCGGCGAGCATCACGGCCTGACGTTTCCGACCGCGACGAAGGCCATTCAGTCCCTCTGCCAGGCTGGCATCGCCCGTGAGTTAACCGGGCAGCGTCGGAACCGCGTTTTCGCGTACGACGGGTATCTCGCCATTTTGAGCGAAGGAGGAAAGCCACTCTAGGGCGAAGGCGTGGAGCCTCGCACCTCCGGAGAGGTTCAAAGCCAGAGCCACCATTGCGCCAGGAAATGCCCCCCAGCGACGGCCGCTATGTGGGTTTGGGAACGCCGCGCCGTTCAACCTCGGCAGAGGTGCGGCAGGGGACTTCGAATGCCATCGGTATTGGCGGACCCGGGATTTTCGTTGACGCGACCCTTCGCTTGGCTTCAGCCTATCGCAGGCGATGAACATCTTTTCGAACATATCGAAACTGCCCGCTTCGCTTCGAAAGAATCTTGCCTTCATCTGCTTTTCGATCCTGGTGCTTTGTGCTCTATTGTATTCTCGAAAGCATCGGACTTCGATTGGGCCGGATCCTGCAGGCTCCGAATTGCCGCGTGCGGATGGGGCGGAGTCAAATGGCATAGCGGTCCGTCCCGCAACCGACGCTCAGCGAGGCCCAGAGCTGGGAACGGAGATTCCGGCGCCTAACAAAGGACAAAAGCCGATCGCGGTTCCGAATTCCGAATATAATCCAAGGCTGGCATCCGCGTTGACAAATCTTTTTGAAATGATCCGCCTCCAGGAGGATCTGAACCTATTTGACTACGGAATAGCCGCTCTTCCTTTATTACCTCAGCTCCGGAGCACATTGTCTTCGGAATCGAATCAAATAATGAAGATCGCAATCGGCGAAGTGATTGGCAGCCTCGGAACTAACGCGGCTTCCGCGCTCCCAGAAATCGAAAATGCGATCCTTGATTCTTCTGATGGTCAAGAGGCTGCAATTCGCTCCCTGCTGATGGCGGTTGGGAGAATGGGGCCCGCTGCTGCAACAGAGATCCCAGTAGTTACGCGGCTTCTTTCCGATCCTTTCGAAATGGTGCGATCCCAGGCTCTGTTGACGCTTGAGGAAATCGCCCCCAACAACTCCGAACTCTCGGAGAAGATATCTCAATGTTTGAACGACCCTTCCTCTGAGGTGAGGGCGATTGCGGCAAGAGTGCTCACGAATCTGTCGGTGAAATGAACGCCGTCTCCTTTACACGGGTGGTTCAACGTCGGTAAAGGTCGTGGCTTGTTGCAATGCCGACGCTGCCAAAGGTCGATTCCGAACCGCGCCAGCTTCGGGAGCCATCGAGCGATCGAGTTTCGGCCCGGATTCCCTGCCATTGCAGAACATCCCAACGGGATGTACTCACCGCAGCCCGGGGTTGCGAGGAACGATCTACCCCGGAAAAATTGCGACCAGCAAATCCTCCTATCCTGAGAGGATTGAATCAAATCACGACCGCATCCTCACGTCCCGCTTTATATGAAACGTTGACGCGTGAGCCGTCACCGAGCTTTCGCCCGCTGCAAGGGCCTCCCGCCAAGACTGGCAATAGCAAATGGCTTTTGAGAGGGGAAACAGTCTAAAAACTTGATCGCGGAGCGAGGCTTGAATCGCTCGGTTACACCGTTGGTGATCGCCCGCCCGAAGGAGTGTGAAGCAATCCGGTTGGATGAAGTCACGGGTGGAAATCAATCGCATCTGCGGCCGCCTGGGCTCTCCCGGTTCGCGGGGCGATGCTCTAGTTCGAGGTCCTTTGACGATTGGCTTGGAAGGTGGACTGGCGCTGCACAAGCGCGTCCAAGAACTGGAATCGAGTCGAGCCAACAAGCGCCGCGGTTTGTTGAACGCGCAGGACGCGGTGGATACACGCAAAGACCTCGTGCTTTCGGAAGTCAAGCCCAGTCAAGCAAGCACTTTCAAAATCTGAATAGTTTACGCTGCGATTCAAGGTTGAATCAACGTTAGAGCTCTCCTATAATTCAGATTCTCATGGTGGAGCCAACAATAATTTGTCCAAAGTGCAAAGGCGAGATCAAGCTGACTGAATCGCTGGCGGCACCGCTCATTGAGTCGACGCGTCTTGATTTCGAGAGACGACTGGCGCAGAAGGACCTCGATATTGTTGGACGTGAGAAATCCATTCAGGAGCGTGAATCGGCGCTTTCCTGGCAGAAGGAGTCCCTCGAATCTCAGGTTGCCGAACGAGTGCAGCAGGAACGCGCAAAAATCGTTGCCGATGAGGCCCGCAAAGCGAAACTTGCGCTGGCGAACGACCTGAATTTGAAGACCAAGGAGGTCGCCGATCTTCAGGAAATTCTGAAGCAAAAGGACGAAAAGCTCACTGAAGCCCAGAAAGTCCAGGCTGAGTTGCTCAAACAAAAGCGAGAACTCGACGATGCCAAGCGCGAACTCGACCTCACCATCGAAAAGGGGATTGCTGAGGGCCTAGCCGCCACACGCCAGCAGGCGCGGAAAGAGTCGGAGGATGAGTTGAAGCTGAAAGTTTCCGAAAGGGAGCAGACGATCGCTTCCATGTCGAAGCAGATTGAAGAACTGAAGCGCAAAGCGGACCAGGGTTCGCAGCAGCTTCAGGGCGAGGTTCAGGAGCTTGAATTGGAAACCCTCCTTAAAGCAAAGTTCCCTCATGACACAATCGAGCCCGTGCCCAAGGGGGAGCACGGCGGCGACGTTCTGCAACGCGTCATCAGCCCGCTAGGCCAGGCGGGCGGAACCATTCTTTGGGAATCCAAGCGCACGAAGAACTGGAGCGACGGTTGGCTTGCGAAACTCCGGGACGACCAGCGCACCGCAAAGGCGGAAGTCGCCATCATCATCAGCCAGGTTCTTCCGAAAGGCGTTGAAACGTTCGGCATGGTAGAAGGCGTGTGGGTTGCCACGCCGCAGGCAGCGCTCTCTGTTGCGGTAGCGATGCGTTACACCCTCATGGAAATAGCGACGGCCCGACTGGCATCCGTAGGCCCAATGCCGTTAAGAAATTCATTTAGAGAGAGCGACGACTCGGTAGTGGG